>JAZQWM010000083.1:0-1727 GCA_045632345.1 Eubacteriales bacterium | reverse complement strand
ATGCAAGGGTTGCAATCTCCAAGTCTTAACGGCTTCATTGTTGGAAATCAAGGAAATTTCCGCCTCAATAGTTCCTGCAAAAAGAAGCTCGCTAATGTCAATTTCAAATGGGAAAACAAGCTTCTTTTTAACCTTTTTTTCACCATTTTTAACGGTCACTAATAACACATCAAGGTTATATAATGACGAGCTGAATTTGAGCTTCAATTCCTGTTCGGGCAATAGGATTTCTTTCAAATCCAAGCCTACAAGATTATGCGCTGTTAGTTCAATATTCATTTCGTATCTCCTTTTGACTTTTCCTCTGCCTTAATCATTTCTACAAAATCATTATAGACTTTATACTCCTCCGCTTTTGTGTCCCTCTGTCTTAGAATAGCAATTTCGTCATCCAAGGAGTACTTTTCCCTTATTCTGTTTATCACCCTGTCCTTGTATGGAATTACGGGTGCGCTTTTTCTTGCTTCCTCTTGCTCTGCTTCTGTGATTTCAACATATTTTCCGTTCAGACATTTTTTCACTCATTATCAACTCCTAACACTAAAATTCTTGTTCCAGCGGTTAAAGCATTTGCATCGGTGTGGTAACCTACTCGCAATTTTTTAATGGTATTAGATATATCGACCGCCGAAAAATCAGACCTAATATCCGCATTATTTTCACTAAGTCCTTGTGCGTAAAATGTATCGTCAAGCTTAAAGTTTCCTAACGATGTTTTTGTATACATAGAACGCCACATAGTTAAGTTATCCACTTTCTCGTCTATCTCCAACCTCTCGGCTGAGAGCCAAAATCCTTTCTGAGTTGTGTTACTCAATGTAGTGCCCAGATAGCAAAAATATTGACTACCGTCATTTCCATCTATCTTGAACGCACCTCCGCTGGTATTTACGCATTTTCCCAACAGTAGCACAAAGAATTTCTTCAAATTTAAATTGACTCCGTCTGTATCTTGTGTAACCTCTAAAAATTGTGTGTCTTCCGCAAGCGTAACATCTCTAATAACTCTGTACTGTCCAGAGGTTGAAAGTGCGGTTTCTATGTTGACTAATGCCTCTGTTATAACCTTGTTCTGCACAGGGTTTTCACTTGTTGCTGATAATGCATTATCAATTACAATATTAGGCTCTACGATACCGCTTTCAAGGCAAATAACACCAAGCCCTGTATTGGCTACTATAAATCTGTCGCCTGCTTGCGGTGTCGGTACCGTGCCGTTATAAATTTGCTCCTCTGTTATAACAGTTGCGCCTGCTCCTGCCTGTCCGTTTGCGTTAAATACAACAAGGTCAGGTGTGCCTTTGGCTGTTATGATAATAATATCATTTGCCTTGATTGACGGTGTTGTCAATACAGTGCCAAGCGCTAAACTAAAGTTGCTTTCGTAATAGATGTTAGGAATGGCTATGTTCTCAATTGCCTGCCTTAACTCGTCCCGTGTACTCTCGTTCATTCTCCAAATTCCGTCTGATGTAACGGGGTTTTGGCTTCCGTACATTGGCTCACTATCGAATGTTAGTGTGTTTTGCTTGCCTTGTAATGCCTGCACTATCACCCTGTTTTCGACAGGATTTCGGCTTGTTAATGAAAGTGCGGCATCAACGGCAACAGACAGCTCAATGACAGCCTGTGCGCCACTCTTTTGTGTTATTACATATTCCGCATTATTGCTTGGTGCAAAAATCTGTATGCCCTGCACCACCACGTTTTGGTCGAAGGAAACGCGA
>JAZQWM010000082.1:0-235593 GCA_045632345.1 Eubacteriales bacterium | reverse complement strand
GCCACGAACCATAACGCTTACAAGACCGCTACCGATCTTTTCGCTACCGATAAGAACTACGTTTGCAGCCTTTACCATTGCATCAGCAGCTTCGATTGCAGCTACTAAGCCTCTTGTTTCTACCATTCCTAATGCTTCCATCATTGTTTTATTCTCCTTTTAAATTATTTATCTTAATTTATCCTTGCCCAAGGCTGATAATTGAGCGAACCACTCAATGTCTGGGCTTTGTCTTGCAATCACCTTATGAGTGATGTACAATTCACGCTTTTCTGCCTCTGATTTACCTGCTAACATAGCAGCGTCAACCGCAGCGGCAGAGCCTTCAATTTTAATTGCCATAACAAGTGGCACTCTTGCAGAGTCGCCGCCTGCCGGCTTGTTTTTATCAATGGCAACTACCTTAACGTCAGCCGCCTTAGCCATAGCGTCAGCAACTACTATTGCGGTAGCGAAGCCATAAACCTCAATCATTCCAAGAGCCATAATAAACTCCTTTAGTCATTCACGTAGCAAATCTTAATGCCTTGCTGTGATACGTTCACTTCCATAGCCTCATTGAGCTGGTCAAGTGGGAATGTGTGAGTAATTAGGTCCTTAATAGGAATATTCATTTCTCTTGCCTGGCGAAGGAATGCCATTGTTGTTGGGTAATCATCTGCGCTATAATCCCATGAGCCAACAACATTGATTTCCTTGTTACACATAGCGAAGTGTGGGTTGATTGTGTATTCTCCGTTGTTTACAAAGAAGCCCATTTCACACATACCGCCGCCACGACGGATATATTCGTAAATATCCTTAGCCGCCATAGGTGCGCCTGTGCATTGGAAAGCAAAGTCAACGCCAACGCCGTTGCATACGCTCTTAACAAGGTTAACTCTATCCTCAAGTGAGGTCATTTCCTTAAAGCTGATAACTGTTTTTGCGCCAAGCTTCTTAGCCATTTCAAGTCTCATTGGAGTACCGTCAATAGCTACGATATGGTTTACACCTGCTGCACGAAGCACGCTAATCATAACAAGACCAACAGGACCAAGACCTTGAACTAAAACCTTTGAGTTAAAGTTAATAAGACCTGTGGTATTTGCTCTCTTTAATGCGTGAACGCATACGCATGCAAGCTCAAGTAACATTCTTTCTTTAAGGTCAAGGTCATTTACTACAAAATATGTTGAGCCCTTACCGCTAATAAGAAGGTGTGTTGCAAACCAACCTGTAAGTGGATTTGCGTCGCTGTGCGGAATAAGTCCGAATACGCCTTGCTTATCGCAAAGGTTAGTGTTTGCAGGCTTGTTACGGCAAACAAAGCATTCGCCGCAGCTGATAACTGATGTAACGATTTTATCGCCAACCTTAATAGGATTGCCTGCTGTATCAGCCTTTACGTTTTTACCGAGAGCAACGATTTCGCCTGTTCCCTCATGTCCAAGAGTAACAGGAATAAGTCCGAATGGGTCGCCCTTCCATTCGTGAACGTCAGTACCGCAAACGCCGCAGCCCTCTACCTTTACTAAAATATCGTTATCGCCAACCTGTGGGATTGGGAATTCCTTAACTTCTATTTTCTTAGGGCCTGTAAGCATTGCAACCTTAGCGCTTGATGGCACTTTAGCGCTTGAAACGCTTTTTGAAGGTGTCATTTCGCCAAGAATTTTGCGAACTATGCTCTCTACCTGTGATGATGAAATATTCATTTCTTTTTTCCTTTCGATAGGATTTTCCGGGATTAAATTATTCTAAAGCTTTCAGAGAGAACGCAGCGGCGTTGTCTTGTAAAGCTCTTTGCGCTTGTAATGCCCTCGCCTGTTGGACCTGCTATTGTAAATGTTGTATGTCCCTCTCCGCCAAAGCCTATGCCTGCATAGGATGGAGCGTTCTTTACGAAAATAGTAGTTTCAACTGCTCTTGCAAATCTTGTTAGATTGTCAATGTTTTTAGAGTGCATATGCGCTGTATGTCTAAAGCCATGCTCCGCCTTAACGGCAAGGCTAATAGCTTCATCTATATTGCTAACTCTTACAATAGGAAGAATTGGCATCATAAGCTCATGCTGAACAAAATCGTGGTCGAAGTCTGTTTCACAGATAATGCATCTGATTTTGTCGCATACGTTTATGCCGATTTTTGCAAGTAATACCTTAGCATCTCTGCCAACGCAATCACGGTTGACAATTTTAGATGTGATGCCTGTTTTAGGATTTGTTTTTTCTACTAAAACTACGCTTGCAAGCTGTCTTGCTTGTTCCTTTGTAATTAAATATGCTCCGTTTGCTTTCATAGCATCGATAAGCTCATCTGCTATGTTATTAAATGCAAACACCTCTTTTTCAGCTATGCAAGGTAGGTTGTTATCGAAGGTACAGCCATCAATAATGTCCTTGCCTGCCTTTTGAATGTTTGCAGTATCATCAACGATTACAGGTGGATTTCCTGCGCCTGCGCCGATAGCCTTCTTTCCGCTTGAAAGAACGCTCTTAACAACACCGGGACCACCCGTGCAAACAAGAAGTCTTACTCTTGGGTCCTTATACATAATGTCAGCAGTATCAAGCGTTGGCTTAATAACTGATGAAACAAGAACGTTAGGTCCACCTGCCATTTTGCTTGCTCTGTTGATAAGGTCAACTGCATAGTTAGAGGTTGCAATAGCGTTAGGATGTGGATTGAAAACAACGCCGTTTCCTGCCGCTATCATTCCGATACTGTTACAAATAACAGTTTCAGATGGGTTTGTGCTTGGTGTAATGCTTCCCACTACTCCAAATGGAGCCATTTCGGTAAGTGTAAGACCGTAATCGCCTGTCTTTACCTGAGCTTGAATGTCAGACGTGCCGGGAGTTTTATCTGCCACAAGCATATGCTTTGCGGTTTTATGGTCAACTCTGCCCATCTTTGTTTCGCTAACGCCAAGCTCCGCCATAATTGGAGCTTCCTTACGGCAAAGGTCGCGGATAATTGCAATTATCTTTTCTCTTTCCTCTAAGGACATGGCGCGAATTGCCTTGTATCCGCACTCAGCCGCATCAATAGCGTCCTTCATATCGTCGTAAACGCCGATATATTTCTTACCGTTATAGCCTGCGCCGTTATAGTCGCATTTTGATTTAGGGATTTCATTTCCAAGCCCTTTCATAACTGAGGCAACGATTTGTTCAATCTGCGCCTCTGTCCAATTTATAGCCATAATGAATCTCCTTTATTACTTATATATGGAGAAAATTATTTTCCAAGAGCTGAAAGAACTCTACGAGTAATTTCTGCAACAAGCTCCTCATTTGCTCCGCAGTTACATTCTGGTTCGCCGTAGTCAATGCCAGGGTGTCTGCCAGGAATGTTCATCTTCTTACGAAGGTCCATAAGCTTCTTTAATTGGTCGTTTGGAATTTCGTGAACTGCGCCAAGCTCCATAGCGTACTTACAAATCTTAGCGTTGAACTCAACCTCTTCCATAACGAACATTGCCTTTTGAAGGCTGAAGCCTACTGTTAAAGCACCGTGGTTTTGGAGAAGGAATGCATCGTGGTTTTCGATGTATGGCTCAAGTGAGTCTGGAATTTCCATAGTTGATGGTGTACCGTATGCACATGTTGGAACCTCACCGATTGTAAGAACTGCTTCTGGAAGAATGTATTGGTCGAGGTCAATGCCTGCGATTGTGAATGCAGTTGCAATTGGTGGATGCGCGTGAACTACTGCGCCAACGTCTGGACGCTTTTGATATACACGCATGTGCATTTTGATTTCTGATGAAGGATTTAATTTACCTTCGATCTTGTTGCCGTTTCTGTCAACCTTGATAATCATATCAGGTGTAAGAGCACCCTTTGACACGCCTGTTGGTGTGCAGTAGAATTCGTTTTCGCTAACCTTAACGGAGATGTTTCCGTCATTAGCGGCAACGAAGCCGAGGTGGTAAAGTGCGTGGCCCACTTCACAGATTTCTTTTTTGATTTCGTAAGCTGATTTCATTTTGTTTTTTCCTTTCGAATTTATATAAATTTTTTTATAAGCTATTTTGTAAGAGCATATGTGTCAAGTGCAATCATATATTCCTCATTTGTAGGAATTACGAATGTTCTAACACTTGCTCCCTCTTTTGTAAGCTCAACCTCGCTACCTCTTTTACAGCTTAGGTTAAGCTCCTCGTTAATTTCTATGCCAAGATATGACATATTCTTGCAAACCTGCTCTCTTATGTATCTATCGTTTTCGCCAATGCCTGCGGTAAATACAAGAGCATCAATGCCGTTCATTTCAGCTACGTAAGAGCCGATAATTTTCTTAATGTAATGAACTAAAACGTCCATTGCAAGCTTTGCTCTCTTGTTGCCCTCATTCATAGCGTCTGTAATATCACGACAGTCGCTTGAAATTCCTGATACACCAAGTAAGCCGGATTTTGAATTAAGAAGCTTTTCAACCTCATCAGCTGTAAGTCCTTCCTTTTTCATAATGTAAGAAACAACAGTTGGGTCAATAGTACCGCTTCTTGTTCCCATAGGAACGCCCTCTTGTGGAGTGAAGCCCATTGATGTGTCAACTGCCTTACCGCCAATGCTTGCGGTAATTGATGAGCCATTACCTAAATGACAGGTAATAACCTTTGCATCAGATTTACCGATAGCGTCCATAGCCTTAGCGCACACAAATCTGTGGGACGTACCGTGGAAGCCGTAGCGACGGATTTTGTGCTTTTCGTAAAGCTCGTAAGGGATTGGGTAGATGTATGCTTTTTCTTCCATAGTTGAATAGTAGGATGTATCAAATACTCCAACGTGCTTGATATTTGGCATAACGCTTTTACAAGCCTTAAAGCCGCTAATAGCAGGCGGACCGTGAAGTGGATTGATTTCAACTATGCTTTCAAGGTATTCAAGCTCTTTGTTTCCTAAGATGCTTGATTTACGGAGCTTTTCACCACCGTGAGCAAATCTGTGTCCTACCGCACCGATTTCATCAGCGCTGGAAATAACACCAAGCTCACTGTCGCAAAGAAGCTTAAGTACAAGCTCAATAGCTGCCTTGTGGTCGCAAAGGTCTGCGCTTGATTTGTAATCATCCTTGCCCGGACGCTTGTGAGTAATTACTCCGTCAATGCCTATTCTCTCACATAAGCCCTTAGCAAGGACCTCTCCGGATTCCATATCGAAAAGCTGATATTTAAGTGAAGAGCTTCCGGCATTTACAACGAGAATTTTCATTGTTTTTCCTCCTTATTTATATTGATAAATTTTATTTTTCTTTTGTTCGCTTTGCTCACTGCTGACGAATTTATTCATCCACAATTCGCTTAGACTTAAGTTCCGCTTCCGTTTCGCCTACGCTATGGGCTCTTGCGGAATTTTGATATACAATCTTATAGCAAAGTGAATCTATAACTATAAGTCTTGAAATATGAGAATTAAGTCCTAATGAGCTGTGCTGTGTTTCCTCTGTATCTGTAAGGAGCAAAATGTCGCTTTGACGTGCGATAGGAGAACGCTCCTTTGAGGTAATTGAAATTGTGGTTGCTCCGTGAGCCTTTGCTCGCTTCATTGACTCAACAATATCCTTTGATGAGCCAGATTGGGAAATTCCGATAACCACGTCTCCCTTTTTAAGCTGAGATACGGCAATGGCTTGCATATGTGTATCCGCATATGCGCTTGAATTACATCCCGCGCGTAATAATTTATTACTTGCATCCTCTGCCACCTGTGCAGATGTGCCAAGTCCTATAAGCACAACTCTTCTCGCCTCTGAAATTGCTTTGGCGGCGTTTGTCATGCTCTCTGCGGATAGCGTTTTCTTTGTACGCTCTAACGACATATATGCATCGTTACATACCTTTTCGAAAATAGCGAAGCAATCATCCTCGCCCGTTATCATAGGCGCGATAACCTTCTTTTCATGCTCCTTGGCAAGAGTTATCTTTAAATCCTGATAACCGGTACAACCAAGTCGCTTTGAAAAACGAACAATGGTCGCCTCACTGCTTTCGCATAAGGAGGCAAGATCGGTTATGGAATAAGGAAGTACCTCTCCGGAATGAGAAAACAACCAGTCAGCGACTTTCTTCTCAGATCTGCCCATATCATTATATAAGAGCTGAGCCTGTAATAAAGTCCTGTTCAAATACTTGCCTCCTTTCTGTTACTTACTGTGATTTTTTCATCAAAATGAAAATTATTTTCATTTTTACTGAAATATTTTCACTTTTTGTTTTCATAAATGAAAATCATTTTCAAATAAAGTGAAAAATACTTTCACAATTCCGATTTTAGCACAAAAAACCGTTTTTGTCAACATTTTCTTGAAATTTTTTTAAAAACATATGATTTTACCATATTTTATAATAAACAACCCCCAAAATCCGCCAATGTGCATAAAACCGCATTTTGAAAATTATTTTCACTTTTTGCATATTTCATTTTCAAAATTGTGAAAATTGCAATTTTCACTTGTTCACACTTTCGACACACTTTTTTGAAAATTATTTTCATTTCAAAAACCAAAATCCTTCGCAAAAAAAAAGGAGCAAATAAATTGCTCCCTAATATTTTAAAGGGAATCCGTTTAGATTCCCTTTATACTTATATCTGCTTCACAGTTACGTTTGTTACGTCTATATCGCCGTTTTCGGTAAATACGCCTATGAATGTTCCGGTAAAGGATCTGCCGTTTACTTCGGTGGCAAGTAATGAGGTTGCACCCTTGCCAAGCTCTATAAATGCCCCGTTATTTTCATAGAAGAAGGTGTACCATTCATCGTTTGATACAATCTTAAGCTTGATATTGCCATTATAGTCAATTTTTTTGCTTTCTACAATAACGCAAATATCAGCCACCCTTTTGCGTAAGCATACCTTGTGGCTCTCTTGCTCCTTAGTTACAAATATATCATAGTGGTAGTCGCCATTATAGAATGCGCAAAGACCTGACATTTGTTCTTCCTTAATTTCGCCGTTTAAGCTTGCGATAGCTTCTATATTAAACTCCTCTTGACGTAGTGCAATCATTGTAGGATGTCCGAAAGGCGTTGAAAGACCGTCATTTCCGCTCTTTAAGGTAATGCGACCTTTTTCTAAAATATAGTTTTCTCTTCTTGGATTGCGTAAAAACGTCCATTTTAAATTTAACGTATCATTATCAAAGCTGTCGCAAAAATCAATGCTAACAGGGGTAGGCGCAGGTCCTGGGAGAGGTCCTTCCATTTCAAAATCAATGGTGCCGTTGTTACCAACAACAGGCCAACCCTCTTCATTCCACGTAAGAGGTGCTAAAAAGCTTTCTCTACCGATATGATGAAGCTGCATATTTTTTATAGGTCTTATGGCAAGACAAACAAGCCACCAATTTCCGTTTTGGTCTTCAACGATGTCCGCATGTCCTGTTGCTTGAATAGGACCCGGGGTATCACGGTGTGAAAGAATAGGATTATGTGGGCATTTCTCATATGGACCGTAAATATTCCTTGAACGCTGCATAGTTTCCATATGACCATATTCTGTGCCACCCTCTGCAAGCATAAGATAGTAATAGCCGTTTAGCTTATATATATGAGGCGCTTCAGGATATCTACCGCCACAGCCGTAGGAAATAAGCGTTGTTTCCGTATGCTTCTTTCCTGTAAATGGGTCAAGAGTGCAAAGGTAAATAGATACCTTATTATTTTTATCTAATCCGTTTGATACAAAATAACAAGTGCCGTCATCATCCCAAAATAGCGATGGGTCAATGCCACCTTGGTCAACGTAATGAGGCTCGCTCCATTTGCCGTAAATATCGGAAGTATGCACAATGAAATTTCCGCCGGTTGAAACGTTGGTGGTGGTCATAAAAAATACGCCGTCCTTATATCTTATGGTAGGCGCGTAAATACCCCCTGACATTTCCGCGTTTTCCAACGGTAGCTGAGTATCAGAGGTTAAGCAGTAATTAATAAGCTCCCAATTTACAAGGTTTTTACTGTGATAAATCGGCACGCCTGGGAAAAACTCAAAGGTTGATGTAACAAGATAAAAATCATCGCCAACACGACAAATACTTGGGTCAGGATTAAATCCCCTAATAATCGGATTTTTGTATTTCATATATTTTCGCCTTTCAAAATTTAAGTATATTTCAATTATACTACATACCGTACGCTTTTTCAATAACCGCACGGAAATAAAACTACAAAACCCTCTTTAGAAATTTAATAAAAAAGGAATGAGATAAACCCATTCCCTTGATAGTATTATTTGTTGAACTTATATGTTATGAAATCCTGATTAAATTTGAATATAATGTCGCCTTTTTTGTTGGTTGATTTTTCAAGAATTCCGTAGCTAAATAGGTTGTTAAGAATCTTTAAAGCCCCTTGCCTTGTCATTGTTGTGTTGATGTACGTTAGGAACATTTTATAGTTAAAAAAGTCCTCGGAGTTGTGAACTAAAATCTTTTTTACATACACCCACTCATTTGACGTTAATGTGTCGCCGGTCTTTAATAGCATTTTTTTCATTTCTTCTAGATTTTTGTAAACAAAGCTATATTTTATGGATGTTTCTAGTATATATCCCAAAAAATAAGTCAAGTCATTGTTTGTGTTTCTAGTATCAGTTATTGCTCTGTAATAGTCATACTTGCTTTCGTTGATGGCTTCACTCATGAAAAACGGCGCAATTTTAATGTTGTTGATGTAGTTGAGCCAAAATGATACCATTCTAGCCGTTCTTCCGTTATAGTCAAAATAAGGATGAACATATAAAATATAATAGTGGCAAATATATGGCAGAAAAATATCATGCGTTTTAAGCTGAGTCGGATCGTTTGCAAATGCGAATAATGAATCCATACACTCTTCAATAATTTGATAGTCTGCTCCGTCAAAATCGCCTATATGCACCTCTCCATTACGGTAATATGCGCCGTCCTTTATTTTTAGTTCCTCAGGCAAGCAATTTTCGCTTAAAATGCTATATAGCTTGCGTAAATTTTCTTTGTTGAACGCGGGCTTTTCTTCCACAATGAAGCGTAAAGCATTTATCATATTTTTAACTATAATATCGTTTTGCTCTGTTAAATTTTTGCTTTTATTTATTTCAACTATTCGGCGGTGAGTTGTGGGAACATTTTCTATACTTAATGTTCCTTCTACCTCGGAAAAAAGTCTAGATATATACATATCCTCAACATTTCTATCAAATAAAAAGCTTTGATTTAATTCATAGTCTGAAATAAGAAGCCGTAGATATTCGTTTTCTGTTTCTGCCAAATACATACCCTGAACGTAAAAACAGTACTTAGAATTAAACGTTTTTAACGGCAGCTTTTTAAAAAAAACAAAATTTTCCTCCGCTAGCTTATCCTTGTTTGTCAAAAATTCGTGGAACTCATCCTTTGAAAACATAATTCCAACCTTTTGATTGTACCTTAAATCATTAATTGAATAATACTTTTTTCCTAATACTAAGTCAGTTAAATATTGTTTGTCCATTTTTCCTCCTCCTTATCAAACTCTTTTGTATAACTATTATAACCTGTTTTTTTGCTCTTGTCAACCGTTTGGTAAACTAAATTGTAAACCTTTTTGTTAAAATATAGTGGTATTGTTTACTCTTGAAAGGAAATTTAATCACTTTATAAAATTGCAATTAGTTATATCCGTATGCTTTTGTTTTTTATTACACTTTTATTATACACTAAAAAAGCGGGATTGATTGGTATTCTTTTAACTGCTGTGAATTATTATTTCGCACTAAAAAAGAGCAGATTTAGCGTGAAACTTTTCACGCTAAACTATGATTGCCCCTTTCGGGCAATCATATCATAACATTTGCGTAGCAAATTCATAACGGCGAGTGAAAACGAGTCTCATAACTCTAAACAAAAACTAACAAAAAAAGAGCAGATTTCTCTGCTCTTAATTATACAATGCCCATGCAAATTTCAACAAGAAGTGCAACGATTACCACAAGGGCGGAAATTATAAAGCCGTGAAGCATAGGGCGAATGCCTGCTTTTTTCATGCTTGAAAATGAGGTGTTAAGACCGATGGCGGAAAGGGCGCAAACCATTAAAAATTTGCTTATGCTTTTTGTGTTTGACACAACCTCTTGTGGAATTGTAAATATGCTTGCCACAATAGACATAGCAAGGAAGCCAAGAATAAACCAAGGGAAAATTTTTGAGATTTTGAAGTTGGCTTTTAGCTCCTCTCCGTTTTCGCTGTTTGCAAGCGCTTCCTTTTTCTTAAGTCTTAGCTGAATAAATGCGAAAATTACAACCGTTGGAATAATAGCAAGCGTTCTTGTTAATTTTACCATGGTAGCAAAATCGCCTGCCGCCTCGGAAAATGCATATCCTGTTGCAACAACCGATGACGTATCATTTACCGCTGTGCCTGCCCATATACCAAATGCCTGGTCGCTCATGCCTAATGCCATACCCATAATTGGGAAAAGCACAATCATTGCCATATCGAAAAGAAACGTTGCAGACATAGCGTAAGCCACATCGTTATCATCCGCATCAATAGTTGGCGCTATTGCCGCAATGGCAGAGCCACCGCAAATTCCTGTGCCTGCGGAAATAAGGTTAGATAGCTTCCAATTTAAGCCTAAAGCCTTGCCGATAAAGTATCCACCGCCAAAGCAGGTAAGGAGCGTAAAAATCATAACAACCAAGGACATTTTTCCCACGTTAAGAATTGTCTTAATGTTAAGGGAAAGACCAAGAAGGATAATTGCAAGCTTTAAAATCTTTTTAGACGTGAATTTAAGTCCTGTTTTAAAAATCTTAATATCCTTTAAAAAATGGTTAAGTATCATACCGATAAACATAGCAATTACCGCAGAGCCGATTATATGTATAGGTAGTAGGCTTTCAAGAAAGCACGCCACCGCTGCCACCGCCACAGATAACAGTATGCCCGGAAAAAGCTTTAATATTTTCATAAGCACCTCGCAAATCTAATTTGTCATAACATTTTAGCACAAACAAAGGCGTTTTTCAACCTAAAATGATATTTTTTTATGAAAGATAAACATTCCGTCTCCGCCGTCGCCTATAAAGTCGCCGCTTTCCTCTGTCGTGTTATGTGCATTTTGAAATTCCACAATATGAAAGCCGCATTTGTTTACGTAAAAATGGATGTTTCTCTTTTCAAAATAAGGAGTGCAGGTTTCCCAAATTTTTGTTTTTGGATGTAGCCTTTCAATTTCGCTCCATATAGAATAGCCAATACCCTTTGATTGCACACCGTATTTTACATAGAGAAAATGCAAATGGTTATGCTGAGTATCCTTGTCTATAATGACAATTGCGCCACCTACCATATCTCCATTAACAATCGCCTTGTAAGCAATAGCGCCTTTTTCGTTTAAGGACATATCAATATCCTTTTCTGGCAAAATAATTTCTTCGGTTTTGCCGTAGTTGTCTTCAAATCCCTTTTGAAATGCTTCTTGCATATCCTTTTTAAATTGAGCTAAATCCTCTTCCGCAACAGTTAAAAGTGAAAAATCCATAAATCCTCCAAAATAAAAAACCCGCCTATTACAATAAAGTAATAACCGAGCTCACTCGACATCTTATCTGACAGGCGGCCTGCAAGCATACGCTTACTATCCCCTACACTACGGTGTACTGTCCTCCGATGACCGTTATTCGTTTTTCTAATTATAGCATAAATAAAAGCGTTTTGCAAGTGGTTTTGTTTAGTGGTCAGTGGTTAGCAGTCAGTGGTTAGCGTGTAGAGAAAAAACAAAAAGAGCAGATTTCTCTGCTACTTCTATGATACGCCTTATTTAAGAACGCTCCATTTTTGGTAATATTGACAAACTGACATATTGCTAAGTCTGTCGCAACGTTTAAACGGTCCGTTTAAGCACCAGCATTTTCCGTAAACGCTTTGGTCGGGAAGCACAACGTGGCTGCCGTAAAAATTTGGTTGTCTTGGTCCTGTCCAAAACTCGCAAGTGCCACAAAGCCTTTGGTATCCGCTCATTTGATATTCCATAATTTTTTCTCCTTAAAATTTGTTTTATATTATCATTGTATCACTAAATAAAGGGATTTTCAACCGCTAAAAAAACTCTCCGGGAAAAAATTATTAAAATCTATTGTTTTTTAATTTAATATATGGTATCATAACCATACTAAAGAAATTTAACCTAAAAGGAGCTAAAATGCGTAGCTGTACCCTAAAGACAACCATACATTTTGAAGGCAATGCGCTTGAGCGTCTTGCCAAGCTTGAATATAAAAAGGTATTTATTATTGCAGACCCATTTATCGTTTCAAGCGGACTTATAAATGCAGTAACAAAGCATTTAAACGCTGCTAATATTGAATATAAGGTATATTCCGACGTAGTGCCTGACCCAACCATTGATAAGGTGGTTGCAGGAGTAACTGCATTAGTGCGTGAAATGGCACCTTGCATTATTGCCGTAGGCGGTGGCTCTGCCATTGACCTTGCAAAGTGCGTTAAGCTTTTTGCACGCAATTTGCACCCAGATTATGCACCGCACTTTATCGCAATCCCGACCACAAGCGGCACAGGTAGTGAGGTAACCTCATTTGCAGTTGTAACCGATACTAAGAAAAACGTAAAGCATGCACTTGTTGATGATTTTATATTACCAAACGAAGCAATTCTTGACGTGGAAATGGTAAAGAGCGTGCCTGCCACCGTAACTGCCGATACAGGACTTGACGTTTTAGCTCACGCCCTTGAAGCATACGTAAGCACAGAGGCGGACTACTTCTCCGATATGTACGCAGAAAAATCAACCTCACTTTGCAAGCACTATCTTGTGCGCTCATATAACTATCAAAAAACACACGAAAATAAAGCAAGAGAGAAAATGCATATCGCCTCATGCTTAGCGGGTATTGCGTTTAACTCTGTATCCCTTGGTATTTGCCACAGTATTGCACATCAGCTTGGCGCACAATTCCATATCCCACACGGTAGAGCCAATGCAATCGTGCTTCCTGACGTTATCGGCTTTAACTCAGGCATTGCAGAAAACACCTTCGCCGTTAAGGACCCAAATCCTTGTGTGTCCAAGTATGCAAATATGTCCCGCCGTATCGGTCTTATCGGCTATGATGACGTTGCTTGCGTAAAAGCGCTTGCATACTATATCCGCTCAATGCAGGTTGAAATGGGAATGCCAATCTGTGTCCACGATGCAGTGCCTAACCTTACATATGAGCAATATGCATCAAAATTCGATGCAATGGCAGAAGCGGCGCTTCTTGATACCTGTACAAAAACAAATCCAAGAAAGCCAACCAAAAAGGATATTATCCAAATCCTCAAAAAAATCTGGAAAAACGATATCAATCCACAATAAAAACAAAGGACAGAGCATCGCTCTGTCCTTTTTGTTATTCTCTACACCATAGGTGCTTTCATTACGCTACGCGTAACTTCACTTGCGTTAGCAAGCTTCACTTAAACCATCCGTCACGCAAGCGTGCCACATTCCTTAACCATTAAGGAAGGCTATGTGAAGTTACTTCGTAGTGAAGGTAAACTCCGTTTAGTGAAGTTGCTTCGCATTGCAGTCGCTTCGCTTAGTGAATTTGCCTTCGGCAAATTGGCTATAACAAGCCACCCCTGTGAGCGTAGCGAACCCCTGTCCCCTGTCCCCTACACCCTAATATATCTGCTTTGCTTAGTGAAGTTGCCAACATCAAATTACACATGCCATGAATATGGGTTGATTGTTTTTACATCCTTACCGGCATTACCGCCGCCGAAGTAGTCGCCAACGGTAGCCTCGCCGATATATGTACCGTCTGCAAACCATACTCCGTTAGAGTCACGGCTTATAATCTGTAAATATACCATAATTTCGTCACCGTCGTTTGCGTTTTCACAATCTTCGCCGTAGTACATATACAGTCTTAATCTTGTTTCTTGATATGCAGGGTCGGGGTCAACCTCGAAAATAAAGTGTAGGTCTGCTGTAAGCTTTGCGTTAGCAAAGCTTGCAATAGCTGACATAGTACCACCGGATACACTATTAACGCTACAATGAAGAATAGGTGCATCCTCTTCAGGTCTCTTTTTAGAGGTTAATGATTCCATAACCGCATCAAAGATAAGGTCGTTATAGTTCATACAGTTATTGCTTGTAGAAAGAAGTGCTTCAACAAGACCCATAAAGTCATTATGCAATCCTTCAGGCTCGTCATTATCCTCTTTCCAAGCGCCGTAAAGAGTCATATTCGAATATGCTTTGTCAGTGTCAAAGTTCCAGCCCATAGTACAAGCAGAATCCGTGTACCATCCTGCAAAGGTATAGCCATCCCTTGTAGGAAGCGGCGGTCTTGGAATAAGCTCACCCTCTATAACGGTTGTGGTTGTTACGCTTGTGCCGTTATTTGGTTGGAAAGTTATTGTATATTCGGTAACCTCAATAATCGGATTTTTACTCCAACCGCCGTATAACGTTGCGTTGCCCTCAACCTTATCTACCTCAAAGTTCCATGCGTTTGTACACGCTTCATCTCTATACCAACCCGTAAAGGTATAGCCATCTCTTGTTGGAGCGGTAGGTCTTTGTAAAAATTCTCCTGTTAGTGCCATAATGACAAAATCGGGGTCTCCGTTTTGTGGCTTAAAGGTAATATCACATTCAGGTGGAACGGGCGGAATATATATTTCCCATCCGCCGTACAGTATCATATTGCGGGTAACCCTATCAGTATCAAAGTTCCACGGCTTGGTCCAAGCACTGTCGGAATACCAACCGACAAAGGTATATCCCTCCATGATAGGACTCTCTTGTACGGGAATTAGCTCGTTTGCTCCAACCACTAATATGCGGTCAGACTCACCGTTATTCGGTCTAAACGTAACGATATATTCTGTTGCACCGACGTACTCCCATCCGGCATATAACGTCATATGATACTTTACTGTATCAATCTCAAAGTTCCACGGCTCTGTTAGTCCCATATCCTTGTACCAACCAATAAACGTATATCCGTTTCTTGTTGGCTCAACAGGTCTTGGCACTAATTCATCTGCATGAACCTTTATCTTCGAATCAGCTTGACCGTTATTATGTACGAAGGTAACATCATATTCATCATTACCCGGAAGAATTTCCGTACCTGTTTTTTCAACGAAATTAAATATTACTATGTAATTATCGGTGGTAACTCCTCTTGGCACGGTAATTGTAACGTTAAAGGTTCGTGTACCGCCGTTTGGAGCAACCTCGTCAAGCATCTTGATGTTGCTTACTGTACACTTAATATCAGAGCCTGTATATGCGCCCTCAAATCCTGTTTCAGAGCCTTCAATTATACGCTCAAAAACGTAAGTCTTATTGGAAATATTTACAACTTCAACGGTAAAGGTAGCCGTTCCACCTGCATCCACCTCGGCAAAAAACACTGTGCCGTAGGTGTTAGTAACGGTTACGCCGCTGCTAACGCTTGGGGTAACCTTTGTTATATATACGTCAGGCATAGAAGGCGCAACGTCGGCAATTCCTGATACGCCCATGTTTTCGGTAAGCGCTGCATATCCAATACACATTGACATAACCATAATGGTCATTAAAACTAAAGCCGTTACTTTTTTTGCCATAAGCATATATAATTTCCCCCTTTCGTTAGCGTTTTATTTTACAATTATTTTTGTTAAAAAGGAGTAACACGTCAAAGACAGCAACTGCCTTAACGGAATTACTCCTTCTTTGTTTTTATTTTTTAGTTTCGTCTTGGTAAAGCTTCTTGCGGATAACGCCCACTATTTTTTTGAGCGGATGCTTAAGCTCGTCCTCAGATACCTTGTGGTTGGCGTGAGCAACAGCTGCCTTTCTGATTACTTCCTTATTTCTTGAAGCATCAAACGTTGGAACTATTACTACGTCACCTACGGACGTTTGCTCGCCGTTTGGGTCGTATCTGTAAACCTTATTTCTCTTTGGCTTTTCCGGCCAAACAACTCCGATAACCTCAACACCGTGCTTTTCTTCTATTTCAACAAACGCTGTTTCTTCCTCTTGGGTATCATCAACGAAGTCGATTTGTTCAAGCTCAGGTGTAGGCTCGTTAGCTATTACCTCAATGTCAGATTCTTCAACACTGTCAGCATCAAAGATAACTATCTTTTCAACCACGTCATCCTTTACAACCTCAACGGTTTTTTCGTTTTCGTGGTGTGGCTTTGGCTCTGCTAACTCAAAGTCATTAAGTAAAAGCTTTATAAGTCCTCTCTTAACGAGATTTTTTGTTGTGTCATATGGGTAATTTACGACAAAGTCCTGCTCAGTTGCTTTTGCATCCTTTGCAATTTGGAAATTATCAAAAACCTCATCAATAAGCTCATAAGCTCGCATTAAGCCTCTGTCGCTCTTGATTTTTACCATCATTGGCACTTTAGCGTAATTCTTTGCGGTAGCAACCTCATAAGAAAATCCGCTATTTTCGTATTTTATTGGGTCAAGTGCGCAGTAAAGACAGATTGTCTTACCTCTAATCTTCATCTTAAAGAGCTGAATGCGTCCCTTGTTGTAGCTTTCAGTACGCCAGCTTATTCTTGCCTTAACGCCCTTATAGGAAAGAATACGATTTTTGATAGCGTTGTAATATTCTCTTACCTTAGGTGTTGCTTGGATAAGATTTGCGGTAAAGCTTCTTGAGCAAGTGATTTTAATAACGTTGCCTTGCTCATCAAGGTAAGCAAGCATTTCCTCGCCGCTACTATCATCTGATGATACGTCCTGCTCAATAAGATGCTCTAAAATTTCTTCGGTAGTAATCGTAGTTGTAGCTTCTTCGGTAACTTCCTTAGCTACCTCTTCAATAACCTCTTCGGCTACCTCTTCGGCTACCTCTTCGGCTACTTCGCTGGCAACCTCTTCAACAACCTCTTCGGCTGTTTCTTCGATAACCTCTTCTTCAATTACCTCAGCGATAATTTCTTCAATAGCTTCTTCTGTAACCTCTTCAGCTGTTTCTTCAACTATCTCTTCAGTAACTTCCTCAGCTACTTCCTCAGCTATTACTTCACTAATAACCTCTTCGATAGCTACGTCAACATTTTCAAGCGGTGTGTTGCCGCCATTGTCAGGACCGTTAGGGTCGTTGTCCGGGTCATTATCCGGATCATCTGGGTCTATGCCGTAAATAAGATCGTAGTTGTCAATCTTAATTTCAAACACGTAGAGTAGCTTTGTAGCTGTTGGAATGTAGAAGCGTGTCATTGTTTCATCCTTATTTTCAGACATAAGGACAGGAGACTGAATTGTGTCTCTAATGCCAAGCATTTCTACAAATGATTTAATTTGAATGATTTGATAGCCTTCGCAATCAAATTCACCAAACATTTTTTGGATAAATGAGCCGTATGCTCTAACTATCTTGTTTACTCTTGCCTTGTAGGTTACGTCCTCATTTCTTGTCCAAATTAAGAATAATGTACGTAAAACAAGAAGTATGAGTGCTAATACTGTAAACGTGTGTGCAAATGAAAGGACAGCCTTTCTGTTTGTAGCGCCTGCATATTCAAGATTGTTAATTTGTCCCTCAACCGATGCAGACGTTCTAAACATATTTACGCTATCTACTGCAAGAGGAATATTAAGGGATGTGGAATAATTAACTTGGTTAGTATTCTCGTATCCGTTATTTTCACATAACGTGGTAACGTCCATTGTTACAATAAGTGTACATGAAGCACTTGCGTCAAGTCCGTATGTGTTAATAAACGACTTAGCAAGGCTATTGTACTTTACGTAATCAATAGTTACAAGCTCCTTGATTTCAAGAACGTCCTTGTTTTTGATTATTCCGCTCTTTTGAGGGCTGATTTGCTCCTCATATGTATAATAAGGTGTGCCCTTGTCTTTACTGCCGATAAAAAGCTCTGCATTTACAACGTACTGATAGTTGTATCTCATTTCACTTGATGATGTGTTAAGCTTATAGATAAACTCAGCGCTCATTTGGTTAATAAGAGTTGAAATGTACGTTTGGTCTCTTTCTATCCATTCATCAGGGAAGAATTCGTTTTCCTTGTATTGTACGAGGTAATCAACGTCGCCTGTTTCTGTGTACTCAATTAACTGAGTTTTGTCTATACGATAGTAAATTAGGAATGAAGCAAGAGCCATAACCGCCAAAATTATGATTGCTACAAGCTGAATCATTGACAGTCTTTTTCTATTACGCTTATATCTTTGACGTCGTAAAAATTCTATTTCTGACATTCGGCTCTCCTTTCTTTAATGTGTATTTTATTATTTTATCTCTTAAACAGTTTGCGAATCCAAAGAGATGGATAACCAACAAAGGGAACCTTTTTCCAAGCGATACCTCTAATTTCATACTTAGTGATAAAGCCTGCGTCCCAACCATCGTTGGCATCGCCCTTAGTGTAATAACGGGCAACTCCATTTATTATTTCTATATCCACCACTCTATGGACTATCATTCTGCCATTTTTTTCGAAAATTATTACTTGCCCTTCTATTATGGGCTGTGTGTCGTAGCTTTCAAATATAACTACGTCACCTTTGTTAAGCTCTCCTGTCATAGATTCTGTTGCAATAACAAGAGCGCCGTATTCAAATTGATTTGAAACCAACATAACCATTCCAATCATAACGATTAGAAGGCATATTGTAAGAATAATTGATACTGTACGCCAAAAGCGTGATTTGTTATCAAGCGCATATCTCCTCTTTGTTTCATATACTGCGCTTATTAAAAGATAAACTGCAATAGGAATCAACAGCTTGAAAAAGTTTACTATTGATTCGCTGGTAGCAGGAACGATGCTAAATGTGTAAACGTATAGCGTTGTGATGCTACGGAAAGCGATATTTGGAAGCATTCCGTATCTTTTAGATAGGTAATTATAAAGTAGGTTTGATAACAGAGCCGGAAATAATGCACCTGCAACAAGGTCCATAAAACGGTTAAAGGACGTTACTGCTGGAATGTTAGAAACAATCAACAGTTCTCCAATAACGGAGAATAAATAACATAAAACCGTGGTAACCTTATCGCCCTGAGCCATAAAAACGACTCTGATCAATTCCGTACAAACGATTATAACCGATACAGGTAAGAAAAACTTAAAGAAGTTTACTAAGCTTAGCCCGTAAGGATTTTTTACAAATCCAAATTTTATTGCTGAAAGATAAAATACCAGCATAATGGCTGTGGCTACAATCGAAACAACAAGTAATACCTGCCTTGAGTTGATAGAGTGGATGCTCCTCTTCTTCACCCAAATTGGTATAAAAATTGCTGATGGGACAAGGACGATTGCACCTGCAATTCTACCCGTGTCCCCAATTGGCAATAGAAAAACTGTCAGAAGGGCGGCAAAAACAACCGCGGCACAGATGCGCCGTGTTTTTTTATCTGTCATTGTCGCACCTCCTGTTACAGTCTGAGTTTAGCTATATGCTAAACAAGTAATTAATAAGTATAGATAGAATTATCTATTATTCAGCAACTGCTGTAAGCTCTATAAGGAAAGAACATGCAACTGTTTCAGTAGGAGTCTTTAAGAGTTCTACTGTAAGAGTGTAAGTAAGTTCTGATTGAGCTGCTAAAACCTTTGCTTCTCCACCCCAGTCACTTGTAAGTGAGAAGTATTCTGGGTTAGTGTTGCCAAGAGTAGCGTTAAGCTTAGGTGTTACTGTAGCAGCAACGTCGCCGTCATTCTTAATTGTGAATGTGAAAGTAACCTTGTCGCCCTTACCTTTAAGAGTCTTAGCTGTGAATGATGCCTTGTCGTTGTTGTCTGCGTTTACAGAAGCTGTGTTACCTGCTTCGTTAGCAACTGCTGCTGAGAAGTAGATATCTTCGTTGAATGCTTCTTCAGCTGCTGATTGGTTAACGTCTGCACTACCTGTGATATCGAGTGTGTCTGTAAGTGCTGCATAACCGATACCGAGAAGTAATACAGCAACAAGCATAAGTGAAATTAAGCCTTTTCTGTTTTTCATGGTTTGTTCTCCTTAATTTTTTGTTTTTGTTTATTTTTAACACGCGGCATCCGCGCGGTGTTAACTAAAATGGAATTAAAAAACAAGAGCCGAACCTTAGTGCGTAAGCTGCTCATATACGAGCATACCTGCTAACCTTTGCTGTCTTATGCGCTTTAGTCCGCTAAATTCCTCTTGTATTGTCATAATATCACAATTTTTTACAAATTTCAATATTTTTTCAAAAAATGTCAAAAAATTTGTCCTCTCTTTGCCTATAATATATACTATAAACGCCCCGTGATTTTGTAGATAAAAACAACTAATTACTAACCGTTGTTTGTTTACAAGCACATTTTATTAAAAAAACAATCAATTTGCAACACCTTTGGCACAAGCGGTAAAATTTTGGCGCAAGCGGTAAAAATCGCGCATTTTGTATGATTTTTTACGATTTTCAGCTGTGATTGCTGTGTAATTAAGCCACCCCGCTACCCTGTGAGCATAGCGAACCCCTGACCCCTGTCCCTTGTCCCTTGTAAGCGGAGCGATATGCACCTTCGGTGCGCGCTGACCCCTGACCACTATCCCCTGACTGCTAACCGAATATATAAAAAAGAGCAGATTTCTCTGCTCTTTCCTTTTTATTTTTTAAAGATACTTGAGGCGTTGAAAATGATATTTCCCTTGTCGCCTTCGTTTTCAATTTCGTATTTGTCGCCTGAAGCGGTGATGATATCTTTTACTTCAAGCATTGATAATTCAATTTTTGGTGATACGTATTTCATCATTTTACCCCTTCTTAAATCTGATTTGCAATATTATTGTACGTTACAAATGAGTATGCTGCGCTGTCTGTTGGCTCTGCGTATTGTACGTATGAATACTCAGTTTTTTCGCCTTCTGTTACTGCAATATATGCGCCCATAGCGAAAGGTAAATCCTTATGGCTATCCTCAAAGCCTATGATTACAATATCAAAGCTACTAAACTCATAATCAGCCACGTCTGCTAAAATTACGCCGTCTTGTAAATTGAAGTTTGCATCGAAAATTTCATTGTCTCCAATATTATCTTGAGCTACTGCAAATGCGCCGTAGCGTACGCTCTTGCCTGTTACTGCCTCATATTCCTTAAGAGCGTTGTTATTTACGGTAAAGCTTGCTGTAACGCCTGCTCTGCCGTCCTCTGGAGCTGAATAGCCTAAGCAAGTAAAGATTACTTCTGCTACCATATCCGTGTTGCTTGCATCGCAATCAACACATCTTACAACCTTAACGCCCTCTTTGTCAAGACCGTTTGCATATGAAATGGAAATAATTTCTAAGTTATGCTCAGTATTTGCACAGTAAACGGTAGTGCCGCACTCTGTACATACGCCGTTTTCTGCAGTATGGTTACCTGTTGCAGACACGTAGTCGGCTACCTTAGTCTCTCCACATGCACAAGTGTAGGTTGTATAGCCCTGCGCTCCACAACTTGGTGCTGTTACGCTTATTGTAAAGAAATAATCGTCAGTATAAAGCTTATTACTTGCAACGCCTGTTACGTACTTGGTTAAGCTTTTTATTGTCGCTTCATCATCTATTGTCCAAGCCGCAATAGGTATATTGTTTTCCATAGCATAAATAAGCACGTCATAATATTTACTATTATTTAATAACGTGTAGCTAAGGTCTAAGAATACTTCGTTAGAGCCTGTACGGAGATTGATAGCGGTGTTTACTACTGAGTTTGAAAAGTTTGCATTAGAATATAAGTAGCCAAGTCTTGCAGTTGGATCTGCATTTTTTACATAACCAAGATAAGTATGGCTAAAGGATATCCATGAGCAGTTATCAATTAAGCCGTACTCTTCAACTGTTGCTACAAGTGCGTTTACTCTATCTTGAGTAAAGCTAGCGCTGTTTTTAAGCTCAATATATGGATGTAATCCAAGCTCTGCACAGCACTCAATAAATTCCTCAAAGGTTGGAATTTTTGTGCCTACAAACGCATCGCCCTTCCAGCTACCAAAGTCAAGCTCAAGAAGCTCTTCGTATGTGTAGTCGCTAACCTTACCTGTGCCGTTGCTTACACCATTAAGACTTTCGTGGCTTAATACTGCAACACCGTCAGATGTGTACATTACGTCGCACTCAACGTATATGAAGCCCAGCTTTGCAGCCATTTCGTAAGCAGGAATTGTATTTTCAGGTGCGCCATAGCTATATCCTCTATGTGCAATAGAGTGATAGATACGCTCAAACGTATGACCGAATGCAGAGACTTCGCCCTTAAAGGTTGTATAATCACATACTGAGCAAGTTTCGTATGACTTCCAACCGTTTTCTGTACATGTAGGAAGCTTTGCTGGGTGGTTAACGATTTTGTGTCCGCCCTTAGTTACACGCTCCTCAACTGTGCCACAAATTGTGCATTCTCTTCTGTCAAGACCGTCGTTTAAGCATGTTGCAGCGGTAATTGTTCCCCATTCTGTAAAGTTATGTGTTGCATCTGTAATAGGAACAGTAATCTTTATACTATCAACGTAAACAAGCGCCGCACGAAGGTGGAAGCCTACATAACCAACGCCTGTGCTTGGCTTTGTCTTGCCAGTATAGTTTCTTGTGTCAAGTAAAGTGCTTCCGTTGATAGAATGAGAAGCCTCTGTTCCTACAATATCAAATGTTTGTGTGTAATATTTAGATGCATTAATATCTTCTGAATATGCAGTATAGTATGGCACTGTCCAGTTAGTGCCGTTTTGTGTGTATGATACCTCAACACCCTTGCTACCGGTATAGGTCTTTGCGGCTTTACGTACTGCTGCTTGCCAAATTGGGAAATAGTTGCTGTTATTTCCTACACGCGCCATTGTAGCAAACCAACGGGATGTGTTATTGCCCTGTGTGGAATCAATGGTAAATACTGTGTCGATTTTATAATCTCCAAAAGCGCCTATCCACTTAGGTAAAAGAACTCTCATTTGATTGTTATCGTTACCCAATGCGTTAAGCACAAGCTTACCGTTTTGGAAGTAAGCGTTTGAGCTGCCTGGCTTTTGGATAATCGCATAGTCGTTAATGGTTGCATTAGCATCGAGAGGGACATCAACCTTTTCGTCTGTCTTGCCGTCGCCGTTTGTGTCTCTGTCAAAGTTATCGTAGAATAATACGTAATCTTTGTCAGTAACGTTTTTAGCTACCACATATACATCCTTTGCGTTTGAGCCTGATGTTGCAGTTAGCTTATACGTGCCTGCTTCGGTAGGACAAACGGTGCCGTTTGTGATTGTAAGCTCAGTTGAGCTCCACGTAATGCTATCGGCTGACATAACGTTTTTGCTGTCATAATAAACGCTGTAAAGAGAAAGGAAAATTGTATCTCCCGCGTTTGCGCCGATTGCAGGAACGGTATAAGAAACCGTAGTAGGGGCAATATCCTTTGCAGATTGAACGTTGCCACACGTGTCGCACTGACGTGAGTATCTAACTTGCTGAATAGATGTGGCATACATTTCCCATGCGCTGTAATTTCCGCCACATGTGCATGTGTCAGCAGTTGTTTCCTCAGCGCTTACAAATATGAACGTAATGCCCATAAGCATCATAAACGCCAAAAGAAAAGCTATAACTTTTTTCATGGTTTTTTCTCCTAATTATAATATAGTTGTTTATATTCTAGCATAAAACAAATATTCCGTCAACACGGAAAGTTTAAATTTTTGTTCATAAAAACAAAAGAGCAGAAAAATCTGCTCTTTTAATCTAAATCAATTTCATAAATTCCGTAGCCGTTATCATTGCGGACAACATCTATATTGATTTCAAGTGTTTTGCCGTCAACGGTAATTCTTATTTCAAGCTCATATTCGCTGCCGTCAACGTCGCTATCGTAAACGGAATAGGAATACTCTGTATATTTCTTTACCTTGATGCCGTTTTGAAAATCTATTCCCGACCACGCTTCATAATCGTTGAAATATTTTTCTATATTGATTGCTCTGTCCGGATGCAAATACGTCTTTGCGTTTTCAAAGTCGCCTGATGCTACGCTTGAAAGAAAGCCTTCTGCCGTTTCTTTAGCCTTGTCTGTTTCCTTGCCGCAGCCAATAAGCGCAAAGCATAGAATTAAAGCAACCGCTAATATAAGCACCTTTTTCATAAATTCTCCTTTCAAAGACAAAAGCCATCGCCCACAGGCGATGGCTTAGCTTTCGCCTAAGTCTCTCTTTATAAAACTATTTTACTTGTTTAAACTTATACTCTATTATTCAAAATAATCGTTGTCGATTTTTTTGATTTCGATTATTTTTTCCAAACCTACACCGATGTTGTGTTCGTACATCAAGTCAACAAGTTTAGTACCGTTTATTAAAACAATAGATACTGTTGTACTATATGAAACCGCTTCAATCGCTTCTTTGGTAAAGTCTGATGTTGTTATCAAAATGCCTTTTCGTGCCCCCTTTAATTGAAGTGCACCTATAAATTGTTGTATAGTCGGTCTTCCAACAAGGTTTTCTTTTTTATATCTTTTTGCTTGTATGTATATTGTGTCGAGACCAAGCTTGTCTTCTTTTATTAAACCATCAATCCCTTCATCTCCGGACTTTTTAGTAGCTTTTCCGGCATCTTCGATATTTCCTCCATAGCCCATAGAAACAAGCAAATCTACTACCAATTGTTCGAAGAAGTAAGGGGATTGCTCTAATATTTTATTTAAAAGGTCATCACAAATTGATTTTTTGATAACCGCATTATATGAAACTATTTTTTCAAAAGGGGTTTCGCTATCTTTTTCAACATCTACATTTTTAGTTGTTGTGTTGTGAGATATTTTTTGAAATTCTAAAAAAGACGGATACTTTCTTAGATATTTTGTGTTTAGATTTGTAATGTTATTATCTACTATTTTCTTTCCTTCATCAGTAATAGCAAAGCAAGCTCTAACAGGACTTTCCACTAATCCTGCTTTCTTCATATAAGTAAGCGCCCAACCGACTCTGTTTATGTAAGTTGGTTCTGATTGTGATGGCAGTCTTTCATCCATTTGCTCCATAGTTAAGTTAAAGGAAACTGCCATTTGTTCAAAAATCTCTTTTTTGCGATATAGTTTTCCGTCATATAACAATTTTAATATAGGAAACATAAATTCTTGATAACCGGGAACACTCTTTTTTTACTCCTTCAAGTTGTAGCATCATGCATTTTCAGTTGCTGGCATTATCTATAAGCATATTTTAACATTTTTTAAAATCAAATACAAGTGTTTAATTATAATTTATCAAATTAGTGCCGTATAACTTCTCACACATGCAGATAGTGTTCAGTAAAGCAAGTGCGATTTGACAATGAAAAGAGAGCCGGACGCATCCGACTCTCTTAGGCTTAGTCCGCAGACGTCCGCCGCTATTCTGTGTTATATTGTAACACAATATGGAGATAAAATCAAGTACTTTGCAAAAATTACAAGTATTTTTTCATTGTACTTAGTTTTACTCTAGTATCAGTATATACAATTTTCGAAAAAATATTCACTGGGATTTTTCCCCTCAAATCTTCACACGCTTCTTCAAATTGTGTAATAAATGGAAGTATATCTGATTTATTATATTTTAATAGTTTCATCAAAAAAGACAATAAAATTATGTAGTCAACAATTGTTTGAAACGTAATATTTGCAATTCCCGTTTCTTTAGAAATATAATTAGAAATGCGAGAGTTAATCTTTCCAGTCTTGAATCTGTTGTCAAAAATTATATTGTTATGTGCTATGGAATTTCTCAAATCTTTAATTGCATAAACGATCGTTTCAAGCATTTTTCCATCTCCGTCTATACTAGAAATAATTCCTACAGATTTTGAAATATTTAACCTTGTTTTTAGATTTAAACACGAAATGAAATTTCCAAACTCTCCTAAACTTATTAGTTCGAATATTGCCCAAATTGGCACGGGTTCATCTTTGTCGTAATAGTGGGCGATAATGTTGTTTTTGCCATAGTCGCGAGAAATTACGCTATAAATCTTGTTGCGAACATTCATTCGTCTAGTTATTGAATCTTTATAATCTTTGCTCCCGATAGGATAAGTTTTGTAGTCTTTCATTAATTTGCTGTAAACATCAGCAAATCTATTGCTGTTCGCATCAGTTAAAATTTCTTCAAGTACATAATTTTTTAAAGCTGTTTCAAGCGACATTATTTGTGGATAAAGTATAGATTTCACTTTCATATCGAAATCGTATACTGCTTGTAACTCATTGAAATTATTATATGGTAAAAGAACACTTGGAGAATTACAATAACGATATCCTTTGTATCCGTGGAAATATCCAATATGCCTTAGCTTTTTCTTTTGAATACTTCCTTCTATTTGAATATGCTTTACATCTCGCATATGTGCCATTAATGAATTAATACTTTTAGGCTTCATGATATTACCTCGTTGGTCTGATTACAAAGAAATTCTAACATAAAAAACGCCAAATTTCAACTGTTTTCATCAAAACAATTAATTAAAGTTCGATTGTTTTATTTTCACTTTTTTGAAGTTCTTCTAAGCCTAATAAATTAACTTTTGCTTACATATGAGTATTATATGTTCTTAGGGTGATTATATTATAACACAAAAAAACCGGTACTGACCGGTACACTTTTTGAAATAAAAACTTTCCAAAATTAGAGCTTCCGAATTTTGAGCTTTTTAGAAAATCAGCAAACTCAAAATTCCATAAAAATTACACTAATTTGTGGAAAAGTGCGCCAAAAAAGGGAACAAGCATAACTCATTCCCTTTGATGTATTAAGTTGTACAAACCCTTGTAGTATAAGGCTTTACAAGATTATTTGAAGTATCTGTTGAGCAAGCCTTCAAACGCCTTGCCGTGTCTTGCCTCATCGCGAGCCATTTCATGAACGGTGTCGTGAATAGCGTCAAGGTTTAATTCCTTAGCTCTCTTAGCAAGGTCAAACTTGCCCATTGTAGCGCCGTTTTCTGCTTCGACTCTCATTTCAAGGTTCTTCTTTGTTGAGTCTGTTACAACCTCGCCAAGAAGCTCTGCAAACTTAGCAGCATGCTCTGCTTCCTCGTAAGCTGCCTTTTCCCAATATAAGCCGATTTCTGGGTAGCCTTCTCTATGAGCTACTCTTGCCATTGCAAGGTACATACCAACCTCTGTGCATTCACCCATGAAGTTAGCGCGAAGGTCCATAATGATATCCTCTGGAGCGCCATTAGCAACGCCTATAATATGCTCAGCAGCCCAATAACGCTCAGCGCCTTGCTCGGTAAACTTATCTGCTGGAACACCGCATTGTGGGCATTTTTCGGGAGCGCTATCGCCCTCGTGAACGTAACCGCAAACAGAGCAAACGTACTTCTTTGAAACTACTTCCTCAAACTTATCAGCGCCAACCTTGCACTTTGGGCACTTTTCTGGTGCTGCATCTCCTTCATGAACGTAACCGCAAACCTTACATACAAACTTTTTCATAACTTTTAACTCCTTATGTTAAATAAATTTTTACTTTTTTAATTTCGCTATTTTATTTTGCACTTAGCGCAAGTGCCGTAATAGATAACTCTTTCGCTATCAACCGAGAAGCCTGCATTAACGAGCGAGGTTCTTTTTTCAACCTCAATAGGAAAATCGTAAATTTCCTTGCAGACACCGCACACAAAATGCGCATGGTCTTGAATGAAGCCGTCATAGTAAATACATTTATCAACCGCCTCAACGGAAATTATCTCTCCCTGCTCCAATAAATTATTAAGGTTTCTGTAAACAGTGCCAAGACTTATGTTGGGAATTACCTGACGGACAGCATCGTAGATTTGCACAGCACTACAATGATGTCTTTTCGAACGCAGAAACTTAAGAATTTCTGTTCTTTGTGTTGTGTTTCTCATACACTGTTGTATCCTTTCTGTAACTCAGTAATCCTTATCAGTAATGATTACTGTTATTATTATACACACAACAGGGTCATTTGTCAATACCTTTTTTAAAATTTTTTTCAATTTTTTTTGAATTTTTCTGAAAAACAGCTTTTCTATAATATATAATATAAGAAAAGAACTGCCTTGCGACCTGCAAGGCAGTTTTCTATTAGAATAATGCTTCAACAAGAAGGGGCATAACCTTGCTCATTCCGTAGGCGCACGCGATTGCGACAACTATAAATATAAGCAAAACGTACCACTTTTCTCCCTCATTAAAGGTAGCTTCGGCTTTGGACTTTTTGTCCTCTGGGATATAAAACAACGCTTTTTCGTAGTCAATAGCGGTCTTGCCGCCTGCGGTTACGGTTGGCAATTTGCCACCCGCCACGGAAACGATGTTTCTTAGTGCTGAGCCATCGCGAATAGCTATCATAAGGAGCTTTCTGTAAAGAAAGCCTGCGTCGCGCAAGGAAATTGCATTTTCCTCTCCGACAGCACCCTTTGAAAGCAATGCTCTGACGAATGGACCCATAATGGCTTTTGAAATAAAGTTACCAACAAACCCCAAAACAACGCCAATGCAAATACCCCATATAATTAACTCAGTTGAGTTATTTTCAAGTGCGGTTAAATACATATTAGTTTTCCTCGGTAATAGCCTTGCCGCAAAGCTTAACTAGGATTTCCTCAAGGTCCTCATTGTCAACGTATTCAATCTCAATGGACTTCATTTTGCCCTTGTTTTTAATCTTAATCATCTTACCGGTTAAAGACATGGCTCTTCTTTCAAGGTCCTTTGCGTAGTCAACAACTAGGTCGTCAGTGCTGTCTTCTTCTTCCTTATTATTTATAGCCTTGTCATAAAGCTTGTTCATTTTCTTTACTAAATCCTCTGTATCTCTTACAGAAAGAGAACGAATTAGTATCTTATGGGCGGTATCTACGATAACGTCCTTATCCTTTAAGCCAAGTAAAGCTCTTGCATGGCCTGCTGAAATATCCTGTGCTTGTAGCATTTCAAGAACTTCTTCAGGCAAATCAAGCAAGCGCATTGTGTTTGCAATAGCACTTCTTGACTTTCCTACCTTTGAAGCAACCTCTTCTTGGGTTAAGCTGTACTGTGTCATAAGTGAACGGTAAGCCTGTGCTTCTTCAAATGGATTTAAGTCCTCTCTTTGGATATTTTCAATAATTGCAAGCTCAGCAGCCTTTAAAGCGTCTGCATCAATGATAATTGCAGGGATTTCTGTGAGTCCTGCAAGCTTTGAAGCTCTCCATCTACGCTCTCCGGCGATAATTTGATAAAATCCGCCGCCAACCTCTCTTACAATAATAGGTTGAATTAAACCGTGTTGCTTGATAGATTCTGCAAGTTGATTTAAAGCGTCCTCGTCAAAATACTTTCTTGGTTGATCCTTTTTTGGCTCTATATCAATAATATTTAGCGTTTGTACACCTTCGTTTTTAACCGTTGATTCAATATAATTCTCTGCAAAGATTGAATCTAAGCCTTTTCCTAAACCTTTTTTCATAACTAATTTTCCTTTCTCCGTGTTTTTTGTCTCTCTAAAATTCAATAAAATAAGGCACTTTTCCCTATTCCCTGTCTCCTATCCCCTGACCTCTCTTTTAATATCCTTCTGTCCTTGTAATAATTTCCTTAGCTACCTTTTCGTATTCTAAGCTACCCTTTGAATATTTTGAGTAATATTTAATAGGCTCGCCGAAGCTCGGAGCTTCAGATAACGTTACTGAACGTGAAATTTTTGTGTCGAATAGCTGATAGCTGTAATATTTATTTAATTCTTCTAATACCTGAGATGATAATTTATATCTAGAATTAAACATTGTAATTAAAATACCTGTAATATTTAAGCGTGGATTATAGCGTTGTCTAACTGATTTGAACGTCATCATAAGCTGTGAAAGTCCTTCAAGCGCGAAATATTCGCATTGAATTGGCACAACTAAGCCCTGGCTTGCAGCTAACGCATTAATTGTGATAATGCCTAATGACGGTGGGCAATCTATAATAACGTAATCAAAATCGCTTGTTTTTTCAAGCTCTTCTAAAGCTCCCTTTAAAAAATACTCTCTCTTTTCCTCTGTTGCAAGCTCTAATTCTGCTGCCGCTAAGGACATATTTGATGGCATAACCGATAAATTTGCGAACTCTGTCTTAATGATTGCTTTGGTTGGCGCACAATTTTTGGTTAATACGTCATATGATGAGTATTTAAGTGTGTTTTTAGCAACACCGACGCCACTTGTGGAGCTTCCCTGCGGGTCTAAATCAATCAAAAGGGTTTTCTTACCTAAGCCACCTAAGCAAGCGGCACAGTTTACCGCTGACGTTGTTTTTCCTACTCCGCCCTTTTGATTTGCAAATGAAATTATATGCACGGTGTTTTCCTTTCTTTTATGTATATCTAACCTTACGATAAAATTATATCATGAAAACATCGTAAAATCAATATGAAAATTTACATTCCGTGAATTTTAGCTGTTAGTTGTTAGCCGTTAGCAGATAGTGATGTTAGATAAATGATTAAATTCAAAACACAAAATTCAATAATAAAACACCCATGTTTCACGTGAAACAAACGCTAACGCTAGATTATATTTTTAAAACTTGCATATAGCTAATTTCGCTAACCGCTGACCGCTAACGGCTGGCGACTCAAATGTTTCACGTGAAACGTCAAAAAACACTTCAAAAACAGTTCTTAAAATAAATTATCAAAATAATGTTGAGTATTATTTGCTGTTTGTTTTTAAGAATGAAAAAATCGCTATATTTTACACAAAATTCAGCGTTTCACGTGAAACAACTCTTATACTGTTTGACTTGTTTTGAAATCTTGCGCTTGACCAATCCACCCCTCACTGACCACTGACCACTGACCACTGACCACTGACCACTGACCACTGACCACTGACCACTGACCACTGTTCGCTCTGCGAACCTTTGTTTCACGTGAAACACAAAACCCACCAGCTTGGCTAGTGGGTTTATCGCTATTCTACTGTGATTTCGCTAAATTTGGGTACTAGAATTGTTAATTCGGTATAGTTATCGCTTTCTACCCTGCGGCTTTTGATTTCTATCCCGCTGTTCTTTATTGTATCAATGGCACGATTTATGGCGGAATAGAACGAATTTACTGACTTATATGTGTGTTTGTCTTGCTTTTGCGTTGTGGCTTCTTGGTTTAAATGTGCTTCTATAAGCTCTTCTGAGGCGCTTACGTTCAAATGCTCTGTAACTATTCTGTTAAGTAGCTTCGCCCTTAAATCGGGGTCTAAAACTCGTAATAACGCCCTTGCATGACGTTCTGTAAGGTTGTTTTTTAGGATTATCTCTCTTTCGTTTGGGTTATATCTTAATAATCTAAGCTTATTTGCCACAAAAGATTGACTGTTTGATAGCTTGGCGGCGATTTGCTCTTGGGTAAGACCGTATGTATCAATTAAAGCTTCTATTGCCTCTGCTTGCTCGAAAACGTTCAAATCCTCTCTTATAAGGTTCTCTATTATAGATATTTCTGCTGATTTTTCCTCGTTTATGGCTATTACTACACAGGGAACGTGGCTAAGCCCAAGCTCCTTAGCAGCTCTTAAACGCCTTTCTCCTGCTACTAATTCGTAATTTTCGCCTACTTTTCTTACGGTTAATGGCTGAATTATGCCGTATTGGTTGATACTGTCAGCTAGCTTGATTATGCTGTCCTCATTAAATATTTTTCTTGGTTGGTTGGGGTTTGGCGATATCCTTGTTACTTCGATTTGTTGAATTTCTTGGCTTTGTACTGTGTTTTGCTGATTTGACATCCTTTTTCTCCTTTGTTTTCTTTAAATATTACCAAAATATGTAAATTTTACATTTCCCATCACTCCCTTATCTTTTACGATTATTTTAGCACCCTTCGTTATCGCAACGTGTCGCATTGCGTTGTCATCATATAAATTATTAGGCATATTTCTTTCGAAAACGGCTGAAACATGCTAATAAATGGAAAAATATGTAAAAATATTACGTGTGAAAATGCATATACTAAAAATAAAAACGTGAGGAATCCTTTATATGCTTGGCTTTATTAAAAGATACAGAAATGACCCTAAAAGAACTGTCATAACCGTTAAAACTAAACGCTCTTTTTATGTTCTTAAACGTAAGGATATTGTTAATTGTGCTTTGGAAAACGCTTCCTTAGGCGCGGTAAATAAGGTTGAAAATAAACATGATTTAAGCCCGGAAAATGACACTTGTTTCTGCGATAGCTACGCCTTGGAGCATGACAAACCCGATACAAACGAAGCTCATTTTGCCTTTAAAGCAGAGGAAAATATCGGTAGCTTGGATGCTTGTCGTAAAGTAATAAAGCTTAAAGAAAAGAGAAGTAAGGGTGCTTTCGTTTGTGAGAAATCCTACCGTATATTGCTTTGCGATTTGGTTGCTGCTGCGCTCGTGGTGTTATCTGTTGCTTGCTTAACTTCTAGGTTGATTAAGAAAATAGAGAAAAAATAGCATGCTATAACGCCATATATAAGGCTTTTGTTTGTCTGAGAGCGGATATAACGACGTTGGCTTAATTTTCCTTTATAACGACAATAAATCATTGATAGAGCTATATCTCCTTTAAAACAGCCTTATTTGGCTTGTCATGACGCGCATTGCATGCTTATGCGCCACAAAGACAGAATTTGTATTGGAAACGTCTTAAAGTGGCTTAAAACGCCTTGAAACGTCTTTAATGGCTTATAAAATGCCTTATGGGTGGCTTTAAAATGTCTTAAAATGCTTAAAATGGATTAAACCGACTCCGAATGGATTAAAGTGGGTTAAAATACCTTAATTTTGCCCGAAAATAGCTTGTTTTGCAGCTGTTTTACGTGCTTTAAGCTTAAATTTAACCCCTCAGTAGAGAAATGCATGCAAATTGAAAGAAAATTCATTAAAAAGCGCCAAAAACCCTTGGCTTTGCGTTGTTTTGAAAGGAAAATATACCATTTTAAAGACACAGGGCAAACAAAACCCCGAAATTATTGCTTTTGTATATTTATGCGATTTGTGTGTATAATTATGCAAATAACAATTTTGAGAAAAATTTGAATTACAGACACAGGGTCAGCTGAAATTCAAAAAATGCAAGAAATTCAATCTCTGAAAATCCTGAATAAAATTCCAAAAAGAAAGAGCAGTCCGTATGGGCTGCCCTTTCCTTTATTTCGTTTTGAATTTCCTGTCAACAATGAAATTTGGTTAATTATCTTGCTTTGGCGCTTGCAAATTGATTTTAAATGCTGTTTAGGCTGAAAATAAGACCGTTTAAGACCCTTATCTGAGTTTTAAGTGTAATTTATCCAATTTAGGTTATAATGCGCTTAAATCGCCTTATTTTGCCTTGTGCGTAATGCGCTTACGCGTACTTAACGTTGATGTTGATAATTTCCTTTGGTCTTACAACCTTGCCGTCAAAGAGAACGTAGCCCTTAACAGCGTCAGCAAATGTCTTTTCAGGACGGTATGCTTCTGTGTGTGTAAGTGGGTTAACGAATGCGATAGCTCTCTTGGAACGGATCATGATGTTATCAACTGCGCCGTCCTCGGTTCTTGCTACGTTGTTTGAGAGCTTAACCGTTACGTTGCCGTACATCGCGACCTTGCCGTTTTTAAGGAAATCGCTGTTGTCGGTGTCCTTGCCAACGTACGCTTGCTTAAAGAGCTTGTAGAAGCGTGGGGATACTGTTACTGTAATGCCGGACGCCATTGAAACGTCATTCTCTTGAAGCTTCATGATTGCTGTATCAAGAACGTCAAGAACGTTGTCCTTGGTTAACGTGGTAGCGGTGTCTGTAAGCTTCTCAACGTCTTGGCTTGTTGCCATTGATGAGATGTATCTGTCCATTTCAAGGGCAAGACCCTCGCTGGTTTCAGCTGAAAGCGTATCCATAAGACCGCCAACTGCCTGTGCCTTGTCAATGTCGCCAACCATGTAGTTGAAATATCTGATTTGGTTGACGCCTAAGATAACGGACGTGTCCTCGATTTCCTCGGCAGAGTCGATCTCGCCTGAGGCGTTTGCGCGGTCCAACGTCTTGATTGTAGGCTTGCCAACGCCTAAAATATGTACGCTGTCTCCTTTTGAGGACACTAAGCCCTCATATTGTCTGTTGCAGTCCTCAACGAACACGCAAGCTCTTTCTAATTCTCTGTTGATTGTTTCTGCCCATACTGATGGGATAAAGTTAGTATATGCCATAATATTTTTCCTTTCCTTGTGGTTCATTCCCTTTGGGATATGACCGTATATTTGCGCCAAGCAAGAAAGGTACTACCAGCTTCTTTGACTTTGTCTTATTAAATCGTAATTTTGCTTAATTTCCTCGGCGGACATGGCTTTTACCTGCTCTTTGGTAAAATAAGATTTGTTTGCTCCTTGTGAGCTAGATAATGACCCTGAGGAGCTGCTGGCGTTAGAAATTCGTGATTTTTCCTGCAAAATTGCATCGTTTGCAATAATATTAGCGAATTTGCAGTAGGTAGCGTAAACAACGCTAAGCTGCTTGCTTTCCTTGCCCTCAGCAAAAAGCCTTAAGCTTTCGTTAGAAAGAAGATGCTCCTTACTTATATGCGGATAAATTATAGAAAAATCGTTAAAATCACGCTCGATTTGGCTTTCATAGGTTAAAATAACCTTGCTTTCGCCTGTATTCTCTTGGCTTTCGCCTGCATTCTCTTGACTTTCGCCTGTGTTCTCTTGGCTTTCAGCCGCTTTTTGCTCAAAACCGTCGGTTTTACTTGCATTTGAAGCACTGTTGATGTCGGAAACGCCCTCGACGGGTAAATCTACCGCGCTTGCAGACAAAACGTCGCTGTTTTCTTGAAAATTAGGCGTTTTTTCATCGTTTTTATCAGTAACACCTGAAAGAGACTGATTTTGATTTGATTTTTCTTGATTTTTTGTGGAATTATCCACACAGAGTGGGGAAAACTCCTTAAATTTTTGCTTATTATTTTGCATAATTTTCCTTTCTCAAAAATGTTGATTTACAGACACAGGGTCAACTGTTTTGTAAAAAAATCGGTTTGGGATTTTATTCAAAATCATGTGTTGATTTGTCAACAAATTTGATAAATTTAAGCGTTAATTTTTGATGATTTTAACTCGTTAAGCTCATTTCTTAAGCGTTGAAGCTCTGATGATTTTTCAGCTTCGATTTGCTTTAAAATTTCAGTTTTATTGATAAGAGCAGAGTCGGGATATGCTTTAATATAGGTCTCAATAGAGATTTTTCCGCTACTTAAGCAGCTATCAAGCATACTAATTACAGACGTGCTTGAATAATTAGAGCCACCGCATACCTCAACCGATACGTCAAAAATTGAATTTTCGTAGTCCCTTGACGTAAAGTAGTCGAAAATTTCTTTATCCATGCCGTCTTGGTTAATTACCGTAACAAATTGCTTCTTATAATAATACAGCTTCATAAACTGAGCTATAACAAGAGCCTGCTTGCGCTTAACCTCCCAAAACTGAGAGCGAAGCTCCTCGATAGGTAGCTGAGCTTGGGCTTGAAGCTGAGCTATCGCAACTCCCGACATGTTGGACCATTGTAGGTCGCCGCCCATAATGGCATTAACTCCGCTTGATGACTTGGTCATTTCAATAATGCTGTCCGTTATAGACATAGGCACGGAGCTTAATGGCTGCTCCTGCATACGCTTAATGCCGTTGCCTGTGCCTGAATGGTCGATAAGCACCTGTCCCGGCACGTTGGAAATCTTTTGACCCTTTAAAGCGTTTGGTAGAGCAACGTATTTGCCCCACGCACATTCCTGAGCGTTAAGTAGGCTCATGGCAATGTTGAAATTGATTGACTTTTGATTTGGAATAATGCCGTCAATTTCGCTAATGCCGAAAATTGAGCCGTCGCGCTTTTCATAAAATCCGCAAACGATAGGATATAGCCCTGCTCGCACACGTTTTATTGTCTCTGCCTGTTTTTTAGTCGTCCAACTTTCCAGCATTTACGGGGTTTATCTCAGCAGGAGCGATGGGGTACGGACCTGCAATCATTTGTGAGCGCGTTCCTCGCTCTAAGTAAACCTCGCCGTCAACTCTGAAATATCGTGTAAGCACCGTAATTGAGCCGTCTTGGTTTTTGTCAGTCTCAAGAGCTTCGATGCTTATATTTCCGTCGCATAATGCAGATGCCTCACTTAAATCAAGATGTGATGCAATCAAAATCCACTTTTGCTTCTGCTCGTCATAAATTGACGGATTTGAAAAGAAAATGTTAAGCGGGTCAATTAGCTCACATCTTACGCCGCCGTCCATAATGCCGTTTAAGTCAATGGCGTTTTTGTCCCAATAGTAATGGTAGAAGTACGAGCCCTTCTTTACGCCGTCATCAATGGCAAGCTTGTCAAGGGCGTCCTGCCCAAGCTCCTTGAAAATTGACGTTGCAAAGGAATTGAATTTTGATATGTCAATGCATTGGGTGTAGCTTTTGAAAATAGGCTTAACCGGAGTTGAGAGAATTGCAGATTTCTTGCTGCGGCAAATTTGCTTAACAACGTTAATAACAGGTCTTGGCAAATTCTTTGTGCTTTCTGTGGGAGCAGGCCATTGCCTACCCTCAAAAAAATCAATGGCTTGCGGAATTGATTGGCTTATGCCGATTTTTGCTTGATAGGATAAACCGTTTTTATACATTTTATAAAGATGCGTTTCACGATCTATCTCTTTTTGCCATTGAGCCACTCGTCAATCACCTCCTTGTAGTCAGACGTGTCAGCATCAGAGGTAGGCACGTTATTTACGCCTTCTAATGCTTTTTCAATATGGGAAACTCTTTTTTCAAGCTCCCGTATTCTTTTTAATATTTTTATCATTTTACCACTCCATAAATGAATTTTCAGGGGAAGGAGAAGAGAAGTTTTTAATAAGAAAGTCCTGGGATGTGTCAATTATTTGCATATTATGCTCATAATCAATAGATATGTACCGCGCGATTGCTGCAGCTAACACCAAATCGTCATGAGCGCCATCACATGCACCGCTTTTACCGTCGTTTCGCTTAATGAAGGTTGTCATTTCAATGAGCGTTTGACGGTCGGTTTCAAGCTTTACGTTTTCTCTCATTACAGACACTAAGTTAGAGATAATTATAGGTCTGCTTACTGAGGTGGTAATAAAGCCGTAATGCTTGTCCGTTACGTCGCCGAAGGTTGACATGGTTTTTGAAACGTAAAGATTTTCATAGCCTAATGACCTTAAATGCCTTACAGGGTGGGTGGAATAGTTTGTTTCAACGCCAATCAATGCGTCATTATAAAACCTTCCAAGGCAGTAAAGCTGTTCGGCGAATAAATCCTCGTCCATGTACTGCTTTCGTAGCGTTGCCACACATCTTGCGTTTGTGTTGTCAATAACCTTGGCGGTAAAGAAGTCCTTGCCTGTGCCCGCAGTATCTGCGCCAATAACGTATGGCTTTTTTAATATTTGCGTGCCTTTGTTTTCAGAGTAAGGCGTGTCAACTATTGATATAAAGCCCGAGGGTGTGTCAATAAAACGGATATTTTCAATGGAATACGTACAGCCTAGCAGATTTCCGTCAGGGGAGATTACGGGGTGCGCTATTTTGTCATATTCAAATACGCCAATCCTTGATTTTACGTCAAAAACGCTTAAATATTCGCTTATTTCGTCCTTGTTAAAGACACAGCTGCCGCTGGATACGAAGGCTTCCTCAGGTGAGCAGGGATATTCTTGCTTTATTGACGACTTGTCTATATAGGAAGAATATTTTTTTGCATACCAAGTACGCTGCTCACGGCTAAGCCCGATTTTTTCAAGGTTTTTAAGCCTATTTGTTAACCATGTGTCTGTATTTTCAAGATATTCATATTCATCTGACACATATTCGGGAGTTTTCCACCATTCGTAAAAAAGGTTATGACAGGAGTTTAAGTCCCAAAGAGATTTCGCCTCATTGAAGCCGTTGGCGGTGGTCTCGTAGATACAAAGAGCATCCTTGATTGCCGCCTCTTGAATTGATTTTTGTAAATCAGCCAAGGGACAGTTAAAAAACGCTACCTCTGAATAATGAATAAAGGATAATGTTCTGCTTCGTCCTACGTTTGAGGTGGCTGAGGCAATACGCCATGAAGAGTTCAGCTTGTCAAAAAACAATTCGTTTACTGAATTGAATTTTTCCGTTGGCTTTAATCTTTCAGGCAGATTAGAGTAAATCATTTTCGCCTTGTCAATGAAAATTGCCTTGGTGTTGTCATCTCTGTCCGCAAGAGTAAATCCGGAAAAGTTTTTTCGCACAATGGCATAGGATAGCTGAATGGCGGTAATTACAGTTGTAAAGCCTTGCTGTCTGCCTTTTAGCACGAAAAATGGCTTTGACGTGCCGTATTCTTCAATTTTATTGATGAAATCACGTTGAACGTCATTCAAAAAGAAGGGAACGGTTCTTTTTTGCTTATCAACGATAGTGAAGCAGCATTCAATCAACAAATACGGCTTTTTAATAATTTGACCTCTTAGCTCCTCGCTTTCCAGAATTTTATCGGCAATAGCTTCCACTAAAATGCGGTCGTATTCAATATCGCGCATTTCTTGCCACCGCTGTTTTCTTTTACTAATCAAGTCATGAATGGTCATTTTTCGCCCCCTTCGGTCGCTTAAGCTGTCAGCGGAAGAACAATCCTTCCACCACATTCGTGGTCCCCCTTCCTTTACACAAGGAAGGCTGAGTCAGCGGTCAGCAAGATTTGATTATTGATTTAATCTTGCATTAAGCGTTTGTTTTGTTTCTCTCTTCCCCTGCAACTCTATTATTGCATAAAAAAACCGGGACTGACCGGTATACTTTTACCGAAAATCAAACTTTTTTTCAAATAAATTACAAAACAATTCCAAGGTTAAATTTGCTCCAAGGAATTTGACCGTCGTCGTCAGCTTCGCCGCCTAAATCGTCTTCCCAGCGTTTTTGATTAAGCCACGTTGACGGATTTGGTATGTACTGACCCTTATCTCGCTTCCACATATCGCTTTTCTTTTGCTTGGCGATTGCTTCTAGCATGGTATCAAGTAACGCTCTTGATACTCTTATCTTTTTAAAGCAATCAAAAGCGTATCCCTTGCCAACCTTTTTAGGATATGCTTGCCAGAAAAGCCCGAAAAACTCCTCAAGGTCTTTTTCGGAACGATGTTGAACCTTGTTCAAATGAAGTACTTCGCAATGAAGTTGAGGCGTTGCCTCAAACGAAGTTGCCTGCGGCAAATGTTCGCCCGTGGCAAAGGGAGAAGGGGGTTGGGGTTGAGGGTTGCTTCTTTCTTCCTTTTCTTGCTGAATAGGATTGGTAAGTGCAAAACCGTTCGTTTCGTTATCCTCTGTTAAGCTATCTTGCTGACAGCTGTTCAAATTTCTATAATAAATTTGAACTTTGTCCCAATCGTCGATACCGTCATCCTCTTCAAGCCACCTATCAAGGTCCTGCGGACACGCCCCCGTCCCCTGTCCGTGTTTTTCCGAAAGGGAAAAAGGAGCGTTTCCGTTCATTTCCCCTAATGGGGGGATATAAGGGGGGATATATATTCTTTCATTCTTTTCATTCTTGTTTATTTCTTTTTCTTTATCTTTTTCTCTTTTGCTTCTTTTCTCTTTTTCGTTTTCTGTTTCTTGGTTAGATGTGCATTGAACGTGCAATGGAAGTGCATTTGGTTGTGTATTTAATCCCTGACAAACCGCCCAAAGTTCAAGCGTTATCAGGGTTTTTCGCTTATCTGTTTGATGTGTAATCAGACGTGCATTTTCAAAGCACTTTAATATTCTTAGCACTTTAAATCTGTCAATTTTCAAATATTCAGCCATATCGCACTGTTTAAAAATAGCTTGTCCTGCTTTTAAAGTGATTTTTTCATTGTTGAAAATACATTCCACTTCTGTATGTATTGCTTGACAGTTCAAATAAGTCCATACTGCCAAATGCTCACTGTCCTTTGTTATTATTGGGTTATCTAACCATTCCCTATAAAATTTTACCCAGCCTTGTTGTTCCATTTTGTTTCTCCTTTATAATTGTTTATTTACTTCTGATACAATTATAAAATAAAAAAACCGGGACTGACCGGTATAGTTTTACCGATAAATCTCGATTTTTTATTATTCAATTAAATTTGTCAACTAATCTCGCTGACCGCTAACAGCTAACCGCTAATGGCTATAACTTTTTCTTTGGAGAAAAAGTTATCTGTGAAAGCATAATGGCTACAAGCATAAGGACACAGCCGATTGTGATTTTTAGGCTTGGTAGCTTTAATTCAATTAGGCACTCGAAGATTGTGGCGAAAAGTCCCTCAGTTGCAAAGAGAATTGAGGCTACTGCCGGTGGAGTATGCTTTTGACCTACAACCTGGAGAGTAAACGCCGCGCCTGCGGAGAATACGCCACAGTAGAGAATAGGAACGATTGTTGAAACAACGCCCTCCCAGGTGGTATGACCGAAAAGTAGGCTGAGTATAATGCAAACCACGGCGGTGGTTAGGAATTGAGTACAGGAAAATCTGATTGCACTGATTTTTGTGCTAACACGGTCAATAAAAATAATTTGCGCCGCGTAGCCGAATGCACATAAGATTACTAAAATATCGCCTGTTTTGATTGTAAAGCCATCGGAAATTGATAGGAAATATAAGCCTAAAACTGAAATAGGAATAGCAATCCAAACAAAAAGAGAAGCCTTTTGTCTAAACATAATGAAAGCTCCAACAGGCACGATAATTAGGTAAAGTCCTGTAATAAAGCCTGCTTTTCCGCTTTCTCCCGTCATTTGAATACCGAATTGCTGTAAAACCGATGCGCAAGAGAGAATAAGACCGGAAATTATGCCAAGAAGCACAGTGTTTTTGTGCTTGACCTTTCTTTCCTCTGCTTTTAGCTCCTTTTCCTTTTCAAAAAGAAGGAAAACAGGAATAACAACCAAGCCGCCTATTAAAAAGCGCAGACCGTTAAACATAAAGCCGTCAAATATGTGGGCGTTTTCTCCTGCCATATCTTGAAAAGGGAAGCTTAGTCCCCAGATTATTGCGGCAAGAAGGCAGATGAAGGGGTAAATAAATCTTGTTTTTTTCATGTAGTCCTCACGTTGTTTGGAAGATGCCAGCCGACAGCAACCAGCAGTCAGCGAAGCTTGATTATTGATTGATTTATGTAAGTTATGAATTTACTTCGTAAATGTTATGAGCTTGCAAGCAAGCGTTATGAGTTTACTCCGTAAACGTTATGATATGATTGCCTTTATGTAACCTTAAGCTGTGCTTTGGCACATCATAACTTGCCGAAGGCAATCATAACTGATATTAAGGTGGCTTAAATCAGTGAATGCTCATAGCTTGTCAAAATCTCATTTAATTCATCAAACGTTGTTGCTTTATTTATTGCCACCTTAATATCGGTACAACCGCGGAGTCCCTTGATGTACCAAGCAAGATGCTTTCTTGCTTCGCAGATTGCGATAGCTTCGCCTTTGTCCTCTATCATAAGAGCGACTTGGTCGCGTGCGGTGGCGATTTTTTCAGAAACGGTGGGGGGAGTGTATGATTTTCCACTTAAAAGGCACTTTATTTCCTCAAAAATAAAGGGATTTCCAAGGGCGCCTCTACCGACCATTACGGAGTCAACGCCTGTTTCCTCATACATTCTTATTGCATCTTGTGCGGTAAAAATATCGCCGTTACCGATAACGGGAATACTGACCGCTTTCTTTACCTCTTTTATAATTTGCCAATCGGCATAAGGCTCGTACATTTGCTCTCTTGTTCTGCCGTGAATGGCAATAGCACTTGCACCGTTGGCTTCAACGATTTTAGCCACCTCTGTGGCGTTAATTGTGTTTTTATCCCAGCCTGCACGTATCTTTACAGTTATGGGAAGCTTGGTTGCTTCTACGCATTTTTTAACGATTTGTCCACACAGGTCGGGGTTTTTTAGTAGTGCGCTACCCTCGCCGTTAGATACAATCTTTTTAACGGGACAGCCCATATTTATATCAATGTAGTCTGGTGTGATATTGCTTTTTGCGTGTTCATATGTAGCTGATGAAATAAGAAAAGCGCACTCCGCCATAATATCAGGCTCGCTACCGAAAATTTGAATACCGATAGGCTTGTCATTTTCTCTTATGTATGCAAGAGTGGCTGTTTTTTCGTCCTTATAATGCACAGCCTTTGCGCTTATCATTTCGCTAACACAAAGGTCAGCGCCGTATCGCCTTGCAATTTCACGGAAGGCGTAGTCCGTTATGCCCGCCATTGGAGCAAGGATAGCTTTGCGGTTGAACATGGGTTCACTCCTTTCGTTACTTTGTCCGCAAAGCAGTTATGATTGCCTGCGGCAAGTTATGATACGCTTCGCGTAGTTATGAGGCTTCGCCGTTATGAGCCTTTCGGCGTTAGATGTGATTAAGGTAATCATATCATAACATTTTGCTCTGCAAAATTCATAACGCTTAACGGAGTTAAGTTCATAACGTTTGCATAGCAAACTCATAACTCATTTCACTGCCTTCGGTCGCTTTGTAGTGTTCAGAGGTTCGTTGCGCTCACAGCTCACAGCTGCTACAAATCAATTCTGCTTCTGTACAGATTTATATTCGTCGTAATATTTATAGTAGGGACAGTTTTTAGTTTTGCATGTTATAAAGTTTAAATATTCGTCCTCGTCAAGGTCTAATTTGCACACAAATGCTTCGTATTCCTCGTCGTAGTCGTAGTGTTCGCATGTTTCGCAGTTCATAAGTTCGCTCCTTACGGACTTTACACGCTGGTGAAACCGAAAAGCAAAATTTAAAATAGTGTCCTTTGCTTATCAATACGATAACGAACCTTTTTAATGTAGAAAATTTTCCCTTTGGGAAGAATTTTCATTTTGCTTTTCTATTTGTGAGACGCTACTCTGTCGTACACAAGTACGCCGACGTGTACGCGCTCCCAAATTTTCCCTCACCCTCTAAAGCCCTTGCATTCGTTCTTTTTAGGGGATATGGGTTCGCTACGCTCACAGGGATGGTTAGTTATTCCCTGCGAATGCAATGAGCCCCTGTCTCCTGTCCCCTTGAAGGAACTGTTTACACCATTAGTCAATGGTGTAAATTGTTCCTTCTCTCGTGTCCTTAATAGTTACGCCCATGGAAGCAAGCTCGTTTCTGATTTCATCGGCGCGGGCAAAGTTTTTGGCCTTCTTTGCTTGCTTTCTTTCCTCAATGAGGGCTTCAATTTGAAGCTCAAATTCCGTCTTTTCCTTTGGCGCTTCCTCAGTTTTTTCTCTTACAAGATTGATTGATAAAACCTCGTCAAAGCTCTTTAATACTGCAAGCTTTGTTGCGTCTGTCGTATCAGCCTTTAATACGTCATAGATACATGTAATACCAAGGGCTGTGTTTAAATCAGCGCCTACTGTGTCGATAAACTTAGCTTTTGCGCTTTCAAAGAATGCGTTGTCAACCTCTGTATTTGGGTTTAATGCGTCAATTCTCTTTAAGAGCTTATTGTATGTTGTAGTAGCTTGGTCAAGAGCCTCATATGAGAAGGTAAGTGGCTTTCTATAATGGGATTGTAAGCAGAAGAATCTATATGCAAGTGGGTTATAGCCCTTGCTTTCAAGAAGTGAAACTGTTAAGAATTCGCCCTTTGATTTTGACATTTTGCCTGTTTCATCGTTTAAGTGATGAACGTGGAACCAATAATTGCACCACTTGTGTCCAAGATATGCTTCGCTTTGCGCGATTTCGTTTGTATGGTGTGGGAAAATGTTATCAACGCCACCACAGTGAATATCAAGATACTCGCCACAATGCTTCATGGAAATGGCGGAGCATTCAATATGCCAGCCCGGATAACCGATACCCCAAGGGCTGTTCCACTTTAATTCTTGATCGTCAAACTTTGATTTTGTAAACCAAAGAACGAAGTCGCTCTTGTTTTTCTTGTTTGTGTCCTCAGTTACGTCCTCACGAACGCCAACCATAAGCTCCTCGCTTGAATGTCCTGTTAAAACGTTGTAATCCTCTAATTTTGACGTATCAAAATAGATGTTTCCGTCAGCCTCATAAGCGTAGCCCTTTTCAATTAATGCTTCGATTGTGTGTATAAATTCAGGAATACAGTTAGTTGCAGGCTCAACGATATCAGGAGTTTTGATGTTAAGCTTCTTGCAGTCCTCAAAGAATGCATTCTTATAAAATTCAGCAATTTCAAGAACTGTTTTCTTTTCACGCTTAGCGCCCTTTAACATTTTGTCCTCGCCTGTGTCGCCATCGCTTGATAAGTGTCCTACGTCGGTAATGTTCATTACGCGAAGCACGTCAAGACCTGAGTAACGAAGAAACTTCTCTAAAATATCCTCCATCATATAGGTACGGAGATTTCCAATATGCGCAAAGTGGTAAACGGTAGGGCCACAGGTGTACATCTTAACCTTGCCGTTTTCATTTTCCTTAAACTGTTCAACCTTTTTTGTAAGTGTATTATAAATGTTCATTTTTTACTCCTCTATATTTGTATTTGTTCCTTCTATTTGCTCTTCAAGCTCCAAAATAACGCTTGCGTTATATTCAGGCGCGGTGTTTACCGGAATTGTTGGCACGAAAACAGGATTTTCAGACACATCCTCAGTCTTTGTGTCAATTTTTTTGGTGTTGATATATATAATTGCCAGCACAAATAGCGGTATTGAAGCATACATAACCAAGCCTAAAATCACGGTAGCAACCATGTTTTCAGGGTCAATATATCCTACAAGCGTAGATACTAAATTAAATGCAAGGTGGCAAAGCATTGGCACTAAAATGGACTCATATTTAGTATAGAGCCAGCCAAGTAAGATGCCCACTGCCGTTGCATAAATAAACTGAATTGGATTTCCGTGAATGATACCGAAAATAGCTGCGGAAATTACGATTGCATACCATTTTGGCATTACCTTTTTAAGTGTGCCAAGAATTAAGCCACGACATAAAATTTCCTCAAACACAGGTGCTAAAATTACCACCGCAAAGAACGAAAGTAAAGGACTTCCCTCGGTTACAGCGCCGCTTGCTTTGTTAAGCTCATCTACCCATTTTTCGGGGAAAAGGTTTAAAACGTTCATAAGCACGCCTAAAATCATGGCGGTTACAAGCTGTCCCGTTGCGCCGATAACAGCCACAGGTGCGTATGCTGATTTATCTGGCAGAGAAATATTGATTTTCTTTAAAAGCGATTTACCTCTTAAAAGATAAGCTAGGAAAAAGATAATCAATGCTATAAGATTTGTGTCAACTGTTAGCTCAAGGGCGTACTTGTAAATTTCTTTTTCAAGAGATGCTTGTGAAATTGAAGGGTTTTGCATCATAATAACAATGCCCATAATTTGCACTAAAACGAACTGAACTCCAAGCCATACGAAAAGAAAACCAACGCATTTTGCAAGAGCTACAAAAATTTCCATGGCTCTGCTTTGCTTCGGCGCGTATGCAGGGATAGGAGCTATGCTCTCTATAATCTCAGGTAATTTTTGACTTTGCTCTTCGTTTGATTGCTCATTTTGTGTTTGCTCAGTCAAGGGCGCTTCATTATCTATATCAGTTGAGCTATTTATATTGTCAAAATTGTCCATATAACTCACTCCTTATTATATTTATTAAAGTATTGTAGCATAAAAAAGACTTTTTGTAAATATTGTACTCAAAAAATTATTGATTTTTAATAAAATAATATAAGAAAATATAAGAAATATTATAATAAAATATACAATAAATAAAAAAATTGAAAAAACACTTGAAATTTAAGAAATCTTATGCTATAATACACGCAGTTGATACCACGGCGAGAGCAGATTTTAAGTCTGCTCTCATTTTATTGCAAAAAGGTTTTGCAATAAAATAGGAGTCAAGGGACAAGGGACAGGGGCTCATTACATTCGCAGGGGCACACGATGTGTGCAGAGAATAGGGAATACAACTAGCCACCCTGTGAGCGAAGCGAACCCCTGACCACTGACTCCTGACCCCTGTTTACGACTGAAAGGAGCGACACATGAAATCTGCAAAACAAATCGTAACCTACTTGCTTCCCGTCGTTGAAGCAACCGCAAAAGAAATCGGTTACTCAATTTGGGACTTAGAGTACGTAAAGGAAGGCACAGAGTACTATTTAAGAATTACTATTGACTCTCCAAACGGGATTGACATTGACGATTGCGAAAAAATGTCAAGAGCAATCGACCCTAAGTTAGACGAGCATGACGTAATTGAAGATGCTTATCATTTAGAGGTTTCCTCTCCGGGAATCGAAAGAGATATTAAAACCGACTATCATATGTCAGTATGCATGGGCGAAACAGTTATCGCAAAGCTTTACGCGCCTATTGACGGAGCGAAGCAAATTATCGGCTCACTTGATGGCTACGATGAGGAAAACGTAACTATTGATGGCAAGGAAATTCCAAGAAAAGCTATTGCGAAGATGAATGTTTACTTTCAATTTTAATTGAAAGTAAACAGGGAACAGGGGCAACTGTGTTGCAGGGGCTCATTGTATTCGCAGGGGCGACTTCAAAACAGGGGCACAATATGTGTGCAGAGAATAGGGGCTCATTACATTCGCAGGGGCACACGATGTGTGCAGAGAATAGGGAATACAACTAGCCACCCTGTGAGCGTAGCGAACCCCTGACCCCTGACCCCTAATTATGAAATAATTATAAAAGGAGTATAAAACATGAACAAGGAACTATTTGAGGCACTTGATTTGCTTGAAAAGGAGCGCCACATTCCAAAATCTTACATGATTGAAAAGATTGAGGCAGCTTTAACAGCAGCGTGCAAAAAGGAAATGGGCACAACAAACATTACAGTTGTAATGGACCCTGAAAAGATGGATATGAAGGTTTACAGAAAGTATCTCATCGTAGCAGAGGTTGAGGATCCAAACACAGAAATCACAAAGGAAGGCATTGAGGCTCTTGAAAAGAAGTATCAAGAGGAGGGCTTAAAGCTCAAGACTCGTTCAAGAAAGCGTTCAATCGGTAGCGATTACGAATACGAGCTTCAACCAAAGGAATTTGGTCGTTTAAGCGCACAAAATGCTAAGCAGGTTATTATTCAAGGCATTCGTGAGGCTGAAAGAAGCTACCAAGCAAGAGAATACGAGGATAAGCGTGGAGAAATGCTTTCAGCTATCGTTACTAAGGTTGAGGATTCAACAGGAAACGTTGTGGTTGATACAGGTATTTCACAAGCAGTTTTACTTAAAAACGAGCAAATCCCAGGCGAAAAGCTTATGGTTGACGATAGAATTAAGGTATTTGCTACACAGGTAAACTCAAACGATAGAGGTCCACTTGTTTCACTTACAAGAACACATCCAAGCCTTGTAAAGAGACTTTTCGAATCCGAGGTTCCTGAAATTACTGAGGGCGTAGTTGTAATTAAGAATATTTGCCGTGAAGCAGGCTCAAGAACAAAAATCTCCGTATATTCAAGAGATGATGAGGTTGATGCAGTTGGCGCATGTATTGGTAATAAGGGCGCAAGAATCAACGCAGTTGTTGAAGAGCTTAACGGAGAAAAGATTGACGTAGTTCCATATAGCGACAACATGGCTGAATACGTAAAGGCAGCTCTTTCTCCAGCAGCAGTTAAGAGCGTTGAAATGGAAACAGAAAAGAGTGCAAAGGTTATCGTAGCTCCTGACCAATTATCATTAGCTATCGGTAAGATGGGACAAAATGCAAGACTTGCAGCAAGACTTACAGGCTGTAAGATTGATATTAAGACTATATAATGAACAGGGGCAACTTCGTTGCAGGGGCTCATATATTCGCAGGGGCGACTTTATTGCAGGGGCTCATTGCATTCGCAGGGAATAACTAACCACCCTGTGAGCGTAGCGAACCCCTATCCCCTATCCCCTGTCTCCTATCCCTAATATTAAGAGGTGCTGTTGTGGAAAAAATTAAAAAGCAACCGGAAAGAAGATGCTTAGGCTGTATGGCTAGCTTCCCAAAAAAGGAGCTGGTACGCGTTGTTCGTTTACCGGACGGTAGCGTGGAGCTTGATTTAACAGGTAAAAAATCAGGCAGAGGCGCATATATATGTAAGAGTAGCGCGTGTCTAAAAAAGGCTATAAAGTCAAAGAGAATACAAAACAATTTAGAGGTTGAAATTAGCGAGGAGCTAATTAACGCTCTAACAGGAGAAATTGAAAATCAATGACGAATAATGCAGAAAAGTTTTTATCTATGCTAGGACTTAGTCGTCGTGCAGGAAAGGTAGTTATCGGTACTCCCTTGGTGACAAGTACACTCCCAAGCGGTAAGGTAAAGGTAGTTTTTTATACCTCTGATGCATCAGATAACACAAAAAAGCGTATAACCGATAAATGTAAATTCTATAATACAGAATGTATAATTATCGACACACCATCGGACAAAATCGGCAAAATGGTGGGAATGAACGCGGGAGTATGTGTTGTAGGTGTAACGGACGACAATTTTTCAAGGCAACTTAAAGCACTTATCCAAGGATAGCTTGGATATCTTAAAAAAAGTGAGGTAAGCTATATGACTAAAATAAAGGATTTTGCAAAGGATTTAGGCTTAGATTTAAAGGACACGCTTGACCTTATTGAAAGAGCAGGCGTTAAAGCAAAAGCCAATGCCACCAATATTGAGGATGGCGACGTGTCAACAGTTCTTCACGTGTTTACCACAGAGAGAGCTACAAAAAATATGAATAAATACTTAAGCGGCGAAGCTGTTATTCCTTCCTCAAAGGCGAAAAAGAAAACTAGCGGTCAGCCTGTTGAGAAAAAGGCTGAAGAAAAGGTTGAAGAGAAAAAGCCTGAGGTTAAAGCTGAGCCTAAGGAAGAAAAGAAGCCAGAGGTTAAGGCTGAGCCAAAGGTTGAAGTAAAGCCAGAACCAAAGGTTGAAAAGAAGCCAGAGGTTAAGGCTGAGCCAAAGGTTGAAGTGAAGCCAGAACCAAAGGTTGAAAAGAAGCCTGAGGTTAAGGTTGAGGAAAAGAAACCGTTTAACAAAGAGTTTAACGGCGAAAAGAAACCATTTAACAAGGATGCAAGTGGCGAGAAGAAGATATTTAATAAGGACTTTAACGGCGAAAAGAAGCCGTTCAACAAGGAATTTAACGGCGAAAAGAAACCATTTAATAAAGACTTTAACGGCGAAAAGAAACCGTTTAATAAGGAATTTAACGGCGAGAAGAAACCGTTTAATAAGGACTTTAACGGAGATAAGAAGCCGTTTAATAAGGACTTTAACAAGGATAACGGATTTAAGGGCGGATTCTTCGATAAGGAAGAAAGAGAGCCAAAGTATAACGTAACTCCAAAGAAAAAGCAGCCACAAAAGGAAGATGATGGCATTCGTGAAATTAAGACAAAGACAGGTGCAACAAGAGTTGTTGACACAAGAACATCAGATGTTGACCTTTCTAAGTACGATGATAATTTAGACCACTTAACCTCTGCATACGATAGCTTTGGCGGAAGCAACAAGCAAAAGCTCAAAAAGCAGAATAATAAGGACGCTTTCAGCTCAAAGAAGGATAAGGAGCGTCAAGCTCTTGAAAAGAAAAAGAGAGAAGCGTTTGAAAAAGCAAAGAATACTCAATTATCAATCACAGTTCCAGACGAAATCACAGTTGGCGAGCTTGCTTCTCGCTTAAAGGTAACCTCAAGCGAGGTTGTTAAGCGCTTATTTATGATGGGCGTTATGGCAAGCGTAAATGAGGTTGTTGACTATGATACTGCATACCTTATCGCTGATGAGCTTGGTGCTAAGGTAACAAAGGAAGTAGTTGTTACAATCGAGGAAAAGCTCTTCGAGGAAGAAACAGATGCACCTGAAAGCTTACAGGAAAGAGCTCCTGTTGTTTGCGTAATGGGACACGTTGACCACGGTAAAACATCACTTCTTGACGCTATCAGACAAACAAACGTAACTAAGGGCGAGGCAGGCGGTATCACTCAGCATATCGGTGCTTACAGCGTAAATATTAACGGCAAGGATATTACTTTCCTTGATACCCCAGGCCACGAAGCGTTCACAGCTATGCGTTTAAGAGGCGCAATGGCAACAGATATTGCAATTATCGTAGTTGCGGCAGATGACGGTATCATGCCACAAACGGTTGAAGCTATCAACCATGCTAAAGCGGCAGGCGTTGATATTATCGTAGCAATTAACAAAATGGATAAGCCAACGGCAAACCCTGACAACATTCGCCAAGAGCTTACAAAATATGACTTAGTTCCTGAGGAATGGGGCGGCGACGTTATGTGTATTCCTGTATCTGCTCACACAAGAATGGGTCTTGACGACTTACTTGAATCCGTTCTCTTAGTTGCTGAGGTTAAGGAATTAAAGGCAAATCCTAACCGTCTTGCAAAGGGTATCGTAATTGAGGCTAAGCTTGATAAGGGAAGAGGTCCTGTGGCTACAATTCTTGTTCAAAACGGTACACTCCACGCAGGCGACGTTGTAATTGCAGGTACTGCGGTAGGCCACGTAAGAGCCATGACAGACCATAACAGACGCGCAGTTAAGATTGCAGGTCCATCAGTTCCTGTTGAAATTACAGGTCTTGACTCCGTTCCAAACGCGGGCGATGAGTTCAATGCAGTTAAGGACGAAAAGATGGCAAGAGAGCTTGCTGAGCAAAGAAAAGCAAAGGCTAAGGAAGAAGTATTTAAGGCTAACGCTAAGGTTAATCTTGATGACCTCTTCAACCAAATGGGCGAGGGCGTTAAGGACCTTAACATTATCGTAAAGGCAGACGTTGGCGGCTCATGCGAAGCGGTTAAGGCGTCCCTTGTTAAGCTTTCAAATAGCGAGGTTAAGGTTAACGTTATTCACACAGCCGCAGGCGGTATTACAGAGGGCGATGTTACCTTCGCTGCTGCATCTAACGCTATTATCGTAGGCTTTAACGTAAGACCGGATAAGAACGCTATTGACTCTGCTGAAAGACAAGGCGTTGATATTAGAACACATAGAATCATTTATGAAATCATAGAAGAAATTGAAGCTGCCATGAAGGGTATGCTTGCGCCAACCTATAAAGAGGTTATCAACGGACACGCTGAGGTACGTCAAACAATCAGAGTTCCAAGCGTTGGTACTATTGCAGGCTCATACGTTCAAGACGGTAAGATTTTAAGAAGCTCACAAATCAGAATTATCCGTGATGGCGTAGTTATCGCCGAGGATAAGATTTCATCACTTAAACGCTTTAAGGATGACGTTAAAGAGGTTGCCGCAGGCTATGAATGTGGCGTAGGCCTTGATAAGTTTAACGACATCAAGGAAGGCGACATTATGGAAGCGTTCACAATGGAGGAAGTAAAAAGATAAGCCGAGCTTGTCTTTTTACAGGAGACAAGGGACAGGGGCTCATATATTCGCAGGGGCGACTTCAAAACAGGGGCACACTACGTGTGCAGAGAACAGGGGCGACCTTGTCGCAGGGGCTTTAGAAGAAAATTGTTTACTAACCATCCCTGTGAGCGAAGCGAACCCCTGACTCCTGACCCCTGACCCATGATTAGGCGACCCCTGACCCCTGACTACTGACCCCTAAGTAATATGAAATATTACGTAATCTCCGATATCCACGGTTTCTATGATGAAATGATTCAGTCGCTAGAGGAAAAAGGCTTTTTTAGCGACACAGAGCCTCACAAATTGATTATTTGCGGCGACCTGCTTGACAGAGGCGCGCAAATAAATGAAATTACAAATTTCGTTCTTGACCTAATGAAAAAGAATGAGGTAATTTTAATTCGCGGCAATCATGAGGATTTACTTATTGACTTAGTTGATAATATTTACGATTATTTGCCTGACCCAAGCGTTTTCCATCACGGTCAAAACGGAACATATAAAACTGCATTGAGTCTTGCGAAAATGAAAAAGACCGATGTGGAAATCAACCCTGAAGCGTTCAGAAATAGAGTTTTATGCACTCCGTTTGTAAGAAAGATAATGGAAAATATGATTGATTATTATGAAACGGACAATTATATTTTCGTTCACGGCTGGATTCCATGCACCTCTGTTAAGGTAAGAGGCAAGGAAACAACCTACTATTATAGGAAGAATTGGCGTGAATCCACCAAAACGGATTGGGAGAGTGCCAGATGGTATAACGGAATGGCAGCACATCATTTCGGCGTAAGGGAAGAAAATAAAACCATCGTGTGCGGACATTATCGCACAAACTGGGGACATGAGGTTTTTGAAGGCAATGATGACGACTTTTCCCCATTTTGTAGAGAGGGAATAATCGCCATTGATGGATGCACCTCATATACAAAAAAGGTTAACTGCATAGTAATTGAGGATTAATGGAAAAGTGAATTTTGTACTTTCAAAACAAAAAATAAAAAAACTATTGACAAAACTACTATTATATGGTAAACTTTAGTTGTATAATTATCTAATTATATAAAAATCTCTCGGGAGGAAACAAAGATGAAGTACGTAAATCCGGAATACGTGTCAATCCAAGTTGAGTCTAACGATGTTATTACCACATCTACATGGACATCGCCAGCAGTAAATAAGGGCAATTATAGCCAGTCTGTTACTTATGATGTAGATAAAGAAGCAGGTACAGTAACTCCAGTTTCAACAACTATCACAGCTGATCTTGGTGCACTTGGACTTGGAATCTAATTCCAGAAAAACAAAAGCATCCCCCTTCAATATTTTGGAGGGGTTGTTTTTTTAAACAGACCTTAACAAAGCTAAGTAGCTTTAATTTATAAGGAGAGAAAAAAGAGACGTTCAATAAAAGAACGTCTCTTTTTTTGGATAGCGAACCTTAACGATTTGCGATTTTTCTCAAAATCTTATAAACTTTTTTTCTTACTGTCTCCTCCTCATAGCCAAGGTCAAGTCCGATTTTCCAATATGGATTGCCGTTTAGAAAGCTTTCAATGATTATTGTTCTTTCAATAGGGTCAAGACTGTTTATTGCATCCATATACTTGCTTTCAATTTCGTTTGCTTCTTTTATGTATTCCTCGATTTTAAGTAAGGACATTACCTTTTTTGTGGTTTCAATCTGCTCCTTTATTTTAGGTGTCTGTACGAATTTTGATAGGGTGTCAATCCTGTCCGTATATCTTGCTTGACTTCTTTTTAATGCTTCAATAATATGTATAGTCTTTTTTAACTGTCTTAGGTCTTTTTTTATCTCTTTAATATTCATATTTCTCCTTTTGAATGAGGGGATAGGGGACAGGGGATAGGGGCTCGCTACGCTCACAGGGTGGTTAGTAAACAATTTTCTGCTAAAATCCCTGCAACGAAGTCGCCCCTATTCTCTGCGCACACCGTGTGCCCCTGCAATGCAGTCGCACTTAAGTTATGACTGCTTTTATAGTTCAAATCTAATATGGTAAAGTAAGTTATCTTTCAACGGGGAAGAAAGAAATTGAATAATTGATGATTGATTTTGTGCAAGGCTGAGTGGTTTCCTTGCGTGAAATTTTAAATTTACTTGCTTTTTTGTGGCTCTATCCTTAAAGCCTCGATAACGTCCATTCCATTCAGCTCCCGTAAACAATGGCTATGAAAAACCTCGTTATTTAATTTATAGGACACCTCATCATATCTTATAACGCCACCGCAAACCTCACAGGTAACGTTTTTTGCCACGTAAAATGGGCAAGATACTAAATGTGGACTGCTATTACAGATGTAACACATACTTTTTCTTCCTATTATATATATTTATTTTTACCCTACGCGGAGTGGAACGTAGGCACTTAATAAATTAGCACGCCTAACGGGACAGCGTGTCCCATTTATTAAGTGATTACATTTTACATCATTCCTTGGGACAAAAACGCCACATAAATAAAAACGCTTGAAAAAATTCAAGCGTTTTTATTTATGTGGCTAAGTGGTCAGTGGTCAGCACGCACCGAAGGTGCATATCGCTCCGTCTTTGGCGGAATATCGCGCTTTCGCTTAGTGTAAGCATATCGCTACCGAATTTATTCGGTTATATCGCTCCGCGAAGCAGATATATTAGCGGTTAGCAGGTAGCGAGTAGCGGATAGCGTCAGCCGCCAGTTTGGCGAAGACAACATCGTGATTACTACTAATCATTTAATAAATCAAGCAAAATCATAAAATAATGAAAAATAGTGGAAAAATAGTGGAAAAATAGTGGAATTTTTAATTAAATTGTGGTACAATACTATTAGAAATATGTAAAGGAGAAAAATATGATTAGAGCAATTCTTACTAATGATATTTTAAAAAGAATATCAGCTATTGACGAAAATCGTTTTCTTTTAGGCACTGTTGAGCTGCCGATAATTACTAGAAATAAGCTACGAAAAAATTCAAAGAAAAAAAGCTCTTATGCTTCCAATAAAATCGAAGGTAATCCATTAACAGAAAAGCAAGCTAGTGAAGTAATCGAAAGTGATTCACATAAGCATTTTTTAAAGCCTGAGCAAGAGATAAGAAACTATTATTCTGCTCTTACTCTACTTGAAGAAAAGGTTAAAAATAAAACTCCTTTTTCTAAGGAGCTTATACTAGAGGTTCAAAGGATAGTTGAAAAGGGCGCATCAAAAGAAAAAATCGGATTAAGAGGGCAAATGCCACCCGGAGTATTATTTGCTGTTTACGATACTGAAAGCGGCGCTCCTGAATACATTCCGCCGGAATACTCAGATGTTCCTGCACTACTTGATGAGCTTGTAGAGTATGTTAACACAACTGACGACCATCCGCTTATAATAGCGGCTATTGTTCACTATCAATTAGTTACAATTCACCCTTTTGAGGATGGAAACGGCAGAACTGCAAGACTTATGTCTGGATATATATTAGACTTATACGGTTACGGCTTTGGCGGTATAGGCTCTTTGGAAGAGTATTTTGCTTACGACTCCGATGAGTATTATTCTTCTCTTCAAATGGGATTGCCTGCATTATACTATTCGGGCAGAGAAAATCCGCCTCATTCAGAAATTTGGTTTAACTATTTTCTTCGCATGGTAGAGCTATATTCCAAGAAGGTTTATGAGCTTTCTAAGAGCTCAGCTGAGGATGATATTAACGGAAGCTTATCCTATCTAAACCTCAAAGAAAAGGAATTTTTGAAATTTATTGTTTCAAATCACATTTATGAATTTACACCTATCGAAATGAGCAAAAAGCTTAATGTTAACAATAAAACCGTTATAAATAGATGTGTTAAGCTTGCATCAAACGGATTTTTAATACCAAACGTTATAAAAGAAAGAATTCGCTCATATTCACTTTCTGACTTTGCGAAAAATAACACAAATCAAATACTTGCTATGATATAAAACGCCACATAAACAAAAAACACTCGAATTTTTTCGAGTGTTTTTTAATGCACCGAAGGTGCAATTCATTTTTGAAATCAGCGGACTTTAACTAATAAATAAATTATCACTGCGTGACATAAATTGATTTCATCATAAATTGACAAAAAGGGTGTATGACTTTGTTAATCGTCCTCTATTTCATCATTAATTTTAATTATTTCTTTTGCATATTCATTAAATCTTGGATAGCTTTGGTGGTCGGATAAATTCAATTCGCAATTAATTTTTTCCAATTTTAATTGATTTGTGCTATTTTGCACCATTGTGCCAAAGCCTTCTAAAACAAGTGAAATGATAGATGATGATAGAATTGATATAGCGCCCAAAATCACGCAAAATTCAGCACCTAATGTTTTCCAAAAAACAATGCAACCAATGATTGTAAGTGCATCAATAATTACACTGTATATAAGTGCTAAAAGTTTAATTTTCTTTCCAGTACTGCTAAACATAGTTTTCCTCCTTATTCCTCTCCAACCAATTTAACCTTAATATAATCATGATGTACTGCGTTTAGATAAGTCTCAAATACATCCCTTGTTTTCAACCTTATGCTTGATGTATTTATGCAAGGATGACAACCAACATATTCAGGCTTTAGTACGTCCTCATCAACAAGTAATTGCACATTGTTTTCCTTATCGTTCATAAGTCCCATAATGCTGACAGAGCCGGGAGTTACGTCAAGGAAATTTTCCATGTACTCACTTTCCGCAAAGGAAAGACGGGATGAGCCTATTTGACTTGAAAGCTCCTTTGTCTTAAATACCTTGTCGGCAGGCATCATAAGCATATAAAATTTTGTGTGCTGTCTGTTGCAAAGAAATAAATTCTTGCAAAGCACGTTATCAAGCACCCTTTCAATCTCCTCGCAATCCTCAAAATGATTGGCAGGGGAGTGGTCAATTCTGTAATATTCAATGCCAAGACTGTCAAGTAAATCGTAAACACGGATTTCCTTGTCAAGTCTGTCTTCGTTGGTTTTTGGTCTTCCAAGCAATAACTTCATAGGTTTTCTCCTTTTTATTAGGGGACAGGTGATAGGGGACAGGGGATAGGGGATAGGGGATAGGGGATAGGGGTCGCCTAATCAGGGGTCAGGGGTCAGGAGTCAGGGGTTCGCTTCGCTCACAGGTTGGTTAGTTGTATTCCCTATTCTCTGCACACATCGTGTGCCCCTGCGAATGTAATGAGCCCCTATTCTCTGCACACGTAGTGTGCCCCTTTTTTGAAGTTGCCCCTGCGAATGCAATGAGCCCCTGCGACAAGGTCGCCCCTGTTCTCTGAAAAGATAAACCTTCGTTTATCTTTTCAAGGTTATCGTTTAGCCCTCTTTCCAATAGTTTCCTTTAAGCACTCAATAAAATACTGTGCTTCTTCTACCGTATTATCGGGACAGAGGCTGACACGGACTGCGCTATCAGCCATTTTTGTGTCAAGTCCGAAGGCGGTTAGCGGATTATGTGTCTTTTTAGGAGCGTTTGAGGAACAAGCGCTTCCGCTGGACACGTAAATTCCCTTTGAAGATAAATCATGGAGAGTTATCTCACTTCTAATACCGATAACGGACATATTTAATATGTGGGGAGCGTTGTTTTTAGGTAAATTTAGCGACACTCCCTCGGTATTTTTTAAATTTTCAACTAAAAATTCACGAACAGAGCTCATTTTTTCTATCTCTGCATCAATTTTAGCAAAATGCTCCTTGGTTGCTTGACCGAACGCGGCAATTCCGTACACATTTTCAGTACCGGAGCGGAAATTTTCCTCTTGACCGCCGCCTAAGAAAATAGGTACAACCTTCTTTTGCTTTATGATATTCGGCTCAATATAGAGTGCGCCAACGCCCTTTGCGCCGTTTATTTTATGGGCGCTTATGGAAATTAAATCAGCACCTAATAATTTTTTAGTGAATTTTACCTTCATAAAGGACTGCACGCAGTCTGCGTGAGTTACACAGGCAGGGGACGCTTCCTTAACAATTTTAAATGCTTCGCTAAGATTGTAAAGCGCGCCTGTTTCGTTATTTACGTGCATAAACGTAGCTAAAATAGCACCCTTAGCGTTATTTTTTATAAATTCAAGGTCAAGAACGCCATTTTTTGTTGGTACTCTTACAATTTTAAAGCCTTGCTTTTCAAGCATATCAAGTGGGGCAGAAACGGAAGCATGCTCGCTGTCAGTTGTTAAAATCTTTTCATTATTCTGTCTTGCTTTAGCGTTTACCACGCCTAAAATTGCAATATTGTTAGATTCCGTACCGCCTGACGTGAAAATAAGCTCTCCGCGAACACCGCGTGAAATGCCAAGAGCATTTAAAATTATAGCTCTTGCATCGCTTAAAACATGCTCAGCATTAAGACCGATTTTGTGTAATGATGAGGGGTTGCCAAAATGGTTGTCCATTACCTCAATCATTTTGTTTTTTGCGCCAACTGAAATTTTCGTTGTGGCGCTATTGTCAAAGTAAATTTCCATATTAGTCAAACCTGAAATTAGTTGTGATTTTTTCAATATCCGCGTTATATACGGTATTGTCGTTTTTAGAGTCAAATGTAAAGGTCATAACGTAAACGCTGGCTCTGTGCATTACGGAAAAAACCGTATAATCGTACACATTCCCGCCAATTTTTACGGAATACTCGTATTTTTTGCAGTTGTTTTCTCCAAGCTTAGCGTCAACGCCTTCGCTTTTTAAGGTAACAATTTCAGAATCAAGATGCGTAACGTATCCATTTTCGTCAACCTTAACCTGACCCTTATCGTCATAAATAAGAGCATCACGGTCAAAGGTGCTAAAAAGCTGAAGCTTGTATTCGCTCCACCAAGCGTCATAGTTGTAGCTATTTATGTTCCATTGCATAACGCTTACGTTTGTTTTGTCGCTTTCACTTACGTAAGCTGATGAAACCGTGCCAACCGTCTTTTCAACAATCCAAGCAGATGGCACAAAAAGACAGTAGTCAACGATTTTCGTGTTTGAAGCGCATTTCATGCTGTCAGGCGTGTTTTCTGCATTGTAAACAACGTCGCTGCCGTCGCTTAATGATTCGTTAAACTTAAAATTATCTAAAATGCTCTTAATAGTTTCAGCGTGCTGACTGTCTGTATAGTTTATATTGCCGTCCTTTGTAAGACCTTGGTATTTTATGCTAATTTCATACACAGAGTCCCCGTTTTTAACGGCGATAATCTCATATTTGTGGAAGCTTTCCCCATGAAAGCTGCAGGTAAATACGTACCTTTTAGCGTTAAGAGCGGATATGACAATATCCTCTCCGTCAGTTAAGAGAGTAAAATCGTCAAAGGTTGAGTTTACCGCATTTTTATAGTCATTCCACCAAACCGTCTCATCAGGGTATGATGTCTTTTTTATGCTGATTGACGTTCTGTCGCTGTCGGATACGTGGCATGCAGAAATATTATCCATGCTGTCAATTATCCAGCTCTTTGGCACGTAAAGGGAATAATGAACCTTTGACGTGTCGGAAGCAATCTTCATTCCCCTTGGCACGTCGCCATTTTGACAGGAAAACAAAAACAGAAGCACAAAAATAATTGAAAATAAAGTAAGAAGTTTTTTCATATTTTTTCCTTTGAAAGTAAATTGTAAAAGTAATCTCGCTGACAGCTAACTGCTGACGGCTAACAGCTTATAATTTATTGCAAAGACTTATTGTTAATTTAAGCGCCTCTTTCACATCTGCCATATCAATCATTTCAACACCTGTGTGTAAAAATGCGGTAGGGATAGAAACTGCGCTAACTCTTGCGCCTCTGCCTGTAACCTGCATTGAGGACGTGTCTGTGCCGCCAAACGTAAGAATTTCGTCCTGATACTTAATCTTACCGTCCTTGGCGATTTGGCGTAGCTTGTCAACTATATCGGTGCTACACATAACGTCATTGTCTCTAATCTTAATAGCACATCCGCCACCAAGCTTTAATTCAATCTTTGGCCCACCGGGCTTTTCGCCTGTTGCAGTAACGTCATATGCAATACCAATATCAGGCATTACGTTGTAGGATGCAGGACGGCTACCTCTTGAGCCAACCTCTTCTTGTGTTGCAAATACAAAATAAATATCGTTTTGTGGCTTTTTAATTGACTTTAACGCTTCAATCAAAATAGCACAACCAATTCTGTCATCAAATGGTCTGCCAACGTATCTGTTGCCAAGAAGCTTTCTTAGCTTTGGCTCAAAGGTAAACGCTTCGCCAATTTGAACCTTCTTTTCAGCGCTCTTTTTGTCCTTAGCGCCAATATCAACGTATGTTTCCTCAGATTTTGGAATGCCTTCCTTGCATGATGGCACAAGCACACCGTGAACGCCGCCTGCGGAAACAACCTCAGTAAAGCATCCCGCTAAATAGTTAATAGCGCCAACAGGAGCAACGCGGATTAAGCCGCTGTCATCAATATTAGTAACTAAAAATCCGATTTCGTCCATATGGGCGCAAAGCATAATCTTCTTGCCGTTGCCTTTTTTTCTTGCAATAAGATTGCCCATATTGTCGGTTGTGATTTCATCAGCGTATGGCTCAATCTCTTTCTTTATTAAATCTCTTATCTTGTCCTCACGACCTGATATGCCAGGCGTGAACATTAGTTTTTTAAGTAAATCTATCATAGTAGTTTTCTCCTTCGTCGAAATTAGGGGTCAGGGGTCAGGGAATAGGGGTTCGCTATGCTCACAGGGAAATTAGCAAACGATTGATTTTTGCCCCTATCCCCTATATCCTATATCCTGCATATATCAAGCACATCAGTGTTTGATATATGCTATCCAAATCATCCTTATGGATAACATTCGCTTGTGAGTGAATATATCTTGATGGGGCGGACATAACGGCTACCTTTACGCCGTGTGCAGATTTTTGAATGTTTGATGCATCGTTTCCGCCTGATACATATTGCTTGATTTGGTATTTTACGTTGTTTTTCTTGCAGGTATTCATTATGTGATTTATAAATTTTTCATCATAAATTGTGCCAAGGTCTGCAAAGGAAATCGCTCCGCCGTTTCCTAATTTTGCAACAAGCTTTTCCTTTGGCGCGCCGTGGATATCGCCAACTGCGGTGGACTCAATTATAAATCCGTATTCAGGCTTAATTTGCTCAGTTGCTAAAAATGCTCCCGAATAGCCGATTTCCTCACGGGAAGTAAACGCAAAATATAAATCATAATTTAACCGATAGTCATTTTTGCAAATTTCCTTAATTGCCTGGCACATAATAGCACAGCCAAGACGGTCATCAAGCGCTTTGCACTTAATAAACCCATCGCCAAACTCTACGTAGTCGGAAATAAAGGTAAAGTAATCGCCAAGCTGAACTAATTTTTCCGCTTCTTCCTTAGTATCACAGCCAATATCTATGTACATATCCTTTGGAGAGGTAACCTCTTTTCTTTCATCGGCGCTTTGTAGGTGGATAGGCTTTGAAATTATCGCGCCCTTAACTCCGTTTTCGGAAATTACGCGCTTTGAACACATAACAAGGGAGTTAATTCCGCCCACATTACCGAAGCGAAGACGTCCGTCATCGCAAATTTCCGTAACCATAAAGCCAACCTCATCCATGTGCGCACTTACCATCAATTTTGGCTTGTCCTCATTTTCAATATGAACTATGTACGCGCCTGCATTGTCGGTATATGCGTTGAATTTGTGGCTGTAAGGCTCAAGCTCACTAATTATAATGTCGCGTACCTTTTTATCATAGCCTGCAATACCAAATTCAAGTGATAATTTTTTAAGCAGTTCTCTTAACTCTGTCATTGTAAATCACTCTCCTTTGTTTTTGCAATTAGTGAAAGAAGCTGACTTAAATATTCCATATCAAGGATATTTACACATTCACAGCTTGTATGCATTGACTTTAAAGGCAAGCTCATAACAACGGTTTTTGCGCCCTTGCCTGTGATTGCTAAAATATCGTTATTTGTTCCTGTGCCTGTTGGCTCAACTACCACTTGGCAAGGAATACCGTTTTTCTTTGCAAGATTTATAACTGCGCGGGATAGCTCTCTATTGGTAAGCGCGGAAATATCAACGCTTGGACCTTTTTTGCATTCTATTGAATGTCTTGGCTCAATATTTGGCTCCTTTGCAAAGTTTACGTCGGTTGTAATAATAATATCAGGCTCAATATTAAACGCTGCAACTCTTGTTTGCATTCTGCCAATTTCCTCGCCTGCTGAAATTACAACGAATACGTCATATTCAAGGTCTTTTCTTTCAGTTCCCGCAATAGCGTGAATACAGGTAGCGCCACAGGAGCGGTTATCAAGGAATGAGGACATAATATATCCGTTTTCCATTTCCATATAATCGCCGTTTATTGTTATCGTATCGCCAACGGACACGATTTTTTCAAGGTCCTCTTTTTTGTACCCTGTGTCAATTAAAATGCTCTCGATTTCAGGCACAGAGGTCTTTCCGCCTGTTAAATGAGGTGGAGTAGATACAACTAAGCCGTAAATATCCTCTTTTCCGTGAATTGTAACCTCACTTGACGGCAGCGTTCTTAAATCAATACCGCCAATATTATGAACGGACAAAAATCCATTTTCGTGAATTTTCGTAACCATCAAGCCAATAACGTCAAAGTGAGCATCAAGCATAAGCTTCTTTGCGTTGTCCTTGCCACACAGCTTTGTTAAAATAATATTGCCCATATTGTCTCTTTCAATAAGGTCAAAATAAGGGGAAGCTATCTCATTTACAATCTTAAATTGAGTGGCTTCCTTTCCCGATGCAGTAGGGCACTCACAAAGTGTCTTTAATACCTTTTTTAGTTCCATTTTTATTTCCTTTATAATGAATTTACATGTTTTATAAAATCAAGTCCCCGCGCCACGTAGCTTTCATACATATCAAAGCTTGTTGAGGCAGGGGATAAAATTACGTTGTCGCCTATATCGGCAAATGAGTATGCTGCGCTTACAGCCTCAGCCATATTATTTACCAAAATGGTTTTACCGCTACACAAGGCGTTTAAAATCTTTTGTCTGTTTTCTCCCATAACTAAAATCGCCTTGGCGTTTTTAAGATGGTTTTCTAGAATATCATAGGACAAATTTTTATCTCTGCCGCCTAAAATCACAATGCAGCGGTTTATATTAAACGCGCCAAGAGTCGCTATTGTGCGAGAGGGAGTAGAGTCGATTGAGGAGTTATAGAATTTTATCCCGTTTAGCTCCCTGACAAGCTCAAGCCTGTTGGCAACGCCCGAAAAATCGCAAATCGAAGCTTCAATTTCCTCAAGCGAAGCGTATTTATACGTTGCTAAAATAGTAGCCAAAGCATTTGCAACGTTAAAGTCTCCCGCCAGCTTAATTTTATCTCTTGAAAATAGCTTAGCTCCGTTTAGATATACGTATCCATTTTCTAAATACGCGTTGGCTCTTTCCTTTAAGGAAAAGAATTCAACGCTCCTTCCAAGAGCCCCATACCTTTCGCCCATTTCCCTTAAAATCGCATCATCGTAGTTTAATACAATATGCTCAGCGTTTTTAAGTAGATTTTCCTTGGCGCGTATATATTCGTCCATGTCAGCGTGGTAATCTAAATGATTTTCAGTAATATTTGTAATTACCGCCGTGTCAACGTAAACGCTTTCGTCAAGAAGCTGAAAGGAAGAAAGCTCTCCCACAATATAGGAGTAATTTTTATCCATGGCGGAAATTAAAGGAGTGCCGATATTACCGCCTAAAAAAGCGTTTTTGCTTTTCAAAACGTTGAAAATCAGGCTACATGTGGTTGTTTTTCCGTCTGAGCCTGTTACACAGATTTTCGTTCCAGCCATATTATTAAGAGCGTATATGCTTTCGCAAAGCACAGGGCTCTTTGTTATAATATCACGCTTTTTTACGGCAGGGGAACGGAAAATTACGTCCTCATTACACTCTAAATACGTATCGCCGTAAATTAAGGAAGCGTCATTTGGCACATCAATTTTCGTTGGGTTGTGTACGGTAATTTTGTAGCTATCCTTAAAATAATTGTAAGCATCACGGTTAGATGCGCCAAAGCCAATAAGACCTAAGGTTTTCATACTACCTCATTATATTATATATAAATTCAGAATGTATTTCAATAGATTTTTTAAAATTTGGCATTTTCTATTAAAATATCAATAAGACGCGTCAGCGGAATACCTGCGTTTTCAAAAAGCATAGGATACATGCTGTCCTTTGTAAAGCCGGGAAGCGTGTTGACCTCGTTAAAATATACGTTTTCACTTTCGTCAACAAAGAAGTCAAAGCGACTAAGACCATAGCATCCAAGACTATCAAAAAGAGCTTTTGCATACCCCTTGATTTTCTCTTGATTTTTTACTGAAATTAATGCAGGAATAGCGTAGGTAGTGTTACCTAAAAGATACTTTTCCTCATATCCGTAAAAATCGCCGTTATATCTAAGTGAGCCAACCTCACTAAATACCGTGCCGGTCGAAGTGGAAAGAGCGCCGATTTCACACTCAATGGCTTTTACGTACCTTTCAATAATTACCGTGTCGGAATACTCAAACGCACCTTTAAGAGAAGAAAAAAGCATATTTTCATTACGTACAAGAAAGCTGCCTCTAGATGACCCGGACTTGCTTGGCTTTATAAACACAGGGTAGCCAAATTTAGACACATTATTGGCTATTTCGTTAAAATCTTGCTTTCTGCTTGCACAAATCCAAGGCACAACGCAAACGCCGATTTCCTTCGCCATAAGCTTTGTTAAATGCTTATCCATACATAAAAATGAGGAAGCGCTGCCGCAGCCTACGTACTTTACGCCTAGCGTGTCAAAAACGCCCTGTAATCGCCCATCCTCGCAAAAATTGCCGTGCATTACAGGAAAAAATACGGTGTCAAATGGTAAATTATCCACACATCCCGTGGAAAAATCAATAAAAACCTCTTTTGTCTCACTTTGCCAAGTGTCATTTAATATGCTATCTCTGCCACCATAGTACCTTAACCACCTGCCATCCTTGGTAATTCCAATTTTGCTTACATTGTACTTGTTTTTATCTATGCTACCAAGCACATTATAAGCAGAGGACAAGGAAACCTCATATTCCTCACTTTTTCCACCAAATAAAATGCAAACGCTTTTTTTCATGCAGTTATCACCTCAAAAATATTGTATGCCTGTTGATAAAAAAGGTTACAGACAGGGGACGGGGGCGTGTCTCTGCATGAAAAATAATAACTGTAAAAAATCTCTTGACAAATAAAAAATATTTTGCTATAATACATTAGCAAATAAATGCTACTATGGCTCAGATGGTAGAGCACATCCTTGGTAAGGATGAGGTCACCAGTTCGATTCTGGTTAGTAGCTCCAAACGGCAAGCTAATCAAACGCTTGTCGTTTTTTGTTTCATTTATATTCTATTGCTGACGGCAGAAAGGAGCAGTACATGACACAGGCATCAACAAATCCGTATAAGCTTAGCGATACAAATAAGCGTTATTACACCTATGAATACTACCTACGCAAGACCTTTGGGGAAAAGTGCGCAAAAATTACACTTGATTGCGGATTTACCTGCCCCAATATTGACGGAACGGTTGGTCGCGGTGGCTGTATTTACTGCGATAGCGGAAGCCAAAGCGTTAACTGCCGACAGGTTAAGGATATTAAGGAGCAGTACGAAATAGGAATTGAAAACGCTAGGAAAAAGTGGGACGTAAAAAAGTTCATTCCTTACATGCAGGCATACACAAATACGCACACGTCCCCCGAAAATTTAGAGAAAATCACAAATGAAATCGCCTCTCTCGAGGGTGCTGTTATGATAAACATAGCCACAAGAGCCGACTGCCTTGAAAATGAGAAAATTGCGATTTTAAATAACCTAAGCAAGAAAATTCCCGTAACCGTGGAGCTAGGGCTGCAATCCTCAAACGACCAAACTGCAATTATAATCAACAGGGGTCATAAATTTGACGTGTTCGTTGACTGTGTAAACAGGCTTCGTAAGTATGCGCCTAACGTAAAAATCGCAGTTCATATTATCAACGGCTTACCCTATGAAACCTATGAGGATATGATGCAAACTGCCAGGGATGTGGCTGAATTACGCCCAGATGTGGTTAAAATTCACTTGCTTCATATCATAAGAGGCACTATGCTTAACCACATGTATAAGCAGGGCGATTATTCCCCAATGGAAAGAAGCGATTATATAAAAACCGTCTGCGACCAAATAGAGATTTTACCGCCCGATACGGTAATTGAAAGACTAACGGGAGACGGCATAGCCGACCGCTTGGTTGAGCCTGTCTGGTCCCGTAGAAAAACAACAATTATAAACGATATAGATAAGGAGCTTTATGAAAGAAATTCTTATCAGGGAATCTATTATAGGGGATAGGGGCTCATTGTATTCGCAGGGGCGACCTTGTCGCAGTGGCTCATTACATTCGCGGGGAATAACTAACCATCCCTGTGAGCGTAGCGAACCCCTATCCCCTGACCCCTATCCCCTAATTTTTCCTTGACTTTCGCTAAGCTAAGGACTATAATTAAAGCATAACTTGGAAAGGAAAAAATTACTATGAACATTTTATGTATCGGCAACAGCTTTTCACAGGATGCCACACGATATTTACACCAAATTTCAAATGAGGAGCTTTACGTAAGAAACCTATATATAGGCGGTTGCTCACTTGAAACTCATTACAACAATATTTTAGTTGATAGCGCAGACTACGATTACCAAAAAAATGCAAGCTTCAAGCGTAAAATCTCAATCAAGGAAGCTCTTTCCAAGAAAAAATGGGACTTTGTAACCGTTCAACAGGTTAGCCACTATTCAGGAATGGCTGAAACATATGAGCCATATCTACCATATATCTTAGGATATATCAAGGGTGCTTGCCCTAATGCAAAAATCGTATTTCATAGAACTTGGGCGTATAGCGACTATTCCGACCATGGCGGATTTGTAAACTATGGCAATTCTCGCCCACAAATGTTTGATGCAATCGTAAAAACATCAACGGAAATTTGCAAAAAGTACAACCTTGACATAATACCAAACGGAGACGCGGTTGAGGAAGCAAGAAAGCTACCCGAATTTGATGAAAAAACACACCCAATTACCCGCGATGGCTTCCATTTATCCCTTGACTATGGCAGATACCTTGCAGGACTTGTTATGTATAAGTTTTTTACAGGCAACGATGCAACAAAGGTAACCTATGAGCCTGATGAAACAGACCACGAAATTTGCCAAAAGCTTAAAGAAATAGCACAAAAAATTAAGCCACAGGCTTAATTTTAGGGGACAAGGGACAGGGGCTCATATATTCGCAGGGGCACACTATGTGTGCAGGGACTTTAGAAGAAAATTGTTTACTAACCACCCCTGTGAGCGAAGCGAACCCCTATCCCCTGTCTCCTGTCCCCTTTCTAAGTGGGCAAGAATGCTTTATAAATTGAAAATCTTTGGAGGAATAACAAAATGAATGTATTATGCATCGGTAACAGCTTTTCACAGGATGCCACACGATATTTACATCAAATTTCAAACGGAGAAATTGAGGTAACCAATATGGCAATCGGCGGCTGTTCCCTTGAAAGACATTATAACGGACTTACAAAAGAAAGAGAAACATATCTTCATGAGGTAAACGGCGAAGCAATCGGCGATGGTTATCTTGATGAGGTAATTTATACAAAAAAGTGGGACTATGTGTCTATACAACAGGTTAGCCACTACTCAGGAATGGCAGAAACCTATGAGCCTTACCTACCTTATATCTTAGGCTATATCAAGGGTGCATGCCCTAATGCGAAAATCGTATTTCATAGAACTTGGGCATATAGCGATTTTTCAAATCATGATTTTTATTACCTTTATGAAAATTCACGCCCAAAAATGTATGAAGCTATCATCAATGCAACAAATGAGATGTGCCAAAAATACAATCTTGACATTATCCCAAACGGCGACGCAGTTGAGGAAGCAAGAAAGCTAAGCAAATTTGACGAAAAAACACACCCAATTACCCGCGACGGCTTCCATTTATCCCTTGACTACGGCAGATACCTTGCAGGACTTGTAATGTATAAGTTTTTTACAGGCAATGATGCAACAAAGGTAACATATGAGCCTGATAATACAGACCATGTTGTTTGCCAAAAGCTAAAAGAAATAGCACAGGAAATTAAGCCTACGGCTTAATTTTAGGAGACAAGGGACGAGGGACAGGGGCTCATTACATTCGCAGGGAATATAGACAGGGGACAGGAGACAAGGGACAAGGGCACACTATGTGTGCAGGGACTTTAGAAGAATATTGTTTACTAACCACCCCTGTGAGCGAAGCGAACCCCTGACCCCTGACCCCTGACCCCTGATTTGGCTTCTGTAAAAAATGCACAAAACTTCGTTCGGTTTTGTGCATTTTTTATTTGCCAAATTGTGCATAAATACAAAATCCGACTAAAAATAATCTTCCGATTGATTTTACGTAATATATATGATATAATATCAACGCAAACGAAGGGCGCGTGCGCCCGTGCAATTCATTTAAAAAACAATTAAAGGAGTAAAAACAATGAAAAAGAGCACATTAACAAAGATTATCTGCCTTGCAGTTCTTTGCATCATGGTTCTTCCATTAGTAATGGCATGTGGCAAAGCTCACACCATTTACTTTGACGCTAACGGCGGTACAGTCAGTGAAGAAACACGTAAGGTTAAGGACGGCGAGATGATTGGTAAGCTTCCAACTCCAAAGAGAGATGGCTTTAAGTTTGCCGGTTGGTACGACGAAGAGGACACAAACTTTGAAGAAAAGATTTCTCAAAGAGATTTCGTTATGTTCGACATGGTATTAGTTGCTAAGTGGGACAAGGACGAAAACACAGTTTCAGTTGAATTTGACCCTAACGGCGGCGAAATCGCTGAAAGCGATGCTGTTAAGTTCGTTCAAAAGGGCGACAATATCGGCAACCTTCCAACACCTACAAGAGAAGGCTACATTTTTGATTGCTGGACACTTGAGGACGGCATCACAGTAGCAAGAAAAACAACAGTAATTAAGTCAAACACAGTTTTAGTTGCTAAATGGAAAATGATCGTTTACTGTAACGACGGTACAGAAAACCACCAATTCTTACCATGGCAACAAATTTCACAAGAATCATGTGAAACAGCTGAGCGTAAGTCCCGTGTGTGCGAAATCTGCGGCCACGAGGAATACAACGAAGGTGCTGCTGCAAAGGGACACGACTGGTCTAACTGGTCTGAAGAATACATGAAGAGATCAAGAACATGCTACGAATGTAACAAGCAAGATTTCCAAGACTTCAAGAACGTAACAGTTGACGCTCTCGGCCCAGGCGTATATCCAACGTTCGACGGCGATGCATGGGGTAAGGATAAGGTTTCTAACCTTGTTAACGGTACGTTTGAACCAGGTAACGAGGGTACAATCGCAGGTAAGGGTACAGGTGCTCTTACAGCAACTCTTGACTTAACTAACCCAACAGCAGTTGATATGATCTACGTTAAGGGTAGAGGTTCAGCTTCAATCGAAGTAACAGTTACATACGAAGACGGTTCAACAAAGATGCTTGGTATCGGTTCATTCGGTGATGAGCCAGCTAAGTTTGATGTTGAAGGTAAGGTAATCACAAAGGTTGTTGTTTACATGCCTAACCCATCAAACGGTACTGACTACTGGCAGGAAATCACACTTGCAAAGGATATTAGCGCAGAATAATCCTTACAATATAGCCGAATAGTTTTAGACAATTTATAAATGCTCTCTCGGCTACGAGAGAGCATTTTGCATAGCATGGCTATGTAGCTAAATTTGCGCTTCGCGCAAGTTAAATTCCCTTCGGGAGCGAAATGCAAATTTAATTTAGCTTCACGCAGTGAAATTTCGCTATATCGCTTGCGATATAATTTCGCTGTGGCAGAGCCACAAAAAAGGAGAAAATATGAAAAAAATTATAGCAACACTTCTTTTACTTGCTACTTTGTTAGCCGTAGTCGTTGCTACCACATCCTGTGGCGGTACAAAGTATGAAATTACCTTTGACGCCAACGGTGGTACTATTGACGGAAGCGAAACAAAGGTAATCACAGTAAAGGAAGGCTCAAAGCTTACAGCGCCAAACGCTGTAAAGGACGGCTACACAGTATCTGGCTGGTATGCAACAAAGCAAGCTAGCTCAAAGTGGAACTTTGATACTGACGTAGTTACAGAAAGCATCACCTTAACTGCATGGTGGGCTAAGGGTAGCGCAAGCAGCGGTAACTCAGGCAGCTGCGAACACGAGTTCGTAGAAACGCGCCTTGAGGACTGGACAGAGGCTACCTGTACAAAAAATGGCAAGCAGTACTTCAAATGCACAAAATGTGTATTTACAAAGACAGAAACAATTCAAGCGTTAGGTCATAATAAGGTTGAAACAGTTGTTGAGCCAACCTGCGCATTAGAGGGTTATACAGAAAGTAAATGTACAAATCCTGGCTGTAACAGAGAGCCTGCAATTTATAACAGAGTTCCTGCGACAGGCAAGCACGATTATGACTTGAACGGCGACGGAAGAGATGACTATGAATATACAATTCTTCCAACCGACTATACACCAGGTAAGGAAATTAAGCAATGTAAGGTATGTGCAGGCGTTCAAACCTTTACAGTTGAGCCGCTTGCAACAGGGTTAAAGACACTTTTCGACCTTCAAATTGATAACTATCTTTACAAGGGCGAAACACCATTCGTTAATATCGCAGGCTTCGGCGGAGCAGCAGTTTCTTCCTACTATACAATTTGCGTAGGCGGTAACATTAACGATGGCAGACTTGACACGTATTGGGGCGCTGACACACTAGCTGACGGCTCTACGTATACAGGCGATAGCGCAACAATTACCTTTAACGATTATTTTGAAATCGGCGCATTTAATCTTATCGTTCCATTCTATTCCTCATGGGAGCTTGGCGAGGCCTGCTACGTTTCATACGATATTGAAGCGTTAGTTAAGGACGGAGAGGGCGAAAAGTGGATTAAGGTTGGCGAAATGTCCGATAAGGATGCAAGATCAAGCGGTATCAACGGCGCAATCACACTTGAGCTTGCTAACACAGTTACAGCAAAGGCTGTAAGAGCAACAGTTACACATTCATCAAGATATGCAAATGCAATCATTTATGAAATGGAAGTATTTGCAAAGACAGATAAAATCCAAAGAATTCCAGACTCACTTTTAAGTGATGCTTCAGTAAGCATTTCCGGTAAGTTTAACGCTTATGCAGGCGGTGCTGAAAACCTTGTTGACGGCGATATGGGCTCTGCATGGTACACAGACTGGAGAAATGCAAACGCTTCACACGCAATTCTTACGTTCCCGGGCGAAAGATTTATTTCATCCGTTCAATTTGCTATTCATGCTTACGCGGGCAGATCTGTTTCACTTCAAATGTGGACAGTAGATGAGGAGCACCCAGACGGATACTGGGAGGAAATCGGTCAATATACTGTTCCTAACAAGTTAAATAACACAGAGGAAATGCAGGTTATTGATGCAGGCGGAAGCACAGCGTGCTTATACACAATCAAGCTTGAAAAGAGAACAAGCAAGTTAAAGCTTCAACTTGTAAATGAGCCACAATATTGGACTAGCTACGTATATTGCTTCGAGCCATATACAGTTTACGAAGAGGCTGACGACGTTGACGGCTACTACGGCTGTTTACACCAAAGCGTAAGACCAAAGGCTGACGGAGTTGTTGCTCCAACGTGTATGGATGCAGGCTATACGGTTTATGCTTGCCAATCATGCGGCTATGAATTAAAGACAGACGCACTATCTGCTTTAGGTCATACCTTTGGCGAATACGTTAAGAACGCTACAACACTTTCAACAAACGGCTGCTTAACAGAAACTGCTACATGTACACGTGAGTGCGGCACAACAAGAACAAGAAGCTACACAGAAACGTACGAGCCTGCAGTAATCACAAAGTACTTTAAGGATGCTCCTGCAGTATGGGCTCAAACCTACGATGACGGTAACTATATTGAGGCTTGCTTATGGTCCGTTGAGCAATTTGAGAAGTATAACTATAAGGCAACCATGAATATGGCTATTACATTTGCTGACCTTTACGTTGCAGAGTGGCAACAAATATTTGCAACAGGCGCATTTGACTTAGGCTCACACTCATACAACCACGCCGGTATTTACTCAGGACAAATAAGTGAAGCAGATATGCTCTCCGATGTTGACAGAGCGCACTACTGGTTTATGAATAATTTCCACGGTCAAAAGATTCTTACCTTCGCTACACCTAACGGTTCAACGTCAACAGGTACGTCTAACTACGTTACTAACTTGATGGTATCAGCACGTAACGGTGGCGCAGGCGGATATATCAACTTTATCGAGGACCTTAAGACACAAAAGGACTGGGGTAACCTAAACTGCTACGCTTCTAAGGCTGGCGAAACAGAGGGCGATTTCGTTCTTATTAAGGACGGCTCAACAGGCGGTACATATAAGCCTGTATATGAGATTTCAGTAAATGAAGAAACAGGCGAGGAAACAAAGACACTTACAGGCTTTGAGTGGACAACTAAGGGCTCATACACAAGCCAAAACTTTGATTCCTACACAGAAAGCGACTCAGGCGACTATATTTTAGTTCACTACATCGCAGCATACGGCAACTTTACAGGTGGCAACCTTGGCGCAGACTATAAGTTCATTGCTAAGTCAACACTTAACGTTAACTACGTATTTGACGAGGAAACAAAGACACTTGTAAACGTTGGTACAGTTGACGGCTCATACTACTATGATGCTGAAAATTACCAAATGAAGTGGGTTGAGGGCGGCTCATACGATTACGATCCAAACACAAGAACGTACACCTTCAAGGCAGACGGCTCAGGTGCATACAGACTTAACCACACGTCAAAGGGCTCATACGAAAAGGTTATTGATGAAATTCTTTCAAAGGGCGCATTTACAATTGAGTGTGTTCACTCACTTGCACCAAATACGTACTACCTTGGCGGATTGATTCACTCCTCATACGTATCAACAATGTCTAAGTTCGATTACTTAAAGGCTCAAGGCCTCTGGGTATGTTCATACACAGAGCTTACACAGTTCTTAAAGGAATCACTTACAGCTGAGCTTGAAACAAAGGAAATCACAGATACGTCTATTACACTTTCATTAACAGATGATCTTGAGGACTACATGTTTGACCATGCAATTACAATTAAGGTTGATATTCCAGATGATTGGACGTCAGTAACCGTAATGCAAGGCGACAAGGTAATCGATCTTGTTTCAAACTTTGAATATAGCGATAACATGACAGTTGCAAACTGCACAATCAAGGATGGCTATCTCTTAGTTGACGCTGTTCCGGACAGAGGCGACATCGTTATCACAAAAGGCGAATAATTAAATAAGAAAAGACTTAACCAAACGGTTAAGTCTTTTTGTTATTTAGATAAAATTGAGGTTAAAAAGCCAATTTGCTTTTTTGCCGGTTTATAAAAAGCGAAATAGAGTAGGGGAACGAAAATTGCAATTACCGCAAGTGGTAAAATAAAAAAGAATGGATCGACAAAGCCAATTATTAAAGGTAGCACTACCGCCCCAAAAGACCAAATAATCATAAAAGCACATACAAAAAAATTAAATCTTGCAAATATGCTAATATTACAGCCACTTTCATTTTCTTTAATTGAGCCAACAATAATTGGCAAAAATGCATTTCTTACGTTTTCCTTTGGCTTTTTATGAATGTTAAATCCGTTTTCGTATATGTAGCCAACGAAAAGCTCGTCATCAGCAGTGTTGGTAACCTCGTTTGGTCTTTCTATAATTACTTCCTTGCTTAAGGAAGATGTAAATTCAGTTTTTAAATTGAGAAATGACATGGGAGCTCCTTTCGTGGGGGATATATATTGTAGCAAAGAAAGGCGGGTGTGTCAAGGGTATGATTGCGATATAAGGACTTGAGAAAGCGTTTGCTATGTGCGATTTACCCCACTTTGTATCCGCTCTTTACAAAAAAATTTTAAAAAAATCTATTGACAAAAATAAACTAAACGGGTATAAGAACCTGCTACGCAGAACCTTGTTACTCGCAAGCTCGTAATAATGACTAAAGTCTTACAATATTTTTCAAAAGGTATTGACATTTCAAGCCAATGCGTTTATAATAGAAGCAGAAAGAGCCATCCGATGACGGTTATGCTCTCAGTTGAATAAGAAACAATCGCCTTACTCGTCCAAAAGCAAAGGCGATTATTTCTTTATTATCGTTTTTTGTTTAAGAATATAGCAATTATTGTTGCCAACATAATAACGAAGGCAAACATATCGCTGTATGTAACAAACATACAATAAAGGTGCGTATAAGTAGTTCATATCGCACCACTCCTTTCGTATGTATTTGAAAGGAGCAAAGAATAACTCCTTTCATTTTATTGAAAAGAGCATAACCGCCACCGCGTGGATGACTCCGCAAAATATATTATCATAAAGCGGGAAAAATGTCAATATAAAAACAAAAAGAACCCGTGAAGAGACGCGCCACGGCAGGAGGCATTTTCCTTTAGAAAATGTGTTTCGGCACGGCTTGTGCTTGCAAGCAGACACCGCCTTAGCCTCACATCCGCACCTGATTCAAGGCGGAGCCTTGAACAGGGCGAATCCTTGCCGAAGCGGGATAAATGAAAAAGGATAGGAATAAATCCTATCGCAAGAATCCGTGAGGTAGCGCCCTAAAATTGCTTTGCAATTTTGCAGGATACATTGCCGTAGGCAATGAGTCACGCCGAGCCTTATGCTTGCAAGCAGACAACGGCTTTCGGCGGACTTGCGAACCTGATTCACGACAAAGTCGTGAACAGGGCGAATCCACGACGGAGCAAGTAAAACAAAAAGACAGGTACAAGACCTGTCGCAAGAACCAATGAAGAGACGCGCCACGGCAGGAGGCATTTTCCTTTGGAAAATGTGTTTCGGCACTGCTTGTGCTTGCAAGCAGACACCGCCTTAGCCTCACATCCGAACCTGATTCAAGGCGGAGCCTTGAACAGGGCGAATCCTCGACGGAGCAAGTAAAACAAAAAGACAGGTACAAGACCTGTCTATTTGTTTTACGCGCCCGGCAGGATTCGAACCTGCGACCTACCGGTTCGTAGCCGGGCACTCTATCCGCTGAGCTACGGGCGCGTATTTGCAGACAATATAATATCACAGTTTTGGTCAGTTGTCAAGAGTTTTTTTAATTTTTATTTGATTTTGAAAAATATAGCTAAAGCAATATTAAAAATTCTCTTTCATATTAAGAATAAAAAGAAGTCCACAGGTTGTTCTGTTGGCTTCTTTTTATTATTTGGTTGTTTTGTTTTTTGAAGTCTTTTTAACCTTTTTGATGTTGTGTTCCCTGGTTTGCTCAAGGAGCTTTACGTTGATTTCCCCTGTTGCACCGCTAAGGGCAGCAATATTAAATTCGCCTGTGGCAAGAAGCTTTTTGTTAAAATGCTCACAGCTTTCAGTTGCCTTTTGCATGTCAGGATTAGTCTTTAACTGACGTCTTGTTGTGGCTTCATTCTTTAAGTGGTCAACAATTTCGCACACGTCCCCCGGTTTTTTTATAACAAATGTGGCATCTGCGTTTTCAAGCACCTCTTGTCCGCGGTATCCCCAGCATACGCCTACGCTTCTCATGCCTGCGTTTTGAGCAGTCTTAATATCAACGTCGCTGTCTCCGACAAACAGGCACTCGGTAGGCTTAACGCCCATGCTCTTTGCAATGGCAAGCGTCGAGGTTGGGTTTGGCTTTGTTGGTAGCTTATCATGTCCCTCTACTACCGTAAATGTCTTTTTGTCAAAAAGCTTATATACAATATCCTTAACAAACTTGTCCTGCTTGTTAGATAAAACCGCTAGCTTAATTCCTTTTGCCTTTAAGTCCATCAGCATTGCTTCAATGCCGTCATATGGAGCAGTTTTTTCAAGGTAGCATTTGCTGTATTCCTTTTCGTATTGCTTAATTGCGCTACTTAAAATAAAGTCAACGTTCTGCACGTCTTTAGGAAGGGAGCGTCTAACAAATTCTCTTGCACCGTTGTTGATGGCTTGAACTAAATCCGTTCTTGATCTTTCGCTATACCCAAGGAATGAAAGCATGCTGTTCATGGCAGTCTGTAAATCGCCCATTGTGTCGGCAAGTGTACCGTCTAAGTCAAAAATAATACCCTTAATCATTCCCTTTCCCTTTCGTAAGCATAGATTTCCTTTTGTTTTATTATTGTACCATATTATATTAAAAAAATAAAGTCTTTTTTGAATATTTAGCTGTATAATGTTGTAAAAGCAGATAAATTGTGTTAAACTTATAAAAAGCTAATAGCTATTGGCTATTAGCTTTTAGCCGTTAGCTGTCAGTGGTCAGTGGTTTGTCCGCAGGACAACTTCATTTGCGAAGCAACATCATTCGCGAAGCGACTTCATTTGACCACAGGGCAACTTCATTTGCAAAGCAACATAGAAAGGGGTGTTATACCGTGAGAGCGTTTAAGGTTAGTGGAATGTCTTGCTCTGCTTGCTCAGCAAGAGTGGAAAAGGCAGTTTTATCGTTAGATGGAATAGAAAGCTGCGCTGTAAATCTTTTAAGTAACTCAATGACCGTTGAGGGCAGCACGAAAACGTCGGATATTATAAACGCAGTCAAAAAAGCCGGCTACGGTATAAAATTAGATAATAACGAATCGGAAAGCGAAGCCGAAAACGGTAACGAATCAGCTCAGCTTTTTAGAAGATTTATATACTCCATACTGTTTTTATTAGTTCTTATGTATATTTCAATGGGATATACCATGTGGAATTTCCCGTTGCCGAAGTTTTTAGTAAATAACCCCATAATTATCGCATCATTACAGGGCGCTTTTGCGCTTACGGTAATTATTATAAACCGCAAGTTTTTCATAAACGGCGTAAAGGGCGTGCTAAACGGTGGAGCAAATATGGATACCTTAGTGTCTCTTGGCTCACTTGCATCGTTTTTATATAGCTTAGCCTCAACGCTTTTAATGGTAGGAAAGAATATTGAAGGGCAAAATCATACGCTTCATAATCTTTATTTTGAATCGAGCGCAATGATTTTAGCTCTCATAACCTTGGGTAAATCCTTAGAAGCATACTCTAAGGGCAAAACCACAAACGCGCTTCGCTCACTTATGGACTTAACCCCTAAAACTGCAACAATTATAGTTGACGGAAACGAGAAAATTATCCCTGCCAGCGAAATTAAGGTGGGAGACGTGTTTATAGTTAAGGCAGGAGAGCGTGTTTCCTGTGATGGAACAGTCCTTGATGGAGAAAGCGATATAAACGAATCAATGCTCACAGGAGAGAGCATGCCTGCCCACAAAAAAGCAGGAGAAACCGTTTTCGCCTCTACCGTAAACGGAAACGGATTCTTAAAATGCCAAGCAACAAAATCAAGTGGCGAAACTGTCCTTGCTGAAATAATAAAAACAGTTAAGGAAGCGTCAACCACAAAAGCCCCTGCACAAAAATTAGCAGACAAGGTGTCAGGCATTTTCGTGCCGATAGTTATATCGTTAGCTATTTTAACCACACTTGCATGGGTTATATTTAGCGATAAAACCTTTGGTTATGCGCTTGCAAGAGGTGTTTCCGTTTTAGTAATCAGCTGTCCTTGTGCATTGGGACTTGCAACTCCCGTTGCCATTATGGTGTCAAGCGGAACAGGCGCAAAAAACGGTATTCTTTATAAAAACGCCACCGCCATTGAGGAAGCCGGCAAAATCAATATAGTGGCATTTGATAAAACAGGCACCTTAACAAAGGGAAATATGCAAATTACCGATATCGTTCCCATAGATTGCACTATGGAGCATTTAATGGAAATATCATGCTCCCTTGAAAAAAACAGCGAGCATCCTTTGTCCTACGCCATTACGTCATACTGCAAGGAAAATAATATTAACCTTCGTGATGTGTCTGATTTTAATGTGGCTTCAGGTAAGGGCGTGTATGGAAAAATTGAGGGTGTAGATGCATACGGCGGTAAAGCATCATATATAAATGAGGTGTGTGAAATACCAAATGACGTATCAGAGCAAATTAAAAATTTATCCTTACAGGGTAAAACGGTAACGGTGTTTTACTATACTAAGCTAATTGGCATTATTGCATGTGCCGATACGGTAAAGGACGATAGCGCCGAAGCAATCAAAGAGCTTCAAAAAATGAATATCGACACCGTTATGATAACAGGGGATAACTATGGTACCGCACTTGAAATAGCCACACAGGTTGGCATAAAAGAGGTGTATGCAGAGGTTTTACCTACTGAAAAATCACAGGTTATTGAGGAACTTAAGAAAAAAGGCAGAGTTGCCATGGTAGGCGACGGAATAAACGATGCGGTAGCGTTAACCACAGCGGATATGGGAATAGCAATCGGCACAGGCACAGATATTGCTATAAGCTCTTCCCAAATAGTTGTAACAAAAAACAATTTAACCGACGTACCAAAGCTTATTAAGCTAAGCAAAAAAGCATTAAGAATAATCAAGCAAAATCTATTCTGGGCATTTATCTACAACTTGATTTGTATTCCTATCGCCATGGGTGTTTTCGTGCCGTTAAGTATAACGCTAAACCCAATGATAGGCGCGCTTGCTATGAGCTTATCAAGCATTTTTGTGGTTACTAACGCATTGCGCTTGCAACGTCAGTAGATGATTATAATAGGAGAATAAAATGATATTTAACAGCGTAACAGAGATAATAGGTAAAACGCCTTTAATAAAACTTGGAAATATTAAAAAAGAGTTAAATTTATATAGTGATATAATTGTAAAGGCTGAATGTGTAAATCCGGGTGGCTCTATTAAGGACAGAGCCGCGCTTAAAATGATTGAGGATTACGAAAAAAGCGGACTCATAACAAAGGACACCGTAATTATTGAGCCTACCTCGGGAAATACCGGAATAGGTCTTGCGCTGGTTTGCGCTCAACGCGGCTATACGCTGAAAATCGTAATGCCTGACAACATGTCCAAGGAAAGAATTCAGCTAATGAGAGCATACGGCGCAGAGGTAATTTTAACCGACGGCGCACAGGGTATGCAGCTTGCAATTGAAAAAGCGAATGAAATTAAATCTTGTATAGAAAACAGTATAATCGCAGGTCAATTTGAAAATATGTCTAACCCCCAAGCCCACTATTTAACCACAGGTCCTGAGATTTTTGCGGATACTGAGGGGAAAATTGACATTTTAGTATGCGGAGTAGGCACAGGCGGAACTATAACAGGCGTTTCAAAATACTTAAAGGAGCAAAATCCAAGCATTAAGGTTGTGGCGATTGAGCCTTACACCTCAGCCGTTTTATCGGGAGAGGAAAAGGGAGCCCACGGCTTACAGGGAATAGGCGCAGGCTTTATCCCGTCGGTGCTTGATACTAAGTCCTATGATGAAATAATCAAGGTTAAGGATGAGGACGCCATAAGCTGTATGAAGCTTCTTGCAAAAAAAGAGGGCATACTGTGCGGCATATCCTCAGGCGCAGCGCTTTGGGGCGCAATAGAGATAGCTAAAAAAGAGAAAAACAAAAATATCGTTGTGATATTACCCGACACAGGCACACGGTATTTAAGCGGTATTGAATTTTAATATAAAGGTCCGAAGTGATTATATAACACGGACGATTAAATATTGATAGCTTTGTTGGTCCTATTGATATGGCGTGGCGCAACCTTCCATTTAATGAAGGATAGCGCGATTGAGATTTAGTAAGACAGGGGTCAGCTAGGTGTCTTGCGTCAGCAGGCTTTATAGCCATATAGAAGGAGTATTGTATGAAGGATATTACATCAAAGCAGCTATTTTGCGCATATATTGACCGTATTCGTCAAGAGGGAAGAATGGGGTCTTTAACTGAAAATGACGTGCGAAACGTGGCAAGCTTGATTATAAGCGAGATAAACGAAAGCATGGAAAGTCCATTTATAAGCTGCGGCGTAAATGCGTTTGAAATAGACAAGCAAATTGGCGACAGATTAGTTTGCCTTAAAATATCCTGCAATGAGGCATTTGACGTTGAAAATGCCTTAAAAATCGAGGACCTATGCAGATGGCTTGATTTAATTAACGAATATTATATGTCAAACGGCAAATTTACAGGAAATCCATACGTAAGATTTGTAAACAGCGGAAGGGAACAGCACAGAATGAAAAGATTACCGGGTCAAAAGGAATGTCAGGAGCTTATATTAAAGCTTGATAAGCTTATAAGCAGAATCTTTAGCATTAAAACGAATAAAAACGAGACTAGCGAGGAGCCAAAGGCTCAAGGTCTCGAAAACGATACTATTTCCGCTGAACAAAAAATCGAGTGCGATACTTCTGCCAAGGAAGTAAAGGCAGAGGAGATTTCAGCGGAGGTACAGGCTGAAAAAGAGATTGAAAAAGAGATTGAAAAAGAGGCTGAAAATACGGAAATTGACGTTATTGAAAGCCAAGACACCGAGGAAAACAGCGAGCTTGAAATCGTTGTAGAGGAAGACGAAAACGGCTCAATTAACGTTACCTTTATGGAGTCAAGCGAGGAAGCCGAGCTTGAGGAGAACGAAATCGAGAAAGCTGAGCTTGAGGAAGCAGAAGAAACCGAGGTGGAAATCACAGAAGCTGAAATCGAGGAAGAAAAGGACGACGCCAAAAAATCCTTGATGAAGCACAGGCTCAGGCTGAAAGTATAATAAAGAACGCAGAGCTTCAAGCAAAAACAATTATTGAGGAAGCTCAAAATAATGCTAATAAAATGCTTGATAACGCAAAAAAGACGTTAAGACAGGCGGAGGAAAGCGAAGCAAAATATTTGGCTGAATATAAGAGCTTTGTGGCAGAAAAGAAAAACGAGGTTTCTTCCTTTGTAATAGCAGACAGAGCAAGCGTTAAAAAGGCAGTTGTTGATACGAGATCAAGCATGGACGAGGTTAAAGCAACGTTAAGTCAGGCACAGGAATCCTTCAAGGGCGTTGAGGACGTTTTATCAGCAATTTCATACGCTATCAATGAAACCGTAAATGGCTTAACGGGAACTCTTAACAGAGCGGCAAGCGAGATTGAATACAAAAATACCGAGTACGCATGGAGTCAATTTTCACAGATTTATGACCAAATCTCTGCTACGTATAACGCTTACCGTTATAGTCATACAGAGGACCTTGTTCCAAAATTCGACGTTTTAAACAGACTTGAAATGTTTATGGAAATTGTGGAGCTTTGTCTTGAAGACTATGCGTTAGTATCCTTCGAAACTCCTGTTGGCGAAAAATTTGACGTTAAAAAGCACAAGGCAAGAGTGCAAGGCAACGATTATGACCCACGCAACTCATACGTAACAAAGAGCGTGAAGAAGGGCTTTATGTGGGGAGACGTTGTTAAATCAAAGGAAGAGGTTGAAATCAGCTCAATTCCCGTTAACGTAGCCGAGGATAGCCAGATAACAGACAACGAAGCAGACAGTACCGAGGCTTAAAATCCCTCATCTTTATTAGGATAAGAAAATTATAGGAGAGAAGAAATATGTATTTAGGAGTAGATTTTGGCACGTCCTTTTCACAGGTGGCTGTTGATAACAATAATCACGTATTAAGATTAGTTTCAGCAGGCGTGTACGGCTTACCCTCATCGTTTTACTATGACGACATGGACGGCGAGGTGGTTGGCGACGAGGCAGAAAACTTAGCTCAAGGAATAAACGCGTCAAACGTTGTAAGAGAGGTTAAAATGAAGCTTGGACAACGCTTTATTTTAAGCGGCAAGGAATTTACCTCTGATGAAATCGTTAAAAAATATACAAAGCAATATTAGAGCAGGCTGATGACGAGGGCAAAAAGAATATTATTGACTTTAATATTGACGGAATTGTAATTACACACCCAGCCAAGTTCAACATAAGAGAAATTAACGCTCTTTGCGAGGCTGCAAGAAGCTCTATCGACAGTCAAAATCCGATTCCCGTGGTAGGCGCATTAAAGGAGCCTGTTGCGGCAGCAATATCATATTACCGCGACACACGCGATAGATTTGGTAACGGCGACGGTATCATTGTGTTTGACTTAGGCGGCGGAACTTGCGACGTGGCTTTAGTGCAGGTGGACGAAAACGACGCAGCCGAATATTGCGTAGCAGACAGCGACATGATAAGAGTAGGCGGCAGAGACTGGGATAAGGCACTCTATAATTACGCGCTTGAGAAAATCAACATGGTAACCAACGGCGCAGTTGCAGTATCAGGCAACGCTGCTATGGAAAACGATTTAAGAAAGGCAGTAAACACAACCAAGCACCAGCTTTCTAAAAAGGAAGACTGCTTAATAAGACCTACCATCAGCGCGATATATTCATATCCGGGATTATCAAGAGGTATTCCAATTACGCGACGTGATTTTGAAGCGATTACCGCTGATTTACTTAATAACGCCATAGATTTACTTGACAGAGTGTATCAAAGAAACCGCGATAGCGTGAAAATCAAGGAAATAATTTGCGTTGGCGGCGCATCTAATATGCCGCAAATAGGCGAAGCAATCAAAAACAAATTCACAGATTGCACCGTTAGAATTTACAAGCCTGAATACGCCACCGTAAACGGCGCGGCTATTTTTGCAGGAAAAATCATGAGTAAAATGATTGAAAACGGCTACGGCTTAAATCCGGTTGGCGATGACCCAATTACAGAGAGAGCAACAGGCGTGGTAATAAGAGATATTATTGAGGACAAGCTTCCGTTCTCCTACGGAATCCGTTGCAGGGAGTTTGTTGGCTCTAACAACTTCGTGGTCCATAATATTCTTACAAAGGGCGACGTTTTACCTGCAACAGGAAGCTATGACAATTTCAGATTAGTGGGTAGCGGAACGTCTGTAAAAATCGAGGTTTTTGAATCCGAATGCACCGATCGTAACTATCCGTTAAATGGCTCTGTAAATACAGAGGAGGTTGGACATATTTTACTTGAAATACCAAACGGCATTATGGAGGGCGTGCAGGTTGAATGTGCGTTGACAATGAATAGCCTAGACAATATTCAGCTTGAAGCCCATGATGCAAACGGAAATCACATCAAGGCAGCATTTAGAATTGCAAAATAGATTTCAAAAGAATTATACGTTAGCATTTTTAGTCATTAAGGGGGAACGAAAATGTATATAGGTGTGGATTTTGGAACGGTGTTTTCACAAACGGCTGTGTTTCATAATCAAAATTCGTTAAGACTTTTATCAAGCGGAACCTACGGCACTCCGTCTTTGTTTTATTACGATTCCGTTCAAAACGTAATTGTTGGCGAGGAGGCGGACGATGCGGCGCAGGGAATTTTTGCCGACAATATAGTTCGCGACGTAAAAATGAAGATGGGTCAACGCTTTGATTTGGACGGCAGAACGTTTTTAGCTGAGGATATTATAAAATCAATTTATAAGGAAGTGCTTGAGCATGCGTAGAGAGAGGGCTTGGAGCAAATAAACGACCCTCATATAAAGGGAATCGTTGTGTGCCACCATGCTAAGTTCAGCATGACTGAAATTAGCGTGCTTACAAAGAGCGCCGCGAGCTGCTTAGGCGGTGCGCCTATCAAAATTTTAGGAAGAATTAAAGAGCCTGTTGCGGCGGCACTTGCGTATTATCACAATAACCCAAATAGACCCGAGGCGGGCAAGGGCATATTGGTTTATGACCTTGGTGGCGGAACGTGCGATATTGCTCTCGTTTGCGCTGATTGTCAGGACCTTGCCGAATATACGGTATTAGATAGCGATACGGTAAGAGTGGGCGGCAGAGATTGGGACCAGGTGCTTTTTGATTACGTTATAGACAAAGAAGAGGAAAATCGAGTAGAAAGAAACGATATCTTAACTAACCAAGCCAACCAAAACGAAATTCTCAAGGCGGTTAAAAAGGCAAAGGAGGACCTTAGCAAAAGAGCCGAGGTAAAAATCCGCGTCAACCTTGATTTAGAGGGCAAGCCAAAGCTGCTTGAAATTCCAATATCAAGAGACACCTTTAACGAGTTAACGGTGGAGCTTTTAGATGAAACTGTAACCAAGCTTGAAAAAATTTATAATAAGCATTGCGGCAAAATAGACATAGAGGAAATTATCTGTGTTGGCGGGGCGTCTAATATGCCACAGGTAAGGGAAGCCTTAGAGGACAGATTCGGGGACTGCGAAATTATATTACATATACCTGAATATGCAATAGCGGACGGAGCCGCTATTTATGCTAAGAAGATTGTAGATAAGGTGGAATCCCTTGGCTATGACGTTGATACGGTTGAGGACTTTGAGAGCATCATAAATCCACCTGTATCTGCTGACAGCATCGTATTACCGTCCTGCGGAAGCGTAACAGGCGTTATGCTTAGCAACAAGCAGGGCAAAGGATTGCTTAAGGATATTTTACCTTTATCCTACGGCGTAAGATGCAAAAAGGCGGACTCCAACGAGTACGTGGTTCAAAATCTGCTTAAAAAGGGAGAGTAACTACCTGTTACCGCGTTATTCAGAGGACTTTCCCCTGAGGATAACGGCAGAGAAATAAAGGCTATTGAAATTGAAATATGCGAGTCGGAATGCTCCGATGAGCAATTTGCGTGCGACGTTGGTAAGGGCGAGCGCGTAATAGGCAAAATTTCTCTTAAAAAGCCTGAGGGCGTAAACGCTGACGATAGTATAGAATGTAAGCTCACAATTTCTTGCTTAGACTTTATTAAGGCAGAGGCGTGCGACGATAAGGGCTCTAAAATGGAAGTGCAGTTTGATTTAAGCAAAATTTAAAATAGTAAAAGCCGTTTGGTAAAGCCAAAGGGCTTTTTCTTTTTTGGGACGGGGCGCGTCCTTACAAAGCAAGAGAGCAGATTTTACCACTTGCGCCAGAATTTCACCGCTTGTGCCAAAGACAATGGGTACAGGGGTTGTAGTTCTTATTTGCATAGGCTCAGTCCTTATTATTGGCGGCGGTGGATTTAGCTTATTCTGGTTTGTTATTCGTAAGAAATCCTAATTAAAAAAAGAGCCTTTGGCTCTTTTTTTAATGCAACAAACTCCTTGAAATTTATTACGCATTATGATACAATAAAATCAACTAAAATTAAGGAGCAAAGCATGGGAAAATATTTAGAAATACCGTTTCCAACAGTCAAAAACCCCTTTGACGGACATATACATATACACAGATGGCGCGATGAGAAAACAGGAGAAAGCTATATTCACGGTCTTGAGGAATACAGAAAAACCTGCGGACTTAAATATATAGCTCTTGCCTCACTTCCATCAGGCAATCCTATCCCTGCGCCAAGAGACGTAAGCAACAACATTATGTGCGCGTTTTATAAGCTGGCAAATAAGGACACCTTTGCATACGGCGGCTTTATATACCCATCATATCCTGCCAATGAGGATGAAATGAAAAATGCGGATATGTCCCTTACAACTCAGCTTGACGAGCTTAACGAAATCGGCTTTGACGGAGTTAAAATGCTTGAGGGCAAGCCAAATCTTTACGCTAAGGTAGGTCAACCTCTAGATAGTAGCTTCTTTGATGAAGCGTTAGCTAAAATGGAAAGAGAAGGCACTTACGTTCTTATGCACGCCATTGACCCAGACACCTTCTGGACTAACGCAACTGAGGACAATATTAAAAGAGGCTGGTATTACGGCGACAAGACAAAATTCCCTCACTATACCGACCTATATAATCAAGTGGATAATTTCCTAAGCAAGCACCCTAATCTAAATCTTTGCCTAGCACATTTCTTTTTCTGCTCTGAAAACCCTGAGAAAATAGAGGATATGCTTGCAAAATACAAAAACCTTTGTGTTGACTTAACTCCGGGCGGAGAAATGTACATCGGCTTTAACAAAAGATACGACTACTTTAAGGACTTCTTTACTAAGTATCAAGACAGAATTATCTTCGGCACGGATATGGACTTTACACCTCATTTAGAAGCGGGAGTTTGGCTCTGCGACAGAGTTTATCGCTACGTAGCAACTGACGATACAATTTCATCCTTTGACGATACTATGATAAAGGGCATTAAAATTTCAGACGAGGCAGCTCAAAAGATTTTCTCCGACAACCTTTTAAATAAGCTTGGCGGAAAGCCAAAGGAAATCAACAAGGAAGCTCTAAGACGCTATATTGCAAAGTACAACCACTTAATTGAGGATAGGGAGCTTGCAAGCTATATTGAGGAGCTGTCTAAGGAATATCTATAAAAGAAAACACCAAATGAAGTAATTCATTTGGTGATTTCTTTATGCGATTTTTTGTCCGTTTACTGTTAAAGCAAAGGTAACGCCAAGATAGTTGCACGCTTTTTTGCACATAACCATTCTTTCAAGGAAAATTTCAAAATAATCCATAACGGAGCTTATTTCCGTGTCAATTTCAAGAGATAATGTAAGCTCTGTTTTGCTTTTGTTAAACTCAAGATTAGAGCTTATAACGGAATAATTTACCTTATCGTGAATATCGAATTTTGCTGAGTCTATTTCGGAAACACGGCTGCGGCGCACGTCCGTCTTATCCCCTAAAATAAGCGCTGCGGCAATAGGATTTACGCTTCCGCCTGTACCCTCATCGTGATTACCGATGGCACAAACCACCTTGGCAAGCTCATCTGGCTCCATGCCCATATTATCAAGGAGTCTAAATGCAATTATAGCTCCGCTCTGAGCGTGGTCGCGTCTGTTGACTATATTACCGATATCGTGCATAAACGCGGCAATTTTGGAAAGCTCAATATCTCTTTCGCTATAACCAAGCTCCTTTAAAATATAGCTTGCTCTGTCAGCCACTAAGCCTACGTGGGCAAAGCCATGCTCAGTATAGCCAATCTCTCTTAAGCTGTTGTACGCTTCCTTTATAAAGGCTCTTATTTTTGTATCGTTACGAATTTGCTCAAAGGTAATCATATTCCGCCCTCATTTTTCAAATTTACACACATATTGTATCATATAAAGAAATAAATTTCAAGAAAATTATTACTTAGCCATAGTCAACTAAAAAACGCAACCGATTTCGGTTGCGTTTTATGTTATTTCTTACCAAGTGTATTAAACTTATATTTGTATCCGGAAGAAGCGTTCTTCTTAAATACTGTATAGTAAAGAGTGATACCAAGACCACCGAGAACTAAAACACCGCCGCCTACAATTAAGAGAATAAGCAGGAGCTTTGACGTATCCTCTGTTTGCTCTGAGGTAACAGGAATACCCTTTGTTTGAATCTTCTTACAGCCAGTGCCTGTACATACGTTTTGTGCAGTACCTGCCTTTTCAGCAGTCGCCGCAACTCTTACAGTCCATACAAGGTTGCCCTTTTCGTCCTTTTCCCATTCGTGGTTGTTAGGATCCTTGTCAACCTTTCTTTCCTTGGTTTCCCCACATACGTCGCAAACCCATGCCATTGTACCCCTAGTTGAGCATGTAGCAGGAATTGTCTTTTTGTTGTCTGTTACCATGGTATGCTTGCCTGTTGGCGCTTGAAGAATATCAACCGTGTATCCGCAGTAGGTGCATTGAACGGTAGTTCTGCCTTCCTCGCCACAAGTAGGAGCTACGTAGTTTACAGGATTTCTTTCGTCCCAAATATGCTCGCCTGTCTTTTCCATAAAGATCCAGTTATCTGGGTTAGGATCGCTCTCACCACATTCACAAACGCCGATAATGTGATAATCGTATTCGCAAATGTTTTCAAGGCTGTTCTTTTGTGAGAACGTATAATCGTGAGTGTTAGGGTCTTTTGGATAATACTTTGTAACGATAATGTCGCCACACATTGTACATTGTGTTCCCTCATAACCTTGCTTTGTGCATGTTGAGTGAACAGGTGGATCAATTAGCTTATAGTCATGGTCGATAGGATCAGTATAGTTATCAATTTTTTCTTCGCCGCAGTGCTCACATATCTTATAGTCAAATCCGCCCTCTTGACACGTTGGCTTTGTTGTTGTAACAATGTAGTCATGCTCAACGTAAACCATACCTAAATTATCAAACTGATGTCCGCTATTAAGTGAAGAAAAACGCTTGAAGTCTGTGTTGTATCTTGAAAGCGTTACTCCATCATATGCTTTATTTTCATTGCCAACAACGAAGATTTCAAGAAGCTTGGTTTCAACACCCTCATCAAGACCAAACGCCCTGTAACTGATAGTGCTTACACCTTCGCCAAATGTAAGAGAGGTCATTGTTATGTTATAGAACGCTTCCTCTCCGATGCTGTTTGCGTTGATTTCAAATCTTTCAATAAAGAGCTTGGAGTTAGCTGTTTGCTTAAACGCCTGCTTATCAATCTTGCCTGAAATATATTCAATACCTTGAATTGTTAAAAGCGTGTCGATGTTACCAAACGCGGTAGCCTCAACGTTTTCAAGGGACATTGGAAGAATAATTTCCTCAAGGTGCTTGTTTCCGTAGAAAAGACCCTTAGGCGTATTATCCGTACCGATACCACCGGCAATCGTTGTAACACCAAGTGGAAGCTCAACAGAAACAATGTTAGATTGCTTTACGCCGTATTGATATTCAATAAATGCAGTAGAGAAGGATTGAAGTCTTGTTCCAACGTTATCGCCGAAAATATCCGTTGATTTTACGCGTATAGTTCTGATTGTTCCGCTGTCAAGTCTTAATTTAACCGTTACGTAAACGTCCTTAGGATGTGGATAGAAATATTCTCTTTCCTCATGTCCGCATCTTTGACAAATTGTTGCATAATAGCCTGGCTCAGTTTTTTCCATTGTTGTAACTGACTCTTGAGCAAGCTTCTTTACAACGGAGTGGCCGATAGCATTTGACGTAACCGTGCTAACTAAACCGCAAAGAGAGCATTTGTAGGTAATATCGCCAGCCTCAGTACACGTAGCAGTCATATCAATAACTAGGTTGTTATGCTTACATCTTACTAAATAGAATCTGCCGTTTCCATCACTTGAGAAGGTGTAGTTGGAATATAAATGTGAAAGATCCTTATTAAATGAGCCGCCTGTTAAGAATATCTTGTATTTAGAAAGCTCATTTGTCATAAACGTATTGTCGGCAACATCGAGCTTGCCGCTTGCCATTTCAAAGGTAAGGTTAATGCCCTCACAGTTACCTCTGTCCTCAAAGGCATACTGACCTGTAACGTTGATGTGTGCTGTTTCGTGCACCGTGAACGTAGCGTTGTTGATGCCGTACGTTCTTACCAAGAAGTTGGCGGTAACGGAACTTGCTACGTCAAACTTATACGTGTATTTTGAGTAAGTTAAATCGGTAACAATGTCAAATAAGCCTACGTTTGTTTCAACGGTAGCGTTTTTGAAAAGATGAATGCTAACGTTCTTTCTGCCTGTTGGAGAGAGTTTGAAAAGAGCAGCGTTCATAAGGTCAGCGTTAGTAGCTATACCCGTATGAGAAATTTTACCTGCACCAGTTGTGGAGGAGTTTAAAATGTGAATGCTATTATTTCTGCCCTCGAAAGCATAATCTGTGCTGGAGATGGTAAGGTTATTGCCGTTTAAGTCAATGGCAACCATACCGTCAGACGGTAACGTAACCTTTTCATTAAGTGCAATAGTAGCGCCTAAACGAATGAACGTGCCTGGCTGACCTAAATATTTTACAAGATCGTCCTTGGTTTTTACGGTTACACCGTACGCCTCGTAAAGATTGTAGTTTCTATCAACAGTGAGCTGAATTCTTCCGTAAAACTGACCGTTGTCATCATACCAACCGTAGAATTGCTTGCTTTGGTTAGATGTTGCAAACGGTTCAGTAAGCACCGTGTGCTTTTCTCCACTTTTAAAGGTGTAGGTTTTTGCAACGCTTCCGTTAGAATAGTACGTTACGGTATAGGTTTTGTTTTCTTCCGCGCCTATAATTGCAACGGTACATAAAATGGAAATTGCTACGATTGCAAATGCCAAAATAATTATTTTTAAAAGCTGTTTTCTTGTCATAGCCCGATTTAGCTCTCCTATATTAATATAATAATAAATAATATTCGTAGGTATATTGTATCACAACTGTATTTTGTTGTCAATAGCTAATTAAAAAGGCAGGTAGCCGCATAGGATTACTCGGCTACCTGTGAGTATAATTTACGTTAAATAATTTGTTAAATTTATTTGAACTATCTGGAAAGGTATTTGAATAGCTCAAGAACGCTAAGCCCTACACCGAGAACTAAAAGCACAATGCCTACAATACGGTTAAGCTTTTTGTGGTCCTGCTTATTTGCGATTTTTGAAGCGAGAAGCGCAAATGCAAGAGTGAACACTATGGAAAGAGCAAGAACGAAAAAGTCGATTTTTTCTTTAGTCATAGTGAAATGGCTAACAGCGCCCGTAAACGCCGTGAAGGTCATAATAAACACGCTTGTACCAACGGCTGTTTTTAGCTCGTAGCCTAAAAGCGAGGTAAGCACGAACAGAAGAATAAGCCCTCCGCCACCGCCTACAAATCCGCAAATAAATCCAACCAAAGCGCCTGCTATGATGCTCTTATACACGAAGGATTTAGGATTTTGAGTGTGCATAGTGTTTTTGTGTGCCATAACGGGTCGAACTAAGAACTTTACGCCTAAAAGTATTGCTATCAGCATGCTGTATGAGCCTAAAAGTGCATCAGGCAAAAGCGTTCCCGCAAGACTGCCGACTATGGTAAAAACAAGCACCGAAATAAAGAGAGGGTACGATTTTCTTATGCTAGTGTTTTTGTTTTTTCTATAGGTAACCGCGCTGACTCCGCTTGCCAAAACGTCGCTTGCAAGAGCGATTCCAACAGCAGTATAAGGGTCCATATCTAAAAGAACAACCAAAACGGGAGTTATGATGCACGATGCGCTCATTCCCGCAAAGCCTGTGCCAAGACCTGCGCCAATGCCTGCAAGCAGACACGCGAAAATTTTTAATAATATATCCATAAATACAATCCAAATTAAAATATTTGTTGATTAAAAAGCCGTTTAAAGCGACTATCAGGATAAGGTCAGTAGTAAATCAACGAAATTATTTTAACATAAAATTCACAAATTGTCAACCCTGTGTCTTTTAAATTGCAGTTAATGAAATATGAACAAATATTAAACGTAGTTCAAAATATACTATTTTTCTATTGATTTTTTCAAAGTATTGTGATATTATACACTCATTGAATGGAGATGATTTAATGTTAAAAACAAAATATTCCAAAAACGGTATAATTTTTCTTTGCACACTTGCATATTTTGCAAGCTACTTTTCAAGAAAAACGTTTTCCGTTGTAATGGTAAATATGCTTGATACCGACGTTCTTACAAAGGAAGTAGCAGGACTTATCGGTACGGCGTTATTCATATTTTACGGAGCGGGACAGCTCCTTAGCGGATACCTGGGCGATAAGCTTCAGCCTAAAAACCTGATGTTTTCAGGACTTATGATTTCCGCTGTGTGTAACCTTTTATTACCGCTTATGCCAAACGGATATCTTATGATTCCTGTATGGGCAGTAAACGGCTTTGCACAGGCTCTTTTGTGGCCGCCTATCGTTCGTATTCTTTCCGATAATTTATCTCACGAAAAATACGTAACCGCCAACCTGGTTGTTACCTGCGGAGCTCACGTGTCAACTATCGTGCTTTATTTATACGCTCCGCTTTGCATTTCAATAATGTCATGGAAGCTAGTGTTCTTTACCTCAACAGTTTTCTGTATAATCGCAGGCTTTATCTTTATTTTAGCCATGAGCTTGGTTTTACCAAAAAATGCAGAGGTTAAGGAAAACGCTTCCGAAAAGTCTGAAAAGGCTGAGGAGCAAGCAGAGGGGAAAACCGATTCCATATTCCAAATTTTTATCAAAAACGGTGTTTTGCCAATATTCGTTTGCATTATAGCCATGGGCTTTATGCGTGATGGAATTGAAAGCTGGCTGCCAACACTTTATAGCGACGTATTTGAGCAAACAAGCGAAAATTCAATTTTAGTGTCAGTAGCGTTACCGATTTTCTCAATTATCAGCTTATTTGCCGTAAGAGCAATACATAAGGGCAAGGTGTTTAATAACGAGGTAAGAGGAGCAGGAATTCTTTTTGGACTCTCAATCGTTCTTTGTATTCCCCTTTGCTTCTTAATAAACGTAAATAACCCTGCTTGCAGAATTTTATGCTTGCTTCTTGCTTGTATCGTTTGCGCGTTTATGCACTCTTGTAACTTCCTTTTAATTTCCTGTGTTCCCGGAAGATTTAAGAAAACAGGCAGAGCCTCAACCGTTAGCGGCTGCTGTAATGCTTGTACCTATATCGGTGCGGCAGTATCAATGTACGGTATTGCATTAGTGTCAGACAAGCTAGGCTGGAGCGCAACTATAATTTCTTGGATAGGAATTTGCGTTTTAGGCGTTGTTTTTGCGGTTTTAGCGTTTACAAAATATACAGGCTTTTTAAAAAGCGACAAATAAGAGCAAAAATATTACCACTTGACAAAATAAAATCCGAAATGTATAATTAAATTATCAAAAAAATAATAGGAGAGAAAAAATGAAAAAGTTTTTTGGCGAATTCAAAACGTTCATAACACGTGGTAACGTGCTTGATATGGCAGTCGGTGTTATCGTCGGCGGAGCATTTACCGCAATCGTAAACGGCGTAAGCAACTTCGTGTTAAAGCCTGTTATTAACTGGTTTTTAGCGCTTATCTTAGGCAAGAATGCACTTAGTGAATTATTTACGTTCTTAACTAAGGCAACAATGATTGACGAAGCAGGCAATGAGGTTATCGACCTTGCAAACTCAATCTACATTGATTGGGGCTCACTCATTAATGCTATTATCAATTTCTTAATTACTGCATTCGTATTATTCTTAATCGTAAGAACTGTAAACAAGATTAAGGAAGAAAACAAGGAAGCTAAGGACAAAATGCCAACTAAGGCTGAAAGAAAAGAAATGAAGGCTAAGGGCATTAAGCTTACCGATGTTGATGCAGTTAAAGCATTCTTAGCAGAGAAGGACGCTGAGGAAGCAGCAGCTAAGGCTAAAGCAGAGGCAGAAGCAGCCGAGGCAGCTCGCCTTGAAAGAGAAGCAAACCCAACAGCCGAGGACCTTTTAAAGAAAATCGTTACATTACTTGAAAACAAATAATTTAACAAGCCTATATAACAGAAAAGAGAGCAATTTTGCTCTCTTTTTTGTATTTATCCAGCAATATCATATCTATAAGATCTTTTGTTATAAATACGAAGAATAGTGTGCTTGCCAAAGCAGGAGCGGACAACATAGAATGTTTTGTCCTTTGCAAGTGATTCCTTTTCACTTTCGGTTAGCTTATCTATTCTTTTAAATTGCTTGTAGTATGGATTGTCATGAATTGATATGCCTTCCTTTGGATACCATTCAACCGTTTCACAAGAATAATTAACAAACACTTCCTCTGATATGAAAAAATTGCCTTGCTTTATTACACGGTTATAAAAGATAATGTAATTTATAGGCATTAAAACGCCAAAAGTTAAAAATAAAATATAATAGATAACCATAACAAATGTATAGTCATCAACATTTATGGCGTATAAAATCAGAGAGCCTATAATAAAAACGATGAAGCAGAAAAAACACATTGTCAAATTAAACTTGTTTTCCTTTATAAGCTGATACCTTATGGTTTCATCGGTTATTTTTTGTCTTTGATCCTCTACCATAACTTGCCTCACATAAATTTACTCTATTACATATTATACTACATGCAAGTAAAAAAGTCAAACAAAAACCACCCAAAGAAGCCTTTGAGTGGTTAATTTTATTAGTTGTTGTTATTGTTTTTCTTGTATGGCTTTTTCTTTAAGCCGTCAACTGTAATAACAATCTTACGGTTTTCATCGTAGCCAACAGAGTGAGTTGAAACGCCCTCAATTGCTTGAACCTCAGAGTGAATAATCATTCTTTCGTATGGGTTCATTGGCTCAAGAACTACGTTTCTTTGGTACTTAAGAGCCTTTTCTGACATTCTTCTTGCAAGAGCGCGAAGAGCCATTTCTCTCTTTTCTCTGTAATTTTCAATATCAATTACAACCTTAACGTATTCCTTGTTGTCGCCTTCGCTCTTTCTAGCTAAGCAAAGATTTGAAAGATACTGAATAGCGTCAAGAGTTTCGCCTCTGTGTCCGATAAGAGTAGAAGCGTCCTTACCCTCAACAACGATAAGACGTGAAACAAATCCCTTTTCGTTAACAGTCATATCGCCCTTAACCTCGCATTCAAGACCGGCATCCTCAACAAACTTCTTTAAGAAGTTCATAGCGAGTGTCTTTTCCTCTAAGGTTACCTCGATATCCTCATCCTTAATCATTTTCTTTTCTTCTTTAGGCTCGGATACCGCTTCCTTCTTAGGAGCGTTTACAGGAGCGGTTTTCTTTTCGCCCTGCTTCTTTTCTTGCTTGTTTTCTTGCTTGTTTTCTTGCTTAGGCTCAGCTTTCTTTTCTTGCTTTTGTTGTGGCTTAGGCTGATTATTTTGTTGGTTGTTCTTTGGTTGGTTGTTTTGTTGTGGCTTTTTGTTCTTTATCTTTCTTTCAGGCATGCCGTCGTCAACTGAAATTCTGATTTCAGCGTCAACTGCACCGAAAATTCCTAAAAAGCCTTTCTTACCTGGGTTTACAACCTCTTCAAGAGAGATGTCTCCCATAACTGAATATAATTCAACTGCTTTTCTGTAAGCCTCATCAACAGACTTACCCTTTACATTAAATTCCTGTTTCATAAAAACTTATAATTCCTTAATTCTAATAATTGTCCTATTATTCGTCATCATCGTCATGATGTAATGAACGGTATTCTCTTTCAGGTATATGTCTTGCAGATGGAGAAGATAAGTTACCCTTCTTGTAATCCTTTTCAGCCTGCTTATATTCTTCCTCTGTAAAGGTAGGATATGGCATAGCCTTATAGAGAATAAATTGCTGACCCATTGAGAGAATAGTTCTGAAAATCCAGTAAATACCGATAGCGGAAGCGAAGTTAGCTGTTACGAAGAACGTCATAAGAGGTAATACCATCATCATAATCTTCATAGAGCCGTTAGCTTGATTTTGAGCCTCCTGCTGAATGCTTTGATAGTTAAGCTTCTTTGATACGAACTGTGAAAGATACATTAAGCCAAGGTTGATAATTGGAATAAGAAGTAGCCACCAAGCGCTTCTTAATGCATCAAATGGAGTGATACCAAGGTCAAAGCCGAAAAGTGTAGCGTTTGGAACGTCTCCGCCAAAGCGAGCCATCATGTTTTCAACTGCCTCAAGAACATTTACGTTGTCTGAGTCAAGTAGGTTACCGCTGTTTAAAATTGTTTCTCTCCAGCCGTCCTGTGAAAGCTTGTTAGCAAGCTCAACCTGGAATGACGTGGAAACAGGCTGTCCCTTAGCGCTGAATTCAAGACCGAAAATCTGAGCTAAGCGATAGCATGTAGAGTAGGAAAGACCGCCGCAGTATTGAAGTGGACGGATAACTACCCAGTAGAGAGGGAAAATGATAATCATTTGAACAAGCATAGGTAAGCAGCCTGAAAGTGGGCTGTAACCGTTCTTTTGTTGAAGGTCCATAAGCTCCTGTTGCATTTTCTGCATTGTCTTTTGGTCGTTTCTGCCCTTATACTTGTTTCTGATTGCCATTTCCTGTGGGCGAAGCTTAGCTTGCTTCACCATGTTCTTTTGTTGCTTCCAGCCAAGTGGAAATAAAACCAACTGGAAAATGATAGCGAACAAAAGAAGTGATACGATGTAGTTATGAGTTAGCCAGTAGCAGCCTCTCATAACGTAACCGAATAAACTTTCTAAAAATCCCATTATTTTTCTCCTAAATCTTCCGTTTCTCCGTTATTTACAGACGTAATCTCAGCTTCATTGAAGCTAACGTCCGTGTCCCCATTACAATTATCCCCACAAAAGTGAGCATTTTGTCTTTTAAAGGTAAATTTTTCGGGAACGGGATCATAACCACCACGTGAGAAAGGATTGCACCTTAATATTCGCCAAGTGCCAAGCAAAATACCCCGAATTACGCCAAATTTTTCAATGGCTTCTGCGGTATAAACAGAGCAGGTAGGCTCAAACCTACACGCTCCCGGCAAAATTGGAGAAATATATTTGTGGTAGCCTTTTATAATAAAAATAAAAATCTTTTTCAAGGTTACTTATTGTCATTAATAGAATTTTCTATTAAATCTAGCTTGTGAAAGGCTTTATCTATATCTCTTGCAATATCCGTTGACTTTAAATCAACGCAGACTGGTCGTGCAACTAAAATGATAAGATAGCCTTTTTTAATGTTGTTTTCTTTTTCGGCTTGTCTTAAGCCCTCGCGCAAGATTCTTTTAACTCTGCTTCGTATAACCGCGCCGCCGATTTTTTTCGTAACGGTAAGACCAATACGGTTTACCTTTATTTTATCGGGGTGGGCTTTTTTAAGCAGGTTGGCCTTTTGGTCCTTTAAAACGTAAACAACTACGCTTTTGCCAACGTACTTTGCGCCCTTATTGTAAGCCTTTGAGTATAAGTGATTTTCGCATATAGTTATATGCTTCATAGTTTCGCCTTCCTTTCTTACTGAAATTTCAGCGTTTGTTTTTCAGCTTTTGCTTTCGCTTCCGTAAAATATAATTTTATCGTTCTTAAATTCCTAATTGAATTTTATTTCAAAAATTCCTGCAGGTAGCATTCCTGCACTTTTTCCTTCTCGATTAGCAAAGCGTTTGCCTTGCACGTAAATTTTGATTGTAAAAAGGCATTAAAAAATCGGGACACCAATGAGGAGTCCCGATTAACAAAAGCCACCGATTAATAAGTTAATCTTGCTCTGCCCTTTGCGCGTCTTCTCTTTAAAACCTTTCTGCCGTCAGCAGTTCTCATTCTTTTTCTGAAGCCGTGCTCCTTTTTTCTTTGACGCTTCTTTGGTTGGTAAGTTCTTAACATAATTGCACCTCCTTATTCAAATTGGAAGCTAAATCGCATATCGCAACTTGAAAGCTGAATAATAATCTAGAATTTAAGACACGAATATTATACACACATTTTTTACAGTTGTCAAGTATTTTTTAATAATTTAGTTAATTTTTAGAAAATATATACTATTTTCTCTTTTTACTATTAGCTTTTGTATTATTTTTACTAATATTTTTACTGTTTTTCTTATTATCTAACTTAACGTTTGACTTGCTTTTTGTGTTTTTGCTATTAGTGTTTTTTGAATTTTTTTGGTTTTTTGTGTTTTTGTCCTGCTTAACGCTTGATTTTGGAGCATACGATTTTTGCGTTTTTACGTAGTCGCTGCCTACTCTCATATCAGGCTTAACAAGACATTTACTATCAAATCCAATTAAGTCCTCACGGCCTGCCAGCTTTAGCGCCTCGCGGACTAAATTTCTGTTTTCGGGCTTGCCATATTGTAATAACGCTCTTTGCATTTGCTTTTCACGGTAGTCGGTAGGGCAGTACACCTTTTTCATATCAAGAGGATTTATGCCCGTATAGTACATAACCGTTGAGGCAGTACCTGGAGTTGGATAAAAGTCCTGTACCTGCTCTGGATTACAGCCCATATTCTTTAGGTATAAGGAAAGCTCAACCGCATCCTTTACCGTGCTACCCGGGTGGGAAGACATAAGATATGGCACTAAATACTGCTCTAGGTTAAATTCGCGACACAGGTCGAAGTATTTTTTGTAAAATTTATCGTACGTGGTAATGTCTGGCTTGCCCATATATTTAAGCACGTTTGAGGAGCAATGCTCAGGCGCAACCTTTAATTGACCGCTTACATGTTCTGAAACCAGCTTTCTAAAGAACGTATCGTCCTTATCGGCAAGCATATAGTCAAAGCGAATACCTGAACGGATAAATACCTTTTTAACCTTAGGCAACGCTTGAATTTTATTTAAAAGCTCAATATATTCCGTGTGGTCTGCAATGAGATTTTTGCAAGGTGTTGGCACTAAGCATTTGCGATCCCTGCACACTCCGTCCTTGATTTGCTTCTCACATGCAGGATAACGGAAGTTAGCGGTTGGACCGCCAACGTCATGTATGTAGCCCTTAAAATCACTCATTTCAGTAATGATTTTTGCTTCTCTTAACACGGACTCAATGCTTCTTGACCTTACGCTGCGGCCTTGATGGAATGCAAGAGCGCAGAAGTTACAGCCGCCAAAGCAGCCTCTATTGTGAGTAATAGAGAACTTAACCTCACTAATTGCAGGCACACCCCCGTCCTTTTCGTAGGAAGGGTGGTAGGTTCTCATGTAAGGCAGAGCATATACCTTGTCAAGCTCCTCTCTTTCAAGAGGGTACGCAGGGGGATTTTGCACCAGCTTTTTGTTATCGTAGTATTCAACGATAGCTTTGCCATAAATAGCATCTTGGTTCTTATACTGAATACCAAATGCGCGTGCATACTCCTCTTTATTTTCCTTAATTACGTTAAAGTCAAACTCACTTGCAACAGGGAATGAAACCTCATCCTCACGCTTGCATAAATAAACACATCCACGCTCTGCGCGGATTTTTTTAATTGGTACGCCCTTGTCAAGGAGCTTAGCTAATTTTAAAATAATAGATTCTCCCATGCCGTAGGTGAGAATATCCGCGCGGGAATCCACCAAAACGGAACGGCGAATTTTATTGTCCCAATAGTCATAGTGGGCAAAACGGCGCAAAGAAGCTTCAAGACCGCCAATAATAATAGGCACGTCTCCATACGCTTCCCTTATTCTGTTACAGTAAACTATAACAGCTCTGTCGGGACGGAGTCCCATTTTTCCGCCGGGGGAATAATAGTCATAGGAACGCTTTTTCTTTGATACGGTGTAGTGAGCAACCATTGAGTCAATGTTGCCTGCGCTTACTAAAAAGCCAAGACGCGGCTTGCCAAAGCGCTTAAAGTCTTCACAGGATTTATAATCAGGCTGAGCCAAAACTGCAACTCTGAAGCCTGCATCCTCTAAAACTCTTGTAATAATCGCCGTGCCAAAGGACGGATGGTCAACGTAAGCGTCGCCCGACACGTAAACAAAATCAGGCGCACCCCAGCCAAGCTCATCGCATTCCTTGCGGGTTATCGGTAGAAAGTTGTTCATATTTATAGGGGATAGGAGACAGGGGATAGGGGATAGGGAAAGGCACATCATTGTCGCACAACTGACCACTGACCACTAACCACTGACCACTATGTTACTCCTCGTCAATCTCCATATCTTCATAGAAAACTGCAAAAACAGCCTGAGCGGTGCTGTCATCATCGCAGTAAACTAATTCATCCTTGTCCTCATCAATAAGGAAAACGAGCGCCTCATCCTCATTAACACCATCCATAGGTGTTACAGGATGTAAAATTGCATAATATTTTTCCTCGTAGTCAACAACAGCAACCTGCTCAAACTCAATTTCCTTGCCGTCGTTGTCCTCAAGCTTTATGTTTTCAAAATTTTCTTCATCAAAGAATCTGTCGATGTATCTGTCGTATTTTTTCATATAAAAACTCCTTTGTCGTTTTTAGGGGATAGGGGATAGGGGTTCGCTTCGCTCACAGGGAAGGTTAGTTGAACACCGTATGCTCCTGTTTCCTAAGACTTAATTTTCCGTTAAATTGCTTTCAAGTGTTGAAAACTTATAGTATTGTCCTAACCAGCTCATTTGAACTGTGCCTGAGCTACCATGACGGTTTTTCGCTAGTGTTACGTCAACTAGGTTAGCCTTTTCAGGGTCGTTGCCGTAGAAATCACGGGATAGGAAGATAACCATATCCGCGTCCTGCTCAATAGAACCTGAATCACGAAGGTCGGAAAGCATTGGCTTTCTTTCCTTTTCCTTTTCGGAGCTACGGGAAAGCTGTGAGCATACGATAACAGGGATGTTAAGCTCCTTTGCAAGAAGCTTAAGACCTCTTGAAATATCGCCGATTTCGTTTACACGGCTTCCGTCTCTGCGCTTAGTTTCTGATTCCATAAGCTGTAAGTAGTCAACTACTACAAGACCAAGATTTTTAATTCTTCTGAGCTTAGCCTTCATAGCAGTTAAGCCGATATTTGACGTATCGTCAATGTAAATATCCGTTTCGGAAAGAACTGAGCTTGCAGTAGCAATCTTTGACCAGTCATCCTTATCAAGCTTGCCGCTTCTGAGTCTTTCGGAAAGCACCATTGCTTCACTTGAAATTACACGGGAAACAAGCTCCTCGCTTGACATTTCAAGAGAGAAGAAGCAAACGGCTTTTTTAGTTTTCTTAGCAATGTTTGTACCGAGGTTCAAACAGAATGACGTTTTACCGATACCAGGACGCGCACCTACGATAATAAGGTTGCCCTTACCGAAGCCGCCAATGTATCTGTCAAGGTCGGTAAAGCCTGTGTCAACACCGTGAAGCTCCTCCTCGTTACCGTCCTGGAGCTTGCTAAGACGCTCATATGTTTCAACAATAACATCTCTTATATGAACAAAATCACGGCGAATATTCTTTTCGGCAATTTCAAAAATCCTTTGCTCAGCAAGGTCAACTATCTTTGATACGTCCTCTCCCTCTGAGTAAGCATCCTTTTGAATTTCCTCTGTTGCATTTATAAGACGGCGAAGCGTAGCTTTGTCTCTTACAATCTCCGCATAGTCCTTTGCGTTAGCGCTTCCAGGCACAATGTCAACAAGGAGCTTAATATATGAACGTGCAGCCGCATCGTCCTCATATACTCCGTCCGAAACTAATGAGTTTATAAGTGTAATTACGTCAATACTCTTGCTTTGCATGCTATATTTTTGCATAAGAGCAAAGATTTCACCGTGAGTTTCAAGGTAAAAGTCGTCAGCTTTTATGATTTGTGCAATATCGTCAAAGCATTCTGGGTCAATTAGGATTGAGCCTAAAACCGATTGCTCAGCATCAAGTGAATAGGGAAGCTTTTTTTGTAATGCGTCCATTATTTTTCCACCACCATAACTGTAAGCTTACCTGTAATGCCTTGGTAAAGCTTTACGTCTATTCTATACGTGCCAAACGCTTTAATTGGAGCGTCAAGCTCAAACTTTCTTTTGTCGATTTCAATATTAAACTGTGATTTTAATGCTTCTGCAATGTCCTTTGAGGTTACAGCGCCGTAAAATCTTCCGCCCTCGCCTGCATCGCCAACGATTTTAACGGTAGATTCGCCGATTTTCTTTGAAAGCTCTCTTGCAGCCTGCTTTTCAAGCTCAATTTTGTGGTTTTGAGAGTCCTTTCTGTTTTTAGCGTCTGTAACTGCCTTAGCGTCTGCCGGAATTGCAAGTTTTTGTGGGAATAAGAAGTTTCTTGCATATCCCTCAGATACGTTTATAATTTGATCCTTTTTGCCTTGGGACTTAACGTCCTGTAATAAAAGTACCTTCATTTTCGTGTCTCCTTTTGTTTCTTAAATTTTGTATTTGTCAATGGAATCCTTTAGCTTCTTAACCACGTCCTTAACGCTTTCGCCAACAAACGTGCCTGCCGCGGAGTTAAAGTGTCCGCCGCCGCCAAGCTCGCTAAGAATAATCTGAACGTTAATGTTACCGTTTGAACGCGCAGAAATTTTTACCATATTATCAAATTTTGTAATAACGAATGAAGCCTCAACCCCTGAAATTGTCAGCAGCTTATCGGCAACCTTTGCAACGATAATTTCCGCATCCTTACCAACTCCGCCGTCCTTAACCGCGATTGCCATGTTATCGCCGTATAGCTCAACGTGCTCTCCAAACGATACCTCCTGTAAGAAGTCGTCAAGAGTAGATTTGAATAGGTCTGCAATATCGTCATAGCTTGCGCCTCTTTCTCTTAAATACATAGACGCGCCATAGGTTTTTGTACCTGTATTTTTAGTGAATTGCTTTGTGTCAAGAGTAATTCCGGCAAAAAGCAAATTAGCCTCGCTTGGTAAAACGTTTTCATCTCGAATTGTTTGCTCAAGCATTTCAGTAACGATTTCACTTGCGCTTGAAGCAGATGTTTCAATATATGAAATAATAGGCTCTTTTACAAAATCGTCGCCCTTTCTGTGGTGGTCGATGATAATGTGCTTCTCAATATTTTCTGCTAAATCTCTTGACTCTAATTGCTTAGGACTGTTTACGTCAACTAAAACCAATAGCGTATTTTCAGATACTAAATCAAGAGCCTCGTGCTTGTCAATGAATTTGCCGTAATATTCCTCAATACCGTCAAAATATTTTAACGACTTTTCAACGTTGGTGTTTTTAAAATCTGTTACAATGTGGTAATCAACACCGCAAAGCTGACAGAATTTTGATATACCGACAGATGCGCCGATAGCATCGTAGTCAGGTCTTGCATGTGCCATAATAAGCACGTTAGATGCTGTTACAATATGACCAACAAGCTCGTTTGCAATAACTCTCGCTCTTACACGTCCGCGTCGTTGAGCGGCGTTTGTTCTTGCACCGAACGTCTTTTCCTTAATTTCTCCGTTTTCTACAAACTTAACTAATGCCTGGTCGCCGCCGCGCTCAAGCGCCGTTTTTAAGCATTCCTGTGAAGCCTTGTCGCGCTCCTCAAACGTGCCGCTTACGTTTGCAATACCGATAGAAAGAGTAACGGGAATACCTGCAGCTCCTATACGAATATCACGCGCCTGCTTAAGAATGTTAAAGCCGAGAGAAGCGCTCTCTGAATCTGAACCCTTTTCCTCTAAGGTGTTTAACGTTTCTGTAAAGAATGTTTCAAGGTGCTGCGCCTCGAAAATAAAGATGTATTTATTTTTTTCGTATTCCTTAATAACGCCGTTGACACTTGCGGCCCACTCACGAACCAGCTCGTCAATTTCAGCTGAAGCGTTACGGTATTTGTCTTGCTCGAACTGTAAAAGCTCCTCAATGTTGTCAACTGCGATGTAAGCAATAAGCTTATCCGTATCCTTAAGCTCCTTAGCAAGCTCCGTTTCCTTGGTAATATCTCTTAAAACGAATAGGAAGTACGTTTTATCGCCTGTTTCAACCGAGTTTCTTTCAATACGGTATTTTTTATCGTCAAAGTCAACCTCTGGGATAAAGTCGTCCTCAAGAAGCTCGCCCTCAAAGAAGTTACCGATATATGAGCCTAAAATTGGGGATTTTTGACCTGTTGCGTTTTGCATGTACGGATTGTACCAAACGATTTTTCCGTGAGAGTCGCACATAAAGGCAGGCTCGTTAAGGTTTCTTATTTCGTTATACATGATTGCAAATAGCGTTTCGGATTGAGGTCCGTCAATTTTACGCTTTTTGTAGGCTGAATTAACAATAATCGCCGCGATTATAAGCGCAAGCACCAATGCGCACGCGCAAAGGACTGAAATGTAGATAAAGTTATCGGGTGTTTTTGAAATCAAGTATCCTGCGCCAAAAAGACCGATTAAAGCAAAAAATGATGATAAAAGGTACAAAACGGTAGTTCTGCCTTTAGCATTTTTATTGTTATACATAGTGCATCTCCTTTGTTTAAATTTATTTGCACACAGTTATTTAAAATATTGGTACACAATAGTATAACAGAAAAAAATATAAAAGTAAAGTATTTATTTAAAATATGCTTGAAAGTTGACTCGTTTTGTGGTAAAATCGTGTGTAGAATAGAAAACGGGGGCAAAATGACCGTAAAAGACGCGTTTTAATCATTAAACGGAACGCTAATCAGTAAGCCCCAACCTGTAACCCACAACCCCGACGTTAAAGGAGAGAGAAATGAAAAGAATAGTTATCGTTGTGTGTGAGGCGGAGGAAAGCTCCCACTTTGAGGGTGGAGCAAAGGCGCTTCTTCACCAATCTCCGCTCTATGAGCATGCCCACAGAAAAATCATGGACGCATCAAATAAATTAGGCTTAAACGCCAAATTTATCTCAGTAGATGCTTTCGGCAAAAAAGGCGCAGGCTGCGACATCAGTAGTCGCGTTGAGCATAGTGATATTATTGCGGTTGTATCTCCTTTTGTGTTTTTAGCGCCTGCAAAAACCATCGAGGACGCGCTTAAATGTATTACAAACAATAAGTTTACATATGCCACGGTAGGAATTTCAGGGGACCTTTACGCAGTTTTCGGTTTTGGCGAAATGATTGGCAGAGGACAGGAAATTGCATCATGCGCAGATTTTGTGAAGGCCATTCAAGACAGCGGAGCCGTATATACTCACAAGGCGTTGCTTGAAAAGGAAAAAGCAACTCCCGTTTCCCGTATCGACTATTTCAAGAAAATCGAGGAGTACAGAAACGAGCTTCTTGATTACTTTGTAATGAGTGGCGTTGAAATCGAAAACAGAGACGGAATAGTAATCGGACCAAGCTGTGTTATAAGATCAGGCTGTAAGATTTTGCCTAACACTCAAATTTATAACTGCTCAAGCATAAAGGAGCATTGTGTTATAGGACCCAATACGGTTATCAATCATAGCTCAATCGGCGAGGATACCATTATTGAAAACAGTAAGGTTTCAGATGCCGTAATCGAGGATAGCGTTACTATAAAAAGCTATTCCAGCGTAACGAACAACTGTAAAATCGGCGAAAACGTAACGGTTTACGACGGCTGCTCCTTGGAAAATTCTGAAATCGGTGCAGATAGCGTAGTTTATCCACATGCGGTACTTATTGAAGCAAAGCTTGGCAAAAACGTAATTATCGGCTCTAACGTAGTAACCGTAAAGCCGGTGGTTGATAAGGAAATAGTAAAGACGTATCAATGCAGAATTGGCGATAACGCAATCGTTGGCTGTAATTCCAGCCTGATTGCACCTATTGAGCTTGGCGAAAACGCGTTGGTAGCCGCAGGAACAACAGTAACGGATAGCGTTCCGCAAAACGCATTTGCAATATCAAGAGAATTCCAAGAAATCAAGGAAAACAGAGCCAAAAAGCGTAAGAGATTTTAGGGGACAGAGAACAGGGGCGACCTTGTCGCAGGGGCTCATTGCATTCGCAGGGAATAACTAACCATCCCTGTGAGCGAAGCGAACCCCTATCCCCTATATCCTAAAGCGACCGAAGGAAGCGACAATGACGAACAACATATTCGACTTATTTAAAAAAATTGAGAAAAAAGAGGATAGCGCGCCTATAACTCATTTAATTGTAGGACTAGGTAACCCTGGGAATGAATACACATATACAAGGCATAACGCAGGCTTTTTAGCCATAGACTATATATGCTTAAAGCACGGCGGAGAATGTCAAAGAGCAAAATTCAAAGCATTGACAGGCGAATGGAAGGTCGGCGGCAAAAGAGTTTTACTTATGAAGCCACAAACGTTTATGAACCTATCTGGCGAAGCGGTAATTGAGGCTGTGAATTTTTATAAAATTCCACCTGAAAACGTTATCGTTTTAAGTGATGATATTACACTTGACATAGGCAGAATGAGAATACGCCGTAGCGGAAGTGCGGGCGGACATAACGGTCTTAAAAACATTATTGCCCACCTTGGCACAGACAAATTCCCACGAATTAAGCTTGGCGCAGGACAAAAGCCAGATGAATACCCAATGGTAGATTGGGTTCTTGGCAGAATCCCAAAGAACGAGGAAGCGTACTTTAACAAGGTGCTTGAATATATCCCCGCCGCAATCGAAAAAATGGTTAACGGCGATATTGATAGCGCAATGTGTGATTTTAACGGTGTAAATACAAGAGTGAACAGTGGTCAGTGATCGGTGGTCAGTAGTTACACAACAAAAATTGAACAAACCAAGTCCGAGAAATCGGACTTATTGGCGTTTAACGGAAAACAGGGGCACACGGTGTGTGCAGAGAACAGGGGCTCATATATTCGCAGGGGCAACTCCGTTGCAGGGAATATAGATGGAAAAATCTTGTTTACTAAACACCCTGTGAGCGAAGCGAACCACTTTAAACAACCGAAGGGAGTGAAAACATGAACAAGGAAATTTTACAAGCAATTAAAGACACCTCAACCTATGAAAGGTTGATTTCACGATTTAAGGAGCTAAACGAAATAGGAAGCAATCTGCCGCTCTTAGTTGACGGAGTAAGTGAGGGCGCGTTATATTCACTTTTGTATTCCTTAACCGACGACATTAAAGAAATTAAGAAAACCCCTACTCTTATTTTGGTGGGAGAGGAAAGAAAAGCCAACAAGCTAAACGAGTTTTTGAAGAAAACAGGTCTAAAATGTGAGTTTTTCCCTGTTCGCGATTTTAACTTCTACGATATGACCGCATCCCACGAGCTTGAATATGAAAGGCTTCGCGTTTTGTCAGGAGTTTTATATAACTCCGTTGACGTTGTAATAGCAACTCCCGACTCCGTAACCCAGTTTACAATGCCTAAGGAGCATTTAAAAAATCTTACTTTAAAGGTAAATACAGACACATCCCTTGACGTTTTAGCGTTAACAAGATGCCTTTCCAACATGGGATACACCAACACGGAAATGGTAGAGGGTCCCGGTCAATACTCAGCCCGTGGCGATATTATCGACGTATATCCAACCAACTGCGACTTTATTATAAACATCAAGGAAAAGCGTGAAAGCGCGCCTGTAAGAATTGAACTTTTTGGAGACGAAATTGAGAGAATGGCTCTTTTTGATATAATGAGCCAAAGAATGACGGAAAAAATTGATAGCTTTACAGTTACACCGTCAAAGGAAATTATCGCAAGCGAGGAAAAGATAAGGCTTGTTAGAGCAGAAATTGAGCATCTTATTTCATATGCAACAAATGGGGACAGCATTAAGGAGCTTCAAAGGGAGCTAAGCGCCATTGACGGTAATTTAAGCCTTACCTTCCTTGATAAGTTTATATCACTTATCTATCCCGAAAAGGAATGCTTACTTGACTATTTTGATGAAAAATCAACAGTAGTCGTTTGCGATACCCCAACTGTTGCCGCCAAGGCAAGAGATGCGCAAAGCATTAATAACGAAATCATAAAGGGCATGATTGAAGCTAACCTAATTCCTTCAAAATATGCTGATTTTAGCGCACCTGTGTCTAAAATTGACGGTTTTTGCGAAAAGCACCAATGTATAAACGTTGATACCTTCCTTATGTCAAGAAGAAGTGAGCAGGGCGGTCTTTATAGCTTCGGCACAAAGGGAATTACCTTAGTAAACAGCACAATATCAGCTCTTTTTGAGGAACTTGACTACTTTATTCAAAATAAGTATAGAGTAATTTTAATTTGCCAAAATACGCAGGAAGCAAAAACCACAGTTAAAGCGTTAAATGAAATGAATATCCCATCATTCTTAGCTGAAAATGCTACGAAAAAGGGAATTTCGGCAGGGACTGTGGCTGTATTTTGCGATTCTTATCCTGACGGATACGAAATTCCAACCTCAAAGCTAGCGCTTATCGTTTTATCCTCAAAGCGTGGAGAAAACACTAAAAAGATAGCAAAAAGCAAGAAGTTCGCTAAAAACGCAGGGGACAAAATCATGTCCCACACTGACCTAAACGTAGGCGACTACGTTGTGCATGCAAATTACGGTATCGGACGCTTTTTAGGCATCCAAAATATGTACGTAATGGGCGCGCACCGTGATTATATCGCTATTCAGTATGCGGGAACAGACAAATTATATTTACCTGTTGACCAGCTTGACATGGTAGCTAAATATATCGGAACAAAAAGCTCCGACGGAGATGTTAAGCTCTCAAAAATGGGCGGTAGCACATGGCAAAAGGCAAAGAGCAAGGCAAAGGCATCAGCTAAGGAAATGGCAAAGGAGCTTATCGACCTTTACGCTCGCAGAATGAGACTTAACGGCTTTTCCTTCCAGCCGGACGGCATTATGGAAAGAGAATTTGACTCATCATTTGAGTATGAGGAAACTGACTCACAGCTTGAGGCAATCGCCGATATAAAAGCCGACATGGAACGCCCCTATCCTATGGATAGAGTTCTTTGCGGAGACGTTGGCTACGGTAAAACAGAGGTGGCGCTTAGAGCCGCTATGAAATGTATTGCCAACAATAAACAGGTGGCAATTTTAGTACCTACAACCATCCTTGCAATGCAGCATTACCAGACGGCTCTTGCGCGTTTTGCAGGCACAGGTGTCAATATTGGCATGATTTCACGCTTCAGAACAGCCAAGGACCAAGCCGCAACGCTTCGTAGATTACGCCGTGGCGACCTTGATATTATTATCGGCACACATAAGCTCTTAGGTGGCAAGGTTCAGTTTAAGGATTTAGGACTTTTAATTATTGATGAGGAGCAGCGCTTCGGTGTTGCCCAAAAGGAAAAAATTAAGCAGGCAGTTCCTGACGTTGACGTGCTTTCACTATCCGCAACCCCTATTCCCCGTACACTTAGCATGGCAATGGGCGGTATTCGCGATATGTCCGTTCTTGACGAAGCGCCTGAGGGACGTGTAGGCGTTCAATCCTACGTGCTTGAGTATGACGATAACATTATAAATGATGCCATAAGACGTGAGCTTCACCGTGGCGGACAGGTATTCTACCTCTTTAATAACGTGGAGTACATTTACCAAACCGCCGCAAAAATAAGAGCAGCATTTCCTGATGCAAGAATTGCCGTTGCTCACGGTCAAATGGATAAGGACGATATTGAAAATATCTGGCATGCATTAGTTATGGGAGACGTTGATATTTTAGTATCAACCACTATTATTGAAACAGGAATTGATATTCCTAATGCAAACACGCTAATCATTGAAAACGCTGATAAAATGGGACTTTCTCAGCTCCACCAAATTCGTGGCAGAGTTGGCAGAAGCCATCGCCGTGCATATGCATTCTTTACCTATCGCAAGGGCAAGGGACTTACGGAAATTGCTCAAAAGCGTCTTAGCGCAATCCGCGATTTTGCAGAATTCGGCGCAGGCTTTAAAATTGCAATGCGCGACCTTGAAATCCGTGGCGCAGGTAACCTTTTAGGCGCAGAGCAGCACGGACACCTTGACACAGTCGGCTATGACCTTTACGTGCGTCTTTTAAATGAAGCCGTTTTAGAGGAAAAGGGCGAAAAGGTAGAGGAAAAGCTTGAAGCGAAAATGACAATGTCATGCGACGCGTATTTGCCAAGCAATTACGTTGCGTCAAGCACTCAAAGAATGGAAATGTATAAGAAGATTGCCCACATTGAAAACGAAGCTGACTATAACGACGTTATAACTGAGCTAAATGACAGATTCGGCAAGGTACCGCAGTGTGCAAAAAATCTTCTTAACACGGCAATTTTAAAATCCTACGCTCAAAATGCAGGAATTAAGAAGGTTGAGCAGTCAGCCACAGAGGTAAGGCTTTTCCCGGACACACCAAACGTTCAAGCGTTTATTAAGCTATCCGCATACGATAGAGAAAACGTAAAAATTAGCGGTGGAAAAACCTCAGCTCCGTATATCGTTGTTAAAATCAAGCCAAATGAGGAATTTTCCACTTATCCTATTAAGGTTTTAAAGAAATACAAGGAATTTATAAGCGAACAAAGCAACTAAAAAATACTCCGAGGAATCGGAGTATTTTTTTGTAAATTGTTGACAATCTCTATAATATATGCTAAACTTATTGTATATTATATACAACTTTAAGGAGAAAAACTATGAAAAGAAAGGTATTTTTGCTAATTGTAGCAGCCCTTATATTCATATGTGCGCTTTCAATATCCATAAGCGCAGATGATATAAATACGTACTACGTTGTTCAGTCAATGGATAGCGAAGCGGCGGCAGCATTACAAGCGGAAGGTAAAAACAATATTGTAACCATAGCCGAGCTTACAAGCAATAGCAGCACAGAGCCTGGCGAGTTTTTTAACAATTTGTCAGATGGAGCATCAGTTGAGTTTGTTTTGGCTGAAAATATCGTAACAAATGGTACAGAATATAAGTGTATTTTAATCAATAAAGCAATATCAGTTACAATGCGCTATAACGGATTTATCCATGCGGTTATTAACGGAAGCAGATATAACGGTATTGTGTTAAATAATAGCGGAGCATCATTAAAGCTAATAGGTTCAATGGCAACCGATGAAAACGGTGTCATATCACAGGAGTTTATAAAACCGACTATAAAGGATGGCGTAGTTACCGAGCGCGGAAATCTTGATGTATATCATAGCGGTAAGGTTTACGTGTGGTTTATGTTTGGTGAAATTTACGCCGAAAACTTAAGGTCATTTACTCACGAGGAGGTCGTGTATGGCGGTGATAATAGCGCAAAAGGAACATACGAGTTTAATTCCTGCGCTTGCGACAGTAACAGAGGCGCTCCTATTAGCATAGGCGGTCAAAGCGGAAAAACCGTAAACGTAAATAAGGGCTATTATGCTGGTATAAGCGCCGTATCCGTTGTGGACGGTTCATTAGTTAAGGACGCCATAATTGGCAAATTCGGTGTTTGGATTGACTCATGGCACGGCTCACCTCAAACATGGACGTTTGAAAACTGTACCATTGCAAAAGTAAGCTCAAGCACAGGAAGAACTCACTATGTATTCAAGGATTGCGACCTTTCTGAAACAACATGGAGCTTAGGTGGCGACGGCTGGGGCGACCAGTTTGTAAGAATTTATACCAGCCCAACCTGTACCGAGGACGGAACGCTTACAATTAAGCGAAGCACAAACAAGGGCTATCCAACCGAATATTACAAGGAAGAGCTTGAAAGCTTTAACTCACCTAAGCTTGGACATAGCGTTGACTTAACAAAAATAGTTGGAGTAACTTATGAAAGCTATCTTATAAAGGGAACTTATATAGCCCCTTGCATAAGATGTAACGAAAATTCATGCGATGATTATAGCTCAGCACCTGAGCTATATACGTTCCTTGGCTACTCAACACCTGAGGATGGCTCATACGGTATTGTTGCTTCATACATGGTTAACAATGAAGCCATTAAGGAGTATGAAGCTCTAACAGAAAAAACAGTAAAGCACGGTATTGTGGCGGCAATCAATTCAAATCTAGAAAACATCGTACCGTTTAACGAAAATAGCGGAATTCTAAAGGTTGAAATTTCAAGAAAATACGCCGCATATGATTTTATCATAAAAGGCATGAATGAAAACCAGCTTGGCTTAGAGCTTGTTATCGCAACCTACGTTGAGGTAACCGAAAACGAAGAAACAACCGTAGTTTACCTACAAGAAACTCAAAAAACAGAAAATCTAAGCGTAATTTCCTATAACGCTATTCCAAAAATCGAGGCATAAAAATGAAAAAACTAATCTTTATAATTAGCTTAATTGCAATTATGGCGCTTATGTGCATAGCGGTGGGCGCAAAAGAGATTGCACCTGTGAAAGATACATATTACGTTGTTCAATCCTCTAATAGCGAAGCAGCAGTAAATATACAAGCGGAAGGCAAGAATATTGTTGTAATTGATGATTTAATGACAACAAACGGCACGGATATGGGCATATTCTTTAATGAAGTTGCGGATAATGACCATATTGAGCTTATTTTTGCAGAAAATATTCACACATACAGAAATGCAGAAAATAGAGGAATTTTAATTAACAGACCAATCACAGTAACGATTAGATATAACGGCTACGTACATGCGGTAGAGGACAGATGTGCAAAAACAGGTATCTACGTAAAGCACGTTAATGCATACCTTCGCTGCTTTGGCACAAAAGCGCTAAACGAGGGCGAAATTCCTACTGAGTTTGTAAAGCCTACGTTTGCTAATGATAAATTAGTAACCACCGGAAATGTTGATGCATATCACGGAAAGGTTTACGTTTGGGTTGACGACGGCTTTGTATATATGGAAAATATGCGTACGTATTCAGGCGAAGAGGGTCTTTTTTCAAGAGATGGCAGCGACGGTTCAGTATATGAGAATTATAAGCTGCTTAATTGTGCCCTTGGCTCGGATACAACCGCTTTAGGACTTATAGGCAGAGGCGGAAGTAAAAAGATTATCGAAATTGATAACTGCTACATTCGTGGAAAATTTGAAGCATGTACGGTTATGACAGGCTCGTATGTAAAAAACACAGTAGTTACTGGCGATTTCTTTATGGATTGCTGGGAAATTTCAGGTCAGCTCTTTGAGTTTGAAGACTGTACCATTGTAGGCTCAATTAAAACAGAGAGCGGCAGAACTCACCTTAAGTTTACTAACTGTACCTTTGATCCGTCTAAGCTTGCATTAGGCTCAGACGGTGGCGGAGCGTGTAGCTTGCAAGCAATAACAACTGCAACGTGTGAAAAAGCAGGCTCAAAAATTGTTTATGGTGCAAATGATAAGGTAGGAACTGTTGATACTGTTTATGCAAGCGAAAACCCAGCACTCGGTCATAAAACTGAGTGTGATATTTACTATGATAGCTATCTTGAAAACGGTAGATATGGCACGTGTATTAACTGCGGTATGATAATGGCAGATGAAAGTATAAATACATCCCCACTCTTTATATTTATGGGCTACTCGACACCTGAGGATGGCTCATACGGTATTGTTGCATCATTTATTGTAAACGTAAAGGCGATAGAGCAATACGAATCAAAGACAGGTAAAACACTTTCCTACGGTATCGTAGCAGGGGCAAAGACATTACTTGGAGAAAATAACCCTCTTGATAAGGACGGCAATGCAACCGTGCTTGAAACAGGCTCAGTTGTTAAGGCTGATATATCACGCGAATATGCTTCATACGATTTTGTTTTAACGGGCATGAAGGAAAGCCAGCTCAACGTTGAATTAGTTATTGCAACCTACGTTGAGGTAACCGAAAACGAGGAAAAATCAATAGTTTACCTACAAAGCGAGCAAAAAACAAACGCTTTAAGCGTTATTTCCTATAATACAATTCCAACTAAATAAAAATAAGGAACAGACGTTTTGTCTGTTCCTTCTCTTTAGCTTTCAATCATTATATGACCCTTGTTTTCCTCACGGGTAATTTTATATTCACTTGGGTCAAAGTCAGGAAATTCTTCCGGCATTGTTGCTTTAATTGCACAAATTGCAACTGCTAACTGATAATCATCAGGCTCTTTTGTTGTAAGTCTTTGCATCCATAAACCGGGAGCAGATAGCGCTCTTGTGAGCCAGTTATTATGCTTGCCTGCAAGCATAATAAATTCATAGCCAACACCCATAATAATAGGAAGGGTTGCTAATTTTACAAGGCTTCTTATCCAAGAATGACTAAATTCAGGGATAAACATTCCGACAATAATTGATATAAGAAGCATTACAAATAAAAAGCTTGTACCGCATCTTGGGTGGAAGCGTGAGCATTTTCTTGCATTTTCAGGAGTTAATTCAAGTCCCTTTTCATAGCAGGCAATAGATTTATGCTCTGCACCGTGATAAGAGAACGTTCTCTTAATATCCTTCATTAGTGATACGGACGCTATATAGATTATAAAGATAGAAATCTTAATAATTCCCTCAATAGCCGCCTGTAAATAGTGGTTAATTCCATTTTCGGAAATGTATCTTTTAGTTAAGTAATCAAGACCGTCAGTTATATACGTTGGTAACGCAATAAATAGTACCACCGCAAGAAGCAAGCCGAATACAAGGGAAACTGCCATTATTAAGCCTGTTGCAACGCCGCTATCCTTTTTCTTATCCTCTTTTTTCTCGCTTTTTTCCTCTTTATCTACACACTCCTCACTGCTTTCGGTGGATTCTTGTGTAGCATCACCGCTTTTGCTTTCAAGCTCCTCAACGGTAATTCCTTGCTTTTTAGCCTCTTTTTCAAGCTTTTTTCTTGCTTTTTTAGCTTCCTTTTCAGCCTTTTCCTTTTCCTCAAGCTCATCAATACCAAGCATATCGGTGGAATCGCTTAATGTCTTAAATGATAAAATCATAGACTCAACAAAGCCCACAATTCCGCGGAGAATAGGAATGTTTAACCATTTATGCTTTTCCTTTTTAGGGTGGAATTCACTGTTTTTAATTTCAATGCTTCCGTCCTCTTTTCGTATGGCAAGAGCAACCTTGGTAACGTTTTTCATCATAACGCCCTCAATTACAGCTTGACCGCCAACGCTGTTAAGCTTGCATGGGGAACAATTTTTATCGCTCATGTTTTTACCTTTCGTTAGTTGTTTTTGTTTCTTTCTCTGTCAAGATAGCTTTGTAAGATAAGACATGCTGACATTTCGTCAATAATATCCTTTCTTTTTTGACCTCTTGTATTAGTTTGATTTAAAATTACGTGGGCGTTTGCAGTTGATAGTCTTTCATCAAAAAGCTCAACCTTAATTCCCGAAATTTTCTCTAAATGCTTGCCAAAGGCTTGCACCTTTTCACTTCTTGGACCAAGAGTGCCGTTCATATTGATGGGATGACCTAAAACTATAAGTCCAACTTCGTTTTTCTTTGCAATTTCAGACACACTCTCAGCAGTTTTTAAAAATCCTGTGCTTTTAATACAGCCTGCGCCACTTGCTAAAAAGCCACTTAAATCGGATAAAGCAAGACCTGTGCGCGCATCGCCATAGTCAACACCTAAAATTTTTTTAAGAGCCATTTTTACCTCAAATGAATAAAATATTATAGTTAAAGTATTACATATTGTATCATATAATGTAAATTAAATCAATGCAATATTGTAAATTTTTTTGTTAAGTAATTGCATTTTTGAGAATTATATGGTATATTATAGATACAAAGAGAAATAATTTAACAAAAGGAGATATATTATGGAAAAGAAGAATAACGGCTTTTTAAAGGCTATTTTAATCATTTCAGGCGCGTTAGTTTCACTTGCAGGAGCAATCGCAATCTTTTTTGCAGTTGTAAGAAAGCGCTTAAAGTTTACTATTGAGCTTTGTCCAGAGGATCACGAAATTTGTGATTGCCATAGCGAAGAATGCATTTGCGGATGTGCAAATGAGGATATCGAGGAAGTAGCAGACGAACAATCTGACGAAATCGAAATTGAGCTTGAGGATGACGGCGTAATCGAGGAATAATATAAAATAGGGGAGTGAACGGTTCACTCCCTTTTATTTTAATAAAATATTGATTTTAGCATTTTTTTGTGATATACTCTAAAAAGAAAAAAGCCTGACGGTAAGTCAGGCAAAGCTGGAGATGAGGATTGAACTCACGACCTGCTGATTACGAATCAGCTGCACTACCACTGTGCTACTCCAGCATATAGGCTATTTTACTATAAAATTTAAGTTTTGTCAAGGGGGAAAAGATGAATTTATGCGATATTAGAACCGTCAAGAAAATTATGGCGGAATTTGGCACAGGAACTAAAAAAGCCTTCGGACAAAACTTTTTAATAAATCCTGAAGTGCCATTTAATATAGCTGAGGAAAGCTATTCATATCACAAATCAAAGCACCCAAGCCTTGAAAGCGGCGTCATTGAGATAGGACCGGGTATTGGCTCACTTACCTATGAGCTTGGCTTAAGATATAATAAGGCGGTAGCCATTGAAATTGACAAAACACTTATCCCTATTTTAGATAAAACCTTAGGGGAGCTTGACAACGTATCAGTTATTAACGACGACTTTTTAAAGCTTGATACGGTAAGCCTTATAAACGATAATTTTGGCAATATCCCTGTATCTGTGTGCGCTAATTTGCCATACTATATAACCACACCTATTATTATGAAGCTTCTTGAGGAGTCAAGAGAGATAAACGGCGACACCTCAAAAAATCGCTTAACCTCAATTACGGTAATGGTACAAAAGGAAGTGGCAGACCGTCTTTGCGCATCCGAAAAGGACAAGGACTACGGCGCAATTACCGCATCAATAAACTATTACGGACAAGTTAAAAAGCTATTTGACGTAGGACCTGACAACTTCCTGCCACCACCAAAGGTAACCTCAAGCGTTGTAAGAATTGAGCTTTACGATGAACCAAAATATACGGTAAAGAGCGAAAAAATGCTTTTTGACGTAATTCAGGGCGCATTTATTCAAAGAAGAAAAACAATGCTAAACTCACTTTCATCACATCTTTCCTTTGTTTCCAAGGAGAGAATAGGTCAAATTATTGAGGAGCTTGGCTTTGATATCAATATCAGAGGCGAGCGACTTTCGATTGGCGATTTTTGTCGCCTTGCCGATGCGTTTTATCAAGAAAAAAATAAATAAAGAGAGTAAAATATGATTTTATTAGGAACAACAATAAACGCGCTATCCGTTGCGGTAGGCGCACTTATCGGAGTGCTTTTGTCAAATCTTTTGTCAAAAAATGCAAGACTTGTTGACTTACCACAGGTAGCACTTAAAGCGATTTCACTTTGCGTAATTTTCTTAGGTATTCAAGGCGCATTTGACTCAAAGAAGCCACTTGTGCTTATACTTTCCTTAGTAGTAGGCTCAATAATCGGTACAATTATTGATATTGACGGCGCGCTTGAGAAGCTAGGTACATTTGTAGAAAAGAAGCTTGTTAAAAAGCCCCTTCCCCCACAAAAAATGTTTGAATTAAATGAGGACAAGCCTCAAAAGAACGTGGCAAGAGCATTCGTTTCCACAACCCTTGCTTGTTGTGTAGGCGCTCTTACAATTAAAGCCGCAATGGAAAGCGGAGTTTCAAACGGCGCAAACCAAACCTTTATGTATGCAAAAATCGTTCTTGACTTTGTAACAGCAGTAGTATTTGCATCATCCTTCGGCTACGGTGCCGCCCTTGCCGCAATTCCAATTATGCTTTATCAAGGCTCACTAGAATTGCTTTTCAACCTTGCAGGACCAATTATGAGCGACTATATGATAGCAGAAATGTCAGCAGCCGGCTCAATTATCATTATCGCCTTGGGACTTAATATGCTTGGCGCATCAAAAGTCAAAATTGCCAACTTAATTCCCGCAATGTTTATGCCGATTTTATTCTGCCTTATCATTAAATAACAAAAAACGACACAGAGTGTCGTTTTTTATTATCCTTTAAATAAATCAAGTCCACTTTTTTTAAGAAACCAACTGATGAATTTTGGCGCAAAATTAGGGAAAAGTCGGTATAAGCCACTCATAAAATGACCGTCAAAGCCTGTAACAATACGCTTTTTACGGCGTCTTACCTTTCTTAAAATTTTGCCAACAACCTTACTGCAATCGGCAGAGAATAGCTTAATTAGCTTAGCTTCCTTGTCGTTCATTTCTTGATTTTTCATAATATCCGTTTTTACAAATCCGCATAACACACAGGACACGGAAATATCCTTAATTTCTCTTGCTATGGACTGTGTAAAGTGGTAAGATGCACTTTTTGAAGCAGTATATCCGCTAACTAACGAAAACGGACAAAGAGCAGAGGCTGATGCTACATTGACAATGGCTCCGCATTTGTTCATCAAAGGCAAAATCAACTTGCAAGCATAAACCTGTGAAAGATAGTTTATAGATACCGCTTTTTCATACTGTTCAATTTCGGTGTTTTCAAATGTGGCAAACTTAGGCAAAATTCCTGCGCAGTTTATTAAAATATCTACATTTATCCCACTATTTTTTAAAAAATCAGCAAAATTCAACCAATTTTCCTTTACGGAAACGTCCATTGAATATGGAATAAATTTATCCCCAAGTAAGCTTTTTGCTTCACTTAGCCTTGCTTCATTTCGTGCAATGCCGTAAACCGTACAACCGTAATTTTCTATAAGCTCCCTTGCAATTTCCTTGCCAATTCCACTTGAAGCGCCTGTAATAATAACGGTTTTGTTTTTATAGTCAAGCTTTTTCATATTACTTACCGCTTAAAAGCTTAATTGCTCTTTCAACCGCATCACGGGAGTCATACCAAGGCTCATTATCGTAACGGTAGTCAAATTTCTTTGCAAACCAAGACACGTCCTTAATGATTTTATCAAAGTATTTCTCTTGAATTAGCGACACATCAGAGTAAAAATCCTCAAATTTTTTCTTATCAAGCTTGTTTTTGGCGTATTCAAGCATCATTTGATAATGCTCCAAGCAGAAATATTTCTGCTTCTTTGTTTTTACTCTAAAATCAGGGTCATATCCGTGTAGGTAAACGGTAGTTTCAATCATTCTGCCAATATGGTAATTTACCTTTTCGCATATGTAACAGCTTTCGTTAAGAGTCTTTGTTGTCTTTAATTGGCTCTTGTGCTTAGGAATAACGATATTCTTTAATGGATTGCCCTTCATTTTGCCACGAATAGTATCAAGGTGGCTCTCTAAAATAAGCGCAAGGGAAAGCTTGTTAGGTCTTTGCAGCATCATATCAAAGTGATGATGGCAAAATCCCTTTTCGTTTGTCTCCATTCTAATATTAGGCTCCATCATAGCAGGACCAAGTGCTATATCAACCTCTTTATTTTCAAGCTTATCAAGCATTTTGCAAATAGGGCATTGGCACACATCCGCCTTAGCACATTCATCAAATGCTTCATTTACTGGTATCATGTATATTTGTTCCATAGTTCTCCCTTCGTTCTCCACGAAGGGAGAACAGTTATGATTGCTTCGCAAGTTATGAGGCTTCGCCGTTATGATGCTACCGCAGTTATGAGCTTGACAGCGTTTTAGGTTAGACTTAGCAATCATATCATAACATTCGCATAGCGAATTCATAACGTTTGCATAGCAAACTTATAACGCACGAAGTGCTCATAACTATTCAAAACCTACTTGACTTACTTATATTATAATTGTATAATTAAAATAATTCAAGTACAAAGGGGGAAAATTATGGAGAAATATAGCGAATTTACTCTTGAAAATGGGATAAATGCGGTAAAAGTTGAAAATATTCCATATTTAGATATATTTAAAACCTTTGATTGCGGTCAATGCTTTCGCTTTGAAGAGGTATCAATGTTTGGCAACAAATACGAATTTGGCGGAGTGGCATTTGGCAGATATGTAATTTTCGGTCAAAATCATCCAAACGAGGTTATTATCTATAATGCCACAAGGGAAGACTACGAAAATATATGGCGTCGCTTTTTAGCTCTTGATATTGACTATGATAAAATAAATAGCGAAATTTCCCTTGCTCTAAATCACGCCCATATGGATAAAGCCATTGAGTATGGCAACGGCATAAGAATTTTAAGACAGGACAGATGGGAAATGATATGCTCATTTATCATTTCACAAAACAATAATATTCCAAGAATTAAGAAAATAGTAAACGATATGTGCCAAAAATACGGACACAGTGTGGCTTATTTAGATAAAACGTACTATTCCTTCCCTGATGCTAAAGCGCTTTTAGATGCAGGTGTTGAGGAAATCTTTAACCTTAAAACAGGCTTCCGCGCTAAGTACATAATTGATGCTTGCGAAAAAATCGCAAACGGCAAAATCGACCTTGATAGCGTATATGCACAGGATTTTAATTCCGCCGTTGAAACGCTATGCCAAATCAAAGGTGTTGGTTTAAAGGTGGCGTGCTGTGCGCTCCTTTTCGGCTTTGATAAAACGGAAGCATTCCCTATTGACGTGTGGATAAAGCGAGTAATAGAAAACCGCTTCGCAGGAAGCCTCGATATTTCCCTTTTTGGCAAAAACGGCGGCATCGCTCAGCAGTATCTATTCTATTATGAAAGGTATAATAGATAGCCGTTAGCAGATAGCAGTTAGCGATTAGCGAGCTACTAACGAATAGCTTCGAACAAAAAAATAAAAATTTATATAAAAATCATTGATATTATATAAAACTTGTGATAAAATAATAGCGATAAAAAATGCTGGCAAATATCTAACCAGCTAACCGCTGACAGCTAACGGCTGGCGGCTAAAATACGGAGGATTTTTATTATGAAAACAGTTTGCTTCGGCGAAATTATGCTAAGACTTAATCCAGCGGGCTACACAAGATTTGTGCAGACCGATACGTTTGGCGCGACCTACGGTGGTGGCGAAGCCAATGTTGCAGTATCACTTGCTAACTATGGTATGGATGCTTCATACGTTACAAAGCTTCCAAAGCACGAAATCGGTCAAGCGGCAGTAAATTCACTTCGCAGATACGGTGTTGATACAAGCGATATCGTAAGAGGCGGAGACAGAGTTGGTATTTACTACCTTGAAACAGGCGCTTCACAAAGACCATCAAAGGTTATTTACGATAGAGCCTACTCAGCAATCGCACTTGCAAAGAGAGAGGACTTTGATTGGAACAAGATTTTAGACGGCGCTAATTGGTTCCACTTTACAGGAATTACACCAGCTCTCGGCGGCGACCTTCCTGAAATTTGCTTAGATGCACTTAAGGTATGTAGAGAAAAGGGTATCACAACAAGCTGTGACCTTAACTTTAGAAAGAACCTTTGGACATCAGAGCAAGCAGGCAAGACAATGGCTACACTTATGAGCTACGTTGATGTTTGTATCGCTAACGAAGAGGATGCAGAAAAGGTATTCGGCATTAAGGCGGAAAATACAGACGTTGATAAGGGCGTTGTAAACCACGAGGGCTACAAGAGTGTTGCAAAGCAGCTTTCTGACCGTTTCGGCTGTAAGAGAGTAGCAATTACATTAAGAACAAGCATTTCCGCAAACGACAACATTTGGGCGGCTATGCTTTACGACAAGAGCGAAAACGAATATTACTTCTCACGCTCATACAATATCCACATTGTTGACCGTGTAGGCGGCGGCGACTCCTTCGGTGGCGGTCTTATCTATGCTTGCTTACAAAACAAGTCATCACAAGACGTTATCGAATTTGCAGTTGCAGCATCATGCTTAAAGCACACAATCCTTGGCGACTATAACCTAGTTTCAGTTGCAGAGGTTGAGTCCTTAATCAAGGGCGGCGGCAGCGGACGCGTTCAAAGATAATAAATGGGGATGTTGCAACAAGCACAGACCAAAAACAGACACATATTTACTAAAAGATTTTATTTATACTAAAAATAACTTTTTAAGGTTGAGAACTTGCAAGGTTTCGCAAGTTCTCTTCTTTTTATGTCTGTTTTTTAGCCGCGACCGCGGCTGGTCATAGGGGCCCCCGTAAAAATCTGTCAAGATTTTTGGGGAATGACTATTCCGTACGCCAGTACGCCGACGCCCTCGCGCTCGGGGCTTCTGCACTTATTTCACTATCCCCATTCAAAAAAGGGGGCTTTGCGGTAGCAATGCCCTTTTTATCTTTTTAAGTGCTTTTGCAAAATAACATATCTTATTTTGCAAATTTTGCTAAAATAGGCATGGTTATTTTGTGATTGGCGCTATTTATTTTCTATTTAATGTATGTTATAATTAAATTGTAAAAAGCGAATTTCATAAAGGGGCGGCAGTATGTTTAAATATTCTTTTAGATGCGACAACGAAGCGTGTGCACGTTCGGAAATAACAAATATGATGATGAATGATTTGCCTATCGGTAAATCGCTTTTAGGCAAGGAGTGGTTTAGACAAGGAATACACTTTACCGAGTGTGGCGAAAAGATAAAGGGCTTTTATTTATCAAGCGATGAATGTGACAGACGGGGTGTAACTCGTATTATGTTTAGCGGTAAATTTATAGAAACCGCCGAAGGAACGTTTTTTAATGTATATATTTATCCCAAAATCACAGAATTAATATTTTTGCTTATTATCACCGGTTCATTTTTAAGCACGTTTGAACCACTTTTCATTATTGTGTCATGCTTTATGTTTATTATGTTTATTATCAGTTACATTCGCAATATCAAAGAAACCGCCTCCTACATAAATGCAATAATAACAAGAATGAACACGCAATATTAAAAAAAGTTGTACCTTACAGTACAACTTTTTTGTTTATTTAATTAAATCGTTGATAATATCACTATAATAGCTATCCTCGTGAGCTTTTATAACATATTCATCCTTGCCGTCGGCTCTTGTGCGGAAGTAGTTTTTGCCGTTTTTGTCAACTGAGGCAAAGCCCTTTACAGTTTTATATCCAGCCTTTTCGTTATCGTTAGTTAATGCCAAAACCGCAAGCATTGGGTCCCAGCTTTCACGTCCGTTACCTGAGCCGTGGTCAACTAAGGTAAGATATAAAAAGTCATCCGATGGTAGCTTATTGCCTGTTATAAGGTTATGACCAACCTCCCAGCCTAAAAATGTGATAGGGCTTGGGCAGTTATCAACAAAGGTGTGGGAAGCATCCCTTGCAAATTGATACTTGTTTAAGTTATACTCCATTCCTGCCTGCTCATCCCATTTTCCGCCCATAATCCAAATCTTTTTTACCTTTTCAGCAAATAATTCAAGACCGCTTTTTGGAGAAATATCGTCAGGTCCACTCATAAGTGCTGCGCAAATTACCTGTAAAAAACCAATTTCAAGGATTTCAACTTCGCCATCGCATTCTGCAATTAGCTTACGGTAAAGTCTTACAGAATCCTCAAAATCATCATTAGTCTTTGTGCTTTCAGCGGCTAAACGCTTTTGATACGTAACGTATTTAATTTGATGTGGGCAATTTTTGTCAACGCCAATAGGAAGCATAGCCCCCTCTTTTTCTAAAAATCTGTGTAGAGAGGAGCCAGAAAATTCAGTTAAGGTGTTAATGCCAATTCCTAAAAAATTGATTTCGCCTTTTAAGTGGGCTCTTGTTAAAATTCTAACCGCAACGCAATCGTCGCAATCCTCGCCCCAATCAGTTCCTAAAATAAAATTTCTCATTACCAATTCGTTGTCCATTTCTTTTTATAAGTTTTTTCAAATAGGTTTTCTTGGTTATTTGTGTCTGCTTTTATCTTGCTGTTTGCAATTTTTTTCTTTAAAAGCCTAAAGAATTTTCTTTCGTTAAGCTTAATATCTATCCACTTATTTTCCCAAGAGGAAAGATAAGCGCCGTTTGATAAAATTAGCTCATTTACAGACTCGCAAGCAGGAGCTATCAGCTTTTTGCCATTTAAAATCGCATCTGCAAAGTTCTTTAAAATATTAAGATGTCCGTTATATTCTTTATCATCGTATGATGTGGTATTTCCGTCCTTTTCTAAAATAAGCTTGCCTTTTTCAATTAGGATTTTTCCCTTATCGCCTATAATTTCAAAGGAGTTTACGCCGTTTTCAATGCCCGTTGAGGTTATAAATTCGCCCGTTGCGCCATTTTCGTATTTTGTGTGGATTATGGCTTCATCCTCAACCTCAATATTGTGGTGCTTCCCCTCAAAGCATTCCGCCTTTAAGGAAGTAGGCATACCGCAAATGTATTGATAAATATCAAGATTGTGAGGCGCTTGATTTATTAAAACGCCACCGCCCTCGCCGCGCCAAGTGCCACGCCATGTGCCGCTATCGTAATATTTCTGTGTGCGATACCAATTTGTTATAACGTACTTGTTTTTAACTAAATTGCCAATTTCGCCACCGTCAACCATTTCCTTAGCAAGCATAAAAAGCTTGTTTGTTCTTTGATTGAGCATGGTAGCGTATAGCTTTCCACTCTTTTTTTGAGCCTTAAACACCTTTTTCAAAGACAGAGTATAAACCCCAAGTGGCTTTTCAGAAAGGACGTGAAGTCCATTTTTAAAAGCATACTCCGCTATAATAGGATGAAAATAGTGTGGAGTACATATGATAACAGAGTCAACAAGACCGCTTTTTATCATTTCCTCATAGCTTTCAAACAGCGGAATTCCTTCAAACTCCGTTTCCAAGGAAGCAAGGCGGCTTTTATCGTTATCACATAAAGCGCAAAGCGTCATTCCCGTAGCTAATCCATCAAAAATTGTTCCTGCGTGAGCAGTACCGATTACACCCACGCCAACAATTCCAACCCTTACAGAGGTAAGAGTTTTTTCTTTGTCTATCATCTAAAGGAGTCTCCCATATTGCCTGCAATAGAATCGTTTACAGTAGTTTTTCTTCTTGAGGTAGCAATTCTCTTGCTTAATTCCTCATAATATAAATCGTGGTCAAAGTCTTTAAGTGCAATTTCCTTGCCTAAAAATCCTGACATATGTAAAGCGTTTGAAATTGTAAGACCGTTAATACCCTCACGACCATCAGCAACAAGTGGCTCGCCTCTTAAAATTGCACCTGCAAATGAGTTAAGAACGCCAACGTGCTGTTCATTCTTGCCGTCAGTTTCAACCTCAATATATTCCATTTGCGGAGCAGAGAATGCAACTGTGCTTGTCTTTGAAAATTCCTTTTCAAACATTTCAAGCTTCCACATCTTAACTGTTCCGTTTTCGCAAAGAAGCTTAGCACCCTCTAAAAGCACCTCAAGACGGTTAGTGCCGGGAACGTCGCCTGTTGATGTTACAAAAGTACCTGTTGCACCGTTTTCAAATTCCCAATATGATGTTACGTCATCCTCAACCTCAATATCGTGGTGCTTACCGAAGAACATTTTCGCATGTACCTTAGTAGGCATACCGCAAATCCATTGATAAAGGTCAAGATTGTGTGGGCATTGGTTAAGTAAAACGCCACCGCCCTCGCCACTCCAGGTAGCACGCCAATCGCCACTATCGTAATATGCCTGTGGGCGGTACCAGTCTGTGATAATCCAGCTTGTTCTCTTAATTTCACCAAATTCGCCGCTCTTAATAAGCTCACGCATCTTACGGTAAACACAGTTTGTTCTTTGGTTCATCATAATACCAAATACAACGTTACATTCGTCAGCAACCTTGTTCATTTCAAGAACGTGCTTTGTATAAACGCCTGCTGGCTTTTCAATAAGAGTGTGAAGCCCCTTTTTCATAGCCATAATAGCAAGAGTAGGGTGGTCATAGTGTGGCACGCAAATTAACACGGAGTCAATCTTGCCGCTATCCATCATTTCTTCTGCATCCTTAAAAATAGCAACCTCAGGATGCTCGTTTTTAATCCATTCAGTTCTGTCATCTCTTAAATCGCAAACTGCGCTTAATTCAATCTCAGGGCACTTTCCCTCAAAGATGTTCTTTGAGTGTGTTGTTCCCATGTTTCCAATACCGATAATACCTAATTTTATCATAATAACTCCTTTACGGACTTTACAGGCTGGTGAAATCGAAAAGCAAATTTTAATAATGTTTTTCGCCTTTCAAGACGATAACAAACCTTTTAATGTAGGAATTTTCCCTTTGGGAGAAATTCCGTTTTTGCTTTTCTATTCGCGACCGCTACGCCCCACGGGGTCCCCGCAAAATCGCTTGCGATTTTTGGGGAATGGGTATGTCGTACACAAGTACGCCGACGTGTACGCGTTCGGTAATTTTCCCTCACCCTCTAAAGCCCTTGCTTTTTTCTTATTTTAGGGGATAGGGGACAGGAGATAGGGTTCGCTTCGCTCACAGGGATATTTCCCTGACCCCTGACCTCTGACCTCTGGTCCCTGATTATAGCATACTCTTTCTAATTTCTTCGCCACTTAATATTGTTAAGTAGCTTGGTGCAACGTCAAATACAGTCTTGCAGCCGCTTTGTCCCTCGCTTGACATCTTGTAGCACGCTCTTGCATATGCTACGATAACAGATGCGGTAAATTCGGGATTTGAGTCAAGCTTTAAGCTATATTCAATAATATGTGTGTTTTCTTTATTCCAACCGGTTTTTCCACTACGGATAACAAATCCACCGTGAGGAATACCGCTATGGTTCTTTTGTAATTCCTCCTCGCTGATAAAATGAACAGTTGTATCGTAATCGGCGAAATAGTTTGGCATTTCCTTAATTTCTTTTTCAATTCTATCAAGGTCTGCGCCTTCCTCAGCTACAACAAAGCATTCACGAATGTGCTTTTCTCTTGTGGTAAGGTCGGGATTTGTACCGCTTCTTACCGCATCAAGTGCGCTTTCAACGGGGATAGTGTATTGCTTTCCGTTTTTAACTCCGTTTACACGGCGAATAGCATCGCTATGACCTTGGCTTACGCCCTTGCCCCAGAACGTGTAATCCTTGCCCTCAGGCAAAATACAAGAAGCATACAAGCGGTTAAGAGAGAACATACCTGGGTCCCAACCAACTGAAATAATACCAACCTTGCCGCTTTCCTTGGCATTTTTATCAACATTTGCAAAATGCTCAGGAATTTTAGCGTGAGTGTCAAAGCTGTCAACCACGTTAAAGTATTTAGCAAGATAAGGAGTTTGCTCAGGTAAATCCTTAGCGCTACCACCGCATAAAATCATAACGTCAATTTTGTCAGTCATTTTAAGAGCATCGTCAACGTGATAAACGCAAACTTCCTCAGTTAAAATTTTTACAGTTGATGGCTCACGCCTTGTGAAAACCGCCACTAATTCCATATCGGGATTTTGCTTAATGGCACATTCAATGCCTCTGCCTAAATTTCCGTATCCGTATATACCAATTCTAATCATACATATACCTCATTTTTAAATTAACTTCATTTTATCACATAAGAAAAACTATTGCAATATTTGGCAATAAAAAAACGCAATTTTTTATTGAAAAAAAGCCTATTTTGTGGTAATATATCACTAAACAAAATAGCTGATCACTGACCACTGACCACTGACCACTAAAATCGGAGATTTTACCATGCTAACTACATTCCTAATAGCCTTAGGCGTAGTGTCAACAATGCTACTGTACGCTATGCCGGGCTTTATAATGATAAAAACCAAAATAATTTCAAAGGAAAATATATCTGCATTTGCTAAGCTTCTTATGTTCGTTTGCTCTCCTTGTCTTGTGTTTAACTCACTTACAAGAAACGAATATTCTCCTACATTAGTTAAGGAAATGCTAATAGGCTTTGCATTTATCTTTTCCGCATTTCTTGGCGGACTTCTTTTATTCCGACTTGTTTTTAAGAAAAGAAGCCACAACGTAAAATACAGAGTATATAACCTTGCAACCACCCTTGCAAACTGCGCTTTTATGGGCGTGCCTGTCCTTGAAGCGTTGTTTCCAGACTACCCACAGGCAATAGCATTTTCCGCTATGGCATCAATGGCGCTTAATATCCTTGGCTGGAGCGTTGCATCATATATTATTTCACAGGATAAGAAATACATAAGTGCAAAGAAAATTCTTTTAAATCCTGCAACAATCGCATTAGTGGTGGCAATTCCGTTTTTCGTATTTGGCATTGAAATACCATTCTTGCTTGATAATATGATTGTGCTTCTTGCCAAAATGTCAACACCGCTATGTATGTTAATTATGGGTATGCGCCTTGCTTGTGCATCGTTTAAAAAGGTATTTTTAGTGCCTTCCCAATACTTAATCGTTGCAATAAAGCAAATTCTTTTCCCTCTTGTGTCCTTGGCAATTTTGCTTCTATTCCCAATAGACCCAAGCATGAGAGCGTCAATTTATATCCTAATGGCATGTCCTGTTGCCAGCGTGTGCCTTTCCTTTGCGGAAATGATAGGAGAGGGACAGGAGGAAGCATCAAGCCTTGTGCTTCTTGGCACACTTTTATCCGCAATTACAGTTCCTGTAATGACACTTTTAATTTAGTCTTGACATATAGTAATAATAGTGCTAAAATGTACGTATAAAATCTTCAGGGTAGAGTGAAATTCTCAACCGGCGGTAAAGTCCGCTAACACACGGTAGTGTGCCGATACGGTGTAATTCCGTAACCGACAGTAAAGTCTGGATGGAAGAAGATAAAAGTATAATTTCGCTTTTTATCGCCCTGATTTTTATCAGGGCGTTTTTTTACGCACTGATAAAATCAATTTCGCAGAAATTGTATATCATCATCGAAGGATGTATATCATTCGCCATAGGCGGTATATCATCACGCACAGCGTGTATAAACGAGGTAAAATATGAAAAACAACAAAAAGATAGCGCTAATCGGACTTTTTTGTGCCATTGCATATATATTTACATTGCTTGGTGGACTTTTGCCAATTTCCGTGGCAGGCTTTTTAAAGTATGACCCAAAGGATATTATTGTAGCAATTGCCGGCTTTATTTTAGGTCCAGCTTCCGCACTTATAATATCGGTAATTACCGCACTTTTAGAGCTTGTAACAGGCATTAGCACAACAGGATTTTACGGACTACTTATGAATATAATTTCAACAGCATCCTTTGCCTGTGTTTCCTCATACATTTATAAAAAGAGAAAAACACTCCCGGGTGCAATCGTTGGCTTAGTTGTAGCAACGCTTGTAACCACCGCGCTTATGCTTTTGTGGAACTATTTCGTAACTCCGTTTTATATGCATGTGCCAAGAGAAGCGGTTGTACAAATGCTCCCAACAGTATTTTTACCGTTTAACCTTATTAAATACGGAATGAACGCTTGCCTTGCGCTTGTTATTTATAAGCCGCTTGTAAACGCACTTCGCAGAAGCCATATTTTAGATGCATCATCAAGTGAAAAATCAAGTCCTAAGCTATGGATAACAATTATTAGCTTCTTTGTCCTTGCGTCCTTGATTTTCTGCTTCCTCATTTTAGCAAAGGTAATATAATAAAAGTGCTTGTGTATGCAAGCACTTTTTTTATTGACTTTATTTAGAATATATGTTATTATTTTTATGTAAAATAATTATTGAGGTGATATTATGAACTACGTAAAGGTTACTGATATGGAATACAAGCGCGTTTTGAAGGAAGACGTTATTGCTTCCATCGAAAAGTGCATAAGTCAGGTTGAAAATGCAAAGAGCGCAAGGGACCTACTTAACGCAAGACTCCAATATAACAAGGATAGTGAGCTTGTTGGCACAATGGTGCGCCTTGCTCACACAAGATTAAATCTTAATAGCCGTGATGAATTTTATAGCGCAGAAATGGACTACTATAATCAGGCTCTTCCTGAAATTCAAATGTACGATATTAAGTTTTCAAAAGCATTCTTAGCATCCCCATACTTAGAGGAAGCAAAAAAGGAATTAAATCCGCTTATTATTACAATGATGGAGCTTTCCTTAAAGACTGCCGATGAGAGAATTTTAGAGGAAATGCAAGAGGAAAACAAGCTCACAACAGAGTATGGCAAGTTCGTTTCAGAGCTTACCTATGACTTCCGCGGGGAAAAGGTTACTCTTGGTATTCTTCGCAAATATATTCAAGATAACGACAGAGAAACAAGAAAAGAAGCAACAAACGCTCTTGGCAAAACCTTAAATGCTAATGGCGAATATATCGACACTATCTTTGACAAAATGGTTAAAAACCGTGATAAAATGGCAAAGAAGCTTGGCTACAAAAACTACGTTGAGCTTGGCTACAACATTATGCAAAGAACATGCTATGATAAGGAGTTAGTTTCTGTATTCCGTGAAAATGTTCTTAAGGACATTGTGCCTGTTGTTACACGCTTAAAGAATGAAATTGCAAAGAAATTAGGCATTGAGGAAATGAAGGTTTACGATGATGCCACATATTCAAACGACGATCCAAAGCCAATCTTAGATGCACAAGGTATCTTAGAGGCAGGCAGACAAATGTATCACGAAATGTCAAAGGAAACAGGCGACTTTATTGATATGATGTTTGACTCCGATGCATTTGACGTAATGCCAAGAGAGGGCAAGTGGACAGGCGGATATATGACCTACTTCCCAATCTATAAGCAACCGTTTATCTTTGCTAACTTTAATGGCACAACTGCTGACGTTGACGTAATTACGCATGAAGCAGGCCACGCGTTTGCATACTATGTAGGCGCACCTGAAATGGAGCCTGAATTACAATTAGGAGGAATGGAAACGGCAGAAACTCACTCAATGAGTATGGAATTTTTTGCATGGAAGTATATGGATAAATTCTTTGGCGAAAAAGCAGATGCTTATAAGTATAAGCACCTATTCTCAGCGCTTGCATTTATTCCTTACGGTATAATAGTTGACTACTTCCAGGAAATCGTTTACGAAAATCCTGAAATGACACCTGAGGAAAGAAAAGCAGTATGGCGCGACCTTGAAAAGAAATTCCGTCCATGGATGAATGCAGAGGGTATTGAATATTTAGAGGAAGGCACAAGATGGCAATATCAAAACCACATCTTCCAAAGCCCATTCTACTATATTGACTACTGTATCGCCCAAACCATCGCTTTTGAGTTCTTAAAATTAAGCCTTGAGGACTACGATAGCGCGCTTCAAACATATATCGCCCACGCAAAACGCACAGGCAACTACGGAATTACCGACCTTACAAAATTAGCAGGACTTAAATCCCCATTTGAAAAGGGCGCGCTTTCCGACGTTGCAGAATTCTGCGAAAAATTACTTTCAAAATTATCTAAATAACGAAAAGAGAGCCTCGGCTCTCTTTTTTATGCCCACACAAGATGCGCAAGCCCCAAAGCCTTTTAAAACACGCCCCGTCTCCACGAAAGATTATTTGACATATTTTTATTAGCGTGTTATAATCAAGGTGAAATAAAAATCAACAAGAAGGGAAAAAACATGAAAACTATAAAAATTGGCGGAAGCATGGAAGCGTCAGCCGTATCTCTTGGCTGTATGAGAATGAGCGGGCTTGATGAAAAGAGCGTTGATGCAATTATGGATACCGCTCTTGCAAACGGAATAAGCTATTTTGACCATGCGGATATTTACGGTGGCGGAATGTCGGAGAAGATATTTGGCGACTATTTAAAAAGACACAAGGGCAGTCGTGATAATATCCTTATCCAAACAAAATGCGCAATTCATGACGGACAATTTGATTTTTCTAAGGAGCATATTATAAAATCCGTTGAGGGAAGCCTTAGCCGTTTAGGCGTTGACTACGTTGATGCGCTTTTACTACACCGACCCGATACCTTAATGGAGCCGGACGAGGTGGCTGAAGCGTTTGATGCTTTAGAGAAAAGCGGAAAGGTAAGAAGCTTCGGTGTCTCTAACCATAACCCCATGCAAATTGAGCTTTTGAAAACAGAGGTAAGCCAGCCTCTTATGATAAATCAGCTTCAATTTTCTATAACCGAATGTGGAATGGTAACATCAGGCATGAATATGAATATGAAAAATCAAGAATCCGTTATGCATGACGGTGGCGTTTTAGAATATTCACGAATTAAGGGAATAACAATTCAAGCGTGGTCGCCATTTCAGCACGGCTTTTTCAAGGGAAGCTACATTGACAACCCCGATTTTGAGGAGCTTAATAAAAAGCTTGCCGTAATCGGCGAAAAATACGGTCTTACAAAAACAGGCGTGGTAGCCGCATGGATTCTTCGCCACCCTGCCAATATGCAGCTTATCGCAGGAACAATGACTCCAAAAAGACTTGAGGAAATTTGCAAGGGCGCAGATATCGTTCTTACTAGAAGCGAATGGTACGAAATTTACCGCAGCGCAGGACATTGCTTGCCATGAAAAATTAACGGGCGTACTGATAATGAATCCGAGCTATGGAGGACGGCTCAAAAGGTTATCAATATTAAATAATTAAAAGAGGTAAAGCTTATGACAAATTTAAACAACACTCAAAACAAAGAAATTATTGATATTGATACACTCAAAAGCGACTTATTAAAAGCAATTTCAACGTTGGGTCAGCCTGATGATTTGGTTGACGGCGACAAAATCCCTTGCTCAATCTTAAAGGGTGTGGACGTTGACGGTGGCGATATGCTATCCTTTGACGCTTACATTGACACCCCAACTCTTGACTATCTTGATGGCTATATAGATTTTTCTTTTATAGTACATAGAACTTATTTATCTGTATTTCTTATTATCGGTCAGCAATGCACCGATGCTGAGGGCGCAATCAAGTATTTAGATGAAACTCAGCCTGAAGCTAGCTTCAAATGGGGATTCCCTGATGAGCCATACGATGGAGACTCTCTCTATCTTGGATGCTTCATTGACTACTCAAATTACGCAAATTTAGTGGAAAATTTACAGAAGGCATTTGACGAATTCACGTCTCCTGAGTTTGAAGCTTGGCTCAAGGGCGCACTGAAATTCTACAAAAATTGACCTAAAAATTACAGACGCCCATAATCTACACCTAATATGCAGAGAAAATTTCTCTGCATATTTTTGTGATGTACCCAAAACGGTACAGGGGATGGTTGATTTATTAAAAATTATGATTTACAATAATTATGCAAGCGGAAAATATTAAATTTTGCACAATCACTATAATGTATAATATTAAACGGTAACAAATCTAAAAAGTTAAAAAATAAAGGTCGAAAATTTGGTGAAGTCTAACTTCGCTGACAGCTATCAGCTAACGGCTGACCGCTATTCGGCCGAAGGGAGAAAACATGAGTATAGTAATAGCTTACAAAAAAGATGACGTAGTTTACATGGGAGCAGACACAAAGCGTAGCCGTGGGCTTTTCACAACTACCATTGAGGCAGAAAACGATATGAAAATCCACAGAATTGGCGAAAATATGCTAATTGGCGCAGTTGGTGCTGTTTCCAACATTCAAACAATGGTTGACAATCGTGAGGAATGGTTTGACACAAATGGCAAGCCTCTTACAAAGAGATTTATTGTTGAAAACGTTATTCCTAAATTTTACAGTCAATTAAGACACGAAAACAAAATAGAAATTGAAAAGGGCAAATCCCCTATTGCAAAATGCTGCTTTTGCGTAACAGACGGCAAAAAGATTTTCCATATCAGCGACTATTTTATGGTAACTGAGCTTAACGATTTTTGTGCAATCGGATGTACTGAAAATATCGCGTATGCATACATAAGAAACGCCAAGAAGGACGATAGCGTAAGAGATATTATCCTTTCAGCATTAAGAGGCTCTGTGTACAGAGACGACGGCGTTGGCGCTCCATACGTTTTTATTGACACTAAGGACTTTGAATTTACAAGCGTAGAAAAGTAAGAGGGAAATATGATAGCTTTAAAGCATAACGGAACAGTTTATATTGCAGGCTCTCAGCGCTATCAAAGCGACCTGGAGGCAATCAGAACAGGTAAGCCAAATCCCGAAAACATAAAGGTTTACCACCCACAAAACAGAAAGAATCAGCTTATCGCAACAAACATGACAACCTGTGTTACCGAGGCTATACGCTACCAAAAGGTATTTCCTAAGGAGCTTAACACGAAATCATTAGTTCTTGATGTTTTCCCATTTCTTGCTCAGGTTTCCGATTTCTTTAATAAGAGCGAAAAGGGAACAAGCGCCCATTCGTTTGTATTTGCCAAGGACTCCGAGGCGTTTGTTATATACAGAGACGGCACGTGCCTTGAAATTGAAAACATCTACGCAGACACAATCGCCTCTGAGGTTGCAATGTCCCTTTACGATGCGGGAAATATTGATGACCCAATGGAGTTTTTTAGAAAAGCCTTTGCAACAATGGAGGAGCTTTTTGGGGAAATTATGTTCCCTGTGTCAGTTTTAACAACTGCCAATAGCAAAATTAAAGTAATTAACAGGGAGAAATAATATGGCTTCAATAATTGCAATAGAAAAGGACGGAGTAGTTTACATGGGCACCGACGCTGTAAAGCAAAGATGCGACGTAAAATACTACATGACAAAGGAATCTAACCTTAGCATACATAAAATGAAAAACGGCATTTTAGTAGGAACAATAGGTCTTGCCACCATAGCTCAGCAAATGTGGCTTCACGATGAATGGTTTGACGTTCCCGAGGGCGAGGAATTTAACAAGAAATTCATCGTTACTAAAATCGTGCCTAAGTTCTATGAGGCGGTAAAGGACCATCGCGATTGGGAAGAAAGAAACCATGTAAAGGAAATTGAAGCAGGCTTCGTAATAGCCTATAAGAGCGATATTTACCTTATGTTTTCCGACCTTAGCGTGAAAAAGTGCAAGAAAATTGCATGTATGTCCAACGAGGATGAGGACATGCTCTTTTATGCCTTCGCCAGCACCTATATGGAAAATAATCCCGATAAATGTCCCGAGGACGTAATAAGAGAAACGTATAAGTTTGCCGTTCCACGTAATAAGAGCGTAAATAGCCATGGCTATATTATCAACACAAAGGATTTAGAATTCAAGGAAATGGGGATTAAATAATGATTATATTTAAAGAGAACAATTTAGTTTACGTTGCTATCCCTATGGGATATCACGCATATTCCAACAAATCCCAAACGGACGTTGACTTTCCTGAAAATTGGGACGCTTTCTTTACAGGAGATGACACAAACACAATAGTTGCCGTTGACTCAGTAAGCGACAGAACAATCGACCTTTTAAGATATTCTGGACTCTTTGATTGTGAAATTACTCAAAAGAGCCTCTACGGAATTAAGTCAAAGATTGACACGCTCATTGAGGGTACAAACGTAGATTGTGAGGACAAGGACTACGGTGTTATCGTGTGCAGAGACAATAAGGCGTATGAAATGCGCTCATACGGATTTGCCGTTGAGGTGAACGATTTTGAGCGTCTTGGAGAGTCAAGACAGTACAGCTACGCTATCTATGAAAACGTAAAGTCAATTAAAGATATTGAGGAGCGTGTTAGTAAATACTATAAGCATATGAATAGCGTATGCGGTGGCAATATGTTCCCTGTTGTGCTTCTTAGCACCGCAAACAAGGAATATAAGGTAATTGAAAAGTAATAGCTGAGCGTTGCTCAAATGAGTTTGCCTTTGGCAAATGAAGTTGCTTCACAGACACCTTCTTTAACCATTAAGAACTGCTGTGAGGTTGCCTTCGGCAAATGGACTATAAGTAGCCAGCCCTGTGAGCGTAGCGAACCCCTATCCTCTATCTCCTATCCCCTAAAATATAGCACAACCTCGGTTGTGCTATATTTTTTGTTGTAATGAGCGTAATGTTGTGCTATACTAAAAGCAATAAAACAAAAGGATATTTTATGAAATACATAAATGAAGATAAAAATACAGCTTTAAGCTTGCATTTGATACGGAAACAGGCGCATACGTGCGCACAGGCATACTTGACGAAAACGGCAAGGACACAGGCGTTGATCCCTTTATGGCGTCATACCCACATTTAATTGACGTGGGAATTATGGGTCATTGCATCCACGGTAAAACAGGACTCTGCGCAAAAGCCGGCATTGGTTGTTAGCAAAGCGGACTTTTAGTGGAAAAGCCTAACATGTCCGTTAGCGATTTTGAATGGATAGCAAAGCAATCAAGAGGCAGATGTAACCAAATTGCATTAGGTGGCAGAGGCGACCCTGACCAACATGAAAGCTTTGAGGAAATTTTGCAAATTTGCCGTAAAAATATGCTAGTGCCAAACTTTACAACCTCAGGCTACGGAATGACGCCTGAAATCGCAAAAATATGCAAAAAATATTGCGGTGCGGTGGCGGTTAGCTGGTATAGAAGCGAATACACGCTTAGCGCAATTAGTATGCTTTTAGAAGCAGGAGTTAAAACGAATATCCACTACGTTTTAGGAAAAAACTCCATTGATGAAGCCATAGAGCGACTTAAAAATAACGATTTTCCAAAGGGAATAAACGCAGTAATTTTCCTTTTACATAAGCCGGCAGGACAAGGCTCTATATCAAACGTTCTTGATTTTAGCGACACAAGGGTGGCTGAATTTTTTGGTCTTATTGACAAAAGACACCCATTTAAGGTTGGTATGGATAGCTGTAACGTGCCGGGGGCTATCAATTTTTGTAAGACAATCGCTCCAGAATCCTTAGATACCTGCGAGGGCGGAAGATATAGCTGCTATATCGGCGCAGATATGATAATGGTACCGTGCAGCTTTGACCAGGAAAAACGCTATGAGGTAGATTTAAGAAAATGTACCATTGAGGAAGCATGGAACAGTGAGCAGTTTGAGCAGTTCAGAAATAAAATGAGAGGCGCTTGCCCAAATTGCCCTAAAAAAGACCTTTGCATGGGCGGATGCCCACTTATGCCCAAAATCGTATTTTGCGGTAGTGAACACAGAAAAATAGTAGAGGAAGTGTAGATAAAATGAAGTTTAGATTAGATTTTGTAACAAATTCAAGCAGTAGCTGATTCATTTCATACTTTCTTACCGACGGAAAGGAAACTGTTGAAATTGAGTTTTGCGACAGCATCAAGGAATCTTGCGAATGCTTTGACGATATGGATTTATACGAAAAGCTTTTAGATGATGATTTTTGCCAATGGAATTACGTAACCAATCCCGACACCACAAAGTATAATGATCCGGCTGAAGAATACGAGACAATGGAAAAACGCCGTGAAGCGTTTCGCAAGGAGCAAATTTCTAAAAATCCACCGCCAAAATGCAGCCCAAGAATTAGAAATCTTGTAAGCGTTAGAGCGTTGAATATGATTCTCTCCGTTGATTCATTTAAGAAAATGACGGACATTTTACGTATTGATAAGGAAAGAGGCGGCTGCTACTATTCCGTATATGACGGGAAGGAGCATAAAACCTTTAATTCCTTAGCTGAAATGATTGATGAGTATGACAAAAAATTCTTTAAGCCAAATAAAATCTTTTTCATAGACGGCAGAACCGAAAAATACATGGGATACTATGAATGCGATAGCTTACATAAGGTTTTTGAGGCAAAGGGAATTGACGTAAGCTACAGTAAGCAGGTAGTTTTTGATTTAGAAAATAAAGCGTTAGTTCTTGATAAATTTGAGCATGAATTTATTACAGATGAGGACCTTTATTCGTTAGATAGCAATAACGGTCTTGAGGATGATAGCCTTGCAGAAAAAAGAAGCGTTTACTATATTGAAGACCGATGGGGCAGAGCCGAATTTTACAAGGAATTAAAGGTAAGTGAGGACGACCCAAACAAGGTATATTTTGAGGACGAAAACAAATAAACAGGGGAGAGAGTGTAGATAAAATGAAGTTCAGAACAGATTTTGTAACCAATTCAAGCAGCAGCTCATTTATTACCTTTATTATAAACGGAGATTATGCAAGACTTGAAATTGAGTTTGGCGAAAATGAGGACAGAGAATTAAATATTGAGCATACTCCAAGCGCTGAGATTATGGATAAACTCCTTGAATGTAAGGACTTACGCCAAATCGTTGAGCTTTTAGGCGCAAATAAGGAGGATAGCACCTGCTTATTCTCTGCAATGGAGGAAAACGATTACATTACCTTTGATACCGTTGACCAAATGGTTGACTACTATAACGATAAATTAGACGTTAAGCACGTAAGAGTAATTGAGGGTGACGTTGACCTATACGGTGATTATTATTCAAGCACAATTGAAAGAAAGCGCTACGATGCAGGCAGCGCTGAATGGGACTATGACGCTACCTACGATTTGGAAAATAAGGAATTTAAAAAGGACAGATACTGGGATGAAATTTAGAACGGATTTTGTAACAAACTCCAGCAGTAGTTCATTTGTTGCTGTAACAATTACTAAAAAGGACGGCACTGAGATAAAGGGACAAACCTCAATGAGCAGTGGATATCACGAAATTCCCGCTTTGTACTATGACTTAAATGAGGAAGACATTATAAAGACAGCCATTGAAGGCTGTGAAAACGGGGCTGACCTTTGCCATGAATTTACGCGGGGCTCCTTGACGACTTTAATAGCGTTCATGACAAGCTAACTGAAATAAGAGACGTAGAAAGTCTTGACCATGTGTCGCTAATTAACATAGCTGTATCGCAGGAAGGCTCAAATTGCGGTAATATTTCATATACCTATGACGTGGCAAAAAAAGAGGGTAGCTGGTGCTATGAAAACGTGGAATACGGCTATTACGACGAGCGCGAAGAATATCTTTCTCATATGTACGATGGCGTAGATGGATTTAACCAAGACGGCGAATTTGAAATTCAAAACGGAGTTTTAGTAAAGTATAACGGTAAAGATGATAACGTGACCGTGCCAGAGGGCGTTATCGGAATTGGCGTATGCTCATTTTTCCATCAAACAGATGTGAAAACCGTAACCTTGCCCGATTCGGTTAAATTTATTGACGTTGGCGCGTTCAGATATTGCGGTGAACTTGAAAAAATTGCACTTCCAAACGGAATTGAATGTATAGGAGCTTCCGCATTTGAGCAATGCAAAAGATTAAAGGAAATAGATTTACCCGACACAATAGTGGAGCTTGGCAGTAAATGCTTTTACGGAAGCGGGCTAATTAACGTTAAAATCCCTAAGGGAGTGTCTATAATTAAAACGTGCTTATTCTACGACTGTGAAAAGCTTGAAAATGTAGAAATGCATGAGGGGATTACCGAAATTCAGGAAGATGCATTTATGGGATGCGACCACCTTTGTGAGGTTACAGTTCCTGAGGGATTAACTGAACTAAACGATAGCGTATTTTGGGATTGTCAAATGCTCCAAAAAATTACGTTGCCATCTACTTTAAAAAGCTTCTGCGCAGGACACGTATTCCACTCAAACAATTTGCGTGAAATTATCGTTCATAAGGATAATAAGCATCTTAAGGTTGTAAAAGGCGGCTTATATACCTACGACGGCAAAAAGCTCATTAAATGTTTGTCGTGCGACAAGGAATTTACAATTGAGGACGGCACAGCCTACGTTGGCGAATATGCATTCTCTCAAAATAAGGATTTGGAAAAAGTAAATTTCCCAAAGAGTTTAAAATCAATAGGAATTGAAGCGTTTTATGGATGTAAGAGCTTAAAAGAGGTTGACTTACCTATGGGACTTTTAACTATTGACTATGAAGCATTTCAGGGCTGTAGCATACTAGAAAAAGCATACGTTCCGTCAACACTAAAGATTGATCTTGAGGATTGCTTCGATATGTGCGATGACGATTTAAAGATTATCAAAAAGTAAAACCACAAAATCGGCGACTAACCTCGCCGATTTTTTTACGTTGTACAAAATCAACAATTTTATTCCGTTTTATGCTAAGCAAAAAACATTATTTTATGCAATCTTACGATTTCTTGGTAAATGGAATATGTTTCCTTGCTTCTCCTTGATTTTAATTTTTTTGCGTGTTATAATTTAATAGCAAAAAAATATATAAGGAGAAAAATATGAAAAAGAAAATCCTACTTGTTTCCTTAATGGTAGCTATGTTACTTTGCATTCTTGCCATAAGCGCCAGTGCTTATACACCTGCAAAGTCGTATAACTACTATGTGGATAGTTTAGCTGAAGAAAACCTAGTATATTCAGCTACAACTAAAATGGACCCTTCAAGAGGAAGATTTGAAATGACTGTAACCGAAAGCGGCGACGGATTTGCAAAGCTTGATGCAGACGGCAATGCTCTTACTTGGTACGTTATTTCAGATACTACCGATGCAGAGGGTAATCGTCATATTGTTTGTAAGGGTGTTAAAACAATTGGCGAAGCAGGAACTGTTGATGCAAACGGCCATTATACCTACGGTGGCGGCACAGAAGCAGCCGTTACTAACAAAAACGTAGTAAGCGTATGCTTTTACGGTACTGGCGTAAAGACACTTCCTGACAATGTGTATCAGTGCGTTTCAAGTAACCCACCGAGCGGTTCAAACGGTGAGTACAACGTTTTTGCAGACGACACACACCTTATGTTCTTATACTTACCAAAAACACTTACAGAGTTCCCTGCTTATATGTGTCAGCGTTCATCTGTAAGAATTATTGAGTTTGAGGATAACCAAATTGCAGCTGCAAAAATTGAGGGCGCACAAAGCGGCGGTAATTCACCGTTTGCATTCTGCGGAAACCTTAAGGAAATTAGAATTCCTGAAGGAATTCAAACAATTTCTCAAGCTGTATTTAGAGAAAACTGTTCACTTAAGCTTGTTAAGTTCCCAAGCACAATGACAGAACTTAAAGCTGTAACAGGTACTACCGGAGGCGGTGTTTTCTTCCGTTCTAACGCTATTGAAACAGTCATTTTCAGCCCTAATATGACTTATATTTCTATGCTTAATACTGATACTGGAAAAATGAAAAATCAGGGCTTAGATATTAAGTATTTCTATGTACCTAATACCATTGGTCAATTATCCTCGTTATCTTTTGATACCTACAACTATAGTGGTGGTCCAATAAAAAATCTTGTGTTCTTCTTTGTTGGAACATTGGAGGAAGCGAACAACGTTTCTAAATATACATCATCAAACTTTAAAAACGCTATTACAAACAAGCATATTACCTATGAAGAGTATTTAGCTGACAAAGCTACCTACGATAACTACACAGGTCACATTTTAGTATATGATGTACCTTACTGTGTAGCATTCCATGACGGTCAACACCAAATTGAACAGGTTAACACATATAAGGATGTATTAACTCCATTTGAAATTGGCGAAAAGTGTAAAAATTGCAGCGATATGGACAATATAACCGAGTACGCTCCAATTATCGAATTTGTAGGCTACTCTGCAAAAATCGGCGGCAATACAATTACACTTGGCTATAAGGTTAATAAGGAATCACTTGCGCTTTTCCCTGAGCTTTCATACGGTATTTTAGCGGTTGTACCTGGTGATAACGCTGACTTAAATGCATATGAGCCATTAAATTTAGACCTTACTTCAAACGTTGAGGATTACGTTATTGCAATGGAGGTTGACAAAAAGTATAATGACTTCAATATCTTTATTGACAGCTTTGATGCAGAATACTACGAAACTCCATTTGTAATGTGTGTATATATTACAGACGGCGAAAATGTAGATTACCTTTGCTATAATGATGGAAAAATTGTTCAAAGCGAATATGCACAAGCATTCACATATAAGTTTGTTGCAGAGGAATTTTCACCAAAATTCCAAGTAACGTTCACATGCGACAGTAAAATGGGTACGATAAGCGGCGAAACAACACAAATTGTAGCAGAGGGCAATAAAACAACAGAGGTAACTGCTGTTGCAAATGAAGGCTACACGTTCATTGGGTGGAGTGATGGCACAAGAACAGCAAAAATCACATATAAGCCAGAGGATGCGGCAAATCTTGTAGCTTACTTCACACATGCAAGCACAGATACAGAAGAAACTAAGGGCTTACCTGTAATTGAAATTAACACGTTAAACGGTCTTAGCATTACGTCAAAGGACGTTTATACAGACTGCTACATTTCATTGCTTGACACAGAAACAGGCAATAACGTTGTTTCAGAGCTTGCTGAAATCAAGGGCAGAGGCAACTCAACTTGGGAAAAGTTTGACAAAAAGCCATATAAGTTCAAGTTTGAAAGTAAGCAAAACCTTTTTGGCTATGGTGCAGAAAAGACATGGGTTTTACTTGCTGATGCAAGAGACTACTCACTTTTAAGAAATATGCTTGCATTAAATGCAGGCGGCGTAATGTCTGAGCTTGGCTACACGTCAAAGGGTCAAAGCGTTGAGCTTTACTTAAACGGCGTATATCAAGGCGTTTACTACCTCTGTGAGCAAATTCAAGTTAAGAAAAACCGTGTAAATATTACACAGGAAGACGATGAAATCGTACAAGGTCCTGCGGATATTGGCTGGCTTATCGAAATGGATGCTTGGGTATCTGAGGACCAAGGCGGAACTAGCAAAATTCCAAGCTATGGTATTACAACTGACGGAGATGTATTCGTAAGAGTTGACGACGGTATGTACAACGGCTACGTAATTAAGGACCCTGAGGATATTCTCTTTGATGCAGATGGAAACCTCAAGGAAGACTTTATGTTATACGTTCAATCATACATCAAAAATAGCTTAGCGGCTGTAAGCGGAGATGATTATAATGCAGTTTGTGAGCTTATTGACGTTAAGTCATTTGCGCAAGCATACATTATCTTTGATTTATTCAAAAACCCAGATACACAGTATTCAAGCGTTTACTTCTATAAGGATGTAAACGGCAAGTTAGTTGCTGCTCCTCTTTGGGACTTCGATATGGCTATCGGTAATGTAACTCACAAGGCTAATGCAGGTTGGAACGCATCTAACTTCAGAGATACAACATTCTTATGGACTGCTCAAAAGAATACTTGGTTCAGAGAGCTTCTTGAGTTCCAAGAGTTTAGAGATCTTGTTGGTCAAGAGCTTGTAGATAACGCAGAAGCATTAAGAGCATCTATCAAAGCTGACCTTGCATATGCAAGAGCGCATGCAGAAGCATATAAGAAGAATTTTGAAAAGTGGGATCTTATCGGTAATACATCTGCTACTCAAGCAATGGGTAGCTGGAGTGTTCCTAATGAGTTCAAGTCATTTGAAGAGTGGGAAGACCACCTTAACTACATTGAAGCATATCTTGAAGCAAGCTTACAGAATTTGTTGAGTGTTTATCCAGCACCAGCTGTAAGTGAACAGTAAGAAAGGAGATTTGTAAAATGAGATATGAAGCTCCATTATTTATCAAAGCAGAATTAGAAACAAAGGATATTATAACCGCATCAGGCGACGTTACTGTAAACGAAGTGTCAGAAAACGAAGCGAATTATTTTATCAATTTCTCTAAGCTATTTGGTAAGCAATAATTTAAAACAAAAAAAGGCAGAAATTCTTCGGAATTTCTGCTTTTTCTTTTATATCTCTATATATTGCATTTTTATATTATATATGATAAAATTAAATTAGAATACTTATATAGAGGATATTATGAAGAAATTATATATTTTGCTAATCGCAATTTGTATTTTGCTTATATGCTCCTGCGGTGGCGGTAACACCGACACGGACGGAAGCGAACAACCAACAATAAGCGTTACCTACCTATCGTCAGAGGGTGGATATATAGAGGGAAAAGTAAGCCAAGAAATGCAAGTTGACCAAAACGGAGAAGCTACCTTTACACAGGTTAAGGCTGTGGCGCAAAACGGCTACTATTTTGTAGAATGGAGCGACGGAATAAAGAGCGACACGAGAACCGACATACTAAGCCAAAGCGCAGAGCTAACGGCAATTTTTGAGCCTTATATTACAGTTAAATACAATTTTACCGAGGGGGGCTTAATCCTAGGCAAAACAAAGCAACAGATAAAGAGTGGCGAATCAACCACCGAGGTTGAAGCCATAGCCAACGGTGGATACCGTTTTATTGGCTGGCATGACGGCGAAACTAACTCTAAGCGTAGCGATATAGCTGCTAAAAATACCACGTACTTTGCTATGTTTGAAAAAATCGAATACGCAAGCATTACCTATGAAGCAACACAGGGTGGAATAATCCTTGGCGTGCCATCTCAAACGGTAGAAAAGGGAACAATGAGTGAAGCTGTTGAAGCTAAGCCAACCATAGAGGGCTACTATTTCGTAGGCTGGGATGATGGGGTTTTAACACCTACACGAAGCGATATATCAGACACCGACAAGAAAGTAACCGCCATATTCTCAAACAAATATACAGTAACCTATGAAGCCACAGAGGGTGGATATATCGAGGGTAGCTCCGTGCAGGAATTAGAATACGGAAAAGAATATCAACAGGTAATGGCTGTTCCTAAAAGCGGATACGTGTTTGTAAGATGGGATGACGGCAGTGAGGTAATTATAAGAAAGGACAGTGCCACCGCCAACGTTACATACAAGGCGATTTTCAAGGTACCATATACCGTAACCTTTAATTGCGATAGCCAAAGAGGAACGATTGAGGGAGCTACAACGCAAACAGTACCGGATGGCGAAAGCTCAAAAACAGTAAAGGCAGTAGCCAAGGCGGGCTATACCTTTGTATGCTGGAGTAACGGCTCTTATGAGCCTGAAATTCAGGTAACTGCATACGAAGACACCGACGTTTACGCACACTTCTCCCATGAAAGCACAGGACTTCCCGTTGTTTCAATCGTAACGGAAACAGGCAAGGACGTAACCTCAAAAACCGAATATATCGGTTGTACAATCACGCTTTTGGACACGGAAAAGGGCGAGCATTTTGCCAATGAAATTGCAAAAATCAGAGGCAGAGGCAACTCCACATGGGAGAGATTTGATAAAAAGCCGTACAAAATTAAATTCGAAACAAAGCAGGACTTTTTTGACAACGGAAAAGCTAAAACATGGGTGCTTCTTGCAGACTATCGTGACTACTCACTTATAAGAAATATGCTTGCATACGAGGTAGGCGAGGAAATGAGCGAGCTTGGAGCAACTCCCGATTGCCAAAGCGTTGAGGTTTACCTAAACGGAAAATATCACGGCGTATATCTACTTTGCGAGCAAATTGAGGTAAACGACCACCGTGTTGAAGCAAGCGAGGATATATCAACTACCGAGCCATCTTTCCTTGTTGAAATGGACGGTTGGACAGATGACGTACAAGTTTACGTCCCCGACCAGCTTAACTCTGGCAGAAGATATTCGGTAAAATTCCCTGATAGTGAGGATATTACCCCTGAACAAAAGAAGTATATTGAAGACTACCTAAAAGCATGTATGTCTGCAATTCAAGGCAATGATTACACGTTAGTTACGGAGCTTATAGACGTAAAGTCCTTTGCTCAGGCGTATATAATTTACGACCTTTTTAAAAATCCCGACACTAACTATTCAAGCCTTTACTTCTATAAGGATATAGACGGCAAGCTAATTTGCGGTCCTCTTTGGGACTTTGATATGTCTGTTGGCAACGTAAGTCATAAGGGTAACGGCGTGTTTGAAAGCACAGAAACGCTATGGTCCAAGGAGCAATGCCCTTGGTTTAAAGCGCTTCTTAGCCACGATGAATTTGTAAAGCTGGTAGGCGAGGAGCTAACCGAATACGCGCCTATAATAAGAGCTACAATTAAAAAGGAAATTGAATACGCGCTTGCCCATAGCGAAGCATACAAGAAAAACTTTGAAAAGTGGGATATTTTAGGCAAGCAAACGTGGAGTAATCCAAGCTATCTTGTGAAAATTACTACTTGGGAAGAGCATATTGAATACGTAGAAAACTATCTTGAAGAAAGTCTAAAATACTTAGAATACGTGTATTGCAGTAAGGAAATAAACGAAAATTAAAGGAAAAACAAAATGGAAAACTTAAAGAACAAAAAATTATTTTTATTTGATATGGACGGCACACTATATTTAGGTAACCGCCTTTACGATTTTACAGAGGAATTACTTTACACCATTAAAAGTCAAGGCGGAAAGTATATCTTTATGACAAATAACTCATCAAAAAGCGTAAACGATTACATTAAAAAATTAGCATCCCTTGGTATAAAGGCGGAGTATGATGACTTTATGACCTCATCACAAGCCACCGCCTACTACCTTAATAAAAGCTATAAGGGAAAGACACTCTATGTCTGTGGCACAGAATCCTTAAAGGAAGAATTACGCCAAAACGGATTTGAAATCACTGAGGAAATAAGCAAGGTTGACCTAATTGTAATGGGCTTTGACACTGAATTAACATTTAAAAAGCTACATGACGTTTCTTATCTACTTTTAACAAGAGAAAATATTCCGTATATTGCCACAAATCCGGATTATGTTTGCCCAGCGGAGTTTGGCTCCGTGCCTGACTGTGGTAGCGTTTGCGATATGCTTTATAACGTATCAAAGCGCAGACCTATCTTTATCGGCAAGCCATCAAGTCTAATGCCCGAGCTTGCTATGGATAAAACAGGCTACACTAAGGAAGAAACCGTTGTAATAGGAGATCGAATTTACACAGATATTAAAAGCGGTCTTAATGCAGGAGCAAGTACAATTTTAGTTCTAAGCGGCGAAACCACACGCGAAATTTTAGAAGCGTCTGAGGACAAGCCACACTACGTTATGGAAAGCGCAAAAGAGCTTTTAGATATTTTGAAAAAATGATTTATCAAGGTAAAAACACAAAAAATATTTCATTCCCTCTTGGTGGAATCGGCACAGGCTGTATAGGGCTAAGCGGCAACGGAGAGCTTATTGACTTTGAAATTTTTAATAAGCCAAGCAAAAGCACCCGTAACGGCTATACACACTTTGCCATAAAAGAGGTAAGAGAGGGAAAAACTAACGTAAAAATCCTACAAGGCGACACAAACGAAAGCTATATAGGTAACTACGACCCAAATGGATGGATGTCAGGCATAGGCTATGGACCAAAGCCCAATTCCTTGGCGGGATTTCCTCACTTTAAAGGCGTAGTGTTTGAGGGCGAATTTCCTATCTCTAAGCTAACCTTTGAGGAAGAAGGCTTCAGTGCAAAATGCACCTTAACTGCATTTAACCCATTTATCCCTCATGACGATTTTAACTCAAGCATACCATGCGCTATATTTTTATGGAACGTTGAAAACGTAACCGATACCGAAATTGAGTATTCTCTTGCATTTTCAGTACAAAACCCTAACTCTGTGTCTGTAAATAGAGAGGTTGACAAGGGAATTTTCTTTGACTGTGGCGATAAAAGCGATAGCGAAATCGGCTATACCGATATGTGCGTGCTAACGGATGGCGATTGCCACATTCAAGCATATTGGTACCGTGGCGGATGGATGGACTCCGTTACCACCTACTATAAAAATATGCAGGAAAGCCAACTCCAAAAGCGTGAATATAAGGATAGCGGTAAAAACGACCACGGCACAGTAGCGGTTAAATTTAACCTAAAAGCAAAAGAGAAAAAACAAATTAAATTCGTGCTTGCGTGGAATACACCTAATATGTATAACTATTGGCACGATTACAAAAACGAAAACGGCGAATATATCACTTGGAAAAACTACTATGCAACCCAGTTTAAAACCTCATACGAAAGCGCAAAGTATGCTCTTGACAACTTTGATATGCTGCTAACAAAAACGTTGGCGTTTAAAAATGCTGTCTTTGGTAGCACCTTGCCGTCTTACGTAATTGACGCTGTAAGCAGTAATCTATCCGTTTTAAAATCCCCAACTGTTTTAAGATATGAGGACGGCTCACTATGGGCGTGGGAGGGTGTTATGCAAACCCAAGGCTCATGCGACGGTAGCTGTCAGCACGTATGGAATTACGCATACGCCTTGCCGTTTTTATTTCCTAGGCTTGAAAGAAGCCTAAGAGAAAACACGCTAAAATACGGTTTAAGAGACACAGGTAGCACCGATTTTAGAATAGATTTACCCCTTGGCAAAAAAAGAGATGAGTTTCGCGCCTGCGTTGACGGACACTTCGGCGAAATAATCAAATGCTACCGTGAATGGAAAATCTCAGGTAACACCGATTGGCTAAAATCTTATAGCGACAAAATCTTTAAAATGCTTGACTTTGCTTGGTCGCCTGACAACATCGACAAATGGGACTTAGATAAGGACGGCGTTTTAGAGGGTAGACAGCACCATACTCTTGATATGGAAACGTTTGGACCATCATCTTGGCTTCAAGGCTTTTATCTTTTAGCTCTTGACTGTGGCTCTAAAATTGCAGAAGCGGTAGGAGACAAAAAAAGAGCCGATACGTATCGCTCTTTATACGAAAACGGCAAAAAATGGACCAACGAAAACCTATTTAACGGTCAGCATTTTTACCATAAAATTGATTTAACAAATAAGGAAATAATTGATAGCTACCCTGAAACAAGCGGATATTGGAATGAGGAAGCAAAGGAGATTAAATATCAAGTAGCAAACGGAAGTATAATTGACCAAATGCTCTCCGACTTTCATAGCAACCTAATTGGCTTAAATGGTATTTTTGATAAGGATAAAAAGGACATTGCCCTTGAATATCTATATCAAAACAACTTTAAAAAATCAATGCGCGACGTTATAAATATGTGGCGTAACTTTGCTTTAAATGATGAAGCGGGTACTATAATTTGCTCATATCCAAGTAATGAAAAATCCCCGTCAATTCCAATTCCATACTGCGAGGAATGTATGACGGGCTTTGAGTATGCCTTGGCCGTGCTTATGATTTACGAGGGCAAAAGAGAATACGGCGAGGAAATGGTAAAAGCAATCAGAGACCGCTACGACGGACAAAAGCGTAACCCGTGGAATGAAATCGAATGCGGTAGCAACTATGCCCGCTCAATGGCGTCCTTTGGACTTATGAACGCATATAGCGGCTTTACCTTCGATATGACTAAAAAGCAAATAGGCTTTAACCCAATTCAAAAGGGCACATACCTTTGGAGCGTAGGCGAAACCTACGGCACTGTGTCTTTAAACGGCAAAAATCTAACACTCAATGTCCTTGGCGCACCCCTTGATTTATCCACACTCCTTGTGGTAAATTGCCAAAAATTAGAGCTTGACGGCAAAAGCGCCACCTTTGATAAAACCGCAGAAGGTATTGAGATAAATCAAACAATATATAGCACACTTACAGTAACTTTTTAAACAACAAAAAGCACTTCAACCGAAGTGCTTTTTTCGTACTCACTTGACAACATCTAAAAATGGTGCTATTATGATATTATAGACTATATTATTAAGGAGAGATAATATGAAAAAAGCAAGACTTTTGTGCTGTTTAGCTATGGCTTTATTAGTAATCCTTGCGCTTTTCTCCTGTGGAGATACAGCGGGCGATACAGACACAGAAACAAATGCGCCTGTTAGCGAAAGCTTTACGGTAACCTTTTCACAGGGAGACGGCTATCCCGATGTTGTAAAAACCGTTGAAAAGGGCGCAACCTTAACGGACATTCCAACGCCTAAAAGGGTAACGGGATATGAATTATCTTGGGAGGATAAGGATTTAACCGATATTCAAGGCAACATTTTTGTAAGCGTTGTTAAAAAGCCTATTAAGTACACTATTGAGTACGTGCTTAACGGCGGTACAAACGATACAAATAATATTGACGTGTATGACGTGAACACGGAATTTACCTTTGCAAAGGCTGTTCAGCTTGGCTACACCTTTAAGGGCTGGTACAGTGATGAAAATTTAACAGAGAGAGTAACTGAGATAATAAAAGGCACAACAGGTAATATTACCCTTTTTGCAAAATGGGAGGTTAGAATAACAAATACTGTTGTCTTTGAATCTGAGGGCGGCACGGTTGTTGAACCACAAGAGGTTGATATAAACGGTAAAGCCACAGAGCCAACACCGCCTACAAAAGCAGGCTATACCTTTGACGGCTGGTACAACGGTAGCGACAAGTGGCAATTTTCAATGTACGCGGTAACTAATCCTATGACTCTTTACGCTAAGTGGATTGCAAACGAAAATACTCTTATCCTTGACGGTAACGGAAGCACAGGCGGCACTATGTCAAGCATAAAGGTAACCACCCACGGAGTAATTATTACACCTAACTGCGAATACGTAAAGGCAGGCTATAAATTTATAGGCTGGTCAACCACACCTGACGGAGAGGTTGAATACGTAAGCGGCGATTCCTACGAAATGGGTACCGACAGTCAGTACACACTCTATGCAATATGGGGTGCCAAGGAAAACACAGTAAAATTTGACGGAAACGGCGCAACAAGTGGATCTTTAGAGGACGTAACCGCCAAAACTCACGAAACTATTATTTTACCAAATAGCACCTTTGAAAAGCCCGGCTATACCTTTAGCATGTGGTCTGACGGAGTAAGATGCTATAATGAGGGCAGTGAATACATTGTTGGTACAAATAGCGAAATAACAATTTACGCCGTATGGGAAGCTAACAAAAACACACTTAAATTTGTTGGCAACGGACATACAAGCGGCTCAATGGACGATATAACGATAGCAACAGACCAATCTAGGTATCTGCCAACCGTTTCATACCAAAAGAACGGATACGTTTTTGCAGGCTGGTCAACTACTGTTAACGGAGAGATTGAATATAAAAACGGCGCTACATATACAATGGGAGCTAATGAAACGTACATTCTTTACGCTCAATGGATAGAGGCAAGCGTTAAGGAGATTGTTTCCTCTACAATGAAGCAATATGAGGGCAAAACCGTCAACGTTTTAGCTACCACATGGACTAACGGTGAGGCAGGAGCTCCTTGGGCGCAGGTTGAGCTTTGTGTTGAAGACTGGGATCTTAGTGCAAACGGCTTTGGTTACATTATCAACAATGGTGTTATGGAAAGAAACGAAGCAATTTATGACCAATACGGCGTTAGAGTAAACTGGGTGAGCTGCGGTGGCGCAAGTATGAATAATAGACTTGTGAATGCGGCTATGAATAAAGGAATGATTGGCGAAGAGGTTATTCACGTCGCACTGCCACATACCTTTGAAACAATGACACTACTTACAAACGAAACAGTTTACGATATGAACGGAAGTAATTACATTGATTTTAATGAGGACTACTTTAATAAGGACTCCGTTGAGCAATATACTCTTGCAGGACACACCTTCTTTGTAGGCGGAGATATCAGCTTTCTTGATGAGCAAACAGCTTACGTTTTATACTTCAATGAAGATATGGCGAAAGAAGAGTTTGGAAGTGCATTTCCAAATCTTTACGCTGCTGCGCTTGACGGTACGTGGACTATTGATACGCTGTATGATTTAGCAGGCAGTGTTAGCAAAAATCTTGACGGTAATAGCGCATATACTGACAATGATATGTACGGTCTTGGTACAACTAATCTTGTTATATACTACCAATATTTCGGCACGTATCAGGTAGGAAAAACAAAAAACGCTATGGGTAATGAGGTTTTTGCTCTAACAATTCAAAACGAAAACGTTAACACAATTATTTCAAAAATGCTTTATGCTCAAAATAACCCAAGCTCCATAAGAACAAGCTGGGGTAGCTGGTCAAGCGTGGGTCAAGCTTTTGCAGAGGATAGACTTTTATTCTATAACGAAATTCTTCAAAAGGTATTTACCATGGGTAATGATGTAGGGTATAGTATATTACCGTTCCCTAAGCTCTCAACAGAACAGGATAGATATTACGTGCCTTTTGCAACTCAAGCAACGGTTGCATGTATTCCAAGAGCAACAGACGATAGAGTGCTTTCTGAATGCATGATTACAATTCTTTCAGAAACCGCAAGAGATTACGTAACGCCTGCATATCTTGAAACCATTGGGGATAATCTTAGCAGTAATTACAGTGATAAGAGCATGGAAATTCTTGAAAAGGAAATATTCCCTAACCTTATGTACGACCTTGGATATACGTACGGTCAATATGCCGGAGACGGTAACGGTCTTGTAACCTCATCAATTCAAGCGTCATCAATCGTGGGCAACTCAAACTACTTTATATATGCATATGCGGAAGGCAGAACACAGGCCGAAAGCAAGCTTGCCGAATGGTCGACTGCATATAGAAATTATGAGGACTAAAATAAGCTAAAACAAAAAGCACTTCAACCGAAGTGCTTTTTTATTATCTATTTACCGCAGGGTGCTTCATTTTGAACTTACCTGCATAGGTGGACATTAAGAAATAATAGTTATCTGCAAGATAATTATAGCCACATGGTACGCCCTTAGGGGTTCTCCAGTCAATGCTTTGGCAATAGCCCGGCATAAGACCTGTGTGTGTCATATCCTTTTCGTAGGTGTCTATAATTGCAAAGAGGATTTTGTCCGCTTCCTCTGTCATTCCCACATTGTACATAGCGGTTAAGAAGTGAAAGCCATTCATACCGTTAAGACCGCCGTTTTCGTATCTGCCCCAGTCAGTCATGCAAGGCCAGTTGATTGTATCTGTCTCGCCAATAGGCATTACGTTGCCGGGAATACCAAAGCGAAGGTCGCCGTAGCCTTCCTTATCCATAATGGAAAGAAGCTTTTTAATCATTTTCTTGCCAATGTCCTTTGGAATAAGTCCTTCGTTAATACCCATTGATACGGCAAAGGTAAATCCGTAATCGTGTACCTTGCCGTTACGGCTAATCCATCCTGCCATAAGCTCAGTTTCGGGATTATAGAATGTATCAAAGAAATTCTTATCAAATAATTTAAGCTGCGCTTCGTATTTTTCGGCTTGGTCGTCCATTCCAATTCTGCGAAGAAGCTTAGATAGCTCTCTTAAGGCTCTGTGGCAAAGGTAGTTAAAGTAAATATCCTTGTGTCCAAAAGCGAAGTTGTCCCACCAGTTGCCCTGCCAGCCGTATTCACCTGCTTGACCGATGTAGTCGCCTGCAAACTTAACCTCAAAAATACCGTCATTATCAGTATCTTGTGCTAAAATAAAGTCTGCCGCCTTAATAGCATATGGCACTAATTTCTTTGCAAATGGTAAATTCCAATTTGAAATACCGGTAAGACCAATAATTGCTCCTGGAGTTGAGTCAACAGAGCAGCCGTAGTTATGCTCCTTCTTTCTATTAAAGAATGAAACGCTTACCTCTCCGTCATATGCTTGACAGGTCTTAAATGTTCTTTCAATCTGCTTTTCGTATGTCTTACGAATAGTCTTGAAAAGTGGCTCATTTTTCTTAACGATTTGAAGCATATCGGACTTCATATGTATTGCAAGATGTCCCGTGCCGTGGAAATAGATGTTGTCGGACATGTCAAAAAGCTCTCTGTTAAGCGCAAATGCATTTAACCAGTTACGCTTTAAGCCATTATATTTTTCGCCATCCTCTTTTAAGTCAGGATAAATTTCCTCCATAACTCTGAATTTAAGGTTAACGCTCTCAATGTCATTCCTTGACTTAAATGTTAAAAATGAGCTACCATAGTGAAGACCGTGCATTCTGTTATGGCTATAACCGTGATTCATATAGCCAAGGTCAAGACCTGTAAAGTCCTTTGATTGCTCAAGGTCCTCAATGCAGTAAACGTCATCACTTGAAGCGGTAATTTCAACTGTACCAAAGTCAGGGAAGTGAATAATTAAAGGAAGAGAATACTCTGTCTTATAAAGCACTAAAGGGTTTCTGCTCTTTAGCTTCTTTGGCTTCTTAGATGTCCAAATTGTAGGCGGAGCAGTCTTAATTGCAAATTTTACTGAGAAAATATCGCTTTTAATAACCTTGTTTAATTCAATATCAAGAGTTTTCTCATTTGAGAAAATATATTTTGCACTTGCGCCCTTATCGTTTTCAAAATATGCACAGGTGTCGGTAATATCATTTTTATTTGGCTTTGCTTTCTTAAATGCGCCAAAAACACCGCCGTAGCCCGGAAGCAAAAGATTGTAGCTTGCGTGCTTGTCTCTGTCTCTACCGCCTGACTCAACGCCAAACCAAGCAAGCCTGCCCTTGGCTTTTTCAAACGTGCAGGATAAAAAATCGCTGTTAAAATATGAATATAATGGATGCATAATTAACTCCTTTTTATTTGTGTCATCCGCGACACATGTTAGAATAATGATACCATAAATAGACATTAATGTCAATTGACATAAGCATTTTTCTATGATAAAATATGGTAAAGAGGTGATTTTATGAAAACCGATGAAAGAGAAGTAATAAATCTTGAAAGCGCCAAAAGAGAGCTTGAAAAACAAACAAAGGATTTACTTCATACCGCCAATGTTTTTCTTATCGTAGGACTTTTATTAGGAGCTTTTCCACAATTTTTAGCAATAGTAATAGGCGAAAAATCCTTTTGGCCAATACTGGTTTGGGTTATAACCTTGTTCCCTTGTGCGCTCTTTTATGGCGGATATTTTCATTATAAGCATATCGTAAAGCATGAATATTTTGGTATAGTAACTGACACCCTTGAAAAAATCGAAAGAGATAAATTAAATTGGCTTTCCCGAAGAGATTCTCTAAAGGACGTTTTCCACTTTAGAAGATGCGGAAAGTTCGTTACCTATACCCCTAACACAATGCCATATGCATCAGAGGGAGATACATACTATCTCCTAATTGTCCAAACCGGAAAAATTAAAATAATAAAGCCATATAGCGCAAAAATCTACCGTTTAGAAGAGGATAACTGATAAATTTTTTTGTTGACACCGTAAAAAACTTATGATATGATAAAGAAAAAGGGGTTTTTTACCATGTTAGAAAAAAACGCGATTAAGGTTTTAACAAAAAACAAGAATTTATATCTTAGAGTTTTAAAGGGACACTTTGCTACAAGCAATAGCCATAGTAACTATTACATTGACGTTTCAATGCAAAAATCACGTCTTTCCGAGGCTCAGGCGGTAGCAAGCGAGCTTGTAAATTATTACGAGTCAAACACAATAGTTGACACAATTTTATGTCTTGACGGAATGGAGGTAGTTGGCACTTGCCTTGCAGTTGAGCTTACAAAGGGCGGATATGCAAGCATCAATGCTCATCAAACTATTTACGTAACAACTCCGGAGCAAACAAGCGGAAGTCAGCTTATTTTCAGAGATAATCTAGTAAATACAATCAAGGGTAAAAACGTTTTAGTTCTTGCCGCATCCGTTGCCACAGGCAGAACGGTAGGCGCAGCTATTGACGCTGTAAAATACTACGGAGGCAGAGTAGCAGGCGTATGCTCAATCTTCGCAACCATTGATGAATATATGGGCTATAAGGTTGAATCCGTATTTGACCCTAAGGACCTTGACGGCTACGCAACCTACGAATCCCATAATTGCCCACTTTGCAAAAATGGCGACAAAATCGACGGCCTCGTAAACTGCCACGGCTTCTCAAAGCTATAATACAAAATCCACACCGAGAGGTGTGGATTTTTTAGCCGCCAGCGGTAAATTGTTGCTTCGCAACAGGTAAATTGCAAAGCGTTGCTTTGCAGAGCGAGATACGCCTACGGCGAGCAATATAAAATTACTCCGTAATTCAGCGATAAAACGAAGCACTGCTTCGTAGCGATATGCACCTTCGGTGCGGGCTGACTGCTAACGGCTGGCGGCTAAAAAAATGACACACCCCTTTAGGATGTGTCTTTTTTATTAGAATTTACTCTTTAAAAACGCGCGGATTTTTGAGCCCTTTTTGAAAAGGCGTAGCCCTATGTTGTACACAAGATGGTTATGTAAGAAGCGATTTTTTGCGCTTACTACCTTGGTTGGAACAAAGAGGGTTTTTTGCTCTGTTTCCGTTTCGCCTCGCTTCATTCTTTCAATGTATCGCATTGTGCGGACAACGTAAAGGTCGCTCTTATCGTACATTACGGTAACGTTTGCTTTTGTAAAGTAGATGTTGCGTAGGCATTTATCAATTTCAAGGAAATTATCGCCTAAAAGCTGAGTTTTTGCATAAAGCTCGCCGTCCTTAGTAGTTGACTTAGAAAGCGTGTCAACCTCGTATGCTTCTTTAATGTAATCGTAAAGGTCAGAATGCTTGCCAGCCTTAGCGTAGGAGTAATGTGTTCTTGACATTAGCTCACGCCACTTAAGAATACTGTACTTGATTTCCTTTGCGTACATATTCTTACTGATATTTACAAGCATAATATTAAAGGATCTTGCCATATCATCAATTTGAGAAATAAGCTTGTCCCTGTTTGAAGCGTTTACGCTTTGATCCTCATGAATTCTGTAAAAATAGTAACCTGTGTGGATATTTGTAACCTTTTTAGCGTTTCTGAACACAAAGAAGTTTATAATAGCGTCCTCAGAATACGTATGCTTATGCATAATAATGTGGGTGGACTCAAGCTCTGCCTTCGCCTTTAAGAGTACGCTTCTTTTTGTAACCTTATTCCAATGAACAAAGTATGAGTGAGCGCGTCCCTCCTGTGCGGCAAACTCCTTTAAGCACTCATCGCCGTTTAAGGTAATATCTTCACGGATAAGCGGGTCGTTTACACAGAAATATCTTGTTCTTTCCGTGTGGAATGCCCAGTCGTTTATAACAACGTCAGCATCAAGATTGATAGCCGCATTAACCATAGGCTGATGGTAGTTGAAGGTAACGGAATCGTCGCTGTCAACAAACGTTACGTAATCGCCCTTAGCAATAGTTAAAGCAAAAAGTCTTGCGGCAAAAAGACCTCTGTTTTCTGTTTTTACGTATCTTGGCTCATATTTCTCAATAACGTCCGAATAGTCAGTAGTTGAGCCGTCGTCAATAACAAGTATTTCGTAATCCTTAAGAGTTGATTTTCTAATTGATTTTAAGCATTCCTCGAAATACTGCTTTTCTGTGTTATATACACAGATAATAACTGAAAGTTTCATTAGGTTAGCTCCCTTCGGTCGCTCACAGCTGTCAGCGGTTAGCCGATAGCGGTCAGCGGGATAGATTAGTGATTGTTAGTTTTACTTATGATATAATTTTACTATGAAATTGTTTATTTGTCAACAAAAAAGAACACTATTTTAGTGTTCTTTTGTTATTTCATCAAGTGAAACCGACTTGTCATGTGTAATCGGTGTCCATTTTACCTTTTTAAACAGTGCCACAAAGGATATTGGAATATAGGTAAACATAAAAAATGGGAATGTAAATGTATAAAATATTTTCTTAAAAGCACTTGTATGTATTTTATTCCATTCCGTTAGTGTAGTAATAAGCCCTATTATCCACAGCGTCAAATACATTCCTGCCACAGTAAGCAGTGACGCTTTTGTGAATGCAGATAAATCAATATTGCAAGCAAGACCGTAAATGTATCCGACAGCTATATTAAGACAGGTAAGAATACTTATAATTAATGCGGGCAGAATTGTCATTATCATATCGTAGCATGAGCTAAAATCCTTGGAGAACAAATGCTTTGTAAGCAAAGTGCCGTATTTTCCCCATACCTGTAAATATCCCTTGGACCAACGCAAGCGTTGATTCCAGGATTGAGAAAATTTTGTTGGCTGCTCGTCATATAGCTCAGCTTTTGAGGCATAGCCGATTTTATGTCCCCTTGTAACATTGTAAATGGTAAATTCAATATCCTCTGTAAGAAGGAAGAATTTCCAGCCACCTACCTCCCTTATAACGCTTGACGAGAACATAAAGCCTGTGCCTGATACAGCACAAGAGGTATTCAAAAGCATTCTTGAATGATTTAAATACTTGCTTTCCCTTAAAAACCATAGTCCATAGCCTGCGCTTATCCAGTTATCCCCATAATTTTTAGAATTACGGTAGCTTGTCAGAACATCATAGCCACTTGAGAAAGCCTTATTCATTTCCTCAATGTATTTTTTATCCAAAACATTGTCAGCATCCAAAACTATAAATGCATCAAAATAGCTATCGCCATAATCCTTTACTATATTTTCATAAAGAAGCTCAAGTGCATAGCCCTTACCTATCTTTTCCTTATTAAATCTTTCATAAACAACCGCTCCAAGCTCTCTTGAAATTCCAGCTGTGTTATCGGTACAGTTATCGGCTATCACAAAAATTGTAACTAGCTCTTTATTGTAGCTTTGATTATTTATGCTTCGTATAAGATTTCCGATTACCGCTTCCTCATTTCTTGCAGATACAAGAACTCCTATACGGTTATTTTTTGCTTCTTTATATGGCTTGTCCTTTATAAAAAACGGAACTGCTATATAGAAAAATTGATATGCATAGAAAGCTAAAAAAATTACGCACAAAATCTTGCTTATTATAATAAATATTTCCATATTTCACCTTTTTATGAATTATTTGTTAATTAAGTGTTAATTTATTAAAAATGCTTATTAAGTATATCATTAATGTTGAAAATAGTCAATACCTTTAACAATTTTGTTACAAATATAATTTGCTTTTTTTGTATTTTTTTAACAATTAAAAACCTTTATTTTATTGACTTTTTGATAATATTGTAGTATATTATAAATAAGCGTGTACGCACGCACAAGAAGGAGGTTTAATTAGCTTGAAATTGATTACAAAAAATAAGTTAAATAAATTCATAAGGCTTACATTAGTTGCATTATGTATAGCTATGATGTCAATAATTTTCGTATCCTGTGGTGTGGACAAAAGCACTCGCTTAATTAAAATTGACTACGAAAATATGACCATTGTCGGCTCATCATTAAAGGATTTTAGCAAGATGTTCGATGAGCAGGATACGCTCGACCCGTCCTGTGACCTGGGCGGAGACGCAAAAACTGCCTTAGGCGCATATGATTACGATGCAAACGGATCTATTGACGACGTTGACAAGGAGGGCTATTTTGATTTTACAGTTGACCTTTTTGCTCCTTACATGGTTCAGTACGTGTATGTGTACTTTGAAACCGACGGCTCAGGTCTTAAAATCGAAACAGGCACGCCGTTTGCTTACGAAAACGAAATAAATTTTGAAAACGGCGTAAAGAAATGGAATAAAATTGAAGTAAATCAAGAAACAAGATATCTTGATATTACGTTCCAAAACGGTAGAGCGCCAAGTGAGGTTTTAATTTACGGCTACCAAACAGGAGACGCTGACCCTGTAAATACGGAAAAGCGCCAAAACAAAACCTTTGAGTACCTTTTAGGCATGAACGGTAACACAGAGGACTATAAGAACAACGTTAACCGTGTAACGTGCGCGCCTTACTTCCGTGATTATATTAACTGGGCATGGTTCTACGAATACGCAAAGTATCCACGCCCTGGCACACAGTTTGCTTCATTCTTTGCAAACGCTTACGACGGTACATACGCTAATTTAAAGAAGTTTAACGTTGAGCCCGTACCTTGCTTTATGTTTACAGGCGAGGTTAAAATTGAGGGAATTGACTCACGCTTGCCTGAGGCATACGCTATGTATGGCGAGCTTCTATTCCAAATCGGCGCAAGATACGGCAATAACCCAATGAATACGCCTGACGTTGTAGTGCTTTTAAATAGCCGCGCTCCTAAGAAAATCAACCTTGATTTAATTAAGTGGGTTGAAGCAGGCAACGAGCCAAACGGCGAGGGCAACGACGGCTTTAACCCTTATGAAATGGCAGCTCTTACATCAACCGCTTATGATGGACATTGCAATACAGTTACAGCTCCATCAGGCAGCGGCGTAGGGGTTAAAAACGCTGACCCTAATCTAAAAATGGCAATGGCAGGTCTTGCAGGCGTTGGCACACGATATGTAAAAGCAATGGTGCATTGGATGAAATTTAACCGTGCAGATGGCAAGGTGGCTATGGACGCGTTCAACGTTCATACCTACTGCCGTAAGACAGAAACCTATAACGGCTACACCATAAGCTACGGCGTAGCTCCAGAGATTGGAAATATTACAGGCGAGCTTAAAAAGCTAGTTGAGTTCAGAGATAAGTATTATCCCGAAATCGAGGTTTGGATAACTGAGTTCGGTTGGGATACAAACACCAGCTACGTAACAGAAAATGCTTGCCACCCATATGGAGAATTCTCTGCAAGAGAGCTTCAAGCTATGTGGCTTGTACGCGCTTACTTTATGTTTGCATCAATCGGCGTTGACCGTTGCGCAATGTATATGTGCTCAGACCTAGGAGATGATGAAACCTCAACAGGTAAGTACGGTACAAGTGGAGTAATCGCAAGAGATGGGGAGTATAAGGACTCCTACTACTACATCTACACATTAAGAAACACAATGGGCGATATGTATTTTACTGAAATTATTGATTCAGGCAATGAGGATGTATGGATTTACCGCTTTGAAAACGGTAAGGGCAAATCCTGCTACGCTGTATGGTGCCCAACAATGGATAGCGTAGAGGTAGATAACTTTAAATTAAATATTGACGGAGATAGCGCTTACATGGTTGAGTTTGAATACGGCACAACAGAAGGCGTAAAAACAAACGTTTCCGTTGAAAATAAAACAGTAACAGTTGACGTTAGCGAACGCCCTGTACTTGTATTTTGTGAATAATTAAACCCCAAGGAGAAAAGAAAAATGAAACCACAAAAGATTAGAATTACCCCAGAAATGATTATCAATGATATGGGTATTGAAAGAGTTGAAAACCTCTTCTGCGAATTTGATAATGATGGCGACCCACTATACGGTATAGAGGGACAAATTCCACAAATTCACCATAGACACGACCACTGGTGGATCGGTCAAACAGATATGTCATTTACTGTTGAGCTTGACGGCATTTACCAAATTACAAATATGTACATCTTCAATAACTATGACGAACATAAGCCTGAAAAGGATAAGGCTGACTACGGCGTTCGTAAGGTTAGAGTTAAGATGGGTACTCCATTTACTTGGGAGTATAATGAGGAGCTTGCTCCAGAGGTAAGAAAGTGGACAGGATTTGAAACTAACTATAAGACAAGATATATCAACTTTAGCTTCAATAACAACCAAGCTCCAAGCGAAATTATCGTTTACGGCTATAAGGTTGAGGATGTAGTTGAAGAAATTCCTGAAAGAAAAGAGCATAAGAAGAAGTCTCTTGAGCATTTCGTTGGTATGAACGCATTTATCAACGATGGTAACGACGTATTAAGAGCAGTTAACTATATCCGTGAGTACCACCCATGGACATGGTCATGTGTTCCGGACAGAGAAAACACAAAGCTTGCAATGAGCCCATCATTTGCAGGACCTTGGGACTTTGACGAATACTACACAAAGCTTGCTAAATGGGGCATCGAATGTGTACCAACCTATTCAACGCACTCAAAGAGAGACCCTAAGGACCAGGTTTGCGACTCAACAGACCCATATAACTATTACAGCTATGCAGCAATGCTTTGGCAAATCGTTGCAAGATACGGTAGCAATAAGGATATTGACCCGGATTTAATTCAAGTTGCTGAGGGTCAAGAAAAGAAAATCGGTCTTGGCGTTATGAAGGCTCTCGAGCCACTTAATGAGCCAGACGGAACATGGCTTGGCAGAATTCCATACTACACACCGTTTGAGCATGCAGCATTTTTAAGTATGTGCTATGACGGACACGAGGGTAAGTATAAGAACGTAGGCGTTAAGCAGGCTGACCCTAACTTTATGATGTCAATGTCAGGCGGCGCAGGCTTGCATTATGGCAGACTTCGTGCAATGCAATTCTGGTGCAAGTACAACCGTAAGGACGGAAAGCTCCCGTTTGACGTAATCAATGCTCACTGCTACTGTGGTAAGAAGCTTGATGCAGACGGCGTAGCAGCAAAATACGGTAACGTTAACCTTGATGACCGTGGCGACCAAGGTCAAGCTATTTGGGTAGGCGTTTCTCCGGAAGAGGGCAATATCGACAAGGCGTTTGACACAATCCGTGATTTCCGCGATAGATACTATCCGGATATGGAAATTTGGCTTACAGAGTTCGGTTGGGATACTAACCAAAGCTTTAAGACTTCAACCTCTGCTCACGCTTATGGAGAATACACAGGCAGACAGGTTCAAGCTATGTGGCTCGTTCGTGAATACTTGCTTCTTTCATCAATCGGTATTGAAAAGGCGGCTATGTATATGTCAAGAGACTGTGGTCCTGAGGAAACAGCAGTTGGTAAGTATGGCTCAAGCGGTCTTATCAGATTCCCAATCGAAATCGACCCAACAAACGTAATTCAAGGTAATAAGAAGGATTCCTTCTATTACGTATATACCTTAAAGGAAATGCTTAAGAATTGCTACTTTGACTCAGTTCTTGATTCAGGCAACGAAAACGTAATGCTTTATAAGTACGTAACAAATGAGGGCAAAGCTAAGTATGCAGTATGGTGCAAGACATCAGACGGCACAAAGGTTCCTGACTATAAATTAAATGTAGGAAACGGCGACTTTAAGCTTGTTCAATTTGTAAACGAAGCATATGCAGGTAAGCAATCCGACCTTGAAAACGAAAACGGCGTTGTAACCGTAAACGTAAGCGAAAACCCAATTTTCGTAGTAGAGAAATGATAACAAAAGCAACCGATTTCGGTTGCTTTTTTAGTGGTAAGTGGCTAGTGGTTAGTAGCTACACAATGAATTATATGGTCAAAATATGCATTGAGCAAAACTTGCTAACCGCTGACGGCTGACGGCTGTGAGCGAAGCGAGCCTAATTTAAATAACAAAAATCCGCTTTTTCAAGCGGATTTTTTGTGTTACTTAAATCTAACTTCAGCGCCGATTTTCTTTGCAAGGCGTTTAGCAACTCTGTTTGCTTCTTCCTCAATCTCTTGTCCTGTTAGAGTCTTTTCGTTTGAGCCGATAACAAGACGGATTGTAACGGATTTCTTGCCCTCTGGAATTTGCTTGCCCTTATATTCATCAACGAACTTAACGTTACGAAGAAGTGTTGTATCAGATACCTTTTCCATAACTGCTGTGTAGATATCGTCCCACTTAACCATTGAGTCAACTAAGAATGAGAAGTCATAGTCATTCATTGGGAACTCAGGTAATCTTTCGTAGCGGTTTGTTCTTGACTTAAGTGGCTTAAATGCGTCCATGTCAAGCTCAACTAAGATAGCGGAAGCTACCTTCATACCACAAGCAAGTGAAGCCTTCTTTGAAAGAAGTGCAATATCGCCGATCTTTGTTTCATCAAGGTAAACGTTTACCCATACGGTTTCATCTGCCCAATATGGCTTTTCCTCACGCTTAAACGTGAATGCTTCCATGTGAGTATATCTTGGCATTGCTTCAATTACGCCCTTAGCCTGACGGAAAAGATTGCCGATATTATCGTTTCTACCAACAAATGCACAGCCAAGGTGCTTTCTTTGGTATGGGAGCTTTTCCTTTTCATCGTATGGAGAAGTGTAATTTGTATCCTTAAAGATTTGAGTTTCCTCAAAAATTGCAAATTCCTCAAAGTAATGCTCGTTCTTAACTACTGCCTTACAGATGTTTGGAAGAAGTGTTGAACGGAGATATTTCTCAGTTGGAGACGGTGGAGTTGATAATGCAAGTGTCTCATGAAGATTTGGTAAAATTGCATTAACGTAGTTATCTGTCATCCATGGGTAAGTAAAGATTTCTTGCATGTTGCAACGGAATGCAAGATACTCCTTAACTCTTCTTGTTAGGTCCATATCAAGCTGATTGATAGCGCCGTCAAATGAAGTTGTAATAGGAGTTGGCTGGAAGTTTTCGTAGCCGTAAATTCTTGCTACCTCCTCCATGATGTCAGCCTTAATGGATACGTCGCCTGTTGAACGCCATGATGGAACAACAATGTGCATACCCTTATCGGTAAACGTAACCTCATAGCCCATAATGCCAAGCTTTCTTGATACGATTTCCTGTGGAATTCTCATGCCAAGACGCTTATCAAGCCATTCAAAGTCAACGTCAATTTCTTTCTTAATAAGCTTGTTTGGATATTTGTCCTCATAAGCTACAACCTTCATATCTGGATAAAGCTCACTAAACAGCTTCATAGCCATTGATACTGCAAGATCGCATCTTTCAGGGTCAACTGCCTTTTCATATCTTGAGGAAGCCTCTGTTCTGTTATCGTATCTTAAAGCGGTACGGCGGATAGAACGGGAGTCAAAGTTAGCAACCTCTAAAATTACGCTGTTTGTTTCAGGTAAAACGGAATCCTTAGAGCCACCCATAACACCTGCAAGTGCAACAGCACCCTCGCTGTCAGCAATTACAAGATCGTCGGTCTTAAGCTCAAGCTCCTTGCCGTTTAAAAGAGTAAGCTTTTCGCCATCGTTTGCGCGTCTTACTTCAATATGGTCAATAATGTGGTTAGAATCAAACACGTGAGTTGGTTGACCTAACGCAAGCATAACGTAGTTGGTAACGTCAACAAGTGCGTTAATTGGACGCATGCCAACACGCCAGATTCTTGATTGCATTTCAAATGGAGAAGGCTTAATGCCAAGGCCCTCAATCTTTGCGCCAATATATCTTGGGCAACCGATTTCGTCAAGAATTCTAACGTCATACTTTTCAGTAGCTGTTGGCTCATACTTTTCAAACTCAACAAGCTCTAAATCGTAAATTGATGCAATTTCTCTTGCAATACCGTAATGACCCCAAAGGTCAGGACGGTTAGTCATTGACTTGTTGTCAATTTCAAGAATAATATCGTTAAAGCCAAGTGCATCTGCAATAGGTGTACCAGCCTCGCAATCAAGGTAGGAAACATCCATAATTCCGTGGTCATCGTTTGATGGGAATAAGTCGCCAAGGCATAATTCAACGCTTGCGCAAATCATACCGTAGCTCATAACACCACGAAGCTTGCCGGCTTTAATTTCAACAGGCTCGCCCTCTCCGTGCCATTTAACCCATGAGCCGGGAAGAGCAACTACTACCTTCATATCGTTTTCAAGGTTGCTACCACCGCAAACGATATCCTTAATATCGCCTCCGCCAATATCTACCTTGCAAATTCTTAATTTGTCCGCATTTGGATGAGGTAAAACCTCTTTAATAACGCCTACAACAACGTTTTCAAAGTCCTTTTTAAGCTCGTGCGCGCCCTCAACCTCAACTGTTGACATAGTAAGGTCGTAAGCGAGCTTTGATAAATCCATATTGTCAGGAATTTTAACGTAATCTTTAATCCAGTTTAATGATAACTTCATATTTCGTTCCTTTCAGTCACTCAAGGGGACAGGGGTCAGGGGATAGGGGATAGGGTAATTACTCTATCGCATTATCCTTTGACATTTTATATTATCCACGCCACTTGAAAGTGCTTATTTCTTTTCTTCGTTATTTTCGTTCGAACTAATTTCTCCTGTGAGCATAGCGAACCCCTGCGAATGCAATGAGCCCCTATACCCTATCCCCTTTTACGTTTACTTGAACTGGTTCAAGAAACGAAGGTCTGTGCTATGGAATAAACGAACGTCGTCAACGCCGTAACGCATCATAACAAGACGGTCAAGACCGATGTTTACGTAGAAGCCTGTGTATTCATCAGGGTCAAGACCTGCTGAACGAAGTACGTTTGGATGTGGTGTGCCGCCCGGCATGATTTCAATCCAACCAACGTGCTTACATACGCTACAACCCTTACCGCCACAAACGAGACAGCCCATATCAATTTCAAAGCCTGGCTCAACGAATGGGAAGAAGCCCGCTCTCATTCTTACAGGAACGTCTTGTCCGAATACCTTGGAAAGAATGCTCTTAATCATTACCTTTCCTGCTGTATATGTAAAGTCCTTATCAACGATAAGCGCTTCGTATTGGAAGAACGCTCTTTCGTGTCTTGCGTCAGTAGTTTCGTTTCTATATACTCTACCTGGATATACAAAGCGGTATGGTGGCTTATGTGTTTGCATATAGCGTACGCTTCCGCCTGTTAAGTGTGGTCTTAAGCAAAGCTTTTCGCTTGCTTTGCCTGAATCGTGTCCTTCAAGCCAGTACGTATCCATGCTTTCTCTTGCAGGGTGGTTTGGTGGGAAGTTAAGGTTATCAAAAGCGTAATATTCGCTTGTGATTTCAGGACCGTGGAAAACCTCAAAGCCCATTGAACGGAATGCATCGTTTAAGTCGTAGCACATTTGTGTAATTGGATGTAAACCGCCAATCATTGGCTTAATGCCTGGAAGAGTATAGTCAAAATCCTCAGGAATAGCGTCAGCCTTAAGCTTGATTTCCTCGCGCTTTCCTTCGATTTGCTCACTTAAAAGATTTTTAACATTGTTTACAGCCTTGCCCATTTCAGGACGGAGTGCAGGGTCAATTTTAGGCATTTCCTTCATAAGCTCAGTAACAGAGCCTTGTTTACCAAGGTATGCGCCTTTTATTTGCTGTAATTCTGCTTCTGTCTTAGCTGCTTGAATTTTTTCAGAGCCTTCGCGAAGCAACGCTTCTAATTTTTCCTTCATTTTAAACTCCTTATATTATAAAGAAAATATTTTACATAGTATTATAGCACATAAAATTCTATATTTCAATGAAAATATTTAATATTATCAAAAAAGTAGCTCTGCAAATTACTTGCAGAGCTAATTTTTTATTTTAGAATCCGAAAATGCTACCTGGATTGATTACGTAATCAACCTTATCGTTTTCGTTATCTTCGTTTATCTCAAAGCCTGAGGTTGTGATAACGTCATTTGCTTGAAGCATTGAAATATCATATTCCGGTTTAATATATTTATTCATTATCATTACCTCCTTCATTGCTTTGATTGTTTAAAATAGCGTTATAGGTTACGGAAATTGCGCTTGCTGTTGTGATTTCCTCATTGCAAACGTAGCTTACACCATTTTCGTCAATTATATACATGCAAAGAATTGTGTTAAGGTCAGCATATTTTGACCAGTCTGATGTGCGCATAATGAGTGAAACGGATGTACATTCGCTTTCAATTACGTTATTTACAACTCTTCCGCTAGTTACGCTTGCCACGCTTCCATCTGCATTTATTGGCTTGCCGTCCTTGTTTACTAGGTTATCATATCCGCATGCAACAACACCTAAAATTACGCTCTTACCGTTTGCGCTTTCATAAGCGTTTAGTAAGGTGTAATTTACCGAATAATCCACACACATCGCGGTATTATCCTCTTTTATTGAGTATCCGTGGAATACGATTATAGGAGCAATTTCCTTTGTAACCACTTTGCCGCAATGCTCACAGGTTGCACTAAATACACCATTTTGTAGGTAGCCGTTTGCATAAGCGTATGATACGTTTTCAGTATAGCTATGCTCAGTTTCCTCAATTACAAATTGGTTGTTTTCCTTGTAGTATGCTTCTTGAATTGTTGAGTAGGTTTCAACCTCAATGCTTCCGTCTGCTTTTATATAAAGCATTGTTACCATACCTGTTGGTGTTGATGTATCAACGCCTTGATGGTCAGTTAAAATCTGAGTTACAATGTTACCGTTTACGCCTTCTGTTTGTGTTACAACAACGTTTGCATATGGGTCGTGTCCTGACATAACAAGGTAGATATTTTCATATTTTGAGATAAGCTTATCCCACATATGGTCGCCGTTGTTTGAGCCGCCTGTTGTTGCAGGTGGGCAAACATCTTTTTGGTCAAGAGTTGTACCGTCTCTATATAGGTATGCGTGGGTTGTGATAATTACCTTTCTGTCTGGGTTTGCTTTAATAATTTCCCCTGCCCAGTTAAGAATATCATCATTTGCGCCGTAGTCAAGTGTGATAAAGAGATACTTAGTGTCTGCAATTTCAAAGAATCTATATGAGTTTGTAATATCGTTTTCAGCGTAGAAGCCGTCAAATTGGCTCATATATTCTTCTGTTGCGAAAACGTTATTAATTTGAGTCTTGCCGTCGTGGTTACCTCTTACAACTGAGTAAGGGATAATGCCTGTAAGCTTATTTAAAATATGCTCTTTAGCAAGCGCCCATTCGTTTGCGCTATTTCCGTCGGTAATGTCGCCAAGACCGAATACGTATGCAATCTTTTTAGATACTTGGTTATTTAAAATCCAATCGTAAATCTTACCAAAGCTGCTGCCGTATCTGTTTGCGATAATTTGAGTATCGCCCACAACTGCAAAGGAGTAAAGGTAATCCTTAACCTCATCCTTGTAAATCCAGTTAGATTTTTCCGCTTGTACTCTTGTGCCATATTTAGCATCGTAACCGTTGCCGCTTAAGTCGGCGATATTATCGCCAGTTTCTAAGCCTGCTAAATTAAAGTACATTTCAAGGTTATCGCTTTCAAGATTAATTCCTTTTGCGTCTAATCTGATTTCGTTTTCATTTCTTACGTCGGTATAAACTGCCACAGAGCCGATAACGCCCTTGAAGTTTTGGAAGTCGTTTGTTCGTAGGTCGTTACCGATAATCATATAGTAATCGTTAACGCCTGGGTTAAGAGCAATTTCTTTTTTTGATTCTATCTTTCCTGCAAATTCACCGTTAATATAGCAAATCGCATGGCCTGTTGTTTTATCAAGAGTGATGGCTAAATGCACAGGCTTATCCCCTCTTACGTCAACGCCTGTGAATTGAAAATCGTGTCTTGTGCCAACGCTACCATAGCTTGTTATACAAAGTCTTGGAACACCGTTTTTGACAATTTCAAAGTTTACAAAGTGATTAGTATCCTTATAGTTACCTAAAATAATACCGCCACGATTTGTAACGTCCTTTGAAAGCTGAATAACCGCCTCGAAGGTAAGTCCTTCGCTGTCTAATGGGAACGTCTTACCAACAATAGCAAAATCATTTGAGGTAAAGGTTAAGCCGTCAAATTCGATAGGTGTGTCTGGCTCATCTGGTGTGTCAGGCTCATCTGGAGTGTCGGGATCAACCGGTGTATCGGGTTCATCCGGTGTGTCAGGATTTTCAGGCACGTCAGGATTGAAGTCATCATTAGGCTTTGTTTCACCGTTATAACAAATATGATAACCGTTACCGCTTATATCTCTTCTACCGGTGTCGGTGTTAAACTCGTACATTGCAATAACGTTGTTGTCATTTTCGTTAAATTCGTTCATATCCGCTTTAATTTCGGAAGCTGTACGAATGTTGCTATATACCGCAAGATTTTTAATAGCACCCTTAAATGGGTAACCGTCGGTAGTTCTTATATCTCTACCAAGGTACATTGCTTTTTCATAAGCTACTTCTGAGATTGTAAATGGGTTTAACGTTATGGTTTGTGCAAGCTCACCGTCAATATAGCATTTGCCCTCGCCCTTTGCTGGGTCAACTGTAATTGTAACGAAAACAAATCTGCTTTGTCTTACGTCAATTTCTTTAAAGTGGAAGTCTCTTGCGTTACTGTATCCGCCAAGCTCAAAATAAAGTCTTGGGTTGCCGTTTTCTTTAAACTCAAAGTTGATACATTTGTTTGTACCGGTTTCGTAGTTACCAAGCACAACGCCACCTCTTGAGTTGTCGGAGCTTTGTGGGAAGTAAACTAACGCTTCATAGGTTAAGCCCGGCTCTTCAAATGGTTTAATTACTTGATAAGTATTGTTGGCGGAAAACGTTAACGCGTTTTCGCCTGCAATATCAAGCTTCCAATCAGTTGTAACAAGGTCATAGCCTTCATATTTTGAAAGGTTTTTACCGCCTGATTGCATAAATTCATAAGCCACTAAAAGGTTATCATCGTTTAAATCTGTACCTTTAGCTACTTCATCAGCGGTACGCATATCACTATATGCGTAAACACTCTTAATTTGACCAAGGAAAGGCACGGTATTGTTATTACGGTGGTCACCGCCTACCATTAAACACTTGCCGGTTGGAATGGTGTTTCCAATTTTTTCAAAGCTGAATGGTAATGATTGCTTTAAATCACCGTTAATGTAGCAATGTGCCATATTTTTTTCTTTATCAACGGTAATAGTTAATCTAACAAGCTCAGTTGATAAAACGCTAACGTTTTTAAAAGTAGTGCTTGTGTTATCGTTTCCATACGCCGCATAAATACGAGGGTTACCGTTAGTATCGATTTCAAAGCTAATAGAGTAGCCCTTACCGGAATAGTTGCCTAAAATTACACCGCCACGGGCAGAATTGTTAATTTGAATTTCCGCCTCATAGGTGTAAGGAAGAGATGGCAAAATCTTTTCCATTTTTGCCGTAGTTTTGCTATCAAAGGTAGCGCCAAGCTTTTTCGTTTCCTCTGACGTTGGATCGTAAACGCCACTACTTGCACTAACACAAGTAAGCACTAAAGGTAAAAGCATTAGCACCGCCAAAAATAGCGCAACCGCTTTTCTTAATTTGTTTCTCATCTTTTTCTCCTTGTACTTGATTATATATTATACTTATGTTATAATACTTTTGACCGTTTTTGTCAATATCATATTATTTTATTGAAAAATATGTGCAATTTATGATTATACCAAGCAAAAATATGATTATTCAATCACTCTTAGACAATCAACAATCAATGAAAGGAATAGAAAAATGGCTTTTAAGGAAAGAGAGCTTGCTATACTTGAATATTTAAAGGAGCATAAGGAAGCAAGCGTTGAGGATTTATGCAAGGTGCTATTTGTAAGTGAAGCAACTATGCGCCGCGATTTAACAAAATTACATAATGCAAAAAAGCTTATAAGAACTCACGGTGGAGCAATTTACAGAAGTGAGCCGGGAGTGAATTTACCACAGGATTTTCGTGAAAGAGAGAATGTTGATGCTAAAATCGCAATTGCTCAAAAATGCTTGCATCTTATAAACGATGGCGATACTGTTATGATAGATGGCTCATCTACCGTGTTGCCGCTTTTAAGAATTATAGGAGCAAAAAAATCACTTGTAATTATTACCAATAACGCAAAAGCACCTGTCCTGCTTGCAGAAACCGATGCAAAGGTTTTCGTTTGCGGTGGAGAGCTTGCCACAAATGCTTATGCTTTAGTTGGTAGCTATGCAGAAAATTTTGTAAAGTCATTTAATGCGGATATTTGCTTTTTCTCTGTGTCAAATTTAACGATTAACGGACACTTAACCGACAATTCCATACAGGAAAACATCATTCGCAAATCTATGATGTCAAGGTCAAAAAAGGTTGTTTTGCTCCTTGACTCTCATAAAATCGGAGAGCCCTGCATTAGCGACCTTGCCACCCTTGATGATGTTGATATTGTAGTTTGCGAAAACGATATATCCTCTCTTTTTGAAAATTATAAATCAAAATTCATTTCATAATTAAATGCAAAAAAAGACATATCTATTTTGCAAAAAATGCAAAATAAACACTTCTATTTTGCACTTTTTGATATTTATTTTCATCTTATTTTGTGCTACAATAAGATAAAGAGGTGAAAAATATGGATGAAAGGGTAATGGCAAGAGAAAAATTTGAAAAGGATTTTGATAACGCCGTTTTTCGTTCTACATCAAAAGAGGTATTTGAGTTTTTAAGGGAGCAGGAAAAGAAAAGACTTATTACTCTTTATGCAGGCACTTATTCCTTTGAAGCATCTGTGCTAATGCACAAGGAATGTGAAAAAGCAACATTTTATTTTTACTTAAATGGCTACAACTACGGATACTCATTAAGATATTTTCAAGGCAGATTTAAGCTTGAAAGAGATGAAAGAATATTCTTTAAGGACCATAAAAAAGCATACACCAAAAAAGCATTATCCAACCACAAAACCGATAGAAAGGATATGCGAAGCGGAGAATATTTTGCAAACATAAAATCAATCATAAACGGCGAAATTTCAGAAGGACTTTTGGAAATTGTGTTGTCATTGGTGTTTTTTTCTATCGGCTGTGGTGTTTTATCATTGTTTAATTTAACCGACATAGATGGCGACCTTGCTATGCTTATCGGTGGAGTTGTGCTTATTTTACCTATATTAATCATGTTAGGTATTATAGCGATTTTCAAAAAATGCAAGAAGGGAAAATCGAAAAAATGAGCGAGCTTCTATTTAAGGAAGTACCAGAGGAAAACGAGCAATATCAAAAATCTAAAAAACGAGAAAAAGCATTACTTATCGTGGCTGGAATAGCGATAGGACTGGCTATAATCGGTTTTATAATTTGTATTACAAATAGCGGTATGCTATAAATCGTACTAAAGGGAGAAATTATGGAAACAAAATACTATGTAGTTACAAAAATTGAGGGCGAATACGCCTACATACTTGAGGAAAACACAGAAAACGAAATATTTATCGCAATGGCATTATTGCCTGAGGGCGTTGATATTGGCACACATTTGAAGTACGAAATGTTTTCTTATGAAATAGTATAACAGGGGACAAGGGACAGGAGACAGGGGTTCGCCTTGCTCACAGGGGGATTAGTTTATGAGAGATTATAGAGATTTAGTGGTTTGGCAAAAAGCAATGGATTTGGTAAAAGATACATATGGGCTTATAAATCAATTACCAAACAATGAGAGGTTTGCTTTAGCAGATCAAATGAGAAGAAGCGTTATTTCTATTCCTTCCAACATTGCAGAAGGATACGAGCGAAGAAGCACAAAGGAATACATACAGTTTTTATTTATCGCAAATGCGTCAAGAGCAGAACTTGAAACACAGTTAGAAATTTGTAAAATGCTTGGCTATTTTGAAAAAGAAGAAACAGTAGATACTGTTATGCAAGGTTGTAAAGAAGTAGCTAAACTAATAAATGCAATAGTGAAAAAATTAAGTCTAAATGATTAAATGCACTTTAAAGGTAGGATTTATTCAGGTGATTTGGAAAAATGCGAGATAGCTGTGGATTAGTTATAAAAAATTGTTTACTAACTATCCCTGTGAGCGAAGCGAACCCCTGTCCCCTGACTCCTTGAATGAAGTGACTGAAAGGAACGAAATGAAAAAAATTGCTATTTTTATGTTATTCGGTCAATCAAATGCAGTTGGCCACGCTATGCCTATGAGTGAAGAGGATATTATTAAAGTGCCTCTTAAAAATGTATGGGGCTTAAATAGAGAGCCTAACCAATCATACGATACAGAAAAATTAAAGTTTACAGGTTATACAAGCTACGGTATGAATCTTGCAGAGACACAGGATAACACATATTCCATAGCAAACTGCCTTGCTAAGCATTGGCAAAATGATATTGATAGCGGCGTAGAATTACCTGACCTTTATATTATTCATATAGCTATTGGCTCACAGGGGGTTACAGGTATGTGGGACCCTAAGCGTGCGCCAAAAATGATAAGAGGTAAGCTTGGAGATTGTGATATTTCCATGTATCCTCTTGCTATTCACGTGCTAACACTCTTTAAAAAGTACATGGAAGCAAATGAGCTAGAGCCTGACTATGTAGGCATACATTGGCGTGGAGGAGAGCAGGAAACAGACTACCCTGTGTCTAAATTAGAGACGTTTTTAAAGGATACGTATCTTGAAATCTTCGGTGGTATTCGCTCTGCTATCGGTTGTGATGCGCCCGTAGTATTCCACCGCTTCCCATTTAATAAGGTATTTGCTAACCGTGATAAAGAGGACGGCGGAAGCCGTCTTGAGAGCATGCATTATATCAATGACACCTTTGATATTCTTGCTAAGGAAATGAAAAACGCGTCAGTTTACGATGTAAGGACTTGCCCGCTTTATGACGAATACGCGTGGGACTGTAACATTTTCCGTTGGGACTTAATCCACTACCAGGGCAGAGTAAACGATTACGTAGCAGGCGAAATTTTAAAGGAATATAAAAGCCGTTAAGATAACGGTATAAATGATAAGAGGCATCGGAGACACGGTGCCTTTTTATTTGGAAAAAACAAAGGCTGTGCTTAATAATTTATGATATTATTAAGACAACCTAATTATTTTTAAGAGGTAAGCTATATGAGTAAAAAATTTGAATTTTAAACAGGCAGCTCCATTGAGCTTGGTGCAGATGGACTAATCACAAGAACGTACGAAGCAAACAGGTTTACGTTTGGCAAAATTGAAAGCGTGTTCATTAAAAAGCCGGGATTTTTGTCAAAGGGATATATCAACGTAAACGATACCTACGTAAGCTTTAAGAAAAAGGATATGAGCTTAGTCCTTGAGCTTGTAAGCTATCTAGAAAAGCTAGGCGTTATCGTTGCTATGTATAGAGGAAAATCAAGCCAAACGTATCTTGAAAACTGCGTAACGGTAGGGGGAGAATGCTCATTTTATACGTTCATTGACGAAAAGCTTGTATGCTATCACTACGGCAAGGAATACAGAATAAATTATGAGGATATAAAATGTATTTGGGTGTCTAAAAAGCTTGTGGTATTCGCAACGGATAATACCTCACTGTTCAGCGGCGTGGTTATAGACGAAAAGGAAGATTTAAAAGCGGAAATTACCATAAGACCAAGCGATTTTGTAAGCGCAGTAGCATTTGCCAAAAAGGTAAAGGAGCATGCTGAGCATGTTGAAATCAAGGTTATAGCATAAGGAAGCGGGAGTGGTACACACTCCTACTTTTTTTGATTTGATAAATTTGCACATTTTTTTAAGAAAAAATAAATAAGTTTTTGTATATAAGAAAAAATCGCAAAAAACTTAAAAAAATTTGTTGATATTGATAAAATCTTGTGCTAAAATACATTTATAAAAATAGCTTAATTTAACCGTGGCATAGCCACAAGGAGGATAAATCATGGCACAACAAGCAGTAAGACCACAAACAATGAAGGAAATCAAAACAAAAAAATTAGCAGAAGCATTTATCGCTCAACAAATTGAGGAAATCAAGAACCAGGTTGGAGATAAGAGGGTTCTCTTGGCTCTTTCAGGTGGTGTTGACTCATCAGTTTTAGCGGCGCTTTTAAGCAAGGCTATCGGCAAGCAATTATATTGCGTACATGTAAACCATGGTTTAATGAGAAAGAACGAAAGCGAAGGCGTTTGTGAGGTTTTTGGCAAAATGCTTGGCGAAAATCTTATCTACATTGACGCAACAGACCGTTTCCTTAACCTTTTAGCAGGTGTTAGCGACCCAGAAAGCAAGAGAAAGATTATCGGTAAGGAATTTATTGAGGTTTTTGCTGAAGAGGCTAGAAAGCTTGAAGGCGTTGAATATTTAGCGCAAGGCACAATTTATCCTGACATTTTAGAGAGCATTGAGCAAGGAGAGGGCAAAAAGGCAGTTAAATCCCACCACAACGTTGGCGGACTTCCTGATGACCTTAAATTTGAGCTTGTTGAGCCACTTAAGCTCTTATATAAAGATGAGGTTAGAGTTGTTGGCGAAGCTCTTGGCTTACCACATTCTATGGTTTACCGTCAGCCATTCCCAGGACCAGGTCTTGGCGTTCGTTGCTTAGGCGCTATCACAAGAGACAGACTTCACGCACTCCGTGAGGCTGATGCAATTCTTCGTGAGGAGTTTGACAAGTGCGGTCTTAATAAGAAGGTATGGCAATACTTCGTTGTAATTCCTGACATCAAGAGCGTAGGCGTTAAGGACGATGCAAGATATGAGGGATGGCCTGCAATTATCCGTGCCGTAAACACAAAGAAGGCAATTACAGCAACAATCGAAGAAATTCCATATAAGGTTCTTCACAAAATCACAGATAGAATCACGGCAGAGGTTGAGGGCATCAATAGAGTTCTCTACGACCTTACACCAAAGCCTGTTGGCACTATTGAGTGGGAGTGATTTTCGTAACGCGAAAATCAACTATGATTGCCTAACGGCAAGCTATGATACGCTTAGCGTAGTTATGATGCTCGCGACGCTCGCAGTTATGAGTGGCGGAGCCACGCTTGAAGTTAGCTAGGCAATCATATCATAACTTTTGCCGTAGGCAAAATCATAACTGTGCGGTAGCACATCATAACGTTTGGCAGAGCCAAACTCATAACTATAAAACCAAAACTCTGAGGTTTTGATATGTCAGATAGCGTTTTGAGAAACAAAGCAAAAGAATATGCCAAAGACATAGTTTTTCTTTGCCGAACATTAAAAAACAAGGAATAAATAAGGTTTAAAAGTGGCTTGGAAGCCTTATTCCAAGCCACTTTTTGTACATATTGCAATTTTGTGCGACAACACTTTTGACAACAGTTTGCGTTACATAATATAAACAGAAAGGAGAAGCAAAATGATACACGAGCTTGAAAAAATGTGTTTAATAAAAGATTTTGATAAAGAGAAAGCTGATCAAATGATGAAACAAATCGATATTAACCAAGAGTTTGTTACTTTAAGATATGGGTACAACACAACATTGCTTGATTATGCGACAACATACGCAAATTATGAAATGGTAAAATTACTTTTAAAAAACGGCGCAGATCCCAACTTGGTGTACGACAACGGAACAGAAAATGTTTTATGGAATTTACAGTACTCCGAAGACGATCCAGAAGAAAATGAAATTCGCTTGGACATTGTTAAGCTTCTCTTAGAAAATGGTGCGAATCCGCATATCAAAGTTGAAAATGAGGATTTATATCATTGGGCAACTGCATGTTGGCAAGATGATATGGGCAAACAAGCAGAATATAGAAGCCGATTTATTGACTTATTAGAAGATTATGGGGCATAAATTCGTTTTTTGTTACAACACCTTTGACAAATTGACTTTTATTTGCTTGTGTGATAAAATAATAGTATGAATTTTGCTTTAAGGAGAGCCTATGTATAATAAGGTTTACGTGGAAATAACCAACGCTTGTAATATGAGTTGCTCCTTTTGTCATGGGCATAAAAGACCGCTTAAGAAAATGAGCAAGGACGAATTTGCCTTGATACTTGAAAAGCTTCAAGGATATACGGAGTATATTTATTATCACTTAATGGGGGAGCCCCTTACACACAATGACTTACCCGAATTTTTGAAAATGGCGGGGGAGAGGGGATATAAGTCCATTATAACCACAAACGGCACGCTGCTTAAAAAAAGAGGCAAGGAGCTTTTAGAAAGCGGACTACATAAGGTAAATATTTCATTGCATAGCTTTGAAAACGGAAGCGAAAGGGACCACGAAAGATACGTAACTGAGCTATCTGAGTTTGCAAAGGAAGCATCTGATAATGGCGTTATTGTGGTTTTTAGATTATGGAATAAAGGGTGCGACGGTGGAATAAACGACACATCCCTTGATATTTTAAGGAAAAATATAGACGGAGAGTGGCAAGAAAACAGCCGTGGCATTAAAATACGCCCAAAGCTCTTTTTAGAGTGGGGCGAAAGATTTGAATGGCCCGATATAGAGGGAGAAATCAAGGGCAACAAATTTTTCTGCTACGGGCTTAAGGACCAATTCGGCATACTCTCTGATGGCACGGTAGTGCCTTGCTGTCTTGACAGCGACGGAGTAATAAATTTAGGTAATATATTCAGCGATGACCTAGAAAAAATCCTTCTTTCAGAAAGAGCCAAAATAATGGTGGAATGCTTTAAGGTAGGCAAAGCATCTGAGGAGCTATGCAAAAAATGCGGATATGCTCAAAGGTTTATAAAAAAGACTTGATTTTGAAAATCAAGTCTTTTCTTTTTAATCTTTAGCTGAAATAAATTCTTCCTTGCTTATATCGTATCGTCTATTGAACGGCGCGCCGAAATATACAGAGCTTCCGTTTGACGTTGTAGGAATAGCTTCAAGAAGTGAAGCGTAGCGTTTTATAAACTTAATTATAGTATCAGCGCTTGCTTCTTTTCTTTGTAAATAATCGTTTAGCTCAGGGAAGTAGCTGCCAATTTCGCGTTTAGTGTAAAGCTCAACCCCCTCATGTAGCGCCATTGCCTGTCCTAACTGAAAGGCAAATGACTTTAATAAATCGGCTTTAGTGGACTTTTGCACGTTATCAAAATCAATAGCGTAATAGTCAAGATTTTTCAAAAGGGAAACCTTCATATCCCAGCTACCACGCAGAGCTTCCTTTACGGTTGCACGAAACTGAGTTCTTGTAAAGGTAGAAAGAATTTTTCTTACAACCTTAATGTCCTTTAAAATCACGTCGCGCTCAACGCTTTTTTCAATAATTAAAGGGAACTTTTGCTCATGTAGCTTGTAGGTATGGAAAAGTCCGTTGTTTACTTCGTCAATGCTTCCTTTATATGCGGAAGCAATAACGCCGTCCTTAATTACAACAATATTTCCGTTTTCAATTCCGCGTCCGTCGCAAAACCTCTTACATTCCTGAAAGGACGGCAGTGTATCAAAAACGAAAATTATATCCTTGTCAGTGCTGTCCTCTGAGCCGTGTATGTAGTACATGGGGTTCACTCCTTTCAGTTGTTTGCAGCTGTCAGCGGTTAGCGCGCACCGAAGGTGCATATCACGCTTTCGCTTGGCGAAAGCATATCGCGACCAAATTTAGCTTGCGTGCAACGCAAATTTAGCTAGTAAACACGTATCCGTGTTTACTAGTCCCAATAACCAAGGTTTGGCTTTGGAGTAGAGAAAATTGTGATTTCCTTATTTTCAAACACCTCGTGGGCATTTTTGATAAATTCCTCAAATTCAATGCGGCGTGGGCGAATAATAGTTTTTGGGCATTCGCGGTTGATTTCGTATAGCCAAATGCCTGAATAATTTATATCCTTAAGGGCTTGTAAAATTCCTTGCCAATCGTTTTTACCTTCTCCAGGCAACCAATGGCGTTCATTTATAAAATCATAGTCGGATACGTGTAGCGTTACGATTTTATCGCCAACCTTACGGATAAACTCAATATTGTCCTCTCCTAAAAGGTGGTTGGTATCAAAGCACGCCTTAATATCCGGGTGTGAGGTTAAAAGCTCTAAAATATCGTCGGCGCATCTGCCAAGACATGTTCTTGGTAAATCCTCAACGCAGATTATAGCTCCGTTTTCCTTTGCAATCTCACAGAGTGTATAAAGACTCTTTTTCGCAGTTTCCATACGTGCTTTTCTTTGGCTTTCGTCAATAGGCTCTCCGCTTGCATGGATAATAAACTTATCAACGCCGATAGACGTAGCCTTTCTTATGATGTCGCTTAAATATGATATGGAAAACTCCGCTAAGGCTTCGCTTGAAATATCAATTACACTAAATGGATAAAAGGGTAAATGGAATGACCAGATTTTAACTCCGTATTTGTCTGTCCATTTCTTTAAATCCTCATAGTTTATTTCGTCAGTAGCTTCCTTGCTTGTGGAAATTTCAATATATTCAATTCCGCTGTCAGCGTATTCCTTAATTGTTTCCTCATTGATTTTTTCGCCTGTTGTGGATAAACCGATTTTGTACATAATATCACCTCATTAAGTAGTATATTTATATTTTATCACTTACTTTATATAATGTCAATAACGTTGATTTACGAAATCTTAACCGTGGAACTCCGTTTCTTCAATAAATTCAATAAACGTTTTAAGACTCTTTGAAAGCCATTTGTTTTTATGGTAGATAAGCTGCTTCCAAACGTCAATTTTCATATCAACCACGTCAAGATAGCAAAGCTGACCGCTTTCCACGTAGGATTTTGTAACAAAGTCAGGCAGGAATGAAATCATATTACTTTTTGTTAAAAGTGAGGTAATAATATCAGTTCGACCAATTTCAAGGGCGGGGGTAATTGATAATGATCTTTTTGCAAGCTCTCTGTCAAAAACGCGTCTGTATCCTTGTCCAAACTCCGTTAAAATAAACGGCTCGTTTATTATATCGTTTATAGATAAATTTTTTCTTTTTGCAAGAGGAGAGGACGCATTTGTAACAAAATGAACAGGAAGCCTTTCTTCCTTATCAATTATATAGTCCCTTTGATACGCGTGAGAGTCAAGGGTAATTATAATATCCGCTTCGTTATGGTCAAGCATATCAAACATTACCGAGGTATCTGCCGTTGTGAATTTAACGGATATTAAGGGATACTTATTATAAAAATCAATGTAGTAATTGTGGATAAGCTCCTCACAAACGGAGTCCGGCAAAACTATATGTATATTTCCGTTACATTCGTTTTCGTTAGCTAAACTTTCCTTAAATTCGTCAATGGTGGCTCTTACCTTATGAGCGTAGGAAACAAGCTCATGACCTCTTTGGGTAAGCGCGATTGTATGATTTATTCTTTCAAATAAAAGACAGCCCAGCTCATCCTCAAGCTGTTTAATTTGAAAGGATATGGTAGATTGAGAGTAGCCAAGCTGCTCAGCCGCCTTTGTAAAGCTGCCAAGCTCTGCCACGTGTATAAAGGTTATTAAATTTCTTAATTCCATATTTTCTCCTATTATCGAAAATTTCGATAGCAAACATCAAAACTATTCGCTTGACTAATGCTTGAAAGTATTATACAATGTTTTCAGGCGAAAAGCAAGTCTTTTATAAAAAAAGACAGTTGGAGGACAAATGGAGAAGACACAACTTTACACAATAGTTGCGCTATGCGTGTACGGAATAGCAATGGCGCTTATTGGTTGTATAAGCTACGGCAAATCAAAAACACTTGACGGCTTCCTTATGGGAGGCAGAAACGTAGGCGGCTGGGTAACGGCATTTTCATACGGAACTACGTACTTTTCAGCAGTAGTTTTCGTAGGATACGCAGGACAGCACGGCTGGAATATAGGAATAGGCGCAATTTGGATAGGCATAGGCAACGCTATTTTAGGCTGTCTTTTATCTTGGCTCTTGTTTGCAAACAGAACAAGAAAAATGACAAAAAAGCTTGATGCTAAAACCATGTCCGATTTCTTTGAAAAAAGATATAACTCAAAATCAATGAAAATCGTTGCAGCAGCAATAATTTTCGTATTTCTAGTGCCATACTCTGCGGCAGTTTATAAGGGTCTTGGCTCACTCTTTAACGCAGTTTTTCCGGGAGTTGAAACTTGGGTATGGATGCTTATAATCGCTTGCTTAACGGCTATATACTTAGTGGCAGGCGGATACGTTGCAACAACGTATAGCGATATGGTACAGGGCATTATTATGATTGTCGGTGTAATTTGCTTAGTTTTTGCTACGCTATCTCACGGCTCAGTTGGCGGTATTTCAGGCTTAATTGAAAATCTCAAAGGCTTTGAATCACTTCCAAACGACCCAAATCCTGTAACAGGCGCGCAGCTTACCAGCATTTTCGGCGGCTCTGCATTTAAGTTCCTCTGTGTAAATATTATGCTCACAAGCTTCGGCACTTGGGGTCTTCCACAGATGATAGGCAAGTTCTACGCCGTAAAGGATAAGGCGGCTATTAAGAGAGGGACCGTCGTTTCCACAATATTCTGCTTAGTAATCGGCTGCGGCGCATACCTGATTGGCAGTACGTCAAGATTGGTTTTAGGCGGTACTCTCCCAGAGGGCGGAATTGACGCGGTAATTCCTACGCTTCTTTTAGAGGTGCTAAGCGGCGGAACGCTTGGCGTAATTCTTCTTGCTGTAATTATGATTCTCTTGCTTTCAGCATCAATGTCAACTCTTGAGGCGGTTGTTTTAACCTCAGCCTCAGCCGTTGCGGTAGATTTAATTCCTGCAGTAAGCAAAAAGAAAATGGAGCAGGGCAAGCAAATGATGCTTACGCGTATTCTTTGCTTAGTGTTCGTTGCATGCTCATTTATCTTTGCAACACAAAATATTCCAATTATCGTAAGCCTTATGTCATTTTCATGGGGCATTATATCAGGCTGCTTTATCGGTCCTTACATTTGGGGTCTTTTCTCAAAGAAAATCACAAAAATTGGCGCATTTGCCGGAATTATCGCAGGCTTTGCTACCGTTAGCATAGCAACCTTGGTAATTTCACTGAGTTCAAGCTTCAGTAACGCAGTTTCCAAATCTCCTGAAATGGGCGTATGCGCTATGGCAGTTTCCTTGATTGTTGTTCCTTTAGTAAGCGTGCTTACTAAAAATAAGGAGAACAACGAAGCAAGAGTGGAAGAAATTTTTGCTCTTGATGACGTTGAATAAAAAATTCAAAAAAACTATTGACTTTATAAAAATAAAGTGATAAAATATGTGCATGAATGAAAAATTATTCATGTAAATGCGATGAGCAGAAAGTAGTAGGCTGGAATAACCCGTTCAGAGAATTGCCGTTTGGTGCGAGGCAAGGGAGTTATCCTTCACGAATTCATTCTGTTAGCTGTGCGCTGAATGGGGTTTCCCTAGTAGGATGCAACGGGTGTTCCCGTCATAGAACTAAGGTATGTTAGTACCTGAAAAGGCTGCCGTTGTGAGACGGTGGCGAACTGAGGTGGTACCACGGGATAGTTTCTCGTCCTCTGTATTCTTTTCGGAATGCAGAGGGCGTTTTGTTTTCTACATGAGAAAAGAAAATATAAAGCATACTAACATATGCTTAAAGCAAGAAGGGATGAAAAGAAATGGAAAAAAACTATTACCAAAGAGAAATTGAAACCATGTCCAGAGAGGACATGAAAAAGCTCCAATCAGAAAAGCTTGTTAAGCAGGTAAAGCACGTTTACGAAAACGTAGAGTATTACCGTAATTTAATGGACGAAAAAGGCGTTAAGCCTGAGGATATTAAGGGAATTGATGATTTATATAAGCTTCCTTTCCTTTCAAAGGCTGATTTAAGAGATGCATACCCATACGGTCTTTTAGCAAAGCCTCTTGATGAATGTGTAAGAATTCACTCAACATCAGGTACAACAGGCCGTAGAGTTGTGGCGTTCTACACTCAAAACGATATTGATTTATGGGAGGATTGCTGTGCAAGAGCTATTGTGGCAGCAGGCGGAAGCAAAAAGGATGTGTGCCAAGTAGCTTACGGCTACGGTCTATTTACAGGTGGCGCAGGTCTTAACGGTGGCTCTCATAAGGTAGGCTGTCTTACACTTCCTATGTCATCAGGCAGCACAGATAGACAAATTCAATTTATGATGGACTTAAACGCATCAATTATTTGCTGCACACCATCATACGCTGCATATATTGGCGAATCCTTAAAGGAGCAGGGTTATAAGCCTGAGGATATTCCTTTAAAGGCGGGCATTTTCGGTGCTGAGCCTTGGACTGAGGAAATGAGAAAGAATATCGAAGCAACACTTGGTATTAAGGCGTACGATATTTACGGTCTTACAGAAACGTCTGGCCCTGGCGTAGCATTTGAATGCTGTGAGCAAACAGGCATGCACATAAATGAGGACCACTTCTATGCGGAAATTATCAACCCTGATACAGGAGAGGTTTTACCTGAGGGAGAAAAGGGAGAGCTTGTTTTCACATCACTTGATAAGGAAGCGTTCCCGCTTCTTCGTTACCGCACACGCGATATTTGTGTTCTTTCAAGAGAAAAATGCTCCTGTGGTCGTACGTTAGTTAAAATGGCTAAGCCTATGGGCAGAACTGATGATATGCTTATTATCCGTGGCGTAAACGTATTCCCAAGCCAAATTGAAACAGTTCTCTTAAACGAGGGCTATCAGCCAAACTACCAAATCGTAGTTGACCGTGTAAACAATACAGATACCTTTGAGGTTAACGTAGAGCTTGCACCAGAGCAATTTACCGATAAGGTTGGCGAGATTATTTCTATGGAAAAATCACTTAGCGAAGCTATGAAAGCAATGCTTGGCATAAATCCAAAGGTACATTTAGTTGCTCCAAAGACAATCGCAAGAAGCGAAGGCAAGGCAGTTCGCGTTATTGACAAGCGTAAATTAGTGTAAGGGGGATATTAAAATGGCAATTAAGCAAGTAACAGTATTCGTACAAAATGAAAAGGGAACAGTTGCTTCAGTAACTGAAATCCTTGCAAACAACAATATCAATTTAAGAGCGTTATCTATTGCAGAAACAGAGGCGTTCGGTATTTTAAGACTTATCGTAAACGATACTAAAAAGGCTGAAGAGGTTCTTTTAGCGGCTGGCTACCTTATTAAAACAATCAACGTAGTTGGCGTAAAAATAGGAGACCAGCCTGGCAAGCTAACCTCAGCACTTAAAGCGCTTGACGAAGCAAGCATCAATATTGAATATATGTACGCTTTCATGGCTCGTACAGAAAGACATGCTTACGTGGTATTAAGAGTTGAGGAAAACGAAGAGGCAGAAGCAATTTTGCAAAATGCAGGACTCAGACTTATTACTGATAGCGATATTGCAAAGCTATAATTAATAAAACCCCACAGACGTGGGGTTTTTAAATTAAAAAGAGCTTGCTTTCTTAATTTAAAAAGGACTTACGAAGGTAAGTCCTTTTATGCTTTATTAGTCAATTACGCCCCAAGTAACACCAAGCTTGGAGTAGTTCCACTTGTCGCTCCAGCCTGATGGCTTTTCGGAAGCCTCACATCTGATCTCGCCTGTTTCTGGGCATTTATTGAATGCGCCATCGCCGATTGAAGTTACTGAAATGGGAATATAGATTTCCATTAAAGCTGTACAACCGCTGAATGCAGAGCTACCGATTGAGGTTATGCCTGAGCCGATTACGATACTCTTTAAGCCTGTGCAACCGTAGAATGCTTGCTTACCAATTGTTTGCACTCCGTCACCAAACGTTACGCTTTCAAGTGCAGTACATGCGTTAAACACACCGTCGCCTAAGGTTTTAACGTTTGATGGGATATTAATTTCTGTAAGTGCGGTACAACCACTGAATGCTTGACCCTCAATCGCAGACACTCCCTCTCCTAAATCTACACTCTTTAAGCCTGTACAACCGTTAAATGCGTGTTTACCAATCTTTTGTACTCCGATTTCAAAAGCTAATTCTTCAAGTGAAGTACAAGCATAGAATGATGCTTCGCCTAATGTTTTTACATTCGATGGGATTGTTAAAGATTTAAGGTTTATGTTTTTAGCAAATGAATATTTACCGATTTCCTTTATGCTTTCAGGTAAAACGATTTCCTCGAAGCCTGCGCCATAGAATGCATAATCGCCGATTTTCTCAATAGATTCGCCAAGAGTGATTGATACAAGCTTTTCGCAGTTGTTAAATGCTCTTGCAGGAACTGTGTCCATATCTGCATTGAATACAAGAGTTGTAATCATTGATTTTGCAAAAGCGTATTCGCCAATTTCCTTAACGCTGTTACCAACCGTTAATTCCTTGATTGTTTCGTTGCCGTAGAATGCATACGCTTCAATCTTTTCTACGTTTGAAGGAATTTCAAATACGATACCCTCTCTGCCTGGCATATAGAGAATAAGTGTCTTTTTGTCCTTTGAATATAAAACGCCGTCCTCAAATGAGTATGCAGGGTTGTTTTCATCAATTTGAAGGTCGTTAAGTGAAGTACAGCCAATAAACATATCTTGACCGAACTCAGTTACGCTTGCAGGAATTACGATTGTTTGTAAGCCTGAGCAACCATAGAATAAGCTATCGCCAAGCTCCTTAATTCCGCTGCTGAGTGAAACTGACGTAAGAGCAGTACAACCGCTGAATACGCTATCCTCTAACGTTTCAACTGAAGCAGGAATATTAATGCTTGTAAGAGCAGTACACTTTGTAAATGCACCCTCGCCGATTGAAATTACGTTATCGCCAAGAGTAATAGAAGCAAGCTTTGAGCAAGCAGCAAAAGCGTAGGACTCAATCTTGCGAATACTGTCTGGTAATGAAACCTCAGTTAAAGCAGAGCATTTATAGAACGTATATGTGCCGATAGTGTAAATGCCTCTTGCAAGCTCGATTGATTCAAGTGATGAGCAGTTATAGAATGCATATTCGCCAAGAGATTCAACTAAGGACATATCAGGAGCAGTCTTTAATGCGGAGCAGTTGCCAAATGCATAGCCCTCAATTTCCATAATTGATTCAGGTAAATATAGCTCCGCAAGAGAGGTACAGCCATAGAAGGCTCTGTTGCCGATTACAGAAAAATCACCGCCGATTTCAAGGCTTGTAAGTGATTTTACACCGTAGAACGTACCATATGGTAAGGATGAAGCGTTGTCAATTCTTACAATTTTAAGTGAGTTAGGGATATATACCGTGTAGCCCTCGCTCTTTGTTATGTATTGCTTTACACCGTAGCAGCCGTCAGCCTTTTCTTCGCCAAAGATGTAGCCGAAAAGTGTAGATTTTGAAGCTACGCCGTCTATATTAAGCTTGCCGCCCACAAATGGAAGAACGAGCTTTTCAAGCTTAGCACAGCCTGCAAATGCACCTTGACCGATTTTTGTTACAGATGATGGAATCTCAACTGATTTAAGGTTCTTACAGTTTTTGAATGCGCCGTCTAAGATAGCAGTAACTGCTGCACCCTCGTATTCGCTAGGAATAACGATGTTTTCGCTCTTACAGGTACCGATTGACTTAACTGAATATGTTTTGTCATAGTTAAGAACGTATTCAATACCGTCGCTGTTGGCGTTAGAGCCGCAAATCATACAAATTCCGTCAGCATAAGCGTGTGAAACTAAGCCTGTTGGAAGCTGACCCTTAAGGATTTCGCCACAAAGTGAGCATTTTTCGCCCTCGGAAAGACCCTCGTTAAAGCAGTCTGCTTCAACTGCAGGAATTTTCTCAACCTTATGGCCGCCGTTTGTTGAATAGATAACCTCTACGGTACCATAGTTACAAAGACGGCATTCTGTAAATTCATAACCGTCCTCAGCGCAGCTTGGCTCTTTTAATACAACAGGAGCCTTAAATTCGTGCTTGCATCTTGTTTGTGTTGTATCGGAGCTTGTATTACCACATGACACAAGCAATACTGATGCTAAAACACATACAATCGCTAAAATTAATAGAGTAAATTTTTTCATAAATACCTCACTACATAATAATACAAGTATATAATAACATTTTTATTATGCAATGTCAATAATTATTTGCTACGGCGCGTAAAAGTAAAATGGAAAAACCCCATAGCTTTAAGCTTTAAAAAGCCAATAATTTCATGCTGAAAAAGCTAAAAAATCCTAAAATTTCATAATATGGCAAATTATTCCGACAGGGGTTAAGTCCTTCAAGATAATTTTCCTCTTGATAAAATATGCCTAATATGTTATAATATGTGCGAGCGCGTGTGCGTTAAACTATAATTTTAATTACTAAGTGAGAGATATATAATGAAAAATAAAGCAAGGAGAAATAAGATACTTATCCTGTTTGGCGTATTTATCATATTTGTTCTTTTAATGGTCTTTCTCTTTTCCGGAGACAATTTAGACATTCTTAGAAGCATCTTTGCAGATGAAAATTTGGATAACGATGAGCTTCGCGAAAAGCTCAGTAAATTCGGTATTAAGGGCTACGTAACCATAACGATTTTAGCTATGCTTCAGGTTGTATTACCGTTTCTTCCGGCAGAGCCTGTGCAGGTTATTGCGGGAATTGCGTTTGGTTTCCCAATTGGCGTTTTATGCTGTACCATAGGCGTTATATTAGGAAATTTATTTATTTTCGTAATGTATAAGCTTTACGGCAACAGAATACATCACTATTTTGTAAAAAACATTCATCTTGATTTTGATAAAGCATCAAGCTCAAAGCAAATTGTATTGGCAGTATTTGCACTATATTTCTTACCTGCCATACCTTACGGTATGATTTGCTTCCTTGCCGCCAGCGTAAAGGTAAAGCTCCCTAGATATATGGCGCTTACGGTTATCGGCGCATTACCTTCAATTTGTATCGGCGTTGGTCTTGGACATATTGCAATAACGGTTAGCTGGATTATTTCTATTGCGGTTTGCCTGTTGCTGATTGTGCTTCTTACAATTTTAATGCTTAAAAGAGAAGTCATTTTTGCAAAAATCAACAAGGCTCTTGATACTAAATATTCATCAAAAACCATTGTGCAAAAATGCTCGCCGTTTGTTATTGATACTGCGTATATCGTATCAAAAATCATACTGTTCATAAAGGGCGTTAAGGTTAAATATACAAACAAGGTTGGCAGAGAAATTGACAATCCGTCAATCGTATTAAGCAATCACGGCTCATTTTACGATTTCTTCTTTGCAGGAGCATTAATCCGTAAAAAGAGACCGAACTTTATCGTAGCAAGACTTTATTTCTATAAAAAGCTTTACGCTAAAATCATGCGTAAAGGCGGCTGCTTCCCTAAGAGCATGTTTACCTCTGACCTTGATAGCGCAAAGAACTGCTTAAGAGTACTAAAAAACGGCGACGTGCTTGCTATGATGCCTGAGGCAAGGCTTTCCACTATCGGAGAGTTTGAGGATATTCAGGACGGAACGTACTCGTTCCTTAAAAAAGCAGGCGTGCCGATTTATGCGGTAAAAATCAGCGGAGACTATTTCGCTTGTCCAAAGTGGGGTAACGGTTTAAGACGTAAGTCCTATATCGAGGCGGAAATCGACATCCTTTTAACCAAGGAGCAGGTTGAGGAAATGACCGTTACTGAAATCAAGGATGCTGTTGAAAAACGCATGTACTATAACGATTTTGAATGGTTAAAAGCTCATCCCGAGGTTAAATATAAGTCAAAAGCTCTTGCCGAGGGACTTGAAAACATCTTAGTAAGATGCCCGAAATGCGGCGGAGTACATACTATTCGCACTAAAAAACGCAGAGTATTTTGTGAAAGCTGCGATTTATCATTAACCTTAAATGACAGATACGAGTTTGAGGACAACCAATACTTTAAAACCTTTGCTGATTGGTATAAATACCAATGCGACAAGATTGCTGAGGATATTAACGAGGCAACTGCGAAAAACGTCGATTATTGTATAAAATCCAAGGTAGAGCTGAAGCTTCCGTCATTTGACGGCAGTACGCTGCTTCACCATAGCGGAAATGGCACGTGCGTATTAAATAAGGACGGGCTTACCTACACAGGCACTAAGGACGGAAACGAATTTGAAATTCAATTCCCACTTAGCAAGGTTTATAGACTTCTTTTTGCAGCAGGCGAGGATTTTGAGGTATATTACGGCAGCGAGCTTTATTACTTCGTTCCAGAGGAAAAGAGAAGCTGCGTTGAATGGTATATAACCTCAAAGCTTTTATACGACTCCATACACGAAAATAGCTTAATTGAAGCGTGAAAATCGGGTAATATATGAAAAAAACAAAAGACAAACAAAAATCATTTTCAACCATTGAAGCTAAGTCCTTTATAACGGTTTTAATAGTTCTTTCAGCCGTGATTATTATTTGCGGGGCGCTGTCCTATTTTATTCCACAGGGCGAGTTTTCAAGGGACGAAAACGGAAATATTATAGTTGGCACATACGTTGAGGGCAACGTTGACGGTATCGACATTTGGCGTATCTTAACTGCTCCCGTACGCGTGTTTGCATCAGAGGACGCTGTAACTATTATAATGATAAGCGTATTTTTGCTTATTATGAGCGGCGTATTTAATCTGCTTGATAAAACAGGCGGAATAAAAATGTTCATTAGCAAAATCATGAGTAAGCTTCGCGGAAGAAACGAGGCTGTTGTCATGATAACCATACTGGTGTTTATGCTCTTTGGCAGCTTCTTCGGTATGTTTGAGGAGCTTGCAACGCTTCTCCCTATTGTAATTCTGTTTATGCTTTCCTTAGGCATGGATACAATGATAGGCTTAGGCGCATGCCTAGCTGCCGCTTGCTTCGGATTTGCATCAGCTATTACGAACCCGTTTTCCGTAGGTCTTGCTTCACAAATTGCAGGCGTGCCTACGTCAAGAGGCGTTTGGTTAAGAATAGTATTCTTTGTAATTACTTACTTAATGCTATGCGCATTCTTACTAGTTCACTCAAGAAGAATTAAGAAAAAGCCCGAATTATCCCCAAGCTATGAGGTTGACCTTATTAAAAAGGAAAATCTTCAGCTAGATTTACAAAGCGAGGACGCGAGCGCAGGCAAAAAATTCAGAGTTTACTCGGTATTCTTCATTTTCCAAGCAATAGTGCTTCTTTCAATCGCGTTTGTAAGAGCCATTTCCGAATATGCAATCCCAATTTTAGCAGTAAGCTTTTTAGTGGGCGGTATTATTTGCGGACTTATGGTAAGCGAGGATAAAAAAAGCGTGTTCGCACATTTATTAAAGGGCGCGCAGTCAATGCTTCCGGCGGTTGTTTTAATCGGCTTTGCTTCATCCGTTAAGCTTGTAATGACGGAAAGCGGAATTATTGACACAATAATGCATTACGCCATTAACATTTTAAACGGCAAAAATCCGTTTATTGCAGTAATATTGATTTATGTGCTGATTTTAATACTTCAAGTGTTTATCGGCTCAGCATCTGCTAAAATCTTTTTAGTAATGCCAATAGTTATGCCTATTACAACAGCGCTTGGCTTATCTCCGTCATTGGTAATCCTAGCATATTGTATGGCAGACGGCTTTACCGACGTTATTTTACCAACAAACCCGATATTGCTTATTGCATTATCAATTTCCAACGTGTCCTACTCCAAGTGGGTAAAATGGACTTGGAAGCTACAGATAGCGCTTCTTGCAATGAGTCTTGGCGTACTATTCTTCGCCGTGGCAATAAATTACTAATTAAATACATAATTGGATCTAGTCTCTTGACTAGGTCCTTTTTGTTTTGTCAGAAGCACAAAAATGGCAGCGCTTACAAATGCATACAAAAAATGCTAATTTTTTTACAGATGGGGTATCTCTATATAATATTATAATATAGAGCCTAACAGTAGTAATGATATCCCGCAGGGTGCGGACAACAAAAATCAACAAAAAATTACAGTGAGGAAAAGAAAATGACAAGAGTATTTTGCAAAGAAACCACAGACAGAAATTTAAACCGCAGACTCAGCTTTTACGTTGAAGCAGGCAGAGAAAGTCATTATTTGTTTTCACAGTCATTTGCCAAGGACGTTTACGAATTTTACAAAAACGGCGTTTCCCTTGACAAACCATTCAACCACTCACTAGCAAACAGAAACAAATCAATCTTAAAGGTTTTTGACAAGCTCCCATCCTACATTCGCTACATTGAACAAGAGTACGGTCTTACGATTTTACACAAGACCGCCAAGAAAAGACGCGCAGCATAATCTGTTGCAATACCTAAAATTTAATGCTATAATTACAATATCTTAGGAGAAAGTATGAGAGTAAAGAAAATGAAAATCCCAAAGTACAGAATTTTAACAATCGACGCTAAGGAGCTAGTAGAGCTCGAATTAGCAGGCAGCTCCTTTAAGGTTAACAATGAGGATGGAGAGCTTGACTTAAAGCGCTTCAATTCATTTCTATATAACAGTCTTGAGGTTCAGGCTCTTAAGGAAGAGTACGAAAAGGCTAAAGCACAAAGAAAGATAAACGGCAAGTTTGAGATTGGCACCTATGCAGTTGGCAACGATGAATCAGGCGCAACTCTTTCAGTTATCAACGTTACCTTTGACAAGGATTTACTTGAATTCAACAAAAAGAAGTCCCACACAGGCTACGTTTATTTACGCGCATGATACCGTATTGACTTTGCAACTGACTTAGTTGACAACGTTTGTATAAGAGACGGCAAGCTAATTGCTATTGTTGTTCCATATAAGAGCAAGGACGAATATAAAATTGGCGAGGATACCTACGAGTACAAGAAGGTAGAATGTCCATGTGAGGAATCAATTTTAGAGGGCTATTTTAAGTACGACCCTGAGCTTAGATGCTATATGGAAGCTAAGAAGAGCTATAACAAGTTCCTTGTGCCATACTGCGGCGCTGAATCCAAGTCCAAGAATCTTCCTATCTATCAAATGAATAACGATATTTCCGACAACAAGATAGGCAAAATTGTAAACCTTTCCCAGTTCCTTAACAGTATCTATTGGGACAAGCTCTCAAAGGGAGAGGACGATAAGGATTTATACCTTGAAATCTGCAAGCTCGCGGTGCTTTCAGGTATGGAAATTGACAGAGCAAAGCGCGATTACGGCGTAAAGTCCGGCGATATCCTTAAAGCTATCCGTAATAAGTCCACCAAGGACGCAAACGGCAACAAGCTTAATAAGCCACAGTTCTTTAAGTATTCAAAGAAGTCCGATAGCACATCCGGCGCTAAGTATGACGATACGGTTAAGACCTCAATGCAAAAGGTTGTAAATGCAATCAAGACAGAAATCCACAAGTCCCCACGCCGTAAGGGCGACGAAATGACTACACTTTCACAGCTTTTACCTGAGCTTGAATGCGAAATCAAGGATAACGATTACAGATATAGAAAGCAAATCATAGAGGAGCTTAACAAGTGCCAAACCAAGCTTTCCGCTCTCCGTAGTCTTATGCACCTTGTGTCAGATAAGGAAAAGACTGCCAAGATGCACGATTGCCGCGAGATTGAGCAGCAAGCGGTAAGTTTTGTAAAGCGCAAGATGAAATCTATGGGCGTTCTATACCTTTTAATTGGCGCTCTTGACGATAAGGAGTCCGAGGCGCAGTCCGGCCGCTCCTTGCTCCTTTCTGCAATCTGCTCAGCAAGCGACGATTTCTACCGTCTTATTGCCAACACAAGAGATACTATGTATCAGCTTGAGCCTGATGACAATGGAGATATCAAAATCTACGGCTACAACCACTCAATGAAAGCAGCGAAATAACGTAAAGCACGGCTACCTATGTAGCCGTGCTTTTTTTTGAGTGGTCAGTGGTCAGTGGTCAGTGGTCAGCAGGGCAACGCCAGCCGTTAGCGGGTAGCTAGATTAGTTGTTGATTTAATAACGTTTATGGCTGTAAGGCTATATTGCTATTGACATATCAGCTTATATATTGTAAAATTTAATTATCACAATTATGAGGTGGATTATGAAGCTTACTGAAAAGACTTTAATGAAATTTGCAAGAGGTGTAATTGGCTACACCAAGGAAAACGGATATATATTATTTTCACGCTTTGGCAAAAACCAAAGAGATTTTATAAATCAAGATACCTTTGATAGGGGCTGGCGTAACTGGTCAAGATATACAGGCGGAGTCAGACTTGAATTTAAAACGGATAGCGAAAATATTTCATTTGATTATATAGCATCATGCTCACACCCAAGAGCCAACACAGTTGACCTTTATATTGATAATACGCTATTATGTGTCTATAAAATAGAGGAAAATTTAAAGGGAAGCGTGCATTTTACACTTCCTTCGGGCGAAAAGCACGTGTCAATTTACTTCCCAAATGAAAGCATATTTAAAATCAAGAATTTCACAATAGACGGTAACTACAAAACAGTTAAAAATACCAAGAAAACACTTTTAGCTTATGGAGACTCAATTACTCAAGGAGCAGGACCTGAGTTTGCAAGCATTTCCTATATCAATATTTTAAATAGAGAATATAAGTACCATATTATTGACCAGGGCATTGGTGGATATCGCTTTGAGGCAGGACATCTTATGAATGTTGAGGGAATTGAGCCTGATAGAATTTTAGTAGCTCTTGGCACTAACTTCTACGAAAAAAGAGATGACTACGATTACGAAAAAGCAGTAAGCGACTACTTTAAAAGACTAAACGAAATCTATCCAAGCGTTAAAAAGCTTGTTATGACTCCGCTTTTCAGAACACGCGACTTAAATGAGGAAAGATTTGAGTGGTGCAGAGCAGTAATAAAGCGCGAAGCATTAAAATACGAAAACACATATGTAGCAGACGGCAAGGACATGATGCCAAACGACTACGTAACGCTAAGCGACGGCGTACATCCAAGCACCTACGGCTCAATTATGATAGCTAATAATCTTATTAAGCTAATGAAGGAGATTAAATTCTAATGTTTGAAAATGCAAAATGGATAACACATCCAAATAATATTTTATATGAGCCATCATGCTTCGTTAAGAAATTTAATATAAATAAGGAAGTAAAAAAAGCAACGCTGTTTGTTACTTCCTTAGGCTGTTACTATCCTGAGTTAAATGGAGTAAGAGTTGGGAATTTTATTTTAGCCCCCGGCTTTACCTCAAGAAAAAGAGTGCAGTATCAGGAGTATGATATTATAAGCATGCTCCAAAAGGAAAACTCCCTTGAAATTTTAGTGGGAGATGGCTGGTATAACGGCAAAATCAACTTCGTTGTAGCAAACGATGTGCCAAAAGCTTTAATTTGCCAAATTGAAATTTTATATAAGGACGGAGCTAAGGAAACGATTGTAACAGATAATAGCTGGCAAGGGCGCAAGGACAAATTACGCTTTGCAGAGCTTTACGATGGGGAAATTTACGATAGCAATTTTGAAAACACCTTAGTGCCTGTATCTATACTTGACCACACTAAAGAAATTATCGTAAAGCAACAGGGCGAAAAAATCGTAGAGCAGGAAAATATTAGACCTGTGTCTATATTTAAAGCTCCAAACGGCGATACAATCGTGGATTTCGGTCAAAATTTAACAGGATATTTTGAGTTTACCGTAAACGCCCAAAAAGGCGATAAGGTAGAATTTACCGTTTGTGAGGTCCTTGATAAATACGGCAACTTCTATAACGAAAATTACCGTGATGCCAAGGCAAGATTTGAGTATATTTGTCATGAGGGCGTAAATACCTATAAACCAAAGCTAGCGTTTTGGGGATTTAGATATATGCGCGTTGATAGCTTCCCGACTGAAATTACAAAGGAAAATATCAAGGCTATCGTTGTTCACTCCGATATAAAGAGAACAGGCTATATTGAAAGCTCAAATCCAAAGCTTAACCAACTATTTTCAAATATAATTTGGGGACAGAAGGGCAACTTCCTTGACGTGCCTACCGATTGTCCTCAAAGAGATGAAAGACAGGGCTGGACAGGAGATGCCACCGTCTTTTGCAGAACTGCATCATATAATTTTGACGTAGAAAAATTCTTTACTAAATGGCTAACGGATATGCGCCTTGACCAAGGTAAACAGGGCAACATTCCAAACATTATCCCTCAAACCGTATGCTGGGACTGGTCAACAAGTGAGGAAAGCGGAGCAGTATGGGGAGATAGCTCAACTATTATTCCATACACAATGTATATGACCTATGGTAACGTTGATTTCCTTAAAAATCAACTTAAAACAATGGTTAGATACCTTGACTACATTCGCACTCACACCACAAGAAGATATTTATGGTACGGATGCTGGCAATTTGGCGACTGGCTAGGACTTGACGCTCCTGCAGGAGATTATAAAGGCTCATCAAATGATGACTTTATCGGCTCTGTATTTTACTACAATTCTGTTAAAATAGTGGGGGATGTGTGCGAAATTTTAGGCAGAAGCAGTAAAAAATACCGCCACCTACAAGAAAGAATACTTAGTAGAATTAGAAAAACCTTTAAAAAATACAAAACTCAAACAGAGTGTGCATTGGCACTTTATTTTGATATAGCAACCGACAAGGAAAAGGTAGCAAAGCAGCTAAATACCATGATTGTGAAAAACGGCAACAAGCTAAAAACAGGATTTGTTGGCACTCCGTTTTTACTCCACGCGTTATCTCAAAATGGCTACACAGAAACTGCATATAACCTACTTTTACAAGAGGATTTCCCTTCATGGCTCTACTCTGTTAACCAAGGCGCAACTACAATTTGGGAGCATTGGGACGGCAAAAACGAGCAGGGCGATTTCTGGTCAAAGGATATGAATTCCTTTAACCACTACGCCTATGGTAGCGTTGCCGATTGGATTTACGAGGAAGCCTGTGGCATTAAGCCACTTGCGCCCGGCTTTAAAAAAATCTTAATCGCACCAAAGCCAACGGACAAGCTTAGCCACCTGTCCGCAAAAATTGAAACAAAGCAAGGCGTTGTGTCCTCAAAATGGTACCACGTTGACAACAAAATCCGCTACGAAATCGAAACACCTGTTGAAAGCACGATTATAATTGACGGCGTAACACACAACGTTTCAGCAGGAAAATATATTTTTTAGCCGTTAGCTGTTAGCTGTTAGCCGTCAGCACGCACCGAAGGTGCATATCGCTCCGCCTTTGGCGGAATATCGAGCTTTCGCCTAGGGAAAGCATATCGCTACCGAAGTTATTCGGTTATATCGCGCGTGCATTGCACGACATATCGCTCTGCGAAGCAGATGTGTTAACCGCCTGCAGTCAGCAAAATTAGTTTTTTGATTTTAATGCGACAAATCGTAATTTGTGGGCAATAATTCCAACAAAAAATCACGGAGCAATCCGTGATTTTTTATTAAAACAATATGTTATACTGAAAACTTTTCATCAATTTAGCGGTGACAGGGGACGGGGGCGTGGCACTGCTTGCTGACCGCTTGATTTTTTCAAATCGTTTTGAAATCTCGCTATCCGCTGACGGCTAACCGCTGACTGCTGTTCGCGTAGCGAACCTTTACTTCTTCCTTCTTTCAACAAAGTCTGCTAAAATCTCAGGGATTTTAATTCCCTGTGGGCAGACAGATTGACAAGCGCCGCAGGAAATACACGCGCTTGGGCGTTCGTTTTCGCTCATTGAATTTAAGTTCATGGACACAATAAAGCCACCGCCTGAGAACACCTGCTCGTTATAAAGGTTAAGGAGCTTTGGAATATCAAGACCTTGTGGGCAATACTCTGTGCAGTAGCGACAGGATGTGCAAGGTACACAGGTTGTCATTTTCTTGCCAAGGTCAAGGACTTTTTTAAATTCCTCTTGATTTAGCTTTTTATTTTCGCTAAAGGTTACAATATTTTCCTTGGCTTGCTCAAAATTAGACATACCTGAAAGTGTTACAAGCACCTCATCAAAGGACTGAATAAATCTAAATGCAAACTCAGGTGCTTTTATGCCCTCACGGATTTTGTTAATCTCACTTTGTTCATTTTCGCTAAGGTTTGCAAGACGTCCACCGCGGATAGGCTCCATTACGATAACGGGAATGTTTTGCTCCTTTAAGTAATCTAATTTTTTATTCGCTTCTTGGAACTCGTAGTCAAGATAATTTAATTGAATTTGGCAAAACTCCATATATTTGCCATACTTATCCATATATCGCATGAAATTGTCAAAATTTGCATGGGTAGAGAAGCCAAGGTGCTTAATTCTGCCATTTTCCTTTTGCTTTAAAAGGTAGTCAACAGTGCCGTAGCTTTCATCAAGGTAGTATTCAATATTTGCTTCACATACGTTATGTACTAAATAAAAATCAAAATACTCCACCTGGCATTTTTCAAGCTGCTTTTCAAAAATTTCTTCTACCTTTCCCATATTGCTTACGTCATAGCCGGGGAACTTTGTGGCAAGATAAAATTTACTGCGGTCATATCTTTTAAGCGCCTTGCCAACGGCAATTTCGCTCATTCCGTTATGGTATCCCCATGCAGTATCAAAGTAGTTTACGCCGTTTTCAATAGCGTAGTCAAACATTTCATTTACCTTTTCTTGGTCAATTTGGTCGTATTTTCCGTCAATGGTTGGAAGTCGCATTGTGCCAAAGCCAAGAGCTGAAATTTGTAGTCCTTTAAAATTATTGTATATCATAATTTAACCTCATTTCCTTATTTAATTAAATTGTATCATATAATCAAGGATTTTTCAATTACAAATTTTGTTAAATAAAAAAGAGAGTAAAAACTCTCTTTCTAGCCTAAAATATAAAATTCCGGATGCTCTGCAAGTACAGAGGATACTGCATAAGCGTTATAGCCCTCAAACATCTGCTGATTACCAAGCTCATAATAAAGGTAGTAAGGGTATGAATGCTGATGGATTGTGTGGAAATGTCCGCCTTGCTTTGCATCATTTAGCTTTTCCATAATTACCGTATAGTCCTGCATAAATTTATCAACATTCTTTTGTGGGTCCCCTGTATTTTCCATAAATACGCTTGCTTTTCCATTCTTTAAACGAGAGCAACCTCAACCACCTGGCCTGTTATCAGCTTTTTAACAAGCTCAGCAGCATTATCAGCATTTGCAATATGCTCATGATGATAATTTGCATGAACAGAGTATTCTTCCTTTTCTAAAAATGGCGGATTGTCATCAATATCTACAAATGCAAAATGCACATCAGGGTCATTTTCGTTTTCCTTTTTGTACGCTTTTGGAATTTTAAAAAATGGAAAACGAAATGCTTCATCAATATAATAGCAGTCAGCTCCCTCGGTAATTCCTTGATTTTTTAATGCTTCGGAAAATTTGTGAATAAGCTTATTATCGCTGTCTTTAACTAATAATTTCTTTTCCATAGTAATACCCCTTTATTTTCTATGTCTTTTCTTGCGAAGTGATTTTGTAAGTGTTTTCTTACCGTTTCTGTCTGTTCTTTTGTTTTTGGGGTGTGAATGCTTTTTTGACGCGGGCTTTGACACGGACGTTGTCTTTTTCGCCTTGCTTATATCAATTTTCGGAGCGTCAATTTCCTCATACGCAAGAAGCGTAAAGGTTACGCGTCTTAATGATACGTCGCTGTATTCAACCCTGACTCTAACTCTTTGACCTAAGCGGAAGGTTGTTTTTCCTCTTTGCAAAATAAGGTTTTCCTTGTCAAACATAAAGCCTTGACCAAGAGATTCAATAGGCACAAGACCGTCGCAAAGGTTTTCCGTTCTTGCAAAGAAGCCAAATCCTGTAACGGAGCAAATAATAGCGTCATACTCCTCGCCGATTCTGTCAGCCATGTAAATTGACTTATATAGATCGTCAATATCTCTTTCGGCAGACACCGCCTTAATTTCATTTTCAGTTGAAAGCTGAGCGGAAAGAGCTGCGAAATTATCGTATTTTTCGAAGGTTTTTTCATCAATCTTGCCATCAAGCAACGCTTTGATAATTCTATGCACCGTTAAGTCGGGATATCTTCTTATTGGGGAAGTGAAATGGCAATATAAATCGGTAGCAAGACCGAAATGGGCAGATGGCACGCTTGAATATTTAGCCTTCATAAGTGAGCGTAAAAGCACGTTTGACACAATGGAGAAGTGCCCTGTTTTTTGTGAGCTTTCAAGCACCTTGGAAAGCTGCATTGACGTTATCTTGTTTTTTGGATTAAGTGAGGAAACGTCAACGCCTAAATTTCTTGCAAAGGTTGCAAACGCGGAAATCTTTTCCGTGTCAGGCTCATCATGCACACGGTAAACACACGGAATAGATGCACTATATAAATAGGTAGCAACCGCTTCGTTAGCACAGAGCATAAACTGCTCAATAAGTCTTTCGGTAGTGCCTCTTTCACGCTTGATAATTTCCACAGGATGACCGTTTTCATCTAAAATTATCTTGCTTTCCTCGCTTTCAAGCTCCATAGCTCCCTTGCTAATACTCTTTTGCTTTAATACCTCATAAAGCTCCATCATGGTGTCAAAATCTCCCATGACGTGTGCGTATTTTGAGTAAAATTCGCTGTTTTCCTTGTTTTCAAGAATATCGTTAAGCTCAGAATAAACGCCACGCACCTTGGAATTTATAACGCTGTTCTTTAATTCTGTGTAAAGAATGTTACCGTTATTATCAAGAGTGATAATGCAGGAAAGCGCATATCTGTCAACGCCGCCGTTTAGTGAGCAAATTCCGTTAGACAACGCCTTTGGCAGCATAGGCACAACCTTATTGGTAAAGTAAACGCTTGTGCCACGGTTGATAGCCTCAGTATCAATCTTGCTTCCCTCACGCACGTAGTGGGAAACGTCGGCAATGTGTACGCCTAAAATATATCCGTCCGCGGTTTTCTTAACGGAAATAGCATCGTCAAGATCCTTAGCGTCTGCACCGTCTATTGTGAATATGGTTTCGTTTCTTAAATCAGCTCTGCCTTTTAATGAAAGAGGCTCAGCTGCAACTTTTTCTGCCTCAGCTAAAACGTCATCGCTAAACTCGGTTATAATTCCGTTTTCAAGTAAAACGGATTTGTAGTTAGCTTCCTTTGAGTCAGATTTGCCTAAAACCTCAATTACTTGGCATTTTGCAGTCGCAAGCTCACTAACAGGGAATGACGTAATTTTGCAAAGCACCTTGTCATTATCGGTAGCGCCATTAAAATGCTTAGCGTGAACGGTAATATCTAATTTGATTTTATCATTATCCGGAGTAACTCTGGCTATTGAACGGTTGCCGTTTTTAACTACTATTTTAAACGTGCCGATAAACGTATCAAGGGAGCGCTTAGTGATTGCGATTATCTCAGCCTCATTGCCCTTGCCGTAAAACTTTGAGGACATTTCAATCTTTTTTATGGCTACTGTGTCGCCATTTAACGCGTTTTTTGTAAATTTAGGGGGTATAAAAAAGTCTCCCTTACTTGTAACAACAAAACCGAAATCTCCGCGTGGAGAAGCGCTGAACGTTCCTGTGAAAATACCAACGTCATCGGCTTTAATCAGCTTGCCCTTTTTAGTAAGAGCAATTTCAAAATTGTTTTCCATATCATATAGAGTACGCCAAAATTCTTCCTCAGTAAACTCACGGCTTGGAGCTACCTCACAGTACATATCCGCAGGGAGCAGAGGAATATAGCTATCTCTATATATAACGGAAAGAATAATATCTTTAATCTTCGTTTTCATTTTGTTCCTTTCTATATAGCTTAATAAGGATAAAAAAATACCGCTCTTGCATTAACAAAAGCGGTAAAATCTTTTAATTAGTCTCTTGGCTGAATGTCGTTTGTTAAGTCGTTGCTACCTGTTACAGTATCAAAAACTAAATCGTTAGAGCCTGTTGCTGTATCAACAACTAAATCGCCTGAGCCTGTACCTGTGCCAGAGCCTGAGCCTGTTGTAGTAACGCTGTCAACCTTGCCGAAAATGTCTTCATAGTCTTGTGATACGAATACAATGATAACTAAGAGAACGAAAACAATAGCAACGATTGTAGTTAACATTGAAAGCCTCTTGTCAATAGCCTTGCCCTTGTTTTTGCCAAAGAAGGTCTCTGCGCCGCCTGTAACAACGCCTGTACCCTTTGATTTACCGTTTTGAAGTAATACCGCAACAATTAAGAATAATGCGGAAAGTAATAATAGTATGCCGAGAAAAATATTCATAATTAATCCTCCGTAAGTTTTATTATGTAAACAGTTATGTGTTCAAAATCATAAGCGAATGGTATTATAGCATAAAGCTTTCAAAAAATCAATAGAAAAATCAATATTTTTTAATATTTTTTCAATTTGCTTGATATTCAATGCAAAATTTATAGAAAAACTTATCAAAATTTTTATTTTCAATATGCATTGCGCGTGGTAAAGATACATTCCGCAGACGCAAAACATAATGTGGCTTGCTTTGCAGGTTGTGAAATAATTTGTTCGTTGTTAAGCAATGTGTAATTTTCCCTGTGAGCGAAGCGAGCCCCTATCTCCTATATCCTATCCCCTGTGAGCGAAGCGAACTTGATTATTCGTATATTGGATACTTTTCGCAGATTTTTGTAACCTCGGCTCTGATGTAATCAGCCTTTTCTTCAAACTCTGTTGCACAAAGCTTGATAAGCTTACCGATAGTTACCATATCCTCTTCTTTAAGACCGCGAGATGTAACGGCAGGAGTACCGATTCTAACGCCTGATGTTACAAATGGCTTTTCTGGGTCGTTAGGGATAGCGTTTTTATTTACTGTGATATAAACCTCGTCAAGTCTCTTTTCAAGCTCCTTACCTGTAATCTTGAATGGACGAAGGTCAAGAAGCATTAAGTGGTTGTCAGTACCACCGGATACAAGGTCAAAGCCTTCCTCAAGAAGTGTCTTGGCAAGAGCGTTTGCGTTCTTTACGATTTGCGCTTGATATGCTTTAAATTCATCGCTTAAAGCTTCGCCGAAGCATACAGCCTTAGCTGCGATTGTGTGCATAAGAGGGCCACCCTGTGTGCCTGGGAAAATAGCCTTGTTAATCTTCTTGGCAATTTCCTCATCGTTGCAGAGAATAAGACCGCCACGTGGACCGCGGAGTGTTTTATGCGTTGTAGTTGTAACTACGTCTGCATATGGAACAGGAGATGGATGCTCTCCTGCTGCAACAAGACCTGCAATGTGAGCCATATCTACCATGAAGTATGCGCCAACCTCTTTTGCAATCTTTGAAATTCTTTCAAAATCAATAGTTCTTGGGTAAGCAGAAGCACCTGCTACAATAAGCTTAGGATTGTTTTCCTTAGCAAGTCTTTCCATTTCATCGTAGTCGATAAATCCGTCGTCGTTTACGCCGTATGGAACGAAATTGTAGTAGTTACCTGAAATATTTACAGGGCTACCGTGTGTTAAGTGTCCGCCGTGAGCGAGGTTCATGCCCATTACTGTATCGCCCGGCTTAATTAAAGCAAAGTAAACTGCTGTATTAGCTTGCGCGCCGCTGTGTGGTTGAACGTTTGCATAATTTGCGCCGAAAAGCTTGCAAACTCTTTCAATAGCGATATTTTCAACTACGTCAACGCACTCACATCCGCCGTAGTAACGCTTTGCAGGATAACCCTCAGCGTATTTGTTTGTAAGTGGTGTGCCCATAGCAATCATAACTGCTTCGGAAACTAAGTTTTCTGATGCGATAAGCTCAAGACCTCTTTTTTGTCTTTTAAGCTCGCTGTTAACTGCTTCACCAACCTCTTTGTCGCATTCTGTTAATTTTTTGATGATTTCGGATACCATAAGTATTCCCCCCTAAAATATAAAGCATAATTTAAAACTTAATAATTTGGCGCGCACTTAACGCTTTTGCACGCTCGTACATAATGCAAATATTATACAATAAAACGCGACAAAAATCAATAGTAAATTTAGTTTGACGTTATTTTTGTTAATCAAGACGCTCCAAAATGAAAAAACGGTGGACAGAGTGTCTAAATTTCACAAAAAACTTTACTGATTTTAATAATTATTTGTTGACAAATAAATAATATTATTGTATAATTATAACAACGAACAGTACGTATCGAATATTTTTTGGAGGTTTTTTATGAATTTTACTTGTTTGTTAAACCAAGCAGTAACACTTTCAATCTTCGACGTTAACCCATGGTTATTCGCCGTTGTTGCCGTTATTGCTCTTACAATGGGCATCGTTCTTTTAACAGTTCGCCCAACAATTACTTACGTGGATACAGAAGGCGACGTAGTTATCCACACAGAAAAGCATCCGCTTTTCAAAAAGGTTAAGCTCCACGGCTCTGCAAAGAGTGGCAAGAAGCTTATCGGTTGGTCAAAGGTTCTTGGTAAATCCAAGCCTATTGAAAACTCTGTTTTTTGTTTAGTTCGTTCAACAACTCTTTACACAATTTGGGAGGACGTTGAAACAAATAGTGCAGTTTCTATCGAGTTTAATTACATGGACGCTGATGAGGATATAGCAGTTAAGAAGGAATTCTTCGTTCTTAACACAAAGCTTCCTGATGAGCAAATCGACGGTGTTGAAATTGATGGCTGGGGCTTTGCACCTGATGAAGCGCCAATTCTCACCAAGGAAGACGTTGAAGCAACATTTGTAATTAATCTTTATCCAATATTTGAAGAAAGCCCAGTTAGCCAAGCGGGTGTACCAACAAATAGCGAGGCTATCGTTGACCTTCTCTTTACAGACAGCGTAGCTAACAAAAATATCTATAAGGAATCACACTACTTAAAGCTTTCTTTACCTGAAGAAAACGAGCAGTATGACAACTTCTTAGGCTGGGGCTTTAAGAAGGACGGCGAAATCATTCTTGATAAGAGTGGCGCTGAATCTATCTTTACAATTCAATTATTCTCACGCGGCGTTCTCGAAGCAGAGGCTCCTGTTGAGAAGGTAGTTGAAGATGTTGTTGAAGAGGTAGCCCCAGAGGTTGTTGAAGAAGTACCTGTTGAAATTATCGAAGAGGTAGCCGAGGAAGTAGCCCCTGAAGTTCCTGTTGAAATTATCGAAGAGGTAGCTGAGGAAGAATCCGAAAAGACTGCTGAGGAAGCTATTGAAGAGGTTGTTGAGGTTGTTGAAGAACCAATCCCTGCAGCTGAAGAGGTAGCCCCAGAGGTGGTTGAGGAAGTAGTTGAGGAAGTAGTTGAGGAAGTACCTGTTGAGGTTATTGAAGAGGTTGTCGAGGAAGCTCCTGTTGAGATTATCGAGGAAGTGGCTGAGGAGCCAGCTCCGGAGGTAGTTGAGGTTTCCGATGAAGCTAACACAGTAGTTGTTCCTACATACTTTGATAAGGACGGCAACAAGCTTGACATTAAGCTCAGCCGTAGCATTACTGCTAACATCATTCAAAGTGATGACACAGTTAAGGGTTATTACAATGAATTAAAGAATTACATTTTATCATTCAAGGGCGTTAAGTCAAGAATTAGCTGGAAGTTTGATAGCTACAACAGAGGTAGAGATCAGCTCTTCAAGATGAAGCTAAGAGGTAAGACAATTTGTCTCTACTGCAACCTTGATCCTAACGAATTTGACAAGTCCAAGTATCACCACGAAGCAATCGATGCAAAAATCTTCGCAGACGTTCCAATGCTTGTTAAGGTTAAGAGCGGCTTAGGTCTTAGAAAGGCTAAGGAGCTTGTTGACATCGTAATGGCTAAGTTTGAAATTGAAACAAAACCAAAGGCTAAGGAAGTTGACTATATTGCAATGTATCCATATGAGGAAAATGCTCCACTTATCGAGCGTGGCTTAATTAAGCTCTTAATTCCTGATGATGCAATCATAGTTAAATCAACAAAGCCGGTTGAAGAGGTAACTGAGGAAGAAGCATTAGTTGCTGAAGTACCTAACGAGGAAGTAGTTGAAGAGGCTGTTCCTGAGGTGGTAGAAGAGGTAGCTGAGGAAGTTCCTGTTGAAATTATCGAAGAGGTAGCCCCAGAGGTAGCCCCAGAGGTGGCCGAGGAAGTTATCGAGGAAGCTCCTGTTGAAATTATCGAAGAAGTAATCGAAGAAGAAGTAATCGAAGAGGTTTACGAGGAGCACGAGGTTATCGTTGAAGAAATCAGCGCAGAGGATGCAGACCAAATCGCTGAGGAACAACATATCGACGTTCACGTAGAGGAAGGCGTTGAGTACGTTAGCGCTAAGGATACAAAGAAAGCGATCGTTAACGTTGATACGTTATCTGATGCATTCGAGGCTCACGATATTGTTAACCTTGCTTCAATGAAGGAAAAGAAGCTTATTGATAAGAGAGCAAAGACGGTTAAGGTTCTTGCAAGAGGAACACTTAATAAGCCACTTATCGTTAAGGCTGGCGACTTCTCAAAGACAGCAGTTGAGATGATTCTCTTAACAGGCGGTAACGCAGTACACGTAACGTACAAGATTAAGAAATAATACAAAAATCCACGGAGCAATCCGTGGATTTTTTTAGTTGTCAGTGAAAGGACAATCCTTCCACCACCTTCGTGGTCCCCCTCCCTTTACACAAGGGAGGCTATGTCAGTGGTCAGCACGCACCGAAGGTGCATATCGCTCCGCCTTAGGCGGAATATCGTGCTTTCGTTTGGCGAAAGCATATCGCTACCGAATGTATTCGGTTATATCGCTCTGCGAAGCAGACATACTCAGCCACCAGCCACCAACCGCTAAAATAGTAAAAGCTCCACACTTGGTGGAGCTTTTTATCATTTTATTGTTAGATACACATAGCTTTGTGCAATGCCATCGCTTGTTGGGAAATATGCAACCATTCGGTAAGTACCTTTGCCAAGGGAAGCGTTTTTCTCGACCGCACTTCCGTTTTCATATTCCAATACCGCAGTGCTGTCAGGATAGCCGTATGCTAAAACCTCTTGCATAATTACACGTCTTACTTCCTCATAGGAGTATGTGTCCTTTGTGGCAGCCAACTCAATGTAGCGTGTATTTTTAATAGTGTACGTTGCATGGAAATTGTCGTTTATCCTTGAAATTTCAATATCCATAGCACTTGAATCGAGCTTGCCCTCATCTATTGGCACAAATGCAAGCTTTTCCATTTTGCTCACGCGTATTCCGTCTGTGTCGGCAGCATACACAACTAAAACGTAATCGCCCTCTGCAAGATTTTTCGGCACAACGTAATTTCCGCTTGCGGTAAGCATTATGTCGCCATCTGTGTATGAAATTGGGCTTTCATTTTCGCTCTTTAAGGCAACCGTGTTAACACTAATCGGATTACCGCTTTCATCACAAAGAGCAAGACCGAGCTTTAATACGTATTCAAGTCCGTTTTCAAAAAGGGCGGTGTCTGTTATGGAAATTCCAACGTTTGAAACGGAAATAACACCGTTTGAATACGTATTTTCGCCCATTACGATATTATCAATATCTGCAAAATCGGCATCACTTGAAAGCTTTTGCTTTGTGTTGGTTTTTGGATAGTCTTTAACCTCTTCGTAGTAGCCAAGAGCTGTTTCCGTAGCGTCAAGGAATATCTGCTTTGCTTTTAGCGCGTTTTCAAAGCTTGACATTTTAATCCCGTTCCATTCAAAAGCGGTGTCAAATTCTTGACAGTACAGCTCTCCGTGGTAAAGAGATTTCTTTACCGTTTCCATGTTGCAGTAAAGCTCAAGACCTAATGACTTTAAGTAATCGTCAAAGCCTAAAACGTAATCGTTTAAGTCCTTGCCGTCCTCATAATTTATTGTAAATCTAATATTGCCGTAGTCAAAATTATCGCCGTAGTAGTGCTGAACGTAGCCACCGCTAAACGTAAAATTGCCTAAGCTGGTATCTGAATCGTCTGCTATATATTCACCGTTTTTCGTAACCAATTTATTAAGGACAGCAGTTTGATATACTTTATCCTCTGCATCGTATGAAGCATCGTCGGTTGAAACGGACACAAATCCACTCTTAATCGCTGTGAAGTACACCTCAATGTCCGCCATTGAATCTGTCTTATATACACGGAATAGCTCACGGTTATTTATAGGGTCAAAAACAGAGTACGCACCGATTACAATGCTTGATTCGTCTCTGTCGTGGAAAGGTGCGTTTATATCAACGTATCCGCCGTATCCAAGACCGTCCTTGATAATAAGCGGAGTAAAGCTAGCGTTCATTTCATTAAAGCCGTATCTTGTGGCTATCCAATATCCGCGGCTGTTTTCCGCAATAAAGTAATCGCCAAAGCCTGTTGAATGCTGGCTTGACCATTCGTACCTTTCGCCAGGAATATAAACAAGCTTCATTCTTGCAGTTGAGCCGTCGGTGTATTTGTAGTAGCTGTAAATTTCGTACACGTCCTTGGCGCTTTCGTTTGTGTAGCGTATGCAAATATCAAGAGCGTTATGCTCAAGCTGCTTCACTAAAAGCATATCCATGTTTTCGTAAACGCGAAGCATAAGCTCCTCATTTGAAATTATGCCGCTATCAACCCACTTGTCAGTAACGCCAATGCTATTTTTCATTCTTTCAATGTCGCTTGCAGCCCCCTCAACGTGATGCTCAATGGATTTCATAAACTGTGTAAACTCAACCATTGAGTGTGAATGCTGCTCAAACTCCGTCCAAGTGTAATGAACGCCAAAGGTGTCTGATAAGCGCATATATTGGCTATCGCTTGATAGCTTTAACGGTGTGCCTGAATTTAGGTTGGCAACCTGTGTTCCGTCCATGCCTAAATCAATTTTCGCAAGCACCTTTTCATCAAGTCTTTCATTTGCTAAAAGCAGCTTTGCCTCCTCTTTTCCGCTGTCAATTTTAGTCTTGCAGCTAATAAGCAATGATGAAACAGAAGCAAGCATTAACAATACTAATAAAATAGAAATAATCTTTTCATTTTTCTCTCCTTTTTATCTTAGCCGCCAGCAGTAAGCTATCAGCAAGATTAGATTAAAAATTCTTTACAATTTTATTTTACTATAATAGAAGCAAAATGCAATACCTTTGGCACAAGCGGTTAATTTTTGGCGTAAGCGGTAAAAAATGCGTGCCTCTTGACAAACGCAGGCGGCTACATTATAATATTGAATATAAAATATGAAGGGAGCATGCTATGAGAAAAACTGCGTTAAACAAGCTTTTAACAGCAATTTTAAGCGTATTTTTGATAATTTTAGTTATTACATTTTCCATAGGGCTACCTATATATTTTCGCCCGTTTTACTATATGCAAATTAATAATTTAGGCGTAGAGGCGGACACATGGCACACAAAAGAGGAAATTAAGGAAGCATATGATTTACTTTTAGATTATCTAACAATGCCAAATAGAGAGTTTTCAACAGGCGTTTTTCAGTATAGCGAAAGCGGAAAAAGTCATTTCAAGGATTGCAAAAATCTCTTTAATTTAAATCTTGCCGCGTTTTTTATTTCGCTAGTGGTTGTTGTTACGATTTTTATATTGCACAAAAAGAAAAAAATCACAATTTGCCGTCCCTGTGGCTATAATTTCACGTTTACGTGTGGAGTCAGCGCGCTAGCTTTCTTTGCTCTTATAATTGGTCTATGCTCAATAGACTTTGAAATTGCATTTACAATTTTCCATAGAATTTTCTTTCCGGGCAAGGAAAATTTCTATTTTGACCCATACACCGATGGCATTATTTTAATACTACCCCTTGAATTTTTTGCAAGATGCGGTATTTTAATCGGCTCTGTGATAACGCTTTTCTGTGTTGGTTTTATAGCTTACGGAATAATAGAAAAGAAAAAAGCCTGAATAGGCGTTTTTTACACTAAGTTGCAAATTATAAAAGGTTTAAAAAACATAATTTAACCTTGATTTTTTATTTTAATTGTGTTATATTAAATATGCAGTTACAACGAATCTACCCCCTTTTTTAATTAAAGGCGACTGACAAATCTTCTGGAACGCTGTTATGAGGATTGCCCCTTGAGGCTTACAGCATTAGGTCACCCTAACGGTCGGTCAATGCATTTGTAATGGACTGCAAAGGAGGTTCATTTAGATATAGATTATTTCCCAGACAATTTAATTTTTAATTTAAAGGAGATAGTTTATATGAAAGAAAAACGAATGGATATTAACAGAGAAAACGCAATGCGCCTATGGAAGCAGCGCTACGGCAAAGCAACAAGAGTAAAGGACTTTGCAGGTAGAGAAATGGAAAAGGGTGCATACGATCAACGAGGAAGCGAGTTCGGATGGAATCTTGACCACATTTTGCCAAAAAGCAGAGGTGGAAAGGATACCGAGAGCAACCTTATCTGTACTCATATTCTAACAAATGATGAAAAGGCGGATAAATATCCTGTATTTACCGCAAACAAAAAGCAATTTGAAATCATAAAGGTTGAAAACCATTATGAAATCAGAGAAAAACCAACCGTTAAAAATCAACCAACTGTAAAAAATCAAGACACAGCAAAGAGCGATACGACTAAAATCAATGAGCCTACCTTAGAGCTTACTACCAAAACAGCCATGGCTATTTGGAAAAAGCACTACGGCAAGGATTTGGTTGTAAAGGATTTTTCTGGAAGAAGAATTGACAAGCAAGCGTATGGTCAGTCAGGCAGCGAGTATGGATGGACCGTTACTCACATTTTGCCTAAAAAGCACGGTGGAAAGACTGTAGAAAGCAACCTTATTTGCGCTCATCTTCTTACAGAAAAAGAAAAATCGGATAATTATCCTATTTTTATCGCTAATGGAAAGCAATTTGAAATTGTAAAGGTTGGCGACCATCACGAGATAAAAGAAAAGGCGGTTGTGAAAAACACCGCAACCAACTCCGAAACTAGTGATACCGCTAACCAAAGCGGTGAAGATCGCGGAATAAATTTCTTTGATACCACAGCCGGAATAAAATGCTATGAAAGCTATAAAAAGGATTTATGGGGATCAGTTACAATTGAAATTGAAAGACCACAAAATGCCGCTATTGTTGATTTTATCAAGGAGCTTTTTGGAGAACACTCCGTATCTGTGGAATATGAGGATTATTACTACTCAAACTACAAGATGACCGTAAGAGTGTCAGGCATCAGGCTTGCCACAAATGCTACGACTCAAGAGCAGCTAGATGACTGTATGCTATTAAACAGTTATTTGAAGTATTATTTCCTTCGCAAAAAAATCATTGGTGGTTATACAATTTTTTGCGAGGCTCACACACAAGTTGATGAGTTAAAGTGTTATAAAGCGCAAAATAAGCATAATGGATATGGCTATTATGTAAAGGATAAGCTTTTAATCAATGAGCTTGTAAGAATTAACACTGATGCAAAAAAGAATCGTAACGAAAGCCAAAAAATAAGCACTGATAGCGTAGGATGTTATGTGTATGAATACGACTATTATTGGACAAAAGTAAAAGAAAACTTAGAAAAGAAATAACGGTATTAATCGTATCTAATTTGAATTTCTAAAAGCCAAAGCGTAGGGTGACATGCGCTTTGGCTCCTTTTGTTATATGAAATAGCGAATATGCAAACGCATATTCGCTATTTTGTGTTTATGTATTGTTGTTTTAAAATAATGATTTTGTTTGAATTCCTTAAATAGGATTTCCGTTTGCATCAACTGTGATGCTATCATCAAGGTTAGATTTGTCTATGTTTGGCATGCTTGTTGTGCCAAAATCGTAGAAATATGTTGTGATTTCCTCGCCATCAATTATAATCTTTAAATAAACGAGCTTGTCGCCATCCTTAAAGCCAAGCTCAATTCTGTTTGCTTCACCTTCGCCAATAAGGTAAGCGTATGTTTTTGCTTTTGCATCATAAATTTCTAAATGCTCATATTCAAGCTCACTTAAAATTTCCATTTTATCAGGAATTTCAGCGATAGTTGGATGTAGCTTATTGCCTACATACATATATGTGCCAAAATCATCAGCGCATATTTCCTTTATAATGCTATCATCTTGAATTAAATTGTAGAAACGATTTGTTGAATCAACATAAATCATTTCCTTGTAGTTATCCTGATTATTCGTTGTTTCAGCGATGTAATTTGTGAACTTATTTTCCTTTATAGCATAAAATTGCGCGCTTGTAACCTTGTCAAATTCAGCTGGATTTCTTGTTTCTTCCTCTTTTGCATCAGGATTTACAAGTGTTCCGTCAGGTGAGAAAATTTCATATTTAAAGCTTACACAGCCGTCAAATGCGCCGTTTGCATAGGTAATTGTGTTTGAGGTTGAGAAATTGTAGGTTGTAAGATTTGTGCAGCCATAGAAAGCGTAGCTGCCAACTGTTTTAACGGTATCTGCCATATTTACAGTTGTAATATATGAGCATTGATAGAATGCTTGGTCGGCAACCATTGTCGTACCCTCTTTAACTGTAAATTCGCCTGTGTAGTTGCTTGATACGGTTAAAAGGTAGTTGCCAAGGTATAATACTTGACCGCCCTCCCAGTTTTGTGGGTTGTTATAGTAAGCAGTTTCCTTAAACGCGTCTTTGCCAATAGCGGAAAGAGAAGCGTGTGCATTTATAGTTGCAAGGTCCTCACAGCCGTAAAATGCTTCTTCGCCGATTTGAGTTACTGTATATGGGATTTGAATACTTTCAATCTTGGTAAGCTCAATAGGCTCATTTGTGCCAACCTCATAATTTATGCCCGGGTTGTAGGATTCGGTAGCGGAGAAAAAAAGGATTTGTTCCGTTACCTTCAATTTGAACTCCCGCATAAATTTTGTCAAACACAATACCGCCGCTTTGGTTTACCTCGGCATTGTCTGTTTCGCTGCTCACGTTTTCCTCACTGCCCATGTTTTCAAGCATAGTGTCAGTAACATTCTCGGCAATAAATTCACCAACCTTAACGCCAAGAGCAACCTCTTGTGTCTTTGGAGAAAATGCGCCGTCCTTAACGCCAACAACCTTCATTCCGTTAATATATGGCGGAACAACGATGTTTTTGTCAGTACATGAGCCAATTCCTGTAATAATGCACTCGTTTGCATTTTTCTCACTAACCTCATAAGAAAGACCTATTGAATATTGTGAGTTAAGGTTCTTCTCATCGTCATTGTTACTGCTTCCGCAGGATACTAAAAGAACGGAAAGCATACAAAGAATAAGTAAAATTGATATAACTCTTTTCATAATGTTCCTTTCAATATAATATATAAATCGTGATTTTATTGTAGCATATATGGAAAGAAATGTAAATATATTTGCCACAGGTAAAAGTTGACCGAATCCAAGAGTATCTCCCACCACAAACAAAAAAGACTTGCAGAGAGGAGATGCTGGATTATTGCCACAAGGGCAAGCATTTACCCGCGCCTTATGCTAGCAATCGCGAACCCCCCAAAGCTCATACTTCGCTTCGGGGAACCCCGGCGCAGACAACGGCTTAGGGCAAAAGAGCGGACCAGATTTTTTGCTGAAAGCAAAAAGGCAAGTCAGAAACAACAGCATCTCCCATAACACAAAAGAGACTCAATGAGGAGGGGAGATGCTGAATTTTCACCCTTTGGGTGAACTTTTGCTTTCGGCTTATGCTAGCAAGCTGACAACGCCTTCAAGCAAAAGAGCGAACCAGATTTCTGACGAAGTCAGAATCTGCTTCGAATCCGCATCTCCAGATAACAAAAAAAAACACCCTTGTAGGTGTCTTTTTTGTTATGGGAGATGCTGGATTCGGACCAGCGAAGTCAGTGACAACAGATTTACAGTCTGCCCCCTTTGGCCGCTCGGGAAATCTCCCAGATAAAAGTGTTGCAAGAATTGGAGCTGGTGAACGGAGTCGAACCATCAACCTGCTGATTACAAATCAGCTGCTCTGCCATTGAGCCACACCAGCGTATTATTCTTGCAACGGTGATATTATAGCACTACAATAACAATTTGTCAATAGGAAATTTGAAAAAAATTAAAAAAATTTTTTGAAAGGCTATTTTACTATGCCTTGAAAAACTTTTATATTGAATTTTAAATGTCTTTATGGTAAAATAAATTAGGATAACAGCTAAAGGAGGAGTATATGAATACATTTGTTACCGAAACTGACGAAAAATATGTTAAAAACCAAAGCAAGCGAGTTGCCATAATTATGTATATTGTAATGTCCCTTCTTGCATGCTTGGGACTTTTAATTACGTGGCAGATGCTTTTGTTTTTAGAAGCTATTGTATTGTTTTCTTGCATTTTTACATATATTAAGACAACCAAAAATGACCATAACTACACCTTGCATTTTGAAGGAGACGTGCTAACAATCACGGACAACTCAAAGAATAATGAGTATGTGGTTTACGATATTCCTGCAAGTGATTTTATTATAAATCAAAGCAAAAAGGAAAAGGACCTTGATTATTGCAGCGTTGGTATTAAAAGCACCGTATTTGCGTTTGGTGGAGTTAAAAAATGCAAGGAGCTAAGGGAATATATTGCAAATAATTACAGATAAAAGAAAAGCCTTGGAAAGCAGAATCCAAGGCTTTTTATTGTAGAGTTATGAGTTTGCCGTGCAAACGTTATAAATTCACTTCGTAAATGTTATGAGCTTAACTTCGTTAAGCGTTATGATATGATTGCCATTATGTAACCTTAAACGCCGTAAGGCTCATAACGACGAAGTCTCATAACTACGCGTAGCGTATCATAACTTGCCACAGGCAATCATAGCTGGCGAAGGCTTCGCCTATCGCCTACTTCGCGTAATCTGTTACGCGGCTTTCACGGATAAGGTTAACCCTAATTTGACCTGGATACTCAAGCTCGCTTTCGATTTTCTTAACGATATCACGGGCAACTAAAATCATCTTTTCATCGTTAACCTGCTCAGGCTTAACCATAATACGAATTTCACGGCCTGCCTGAATAGCAAAGGTCTTATCAACGCCCTCAAAGCTCTTAGCGATTTCCTCAAGCTTTTCAAGACGCTTTATGTAGTTTTCAAGATTTTCACGTCTTGCGCCAGGACGTGCAGCTGAAATAGCATCAGCCGCTTGAACGATAACTGCAATAATTGAAGTAGCCTCAACGTCGCCGTGGTGGGCTTCAATAGCGTGAATAACCTCTTTAGATTCCTTATATTTCTTAGCAACGTCAACACCGATTTGAACGTGTGAGCCCTCAACCTCAGCAGTAAGAGCCTTACCGATATCGTGGAGTAAGCCTGCGCGCTTAGCAAGTGTAACGTCAACGCCAAGCTCAGCAGCCATAACGCCTGCAAGCTCGGATACCTCAATAGAGTGGTTAAGCACGTTTTGACCGTAGCTTGTTCTGTACTTTAATCTACCGAGAAGCTTAATAAGCTCATTGTTAATACCGTGAACGCCTGTTTCAAAGGTCGCTCTTTCGCCTGCTTGCTTAATTGAAGCCTCAACCTCGCGCTTAGCTCTTTCAACTGATTCCTCAATACGAGCAGGGTGGATACGTCCGTCGGAAATAAGCTTTTCAATAGCAATTCTTGCAATTTCACGTCTAACAGGGTCAAAGCCTGAAATTGTAATTGCCTCTGGAGTATCGTCAATAATAAGCTCAACGCCTGTAAGATTTTCAATAGCTCTTACGTTACGTCCCTCACGGCCGATAATTCTACCCTTCATTTCATCGTTTGGTAGAGTAATAACTGAAATTGTTGTTTCAGATACGTGGTCTGCCGCGCACTTAGCGATTGCAAGAGAAATAATATTCTTAGCCTTCTTGTCCGCCTCGTCCTTAAATTCAGCCTCAAGCTCTGCGAGCTTGATTGCTTGCTCATGCTTAACGTCGTCAACAAGATTCTTAATGAGCATTGCTCTTGCTTCCTCTTGTGAGTAGCCTGAAATCTTTTCAAGTAATTTAAGCTGAGAATCGTGTAATTGTTGGATTTTTTCCTTAATTTCCTCTGTTTCTTTAACCTTATTTGCCAAAGCTTCTTCCTTTTTCTCAAAGGCTTCTGCTTTTTTATCAAGATTATCTTCTTTGTTAGCAAGTCTGGTTTCTTGACGTGTTAATTCTGCACGTCTTTCCTTAACCTCGCGCTCAAGATTATTTCTTTCGGTTTGGATTTGTTCCCTTGCCTCAAGCATAAACTCTTTGCGCTTGGTTTCTGCTGCCTTAATAGCATCTTCAAGTAATTTCTTGGCTTGCGCTTCAGCTGAGCCTATCTGCTTTTCGGCTACACCCTTACGGATAATAATACCCGCAATAATGCCAACAGCTGCGCTAACTACGCCAATAACGATAGCTATCCATGGTTGCATAGTTTTATACCTCCTTAAAGTATTTCGGCGCATTAAAAATTTAAAATTCTTAGAAATATTATGTAAAAAGCATACAAGCTCGCCGAAAGGCTCATAACGCCAAATTTCTACATAATATAATTTTATATTATATATTCAATAATGTCAAGAGAAAATTCAAAGATTTTAAATATTTTTGTTATTTAGGGGACAGGGGATAGGGGCATACTCTGTGTGCAGGGAAATTTGCAAAACAATTTAACACTTACATATTGACAAAGCAAAGTCGGATAGGTTAAAATGATAAGGATGAGAGCCACGGCTCTAAAATATTATTGCACAGTGATTGAAATGCACGCAAGGATGCGGTTGGATAAGTATAAAAGGAACAAGCAAGCTCCCTATATCCTATCCCCTGACCCCTATCCCCTTGAGTGACTGAAAGGAACGAATTATGAAGGAAGCAAGATGGATAACCAAGCAAGGCGCAGGAGCAAGCGATAACGCCACCTACTATTTCAAAAAATCATTTGATTTAGAGGTTGTAAAGGAAGCGAAGGTAGAGGTATCTGCTCAGGCAAGATACAAGCTATACGTAAACGGAGAATTTGTTGCGTGCGGACCTTGCAAGGGAACAAGAGAAAAAACATATTTTGACACAGTTGACGTAACAAGCTATTTAAAGGTAGGCAAAAACGAAATTTTCGTTGAGGTTTTACAGCTAGTTTCCACGGATATGGAAGGCAAAATGTCTCCTATTGAGGGTGTAATCAGAGTGGGAGCGGCGCTTCTCGCTTTAGAGCTTACATGCGGGGACGTGTGCGTAAAAACGGACGAAAGCTGGGAAGTTGCCAAGGCTGAAACAATAAATCACATCAGCGCAAGCAGCTGCTATTCTGCCGCAACACGTGAAATTGTAGATTTCACAAAAGAGATTACCTATGAGGCAGCAAAGGTACAATGCGGAATTTCAAACGGAGAGGCTGACCACTATTGGTGGGGCGGTACAAATAAGTGCTTCCTTTTTGAAAGACCTATTCCAATGCTTGACTTTAAGGATAAAACCGATATCGTTAAGTATGACGGAGAGTTCTTTGAGGCTGACTATTTAACCTTTGGCTTCCCTAAATTTAAAATTTCCGGTAAGGGTACGGTTCGCCTTTACTATTTTGAATGCTTTACTGAAATTCAAGGCAAGACAAACAATGACCGTACCGATAGATCCCTAGACTTTACTAAGGAAATGTACGATGATATTACAGTTGACGGCGAAGCAATTTATGAGCCTTTCTGGTTTAGATGCTTCCGCTTCATTAAGCCTGTTTTTAGCGGGGACGTGTCAATAGAACTCGTTAAAATGACAGAGGTTAACTATCCAATGGACGTGCGCACAACCTACGATTTTGGCAGAGAGGACGATAATAAGCTTTGGGAAATCAGCGTCCGCACGCTTCAAAGATGTATGCACGAAACATATGAGGACTGCCCATTCTATGAGCAATTACAATATTGCATGGACACCTCAACGCAAATGCTCTTTAACTATCAGCTAACCCACGATGACCGCCTTGCAAGAAAGGCAATGGACGATTTTGCAGCGTCTCAGCTTGCAGACGGCTTAATGCCATCAAGAACTCCATCTGTGGGAGACCAGCATATTCCAACGTTCCAGTTCTACTTTATATTTATGGTGTACGCTCACTACATCCGTTTTGGCGACGTTAGCTTAGTAAGAAAGCACCTAAGAGCCATTGACGGCGTTGTTGAATGGTTCTCAAATCATATCAATGAGGACGGCGTAGTTGGACAGAGCAAATATTGGAACTTCGTTGACTGGGCTAAGCCATGGGGCTACGTTGAAAATGAAAATGACGGAGGCGTGCCTGTTGGCGTACACGGCGGTGTTATCGGTCTTTATAATCCAATGATGGCGTACTTCCTACAATGCGGAGCAAAGCTTAACGCTATTTGCGGCAGAAATGACGTAGCAAACGAATATTTAGAAAAGGCAGAAATGCTTAAAGCCAATACTGAAAAGTTCTTCTACGATGAGGAAAAGGAGCTTTATGCCGATAATATGGAGCATACTCTATATTCACAGCACATGCAAACATGGTGTGTATTAAGTGGCGTTGCAACAGGCAGAAAGGCTAAGCATATTATGAAAAACGCTTTAAATCTCGAAGCGAAAGCAACCTATGCATTTGCATACTTCTACTTCAGAGCATTGGAAATCTGCGGTCTTTACGAATACACCGAGGAAATGATGAATAGCTATCGCGGACTTTTAAAGCTTAATTGCACAACCGTTCCTGAAACACCTGAGTATTCAAGAAGCGATTGCCACGCTTGGGGCGCGCTTGCAATTTACGAGTTTTCAGCAACAGTTTTAGGCGTTCGCACCGACAACGTGTCTGAAAAGTCAATTTCCATAAAGCCATACATAAAGGGCAGAGATAAAGCAAGCGGAACGGTATCAACCATCGCAGGCGACGTTTACGTGTCATGGCAAAAGGTGGGCAAGAAGTTTGAAATCACGGTAAAAACCGATGATGACGTAAGAAAAACAGTTTATATGCCGGACGGCAGAGTAATCACAACCACGGTAAACGCTCTTTCACTTGAGTGTGAGCTGAAAAGATAACGGGAATAAAAATAACGCATGCGTTATTTTTTGAGCCGTCAGCAGTCAGCGCGCACCGAAGGTGCATATCGCTCCGCCTTTGGCGGAATATCGTGCTTTCGTTTGGCGAAAGCATATCGCTACCGAATGTATTCGGTTATATCGCTCTGCGAAGCAGATATATCAGTGGTCAGTAGTTCGCTACGCTCACAGGGAAGATTGGTTTAAAAATATAAAACAAAATGAAAAGCACGCTAAAGTGGGTACTTCCATCAGCGTGCTTTTTGTTATACAATTTTTAGATATTTCCCTGTGAGCATAGCGAACCCCTATATCATATCCCCTATGCCCTGCGATAGCATATGTGCTATCGCTTATATATGATTGTTTTTTACTGCCTCAAGCATAATTTCTGCGCTCTTAACATTTGTTGCAAGCGGAATTGATTGAACATCGCAAAGGCGAAGAAGTGCGGATACGTCAGGCTCGTGTGGCTGTGATGTAAGTGGGTCGCGAAGGAATACAATAAGGTCAAGCTTACCCTCAGCTACCATTGAGCCGATTTGTTGGTCGCCACCAAGAGGACCGCTCTTCATTCTTTTAATTTTAAGACCTGTTTCGCCCATTACAAGTGTGCCTGTTGTACCGGTAGCATAAAGCTCGTGAGGTGCAAGAGTTTCCTTGTACTTGATGGCAAGTCTAATCATATCATCTTTTTTCTTGTCGTGTGCAATTAGTGCAATTTTCATGTTTCGCTCCTTTTAGTCGCTCAAGGGGATAGGGAATAGGGGATAGGATATAGGGAGATTTGCTTTATTCCCTTTCCTTCCATTCAAACCATGCCTCTTAAACCACTTTTTTAGTATTTTTTATATTTTTTGTTATTCTTGTTTAATCTAATTTTCTCTGTGAACGGAGTGAACCCCTGTTCCATATCTCCTGTCCCCTGATGTTAGCCGCTAATGGCTAACAGCTTTAGTTCAATTCGCTCATATCCATGCCGAAGCTTTCGTTTGAGTAAACGCTGGCAACGAACTTTGCAAGCTCTACGTTTTCAACGGTTGCGCCGTTAAAGATTTCCGTGCCTGCGCCAAGAGCGAAGATTGAAACGTCCTTGTTTGTATGCTCATCGCTTCTGAACGTGAAGCCTGCCTTATGGAAGGAGCTTTCAACTAAGTTGCCTGTTTCGTGGTCGGCTGTAACAATAAGAGCAGTGCTTGGATGCATTAGCGCAAACTGTGTAGCGTATTCAATAGAATCATTAAAACGGGCAACGGTGTTGGACGTGCCTTGGATGTTATTGTTGTGCGCTTGCTTATCTATCCAGCCCTCTTCAATCATAATGAAGAAGCGTGATTTATCCTTTGAAATTGTGCTAAGAGCGATTTTTGTCTCTAAGGTAAGCTCAAAATCCACATCTCCCTTGCAATAGTCAACCTTGCCGTCCTTGATTAAAGCGTTGATTTCATTCTCAAGCTCCTTGGAGTTTTCTCTTGAAGCGTTGTGGCATAAGTACGCGCTTGGAGTTGCGCCTGTGATTTTATCTGTTGTTAAAACTGCGGTTTTTGCTCCCACAGATGCTGCAAGCTCTCTTACGTTAGGAACGGAATTGCCGTTCTTATCAAGACCGATATAACCGTTATAGGTTTTAAAGCCCGTTGACATTGCAGTACCGCTTGCGGCGCTATCCGTATAAGTGCCAAGACGGTCAATAACCGTTTGTGAACGGGTAATGGACGTTCCCTTGTATGGGAATTGCTTAGCAACGAAGGAGAAGTTGCATTTTTGCTCGCCCATGGTAATATGTACGTCTCCCATGCCGTCGCCAATCATAAAGATTACGCTGTCGCACTTTTCGGGGGTGGTATATGTGTAAATATCATGGCTGTCAAGATTGTTAAAGGAAAGAACGCCATCATTTACCGACATATGCTCGTTTACAAGCTTACCACAGGAAGCTCCAACGTAAATTCCGTCGCCCTTAATTACGATTTTGCCTCTTTTCTTAAAGAGTAAAAATTGCATTTTGCCAAGCTCTGTGTCTGTTTTTGACTCATCACGGTTGGTTTCGCCAATTAAAATCTCGTGCTTTTGTTCTTCTTCCGTGTCATTAACCACCTTCAAAGAAACGCCGTAATATTCATTAATTATATTAGATAAATTTTCTGCTGCGTACTGCTCGGTAACGGTAGCGTTTTCGGGAATTACAATTTGGTAATCTCCCTTGCTGCCACAGGAAGCAAAAACAAGCAAAATTGCAAATAATGATAGAACTATTAAAAACTTTTTCATGCTTTTTCCTCTGTTTTTATTTTATTGTCAGTTGTAAATCCTGCTAAAAGCTGACGGCGCTGAGGCTATGCCTCGGCAAACCCACCACCACTATCGTGGTCCCCCTCCCTTAACTGTCAAGGGAGGCTATGAAGTTGCCTTTGGCAAACTAAACGCTAAGCCAAATCTTCAAGGATTTGATTTACGGTTATACCGTTCTCTTTGAGAACTGCATCCGGGTCGTACCTGTCGATGTATTCCTTTTTAAGTCCGTAGGTAAGCGTGTGGCATTTTGTGTTTGCAAGATAAGCGGCGATTTTTTCGCCAAAGCCGCCGCTGAGAACGCCGTCCTCGAGCGTTATTACCGTATTGTGGGTTTTTACTATTTTATCAAGACATTCTGTGTCAAGTATATTAGCGTATCTTGGGTTGATTAGAGTGGCATCAACGCCTTGCTCTTTAAGGGCATTACATAAATCGTTACCGATTTTATAAAAGCAGCCTAATGCAATTATACACACACCCTTGCCCTTTTTTGTGATTTGGTACTTGATTTCGCTGTAATCTGTGTCAACAGGGTAATCTGCGCTAAATACGCTTCCACCCGGCATTTTAATAGCCACAGGGTAGCTATTTTGGTCAATAGACCATTCAAGCATAGCAGTTAGCTCTTCCTTGCTTGCAGGAGCTAGATAGCGTAGATTTGGAATTGAAGAAAGAAGGGGAATATCAAATATACCGATATGCGTTTTATCCTTAAAGCCGTAAATTGAGGCGTTGGATACTAAAATTGTTGCAGGACTGTTATTTAGACATAAATCGTGAGATAGCTGGTCATATGTTCTTTGAATAAAGCTTGAATATGTACCAAAAAGTGCTTTGCCACCATTTTTTGCAATACCCGACGCTACTGCTACAGCCGTTTGCTCTGCAATTCCCACGTCAACGTACTGCTTTCCTGCCTCTACACGCTTTGAAGCGTCAAAGCCGAAGCCAAGAGCTGACGGAACGCCTGCGGATATAGCCACAAACTGACTGTCTCTCTTGATTTTATCTAAAATGTAGTTGCCTGTTACAGTTAAGTAGGTTTCCTTTGGAGACTTGGAAACAAGCTCTCCTGTTTCAAGGTTAAAGGAAGCGGTAGAATGGAATCTTTCCTTTTCGCTTTCCGCCATTTTTGAGCCCTTGCCCTTAACGGTATTTATATGCACTACAATAGGGTGGTCAATATCCTTAATTCTTGAAAACATCTTGATAAGTGTCGCTAAATCGTTACCCTTATCAATGTAAATATAGTCAAGACCGAATGCTCTAAACAGGTTATTTTCGTGCTTTCCCTGTGTGGCTCTAAGGTCGCGAAGGTTGGAGTAAAGTCCACCGTGATTTTCAGCGATTGACATATCGTTATCGTTTACGATTATGATTAAATTTGACTTTAACTCAGACGCAACATTGAAGCCCTCAAGAGCCTCTCCGCCGCTAAGTGAACCGTCGCCTATTATAGCGATAACGTTTTCGCCACTACCTCTTAAATCTCTAGCCTTGCAAAGACCTATGCAGGAGCTTACCGAGGTTGAGGTGTGTCCCACGTTAAAGATGTCATGCTCACTTTCATCTGGGTTTGTAAAGCCTGAAATTTCGCCAAATCTTTTTTTGTTTGTAAAGCCGAAATATCTGCCTGTTAAAATTTTGTGGGTGTATGACTGATGTGAAACGTCAAACACCAGCTTGTCATATGGAGAGTCGAAAACGTAGTGGAGCGCGATTGTGGTTTCCACCATGCCCATGTTTGAGCCTAGGTGTCCGCCTACCTGGGAAACGCGGTTAAGTATAGCCTGTCGGGATTCCTCAGCCACTAGCTTCAGCTCTCTTACGGACATTTTTTTAACGTCCTTGGGAGATTTGATTTTATTTATAATCTGATACATTTTAAAACCTCAATTCAAAATGGAAACTTATAACCGAAAATGATCATTCATTTTAGTATAACATTTTTAAAAGGAAAAATAAAGTCCTTTTTTGAAAATAGTGGTGTAGCTTCGAAAATTTTGTTAAAAAACACGAAAAATAAATATGTACAAATTGTAAAAATAGCTGACATATATTTCATATTATAATATTATTATTGACTTTATAGCGCAAATGTATTATAATAAAGAACAAGTGTTTTTATTTTTAGTATCTATAAAATGCTTATTAAAAAATTCTTACATAAAAAAGAAAAGGAGAAAGAGTATGAAGCTCACAAAATCCCTTGCATTGATTTTAGCATTCGTTATGCTATTTACAATGCTTGCAACATCCTTAGTTGGCTGTGGCGGAAACGGCAATACTGACACAAATACAGATACCTCAACCGATACAGGCTCATCCGACACATCAACAGATACAAGCGGTCAAAACCCTGATAACAACACCGCTGAGTACAGAGTACAAATTAAAACAGTAGGAGGTCTTCCACTTTCTGACTTAACCGTTTTTGTAAACCTTGACGGTGCAAGACAGGACGTTGACACTACTGACAAAAACGGTGTGGTAACCTTTACGTTACCAAGAAACTCCAATTATACTGTTTCTATCAAAACACCACCTGCCGGTTATAAGTTTGAGGAAAGCTATAAGCTTTATGAGGCAGGCACGACAATTACAGTTATGTCAAGCGTAATTGAAAACCCAAACAAAGAGTGGCCAACAACCGCTTATAAAAAGGGCGATATCATTATGGACTTTGAGGTAACAACCATAGACGGCAAAACTCTCAGAATTTCCGATATTCTTAAAGAGAAGAAGATGGTTATGCTTAACTTCTTCTATACAACCTGCGGTCCATGCGCTAACGAAGCTCCATACATGAACGCAGCTTACGAAAGATATAAGGATGATATTGAAATTATCGCTATCAGCCCATATCCACTTGATGATGAAAACCTAGTAGGCAACTTCGTTTACGATTACGGAATTACCTTCCCGGCATGTAAGGTGCCTACAATCTGGTCAAGCTACTTCGGTGTTTCCGGCTACCCAACAAACATTATCATTGACCGTTACGGCATGATTGCTCTTTGGGAAGTGGGCGGTATTACAAGCCAAACACCTTTCAATATTATGTTTGACTACTTTACAGCGGACAACTACGTTCAAAAGGTTGTAAACACTCTTGAGGAAATCACACCTACTGAGGTTCCTGATATCGAAATGGAATCAAGCGAGGTAATTGGCGAAGCTATCAATAAGGGCGATATCAACATTGAATATTACCCAGAGGATAACGAAATGTCATGGCCTTTCGTTATTATGCAGGACGAAGCAACAGGCGAAAAGTTTATTTTCCCATCAAACAGCGGTAAATTAAACTCCTTCTCACAAATCAACATGAAGGTTCAATTAAAGGCAGGAGAGGTTCTTACCTTTGATTATCTTGCAAACACAGAAAATACAGCCAGCTCCTCTGACATCGTTTACGTATTTGCTGACGGCAAGGACATTTTCCAAATCGTAGGCTCAGGCAGCGGCTGGAAGACATGCTACGCTTACGTTGCTGACCAGGACGGAGAATACGACATTAACATTCTTTACATGAAGAATGAAATTGCAGATGGCGACCCTAAGGACGACGGTATTGCAATTAAGAATATGCGCGTAACAAATAAGGACGATATTGACGAGCCTACCTTCATTTCTAAGTACGCAGCTACTCAAAAGAACGAGGACGGCTTCGGCTACAATAAGTACGTTGACCTTGTGCTTGATGACCAAGGCTACTACCGTGTATGCCAATACCACACAGATGCAGCTGACCACGTATGCGACAAAAACGGTCCATACCTACTTGCTGAGCTTATCGGTGTAACACAATTCCAACCGGACACAAGTATTACAATCTTAATGTACGGCGGCGTTCTTTCAAGCCAAGCAGATAGCGACAGACTTCTTAAATACTGTAACTATGCTTCTAACTCAAAATACTACGGCTTAACAGCAGTTAATGAGGAGCTTAAGGAGCTTCTTATTAAGGTAACTGATGCAGTTGGTATTGATGACAATCCTAACGAATGGCTCCAAATTTGCGAATACTATGCTTCATACGGCACAGATGAGCAAATGGAAAACCCAATCAACGGTCTTTCAACTCAATCTGCTTACCCTGTAACTGAGGGCAAGGAAAATCCTAACACAGTTGAATACGATGGCAGACTTATTATGCCAAGAGGACTTCTTTATAAGTTCGTTCCAACTGTAAGCGGTGCATACCGTATCACATCCAAGAGCTCAAAAGAGGTTCAAGGCTGGATCTTCTTAGACGGCAAGGAAACTCTTTACACAGATAGCGACCAAGGCGAGCGCCTTTCATATCTCTATATAGGCAATGACCATGTAAATTGCACAATGGTTGCTTACTTTGAGGCAGGCAGAGAATACTACATTGATATTGCTTACTATGAAATTTATGAGGTTGGCACATTTACATTTACAGTAGAATATCTTGGCGAAAGCTTTGACTACTTTATCGTAGCTTCTCCAGGACCATTCACATTTGAGGAAGGCGAAAACTTCAATCCTGATACACTTGAGGGTATGGGACAAACAATCGCAGGCGGTGTTGACGTAATGCTTGGCGAGGACGGCTACTACTACGTTAAGAATAAGGACGGTAGCCAAGGCTCACTCCTTTACGCTGACTTCCTATTCCCAACAAACATCTTCCCAACAAAGAACCTTCAAGACGTAATTAAGGCAGGCGGCTTTGACTTATCAAAGAACGGCGCAGACCAAGAAATGCTTGCTTACATTTCATCATTTGAGGTACAATACATCATTGACCAATTAAGAGAAGAGCTTGACGCAGAAAGATTTGCTTCTCTTAGCGAAAACAACCTTCTTGTTGACATTATTAACGGCAAGAAGCAAGCAGACGGAGAGGACCTTGTAGCTTTAATTGCAGAGCATAGAGCAGCATTCAACGCTGATAAGAAGAACATCTGTATTGAGTACTTCAAGGCACTTTGGGGCGCAGACTATGAGGAATACGCTGAGCTTAACCAAATTGAGGACGTTCTTAACGGTAAGTTCCACGGTATCGATATGGACTATACAGCTCTTGCAGAAAAGTATATCGCTCTTATGATTACTGAGGAAACACATCCAAACAATCCTGAGCTTCACGGCTGCGTATTAGTAAACGAGGAGCTTGCTATGATTCTTCAAGCAATCATGGATAAGTTTACCTTTGAGGGCGTTGACCACTCATGGACAAAGCTTTGCTATTACTATAAGCACATTGGAGCGTAAGCAATAAGCACGCTTGTTGCAGTTATGATTGATTTTGGCAAGTTATGAATGCTTCGCAAGTTATGATATGCTTCGCATAGTTATGATGTGCCTGTGGCACAGTTAAAGGTAACAATATGCAATCATATCATAACATTCGCTATGCGAATTTATAACTTTTGCACAGCAAAATCATAACGATTGCGTAGCAATCTTATAACTCATATGTTGATACATTTGCTTTCAAATTTTCTTTTCAAGGAGAAAACATGAAAAAACTATTTTTAACTATTTTAGCTGTATTATGTATTTTCTGCTTTGTCGCTTGCGGTGGCAATACAGATACAGATACAGATACAAATACAGACACAAGCACAGATACAGGTGCATCAAGCGCGCCTGTAAATTATAAGGTTACCGTTGTTGACGAAAACGGTCAAGCTCTTGAAGAGGTAGTTGTTTACTTTGGAGATACAAAGGTTTTCGCTGATGAAAACGGCGTGGCAACTGCTACACTTACAGGCGAGGAATTTGAAATCAGAGTAGAGGACTATTCTAAGAAGGAATACTATATTGGCGAAAATATTAAGGTTACACCAGCCAATAACGAAATTACCGTTACAGTTATGCTTAGCGCAGCAAATTTACGCTACGAAAGAATTCACGATAACGGCACTCCCGATACAACCGATGATGACAGAAGAGCGTATCTTGTAAGCGAGGTTGGCTCTTACTTTACACCAAATATTTCAAACGAAAGCATTGTATTTTTCTTATTTACCGCAACACAGGACGGTATCTATGAATTTTCAGTTGATATTGATGCAGAAATCGGCTACTATGGCGCGCCAATCAACGCTCTTGAAAGCCCAATTTCTCCATTACCTGATGAAAACGGCGTAATTTCACTTGAAATTAAGAATAAGAACCTTGCCAGCGACACAATGGAGGCAACTCCTTACCTTATCGGTATTAAGGCTAAGAACGAAAACGATACATATTGCAAGTTCACGATTGAAAGAACAGCCGACCCTGTTTACACACCTGAGGACCAGCCATACACATATGTGTCTGCGCCTGCACTTAAGCCACTTTTCATTAGCTACAAGAACTATCAAATCACACTTACCGATATTGATATTACTAAGGAAAACGTTTTAGTTTATAACGAAAGCGATAAGTGCTACCACCTAGATACTGAGGATGGACCTATCGTTTACGTAAGAGTAGGCTCTGATAGCGCATATTTACCAAGCTTCTATAAGGTATGTGAAACAAGCCTTATGTCATCATATATTTATGATGAAAACGGCAACTATCTTTCTAAGGAAGCATATAATGGCTTAATTAACCAATATTACGATGCTTGCGATAAAGCAACAGGTCTTTATCCACTTGATAAGTATATGGAAAGAGCAATCAAAAACCACGGTAACAAAACAGGCTGGTGGAATCCACAAAGCCCAATGAATATCGTTGGTATGAATGCAAATGAAGATAGCGCATGGCTCTTTGCTTGCTGCACTATTGAAATTGACAAAACAACCTTAGGCACAGAGGATACTGCCATTGAGGTTGAAAAGAGCGTATCAACAGATATCGTTACTGAAAAGGTAATTTTTGCAGGCAATCAAACCCTTTACTTTAACTATATTTCAGCCGTTGACGCAACACTTAAGATTGCAAACGCCCAAGGCGTTAAGGTAATCTATAACGGAGAAGAATATACAGCCAACACAAACGGCAACATCAACGTTAAATTAAACGATGAGGTTGCAGAGTTCCAAATTGTTAACTTAACAGAAAACGAGCTTGAAAGCTCATTCACAATCGAATAAGGAGTACAACATGAAAAAGCTTTTAGTATTTATTTGCCTTGCTTTATGTATGATGCTTTTAGTATGCTCCTGCGGTGGTAATACCGACACAGATACTAACACAGAATCAAACACAGACACAGCAAGCGACTCAACAGTATTAGACACAAACAGCGATACAACCACCGACACAGAAACAGACAACAACACACCGGACGATAGCGACATTATTATAAATGACGAGCTTTACAAGGTGTTTGTATGTGATGAAGATGGCAACGGACTTGCAAACATCTTCGTTCAATACTGCGAGGAAACAGTATGCCTCTTTGGTTACACAGATGCAAACGGCTATATCGTAGTTCCATCAAACGAATACCATGTAGCACTTGTTGTTGATGAATCCGGCGAATATGAGGGCGCAACATATGACGCTTCTAACTACCCATCATTTGAGGGCGATAGCAAGGTAATTACAATTATACTTACAAAATAAAAAAAGAGCCTTGTGGCTCTTTTTTATTTTGCTTTAGTTTCGCAGTATAAACATCTATACACGCGGTTTTCTCTGTCGGTGAGCTTGAAAATATGTGGAAGCTCCTGCTCACAGGATGAGATACAGCGTGGGTTTTTGCAGGATATAACGTTTTTAAGTGTTTCAGGTAAGCTGGCGTGCTTCTTTTCTACGATTTCGCCGTTTTTGATGATGTTTACTGTAACGTCCGGGTCAATGTAGCCTAAAATTTCAAAATTAAGCTCAATGTCAGCATCAATTTTGATTATATCCTTTTTGATAAGGCGGTTGCTTGGTGCATTTTTGATTATTGCAATAGGACAATCAAGCTCATCAAGCTTTAAAAGTCCTACGATTTCCATAGCCTTACCTGCGGTAATATGGTCGATTACAAGACCGTTTTTAATTGCATCTACTCTCATAATCTTCCTCCTTATTTAATACCTAAAAGCTTTAAAATAAGCGCCATACGCATATATTTGCCGTTTAACGCTTGCTCAAAATAGCATGCTCTTTTATCATCATCAACGCTTACGCTAATTTCGTTTACTCTTGGGAGTGGATGCATAATGCAAAGATCACTCTTGGCGTTTGTAAGCTTTGACGGTGTTAAGATGTAGCTATCCTTTAAGCGTAGGTAGTCCTCTTCGTTGAAAAATCTTTCCTTTTGTACTCTTGTCATATAAAGAATATCAAGAGATGGCATTGCTCCAACTAAGTCGGTTGTTTCTACGTATTCAATACCATTTTTGTCAAGGACATCTGTCTTAACATAGCCCGGTATTTTAAGCTCATCAGGGGAAATAAGCACAAACTTAACATTATCGTATCTTGACATTGCGGCAATAAGAGAGTGTACTGTTCTTCCGAACTTTAAGTCGCCGCAAAGACCGATTGTTAAATTGTCAAATCTGCCTTTCTTACGCTTGATTGTAAGTAAGTCTGCAAGAGTTTGTGTTGGGTGGTTATGTCCGCCGTCTCCTGCATTTACAACAGGGATTGTGGCATTCATAGCTGCAACAAGTGGCGCACCCTCCTTAGGATGGCGCATAGCCATAATATCTGCATAGCAGGATATCATTTTTGCAGTATCTGCAACGCTCTCGCCCTTGGCAGAGCTTGAGCTTGAAGCCTCACTAAAGCCTAAAACGTTACCGCCAAGCTCATACATAGCCGCCTCAAAGCTTAAGCGTGTTCTTGTAGATGGCTCAAAAAATAGCGTTGCTAATTTCTTACCGCGACACTTTTCGCTGTACTTTGATGGATTTGCAATTATATCAAGTGCGGTTTCGGTAAGCTCATCAAGCTCCTCTAATGAAAGCTCCTTAATATCAATTAAACTTCTCATAAATTCCTTTCGCTTTGCGAAAGGAAGCAGTCAGCCGTTAGCCGCCAGCCGTCAGCAAGATTACTAACGACAGTCTATCATTTTTTCGCAAAGCTTTATATTTTGGTTTCGTTAATAAATCGTAAAGGTAGCCCGCTAACCGCTATCTGCTGGCGGCTAACCGCTACATACGGAGCTTTACGCTCCGTAAACCTCACGATACTTCTTAATTCTTGCTACGTTTTCAGCGTTTTGAGGGTCTTCTTCAAGGTATTCAATAATGTCGTAAACGTCAACTACTGAGTAAACAGGGAAGCCGAATTCCTCTTCAAGCTCAACCATTGCACCCTTTTCGCCTTGACCCTTTTCCTTACGGTCAACCATTACGAAGCATGCTGCAACCTTAACGCCTTCAAGTCCCTTCATAATTTCCATGGTCTCACGAATAGCTGTGCCTGCTGTGATAACGTCCTCAACAATTACAACCTCTTCGCCTGCTTGTGGCTTGTAGCCTACGAACACACCGCCCTCGCCGTGGTCCTTTGCTTCCTTTCTGTTAAAGAAGAATGGCACGTCAAGACCGCTCTTTGCAAGTGCGATAGATGATGAAACTGCGATTGAAATACCCTTGTATGCAGGGCCAAATAATGCGGTACGCTTTGCCCCTACCTTGTCAAGGTATGCTTTTGCGTAGAATTCGCCAAGCTTTGCAATATGCTCGCCTGTCTTAATTTCGCCTGCGTTAATGAAGTATGGGATTTTTCTACCACTCTTAGCAGTAAAATCACCAAACTTTAATACGCCTGCACCTTGTAAAAACTGTATAAATTCTCTTTTGTAGCTTTCCATTTTTGTTTCTCCTTGATTTTAAGCTTTTAGCCGATAAATTCGTTAACACATCTACGATATGCTGCAACTGGGTCGCTAGCACCTGTAATTGGTCTGCCTACTACGATGTAGTCGCTTCCTATCTTCTTAGCCTCAGCAGGTGTCATAACTCTTACTTGGTCGCCCTTATCGCCGTCTGCAAATCTAACGCCCGGAGTTACTGTTACGAAGTCCTTACCGCATACATTGTGTACCTTTTCCGCTTCAAGTGGGGAGCAAACGATGCCTGCAAGACCTGCCTTCTTAGCATTTTGAGCGTAGTGCATAACTACCTTATCCATTGGCTCGTTAATTAAAAGGTCATCTCTCATTCTTTCCTCGCTTGTTGAGGTAAGCTGAGTTACTGCAATAAGAAGTGGGCATGTGCCGTCCTCTCTTGTAAGTCCCTCTAAAGCTGCTTCCATCATTGCGATAGTGCCTGAAGCGTGTACGTTTGTCATATCAACGTCAAGGCGTGAAAGCACAGCCATTGCCTTTTTAACTGTGTTTGGAATGTCGTGAAGCTTTAAGTCTAAGAAAATCTTATGACCTCTACGCTTAATTTCTCTTACGATTTCAGGACCCTCTGCGTTAAAAAGCTCCATACCGATTTTAACAAATGGCTTTTCCTCTTGGAACTTATCAAGAAAGTCAAAAACCTGCTCCTTGCTTGCAAAATCACAAGCGATAATTACGTCCTTTCCCATTAGTGTGCTCCTCCTATAATATCCTTTAAATTTTTAATACCGTATTTTTCCATAACCTTTGGTAATTCCTCAATGATTTTTGGGCATGCCATTGGGTCAACTAAGTTTTGAGCGCCGATTTCAACTGCGCTAGCTCCTGCAAGCATCATTTCAATTACGTCCTCAGCGCAGGAAATTCCGCCGCCGCCAACGATTGGAATATTAACTGCTTCATAAACCTGATATACCATTCTGATAGCCACAGGCTTAATTGCAGGACCTGAAAATCCGCCCATTTTGTTTGCTACAACAGGCTTCTTTTTCTTAAGGTCAATTTTCATACCTAAAAGTGTATTGATTAAGCTAATACCGTCAGCACCGTTTTCCTCACATGCTTTTGCGATTGCAACAATGTCAGTTACGTTTGGAGATAGCTTAATAATTACAGGCTTATTTGTAACAGCCTTAACAGCCTTAGTTACTGCGCCTGCATTTTCAGGGGACACACCGAAGCTCATTCCACCACCATGTACGTTTGGACAGGAAATATTGATTTCAAACCAACCGATAATGTCCTCTTTATCTAATTTTTTAACTGTTTCAACGTATTCCTCAATGGAAAATCCGCTTACGTTTGCCATAACCTTTTTGTTAAAGCAAGCTTTAAGCTTAGGTAATTCCTCAGAAATTACCTTGTCAACGCCGGGATTTTGAAGTCCTACGGAGTTAATCATACCTCTTTCGCACTCTGCAATTCTTGGTGTTGGATTGCCGAAGCGTGGATTTAGCGTTGTGCCCTTAAATGAAAATGAGCCAAGACAGTTAATATCGTATATTTCATTGAATTCGTAGCCGAAGCCAAATGTACCGCTGGCAGGAATTAATGGATTATCAAGCTCTATTCCGCAAAGCTCTGTCTTTAGACATTCATTCTTTACCATATAATTTCCTCCTTTACAAGCACCGGTCCGTCCTTACAAATTCTCTTATTGCCGTATTTTGTTTTGCAGGAGCATCCCATACAAGCACCAAAGCCACATCCCATTCTTTCCTCAAATGAGAATTGACCGCTTGTTACGGTATTATTATATACCGCCTTAAGCATTGGCTCAGGACCGCAGGTGTAGAAATATGTATAATCTACCATATTAAATGCATCTGTTACAAAGCCCTTTACTCCATATGAGCCATCAGCAGTTGTAACGAATACGTTTGCTCCTAATTTCTTAAACTCCTCTTCGTAGAAAACCTCATCGGCTGAGTTAAAGCCTAAAATTACGCTAGGCTTTTTACCTGCTTTTACAAGCTCCTTGCATAATTGATACATTGGCGGAACACCTGCTCCACCGCCGATTAAAAGCGGCTTTTCTCCGCTTAGAGAGGTATCGTAGCCGTTACCAAGTCCTGTTAAAACTAAAAGCTGGGTATCCTTGCCCATCTTAGCCATAGCTTCTGTGCCTTGACCTACTACCTTATATATAAGCGTAAGCTCATTTCCCTCTACACAGCATACTGAGATAGGACGGCGTAAATAAAAGCCATCAAGCTTGATATTTACAAACTGTCCGCACTTAATGTCGGTACAGTCGCCTAAAAGCACCATTTCATAGGTGTTTTTTGCTATTTCTTTATTTGTTTTGATTTTAAAAATTAAGTCTTTCATGTTTTACCTCACTAGTATTAGGAGACAGGGGATAGGGGATAGGGGTTCGCTTCGCTCACAGGGAAGGTTAGTTATTCCCTGCGAATGCAATGAGCCCCTGCGACAAGGTCGCCCCTGTTCTCTGCACACGTAGTGTGCCCCTGTTTTGAAGTTGCCCCTAATTACGCGTCAATGGTAGAGATTGTAATCGTAATTTCCTCTAAAACGTCAAGTAAAATTCTTACTGTATCAAGGGAAGTGAAGAGTGAAATATTATTTTCAATAGCAAGGTGGCGGATTTCGTAGCCGTCCTTTTGGTGTGTGCCTTGGCTTGATGAAGCATCGCTTGTGTTGATTACATATGCGATATGGCCTTGGCGCATTGCTTCAGGAATATCCTTTGAGCCCTCGCCAATCTTGTGTTTAATTCTTGTTCTAATGCCATGCTCCTTTAAGAAGTTAGCTGTTCCCTCTGTTGCCTCAATATTGAAGCCAAGGTTATAGAAACGGCGGATAAGCGGAAGTGCCTCTTCCTTATCATCATCTGCAACAGTTACTAAAACTGTACCGTAGTTTTGTACCTGCATACCAGATGCTTGAAGTGCCTTATAGAATGCACGGTTTAAGGTATCATCATATCCGATTGCCTCGCCTGTTGACTTCATTTCTGGGCTAAGGTAAGCGTCAATACCGCTGATTTTCTTATATGAGAATACAGGAACCTTACAGTACCATCTCTTCTTTTCCTGTGGATAGAGGTCGAAAATGCCAAGCTCCTTTAAGCTCTTACCAAGAATAACCTCTGTTGCAATATCTGCAAGAGAATAGCCTGTTGACTTAGATAAGAATGGAACTGTTCTTGATGAACGTGGGTTAACCTCAATAATATATACGTCATCGTTTTGGTCAACGATAAACTGAATGTTGAATAGACCAATAATACCGATACCAAGACCAAGCTTCTTTGAGTAGGATAAAATCTTGCCCTTAACCTTATCGGAAATTGAGAATGATGGATATACTGAAATTGAGTCGCCTGAGTGAACGCCTGTTCTTTCAACAAGCTCCATAATACCAGCAACAAATACATCACGGCCGTCGCAAATAGCGTCAACCTCAACCTCTTTACCCTTAATGTAGTGGTCAACAAGAACAGGCTTGTCCTCATCAATTTCAACGGCTGTCTTTAAATATTGGCGAAGCTGCTTTTCATTGCCTACTAATTGCATTGCGCGTCCGCCAAGAACGAATGATGGACGTACAAGAACAGGGTAGCCAACCTCCTTTGCAACCTTAACGCCGTCCTCAATATTTGTAACAGCTTGTCCTCTTGGTTGTGGGATATTTAATTCCTCAAGAATCTTTTCAAATAAGTCTCTGTTTTCAGCTCTGTCAATAGCGTCGCAGTCTGTACCGATAAGCTTAACTCCTCTTTCAGCTAAAGGTGCTGCAAGGTTGATAGCTGTTTGACCGCCTAGTGAAGCGATAACGCCGTCCGGCTTTTCAAAGTCGATAACCTCCATAACGTCCTCAACTGTAAGTGGCTCAAAGTAGAGCTTGTCTGAGGTTGTATAGTCGGTTGAAACTGTTTCAGGGTTATTATTTATAATGATAGCCTCATATCCGCTTTCCTTAATTGTCTTAACGGCATGTACTGTTGAATAGTCAAACTCAACGCCTTGACCGATACGGATAGGACCTGCGCCTAAAACGATAATCTTTTTTCTGTCTGTTAAGATAGACTCATTTTCGCCCTCGTTTGATGAATAGAAGTAAGGAATATACGCGCCAACGTGGGCTGTATCAACCATCTTGAAGATTGGAACAATCTTATTTTCATGACGGTAGTTGTAAATTTCAACCTCTTTCATGCCCCAAAGCTTAGCAATGTACTTATCGCTAAAGCCCATTTTCTTTGCTTCTCTTAAAATTTCAACGTTCTTTACGTTGCTTTCAAGTGTCTTTTCCATATCAACGATACGCTTAAACGCTTCAAGGAAATATGAAGTAATCTTTGTTACCTCGTGAATTTTTTCAACCGTTGCACCGTGGCGGAATAATTGACATACTGCAAAAATATTGTCATCGTGGAATTCTTCAATATACTTAAATAATTCCTCGTCAGTATAGCTATCAAACTTAGCCATATAGAAGTGGCAAACGCCGATTTCAAGTGAGCGAACAGACTTAAGTAAGCATTCCTCAAGATTTGAGCCGATACCCATACATTCGCCTGTTGCCTTCATTTGTGTGCCTAATTTATTTGGAACTGTTGTGAACTTATCAAATGGGAAGCGTGGGAACTTAGCAACTACGTAATCAAGATTTGGCTCAAATGATGCCTTTGTGCCTGCAACCTCAATTTCATCAAGTGTCATACCAACTGCAATTTTAGCTGTTACTCTTGCGATTGGATATCCGCTTGCCTTTGATGCAAGTGCGCTTGAACGTGAAACTCTTGGGTTTACCTCAATTAAGTAATATTCGCTTGTTTCAGGATTTAATGCAAATTGAACGTTACATCCGCCCTCAATCTTTAATGCTCTGATAAGCTTAATTGCGCTATCATTAAGCATCTTTAAGTCATGGTCGTTAAGTGTCATAATAGGAGCAACAACGATAGAGTCGCCTGTGTGAACGCCAACAGGGTCGATATTTTCCATACCGCAAATTGTAATTGCGTTATCTGCGCCATCACGCATAACCTCAAATTCGATTTCCTTAAAGCCCTTAACGCTCTTTTCAACAAGAACCTGATGTACAGGAGAAGCGTCAAGCGCGCCCTGTGCAAGCTCCTTATATTCTTCCATGTTATAGGCAAAGCCGCCACCTGTACCGCCAAGGGTAAATGCAGGACGGAGAACAACAGGGAAGCCGATTTTTTCAATAGCTGTCATTGCTTCTTCTATGTTGTTAGCAATTTCAGATGGAATTACAGGCTCGCCGATTTCTTGGCAAAGCTCTTTAAATAATTCTCTGTCCTCAGCTCTTTCAATGGATGCGCTTGAAGTACCGAGAAGCTCAACACCGCTTTCCTTTAAAATGCCCTTCTTTTCAAGAAGCATTGCCATATTAAGACCTGTTTGTCCGCCTATACCCGGTACGATAGCGTCTGGACGCTCATATCTGATAATCTTTGCCACGTATTCAAGTGTAAGTGGCTCCATGTAAACCTTGTCAGCAATAACCGTGTCAGTCATAATTGTTGCAGGGTTGGAGTTTACAAGAATAACCTCATAGCCTTCCTCGCGAAGCGCAAGACATGCCTGTGTGCCTGCATAGTCAAACTCTGCCGCTTGACCGATAACGATAGGGCCTGAACCGATAATCATAACTCTTTTAATGTCTTTTCTCTTTGCCATTTCCTTTTTCTCCTATATATTAACTAAAATTTTAAACTAAATTATGCTTTATAGACTTCTTTTCCGTTGCATACTGTAAGTAAGCATTTGCCGTAAACCTCACAGCATTCAAACGGTGTCTTTTTGCCCATTGATAAAAACTCGCTTGGATTTACCGTATATTTTGCATCAAGGTCAAATACCGTATAGCCGTTATCCTCAATGCCAAATCTCTTTCGTGGATTTATTGCCATAAGCTCAACTAGCTTTTCCATTGACATTTTGCCTGTTTTAACGAAGTGTGTGTACATTACGCTAAATGCAGTTTCAAGTCCCACAACGCCCATTTTGCTGTTTGCAAGCCCTTGGCTCTTTTCCTCTATGCTATGAGGAGCGTGGTCGGTGGCTATCATATCAATAGTTCCGTCTAAAATTCCCTCAACAAGTGCAAGACGGTCGCTTTCGTCTCTTATCGGTGGGTTCATTTTAAATCTGCCATCATCCATAATATCCATATCATTTAATACAAGGTAATGTGGCGCAGTTTCGCAGGTTACGTCAACGCCCTCACTCTTTGCCTTGCGAATAATTGCTACGGTTTCCTTAGTGGAAATGTGGCACACATGGTATTTACAGCCTGTTTCCTTAGCTAAGCGCAGGTCTCTTGCAACCATTTCCCATTCGCTTCGTGAGGAAATACCCTTCATTCCGTTTAGCGCGCAGAATAATCCGTCATGGATATATCCGCCAAAAAGTAAGCTATCAACCTCGCAGTGAGCAACTATCATTTTGTCAAGCGCTTTTGCTCTTGTCATTGCCTCACGCATCATTTCTTCCTCTTGCACGCCGCGTCCGTCATCGGAAAACGCTATGCATAAGTCCTTCATGCTTTCAAGGTCGGAAATTTTCTCGCCCTTTTGCTCTACCGTGATTGAAGCGTAAGGGTAAACGTCAATTACCGCGTCTTTTTTAATAATATCTATTTGCTTACCAATGTTCTCAGCGCTATCGGGAACAGGATTTAAGTTCGGCATTGTGCATACCGCGGTGTATCCGCCATGGGCAGCAGCAAGTGAACCCGACTTAATCGTTTCCTTATACGAAAAACCCGGCTCTCTGAAATGCACATGCACATCACAAAATCCGGGTAAAATAGCAATATTATTTTTAGGGGCGCCAAAAGCATTAGATAAAGAATCTATGAACTGCATATCAAACTGTCTTGTAGTGTAGTTTTTCATTACTGTTTACCTCATATTTTCTTTGTCTAACACAGCTAAATCTCTGCAAAAAAATAGCTTGTCTTGCGACAAGATATCATTTATTATTCCTGTCGGTCAACAGATTTTTGCATTTTTATGAATTTAAGCCGTAATTTCCTGCTTTATATTATAGCAAAAGGAACTCTCTTTGTCAATATACTATTTATAATTTCTTATATATTATTACATTATACAATTATTAGGTATTAAATAGTATTCTGTTTTGTAATAAGTTACAAAGCATTTGACGAAAAAAATATTTACCAGATTTTAGCAAAATACTGTATTTTTATTAAATTTTTGTACAAAAACATCAAAAAATATTACCTAGCTTATTGACATTTTTGTGTATTTGTGATATTATTACCATAGAAAAGTGTGAAATTTTATAGATAAGTCAGTTTAAGATGAAATCGACTTAATTTTAGGAGGTGTTCGAGTTGGAAATAGCAATCATTGCAGACGACTCTAAGAAGGAGCTTATAACACAGTTTTGTATCGCTTATTGCGGTATTTTAAGCAAGCATTCTATCTGTGCAACAAGTACAACGGGAGCTTACATTTCCGAAGCAACCGGTTTGAAAATAGAAAAATTATTAAGCGGAGCTCACGGCGGAGAACAGCAAATCGCATCAAGAATCGCATATGACGAAATTGATATTTTGTTCTACTTCCGTTCCAATACTCCACAAACCTCTCTTTACGGAGAAGGCTCAGGCGTAGAGCAGACTCTGCTCCGTCTTTGCGACGTTCATAACGTGCTTTTGGCGACTAACATCGCAACAGCCGAAACTATCGTCAGCGCCCTCGACCGCGGCGACCTTGACTACCGTGAGTTCATCAACCCACGCTCTGAGTACAATCTCAGAAAGAAAAAGAAGCTCTAACTTACTTTTTTCTTTGGAAAAAGAAAAAAGATAAGCAAAAAAGAAACCAAACTTACCAAGCTTAATAAAGCTTTGAAAAAAGAAAAAGTCAAACAAAAAGAATCGAAAAGATTCATGTTGAGCAAAAGTCGTTAAAAAGTCAAGCAAAAAGAAACCAGACAAAACACACTAAAGCAACCGAAAATTCGGTTGCTTTTTGTTTGTTAAAACCAACCTTGTAATCTGTGGTTTCTTTTTCTGTCCTTGCTAATGCTTACAATATACGGTGTGGACTTTTCGAAAATTCTTGAAACAGTAGCCTCATCAAACTCAATTAAATCCTTTAGAATGAACTCACTTGAAATAATTGTTTTCTTGTTACTTAACAAACGAG
>JAZQWM010000081.1:0-42544 GCA_045632345.1 Eubacteriales bacterium | reverse complement strand
GTGTAAGTACAGTAATGTATTCAGCTGACCGATACTAATAGACCGAACGCTTGAACTACTTTTATGGTTCAATCAGAATATTCAATGTTGATACTCCGTTCCATTAACCTACACCTTATTCGGTTTTTCAATGAGCATTTTCGCTTATAATTAGTTGGTGTTTCCATCGCACAGGGTCCACCTGTACCCATTCCGAACACAGAAGTTAAGCTGTGCGGAGCCGAAGATACTTGCTTGGCGACGAGCCGGGAAAATAGGTCAATGCCAACACACTAAAGCGCTTACTCGTTAAGCGCTTTAAAACCATTTAATAGAATATTAGAAAAAGTTGGTGCTTCCATCGCACAGGGTCCACCTGTACCCATTCCGAACACAGAAGTTAAGCTGTGCGGAGCCGAAAATACTTGCTTGGCGACGAGCCGGGAAAATAGGTCAGTGCCAACATTTTTCAAATATTCAATATATTCCTCCTTAGCTCAGTTGGCAGAGCACCTGACTGTTAATCAGGTTGTCGCTGGTTCGAGCCCAGCAGGGGGAGCCATAAAAGAATGACACGAACAAAATTCGTGTCTTTTCTTTTTATGTCTCACCAAGTGGGCGTCTCGCCAAGCGAATTTGCTTCGCAAATGCTGGTTCCTGCTTCGCAGCCGCTCCTGTCGCATAGTCATAAGTCTTGGCTAATTTTAAGCTCGCCTTATTCCTTGCTTTGAGGAGAAAACTTGATAAAAACAATATTTAATTGTTTTTATCAAGTTTCCTAGTAGTGGGAGCCATTCTTTTTGCCAAATTCGATGAAATTTTAAATAGCACTAATACGAAATATATCTCAATCCTCAAATTATTGCAAATTTATTGCATTTCAATATTTTATATGATATACTTTCAATACAAGATATTTAATAAAAGGATAATTCAATGCGAAATATTTTAACTTTAAAAAACAACTTTAAATTTAAAAAGTATAACTTAAATGAGGTGGACGAAAGCGTATTTTCCACCGAATATGACGATTCAAGTTGGAATAGTGTGTCTATTCCTCACGACTGGGGGATAGAGGCTGATTTTTCCGAGGATAATGATGCAACGTATTCAATGATTGTTCAGGACGGAATGACCAAGCCTGAAAAGCAAACAGGCAGAACCGGCGGACTTCCAATTGTAGGCGAGGGCGTATACCGCACATGGTTCGAGCTTGATGATATTGAGAAAGCTTTTTTAGAATTTGACGGCATAATGCGCGAAAGTATAATTTACGTAAACGGTAAAAAAGTAGGCGGATGTCACTTTGGATACTTATCCTTTGAGGTTGATATTACCGATTACGTAAAAAACGGCGCTAACCTACTTGCAGTTCATGCCATAGTTTACCCGGATTCATCACGCTGGTATAGCGGTGGCGGACTTTACCGTAACGTTAGACTAATTACTAAACCGTCATCATATATAAAATATAACGGTGTATGTGTACGCCAAATCTACGTTGATTCAAAATCAGCGTTATTTGATATTACTGTTGATTATGTAGGTGCAACAGGCTTTACAGCAAAAATTACTGCGCCTAACGGAAAAGTAACCGAAATTTCATCTAAAGATAATAAAGCATCATGTTTCATAGAAACCCCTATTTTATGGGATGTAAATTCTCCAAATCTTTATACTGCCCAAATTACTATTGATAGCGGAGATTGTGTAACAACACGCTTTGGCGTTAGAAAAACTGAGTTTACAAAAGATGGATTTTTCCTTAATGGCAGATATCTAAAAATGAACGGCGTATGCTTGCACCATGACATGGGTTCTATTGGCGCAGCAATTAATCGCTCAGCATTACTTCGCCAGCTTGAAATTATGAAAGAAATGGGCGTTAATGCACTTCGTACAAGCCATAATCCGCCCGCTCCTGAGCTGCTTAACCTTTGCGATGAGCTTGGAATTTTAGTAATGGACGAATTCTTTGATGAATGGACAAACAAAAAGGTAGAAAATGGCTATGCTAAGAATTTTAGCGAACACGCTCTTGATGACGTTAAATCAATTATTCGCCGAGACTGTAACCACCCATCCATAATAATGTGGTCAATCGGTAACGAAATCGGCGAGCAATGGCAAGAGGATGGCTGGAAGGTGGCAAGAATGCTTGCTGATAAAACACGCGAACTTGACCCTACACGCCCTGTAACTGCTGGACTTGACTGGTATCCTCACTGTTTTGATAACCGTATAGCGTTTTACGTAGATATTGTGGGGCTTAACTATAAGCCACATCTATATAAAGAGGTAAGAGAAAAATACCCCGATATTATGCTTTTAGGAAGCGAAACAGCATCTTGTATTTCAACACGAGGTGTCTATAAGCTCCCTGCAAAGATTGATATAAGCTTATCTAAAAATGAAGATTTAACCATTTCCGATTACGGACTTTGCGCTCCACCGTGGGCATATTTTGCCGAAAGAGAGTTAGCAAACCAAAAGGATAACCCAAATGTTATGGGCGAATTTATATGGACAGGCTTTGATTACTTGGGAGAACCAACTCCATATTATAGCGAATGGCCATCAAGAAGCAGCTATTTTGGTGTTGTTGACCTCGCAGGACTTCCTAAAAACCGCTATTATCTGTATAAATCCGCATGGACAAGCACTCCAACTCTCCATATATTTCCGCATTGGAGTTGGAAAGGCATGGAAGGACAAAACGTTCCAATTCACATATATACCAACTACGATAAGCTAGAATTGTTTATTAACGGCGTTTCTCAAGGCGTTCGCACGCACAAAGCTGACGGAAACGACGATATATCCCACGTTGAACGCTTCCGTTTAATGTGGAACGATACTAAATATGAGCCTGGAGATGTTTGCGCAGTAGGCTATAAAAATGGCGTAGAAGTAGAAAGAAAAACAATTTTTACCGCAGGAAAGCCGTATGCTATTGAACTCTCAAAGTACTACACGGAAATCAATGCAGATGGTGAATCCCTTAACTATATAACAGCTAAAATCGTTGATGAAAACGGTAATTTATGTCCTAACGCATGTAATCGCCTTACGTTTAGTGCAGATGGCTCTGTTGACGTTTATGCTACAGATGCAGGCGACCAAAGAGAAACAGAAACCTTCCTTCGCCCTGATAAAAAAGCGCTTTCAGGAATGTTAGTTTGCTGCGTTCGCAATAACGGTAAGCAAGGAAAAGCAACCGTTAAATGCACAGGCGAGGGACTACTTTCATCAAGCATTGATTTTGAATGTATTTAATACTGCAAGGATATTGACCATGGAATTTAACGAAAAGCTACAAGAATTGCGAAAGCAAAAAAATATGACACAGGATGAGCTGGCAGAAAATCTTTACGTATCCCGAACAGCCATATCCAAATGGGAATCGGGCAGAGGATATCCAAGCATAGAATCACTAAAAGCAATAGCAAAGTTTTTCTCTGTAACTATTGATGATTTGCTATCCTCAAATGAAGCGTTAGAAATTGCTGAGCAGGAAAGCAAGCAGAAGCAAACACAGCTAAGAGATTTAATTTTCGGCTTAATTGACGTAAGCTTTTTATTGCTTCTGTTTTTACCTTTCTTCACTAACAAAACAGGCGAAGCTATTCGATCATTATCATTAATTTCACTATTTGGAGTGCAAAGCTACCTAAAAATTATATACTTTGCCTTGGTAGCTCTTACGTCTATAATAGGCGTAATGATGTTATCACTTCAAAATTGTCAAATATCAATTTGGCTAAAATCAAAAATTAAAATATCACTCGCGCTTACCATATTGGCAGTATTACTTTTTATAATAAGCTCACAGCCATATGCCGCAGTATTTTCATTTGTACTGCTTTTAATCAAGGCTGCGACTTTAAAAATGCAATGATACTAATCGTATCGTAAGTGTGAAGCATCGTTTCTTGAATTTTTTTACACCTTCTTATAATATGTATTTGTAAAACAAAGGAAGGTATTTAAAATGAAAAGAAACAAAACAATCTTAATTGCGTCAGTAGCATTAATATGTGCATTTATACTGTGGACAATCTTAATTTGCTGCGTTGACGTATCTCCAATCGGACCAAATAACTCACACGTAGGCTTTGCTACGCTTAATAGCTTTATACACACTCTTACAGGCGTAAATATGACCTTATACGTAATAACCGACTGGCTAGGTCTTGTACCCATATTTACTGCATTGTGCTTTGCCGTATTAGGTCTTGTTCAACTAATAAAAAGAAAAAGCATTTTAAAGGTTGATAGAAGCATAATAGCATTAGGCGTATTCTATATAGCCGTAATAGCCGTGTATTTCCTTTTTGAATATGTTGTTATAAACTATCGACCTGTGTTAATTAACGGCTATTTAGAAGCGTCTTATCCGTCTTCAACCACAATGCTCACCATTACGGTAATGATTACCGCAATAATCCAGCTTCGTAGCCGCATTAATGCTAAAACGTTAAAAAACGTTATAACGCTGATAATCTCATTATTTACCGCGTTTATGGTAATAGGCAGAATCTTATCGGGAGTTCATTGGATAACCGATATAATCGGCGGTATTCTAATCAGCATCGGTCTCATTTGCGTGTATTATTATGCGCACGTAGTCTGGAAAAACTAAATATATTTGATTAATTTGATGTGATATAATTATAAAAAAGGAGTGATATCATGTCTAACGTTGAAGCAATTAAGGAAATAATTAAAAATGCTGAAAGCGTAGTATTTTTCGGTGGAGCAGGAGTCTCTACAGAAAGCGGAATTCCCGATTTCAGAGGAACAGGCGGTCTTTATACCGTGGAAAACGAGGTTGACCCACAAGAAATTTTAACACCAAAATATATGCTTTATCAGCCGGAAAAGTTTTATGAATATTACAAAAACAACATGCTGTATCCCAATGCTGAGCCAAACGATGCCCATAAAACACTTGCAAGAATGGAGCAGGACGGAAAGCTAACTGCTGTAATTACTCAAAATATTGACGGCTTACACCAAAAAGCAGGTAGCGAAAACGTCATCGAGCTTCATGGCACGTCCCTTAACAATTACTGTATTGAGTGTGGCAGAAACTATGACTTAGATTATATTTTAGATGCAGATGGCGTTCCGCACTGTGAGGACTGCCACGGATTTATACGCCCTGACGTTGTAATGTATCACGAGGGACTTAACACTAAAAAGTTCTACGATGCCGCGGAAGCAATCTACGATGCAGACGTGCTTATTGTTGGTGGAACTTCATTAACCGTGCAGCCTGCAGCATCATTAATTGATAATTATCAAGGAGAGCATCTAATAATTATCAATAAAACACCGACACCATATGATGGAATGGCTGAGTTTGTAATAAGAGATTCCATTGCCGAAACTCTATCAAAGATATATTGACAAAAAACTCACCTTAGCGTGAGTTTTTTATTGATTTTAAAAACGCTATGTGTTAAAATATATACAGTATATATAACACGGAGGAAGTATGAAAAAGCTAGCGGTATATAGAAATTTCTTTTTAAATTTAATATTTCCTGCCTTAATTTTCGGCTCAATTACAGGCGTTTTAACATCAATAATAGTTACACTTTATAAATTTATTGCTAAAAATATAATATCCCTAAGTACTGAGGGATATTTATATATGAAGGAGCATTTATATATTCTTCCAATAGCAATTATAATATCATTTGGCTTATCATTCCTATTTGCATATATCTATAAAACACACCCAAATATCAGAGGTGGCGGAATACCAACGTCTATCGGTATTTTACGCGGAATAATTGCCTTTAAATGGCTAAAAACGTTAATCGGCACGTTTGTGCTTTCGATGGTTAGCTTTTTAGTTGGTGTACCACTTGGTAATGAAGGTCCATCAGTTGAAATGGGTACTGCAATAGGTAGAGGTAGCGTTTTCACGATGGCGAAAAAGCATAAGGCATGGGATAGATATTCCATGACAGGCGGTGCATGCGCAGGCTTTTCCGTAGCCACAGGTGCGCCTGTTTCAGGTATAATGTTTGCTATTGAGGAAGCACACCAGCGTATATCTCCAATGATAATTATCGTGGCATCAGTTTCAGTTGTTTTTTCACGAATAACGTCTGAAATTATATCCCCAATTTTTGGCGTCGATATAAATCTATTCCCAAAATTATCATTACCAAGCCTTGAAATTAAAAATATATGGTTACCAATTTTAATAGGCGTCATAGTGGGAGCATTTGCCGTATTGTTTTTATACTATTACCGTGCAATATATAGTGTTTTTAATAAACTTCTAAAAAAGGTTCCTCACGCATATAAAATATTTATAGTTCTTGCTTTAACCTTAATATTTGGCGTAATTTCATTAAATTATATTTCAACAGGACATCATTTGATTGAGGAGCTTTTGCTCGATAATAAGATAACGATAATCGCACTAATTATGATCTTGCTTATTCGTTCAACCTTAACGCTATTTGCAAGCTCAAACAGTATAACAGGCGGATTATTCTTACCAATCATGGCACTAGGTGCGGTTTTATCATCAGTAATTGCTAAAACGCTTATGCTTATGGGCCTTGATAGCAGCTACTATACGGTTATTCTTGTTTTAGGCATAACCGCATGTATTTCATCAATGATGAAAACACCGGTAACAGCCATTATTTTTGCAGTAGAGGCACTATCCTGCTACGAAAATATAATATATGTGGTAATCGTTGCTTCAATAGCATATATGATAACGGAAATATTCAGAGCAGAGTCTATAAACGATACTGTAATAGAAAACAGAATACACGAAATTAACGGCGTAAGACAGTCAAAATCTGTTGATACATTTGTAACAGTAAAGAAAAAATCATTTGCAGTCGGCAAGCAAATAAGAGACATATTCTGGCCAAGCAATTTACTTGTATTAGCCGTTAAAAAGGATGAAAAAAGAGAAGACGAGGTTGATCAGTACGGCGGCAAAGCGCTGCTTGACGGAGACATCTTACACATTAGATATATAACCTATGATGAAGAACAAACTTTAAATGAGCTTTATGCGATTGTAGGAGAACAGGATACAAACGACGTTGCATAAGCAACGCCGTTTGTTTTTGAAAGGAGAAAATATGATAAATATAACAGGCGACACCCACGGAGAGCATGGCAGATTTAACGATTTAGCTTCCTATGGCGAAACCGAATGGACAGAAAACGATTATTTAATTGTATGTGGAGATTTTGGCTATTTATTTTTAAATAATTCCTATGAAAACGTTTTCTTAAATCATTTAGAAGAAAAGCCATATACAATTTGCTTCGTTGACGGTAATCACGAAAACCACCCAGCATTAAACGAATTTCCTGTTGAAATGTGGAACGGCGGAAAAATTCATAGAATAAGAAAGAACGTTATTCATTTAATGAGAGGTCAGGTTTTTGAAATTGAGGGCAAGAAAATCTTTACCTTTGTCGGCGCATACAGTAGAGACAGAGCCCAAAGAAGAGAGGGCTATTCCTTCTGGCGTGAGGAGATTCCTAACGAAAATGAGCGCGAAGAAGCAATAAAAAATATTGAAGCACACAATTTAGAGGTTGACTACGTAATTACACATACAGCCCCTGCCGACATAATAAGAAAGATGGGCAAAAATCCCGATCCGCACGACTTTAAATTTACAACCTTTCTCGAATGGGTTGAGCATTGTGTGGCGTATAAAAAGTGGTTTTTCGGCCATTGGCATGAGGATAGATACGTAGATGACAAATTCAGAGCATTGCTCTTTGATGTGGAGGTGGTATAATGTTAGGTGCAATTTTAGGGACATCATTGGCTCGCCATACGAATTTTCCTCAAGAAAAAGAAAGGAATTTTCATTATTTACTTGCGGTAGCAGACCAACCGATGATAGCTTGATGACAATCGCCATAGGATGTGCATGCGTAAATGCCAATTTGTGTGATGAGGATGACTTTAAAGAAAAAGCCGCATACTTTATGCGACTTATCGGCAATCAATATTTAGATGCAGGCTTTGGCGGTAGATTTTATAAATGGCTAATCGACGATACAATGGGACCCTATAAAAGCTTCGGTAACGGCTCAGGCATGCGCGTTACCCCAGTAGCATATGCCGCTGATACACTAGAAGATGTAGAAAGACTTGCCAAATGGAGCGCCGAGGTAACACATAACTCAAGAGATGGTATATATGGCGCACAAGCTATAGCTACCGCAGTATTTATGGCGCGCACGGGCAAAAGCAAGGAAGAAATAAGAAAATATATAAGCGAAAACTATTACGTTCTTGATTTTACCCTTGACTATATCCGCCCAATCTATTCCTTTGACGTAACTTGTTTAGGCAGTGTCCCTCATGCAATTACTTGCTTCTTAGAAGCCGACAGCTATGAGGACGCTATAAGAAATGCAATATCATTAGGCGGAGACGGCGACACTATCGCCGCTATGGCGGGTGCAATAGCAGAAGCATACTTCGGTATTTCCGAGGACTTACAGGAAAAAGCATTTGAATATATGGATGAAACTATTCAAGAATATTACTATTCATATGCCGATGAGCTATATAAATAAGAGGTAAAAATGAAACATTATATGAAGCTAAAGCCAGAGCCATTTAAGGCTATTAAAATTGGCATGAAGGATATTGAAATGCGCTTAAATGATGAAAAAAGACAATCAATCAAAATAGGCGACTTTATCGAATTTACAAACACAGAGTCAGGCGAAATTTTAAAGGTAATAGTTGTAAATAAGCACAATTTTAACTCATTTGATGACCTTTATAAATCCTTTGATAAATCACGCTTAGGCTATTACGAAAACGAAATCGCCCACCCTAACGATATGACTCAATATTATCCGCAAGAGGAAATTAACCAAAGCGGTGTTGTGGGAATTGAAATTAAGCTAATATAAAAAATCACTGCAAGAAAACTTGCAGTGATAATTTTTTATAGCTTATCAAAATCGCTTGCCCCATGCTTACAAATCGGACAAACAAAGTCATCAGGTAATGTGTCGCCCTCATGCACGTAACCGCAAATCTTGCACACATATCCTGACTTTTTCTGCGCATTAGCCTTCGGCTTTACGTTCTTGTGATAGTAGCTGTACGTCATAGATTCATCATTAGTTAATGTCATAGCATCAGTTACCTCGCAAATGAACATACCGTGTGTGCCTAAATCAATATAGTCAGTTACCTCACAGGACATAAACGCGTTAATATGGTCAGCAGTTAAAACCGCAAGACCGTTTTCACTTTTCCAATACTCAAATCCATCAAATTTATTAGTATCACGACCGCTATGAAATCCAAAGCGCTCAAACACGTCAAACTTAACGTTTTCAGTTAAACAATTTACGTTTAACTTTTTTGTTTCCTTGATAACTTTATGAGAATAGTTTTGCTTGTTTACTGTAACAGACAATTTCAAAGGAGACTGAGTTACTTGTATAACCGTGTTACAAATAAATGCATTGTCTCTGACACCATCATTATAGGAAATTACATATAAACCATACCCAATTTTAAACATTGCTGAATTATCAATCATAATACTTCCTCACAATCTAAAATTTTATTATTGATTTATCTTGCTTTAGTTTCAATTTCCTTGCTTAATTTGTTAACCATATCATCAATGCTCATAACACCAAGGTTAATACCGCCTCTTGCTCTTAATGAAACAGTGCCGCTTTCAACCTCATTAGCGCCAATTACAACCACATAGTTAACCTTTTCGAGCTGAGCCTCACGAATACGCTTGCCCATTGTCTCATTACGGCAGTCAACCTCAACTCTCATGCCCTTTTCAAGCATCTTAGCTTGAACCTCTTTTGCATATCCATCAAACTCGGAGTTAATAGGAACAATAACCGCTTGAACAGGAGATAACCAAAGTGGAAGCGCACCTGCATACTTTTCAAGAATTAAAGCAAGTGTTCTTTCATAGCAGCCAAGTGAAGTTCTGTGAATAATATATGGAGTTGCAAGCTGATTATTTGAGTCAACGTATTCCATACCAAACTTCTTAGCAAGAAGCATATCAATTTGAATTGTAACGATAGTGTCCTCTTTACCGAATACATTCTTGCATTGAATGTCAAGCTTAGGTCCGTAGAATGCAGCCTCGTCAATACCAACCTCATACTCAAGACCAATTTCATCAAGAAGCTTGCCCATAATTTCTTGAGCCTCATTCCATTGCTCAGGTGTGCCCTCATACTTGTCAGTGCGGTTAGGATCCCATTGTGAGAATCTAAAAGTACAATCCTCCCAAAGTCCAACAGTTTCAAGACAGTACTTAGCAAGGTCAAGACAGCCCTTAAATTCCTCTGCAAGCTGATCAGGACGAAGAACAAGGTGTCCCTCTGAAATTGTAAACTGACGAACACGAATAAGACCGTGCATTTCGCCACTGTCCTCGTTTCTAAATAGAGTAGATGTTTCGCCAAGGCGCATAGGGAGATCTCTGTATGAACGCTTCTTGTTTAAGAATACTTGATATTGGAATGGACAAGTCATAGGACGGAGTGCAAAGCATTCCTTTGTATAATCGTCAGGGTCGCCCATAACGAACATACCGTCAAGATAGTGGTCCCAGTGTCCTGAAATCTTAAATAATTCTCTCTTAGCCATAAGAGGTGTCTTTGTTAAGAGATAGCCTCTCTTTTGCTCTGTATCCTCAACCCATCTTTGTAAAAGCTGAATTACTCTTGAGCCCTTTGGTAAAAGAATTGGAAGACCTTGACCGATTGAATCAACAGTTGTAAAGAATTCAAGCTCTCTACCAATCTTGTTGTGGTCGCGCTTTTCAGCCTCCTCAACCATCTTTAAGTACGCATCAAGCTCATCCTGTGTAGCAAATGCAGTGCCGTTTACACGAGTTAACATCTTGTTGTTCTTATCGTTTTTCCAGTAAGCACCAGAAATCTTTGTAAGCTTAAATGCCTTAAGAGCCTTTGTGTAGCAAAGATGAGGACCAACGCACATATCAATATAGTCGCCTTGTTGATAGAATGTGATTGTAGCATCAGCATCTAAATCGCCAATATGCTCAATCTTGTACTTTTCATTTCTTTCTTCCATAAGCTTAATAGCTTCATCACGAGGTAATGTGAAAGCCTTGATAGGAAGATTTTCCTTTGTGATTTTCTTCATTTCCTTTTCGATAGTTGCAAGGTCAGCGTCTGTTAACTTTGTGTCGCCTAAATCAACGTCGTAGTAAAAGCCCTTTTCATTTGCAGGGCCGTAAGCAAATGAAGCGTGTGGATATAAACGCTTAATAGCTTGTGCTAAAATGTGAGCAGCTGTGTGTCTGATAATGTGAAGCTCTTCATTTTTGTCAGTACATTCAGATACTGTACCGTTGTTTAACATGATTTTCATAGTATATATACTCCTTTTAATAATTTACAAATAAAAAACAAAAACACCCATAACGCCAAAAAGCGTTAAGGGTGCATAGCACGGTTCCACCTTAATTTTAACTCAATTACTCCTTAACGCGGAAATACGGCGTAGCTTTTTACCGCCACACGGCTCAAAAGTGGTATTCACATAAAACTTGGTAAGGAAATCGCACCATCTTCCTCTCTCTGAAACCTACGTAATATGCTACTGTCTTTTTCATAGCCTTTGTATCTAAATTTATTTCACACACATTTTAACATAACAAACTAAAAAAATCAAGTCTTTTTTAAATATATAATAACCAAACTTGACATAAAAATTCATATATGCTAAAATATCCATAGAAAAACAGAAAACGGAGTAACAAAATGAGCAAAAAATACTTTTGGATAATATTATTTTTTCATCTTTTAGTGATTGTATCATTGCTTTTCCCGGTGTTAAAGGTAACAAACTCTTTAACAAACCATGATATGCTTAATATATTCCACTTCATCAAGGAAAATCCATCAACCTATGTAACGGTATTGCTAATTGTGTTTACACTGCTTGAAGTAGTAGGCGCTTTAAATGCCGTTTACGGCATCGCAAGAAAAGAAATAAGCCACAAAAATACCCAAGCTACGTTTATGTTAGGCTTTTCCTCAGCAATCATGGGTGCAATGTTTATAAGCGTAGATTCCCATATATTTTTTATCCTCTGCGCAATATCCTTCATTGCCATATCCTACGCCTCAATCAAGCTAATGAAGTTAGAAAAATAAAAATGCTAACCTGAGGTTAACAAATGTAAACCGTGGGTTAGTTGACTTTTTCAAAATTTATGCTACACTGAATACATAGATAATCTACATAGAGGCATTTAAAATGAACGAAAAAATTAAGCGGCTAATAATGGCGTTAGTTATAGCCACATGCTCATTTATAGGAATATTTTTAAGTCATCGGTTTTTTCAAGACACCGAGAAAAAATCCCTAATTATTGCAGGTGTAATTTTTGTTATAGCCTTTATCGGTGTTTTACTTTGGTTTTACGCTTCTGATATAGAAAAAGGCAAAAAATAAAATTGAAAGTGATACGGAGAACAACCTATAATGGAATTACAACTAATAGACAAAGCAGAAGCAATAGTCAAAAAATACGAAAGCGAACTACTTGAAAAAGGTTTAAAATGCGACGTATGCAGAAAATATTTTGAAAGTGTCGTAAATGATTATGATCGCTCATACAAGGACTATGTAAAAAGTCCAAAATACGAAAGACTAAAAAATGTAAAAAACAAGTATTATGTAATTGTTCTTACATTGTCTCCTGTTAAAAAAGGCGAGGTCAAGAAAGAGGACCTTAAGGACTATTCCTTTGTTGTTTCAAAAAGAGAAAGAGCGTATAATTATACTCAACCAAAAGAAAAATTTTACGATGAAGAAAAAATACTTGCTAAAATTGAAAAATGCATACAAAAAATTCTTAATAAATCACAAACAAAATCCCCTGTACAAATATGCAAAAACAACTTTTTTGATGCAATTCGCTACGTATTACCAAAATATTATTATAAAAAATCATATTTAGGCAAGGATAAATACTTTTGGCAAATCTTCGGTAGAAACGCCATTTTAATTATCATTGCACTAATTTTAATTGGTATTCCACTTTTAATTAGTAAGCTTTAGAGGAGCAAAAAATGAAGCGCAGAACAACACGAAAAAAGCAACAAGAGCTTATTAAAGTACAGAAAAATTATCTAACAGATATGATTGTCGGTATAGTAGTTTCTGTATTGTTTATAATGCTGTTTTTTGTAGCTCTCCATATGTATAATCAAAAACCGCTATCTTATGATGATGTTGAATATAAAAAGTTCACTTTTGAAAGCTTTGAGACAATAAATGTAGGCAAAAGTGGAATATGTTATTACATGTATGTTGAGGAAGAAGAGCTTCCATTAATAATTGATTCGGTAACCGCTTCATACAAAATGAAGCAAAAGTTGTACAATATAAAAGAAGGCGACATAATATCTTGCTATGTCAAGCCCAATAGCGAAAAATTTTCATATAAAGTAGTGGAACTAAAAAACGATGAAATGATATTTTCATTAGACTACTATAACGAACAAAACAAGCGTAATGGCTTAATTGGACTTATTGCAATGCCAATTTTTGCAGTTGCTTCATTAGTATTTACATTAGTTTTTGCCACTAAATACAAAAAACTAAAAAATGCTAACCCCTAAATTAAGGTTAGCATTTTCTATTATTGCACATTAAATAACATAAGGAAAAATCCAATCATAGCAGACGTAGCATATAGTATGCCCACAATTCTCAGATTTTCCTTAAAGCTTTTGTTAGTCTTAAATAGAACAGCAAGTCCAATTCCCGCGCCCGAGCAAAGACCTGCACAAGCAGCGCCGAATGATAAAACACCTTCACTGTAAAGCTCAATCATAGCCACAGAAACAGAGCAGTTAGGAATTAAACCAAGCAAGCTTGCAACAAAAGGCTGTGCATAGCTATTTGTCAAAAGCACCTTATGTAAAATGTCCTCTCCTACAAACTCCATTACAATTCCAAGCGCAAAGCTTACCACAAGAATAAATAAAGCAGTTTTAAGTGTATGCTTCAAAGCAGGCTTTAAAATTCCGCCCTCTTCCTCACAACCGCAATCCTCACAAAGCTCCACAGGCTCTTTTTTGATTTTTGCAATTTTTAGCATTAGATCAACCATAAAGCCAATTAAAATACCAAAAACAACCTTTACAATAACAAACTTCCAAATCTCACTGCGAACAGAGCCGTCTGCAAATAAAAGCGGAATAGCCTCATCTGATGTAGCAATAAATACCGCAATAAGTGTGCCCTCAGTTAATAGACCCGTTGCATATAAATTACTGCAAGAAGCAGAAAAACCGCATTGAGGAATTAAACCAAGACCAGTGCCTAAAAACGGACCAAACTTGCCAATTTTAGATATGGAATTTTCCATCTTTTCCGAAGCCTTATGCTCAATATATTCCATTAAAAGATACGCCAAAAACAAAAGCGGAACAGTAAAAAGTAGCTCTTTTAAGGAATGTAACAATGCATGGCTTACACCGTGTAAAATTTCTTCCATCTATAATATATATCCTTTATTTTAGTTAAGTGATGTTTATTATACATCAAATAGTGTTTTTTGTCAATAATAGAGGTTAAAAAATCGAAAATTTATAAAATCACTTGAAAAAGTCAACAAACTATGGTATCATAGTTTCATAGATTTTACAGAGTAAATGTACGCGCGTCAAGTGTCAGAGGGACGGGGAGTTGCCCTTGAACGAAAGCCGTTAGGCTGCGGTGCGTATGTTGCATCCCGCTGGACTCATCTCCAAAATGGTTGCAAAATCTGTATTTCATTTTAGGAGGTGTTTTTTTATGCAAAAAACTAAAAAAACCATAAGGCTAATAACCAATATGGCTATGATGACCGCACTTAGCATTGTCATAGGAATTTTCTGCAAATCTGTTCTAAATTTCGGTGGCGGTCTTTTCCGTATCACCTTTGAAAACCTACCCATCATATTAACAGGTATAGTTTTAGGACCAATCGCAGGCGGAGTAGTAGGCTTAGCATCAGACATAATAAGCTATTTGCTATCTCCACAGGTTTACCCATTAAACGTTGTTGTAACAATAGGCGCAACCGTAGTCGGTGTATTATCCGGACTTGTGGCAAAATACGTAATTAAGAAAAAATGCAAGGCGCAAATTATCCTGTCTGCATTAGTAGCTCACTTAGTCGGATCGATGATTATAAAATCAATAGGACTGTATAGCTATTACGGCATACTTGTTTTGTGGCGCATACCACTTTATTTAATAATCGCACCAATCGAAATTTTACTATTGTGCTTGCTTTTACAAAGCAAAGCATTTTCAAAAACAGTAGGATATATAGAGGAGTTAAAATGAACTACGAGGAAGCATTAGAATATATCCATTCAGTATCATGGACATTTTGCAAGCCGGGTCTTGAAAGAATAAAGGAGCTATGCGAAAAATTAGGCAACCCACAAAATAGCCTTAAATTCATCCATGTAGCAGGCACAAACGGCAAAGGCTCATTTTGCTCAATGCTTCATTCAATTTTAAAGGAATGTGGATACAGAGTAGGACTTTTTACCTCTCCATATATCAAATTCTTTAACGAAAGAATAGCCATAAACGGATCTCCTATCTCAAATGAGGACCTAGCCGAAATTACGTCTCAAATCAAGCCAATAGCCGATGCTATGACGGACAAGCCTACCGAATTTGAGCTTATAACCGCAATCGGCTTTGAATATTTCAAAAAACAAAATTGCGACGTAGTCATTCTTGAATGTGGCTTAGGCGGTCGCCTTGACTCCACCAATATTATCGAAAATTCAATTTTATCCGTAATCACAGGCATCGCCCTTGACCATACCGCCATTTTAGGAAATACTATTCCAAAGATAGCAAGCGAAAAAGCGGGCATAATAAAGGAGAATATTCATGTCCTCTGGTGCGGTAATGACAACGAGGCAAAATCAGTCATTTTGAATGAAGCAACACTCAAAAACGCACCATTTCATGTAGCCGACAGAACTACACTAAATGTAAAAAAGCAAACACTTGATGGCACTTTTTTTGATTTTGGCTCGTATAATGACCTGAAAATCAACCTTCTTGGCACATATCAAATTGAAAACGCCACCAATGTGCTAAACGCTATTAGCATACTAAAAAATCAAGGCTACAATATTACTGAAAACGCTATCAAAAACGGTCTAAATAACGCCAAATGGCACGCACGCTTTGAAATCATCTCACATAACCCCCTTATCATTTTTGATGGCGGACACAACCCACAGGGCGTATGTGAGGCAGTAAAAAGCATAAAGCAATATTTTGGTAACGAAAGGCTAAACATCATAACAGGCGTTATGGCAGATAAGGACTATAACTATATCGCATCAAAAATTAGCGAGGTAGCAGCCAAGGTCTTTTGCCTAACTCCCGATAATCCAAGAGCACTAAACGCCAAGGACTATGCCAAGGTATTTAATGATTTAGGGATTGAAGCATCATATCATATAGCCGTAAAGGAAGCCGTTGAATGTGCAAAAAATGATGCCTTAAAAAACAATAAATCCATTTTATGCTTAGGCTCACTTTATATGTATGGCGAGGTTGTTGACTCTATAACTTGACAAACAGTATCAGTAATGCTATAATATACTATATGATGTGCTTATTCGACTTTATTTTAGCATTCTTTAAGATGTAGCGGTAAAATAAATTCAGACACCGTGATAATGCTAACGTAAGCAATAATCGGAGGAAATATATAATTTATGGAAAATAAAGAAAAATCCCCTATTTATAAGGAGCCATTTAAGGAAAGAGCAATAAAAAAGCTCCGTGATGCCAAGAAAAATGCAAACATTACACGCGAGCTTGTTAAGAAAAATATTAAAATCCAATATAGAAACTCCGTTATCGGTATATTCTGGACAGTTTTAAACCCATTCCTTAATATGCTTGTAATGTACTTCGTATTCGGTAGTATCTTAGGATATAGCAAAAGCGACCCAACATACGCTCTTTACCTACTTTGCGGTAATATCGTATTTAATATGATGAGAGGCGCAACAAGCCAATCGCTAACCTCACTAGTTAACAACAGAGGTCTTTTAACAAAAAATAAGATTTCATACTATGTTTTCCCACTTTCCAACAACCTAAGCGCACTTGTAAACTTCCTGTTTTCCTGTATTGCGCTTTTAGGCGTTATGCTTTTCGTTTGGATAAAGGGAGAAGCAGTATTTAGTTGGAATATCTTAATAGCATTTTTAATGCTTCCTGCTTTATTCATTTTCAACTACGGTATGTCAATGATTTTAGCGGCATTATATGTATTCTTTAGAGATATTCAGCATTTCTACACAGTATTTCTAACACTCTGGACATACTTAACACCAATCTTCTATAAGATTGACAGAATAGGCAATACAACCTTAGCAGAAAAGTTTGTAACCTCTGTAATCAATCTTAACCCAATGTATCACTTCGTTGAATACTTCCGTGACGTTATTTACCGTTGCTCTGCACTCGGCAACCCACTACCAACAAACGGCGCACTTTTTAAGCTCTATTTAATAGGACTTGTATTCTTTGCCATAGGCGTAGCCGTTTATAATCTAACCAAGCGTAAGTATATATTCTACATTTAATGGTGAATTTAATGGAAAATAAAGAAATTTTAGAAAACCAAGAAATTTTAGAATCTACCACTGTTGAGCAAGAGGAAAAAGAAGAAAACATTATTGAAGTCAATAACGTTAGTATGGAATTTTTCCTTCCAAACGAAAAGGTAGATAACCTAAAAGAATTTTTTATCCGCCTTGTTAAAGGCAAAATGGAAAGAAAAAAGCACAAGGTGCTTGATAATATTTCATTTTCCGTAAAAAAAGGCGAATCTATCGGTCTTATCGGACATAACGGTGCCGGTAAAAGCACACTTTTAAAAATCTTAACAGGCATTATGCGCCCAACAGAGGGAAGCGTAATGGTTAAGGGCAAGGTTGCTCCACTTCTTAACCTTGGCGCAGGCTTTGATAACGAAGCAAGCGCAAGAGAAAACGTATATCTTAACGGCGCAATCTTAGGCTATTCCAAGAGAGAAATCGAGCATAAGTACAAGGAAATTGTTGACTTTGCCGAGCTTCACGACCATATGAATATGCCGCTTAAAAACTTTTCATCAGGTATGGTAGCGCGTCTCGGCTTTGCTATCGCAATCGATGTAAATCCTGATATACTTTTAGTTGATGAAATTTTATCAGTAGGCGACGAAAACTTCCGTAAGAAGTGCGCCGCAAAAATTGATGAGCTTCGGGCCAAGGGTGTTACCTTTGTTATCGTATCTCACAATATGTCTCAAATTAAAAACCTTTGTCAGAAGGCGGTATGGATTGAGGATTCACATATGCGCGCTTACGGAGACTCAAAAGAGGTTTGCGACAAATATATTGAATATTGCAATTCACTTAAAAAACACTAATCCTCGGATTAGTGTTTTATTGCTTTTATTGGAAAGGAGTAGAAAATGGGACAAAAAAATAAAAACGTGCTTTTGTGGATAAGCTTTTTTATGGATTTATGTATAAATTTAGCCACACTTTATGTTGTTTACATATACCTAAATGATATAGTTAAAGCTCCATTTGGCAAAAGAGCACTAGTTATCGCATTGATAGTTACCGCCGCCACGTCAGTAACGTATTTCATGTTCAATATCTACTCTTTAAAGCGCTCTGCACATCTCCATATGGTGCTGTTAAAGACAATAATGGCTCACGTAGTTGCATATTTTATAACAACTTTGTTTATTATGATTTTCTCTCCTGAAAAGAAAAGCTTTTTCGTGTTTGCCTCAATCTGCTACGGAATATCCCTTGCTTTACTCCTAATTAAAAGAACAATTACAACAAAGCTTATTCACAAGATTAGAGCATCTACAAAAAATCAAAGAAAAATCATAGTAGTAGGCAGTAGCAAAAGCGCGGTTGCTTTCGCAAACCAAATTGAAGAAAACGCACATTTAGGATATAGCATCATTGGATGCGTAACTAATAAGGAAGACTCCGTCCTTGAAAAGCTTGGAAGAATCTCCGATCTTGACGAAATAATCAAAAGAGAAAATCCGTTTGAGGTGGTTATAGCTCTTGAAAACGAGGAGCAGGTAGAAATTAAGGATATTATCAACATCTGCGACCGAAACGGCACACGCGCATTAATCGTACCGTTTACTTATAGATATTTCAAAGCAAAATGCCAAATTGATATGATAGGCGACCTGCCTGTTATCAATACAAGAGCAATCCCTCTTGATAACATAGCAAATGCATTTTTAAAACGCACAATGGACGTTATCGTTTCTATTATTATGATTATTCTCTCATCTCCAATTATGCTTTTTGCCGCTATCGGTGTAAAGCTTACCTCAAAGGGCAGAGTAATATTCAAACAAAAAAGAGTAGGCAAAAATAATAAAGTATTCACAATGTACAAGTTCCGTTCTATGAAGGAAAACGAGCAGTCCGACGATGCTTGGACAACTGATTACGACCCAAGAAAAACACGCTTCGGCACGTTTATGCGTAAAACAGGCATTGATGAATTACCGCAACTCTTTAATGTGCTTCTCGGCTCAATGTCAATTATTGGGCCACGCCCTGAGCTTCCAAAGTTCGTTGATGAATACTCAAAAACAATCCCACTTTATATGGTTAAGCATTTAGTAAAGCCCGGAATTACAGGTCTTGCCCAAATCTACGGATACAGGGGCGACACCTCAATAGAAAAGCGTATTGAGCTGGATATTAAATACATAGAAAACTGGTCGCTTTTCAATGATGTGAAAATTCTATTTATAACACCGTTCAAAATGTTTAACAGAAACGAAAAATACGTAAAATGAAAATTCTTATTGCCGCGTCAAATATGACGCATATAAAAAACTTCCATATTCCTTATATTGAAAAATTCAAGGAAATGGGAAATGATGTTTCCGTTCTTGCAAGCGGAGAGGGAGCAGATTTTAATATTCCCTTCAAAAAAAGCGTATTTTCATTAAAGAATATTTTCCAAATTTCAAAAATCAGAAAAATTCTAAAGAAAGAAAAATTTGATGTTGTATATCTCCATACAACACTATGCGCATTCTTTGTCCGTCTTGCTATGAAGGGACTGAAAAAACGTCCATACGTTGTAAATACAGTTCACGGCTACCTTTTTTCGAAGGACACCTCAAAATTTAAAAGCAAAATCTATCTCATGTGCGAAAAAGTCCTCAAAAATCAAACAGACGATATTGTTGTAATGAATAATGAGGATTATGAAATTGCTACTAAAAACAATTTATGCTTAAATAAAATTCATTTTTGTAACGGTATGGGCGTAAAATTTAATGACCTACCGAAAATAGAAAAGCAACCAACTGAAAAAACAAGATTAGTTTTTGTTGGCGAAATTTCAAAGCGCAAAAATCAAGAGTTTTTAGTTAAAGCATTGCAATTCCTTCCCAATCACACACTAACATTAGTAGGCGACGGAGCTGAAAGAAAAAGCATAGAAAAACTTATAAAAAAGCTATCCTTAGAAAACCGTGTTACAATAACAGGCTTTACAAAAGATGTTTATAAATATCTATTAGATAGCGACATTTATGTATGCGCATCTCAAATTGAAGGACTACCATTTAACATAATGGAAGCTATGTATGCAAAAATGGTAATTGTTGCAACCAATATTAAGGGACACAGGGAATTATTACCAAGCACTCAGCTTTACGATTATAATAATATGGAGCAATTTGTCAGCCTTGTAAATGCTACTCAAAAGGAAAACATTGAGTACAATTTAGAAAAATATAAGCTTGAAAATGTATTAGAGCATAACATTAAAATATATACCGATTTTTTAAATTCTAACGAAAATGCAAAATAAAGGTCCTTATTTTGCAAAAAATGCAAAATAAACATGCTTATTTTGCACTTTTTGCTATTTATTTTCATAAAAAACTGTGATATAATTATTACACAAAAGCAAATCAAACATTTGACTAACAAATAAAGGAGGGCGTTTAATATGGCTTTGGTTTGGTTATCTCTGGCAATAGCATTAGTAGTTGTTGAAATGTCAACCACGCAGCTTGTATCAATTTGGTTAGCATTAGCAGCCGCTATAACCGCTATACTTACTGCAATATTTGAAAGCTTTGGCGGAAGCCTACCACTTGTTTGGCAAATTATAGTGTTTGTGTTTTCATCTGCAACACTACTTGCATTAACAAGAAAATTTGTAAAAAAATTCTTAAAGAGAAACAAAAAGCAAGAAACTAATCTTGAATTAAATTTAAATAAGATTGCAGTTGTAACTGAGAAAATTGACAACATACAGGGCAAGGGCGCAATTAAAATTAACGGTTTAATTTGGTCTGCAAGAAGCCTTGATGATTCCGTTATTGATGCGGATGAGCTTGTTGTTTTTAAGGAAATTAGAGGCAACACTGCATATGTAGAAAGAAATTAAAAAATTAACATAAAAGGAGAAAAAATTATGTGGTTATTATGGGTTATTTTAGCATTAGTAGGCTTAATTGTGCTTATACTTATTGCTAACATCAAAATCGTTCCTCAATCAAGAGCGTATGTAGTTGAAAGACTTGGCGCGTATAAGGAAACGTGGCAAACAGGCTTGCACGTGTTAATTCCTATCTTTGATAGAATTGCAAAGCAAGTGTCTTTAAAGGAGCAGGTAGCAGACTTCCCACCTCAACCGGTTATTACAAAGGATAATGTTACTATGCAAATCGACACAGTTGTGTTCTTCCAAATTACAGACCCTAAGCTTTATGCTTACGGCGTTGAGCATCCAATCGCAGCTATTGAAAATCTTACAGCAACAACTCTTCGTAACATCATCGGTGATCTTGAGCTTGATAACACTCTTACATCAAGAGATACAATCAATGCAAAAATCCGTTCAATCCTTGATGAAGCAACAGACCCATGGGGCATTAAGATTAACCGTGTAGAGCTTAAAAACATTAAGCCACCTGCAGAAATTCAGGACGCAATGGAAAAGCAAATGAAGGCAGAGCGTCAAAGAAGAGAAGCAATTCTCCGTGCTGAGGGTGAAAAGGCAAGTAGCATCCTTGTTGCTCAAGGTAAGAAGGAAAGCCAAATTCTTGAAGCGGAGGCGGAAAAGCAATCTGCAATCCTTCGTGCAGAGGCTGAAAAGGAAGCAAGAATTAAGAAGGCAGAGGCTGAAGCTGAAGCGATTCTTAAGATTAACCAAGCGCAAGCGGAGTCAATTCGTCTTATTAACGAGGCAAATCCTGAAGAATCATATATGCTCTTAAAGAAGCTTGAAGCATTCGAAAAGGTAGCAGATGGCAACGCAACAAAGGTTATCATCCCAAGCGATCTCCAAGGCGTAGTAGGTCTTGTAAACGCAGTAGCAGAATCAACAAAGGTTGACAAGAAATAAACCAAACTTAAAAAAGCTCTTGATTTTTCAAGAGCTTTTTTTATCAATCATATGGAGACAGTGGAGATAGGTGGAGACGGGGGGCGGTTCTGTGTCTTTGCAAAGGCTGATAAATAATAAAAAGCGAAGCTTAATTTAAGCTTCGCTTTTTATTCGATTATATCAGCGTAAATGTAGTCGCCGTCAGTAGCAAATGGCTTAACTCTAACAAATTCATTGCTGATTTTTTTGTTGCTTGGTATTCTGACCTCTAAAAAGTTATCGGTATGTCCAACGTTAAATTCTCCGTCAAAGGTTTCACAAAGCACCTCAAGTGATTTGCCACTATCAACAATAGAATTCAGCATTTCACGTCTTATATCACTTTGCTGTTGACTTAATTTGTGAAGTCTTTCTTTTTTTACACATTCATCAACCTGACCACTCATTGTAGCAGCAACCGTGCCTTCACGCTTTGAATATGGGAAAATATGAATATGTAGGAATTTTTCAATTCTAAAAAATTCAAGAGTGTTTTCAAAATCCTCGTCGCTTTCCTGTGGAAATCCTGTGATAATATCGGCAGATAACATCACATTAGGAATACACTCCTTAAGATAATGAATGTTTTTAGTAGCCATATCTATATTATATTTACGCTTCATAAGATTTAAAATTCTTGTTGAGCCACTTTGCATAGAAATATGAAAATGCGGCATAACCTTATCAAGCACGCAAATTTTATCAACAAATTCCTTTGTTATAGCAGCAGGATCAAGTGAACCTAATCTGATACGGCGTAGCCCCTCAATCTTGTTTATCTCAGTTAGCAAATCCCCAAGACCGTAGCCATTTTTGAAATCTCTACCGTATGCGGCAGTTTCAATTCCCGTTAAAACAACCTCATAGCATCCCTCACTAACGATATTTTTAACCTCATTTATAATATTTTCAGGAGAGTTAGAGCGTACGTTACCTCTTGCGTAAGGAATGATACAGTAAGCGCATTTTGACTCGCATCCATCTTGAATTTTAATAAACGCCCTTGTTCTTGTAAGGGGCGCACCAACACTCATAACGTCAAATTTACAGTTAAAAATATCAGGCACATACATAGAAGGCGCGCTTTTTTCTTTATAAAGCTCAAGAGCTTTTTTTGCAATCATTGACTTTGCATTGTTACCGCAAACAAAGTCAACACCCTCAATTTTAATAGCCTTTTCAGGATTAATTTGAGAAAAGCACCCCGTAACTATAACCACAGCATCCTTGTTTTTTGAAATACAGCGTCTAATTAACTGCTTTGACTTTCTGTCGCTTTCACTTGTTACAGAGCAAGTGTTAATAATGTAAATATCGCAAATTTCATTAGCAGAACAAATCTCAACACCGTTTTTTGAAAGCTCTTGCATAATAGCATCGCTTTCATATTGATTAACACGGCACCCAAGCGTAATTATGGCGGCTTTAATTTTATCCATATCAGCACTCCTCCCAAGTAGTTTTCAATATTCTATCACATTTTTCTCAATATGTAAATGAAAATATTAAATTATGCTTGAAAAAATCAAAAAAAAACCTTATAATATAATTGAAATTTTTAAAAGGACTAAGAAATGAGAGAATTTAAAATAAACAAAAACGATGCAGGTCAACGCCTTGACAAGTTTATACTAAAAACAGTTAAAGGAATGCCTATGTCCCTTATGTATAAAGCCATAAGAACTAAAAAAATCAAGGTCAACCGCAAAAGAGCAGAGCAAAAGCAAATGTTAATAGAGGGTGACGTTGTACAAATGTTTTTAAGCGAGGACTTGTTTTCTGAAAAAATCACCGACAACGAGCTTCTTACAATCAAGCCTCAGCTTGATATTGTATATGAGGATGAAAATATCCTTATCTGCAATAAGGCTCCCGGTATTTTAGTGCATAGCGGCGACGGAGATGGAAAAACAAGCGGAGACGGAGACACAGGTGATAGAAACACATTAATCTATCACATCCAAGCATATTTAGCCCAAAAAGGCGAATACAATCCAAGCGAGGAAAACTCATTCGCCCCTGCCCTTTGCAACAGAATTGACAGAAATACAGGCGGAATGGTTATCTCTGCAAAGACCGCCGAAGCATTAAGAGACGTTAACGAAAGAATTAAAAATAATGAAATTACAAAGAAATATTTGTGCGCCGTTCACGGAAAATTATCTAAAAAAACAGACACTCTAACGGACTTTTTGATAAAAGACAGCAAAACCAACACCGTAAGAGTAATGAAAAATCAAGTAAAGGGCGCAAAGGAAATTATCACAAAATATTCCTTCGTTGACTACAATCAAGAGAAAAATATCACTCTTGCTGAAATAGAGCTTATAACAGGCAGAACTCATCAAATAAGAGCGCATATGTCATCAATCGGCAATCCGCTTTTAGGGGACGGCAAGTACGGCAAAATTGAGCTTGATAAAAAAATTGGCTATAAACACCAGGCTCTATATTCCTATAAGCTAATTTTTTCGCCCAAAAATGACGTGCTGTCTTATCTTGGTGGCAAAACAATAACAGTAAAACAGAACAGCGTGTATTTTTTAAGAGAGTTCCAAACTGAATATATCAAAAAATTATTTGTTCAAAAGTAAAATTTTTGTCTTAAAACTGTTGACATTCATTGGTTTATGTTATATAATAAAATAAATATGATAGGTATTCAATGAAATAGGAGGACTCACAATGAGTAAAAGAATAGACTATAATAACGATAACAACATTGCTCCTGCTGATCGCGCTGTGATAGTGCCAGATGCTGCACCAAATGCCGCGCCTGCAACAGCAAAATCATCAAAAATGACAAAGGGAGCAAAGACTTTAGCTGTAATTCTCATTGTTATTGCTATTTGCGCAATCGCAATGTTAACTTTAAGCCTTATTATAAATAGCTACGTTGCAAAAATTAACAATCCACACTATGAGGATGTTGTTATTGAATTAGCTCCGGAAATTACAAACGAGCAAATCGCAAAAGCAGAGGAATTAAAGCCTGATGGATATGAAGAGCTTTGCATGGAAACACTTCTTAACTATGCAGAAGCTTCACATTCAGTTAAGAGCGACGAGAAAATTTACAATTTCGCAATTTATGGTATTAACAAGTTTGATAATTCTAAAGGCGGTATTGCATCTTTCGTTTCAGTAGCATCATTCAACAAGGAAACAAAAAAGGTTACGTTCGTAGTATTTAAGGAAATGGCTCTTGCATACATTCCAATGGTAGGTATGGGCGGACTTCAAGATGCTTACGAATGGGGTGGTGCACCACTTCTTACAAAGACAATCAAGCATAACTACGGTATTGATATTAACGGTTACGTTGAGGTAAATATGAACGTAGCTGCTCGTCTCGTAGATAACGTAGGCGGCATTCAATTACCAAATACAAATCAAACCAAGGTAAACGATGCAATTGACTCATATAATGCAAAGTTCAACAAGACAGTTGCATATCCTAACGTTTCAAACGGTAAGGCAATGCTTAACGGTGAGCAAGCTTTAGCTTATTTAAGAGCTGACTATGAAAACTCAAATGAAGTATTCAAGATTCTTGGCGATGTTGTATTTAAGAGCGGATTAAAGGGCATTATTAACAATGCGGAAATCGTTCTTGATGAGACACAAACGTCTATCTTAAAGGATGACTTCATCGACGTAACTAAGATGGCTCTTGCAATGTTTAAAAATGTAGAAACGAAAACAATCAATGTTGGCGAAAGCACGTATGACGTTTTACATTTCAACCTTGCAAATCACAGAGTATTCTACTGTGATATGGAAGCGGAGAGAGAAGCTCTTGTAAATGCAATATACGGCGCACCTGCTGCAGAATAATTAACTAATGACAAACGCTATTTTAAATAGCGTTTGTTTTTTAAATAAAGGTATAACATGAATATTCAGTACATTAATAAGCATTTAACGTGTAATGCAGAAATAATAGCATATGATACGGTATCCTCAACAAATACAGTAGCAAAAGAGCTTGCTCAAAATGGCGCTGAGGAATTTACTACTATAATTGCCAACAGTCAAACAAAGGGCAAGGGAAGATTAGGAAGAAGCTTTATTTCAAACAGTGAAAACGGTCTTTATATGAGCGTAATTTTAAAGCCTAATTTAATACCCGAAAGGTGTGTTGACATAACTGCATTTTCCGCTGTAGCCGTTTTAGAAGCCATAGATGAAACAAGTGAAACCAATCCTTCAATTAAATGGATAAACGATATATATATAAATGAAAAAAAGGTATGCGGAATATTAGCTGAAGCATCCTTTGATAACTCAAAATTAAACCACGTAATTGTAGGAATAGGTGTAAATATATTACCGCCCGAAAACGGCTTTCATGAGTCGATTAAAGATATTGCAACGTCAATATATGAAAGTAATGCGCCACAAAACTACAAAGAGCTTTTATGCGCCAAAATTATTGATAAGCTGATATTTCATTATAAAGATATGAAAAGTAAATCATATATGAAGAAGTATAAGGAAAAGTCAAATATAATAGGAAAAAGCGTTGATGTTTACAGAGGCAATGAAGTAATAAAGGGAACTGCAATAGATATAAATGAAAATGCTGAGCTTGTAGTAAAAACGGAAAATGGCGAGATATGTGTCTTTAATTCGGGAGAAGCAAGAGTGAGAAAGCAAGGGGCTACCTTGAATGAAAAATAATACTAAGCCATATGTAAAAAGAATCACGTATATTGCTCTTTTTGTAGCAATTATATCTATTTTAGCTCAAATATCTATTCCCGTATCCGTAGTTCCGATTACCTTGCAAGTGTTCGCTATATCACTCTGCGGCTTTATTTTAGATAAAAAAAGCGCTCTTGTAACAGTATTTGTTTATCTTTGCTTAGGCGCGTTTGGCGCACCTGTGTTCGCTTCCCTTAACGGCGGCTTTCACATGCTATTAAGCTACACAGGCGGCTTCTTGTGGGGCTTTATCCCGTTTATATTTCTTTGTTCATTTACAAAAAATAAAAAAGCAATTATCCTAGGAATTGTGGGACTTTTTGCTTGCCATTTTTTAGGCGTAATTCAATATTCGTTAGTTTCAAAAACAAGCATTTGGCTGTCCTTTGTTGTAGCATCTCTTCCACATATTGTAAAGGATATAATTTTAGTGATTACCGCATATTTCGTGGCGGAGCGTATCAATAAAATAATAAAAAAGCACTTATAAATTGCAATGAAATGCAAATATAAGTGCTTTATTTTTATTCATTTAAGCTATTCCAATTAATAGGTGTAATTTCATTCGCTTTTAAAAACTCATTTGACTTAGAAAACGGCTTAGAGCCAAAGAATCCGTTATATGCAGAAAGGGGAGACGGATGGGCAGATTCAATAACAAAATGTTTTTTGTTTGTAATGTATTTCTTTTTGCTTCTTGCATTACCACCCCACAGAATAAATACAATAGGCTTATCTGACGTATTAAGCTTTTTGATTATTTCATCAGTGAAAATCGCCCAGCCTATATCCTTATGGCTGTTAGCCTGACCCTCACGAACTGTAAGAGTGGCGTTTAAAAGCAAAACTCCTTGCTTAGCCCAAGACGTAAGCTCACCGTGATTAGGAATATCCATTCCTATATCTGTGTGTAGCTCCTTGTAAATGTTTACAAGAGACGGTGGTATTTTTATGCCTTTTTTAACGGAAAAGGAAAGACCGTGAGCTTGTCCAATTTCATGATAAGGGTCTTGACCTAAAATTACAACCTTTGTATTTCTAAACGGTGTGTATTTCAAAGCGTTAAATATATCGTACATTGAAGGGAAAATCGTTCTTTGAGAATACTCGCTTTTTAGAAACTCTCTAATTTTAAGGTAGTATTCCTTTTTAAACTCATCCTCTAAAATTTCATCCCAATCGTTACCTAAAGCAATCATTTGTAAAACCTCACATATTACTTTACTATATGTTACCATTTTATTATTTTTTTGTCAATGAATTTCGCTAACTTGCTTGAAAAATATAGCGTGTTATGTTATACTATAAAAAATTCTTTTAATAAAGAAAGGAAACAAAAATGATAAAAGTAACAGTATGGAACGAATATTGCCACGAGCAAGAGAGCGAGGTAATAAGAAAAGTATATCCAAAGGGAATTCACGGCGCAATCGCTGAATTTCTTGGTACAAACGAGGATATCGAGGTTACAACAGTAACTCTTTACGATGAAAATAATCAATTAGTTGAAAACGCAGGCATTACAGACGAGCTTCTTGCTAACACGGACGTTATGCTCTGGTGGGGACACGTAAGACACGGCGAGGTTCCTGATGAAATCGCTGTAAAGGTTAAGGAAGCAGTTTTAGGTGGTATGGGTATGATTTTCTTACACTCCGCACACCACTCAAAGGTATTTAAGCTCCTTATGGGTACAACCTGTAATCTTGGCTGGAGAGAAAGCGACGATAAAGAAAGACTTTGGATTTTAGATCATAATCACCCGATTATGGCAGGCTTAAACGATAGATTTATCGAGCTTGAGGGCGAGGAAACCTATTCAGAGCCATTCGGTATTCCAGATCCGGATAAGCTCCTTATGATTGGCTGGTTCAATGGCGGCGAGGTGTTCCGTTCCGCTTGCGTATGGCATAGAGAAAACGGTAAGGTGTTCTACTTCCAACCAGGTCACGAATCCTACCCAACGTTCTATAACAAGAACGTTCAAACAATCATTACAAACGCAGTAAGATGGGCAGCACCTGTATGTCCAAAGAGACCGCTTGAATGTCCTTGGATTGCAAGATTAGAGGAAAAATAATGGTTAGAATCGGTATTGTAGGCGCAGGTAAAATTTGTCAAGGGCCTCATATGGGCGCATATGACAAAATTGACAATGTAGAAATCGTAGCTATCTGCGACATAAATGAAACAAGATTAGAGGAAGCAAAAAAACGCTATCCAAATGCCACACTCTATAAAGACTATAAGGAAATGATTGAAAAGGAAACACTTGATGCAGTTGACATCTGTACTCCTAATAATTTCCACTCCATAGTTGCAATTTATGCTTTAGAGCACGGTCTTAACGTTTTAACTGAAAAGCCTGATGCAATCAATGCATCTGAGGCTCTTAAAATGATGGAAGCAGCCGAAAAGAGCGGAAAAATTCTTATGGCAATAAGAAATAATCGCTATCGCCAATCAACTCAGTTCTTAAAGAAGTACATAGCCGAGGGCAAAATGGGCGAAATCTATGCAGGTAGATGCGGCTGGATAAGACGTCGCGGTATTCCCGGGTGGGGCGGATGGTTTACCGATAAAGCACAAAGCGGCGGCGGACCTCTTATTGACCTAGGTGTTCATATTATTGACCTTGCAATGTACTTAATGGGTAATGCAAAGCCTGTTACGGTAAGTGGCTGCACGTACTCTAAATTCCCACACACGTCATACTCAAAAACAGACGTTGAGGATTTAGCAATGGGCTTTATCCGTTTTGATAACGGCGCATGCTTGCAGATTGAATTTTCTTGGGCATCAAATATTGAAAATGACCAAATCTTTGTTGAGCTTCGCGGCGAAAAATCCGGCTCTAAACTTCTTGGAATTGAAAATAGATTTGAAATCTACACCGAGGAATGTGGCACGTTAGCTACGTTAAGGCCAAACACCGACGATTATCGTGGATTAAATCATCATGAGGGCAATATTCGCCACTTTATAGACGTTATTGAAGGCAAGGCAGAGCCAGACTTTACACCGATTCAAGGCGTAAATATGGTTAAAATCCTTGAAGCACTCTATAAATCAGCTGAACTTGGACACGAAATTGCACTTGATTAGTAAAAATACTTAAAATACCGACCTCAAGGTCGGTATTTTTTATATATCAGTTGATTTTTTGTTATACTTATGATAGAATAATAAAAAAAGCGAAAGGGGAATAAATATGGGAGTAGTAATAGGAATTGATATTGGTGGAAGCACCACTAAAATCGTTGGATTTGATAATAACAGAAATTTAATTGACCCCATGTTTGTAACCGCAAACGATCCAATCACTTCAATATACGGTGCATTCGGTAAGTTTACAGACAAAAATAATTTAGGGCTTTCAGACATAGATAAGGTTATGCTTACAGGCGCTGGCTCATCCTATGTAAATAAGCCAATATACGGTCTTGAATGTCAAATAACACCTGAATTTAAAAGCATAGGACTTGGCGGCCTCTATCTTTCAGGTCTAAAGGACGCTATTATTGTCAGTCTTGGTACAGGAACGGCGTTAGTTCACGCTCAGGAAGGCAAGGAACCATTTTATATGGGTGGTACCGGCGTTGGCGGCGGTACTCTTATGGGACTATCACATAAGCTTTTAGGCCTTAACACGGTAGAGCATATTGACGAAATTGCCAAAACAGGTAATATAGATAATATAGACCTAAAGGTTAAAGATATTTCAAAGAAAAATATCGGACTTAGCGGTCAGCTTACCGCATCAAACTTCGGTAAAATAAGCGATATAGCCACACAGGGCGACCTTGCGGCAGGCATTATCAATATGGTGTTTGAAACAATCGGCATGGTTGCATATTTCGGAGCTAAGCAGTTTGATATTAAGGATGTAGTTTTAACAGGAAACCTAACTCAAATGTCTCAGGCTAAGCCTACGTTTGAAATGTTGAACCAAATGTTTAATATGAGATTTATAATTCCTAAAAACGCACAATTTAGCACGGTAATTGGTGCTGCATTATCTTCGTTTGAAAAATAATAAATTGAGGTAACTTCTGTTACCTCAATAATTTTAAGGAGCATTTATGAACAAAGAAGAGCTTAAAGAGCTTGAAAAAATATATTTAAGGCAAGAGAAAAACCTGTGTGTCTTTTCTCAGGTTGCTTCGTATCTAAATAATGCTCCTTGCACTATAACCAAGGAGCTTATTGAGGAAATAACGGACAAAAACAAATCCCTTGAGGAATACGCCTACGCAACGTTTTTGTCTGATTTATTTACAGACGACGAGAAGCTTTCAAAGGAGCTTTTCAAGGAATACTATATAAAATCCGTTAAGCGCCTTGATGAAAATGAGTATTACGAAAATCCATACTATAAAAACATTAAAATTCCAAGTAAGAAAGTAGAAAAGTGGACTCTTGGTAATCAAGAATATCAGCCATATGAGGCGTTTATACGCGATGACATTGTAATTAATGAATATACGGAAATTCCAAGCATAGGATATTTTGATAAAAAATTTGTCTTTCCTACCGTTTTTGAAAACGGAGTAGAATGGATGGCAATAAAGCCTAATGAAATTGAAACCATGAAGCAGTCAATTAGCGAAGCAAGCGGAAACGTGTTGGTTTACGGCTTGGGTCTAGGATATTACGCTTACATGATAAGCTTAAAAAATGACGTTGAAAGCATAACGATAATTGAGCGTGATGAAAGCGTGATAAAGCTGTTTTATGAACACATCCTGCCACAATTTGATAAAAAAGACAAAATAAATGTTATTCAATCCGATGCATTTGAATACGCCCAAAATGAAGCAAAAAAGCATGAGTATAATTACGTTTTCGTTGATTTATGGCATGACGTATCCGATGGTACAGAGCTGTATATGAGAATGAAAAGGCTTGAGAAGTATCTGCCAAACGCTAAATTTTCGTATTGGATTGAAAGGTCAATTTTATCTGCAACAAGAGTAAGAATTTTTGACTCTCTGTATAGCGAAATAAAAAACGGAGCATTAAAGTTAAGCATTAGCGAAATCAAAAAAATGCTAACAGACGAATTTTTGAAAAAACTAATTAAGACCGGCTAAATAACATTAACTACAAATAAAAAAGCAACAAGAAAACTTGTTGCTTTTTTTATTACCTTCCTGATAGGATTCGAACCTACGGTCTCAAGAGTCGGAGTCTTGGGCATTATCCAGCTGTGCTACAGGAAGAAAGTTTTATAAAGTATATCACAAATCTAAAAAAATGTAAATAAAATTGAAAAAAATATTTGATTTTATATATATTATATGCTACAATAGAGCCAAGAGATTATATTCACAGTCAACCTTATAGTGGTTGATTACTAAAAAGGAGAAAAACAATGCTAACAGACATTGAAATTGCGCAGGGCGCAACACTTGAGCCTATTTCAAAAATCGCAGAAAAAATCGGACTCTTAGAGGAAGAGTATGAGCCTTATGGTAGATACAAGGCAAAAATCACAGACGAGTTTTTAAACCGTATGGCAGACAAGCCAGACGGAAAGCTTATCTTAGTTACAGCTATTAACCCAACACCTGCAGGCGAGGGTAAGACAACTACAACGGTTGGTCTTGGTATGGCTATGAGCCGTCTTGGCAAAAATGCAATCATCGCTCTTCGCGAGCCTTCCTTAGGACCTGTATTTGGCGTTAAGGGAGGAGCAGCTGGCGGCGGCTACTCACAGGTTTTACCTATGGAGGATATCAACCTTCACTTTACAGGCGACTTCCACGCTATCACAACTGCAAATAACCTTTTAAGCGCAGTAATTGACAACCACATCCAACAAGGCAACGCTCTTAATATTGACCAAAGAAGAATTTTATTCCCAAGAGTTCTTGATATGAACGATAGAGCATTACGTAACGTTGTTATCGGTCTTGGCGCAAAGGTTGACGGTGTTCCAAGAGAGGACCACTTTATGATTACAGTTGCCAGCGAAATTATGGCAATCCTTTGCTTGAGCGAATCAATCGCAGACTTAAAGAACAGACTTGGCAAAATCTTAGTAGCATATAAGTATGACGGAAGCCCTGTTTATTGTAGCGACCTAGGCGTTAACGGCGCTATGGCGGCAGTGTTAAAGGATGCATTAAAGCCAAACCTTGTACAAACACTTGAAAACACACCTGCTCTTATCCACGGCGGACCATTTGCAAATATCGCTCACGGCTGTAACTCAGTAAGAGCAACAAAGCTTGCGCTTAAATTAAGCGACTACGCAATTACAGAGGCAGGCTTCGGTGCTGACCTTGGTGCAGAAAAATTCTTCGACATTAAGTGCCGCTTTGCAAATCTTAAACCAGCTTGTGTTGTACTTGTTGCAACGGTAAGAGCGCTTAAATATAACGGCGGTGTTGCAAAGGCAGACCTTGCTAACGAAAACCTCGAGGCACTCAAAAAAGGTGCTGTTAACCTTGAAGCACACATTGACAATCTCCAAAAATACGGCGTGCCTGTTGTAGTTGCTATTAATCGCTTCGGTACAGATACAGATGCAGAGCTTAAGGCTGTTGAGGATATGTGCATTGCTAAGGGTGCAGACTTCTCACTTTCCGACGTGTTCGCAAAGGGTGGAGAAGGCGGACTTGATCTTGCTGAAAAGGTAGTCAAGGCTTGCGAAAAGGAAAGCAATTTCCACGTTTTATATCCTGATGAAATGTCAATCAAGGATAAAATTACAACGGTAGCTAAGGAAATTTACGGCGCTAAGGACGTTAAATTTGACGCAGCAGCTTCAAAGGCAATCTTAGAGTTTGAATCCCTTAACCCTGAATATGCACGTTACCCTGTATGCATGGCGAAAACACAGTATTCATTATCCGATGACCCAACAAAGCTTGGCAGACCAACTGACTTTACCTTAACTGTACGTGAGGTTAAGCTCTCAGCAGGTGCTGGCTTTATCGTAGCATTAACAGGCGCAATTATGACAATGCCGGGACTTCCAAAGGCACCTGCCGCATTAAAGATTGACGTTGACGACAACGGCAAAATCACTGGACTTTTCTAATATGAAAAGAGAAATTTATACGTACTCCCCTGAAGAAACTGAACAAATAGCGTATGAATTTGCACTTACCATTGATAGTGGTAAGTGTGAATTTATTGCAATGTACGGCGATTTAGGCGTGGGCAAAACAGCATTTGTCCGTGGACTTGCAAAGGTCTTTTCCCCAAACGCAAGAGTAAAAAGCCCGACCTTTACCATTGTAAACCAATATAATGGCGGCAAAATTCCTTTTTATCACTTTGACGTTTACAGAATAGGGGATGACGACGAGCTTTATGCCATGGGATTTGACGATTACGTTCAAAACGGTATTTGCGTAGTTGAATGGAGCGAAAATATTCCTGATTCCATTCCAACCGATGCTTTTAAAGTAACCATTGAGCGTGTTTCGGAAAACGTAAATGCCCGCAAAATCACAATAGAAAAAAGCGAGGACTAAAACTAATAATGAAAATTTTAGCATTAGACTCAACCGCTAATACCTCAACCGTAGCTTTGCTTGAAAACGAAACGCTTTTAGGCATATATACCGCCAATACCAAGAACACTCATAGTGAAACGCTTTTACCTATGGTAAAGCACCTTTTAACTACGCTTAACGTGTCCGTTGAACAAATTGACGCATATGCTGTTTCAAACGGTCCCGGCTCATTTACAGGTGTCAGAATAGGCGTTGCAACAGTAAAGGGTCTTGCATTCGGCAAGGATAAAAAGTGCGTAGAGGTAAGCACAATAGAAGCGTTAGCTGAAAATTTAGAAGGCTTCAAGGGTATAATTTGCCCAATTATGAACGCACGAAGAGGTCAGGTTTACACAGGCGCATTTTTAAACGGAAACCGTATAATTGACGATACGTGTATGATGCTTTGCGACCTTATTCCAATGCTTGAAGCATACAATGAGCCAATCTATTTTGTTGGCGACGGCTACTCACTAATTGAAAATAAAGAAATCAAATGCTTAATGACAACACCTGAAATGCTTCGCTATCAAAACGCGTTTTCTGTAGGCAAAATCGCATATAGAAAGCTAAACAATAACGAAGCTGTAACAGATAAGGAATTAAGTGTAGAATATTTGCGCAAGCCACAAGCAGAGCGTGAAAGAGAAGAAAAACTAAAAGAGGTAAACAATCAATGAAAAGAACAATCGCAATCGCCAGCGACCACGCCGCTCTTGATTTAAAGGCTGAAATCAAAAAGCACCTTGAATCCCAAGGCGTTGAGGTAACAGACTACGGCACGTACACACCTGATAGCTGTAACTATCCGGATTATGCCGAAAAGGTATGCGACGCAGTAACAGGCGGCAAGCAGGACCTTGGTATCTTAGTTTGCGGTACAGGTATCGGCATGAGCATGGCAGCAAATAAATGCAAGGGCATTCGTGCAGCTTGCTGTACAGATACTTTCTCAGCTCGCTTCACAAGACTTCATAATGATGCAAATGTGCTATGCATGGGCGCAAGAGTAATCGGCGCAGGTCTTGCATGCGATATCGCAGATATATTTATTAACACAGATTTTGAAGGCGGCAGACACCAAACAAGAGTTGATATGGTTATGGCGCTTGAAAATAAGAACTAATAATTTTAAGGAGCTATAAAATGAAAAAGGTTTATTTTATTACAGGTAGCCAAGACCTCTACGGAGAAGAGTGCTTACTTAACGTTGAAAAGGACTCAAAGGTAATCGCAAAGTACCTTGACAAAAAAATTGAGGACGTAAAAATTGAATATATCGGCATCGTAAGAGATGAAGCAAGCTGCGTTGACCTTTGCAAAAAGGCAACAAACGATACAGACTGTATCGCAGTTATCACTTGGATGCACACGTTCAGCCCTGCTAAAATGTGGATTAAGGGACTTCAACTCTTAAAGAAGCCACTTTTACACTTCCATACACAAGCAAACGAAAAGCTCCCATACGATGAAATCGATATGGACTTTATGAACCTTAACCAAACGGCTCACGGCGGACGTGAATACGGCTTTATGTGCACACGTCTTGGCGTTAAGCGTGAGGTAGTTGTAGGCTACTATAAGCATGAGGATGTTATTGAAAAAATCAAGAAGTTCCTTGACGTTGCAAGAGCAGTTGACTTCTCAAAGAATCTTAACGTTGCTATGTTCGGTAGCAATATGAGAGAGGTTTCAGTAACAGATGGCGATAGAGTAGAAAGCCAAATCAAGTACGGCTGGAACGTAAACTACTATGGTATCGGCGACCTTGTTGCACTTGTAAATGCAGTAACAGAGGATGAATTAAATGCTAAAATGGCAGAGTATAACGACCTCTATGTAATGAACACAGATAACCTTGATGCAGTTAAGGAGCAAGCAAAGTACGAAATCGCACTTGATAAGTTCTTAACAGCAGGTAACTTCGGCGCATATACAGACACGTTCCAAGACCTTCACGGTATGAAACAACTCCCAGGACTTGCAACCCAAAGAATGATGGCTAAGGGCATCGGCTTTGGTGCAGAGGGCGACTATAAGACAGCAGCTCTTAATGCAATTTTCTGCGAAATGGCTAAGGGAAGAAAAGGCTCAACAGGCTTTATGGAAGACTATACATACGACTTCACTAAAGGCGATGAAATGGTTCTTGGCTCACATATGCTTGAGGTATCTCCTGACTTTGCTTCAACTCAACCAAAAATCGAAGTACATAACCTTGGTATCGGCGGTAAAGAGCCACCTGCAAGACTTGTATTTGACGGTGTTGAAGGCGACGGCGTTGCAGTATGTATGATTGATATGGGCGATAGATTCAGACTTATCTGCGCATCAATCGAGCTTGTAAAGCAACCAAAGCCAATGCCAAAGCTCCCGGTTGCAAGAATTATGTGGAAGTTAAAGCCAAACCACGCAGACGGTGCAGCAGCTTGGATTTATGCAGGCGGCGCTCACCATACAGTAGTTTCTACCGCATTAACTGTTGAAGACGTTAAGCTCTTTGCTAAATTAACAGATACAGAGCTCGTTGTAATCGACGAAAACACAGATCTCTACAATCTCCAAAAGGAACTCGAAATTCTCGACCTTGTGGCTAAATTAAAGTAAAATTAAATCCCGTTGCGATAATTCGCAACGGGATTTTTTATGCTTTAATTGTTAGCATTTCGTTCTTTCTAATCTTATATTCCTTACCCTTATAAATAAGCACACCACCGTCAATAGGCGAAAGCACAGAAATCTCATTCTTGTTAGCCTTAACAAAAATCTCACCGTAAGGCGTTGGCACCTTACCCTCAATCTCATTAAAGCACATTAAATTAGGAGTAACTGTGTACTTTTCATAACCTGCCTCAGTTGGCACAACACCAAGCGCATACTTGCCAAGCAAGTAAATTGGAGAAGCGCCCCACGCGTGGCAAAGGCTCTTTTCATATTTGCCACCGTACATTTCATAATGCTCAATTCCACTCTTTTTAGGGTCAAATTCCTCCCAAATAGTAGTAGCGCCAAGGCGAAGCATACCGCCCCAATAGCTATCAAGCATATTAGTAAAATACTCAAAATTACCAAGCTTACACATAGCGTCAAGCTCATAAAATTCAAAATAAGGCGTTGTAATCGGTGTAATTTCCTTATTAAAAATTACGTTTTTAGTAATCTTTTCTTTTCTTTCCTCAGATGCATAGTTATAAAGCAAAGCGAAAATGTTTGCATGTCTTGTTACGTTGTTTTTGCCTGATTTATAGTCATCAATAAACGCGCCCTTATCCTCATTCCAATAGAGAAGATTAATCTTTTCCTTCATATACTCAACGCGCTTTTTGCACTTATTTGCGGTCTTTTTGTCCCCAAGTAAATCGGCACAATTTCCAAGACACTCGTAAGCACGGCATAGCACCATCTGCTCAGCGCACATAGGACCGTTTGAATCAAAGGTTGACCAGTCTATAAACACCCAATCCTCAGGCTTTCTTTCATACATCTTGTCTTTACCAAGACGCCCCTCAACAAATGACATAATGTCAAGCATGTCAGGATAAATATCGTTAAGGAAATCCTTGTCCCCAGTGTAGAAATAGTAGTCCCAAATACTGCAAATCCATAAGAACGTGTAATCGCAAATAGTATTTATATGCTTCTTAATCGGGTCAGCTCCACGAAGCATTCTAACAGTACGTCTTACAATATCCTTATCACAAGCAAGATAATAATTTACTAAATAGCTTTGATAAGCATCGCCACTCCATACCCATCTATCACGCTTAATTCCGTCAAAAAATCCTTCACGTGAATTTAAAAGCATAGTGTAAGCGCACACGTCCCAAAGATGATTGATAAACTCATTATCACATCTAAACGAGCCGCGATTTTCAAGTGGCAAATACTCTAAATTAGCAAAAATTTCAACGTTCTTTTCAGTAGGAATAAACACGTATCTAAACGCCATTGGCTTTGTGCACATAGGATTTTCATCAAGCTCAAGATGTGCCATAAGCTCAGAATATTTGTAGTCAGTTGCTTCCTCATAGGACTCGCCTAAATATAAGTCAAGCTCTTCAATGCGGTCGGACTCCTCAGATACACAAATCTCTCCAAAAATCTCCTTGCCAAAATCAAATAGCCAGCCGCCATTTTCGCGTTTTTTTGACACAGGATCAACCATTTTGTAGCTAAACTTGAACTTTTCAACCTTATCGCTTAAATCTGTGTAAAGGTCGCTATATCCTGCATGTCTGCCCGCAAGCTCATCGCAGTCAGCCACCGTATAGCTTCTATCACTTGCAAAAACGTTACCCTTTATGTAAAAAGCAGGGAAGCTTTCTGCCTTAAATCCACTAACGTAAATTTTGTGATGTCCCGCTTTCAAAAGCACCTTAGAATTAGGTGGATAGCTTAATCCGTCAACCGACATGCACGCATCAGTGCAGTTAGCGTAAAACTCAATAACCTCTTCACGCTCAATATCTGCCTCTTTAAATAAAATCGCATTTCTCTTAGGACCGTCAACTCTCCAAAAAGGATAGTAAAAAACGCCCCTCCTTGTGCCGTTTGCATAAGTCTTAGCACTTGTCCTTCTATTAGTTAAAAGCATCCCGTGGTATAACTCAAAGCTACCGGGATACCAAATCCATTTTGCTTGCGCCATAATAAATCTCCTTAAACAACTTACTACCTATACTATACAACAAAAAATACAAAATTGCAACAAAAAAACGCTATCATATGATAGCGTTTTTTAGCTGACCGCTAACTGCTAATTATTATTCAGTACGTAATGCTATTACCGGGTCCTTCTTAGCTGCCGCTCTTGATGGAATAATACCTGAAATAAGCGTAAGTCCCATGCTGATCGCTACTAAAATAACCGCTGCGCCAAATGGCAATACAGCCTTAAGCGTTGCAAGCTCTGTAAGTGAGAAGAGGATAATGTTTATTATCACAATAAACACAAGTGAAACTAAAATACCCAGTAAGCCTGCCCCAAATCCCACAATAAGCGTCTCTGCGTTGAATACTCTTGATACGTCGCGCTTAGATGCACCGATAGCACGAAGCACACCGATTTCCTTAGTTCTTTCTTGAACGGAAATAAGAGTAATAACTCCAATCATAATTGAAGAAACAATAAGTGAAATTGCAACAAAAGCAATCAATACGTAGGAAATTGCATTGATAATAGTAGTAACTGAGCTCATAAGAAGCGCTACCGTGTCAGTATAAGTAATTTTATTTTCCTTAGTAGCGTTATTGTTGTACTCATTTATCAAATCTGTAATTTCGTCCTTAGCCTCAAAATCCTTAGGATAAATAAGGATAGTTGAAGGAGACTCAAAATCCACGTATCCAAGCTTCTTCATATTGCTCTTGTAAGAGCCGATTTGGTCGTTTACCATTTCAATAAGCTGCTCATCGGAAAGGAAACCAAGATAAGGCGCAATTTGTGGATTGTTCTTTAATTGCTCTCTTAACATACCGGCCATTTCAATGGTGTAGCCCTTAAATTCAAAGCCTGTAAATAAGTTAGTTGTGCTGTTTTCAAGCTGAGCCTTAACAACGTCGCTGTTGTTAACGTCCTTGATAACAGATGTCATAAGAGCAGACGTGTAACCGATTGAACCAACCGTTGAAGCAGTTACAGAGCCCTCACTTGCGCAAATAATACCAACAATTTCAAGCTCTCTTGCATTCTGAATCTTTTCATCAATAAACGCCTTGTTTTCAGCATTTTCTAAATTAGTTCTGTCAATGATAGTCTGACTAATAACGTTTCCGTTTTCATCCTTAACCTCTACGTATTCGTAGAAGTCAGAATCAAGCAATACTCTGAATTTGTATCCGTAAATATCGTCAAACGTGTATGATGTTTGAGGAAGCTTTTCAGTAAATTCCTCTCCCTTTTCCTTGGCAGCCTTCATTCTCTCAACGTAGTCCTTAAGAACGTTAATATCCTTAATTCCAAGTGAATAGAGAATATAGTCGGTAACCTGCTTGTTCTTGTCAACAATAAGAACTATTTGATTTTCATTTTCAGGGAAGTGTCCGTCAATCAATTCATATTGTGATTTAATGTATTCATCACTACCGATAAGCTCAACCCAAGGAGAGCCGCCCATCATAGCTGATGACGTTGAAGTGCCTTTATCAAAAATTCCCGCATCAATCATTAAATCGCCAAGATTTTCGTAAGTCCTGTGATAGTCAAGAACGTTGCCGTTTCCGTCAGTATCAAACCAATAAGTATTCAAATGCGCCGAATATTGATACTTAATATCAACGCTTAAATCCTTAATCTTTGAAGATTCAATATAGTCCTTGAAAAGATTCAAATTGTTAGTTGTAACGCCTGCATTAACACCCTCAATTACCGACGTCATAATATCATTAGAGTAAATCTTGTCAGGGTCCTGCTCCTCTGTCTTGTTGCCGCTTGATAAGAACGAAGCAAGTAAAGCCGAGGCATCCATAGTAGTCTCTTGGAAGGTAAGCGGATAAGATGACATTGTGCTTTCCTCAACGCTTGTAATATAAGCGTTTACACCTGTTGAAACCGCAAGAATAAGCGCAATGCCGATAATACCGATAGATCCTGCAAATGATGTCAAAAACGTTCTGCTTTTCTTAGTCAAAAGATTGTTAAGTGAAAGTGAAAGAGCAGTAAGGAATGACATTGATTTCTTCTTTTTCTTTCCGTTCTTTTTATTCTTTTTAATAGGCTCGTCTAAAACGCTTTCCTCAGTCTTAACGCTAACCGTGGCGTTCTCCTCAGCCACGTAAGGATTAGAGTCGGAAATTACAAGACCGTCTAAAAGATTGATAATTCTTGTTGAATATTCATTAGCAAGCTCAGGATTGTGTGTTACCATAATAACAAGCTTATCCTTTGAGATTTCCTTAATGATATTCATTATCTGTACGCTGGTCTCGCTGTCAAGCGCACCGGTAGGCTCATCTGCAAGCAAAATATCAGGATTGTTTACAAGTGCTCTTGCAATAGCAACTCTTTGCATCTGTCCGCCCGACATTTGATTAGGCTTTTTGTGTATCTGATCTCCAAGACCAACCTTTTCAAGAGCCTCAGTTGCGCGCTTTCTTCTTTCAGCCTTTGAAACACCGGAAAGAGTAAGAGCAAGCTCAACGTTTGCAAGCACGCTTTGATGCGGAATTAAATTATAGCTTTGGAAAACGAAACCAATAGAATGATTTCTGTAAGTATCCCAATCTCCGTCTTTGTATTCCTTGGTGGAAACACCATTAATTATAAGATCGCCGTCAGTATATTTGTCAAGACCGCCGATTATGTTAAGAAGTGTAGTCTTTCCGCAACCGGATTGACCTAAAATAGAAACAAACTCGCTTTTGCGAAATTCAAGCGAAACACCGCGAAGCGCATCAACGTGCGTATCGCCCGTAACGTATCGCTTGGTAATACCGTTTAATTTAAGCATATTTTCCCCTTTCATACATTAAATTTACATAGTAAAAAATATTATACAATCTTTAAAAAAGCATGTCAATAAAAAAACCGCCAAAAAAAGAAAAATCAGCCAATCATCACATTGGATTAAAATTCTATTCATAATTAAATTAATTATTGACATCCACCACGAAAAATAGTATCATTAGAGTGTAAAAAATAAATGAAAGAATGAACACCAAAGGAGATAATATGACAAGCAATATACAAAACGACAGAACCTTATGGTTCAAAAACGCCGGCTACGGCTTATTCGTCCATTGGACGTCATTTTCACTACCCGAAAACGCCACCGAGGCAGACTTGAATAAACCCTACCACAAACGCCTTGAAGACTACTTCAAAGCCGTTGAAGAA
>JAZQWM010000080.1:0-17739 GCA_045632345.1 Eubacteriales bacterium | reverse complement strand
CCTTCTTCACCAAATTCAGAAATATCAGCTGTTGCACCGAAACCGTCAGCCTTATTATCACCTACAAATACGCCACCGCCCTGGATAAGACGCTTAGCTTCACCCTTGGAAGGAGCAAGCTTGGACTTAACGAGCATATCTACAACTGCGATCTTACCGTCAACAAAGTCGTCTGATGTAAGTGTTGTTGTAGGCATATCAGCAGAAATACCGCCGTTTGCGAAAATAGCCTTTGCAGCTTCCTGAGCCTTAACAGCTTCTTCCTCACCGTGAACCATCTTAGTAAGTTCGTAAGCAAGAATTTCCTTAGCTGTATTAAGCTGAGCGCCTTCCCATGAGTCCATTTTGTCAATTTCTTCAAGTGGTAAGAAGGTTAACATTCTGATGCACTTAAGAACGTCAGCATCTGCTACGTTTCTCCAGTATTGGTAGAAATCGTATGGAGCTGTCTTGTTAGGGTCAAGCCATACTGCGCCGGATTGAGTTTTACCCATCTTCTTGCCCTCGGAGTTAAGAAGAAGTGTAATTGTCATAGCGTGAGCATCCTTACCAAGCTTCTTTCTAATAAGCTCTGTGCCGCCGAGCATATTGGACCATTGGTCATCGCCGCCGAACTGCATGTTACAGCCGTAACGGTTGAAAAGCTCTAAGAAGTCATAGGATTGCATTAACATATAGTTAAACTCAAGGAATGAAAGTCCCTTTTCAAGTCTTTGCTCGTAGCACTTTGCTCTTAACATGTTATTTACTGAGAAGTGGCATCCAACATCACGGATAAATTCGATATAGTTAAGGTCAAGAAGCCAATCTGCGTTATTTACCATAATTGCCTTGTCATCGCCAAATTCAATGAAGCGGGACATTTGCTTTTTGAAGCAATCGCAGTTGTGCTGGATTGTTTCCTTAGTCATCATAGAACGCATATCTGTTCTGCCTGATGGGTCGCCGATATATGCAGTGCCGCCACCGATAAGTGCGATTGGCTTATTGCCTGCCATTTGAAGTCTCTTCATTAAGCAAAGAGCCATAAAGTGGCCTACGTGTAAGCTATCTGCTGTTGGGTCAAAGCCGATGTAGAATACTGCTTTACCGTTATCTACCATTTCCTTTATTTCTGCCTCATTGGTTACCTGTGCGATAAGACCACGGGCTACTAATTCGTCATAAATCTTCATTTTAATTCCTCTTATTTTTGTGTTCTTATAATATATATGTAATTTTAACAAATTAAAGAGAATTTGTCAACAGTTTATTAAATTTATATTTATTTTTTACTTAGAATATGGTACAATTATCATATATTGTTTTATGAGGTGAGTTTATGACAACTTTAAATCCTATTTTTTGCAGTAATATGATAATGCAAGCAAATAAAAACGTACGATTTTTCGGCGAGGGCTGTGGCGCTGTTAGGGTTGATTTTAACGGAGTAAAAAAGACGGTAAATGCTGATGGCAAATGGCTAATTGAGTTTGACGGTGTTGGCTATGGCGGGCCATACGATATCACGGTTGTTCTTGATGGAAAGTCGGTTGTTTTAGAAAACGTATATTTTGGCGACGTGTATTTACTTGGCGGGCAGTCAAATATGCAATTTAAGCTTTGGGAAAGCTCTGAGCCTAAGGAAAAATATAAAGACAATAAGAACGTACGCTTATTTACTGTTGACAGAATGGAAGATGGCGAAACATTTAAAACTGCGGACGGCTGGATTGAGCTTACTTTGGAGACTGCGCCTAACTTCTCTGCTATCGGTTATTACGTAGCGCAGGAATTAGCGAGAGACGATAGAAAAATCGGTCTTATTGCATGCTATCAAGGCGCTTCAGTTATTCAAAGCTGGATGAGTAAGGAATTTGCGCTTGTGCCTGAATTTGAAATTGAAAACCGTTTTATTGACCACGAATGGTTTCCTATTTGGAATGATGACGGTGTTCTTTATGAAAATATGCTTGTTAAGATTTTACCCTATTCTATGGCAAGTGTGCTTTGGTATCAGGGAGAAAGCAACGCAAGCAACAATGAGGCTGACTTATACCTTGAATTTTTAAAGGCGCTTATTAAGAATTGGCGCAAGGATTTTATGGATGAATCCTTAGGATTTATTATTATTCAGCTAGCTGACCATCTTGACAGAGCGGGCTATGCTTGGAGTAAAATTCAAGAAAAGCAGCTTCTTGCACAAGATGAAATTCCTAACGTAAAGACGGTTATTTGCCGCGACGTTTGTGATAATATTGACATTCATCCAAAGGAAAAGGATATTTTATCAAAAAGAATTGCTGAATTATTATAAAAAACAAAAAAAGTTGTTGCAAGAAAAATACTTTTATGATATAATACAATAGATAAAATTTGGGCATTAAATTTTATAAATAATTTGAAAGAGGTATAGATCATGTTAAAATTTGAAAACAAAGCATTAACAGACTCAAAGCTTATCCTTGATTGGATTGAGGAAATGGCTGAAATGGTTAATCCTGACAAGATTGTTTGGATTGACGGTAGCGAGGAGCAAACTCAGGCTTTAAGAGATGAGGCTTGCGCAATCGGCGAGCTTGAAAAGCTCAATGAGGAAATTCTTCCTAACTGCTATCTACATAGAACTGCAATCAATGACGTTGCACGTGTAGAGGGTAGAACATTTATCTGCACAAGAACAAAAGAGGATGCAGGTAACATCAACAACTGGATGGATCCTAAGGAATGCTACGAAAAGCTTTCAAAGCTTTACAAGAATTCATATAAGGGCAGAACAATGTACGTTATCCCATACGCTATGGGTCAAGTTGGTTCTGACTTCGCTAAGTACGGTATTGAGCTTACAGACTCAATCTACGTTGTACTTAACATGCTCATTATGACAAGAGCCGGCAAGCACGTTGCTGAGGCTATGGGCGACGGCGAGGGCTTTATTAAGGGTCTTCACGCTAGATGCAACATTGTAGAAGAAGACAGATACATCTGCCACTTCCCAGAGGATAACACAATTTGGTCTGTTAACTCCGGTTACGGTGGAAACGTTCTTCTCGGTAAGAAGTGCTTCGCTTTAAGAATTGCTTCATACCTTGGTAGAAAAGAAGGCTGGATGGCTGAACATATGCTTATCCTCGGCGTTGAATATCCAAACGGCGACGTTAAGTACATCTCTGCTGCATTCCCATCTGCTTGCGGTAAGACAAACCTTGCTATGTTAATTCCACCTAAGGCTTACACAGAAAAGGGCTATAAGGTATGGTGCGTAGGCGATGATATCGCTTGGTTAAGAGTTGGTAAGGACGGACGTCTTTGGGCTATTAACCCAGAAAACGGCTTCTTCGGCGTTGCTCCTGGTACTAACGATAAGTCAAATCCAAACGCTCTTGCTACAACAATGAGAGATACTATCTTTACTAACGTTGGACACGTTCTTGATAACAATACAGTATGGTGGGAAGGTCTTAACGACAACGCTCCTGACAACTGCATTAACTGGAAGGGCGAAAAGTGGGATAAGGCTAAGTATGACAAGAAGGATAAGGTTAACACTTCTGCTGCTCATCCTAACTCAAGATTTACAGCTCTTGCTAAGAACTGCCCATGTATTTCAAAGGAATTTGACAATCCAGCAGGCGTTCCAATTTCTGCAATCGTATTCGGCGGCCGTCGTGCTAAGACTGCTCCACTTGTATATCAATCATTCAACTGGCAACATGGTTCATTCGTAGGCTCAATCATGGCTTCCGAAACAACTGCTGCAGCTGCAGGTGCAGTTGGTGTTGTACGTCGCGACCCAATGGCTATGAGACCATTCGTTGGCTACAACATGGGCGACTACTTCCAGCACTGGCTTGATATGGGACACAAGATTCCAAATGCTCCAAAGATTTTCCACGTTAACTGGTTCAGAACAGATGACGAAGGACACTTCATTTGGCCAGGATTTGGCGATAACATGAGAGTTCTTGACTGGATTCTTGCAAGATGTGAGGATAAGGTTGACGCTCGTGAAACAGCTATCGGTTACGTTCCATACGCTAAGGACATCAACATTGAGGGTCTTGAAGATATCACTATTGATACAGTTGAGGGTCTTCTTTCAGTTGATAAGGCTTCATGGCTTGAGGACGTAGAAAACATTAAAGCTTTCTATGCTCAGGTTGGCGACAGAGTTCCTGCTACTATGTACGAGGAATTAGCTGCTCTTGAAGCAAGACTTAATAAGTAATAAGCAAAAATGCACTCTTCGGAGTGCATTTTTTGTTTTCACGCGTACGGACACGCCCCGTTCCCTGTCCGTGAGGTGTGAAATTATAGTTGATTTACGTGTGGTTATATGGTATAATATCTAACGTGAGGTGATTATATGAAAAGGATATTTGTATTGGCTTTACTTACGTTAATTCTGTTCTCTGTTTTAGGTTGCGGAAACTATGTAAACGCTACAATTGATATTGCAAGCTCTGTGAATTTCAGATGTGAGGTTTACCAATCATATGAGGATGATACATATACGTTAGGGGAAAGTGATGCGGTATATTTATTTCAACAATGCTTTAAGAAAAAGAGCGATGCTAATAGACTAAAGGGTAACCAAGTGGGTGTTGGCACAGACTATATAAAGCTACATTTTGTGGGGGACTGTGTGGATAATGCACCTATTAGGGATAACAAAGCAGATTATAGCGGATTTGTAATTTTTTCAAATAACGTGGTTAGATTTGAGTATGATAATAAAAGCGAATACTATGAATTTGAGAATGGATTTTATAATTTTATAAACACTTATCTGCTGATTTTTGCTGAAAGATAAGGCAACAGGTTGCAGCCGTCAGCGGGCTCAAGCACCGTTATATCGGCGCAGAGAAAAGATAAGAGAGAAAAGTGAAAAGAAAAGGTTGCTTTTCACTTTGTGAGAAAAAGCGTTATTTACGTTATATTCTGCTTCGCAGAGCGATATGCTTTCTGCGAAAACGTGATACGCTTTTTAAAAAAACACGATATTACTGTATTTATTCGGTAGCGTGCACACTTCGTGCGCGTAAAAAAACGCCCAACGGGCGTTTTTTTATATTGGTTGAACGTGGAGTTGATTATAACAAATTGAGGTTGCGGTTTCTGTGTTTGTTTCACTACAAACGTAGGTTATTTTATCGCCGTCAATAACGTAAGCACACATAATGAGTGGTGTGTCGCCTGTTTTTGTCCAATCGTTTGATGAAATTTTAATATCAAAGCGTGGGTATTCGGTATCTATTAAGGACCTTGATTGACCATTAATATTTTCTGCAACTGAGCCGTTTGGTGTTAGTGGTGTTTGGCTGTCAGATACTGCGCAAACAATGCCGTAGTCTAAAATTACGTTGTTTGCAAGGTTGTAATCAGCAATATATTCTCTATTTACTACGTAGCTGACACATACACTTTTCCCGTTTCTGCTTATGGAATAGCCTAAAAACTTGAATAGCGGTTGGGTTTCTTCCTCTATATAGTCATCACAAGTTGGGCAGCCGAATGTTTTAATACCTTTTGACAAAAAGCCGTTTTCGTATTCAAAGCTTTCAAAATCGGTGTATTGATGATTGCCGTTTGGTATAATTTCATGTTTTTCTGTTTTTCCGCATTCACATTTAAAAACGCCTTCGCCTGGGGTAATGCAGGTTTCCGGTTTTAACGTTTGAATAAGGGTGTCAAATTGACAGTTGTGTTCATATGCTTCAACTTCCCAAAGTCCTACGCAGTTGTTGTAGGATTGAACAACATAAACTGTGATTTTTTTAACCTTTACCTCGTTTAAATCAAAAATTACTTCATAATTTTCGTTTTGGTCACGAGTTGAGTGATTAGCACCTTTTTTGTAGGTTTCATTACCTTGAGCATCGTATGCCCTTACCTCAAACCAAAATTCATTGTTTGACGGGGTGTTCCAGGTGAAAGCAGGGTCAGTTGGATACGTGCCTATTCCGTTAACTACCACAATAAGCTCAGAAATGGTGTATTCTCTATCAAGCTCAATATAATAGTCCATATCTTTGTAGCTTTGGTTGGAAGCACATCCTTCAGAACGGTTACCGTCGATAATCTTTTTGGGGTCAATTGACCATCTAGTATAATTTACTGAAGCTTCGCCATAAATTGCTACATTTTCTCCGTTAGCGGCAAAAATGCTAATTGACATTTTTATTATCAGAAGCATCGTAAATATTAAAATTAAAGAAAGTTTTTTCATAAACGTACCTCTTTCTGTAAAAAGGAATGCTTGTAAATTATATTATTATTTTATAACATTATGGTTAATTTGTCAAGAGATTTAGATGTTTCACATAATTTTTTGTGCATATTTCACAAATGGTTTTCACGGACACGCCCCCGCCCCTGTCCGTGTGCCCTGTCCACGTGATGTAATATAAAAAACACGCTCAAATGAGCGTGTTTTTATTATACGTTTAGCATATTATAGCTTATTGGTATTGGAGTTTGTGTATTAGTTTCACCGCAAACGTAGGTTAGCTTTTCGCCGTCGATAATGTAGGCGCATATTATAAGCGGTGTATCAACCATATTTAACCAATTGGTTGAGGAGACTTTAATATCAAAGCGTGAATGTGAGGTGTTTTTCAAGGATTTTGATGTTCCGTTTATTCCGTCAGCAATAGAGCCGTCTGAATTTAGTGGATTTATACTATCTGATACGGCGCAAAGCATACCGTAATTTACCGTTGTGTCATTAAATATCTCATAATCCTCAAAGCATTCTTTGTTTACTATGAAGCCTGCACAAATGCTTTTGCCGTTTCTGCTTACGGAGTAGCCTAAAAACTTAAATAGTGGGCGGGCTTCTTCCGTTGTATAATCGTTACAGGTCGGGCAACCATAGATTTTAATTCCTTTAGCTAAGAAGCCGTTATCGTATTTAAAGCTTTCATAATCTGTATATTGATGGTTGCCTGTTGGAATGATGTCAAATTCTCGTGTTTCGCCGCATTTGCAAGCATATACGCCTTTACCACTATCGATGCAGGTTGGCTCTTTTAACATTTCTTTAAGAGTATCATATTCGCAGGAAGCATGCTCATAAATTTCAAGCTCCCATAAACCGATTTCGTTGTTGTATTGGTTATCTAGCGTAACCTTTACTTGATAGCAATCAATATAGTTTATATCAATAATAAGCTCTTGATTTTCGTTGGCGTTCCAGCTTTGATAGTTACCAAGGTCTTTAACTGTATTGCCGTCCTTGTCTAGCAAATATACGTGGAACCAGTATTGGTTATTAGACATATTTGGAAATTTAAGCGCGCCGTAGGAACCCGGGTATTCTCCAATGCCGTTTACAACAAAGACAAGCTTTGAAACCTTGATTTCTCTTTCAAAGGTAACTGTCATAGAGGTATAACGTGTTTTTTGCCACGATGATGTTCCTGTTGACCTATCTCCGTCAATTAAGCAATTTGGAGTAACAATCCAGGCATCTGTCGGGTCTTTACTTGTAGATTTTGCTTCTTGAGATACGTTTACTTCATATGCCAAAGCGCTGAATGCAAATAAAGAAGCAAGAATAAGCGAAAATATTAAAGCTTGTAGTATCTTTTTCATAATAAATTCCTTTCCATGGTATTCAACTATATGTATATGTATATTTATATCTATATTTATGATATAATATTACGTTTAATTTGTCAAGTGTTTTTAAAAAATCTTACATTTTATGAGTTTTAGTTGATTTACGTGAGTTTTTATGGTACAATGTTTTACGCGAGGTGATTATATGAAAAAGCTTTATTTTTTGATTTCATTGACACCTGTCCTTGTGTTTTCGTGTTTTGGATGTGGCGGTAAAACTGTAAACGCTACAATTGATATTGCAAGCTCTGTAAATTTCAGATGCGATGTTTATCAATTGTATGAAGATGATACATATACGTTATGGGAAAGTGATGCGGTATATTTATTTCAACAATGCTTTGAGAAAAAGAGTGATGCTAATAGGCTAAAGGGTAACCAAGTGGGTGTTGGCACAGACTACATAAAGCTATATTTTGTGGGGGACTGTGTGGATAATGCGCCTATTAAGGATGACAAAGCAGATTACAGCGGATTTATAATTTTTTCAAATAACGTGGTTAGATTTGAGTATGATAATAAAAGCGAATACTACGAATTTGAGAATGGGTTTTACAATTTTATAAATACTTATTAGCTGATTTTTGCGGAAAGGTAATTAATTATATCATTATTAGTATATAGGTGGGTATTATGAGTTATTTGAAACAAACAAAAAACAAGTTTAAGCAATTTCAAGAAAACTGTTAAGACTGTGGCAACCGGAAAATGGGATGCTATAAAAATCGCTTTTGATCTTTTGTACTGTAAAATCAAATTTCATGTAAATGAAGACGAATATCTTAAATATAATTTTTACAACCTAAAGGATCGCTATCGCAAAAATTTTCTTTTAGTATATCATCAAAAGAATACATACATTAACATCACTACCCGTTTTTTTACGCGCTCTAAATACAGTTTTTACAAGCGTGTTCCCGACTTGTTTTCGCGTGGAATCATTCCAATTCCGTATTGTGGAGAAGAAAAATTTATTGACTTTGTAAAAAAACACAAAAAAGTTATTATAAAGCCTGATAACGGTTCTTTAGGTAAGGGAATTGAAATTTTTGAATACACAGACAATACTGCGGCGAAAGAATATTTTAATAAATTTTCTTTTGAAATTCCTTATGTTTGCGAAGAATATATTCATCAACATCATTTATTGAGTGAGTTTAATCCTTCTTCTGTAAATTCTGTTCGTGTGGTATCTATTTTGAATAACGATAAGGTCGAGATTATTTCTGCCGTATTGAAATCAGGCGGAGCTTCTAATAAATTTGTAGATAATATGCATAATGGCGGAATAGGGGCGCAAGTCGATGTAGAAACAGGAATGGTTACCACTATTGGACGTGATTATCACTTTAACACCCATATTTACCATCCTGTTTCAAACGTTCAATTCCTTGGTTTTCATGTTCCTAACTGGGACAAGGTAATACAATTTGTTAAGGATGCACACGTAAGATTACCACAATGCTTGATATTCGATTGGGATATAGCTATTACCGAAAACGGTGTAGATCTTATTGAAGCAAATAACGCTCCGGGACCACTGCTTATGCAAACTATGGACAAGATTCCAAAGGGTGAAAAAATCATAAAAATGATGAAAACAACAAAGATACCTCAAGAGTTTTCGAAAAAAGACGTATATACACCTAATTATGAAATTTACTTTGACTAAATTTATAATGCTATGCATTTTTCTTTAATTTGATACTAATAAAAGGTAAGCACATAACTGAAATAAGTTCAGTCATGTGCTTACTTTTTATAAATTATTAACTAAATTATAGGAAATCGGGATTGCGGTTTCTATATTGTTGTCGTCAGCTGCAGAAGCACTAATAACAAAAACAACACCCAAGCACGAATGCTTGGGTGTCTTTTTTGTTTTAAACGTCTATCGACGCCCAACCCAAAATTTGGGTTGGATTAGAGTTTCGAATTAAAGCTCTTCGTCTGGTAAGATGATATCACCAGTTCCGCTTGCTGTGATAACGTCTTGTGCCATAACAAGAAGTGCTTCATATTCTGGAGCAAAGTATTTCATTTAATTAACCTCCTTTGCCAAATTTACTAATTTATTAATCATAAATTAATACTATTATTTAACGCCGTATGCATATGCAGACTGACCGTATTGGTAAACTGCTCTTAAGAAGTCTCTTAATGCTGTGTTAGAGCTGTCTTGATTTTTTTGAATGTAAGTGTTTACAGAATACTCAACTGTTCTACTGATCTTAACGTTGTTATAGTAGATATCACCATAAGCTTTTGAACCGTATTGGAGCGCCTTTACGTTGTCAACTTCAAGGATGTATCTATTTTCGCTTGCGCTATATGTGAGGTCGTCAATTGTGTATGTGTCTTTTCTGTCTGCGCTATTTACGCCTGGGATTACTACTACAATCTTGAGGTTTTCATTAGCATATGCAGGGTCGATAAGAAGCTTAAATTGGAGTGTCATTGCATCCTTGAATACAAGTGATACTGCTTTCCAGTCTGCAATTGAACGTGTTGCCTCATCGTTAACAATCATATTTTGAACATATTCGCTTTGTGGTACACCGTTATATGTGCTTGGTGTTAAGAGTGATGCATCAACATCAGCTGTCATTAACTTATTAACCTTGTAGTTCATGTAAACTTGAGCCTTTTCACCAAGAAGGAGTAAGTCTGAAAGCATTGTCTTAAGTTCTGCAGTATTTGCTGCCTTACCTAATTGGTTTACAATGTATTGCTTTACGCTGTAATTTGAGTATGAGTTAGCTGATTCAACACCGTTATTTGTAGCGTATACAGTTGCAGTTACTAAGTCAGCCATTGTTTGAAGTCTGATATTCTTTAATGTGAACCATAATCTGCCGTCTGTGCCGTTTTCAAATTCTTTAACAACGATAGCAGGTTGACCTTCCATTTCGAATACCATGTAAACATTTGTATAGCCTGCAGGTACTTGTACCTTATATACAATGTTGATGTTTTCGCCGAGTGTAAGCGCTACTGCACCAATTCTGAAGTCGCCTGATGCTTGAACTGGAGCTACGATGATTGCATCACAGTCTGCACACTTAACGCCTGATGTCATACCTGGGTTTCTAAGTTCGCCTGGAACTGCAGGGATGATTACTGTGTTAGTGTGAGCACATGAAACGTCTGTGAGAGTTACTGTTGCAGCGTATTGCTTTTCATCAGCCCATTGATCAAGTGGCTTAATGGTAAGTTCAACAATTTCGCCTTCAGCTACTTCAAATGTGTATGGTAATTCAACGTCTGAGTATGTTGTTCCCCAGAATTCAACAACCATTTCTCCGATAATAGCATCTAATGATGTGATAGTATACTTACCTGGAGTTGCGATGTATACTGTGTAACCGTCAAATTCAAGATATCCGTACCACTCTGTGTATGTGAATGTGATTGCATTGTCGCCTTCAACGAGTGTGTTTTCAAGCTTTGTTTCGCCGCATGCGCATACGAATTGGAGCTTGCCATCAACGATTGCACCTGCTGTTGTCCATGTGTGGTTTTCTGGATTTGGTTCTGATGGATATGAATACTCAAGTCCACATACAGTACATGTTTCTGTATATAAACCACCGTTTAAGCATGTAGCTGGTACATTAACGTAATCCCAAACGTGTCCGTTTTCAGGATCTGCAGGAACTTCAACTAAGCCTGTTTCATTGTCATATATCCAGCATCTTGAGCAGCAATATAATGCTAAACCTGTATCTTGACATGTAGGAAGAACTGCACCCTCAGCATATAAATCAAGTGACCAATCGTGACCTAACTTTTCTGATTCGATAGGTTCAGATGTTTCGTTACAGTTGTCACATTCGTAAACAAGAGTACCTGCTTCTTCACATGAAACTGTTGAGGACCAGTGAACTGTTCCAAAGTAGAATGTATGAGGAGCTAATTCGCCGTAGTATTCTTGACATACTGAGCAGAATGCTTGTTGTGTACATGATGCTGGGTATTCTTCTGTATGGCCTGTTGCTGGAGCAATGATGCTGAAGCGGTTAGCTACTAATGTGAGTGCTTCATCAAGCCATGCATAACCACAGTCTGAGCAAGTCCAGTACTCCACATTACCGTTTGTTGTACATGTAGCTGGTACTGCATCAACATGATCGATTGTGTGTTCTGCTTCTGGTCTTGTTATTTCATAGCAAACTGCGCAAGCCTTATCGCAATCATATGCGTAGCTATGGCCTGTTGCTGGAATAATAACTCTCTTAGGGTTAGTTTGTTGTGTAAGAGCTTCGTCAGCCCATGCATAACCACAGTCTGAGCAAGTCCAGTACTCTACATTACCGTTTGTTGTACATGTAGCTGGTACTGCATCAACGTGAACGATTGTGTGCTCTGCTTCTGGTCTTGAAACTTCGAAGCAAACTTCACAAACCTTGTCACAGTTATAGAAGTATTTATGATCGCCTACGATTGAATAGTAGTCATCGCTACCCTTAATTACGCACTTGCCGTTTGTGAAGTCAGCTACTGGATTTTCAGAATATGATTCAGAAGGATCATAGTTGTAGAATGTACCACCATAAACTACGATTGAAGAGTCTGTATTGTCTTTGAGGTTTAATGTCCACTTAGGTGTTTGAGCCTTAAATGTACCGCCATAAATTTCAACGATACCACCATTTGAAGCGTAAATGAGGTCGTAGTGATCGTCATCGCCAGCGCCTACGTTTGTGAATGTACCGCTTTTGATAATTACCCTACCGCCGTCAGCCCAGATAGCGATGTTGTAATTGTTATTACCAACGCCGTTAATTATACCTTCGCCTTCAATTGTGAGAACGCCGCCTGCAATTACATGGAATACGCCGTCGCCTGCTGTATCGTTCTTTACTGTGAGTTCCTTACCGTTAAGGTTGATTTTTACAGCAACAGAAACTTTTACTGCTTCTGCAAGGTCGATGTTATCAGCAAGAACTACCGCATTTCCTGTTCTTACTGCTTCTGCAATAGCTTCTTCAAGTGTTGCAAAGTAAACATAGTCAACTGCTGCAACACCTCTTACGAAACCACAACCGTTACATACGCCGTCAACATTGTAAGTAACCTTGTCGCCTAATACATAGTCATCGTAATCGTGTTCTTTTGCGATTGTGTATGAGTTTTTATCTTCGTCATAAGCTGCACATGTGCCATCTGCTACGAAGTTTGCTGGATTGAAGCCAACATATGTACCAGCCTTGATAAGAGCTGTACCACCGTTTACTACAACAGCGTTTTCGTTACCAACTAATGTACCGTCGCCTTCAAGAGTGAGGTTGCCGCCTTCTACAACAACGAATGCACCTTTAGGAGCTGTTACTGTATAACCATCAACAGTTACTTCTGTGAATGTCTTATCGCCAGTTGTTGGAATCTTAAATGTACCGCCACCATAGCTGAACTTAACAGTCTTGTTAATTTCGATAGGAGCGTCTATTGTAAGATCGCCAATAAGTGTGAAAGTTGTTACTTCTTCTTCAGAAGCTGCAAGAGCTGCGATAGCTTCAGCAAGTGTTTTGTAGAGCTGACCGTTTACAAGACCTGCTGCTGTTGTAAGTGTTTCAAAGCCTTCATATGATTTGATAGAATCTGCAATGTAGTAAACGCTACCGTCTGAAGAAATTTTTGTATTTGCGTCAAAGTTAAATGTGAGTTTGTCAGATGATGCACCGCCAATGCGAACTGCAAGTGTTTCACTGGAAACAACACAGTTAACAAGATTGATGTTGCTTTGGAGATTACCGATATTTAAACCGATATTGGTACCGTCAAATACGCAGTTTGTCATAGTACCGATTTCTTTTGCCATAATTGTGATCGCTTGACCTCTTGAGTAAACTTTAACGTTTTCAAGGTTGCCGATTACACTGTTAGCATTAGAGAATTCAATACCGTGGTTGAATAAGCCGATATTATCAATGTAATTACCGTTTGCATCTCTCTTACTGTCGATTGTTACATCCTTCATGCTGCCAATGTAAGAACCAGTACTCTTCTCGAAACCAGCAGCGTAAGAAGCGTTGTATGCAAGGTAAATACCTGTTGTATTGTTAGCATATGTACCGCCTATAACAATGTCGATGTTTTCAATCAAGTTTACGTTGCAAACATAGAGAGCCTGACGACTGTAATTGTGAATAATTTTACCGTTCACAAGCGCATCTGCTGCATAGAGATAAAGAGGTGCTAAGCCAACAGATGATGTGATTGAGTGACCGCCTAAGTCGATGTAGATATTTGCGTTCTGTACCTTAGCATAGTTGTTACCAGAAGGAACAGTTGTATCAGCTGTTAACTTGATTACCTTATAAGTTGAAGAAGCTGAAACATTAGCGTTAATTTCGCTCCAGCTTGCTGCAAAGAACACAGAGAAGCCGAGATTTGTTGAAACTTTGCCGTCTTTAACGTCTGGAACTGCAACTGTGCCACATGTTGGGCATCCGCCGATCTTCCAGTCGTATGTATGAGTTACCTTATCAGCGTCTGGGTTTTCTGCACCACATACTACGCAGTTGCCTGCTGTACATGCTACGTTGCCCCATGTGTGAGCTGCATAGCCTGCTTCTGTGTTTACGTAATCACAGTTTTCGCATGCTGCATAAGTTGTACATGTTGCAGGTACGATTTTGTGGTTTTCAGCTGGGATTTCTTCTGTTTGAGTATATCCGCAACCGTTTGCACAAATTTTTACACTTGAGCCCTTTTCTGTACATGTTGGTTCAACCTTTGCTGATTCGTCTTCTACCATTTTGTGACCAAGTGCTGGAATAATATGTTTTTCAGTTGCACCACAAATTGCACATGAATATTCGCCGGCACCTGTAGATGTACATGTTGGAGCAAGAGTAATACTGTCTGGTTCTTCATTCCATGTGTGTTCGCCTGTTGCAGAAATTACATCTTCCTTTGTTGCTGAACATACTGAACAGTAATATGAGCCGAAGCCCGCATCGCCACATGTTGGTTCAGTTTCGATTTCATCTTCGTTAAGTACCCAAGTATGGCCCTTAACTGGAATTTCTTCTGTCTTTTCATCGCCACAGTTAGCGCATGTAGAAACTTTTTCGCCTGCTGTTACACAGTCAGGTTCTGTTCTTGAAGTTTCTTGATAGTTGTGTCCCTTTGCTGGGATTTCTTCTGTCTTAGTTGCATCACAGTTTGCACAACCATAAACTATTTCACCTGCGTTTTCACAGTCTGCATCTGTTTTTGATACTTCATCTGAGAAATCGTGACCGTTTTCTGTATCAAAGTCTAATGTAATGTTTTCTTTTACTGTTTCACAGTATTCACACTTGCCCGTATATGAACCTGCTACTGTACATGTTGAGTTAACTTTTGTACCCTCAACTTCAATATATTTATGATATTCTTCGGAAGCTTCAACATCAACTTCGTTAGTTTCGTTACAAGCGCACTTGTAAACAGCTCTACCTGCTGTTAGGCAAGTTGGAGCTACTTTGTACTCTACGAATTCATCATATGCATGTACATGGCTATCAGCTTCAAGACCGCAGCCCTTTGCGATACCAAATGCTTCCAGTTCACCGATAACCATTCTGTTGTAATAGTAACCGTTTGTATTTCTCCAGTTACTGAATACTTGAATCTTCAGAGCTGATGTTGTTACGCCAAGTAATGGAACATCCATTCTTAAAGCTGCACCGCCACCAAGAGCTTCATCATATGTTTGAAGTCTTCTAACTTCTTCATATTCGCCTGTTTCTCTGTTGAGAGCTGAAAGAACTAAATATCCGCCACTATCGTTTTGAACCAAAACGCTAAGCTTTGTTAAGTCGATTTCGCCCTTAAAATCAAGCATTACATACTCTATTGAGTCATCTTCACCTGCTGCAACCCAAGTATGGAATGGTCCAATATTTTCCCAGTCGCCTGTGAATAAGTTTTCAATCCTGGAAGCACCCCAAAGGTCAGCAATTGATGAAACAAGAATATTTACAAATTGTTCTGATTCGCGAATTGATGAGTATGTACCATCAGTTAAATTAACTTCACCAGAGAAATCAATAGAATATTCACATCTTGAGCACTTAAGAGTAGCTGCACCGTATAATGTACTTGTACCAGGTCTTGTAACAGTTGTTACGATATCATGACCGAGTGGTAAAACATCGTTAGAAACTTGTTGAATCTCTTCTCCGCAATCAGGACAATTTTGGGCAACCTTACCAACTCCTGTACATGTAGCTGATCCAGGAACTGGTGTCCAGCCGTCTGCAGCTAGATTTTTATGCTCACAAGAAATCGCTGAAGGGTCAATACCGTAAATTTCAATTTCCTTAACAGAAGCAACCCAGTTAGCACAAGTTTCAAACACAAACTTAACCTCTGTAACAGTAGCGCCTACGGCATAAGTAGCCTCTGTAACTTGAGCATTTTGAACAATAGGAGTCCATGTCATACCGTCAGTAGTGTAGTACAAGGAAAACTTTGAGTTGTTTGAGTGATAAATTTTAATTTCAGTTACATAGTAACCGCCAGGAAGCTTTGCATTAAGGTCGGTAACAATGTAGCTTCCTACGTTGTTGTTATAGTTTGCGCCATAACTACCATCGAATAAATTGCTCATGTATGAACCGCCGTTCATACCGCCGCCAACAATTTCTGAATTGTCTGATTTGTAGAGTTTTGAAACATTAGCTAAACCAGTGAGTTTTTCAGCATCAGTGGCGCTTACTGCAAATGTTAAGCCTAACAATGCAATAAGTACAAAAACTAAACATAATAGTTTTTTCATTTTCTTTTTCTCCTTATAAATTTTTAATTTTTTATCCGTAATATACAAACTTGCTCTAAATTGGGCAGACTTAGAGCAGGTAAATATTTACTCCTATATTATAATGTAGAAATTTGGTTTTGTCAAGTGGGGTTTATGGAAAATATGTGCTTTACTATACTAAAATCGGCTTGTTTTTGTAGATGTTGCACAAAATGGGTGTTGGAAAATTTTAGGAAATACCGATTATATGGGGGATTGTATATACAGTTTGTCGTTTGTTTTGTGCAAAGTGTATATACATATGAATTGTAAACAATTTGTGAACAACAAAAAAGTGCCAAATGTGGCACTTTTTTTAGTAGATAGGGGGCAGCAAGGCGCTGCCGCAGTTAGCAAGAGACAAGAGACGAATCTGCTCCGCAGAGTGATATGACCGAACATGTTCGGCCGTGATATGCGCACAAGGTGCCCGTTAAAAAAACGCCTTGCGGCGTTTTTTTATAAGTTGAGAGCATTTTTTATGTATTTTAGCTGAGCCATGGTGGCTTCTGAGAATTTGCCGCTACGGTAGGGGGCTACGTTATAGGCGAATACGCCTTCGTTTGCTAGAACCTTCTTTATATAATCAACTGTTTTTTCATTGGAGTGGGCAGGGGTTGGTGAGCCTAATTTTTCATGCACCCAGAAATCATCCATCCAGCAGAGTCCGAACCATTGGAGTCCGCTTTCGCCTGAGAATCGGCTAGTTGGCAAGAATGTGAGGTCGTTTTCTTCGCCTGCTTGGAAGTCGGCTATATTTCTGCCCCATTCGCTTCCCCAATCTTCGGTGCCTCTAAAATTAAATGCTACGATTGAATTTGGGTTGCCTGCTCTTAATGCTTCGGCGTAGCGTTTATAGTCATAGCGGAGACCTCTGCCTGCGCATATCCACGCTTCATAGCAGCAGTCAATCCACCAGCCTGCGATTTTATCGCCAAGGGTTTTGGAGATGGCTTCGGTTAGCTTATAGCAATGTTCGGCGTGTTCTTTGGGGTCTTCATAGAATTTCACGGCTTTATGGAAGTCGGGGTCGGTTGAGCCTTCACCGTTGAAGTAAATAAGCAATTTAATACCGTGTTTTGCAAATTCGTCGGAGATTTCGGCGATTAGGTTTCGTTTTGAGGTATGGTTTGGCACGATGTCGTCAAGCTCTTTTAAGGGGAATGGGAGATGTAAATCGGCGTGGGAGGTTGTGATAAATAAGAATTTTGCGCCTGCTTCAACTACTTGGGAGCAGAAGGCTTGGACGTCAAATTCTTCAACGGCTTTGAAGTAGTCTTCAAGGCGTTTGTGGTAGGGTTTATTCAAGTCTGCCTCGGTGGCGTTTTCGGGTAGTGAAAATGACG
>JAZQWM010000079.1:0-4294 GCA_045632345.1 Eubacteriales bacterium | reverse complement strand
ATAGAAGCTTTTACGGACAACAGCAGAGAGGCGGGACTGCTAAATGCTAATTATGAGCTTTGGGTTCATCAATGCTTTTCTAAATTTCAGTGGCGTTTTGCTGTTACTGCCGCACAATGTACTCAGCAGGCTGTATGCCCTATTCCACAATGGAAGTATGCATATCTCCTACCAGGAGATTTAATTGCTATTGATAGCGTATATTTAAACCGCGTAAATCCAGTATATGATACTTCAACAAATCCTCCTACAATTATCAGGTATGATAATGCAATGTCAGGAGATCGTTTAAACTGGAAAGATTACTCTTTGTATTCTGGTAGTTTGCTTTGTACAAACGTTAAAGATGGTATTTGGGTGCAATATCGTAAACGTGTAGCAGAGCCAACTTGGCCTGCATCATTTATCAACTATGTTGCATACTACATTGCTATTCAACTCTGTCCAATGATTGGTCGTCAGTTTGAACTACAGAAGCAATTAATAGGTTTCACGTACGGTGCAGGAGCAGATAGCGTATATACGGTAGCGTGCAATGATGATGTACAGCAATACACACCGCATGTTTTGGATACAAACCTTTTACAATCACTTAGGGAGATGTACTAATGGCTGTTACGCTTTGTCCACAGTTTAGTTTTACAGCAGGTCAGCTGGATTCAAATATAGCCCAGCGTGGCGATCTTCAGCAATATTACAAGGGGCTGAAGAAAGCTGAAAATGTAATGGTAAAACTGACGGGCGGAATCAAACGCCGATATGGTACAAAACTTTTAAGAGCAGCACCCGCAACAAATGCTAGTAAAGAATTTAGGATCATTGATTATAGCGGCTTCAACAACGACGGAACAACTTTTTCACATCTCATCGTTTTCGGAGAAAATACTGCAGATGTATACAATGTCAGTGATAATACTTATCTATGTAGTTTTAACACAGGCAAAACCGCCGCGTTGATGACGCAATGCGATTACGAAACCGATCGCAACAAGATAATTTTCGTACATGAAACAGTTAAGCCATTTGCTGTTACATGGGCAAATTATGGAACACAGGCTGCAGATTATTCTGTTGCCGATTTAGATTTAGCAAATGTTCCAGACTATGAATTTGTAGCAAACGACAAAACTGGTACAACACTTGGTGGAGGAACATTAACACCATCTGGAGTACAAGGATATATCACTTTAACAGCAAGTACAGGTACACCTTTTGCAAATACAAACATTTCGCCTACAGCTACAGACGCCGATTGGGAAGGAAAGAAGGTAGTGATCAGCCCTGTTGGGGTTGTTAGAATCGTATCCAAGAAATCAAACACAGTGGTATTGGGATATGTAGAGCGCAGAATATCATCAACCGACGCTGTAGCTGCTGCGAATTGGACTGTTGAGATTGGATGGGAACCGATCATATCTGCTACCAGAGGTTATCCAAGAACGATAGCCTTCTATGCTGGACGCATGTATTTTGGAGGTACAACTTCCATACCAAATCTTCTAATGGCTTCAACCATTGAGGATAATTATGACTTTGACTTGGGCGATGCTAGTGACAATGACGGATTCTATGAACTATTAGACTCAAGGGATACGGCTCATATATACATGTTACAATCAAGAAACACACTTGAGATCTATTGCAATGAGTCCGTCTATGTCATAGCAACATCAGGATTTATTTCTCCAGTCAATGTGAAGGTAACGAGAGCGTCTTCTGTTGGCATCATAGAACGCGCTGAAGCTCCTTTAATTAGTGATGGTGGCTCGGTATACCTCAATAATGATAAGAATGGTATTTATTATTTGTCTTACATGTTTGATGTAGAATCCTATTCTAGCCAGATCATCAGTCAGATGTCTTCTGAGTTGGTATCTGATTCAGATTCTACTTTCAATACGATTGTTTGGAAGGGTAATGATGAGTTTAAAAACAACTTCTTTGCCTACATTGATAAGGATGACAATGTCATATTCATTACGATACTTTTAAGCCAAGAGGTGGTTGGATTCACTAAGCTGATTTTCAAGCACAATGGTAATAACTCAAAAATATATGCAATCTACGCAGCTAAAGACAAGTTCTATTTAATTAAGGACTCTGGTTTAGCTGGTGGTTATGATTTTGTATGCTTAGATCCTGAATGTTATTTGGATAACTCTATTACAGCTACAGTAGCAGCTGGCGCAGTTGCTGGATTAACACGTCATGCAAGCACTACAGTTGATGTTGTCTTGATGACAGATGGTAGCTATCTTGGACAGTTTGCAGTAGACGCTGGAGGCAATTTAAATCTGGGTACAAATGATTACGATGGACAGAATATTGAGGTTGGCTATGGCTATCTTGCTTCGATAGAGACGTTGCCAATAGAGAATGTTCAGCAAATCGGCTCTAGTATTGGCAAGGAAAAGATTATTAGTGAGGTGTTTGTAAACCCTGAAGAGGTAGCAAACATGACAATCAACGGCTATACGATCATCGATAATAGCAATACAAATGCCGTCAAAGATTCTTTTGTAAATAGAACTCAATATGGCTGGAGCAGAGAGCAAACTATTAGGATTTCTCAGACAAAACCTTTAGCGTTGAGTATTAGAAACATTCAAGTGAAAGCCGAGGTGAACGAATAATGTTAATGTCATTACTTGGAAGCAGTTTGTTAAGCGCTGGATTGGGTGGCGGAAACTTTAAAGATACAATTAAAAACATTGGATTAGGATTTGCGGGCAATCTTGGAACAGCAATTCCTGCGTTGTTTGGCTCAATAGGACAATCAGGTAAGCGGTTGCCAAGTTATGGCGATACAGGTTTTGGAAGAAGCCTATTAGCGACTAATAAGCAAATAGCTAAGATTGGTTTAGCTAAGAAGCAGCGTGACATTATCAAGAAAGCCAGGGTTGCTCAGGGAACAATTAACACCTATTTAGCGGGTCGTGGGTTTGCTCCTGGTGGTTCTACAGCTATGATACTTTCAAATCAGAATCTCAATAACGCGATGGAAGATATTGAGATGGCAAGCTTGGAGACACATCAAAGAGTTCTTGAGGCTCAGGTTAAACAGTTGCAAGACGACTATTCAATGATGAACAATTTTGAAGCTGATTATTTGGCATATGAAAGCCCTGCTGTCAAATTTGTCAAAGAGAGTTTTTTGCAGCCAATGATCAAACAAAACTATAGTGAAATCGGTAAAAAAGTTTCAAGTTCTATAAACGGAATGTTTGATGAAAACCGATCGACAGTCCAAGCTGTTAAGCCTCACAAAAACAATCTGGTAGAAAAATATAAACCAGAGACACCTTCTAGAAAAAATCCTGTTCAATCGTTAATCAGCAATAGTTGGATGATTTAATTATGAGGAAGCCAAACAATCATTTTATTCGCAAAGAAGATTTAATATATACTCCAAACGTTAGTATCGGTGATAGTTTTACTGGCGGTCTAACGGCAGCGGCTGGAGATAGAGCTTTGGCAACTCAGTTCATGAAGGCTGCTTTTGACATCCAAAAAAGCGAAGACAATCTACGTCAATCTATTACAGAACAACAAAACAGCGTTCTTTTGTTGGATGCAAAAAATAGACTTAGTCAACTCAACAAAGCTTCTTATGAGAACTTAAAGTTTGATGCAGATAAGTTTAAAATAGAAACCAATGAGCAAGCGTCAAAAATAATCAATGAACTTCCTTTGTTGCTGAGAGGAAAAGCTAAAGAATCTTTTGTTCAGGAACAAAACGATTATTATTATAGGGCTTTAAATAATCAACGTGAATATCTTGATAGACAAACTTCTGAGCAAGCTCAATTAACAATTCAAAATAGTGCTGATAAGGCTACAAAAAACATTGAAGGAATGTTTCATCCAAATGCAGCCGTACGTACAACCGCACAATTAGCTTTTGGTTTTAACATTGGTGAATCAATGAGTTTGTTAGAAACGAAAGATTCTTATGGAAGAGATGTGTTTTCTCCATTGCAAAAATATAAGCTTTATCAAGGGTTTTTAGGACCTGTAATGCAAAAGTTCGCTGAGCTTAATATGAGTGCAATTCCTACTATTGAAGGGAAGCTCGATTTTTTAAGGAAAGTAATTAATGGTGACGCTAGTTTTACTTATACAGATCATACTTTTGGAAATGAAATAGAAGTTTCTTTTAACTCACTAGATCAAAAAGGTAGAAACGCTATAGGAAAAATACTTACTAAAAACTTAAAAGAATATGTTAAGCTTCAAAAAGAAGCCTCAGCTATAAATTATGTCGATAAGGTTTTAAAAGGTGAGATACTTCCTT
>JAZQWM010000078.1:0-8485 GCA_045632345.1 Eubacteriales bacterium | reverse complement strand
CACCTTGAGCAGTAATGTTCGTCAAAGAGGTATCTATTTCATCAGCGTTTTGAGTGATGGTAATGCCATTGCTTCCGGTAAATGAGCGATAGTTGACGTCCTGACCTTGTACATCTACCAACCAATCAGCACCAGCTCCCTTTTTTTGGAAGTTTGGAAACAACTGTTCGTTAGTTGCGTAGATGTAAATGTCATTCTCGTTTTGCACCAACTGAACACCGTCTTTTGCGACCAAAGTTCTGAGCTCTAATGTACCATTGTTTAACCGATTTCCAACCTGAGCACCTGCACCTAAATTGTTTAAAGCACCCATCTTGGTGTCAGCATAAGTCTTTGTGGCCTGAGAAGATGGGACTTGCGTGTTAGATACAGCACCCGTTAAGTCTGTATTGAGAACACCAGCCTTTAAGTTGTCTACTTCAAGCTCTGTTACCGTATTGTTATCGGCGTTAATCGTCTTGTTGGTGAGTGTCTGAGCGTCCGTAGTACCTACAACATCACCGTTTGGAAGTAGTTTATTTGAGCGTTTAATCTGTGTTCCACTGCCACCATTGTACAAAGCAATCTCGCTATCAGCACTTGTCGTTGTAGAAATAACAGCATTGTTTGGCAACTGAGCATTTGGAAGCTTGCTATTGGCATCCAATGTAGCTACTCCATTGGGAGCACCTTTCTCGGCAGTAGCAACATAACCGCTGTGAATATGCATTGCATCTGCATTTCCACCATTAGTTAATGCATTCTTCTGAGCTTGAGAAAGAAAACGCGCGTCATTTCCCGCAGCTACAGTACCAGCTGTTGTACCTACATTTCTTGTAGCAGAATCACCCAAACCAAGATTTGTTCTTGATGTAGCAACATTTGCGACATCAGATAGATTCTGGTCTTTGCGCATATAGTCATTAAGAATACCAGTGACTGGGTCATCATATGTTAGATTACCATCGTTATCCCATGAAGCATATTTATTGCGACGGTCTGCAACAGAAGGAAGCTCACCCGGTAATATACCTTCAATCATATCAACTCGTACGCAACGTTTTACGTCACGGGCTAACTGCTGTGTCTGCCATGTTAAATTATCAATCGCTTCATTGGCAGCCGCAACATTAACCGTAGAACCAGTGAAATCTGTTTCACGGGCTTCAGGAGTACCAGAATACAAAACAATGGTATCACCTGCAGCCGCAGCGTTTGTCAATGTAACACGCTTGTTTGATACATCTACAGTATAATCTACACCATAATTTAGTGTTGTTTTTGTCTGCGTTGCTAAGACATACTGTATTACTTTTACTTGTCCAGGATAAGCACTGGGAACATCCCAGTCATAATTAAACACAGTCTGTCCAGCCGCTGCTATTGTCTTTTCATAACGATCATTTGGTAGTACGCTCATCAGTGTCCTCAGTTAAATTGTTATCTTGTTTTTCTTTTACCGTATTTAGCTTTCAAAGTTTCCTCTGCTTTGTTAAAAAAGTATGCAAAAGCAGGATTGTTTTGGCTTGGTAGAAGCTTCCTTAATGCGTGAATTTGTCCATCAGAAGCACCTCTTCCAAACAAAGCTTCATAAATACCTCCTGCGGCACGCGTTGTGTCTTGTCCAAACCCAACAACCGTTCCTTGTACAGCTCTCATGAAATCCATTTTAGATGCCTTTTCTTCTTCGCTTGCAAAACCAACTAGAGAAGCACCAAGCCCATAAACATCTCCATAGTATGACATGAAATCACATTCTTTAAGAGCTTGTTCCAAAAGTTGGTTTTCGGTTAATTCATAACCTCCGTTTTTCATGCGAATTAGAGACCGCAAGAGACCTATGTTCATCATTAAAACTGCACCAGCAAACACAGAAAAATCTCTTTTTTGAAGTCCTGGAATCATGCATTTCTCAAAAGCACTCCATGTAAAACGCTTAAACTGATTAAACAACCTAAAAACTTTCATATCCAAAAACAACGGAACCGTACCGGCACCAGGCGTTAATATTGCTTGGTTTTGTATTTTCATTATAGCAGCGCCAAACAATTCTTTTATTTTTCTATCTGTCCAGCTTGCCGTACCGGGTGCATACAAACCATTGCGAACTTCACCATGTTTTTGAAACTGTTCATAAATCTTTCTGGTTTGTAACTCAGTTATTCCGGTTGTTTTTAAAAATAAAGCATCTTTTTCTGGGAGTTTTTTCCCAGAAACAAGTTTCTCACCAGCCTTTAAAATGGTTTCGGCAGTTACATAACCAGACAAAAACTTCATTGTTTCATCCCAAGCATGAATACCACTTAAAAACGTTGTTGAGTTTGCAAGACCTCTTGTCCACCGTGCCGTATAAGCCAAAAAACCTTGACCGCCAACAATTTCTCCAAAATTTGCTTGTCTCGTTTGTCTCCACAATGTTGTTGCATTAAAAAGAGCTTCGTCGCTCAAAACAGATTCTCCAGTTGTTTTGCCTTTTACAAAATCAATTATAGCTTTTAAGGTTTGCTTTCCATAAAACCGTTTAAATCCTAAAACCATCGCAACCTGTCCCAAGTCGTTTGCTCCAGCCATTGTTGTACCACCCAACAAGCGTGCAACGTTTAGGTTTTTTACGGTCGCAACACCATTGTTAATAACACGACCAGCGTAAGTAAAATTTTCAGCATCTAAAACATTTGTTCCGCGAACACGATTAAACATAGCTTCAATGTCATCTCGGTCCGTAGCTTGGTTTGCTTTTAATCTTGAAATTTCTTTATTGTTGTTGCCGGCTGCCTTGATTAAGGCTTCATAATCCTTTGCTGAAGCGGCAAACAAATCATCAACATTTATTGTTCCAAAAGCACGCATCATTGCAGAGTCAGGAACTATCGTTTGTATAAACCGATAGGTAGCATCTGCATAATGGTTTACAACAAAGTCTTTTACGTATTTTGTGTCAAAATCAAGAACACGTTCGTTTTCAGCACCTCTAATACCATAATTTCTTGATGTTAGTCTGCCTTGAAAGTTTCTTTGAATGTCGTCAACAACAGCCTGAACAGCCTCATCTAATTGCTTGTTGAGTTTTTTTAGAATAGCTTTCTCTGAAGCGGTTAAGTTTTCTTTTTCAAACAACCCCTTTTGCCGAAGCTTACTAATCATACCAGCTTTTACAGCATCTTTAAAGCCTTGTATGTTTGCAACTATCTTATTTTTGTCGAAAGCACGCATTAAATATGACTCATCACCAACACGCTTAAAATCTTCTACGGTATACTTTTTGTTCTCAATTTCTTTACGGTTTTTTAACAGCCCTTCTTTTTGTTGTGTTAGTTTTTCAACTTCTGTCTTGTTGTTTTCTTTGGTTGCCTTTTTGATTTTTGAGTCAATGCGCTTAATGGAATTGTCTATTTTTTCCAAGTCGGCACCTTTTAAATTATATAAACCTGAGTCTATACCCTCTTGGGCAATTTCATTTGTAATGGGACGTAAAGCTTTTGCGCATTCTTCAACAATAGGATTTGCATGCTTGTCTCCATTCCTTGCTGCGTCAGCTAACAAAGCGTTAAACTCATCCCATTTTTCAGAATTGCCCCAAAGCGATTTTTTAAAACGCTCCGATGTTGTTTTTATTCCGCTGTAATTTTGTTCGAGCCACTTCTTAAAACCTTTGTTGATTTCGTCTGTGATTCGCGTTCCATAAACCGCCATATTTTTGTTTGCAATGGACTCTACTGTAGCAGCATTGTTTGTAAGAACGTTTCCTTCTTCATCAACAAATGTGACAAAATTATCAACCATCCTTCTGCTAATCTCTCTCGTAACAACAGACGGGCTTGTTGCAGTCCTAATTCCTGGAGTCATTGGCAAAGCCTGACCAAAAGAGTTTTTTACCTTGCCATAAAGATAGCCTGATTCAGAAAGCTTGTTTGGATCTATTGCGATTGTTATGTTTTCTACAGATCTGTTTTTTGGATCTTGAAGTAATTGTTTAAATCTTTCTCCGGCAATCTTTGTTTTTCTCGCAAGAAGCAATTCGCCAGTAGCACCTATTGTTGCTCCAAAAGCAGTACCCAAAATCATAGGTGTTGTTAGCGTTCGCAACATCTCTTCTCCGCTTAATCCGTCGCCAACAAGACGACCAGCCGTTTCTTCCGTTATCAGTTGAGATGCGCCCAACGCTGCACCAAATCCAAGGTTTCCAGGAACTGTCTTTAAAAGACTTTTACCATAGTTTTTAATAAAACCACTGCCCAACTTGTATTCTGCTAAAGTATTTAAAGCACTCGCAAATCGCTTGCCATAATTAAAATACTTAATTCCTGTCATTGTGGTATTGTAGATACCGCCTGCCATCCCAAGAGAAAACCAAGATGTTGGATTAAGTATTTCTCCAGCGATATTTGTCAAAACACCATGTTCAGCCTCGATTTGTTGATTGAGTCTTATGTCGTCTATAAGTTTTTTATATTCATCAAGCTGAGTTCTATTATTGGCATTAAAAATGCTTTGAGCATAATCTTCATACCCTGCAAGATCTTCAGGCGTTATTTTAAAATCAGGATCTTCCTCTATCGATTCTCTTACGCTTTCGTCCATCCACCAAAGACGAATGTTTGAACCAACGCTTCCGCCCATAAGTTTTGCTTTTGCAAAGCTCAACCACGAGTGTTCCTCTGCAGGAATAGAGCTTGCTTCCTCTATTGCTTTTTCATAACCCTTTTGAATTTTTTCATTTAAAAAAGAGGATTCTGTAGGAATAAAACCGTCTTTAGTTTTTAAACGTTTTGCAAAAAACTCTTCATTTGAAGTGTTTCTTTCGCTAGCCTCTGAATCCTTTTTTAAAACAATAGCCATTTAAAACTCTTCCCCTTCAAAAAGTTCAATCAAATCAATTTCAGGTCTTTTGTTTTTGCCCTTAAACTTCTTTTGTTCGTACTTAAAACGAGCCTCTTTGTTCCATACGTTCTCACCAACCCTTACTGGGGACAGATCGTCACCAAGAACCGGCTCAGGTACCCCCATATCGTTTTGGTAGCACAAAACATAAGACGGTTTCGATGTTGGATTTCCTGCTGTTGCATAGGTTGCCCTATCGGCAAGAACAATAAAGTTGTTTGAGTTGGGATATTTTTCTTTTGTTTCTTCAGGCAAACCAATCTCTTTTGGATTATTTTCTATAACATCCAACAAAACAGACCGCATCATTTTGCCAGTTAAAGAATAGTCTGCATAGTATTTTTCGGGCGGTAATGCTGTTAATATATCGTCTCCATTCACAACACTGTTTCCCCAACGTTTTTTCATACATGCTAAAGCAGATTTGCGCGCCGTATCGAAATCTGCGCCCATTACATAAAAGTCACGAGCCAAATCTGTAAACTGATAATAAAACTCGTCGGCAACAATATCTACAGGCTTTTGGTTTTCTTTCCACCAAAACCAACCAGACTCCATTATTTCTGCCTCAAAACTAGCTCTGGTCTTTTCGTCGTTTAAGTTTTTATTAAATGTACGTATCCTTTGCTCTCGAACTTCGTTTGAAATAGAGGCAAAGCTTTTTGTAATAGAATTAAAAGCTTCTTCTGGCGGAACACCGGCACTTGTCATTCTATTCATTGTTAAAGCTTTTGCGATGTCTTTTTCTGGCAAATAATCAATTAAATTTGGATTGTTTACGGTTATGTTTTTTACAACATCGCTAGCAAAAGAAAAAATCATGAAGTTGTCGGAAGACAAACAGGCCCTCAAATCGCTTTCGAGTCCTTTGGGGATTGTTTTAGTTTTGTTAACGAATTCACCAATCAAATTTAAAGACTCCAAAGGTTGATCAAAAGCAATATTGGGTTTTACATATTTTGCATAATATGTATCAACAGAATCCCTATAATCTTTGTCTTTAGGATCAGGGAACGCTCCGCCTGCAATAACCTGTTTTACCTGCATTTCCTGATCAATTTCTTTTTGTGCTTTTATTTCGTTTTTTAGCCTGGAAGAAAGAGATCTCGCTATAGAGTTTCTACCCTCTTGATCCAACATAGAAGACGGAATTTCAACATCTGCGTTTGTTGTTGGTTCTTTGTAGGTGATTTTTGCTGAACCCAAAAGAACGTCTTTTATAAATCTTTCTTTTTCATCTACAGAACTTAAAGAACCAAACTTTAGCTCTGAAAAGCCTTCAAATAACGTACCGTAAAAACCTTGTGAGATTTTTTCTTTTTGAAGAGGAGAAAACAGATCCATACCATAAGAATCTTTTGCTCCCAAAAACTGCATCGCTTGTGCAATGGAAGAACCTAAACTAATTTGAGATTGTATATTTAATGATGGATTTGCGTTAAACAGTCCTACGATCGACGAGGATGCGTCTTTGGCCAAATTCTTAATACTTAATTGTGTTTGCTCAAACGATTGTTTGTCGATGTATTCTCGCTTGTTGTTTAGTGCTTTGTAATAATAACCGTTCTGTTGTTGTAAAAAAGAGTTCTTGGCCGCATCTCTCAACAACAAAGGAAGTTCGTTTATTACTTTTGCAGATTGCTCATTAGATGCTACTTTAAACCTATCAGGATCATACTTTAGCTCCTCATACAAACTTTGATTGATAGAGCTTATTTTGTTGACCGCGTCTAATAAAAGAACTTTGTTTTGTTGTTCGGTAATTGATTGACGTAGATTGTCTTCGCTTTGTTGAATAGCTTTTGCAGCTTCAAACATTTGCCCAACCAATCTTCTATCGCCTTCTACAGCAGACAAACCACCAGCAAAACCATCACCGACACCAACCTGTGGTGTATAGATTAAATTTTCTTTACTAACAAAGTTATTTAGCTTCCTCATCTAATTTCCTATTGATTGATGCTGTTACTTGTTTTCCAATATTGCTTAAGTTTTGGCTAATCATTGGTTGTATAAAGCTTTCCTTCATGAATTTAACCATTGGATTTTCGTATGATAAATTCATAGCCTCCAAATTATTCATCATAGAATAATCTCCTTGAAGTTGCCTAATGTTTGCTTCAAGTATTCTCTGATGTGTTTCCAGTCCAGCCATCTCAACATCTTCCATTGCGTTATTGAGATTCTGATTCGCAAGTATCATTTCAGTAGAACCACCTTTAGCAAACCCACGACCGGCCAAGTATGCACTAATCGTGCCTTGAGCTGTCCTAGCTTGTTTAATAACATCCCTCTGCTTTTTAGCAAGACCGATCTGAGCAACACGCTTATTGGTATCCAACAGACTCCTTCCAAGCCCCGTATCGCCATAGCTTGGCATACGCTTTCCGGATTGTCCTATTGAACCAAACAACGCAGGTATTGCAGTACCTAAATTGCCAGCAAATCCTAAACCAATATTTTTAAATGCGTCCTTAAAGCTTCCTCCTCCAAGTCCTGCATTCAATAAGCTACTACCCAATAAAGAGAATAACATTATTCGTTAACCTCCGCTTTTACTTGAATGTTTCTAATACTCAAAGCCAAAGGTTTGGTTTGAGATATTCTAATGGTCTGCTCCCTGCTCCAACCATATTGTGTCCTATTTACAAAAGAGTTCGTCACAGCGTTTGTATTGCTTTTATCAATTATAGTGTAACCGTTGATGGACATATTTGCAACTCTTTCCGGATTTACAAACACCTCGCTGATGATTTTTTCCTTACCGATACTTGAGCCAATACGTTGAACATCTTCTATAGGAAGAGTTTCAATCTCTGCAAGATAGCCGTATCCAATCTCAACGTCTTGACCATTATAATCATTTGTTCCAAGATTCAGATTGCCTCCAGCATCTACAGCGAACTGACCAAGATAACTACCATCTGTCTTCAAAATAACATCCACCGTAGTGCTTACATGCCGTGCTAAACCAGTAACTGCACCCGCAGCTACCGTAGCACTAACAGAGCTATCCAAGTAGCATTCAGGATCTAAACATACAAAATCATAACCGCCAGCCAAACCTGAGTCCTTAATCAAATAGAACTTATCTTTGGTGGCATATATGGCGTATATCTTAGAGTTGTTTCCGTTGTGTTTGAAGATCAGTTTTGTAAACCCAATGACCTCCTGGCTTAAAAGTATTGTGATGAATACCACATTGTCATCACCATCGATGTATGCAAAGAAGTTGTTTTTAAACTCACCATTGCCTTTCCATACAACCGTATTAAATGTGGAGCTTGAGTTTGAAACCAACTCAGATGACATCTGGCTAATGATTTGGCTCTGATAAGATTCTACATCAAAGAGATATGACAAATAGTATATACCATTCTCATCATTGTTGATGTATACCGAACCACCATCGCTGATCAACGGAGCTTCTGCTCTCTCGGAAATACCAACAGAAGAAGCTCTTATAACCTTGACATTTACTGGACTAATGAAGCCTGATGTTGCTATGACATAGACGGATTCATTGCAATAGATTTCAAGAGTGTTCCTTGATTGAAGCATGTATATATGAGCAGTATCTCTGGAGTCCAACAGTTCATAGAACCCGTCATTGTCACTAGCATCG
>JAZQWM010000077.1:0-1510 GCA_045632345.1 Eubacteriales bacterium | reverse complement strand
CCGCTTGGCCTCCGACTTCTCAATTTTTAGCGAAAGCTATTTTAAATTCCAAAATTTTAAAACTTCAAAAAATTTGAAATTTTTTCAAAAAACGGGGAAAGAGGTTAAAAGCTTGAAATGGAAACAATTTAAAGGAAAAATACTAAATAATTTTTTGATTATAGATAGTTATAGTTCAATAAGTAAAAACGGTTTAAAAACATGGAAAGTCAAATTGCAATGTCAACGTTGTGGAGCTGAATTTGAGAAAGCGGCAGCGGTTGATATAAATAATGTGAAATGCAAATGCATGGTTAAACGGAAACCAAATCCAATACATAAATACTTGTATCATGGGAAAGAATACCGATTATTTGAACTTGAAAAAATTAGCGGCATTTCAACTTATACTATTAATAACCGTTTAAAACGTGGAATGTGTATTGATGACGCTTTAAAAACAACATTCAATCATATTTGTGTTTTATGTGGCAAAGAATTTGAAAGTAAACAACAATACGCTTTGTATTGTTGTAAAACTTGTCAAAGACGAAAAAGTGCTGGAAAAGGTCCAGCGAGGCAAGATTATAAAGAATTAAAGGATTTTAAATGTGAAATTTGCGGTGGAGAGTTTCAAAGTTATCACCCAAACGCAAGATTTTGTTGTGATAAATGCAGAAAAGCAGCGGCAAGACTTGAAAGGCGTAAACGATACCAAAATTTAAAGAAATTAGGAAAATTTGATATTTCCGTGACGCTTGATAAAGTTTATGAAAAATTCAACGGTAAATGTTGTTTCTGCAATAAGGCATTATATTTTAGTGAAAATCCTTTAGATCAAAATTATCCGACCATAGATCATATAAAACCCATTTCAAAAGGTGGGGCGCATGAATGGAACAATGTACAATTACTATGTCACCATTGTAACAATGTAAAAGGGGCAAAATATGAAGAATGAAGAACGAATTGCAAGACTAAGAGAGCTTGCAACAGACGTTAAAACAACGCAGCTGATTGAAGAAATGATATTGTTAGAAGAAAAGTTGGACGAATTTAAACAGCTTGAATTTTACCGAGTTAACCCGAACGATAAAACACAGATTAAAATTAGCCCCGCATTTTATGCATATCATAAATGTTTATCAGCTTACAAAGAAATTGTAAAGCTTTTAATTGCTGAAACAGGCAGCGGCGAAAGTAGCCCATTACGTGAATATCTCAAAAAAATAAAGGACAGGGCGCAAGAATGAAAGTAAAATGAGTAATTACCTTTTACAATATCGTGAAGCTATCCGCAGCGGTGAAATAATCGCGGGTCTGGATATGATACAAGAGCTTGACAACCTGATAGCTGATTTATCAGACCCACAATACAAGTATGACACACGCGACGCAGAAATCCGTATTAGCTTCATTGAAAACTGTATTAAGCTTACAAAAGCACCGTATTACGGTCAACCGATGATATTAATGCTTTGGGAAAAGACATTTATTGAAGTCGTTTATAGTTTCAAGATAAAGTCAATTG
>JAZQWM010000076.1:0-40888 GCA_045632345.1 Eubacteriales bacterium | reverse complement strand
GTAATGTCTTTTACCTGTGTGTAAGTATCTGCCATTGTTTTACTCCTTTACTAATTCTATTTCGCCTACCTTATCGTTAGTAAGCGTGATATTTTCAATAACTCCATTGTCTGGTGTTTCAATAACATTATTTAAGCGTAGCGTAACGTCTAACCCCTTACGATATTCATACTCTATCGTTAAAAAGGTGTCTCTAGGGGTAATGCCCCCTACATCTGCTACTATAATGTCGTGATCTGCTAGCACTACTCTTCCTACTTCCTCGAAAAAGTCTTTTACTAGCATAGCTTTTTCTAATGCCCTTGCGTCGTCGTCACTATGTACTGTAAAGCTCCATGTTTGCGACGCTGGCATATATAATACGGGCATTTCTACGCCGTCTTTGTTTACTGTAGCTTGTGCATAAGTGCCTTTTCTTGTATCTGTGCGGATAACTGAAAAACTTATGTAATCATAAGCGGGCAAGTCCTTTGTAGTGTTGCTAGGCACGCATGTACAGCCTGTATACTCTTCTAACTTAGTTAGTGTTGTTTCCTGTACTTTCGCCTGTTCTATCAAAGCTGCTCACTCTCCTTGCTACATAAATATAAAAATCTGCATAATCGCTATAATCGGTGCTGCTTTCTAGCTTGTATTTCTTATCGTGTACCTCTAAAAAAGTGTCGCTAGTAATCTCTATAGGCTGCGTTGTGATAAATTCACAATCGCCTTGCTTATATGAGCCGCCGCTGCTCTGTATGCGATTTTCAGTTATTGGCACTACTGCGCCGCTTATGTCTGTTTCGCTTTTCGCTCCCTCTTGCCATGTGCCAGCTTTCCAGCTACCATTATCAAAAGTTATTAGCTTGCAATCTACAGAATACTTTTCTATTAGTCTCTTAAAGTTATATAAGCTCATTTACTCCACCTTATAATCTATAGCTCCTATCATGTCGCCACTATCTAAAAGCGGGTTGCTGCTGCCTTTTCGCTCTATGGTGTATGGGTGTAGAGCGGGGCTGTCTAAGTCTCTGGCGTAGTCTTGTATACGGCTTTTCATCAGTAAGCCAATCATGTCGAAAAATTGGTTTTCTGTCATTGTGCCGTCTATAACGTCGCCTATAACTGCCTCTGCTTTGGCTATAATATCGTCTTTGTTTTCATCATAGCCATTACGTAAAAATGCACGCTCTGGTATGGTTATATGCGTTGTAGTGGCTTTTAGGTGTAGCCCTGTTTTGTGCAAGTATGCACGCATCTTGTCTGTAACCTCAATTCTACAGCCGTATTCGTGTATAGAGGCTAGCCATGCTTGCTCTCCTAACACTCCTACGCTTACCTTTTTGCCGTCTAACCGCTCTAACCTAGCTTGCATCTTAGGAAAGTCGTTTTTTGTAGTTTTCCACTTTACGCCCATAAATTACACCCACTTAGAAACATTAGGCACGCTGCGCACCTGTCCTTTTAAGGCTGTGCCTAGCAATTCGCTTGCCAGCATGTAAAGCTGTGCGTTTTTGCTGGCTGTGCCGAAAGTTTGCGACATGCCGCCTATGCTTTCGCTCGTTACGTTGCCGTCTGTGCTCATTACATCATAGTAACGGCATATAAACAGCCTAGCCCCGTCTGGTAGGGCTGCTATGCTTATAGGTAAATTGTCCTTATTGATTTCTAAGGTTGTATTTTCTATAAGCCAATCAATAGCAGCTCCCACGTAAAGGGCTGTTGTTTTGGTAGCTTTTATAGGCAATTCAAGTGCTTGTAATTCCTCTACGGTCATATAAGCACCCCCTTACTATTTCTTGGCTGGTTTTTTGTCCTTAGCCTTTTCCTTTGCCGCCTCTGCTTTGGCTTTGGCTGCCTGTTCTCTACGTCTAATAAAAAATGTAGCACTCATGGTCTACACCCCCTTAGATTTTATGGCGTAAGCATACGATAGGTACATTCTTATGATCCGCTGCTAAGCTCCAATTTGCAGCTGTTGCAAGCTCTGCGTTGCTAGCATATGGTTTCTCAAATTTAGCTGTGTTGCTAAATGATACGCCCTTAGGGTGGATAACAAGCGCGCGGCGGTTAATAAGAATATCCTTAGAACCTAAGCTATCGCGGTCTGTTTCTGTACCCTTTAAGCCCTCTGGCATACCGTCCTCTCTAGCAAAAGCACCTTTACCGATAAAGAATGTATCATATACACCGCCATTTGCTGGCATGCCGTCGTCTACTACAACTTCATAACCTAAGTAGTAATTAATTTTTACTTTTAAGTCGCTGTCGTATTCTGTAGTAATCTGGTTGTTTTTCTGCAATCTGGTATATGTAGCAGAGTGCATAAATACCATACCTAACTTATCTGCTGCGTCGCCCATAAGCTGCTTAGCGTCTAATGTAGCGTCTACGCTAATTACATTGTCGCTACCAGCACCAGAAATATCTAAGATATGGTCTTTTAAAGCACCTGTTTCTGGTGTTAAGATACCCTTTAAAATAGACATCATGATAGCCTGTTCACGCATTACCCACCAATCAGCTACTAAGTTACCGATAGCTGCCATAGGATCGCTGCCGCCCATAACATGAGATAAGTCTGTGTCTCCCCATGCTTTCTGGCGAATAAGTAATGTAGCCCATTCGCTACCTGTTGTAATGCCGTCTGGTGTCATTGTGTCCTCGCCGAATACTTCATCTTCGCCTGTTAAAGCGTTGTAATGTGGCATCTGGATCATGTTACCGCCTTTTGGCGTGCCGTTAATAAGTCTAGCTAGTCTTTCGTCGCCTGTTGTTACACCACTTCTAACTAATGTAGACTTTTCAGTAGTTCTATGAAGAACATACTCTGTAAATTTCTCTGGTACTACCTGCATATTTGCAATAGTTGTAAATGCCATAGTTTGTTACTCCTTTTCTTTTATTATTTCCCAGCTGCTGCCTTTAATTTTTTTGCTAGCTCTGGGTTGGTTGCCTCTAATTCCATTTGCTTAGTCAAATTATAGGTACTATCCATATATGGGTTATCGCCTGTACCGCCAGCTGCGCCCTTTTCTGGGCTGCGTCCAGCTCCCTTAAAGGTCTTATCTACTTCGGCTTTTACCAGCTTATCTACTAAGGCTTTTAATGCTGTGATATTCTTGTCAATATCTGCGGTATCGCTAGCATTTACTAGGCTTAAAATTTCTAAAGCTGTGTCGCTGCCGTCGTCAAGTCCAGCCTTTTTAATAGCTCCAATAGCATACAGCTTATTTTCTGCTGCTTTAATAGCTGCCTCACGTTCTGCAAGCTCTTTTTCTTTCTCTGCATCTTCAAGCTCTTTTAATTCTGCTGCGGTTAGCTTTTCCTTGCGTAGCTTTTCCAGCTCTTCACGTAAAGCCTTGTTATCGTTTCCCAGCTTATTAGTAGCTCGGTCTACAGCTGCCTGTATCTGCTTTTCTAGCAGCTTTTGGTCTAATGCTGGTGGCTCTGCGCCGCCTTTGCCGTCGTTGTTGTCCTCTGGGTTGCTTTCTGGCTCTACTTCATAGCCAAACTGCTTACACATAGCCTCAAACTGTGCCTGTGTAATTGCACCACTTTCTAATAGTGCCTTTAATTCTTCTAATGTCATGGTTTTCCTACCTTTCTTTGAGTTGCACTTATGATAAATGCCCCACGTTGTTACTTTGAGTGCTCACATATAACCCCACTTAATAGAGTTGCCATATATAAGCCCACGTAGCGGTAGCTGTAGGGGTCGAACCTACGCAGCATTTCTGCCCTAACTGCTTAGCAAGCAGCCCTCTTAACCTCTTGAGTAAGCTACCAAAAACCCAGCTACGGCAATAGCTGGGTAAAAACAAAATGAAAAAAGATGATAAAGATAATGTACCCTCGGTGGTTAGATACACATTTTTATATAAAAAGGGCAGCGTTGCTACTCGCTCTATACTTGCGGTAGTTTTTGCTTGCCCTGTTTATAACTATTATTCGTGCCCTTGTAATTTCTCTTTGAGCTTTTTAATTTCTAGCCTATGATCTGTGCCGTTAAAATGCATATCCATTTCTAAGGCTGTTATTTCGTCCCTAATCTGCTCTAGGTCGTCATTGGTTAAATTGCCGTTTACATCTTCCATAGGCTACCCCCTTATAACCTTGTCAAATTCCTCGTTAAATATCTTTTCAAATAGGCGCATAAAGTCTGTTTTGTCTTTATCGTCTATATTAAGCATGTTAGCAAAGCCCTCTGCTAAAAACTCGCCCGCATTTGTGCCCGCATACGTGCCATAGTTAGCTCGTATTTCCTTGTACATCTTCACGCTATCTAAATTAAGCTCTTTTGCCATGCGTTTAAATATAACGCTAGACAACTTTTCGCTGCTGCTGTGTATTTCTCTATTGAGCTTGTTAATTACCGCTACATCTGCAAAGCCTATTTCTTGTGGCTGTAAAAATAGCTTAATGCCCTCTAGCAGCTCTGGCTTTTTCACAAACAAATAGTAATTGTCTATAGCGTGGGCGTATTCATGGGAAATAGTAGCTTTTTTAGCTGCTGCACTCTTTGCCAGCTTAGAGCCTCTTATAGCGTAGTCTTTCTCATGGTATTTCTGGGAAATTTCGCCCGTTTTGTGGTAAGTCTTGTTATAGGCTATATGTATGTCTGCTACACCGTAATAGCCGCCTTGTCGCTTGCTACCTCTTACGCCGCATGTAGAGTGCCCAAACTCGCTACGTGAGGTATTAGCCTTAATGGTTATGTCTTTTGTATTGATAGGGTATGTATTAGCCAGCATAAGCAGCTCTTCCTCTATCTCTGCCTTAAATTCGCTTTCTATGCCGTTAAGGTTTACCTTGTCGTATGCCTCTTTTACGTTCTTGTAGTCTTTTGTAGGCTCTGGCTTTTCTACCTGTGCAGCCTCTTCTATGGTTTTTGTGCCGTCCTGTACCTTTGTAAGCTCACTAGCTAACACTAGATCATAGCTAAGATAGCATCTACAATTTATATCCTCGCCAGCTACGCCCGTTTGACTAGGGCACATGCAAGTAGCACCGCTAGGCAGCTTAAATAGCTCGTCTTGCGGTATTGTCACGCCGTCCATTTTTACATGGTTATAAGTTTTACGTTTCTGCTTTTTAGGTCTTACGCGCTCGTCTTGCATAGTGTGCCATGTCTTAGCCATTACATAGCCGCTCTTGCCATTCTTTAAAGCTGCGTTTACGTCTGCTGCTGCATCATTAAAGCCGCTTTCTCGCACTCTATGCGTTTCTGTGCGTACAATTCTAATAGCCTTGTTATAGTCCCCGTCTAGGCTCTCTGCAATACGCTTAGCCATGCTAGTATATCTGTCGCCATTAGTAAGCCCTATACCGATATTCTTTTTAATATCGTATATAATCTCTCTGCGGTGTTTTTCTAAAGTGTCCTTTAGGGTTAAGCCGCTTATAGGGTTATTTACCGCTGCCCTTATTACATCTGGGCTAACTGTGCCTACTGTTTCAAAAGCCTTTTTAAGTAGCTCTCTGTTACCCGCTGCCTTGTTTACAGCGTGTACCATGCCGTCATAACATGCCTCGTAGGTCTGTTGTACGGTTTCCTCTATCTGTTTCGCTACCTGTGGCGATATACCACTAATGCGCTGCTCTACCTCTTCTAAAAAGCGTGCGTCCATGCTAACCCTAGCTAAGTCGCCATAAGTTAGCATGTCGTTTTCGCTATATTGGAGGTAAATGTTCGCCAAGTAGCTGTTAAGCTCTTTTAATATCTGCTTATATATCTTTCTTATTTCTTTCTCGGCTGCTGCCGCTCTGTGCTGTTCTATACGGCGCAGCTGGTATAAATATTTCTCTAATAACGTCATATCTGCACCTCAACACAAAAACGCGCCTACAGTTAAGTAAGCGCGTCTTAAGAAAGGGTATACATGGAAAATCTTCAATCCATAATACACATGCATATTATAACCCCTTTTTGTGGTAAAAGTCAATAAATTGTAATTATTACTCTACATTTTGTGGTTTATTGGCTTTGTCGTCCTCTTTACCCTTGTTGTCTGGGTTGTTATCGTCCGTATCGTCGTCCTCTGGCAGCATATCCATAAGGCTTGGTATTGCCTCTTTTTCCTGTTCAATAAGCTGCATTAAGTAGTCTACATCATCTACAAAACTAAGCTGCTCAAAGGCTATCTGCTTAGGTACGCCAGCATTTGTAAGGCTCTGTACTGTCTGTGCCTCATTCTGTAAGTCCATAGGGAAATTACGCTTATAAACTGTGTAAGCCTGTAATGGATCAAAAGGAATACGCTGTTTTGTAAAGCTGCTAGCAAGTAATTTAAACATGTAAGTATCTGCGCTAATACACTTAGCCTCGTACATGCCACATTTGCTCTCTAAGCCTGTAATTTTAAATTTAAGGCTAATGCCGCTAGGGTTTCCAAACTTCTCGCTATGTAGGTTTGGTGTCTGGCTAAAGCGGTAAATGTTATCTTCTAAGCGGTCTAAGTGGTGCTCGTTAAAGCCGTCGTTTACATCTTTAGTAAGGTAATATACCTTGCTATCCTGTCCCATGCTGTTAAATCTAAAAGCCCCGCTCTTACGTGCTTTTGCCATTTCATCATCACTAACTACTACATTTTGAAAAACCATGTGCGCGTTAGTGTTGCCCTCTATATCGTTGCTGTTGTCGCTTACGGTCTTGTCGTAGTCGTCAATTTCCTTAAGCACCTTTACAGCGTCGCCTAAAAGCTCCCTGTTACGTGGTATGCCTTGCAGCGGGCAATAGTCGAACATATGCGGCTTAGTTTCTTTAAGAGTAAGGCTGCCTAACTGTCCCTCATAATAATAAATATTTGTGTTGTCGTAATACTCTGCCTTGTAGCTCTCTGTATCGTTAATATCGAAAGTCTTGTAGTATCTAATAGCAGCGTATGGCTCTGTCATTTCATTTTCAAACAAAATAATAGTTTCATATGGTGCTACAGGCATAACGCGCTCTTTGCCCTCTTTGTCAATGTAAAAAAGTCTACCAGCATACCCGCAAATAGTAGCGTATTTTGTGGTTTCCATGTTTACGTCGTACATGTTATTACGGGTTACAAAGTCTGCTAGAGCTTTCTGGGCTGCCTCTGTCGCCTTTTCGCTTTCCTCGCTGTCTGCATCTGCATATTTGTAAGCTGCTGCATTACCCGCAAAATAACCTACTGCAATATTTGCAATCTCGCTAAAGAAATCGTTATTGATCTTGTTGTTAAGCTCTTCTATGTCGCTGTCCTCATGTTTAAAGCGTGCCTCTCTACTAAAGATAGGTACAGCGTCCTCTCTGGTCTTGTATCTGTTGTACAGCTCTCTTGTAAATGCAGAGTTATGCACATGTTTGTTGATAATTTTGTTGATAACATCATCATTTACGCCGTGCTCTTCAATGTGAGATATAAACCCGCTATAGTCTGGGTATTCATCTGTTATTTTTAGCATTTCCCTTTTTCCTCTCTTTCTTGCTATTGTAGTTTACTATGTCTCTATCAAAAAAAGGCGGGCGGTTTGGTGCTATCGTGTACCCACAATTTAAGCACGTTTTCGCCTCGCCTATTTTTACTGTGTTTGTGTGCATGCAGCCCATGCCTTAACCCTCTCTTTCTTTTTATCTACTTCTTATAGTGGTTTATTTAATCGCCCCCCATGTTTTACACCCCTTTCTAATGCAATAAAAAAGCACCCGCCTTAGCAAGTGCTCTCTTTCCTCTTATTCTCTTTATAATTCGCAAATACTCGCTATATGGTCGCATAGCATAGCTGGTATTACGCTGCGCTCTTTACTACCCTTTAAGCCCTGTGTGCCTGTCTTGCTGCCTCTGGGTGCTGCTGCGTGGCATGGATCCCCATTTTTACACATTGGCTTAAATTGTGGCTCTGGGTGGTTAGTCCATATGTCCGTAGGTTTCATGCGTCGCTCACTAGCTGGCTTGTCTGTCTCATACTTGCAATATGTAACTGTGTATCTAGGCAGCCCTTGCATAAAGTCCATTTTTCTAAGCCCGCCGCGTGGGTTTTCGATAAAGTAATACTTAGGCTTTAACTCTTTTATAAGCTCTAATACATGCTTATTTACCTTATCGCAAAACTTAGCATAATCGCTAACGGGTGCAAGGTTGCCGCTTTCTTCTCTTGTCCTATGGTGTGATATAGCAGCTATAGAGTATGTACTGCAATCTGGACTAGCCCATATAACATCTGGATAGCCAAACTCTTCTATAATATCCTGTGCTGTTACTGTTAAAATGTCTGCGTACAAGTCGATATTTTCAAAATCTTTATCCCATTCTACGCTAAATACCTCATGCCCGCGTTTCTCAAAGGCTTTCCCTATTGATCTTGTACCAGCGAATAATTCTAATACTTTCATACTCCCCCTATTATAAGCCTAGCTCTTTGTTTGTTTCGTTAATAGCGTTAATCTTTTCTAAGATACTGTCTAGCTCTAAATATTCGCTTACTAAATCAATAGCTTTCTGCGCCTTGCCGTCTGTAAGTGCGTTTAAATCATTTAGCACTCTGTCTCTAGCCCCTGTTACTGTCTGCGCTGTAATTGTTGTGTAAATTTCTTTTGCCATGTGCATACCTCTTTCTATGTTGTGTTTAAAGCTAAGCCCTAAGTAAGCGTTAAGTTTATCTCGCTAACGTGCTCGTGTAGCATTTTCTTATCTTATCCTAGCGTTACGGTGCTTTCTTGCTTGCGCCCTACAACACTCGCTTAGCTTAATGCACCATGTAGGGCTCGAACCTACAGCCTAGCGGTTATGAGCCGCTTGCGCTAACCATTTGCGCCAATGGTGCAGATGCGGGGTTAAGCCCCGCTGTGTTGTTTGTTGTAATTATAATACCTCATAATATAGTATTTATCTATCCACATAATACACAAAAATATGTATTGTGGTTTGTGCAATATTGCTATAGTCTGCCCGTACTCTGTGCCCTTGCCTGTAGCATCAAACTTTCTACAGCATAGCGCAGCGCGTCCATTAAGTGGTCGTTTTTCTTTACAGGCTCTTCTATTACGTTGCCGTCTTTGTCCTCGCGCCAATGGTACTGCTGTATCTCATTTATAAACTCTTGGCAGCGTATGTCTATAACTATCTTGTAGCCGCTTAGCCACTTAATGCCACTTACTACGCTACCCGCTCCCTTAGTTGCCTCTATTGCATTAATGCCGCCTTGTCGCAGCATAAATACGCCGCGGCTGTCCTCGTTATCGCATGTTAGTAGCTCGCTGCCTATCTTCTGGCGCAGATCACTTGCTAAGCTCTCGTAGGTCTGCCCTCGCTTGCATAAGGTATCAAATACATAAATAGTCTTAGCCTTTTCGCTCACATGCACCCTTACTAATGCGTTAGGGTTAGTAAAACCAAAGTCTAAGCCGTTATGTATATTGTCAAAGCTAGCTATCATGCTGCTAAGGTCTGCGGTGCTCCAATTCTTATAGATAACATTTCCTAAAATGCCCCAATTACCAAGCGTATACACGTTATAGTAGTATTCGTCTGTTTCGTGCTCTAATTCGTATATATCATCTTCTGTTAAAAAGAGGTTGTCTTTGTATGTTGTCTTTAAGATTAGCTTTCTATCACTCTTATATACTGTTTTGCTTTCGTCCCAGCAGCCTATAAAAAACTCTTCATATATCCAATGCGATTTTAAAATAGGGTTAAAGCTAAGTATTATGCCTTTGTGCTTGTCTGTGCGCCCACGCAAACGCTTTTTAAGCTGCATGTATGCGCTGCGCTTAATCTCTGTAGCCTCTTCTACCCAGATGCGCTCTAATACGCCGTCTATTGGTGTAATAGACTTTAGCTTTTCTTCATCATCTAACCCGCTAAATAGTATCTGCTTGTTATTTCGCCTACAGGTTATAACTAAGTCTGTTAAATTTCTGCTATAAAACATAGCCAGCTGCATGCCGCATATAGCTTTCCATACTTCATTAAATACAGACTTTTTAATAGTGTTACCTACGTTACGGCAAATAAGGTAGTTGTAGCCGTTCATGTTATCCATAACGGTACGCTGGGCTAGAAAGTAAGACTTACCGCTAGAGCTGCCGCCAAAGAAAATTTGCGTGTACTGATCTGCCTCTAGGTAGTCCATATATGCATCATTTACATACATAGCCTGTGCTGCTGCCATACTTCCACCGCCTTACTCTAGCTTTTCGCCTTTCATAGCCTTTAGTGCTCTTATATCTCGCTCTATTTCCTTGTCTGTTTTTGCAGCCATTACACAGCAGCTATAAATAAACACTAAATACACAGCTACTAATAGAAAAATTAAAAATTTCGCTAAAATACTCATTATAAAGCCCCCTCTTCCTCGTCCTCTGGCGGTCTTTGGCTTGCTGGCATAATGTTAAATACTATGCTGCCGTCGCCGCCCAGCTCTGTCTTAACTTCCTGTTTGTCTGTCTGTCCTAGCCAATTCTTGCCTAAGAATATAGCCATACTAGCGTTACTCTCTGCTAGTTTAAATTGACTACGGCGTAAGCTGGCTTTACCTGTCGCCTGTCCTTTTTCTTTACATTCCGTAAAAGTTGCCCCGTTATTCTCATTTGTAAGCGTATCTACAGATATACTTACTTTTTTATCGCTCATCATAGCGGCTATTTCTTCATCTGTACACATAAGCCCAGCTAATGTAGTAATAAATACCGCGCCCTCTTCACTAATGAGCTTAATAGGTCTGCCGCCCCCGCTTTCCATAAAGTCTATATACGGGTTGCCGCTGGGGTATCTGCCGCTAGCTGCTAGCTCTTGCTTTTGTTTCTCGTTTTTTTCCCTAGCCTTTTGTGCTGCTGATTTCTTTTTATTTCCCATATGTACCACCCTTTTACTTTCGCTCTAATTCTGCCGCCAATTTTAGCAGCAGCTCTCTTAGCTCGTCGTATGCGCTCTTGTCGCCCCTGTTTATTCTATCTACAAGCCATATCTTTTCTTTCTCTGTAATATAGCTTGCATCACATAAAGCGGCTGCCAAATTTACGCTTGCCGCTCGTAATACTGTACCCCTGTCCTTTTCTTTCATGGTTTCCACCTCACGAAAAAAGGCGCACCCATTTAAGAGTTACGCCCTTTTCTTAGTTTATGCAAAATAAATTTCTAAGAGGTTTTTACTTATAAAGTATACCACCTTTTGAGTTATAACGCAACTTTTTGTAATTTTAGCCTACGTTTCGTGTTTCGTAGGCTGCTATAATCTTGTTTACAGCTCTGTCCCGTATCTTATATACGTTATCCTTGCCTATGCGTTCTCGTCTGGCATAAGCTGCTAGCCGTCCGTTGTTAGCTATCCACCACATAAGCCCTTTTTCTCTCTCGGTTAGCCCGCTCTTTTCTATCATGTTCTTTACTACGCGTACCTTATGGCTGTAATACTTTGCTTTCTGCTCTAGCTCTAAATAGCGGTTGCCTAGCTTTTCTATTTTGCTGTCATTGTTACCGCCAAAGGCTGGGGCTAGGTTTCCATAAGTGGGCGTAATTTTAGGGCATATACTGTCTAGCTGCTCTTGTATCTCTTCTAGCCGCGTGCTGTTGTATATATAGTTTTTTAATAGCTGTATTACCTTTTCTGCGTCCACCTTTACCGCCCCCTGTTAGTTCTTTGTTGTGTAATTATCTGTACATGCTCTACTGCAAGTTTTGCAGCTTATGAATAAAGCATGTTCATAAACGCACCCCTCGCACCCATGCGCTGGCTTGTCGTCTGGTGTTTCGTCCTCGCCCAGCTCTTCTATGATCTGCTCATTTGTCTTAGTGCCTACAGCGTCCTCGTATCTTTTTAGCAAGCTCTGGTAGTCCTCTGCATCTACATATAGCTTGCCGTCTACTTCTATTGTCCTTACTATTGCTACTGCCATGTCTTTACCCTCGTTATTTTTCTGCTTGCCATTGGTCTATATAGCTTTGCTTACATTGTGCACATGGGTACTCTCTAAAGTCGCAGCTTTGATACTTGCACCCTTTGCAGCCGTCATGCTCTGGCACTTCTTTTTTTGCATCTGTTTTGCTTTGCATAATTACAAGCCGCGCCCCATTCGCATACGCTTTGCACATTTCCTCTAGAACCGCTTTTGCTGTTTCTTGGCTGTCGTATTTTGCTATAATTCTTGCCTTTAGCTCGCTAGGTTTTTCTATTATGTCTGGTGTAGCTACTATGCAGCCGTCTTTTGATGCTGAAAAGCACATATTTTTAAAAGGTATTGTTTGTGTCCTATCTTGAGTTATTACTACCATACCTACCCCCTGTGGCACTTTGTACAAGTATCTTTGCCTTTATGGTGGCATGTGTCGCACTCTGTACCCTTTTTCTTGTAAAAGCCGCATTTATTGCACTCTATCGCATCTAATGCGCTGCACTTGCCGTCTTTATATGCAAAGCAATCCTTTTTAACTACCTTTGCCTCTTTTGTTTTCTCTTCTTTAAATAACTTATACGCCATACTTTTACTACCTCTTGCTATATTAATGCTATTTGTCGCTTTTCCGTTTTTCTTTTACCCTCTACAAACTTGTCACACTCGCCCAGCTTGCAGCCTCTACGCTTTCCTGTATCTAGTATGTAGTTACATATAGGCTCGTCTGTTTTCTCTTTTGAGCTATACACACACTTTTTACATAATGCTGGTGTTACTTTCTGCATTTTCGCCATAGCTGTACCTCTTATAACTGAATAACTGCCTTAAATTCTCTTGCTAGTTCGTTTTGGTGTACTTCTATTTTCATAGCCTCTACTGCATCTAATACCAGCTTGTTACGGTGCTTGTCTAGCCTGTCGTTAAACTCCATTACATACTTATTCATAAGCTCTGTTTGCAGCTCAAGTGCATACTGCTGCATTTCTTTTTCTATTGCATTTTTGATTAAATTTAACATACCTACACCTCGTTTCTAGCCGCCTTGTAAAGTTTTATCCATATTTCAAAAGGCATAGTTACAAGCCAGCCTTTGCGGTTTTTTCTATGAAATACTGCGGGCATTTCGCCCTCTTTTGCATCTGCTATAGCCTGTGCCATAGCCTCGTCTATGTTAAGCCTCTCTACTCGCTTACATTCTATATGTATGCCCTCTAGTCCTACTACATCTGCGTCGCCATTAGCACCGCAATACTGCTGCCCTCTGCGTGCTGTGTAGCCATTCTCTTTTAGTAGATTAGCAAGCTCTCTTTCTCCTTTTGCGCCTTTTGCTCTACTGTTCTTTGCCATGCCGCACCTCTTTATAGTATGCAGAGCGGTACTTAATACCGCCCCGCTGTATTGTCATTAAGAAATAATTGTATAGCCCTCTACATCTGCTAAAGCAGCTGTTAAGTAGTCCTTGATATTACACATAGCATGTGCACGCCATGCGCCGCCGTCTGCCTCAAATAAAGCGCATTTAATATCGTCGTCGTATTTATCCTGTTTAACTCTAAATACAAAAGCACTTTCTGGCTGGTCTATCTCTGTAAAGGTTCTAAATGGCTTTAATACTACAGGGTTAGGTACGATAACCTCACTCTTGCTAACAATGCCTGTTTTTACTGTGGCTTTCTGGCTTACGCCATTGTCGCCGTATTCTGCTACTGTGCCGCTTTCTACACAGCTTACAAAGCTAAGTAATACTTCTCGGTCTGCATTGTCTACAAACTTACTCTGTAAAGCTACGTTAAATTTTTCTCTTTCTACGTATGTGTCTGTAGCGATTTCTGGCAGCTGTGCAATAACCTTTACTACGTGCTCGCGTTCTCTGTTTCCGTCTAACTGTGAAAACAGACTAACCATAGTAGGGCTTTCCACATGTACAAACATGTGCCCTTTCATTTCGTCTACGTTAGACTTGATATAATCTACTAAGCTAGAAAGTGTAGTAAGTCTAAAACAATCCGCGTACTGATCTGTTACCACTCTTTCTAAATTTTTGTCGCAAAATGTTGCGCCGTTTAATTCTACTAAGTTAGGCTTATCTAAGCCTACTAAATACTCTAATGCTTTTTTTAACATGTTCTTTTACCTCTTCTTACTGTGCTACTTTCGTGCGAAAATCAATAATTTCGCCTGTGCCTGTGTCTACCTGTCTACCGTCGCCTACTTCCTCAACTTTTGGCTGCTGCAAGTCGTTAAGATGCATCTGCCCCTTAATCTGCTTGCCGTACTCTTCTACCAAAATTTCGCCTGTTTCTAAGTCTTTGCCATATGCAAAAGAAGTCTCTAACGCGCCCTGTGCTGCTAACTTTTCTTTTACATCAATCTGTACCTTAATGTCGTCGCGGCGTTCATTCTGTGAGAATGATAACTTAATATCAATGCTGCGCTTGTCTTTGTAAGGTGTGTTAATGTCTAACATGTTTTCTAATACTTTTTCTAGGCTGTTTTCAAATTTTTCTTGCAAAGCACCGCCTACCAGCTCTGCTAACTGAATGTTTGGCATGTTTTTACCCTCGCTTTCTTTTTAATCTATATAAACCTTATGGCTTATATTTCCTAATTTTTGTGTCTTTCTAAAATGGCATTACCTCTTTCTAAAAGATCGTCTAGTTTTTTAGATATATCTCTAGCATAGGCGTTAAATTTACTGCATGTTCTGTCACACTCTGGCTCTAGAGTATCGCCTTTTAATTCCTGTTTCGCTCTAACGCAAAAATTACAAGGTTTATTCATTTTATCGCCCTCTCTTTCTGTGTTACTTTACTAAATCGTCTACTTTTACAACAAAGCCGCTAAACTTCTTTTCCTGTAAGTATGTATCTGTATCAAAAAATAAAATTTCTTTCTCTTGAAACTCTAAACCCATGCTTACACCATTTTTTATAAGCGTGCTTTTTAGCAGCATTAATACTGCCTCTATTTCTTTCTTTGCATCTTCACTCATTACAAGCCCTTTCTTTCTGCGTCTGCTTGGTTTTCGTACACCTTAATAACGGTGCGGTAATAAAAAATAAGCTCTGTTAAGTAGCTCTCTTGCGCTATAAGCAGCTCTCGCTCTTCTCGCAGCTTTGCCACATGCTCTAAGCCTCTGCAATAGTTGTATAGGCTAGTAGCTGCCATGCCGTCTGCTTTGGCTGCTGCCATTTCACGCCCCAGCATTTCCCTATACTTGTACTCTGCGTTAGCTCTTTTCTGGCTTATTTCGTAGCGTGCATCTATACACTCTCGCAGCTTTTCTATGCTCTCAAAGAGCTTTTGTACCATTTCTTGCATTACACCACCGCCACAATTAAATAGATCATAGCTAAATCAAATACCGCTGTAATAAATGCAATAGCTACTGTTGCTGCTGGTGTTAAGTAAGCCTTTGTTACTACCTCGCTTACCTGTACTACTCTGCCGTTTTCTGCTATTAAATTCATGCCAAATACGGTTACTACAAAAATTGCTAATACTAATATTGTTTTTAAAATAGCTGCTGCCATATATCCCTCTTTCTGGCTGCCTATGTGCATCTTTTCACATGGCAGCCTATATTTTTTAATTCGATAAATTTTTTGCTATATCTAAAGCCCAGCTAAGCATTTTTATAAATGCTCCAATACCTAATAAAATATAAGTCCACGCTGGCGCATCTAAGGTTATTAAAACCCATAAAAGAATAATACAAGTAATCATTTCGCACCTCTCTTTATGTAAATGGTAGCTCGCTGTCTATTCCGTCTGGAATATTCATAAAGCCGTCGCCGTTGCTTGGCTGTGGTCGAGGTCTTGCCTGTGTATTATCCGCTGGCTGGCTGTCCTCTTTCTTTTCGCCTGTAAAGCTGGCTTTGTCTACCTTAACCTCTGTAAAGTACACTTTCTGCCCGTCTTTATCGTAGCTGCCTGTCTGTATGCTACCAATAACAGCAATCATGCTGCCCTTTCTAAAGTACCTGTTAATAAATTCCGCTGTATTACCAAAGCATACACAGTTAATAAAGTCTGTTACTCTTTCCTCGCCTTGTTTCTGGTAGTCTCTATCTACAGCTAGGCTAAATCTGCCTATAGCTAGGTCGCTACCCTGTGCATATCTTACCTCTATATCTTTTGTAAGTCGTCCCATTAAAATAACTTGATTAAGCATGCTGCACCTCTACTCTACGATTTCGATAAATTTTGAGCTTGTAAATTTTTGCCACTCTTCAAAGCTATAAACAGCGTCTTTTGGCATTGTATAACCTACATCATCTGTCATATATCCGTCTTTAAATTGATATATTTTGCCCTCTGTATAACTACAGCCATTTTGCCCTCTTAAATCTACACACACTACCTTACCGTTATAAGGCTCTGGCTGCTTTTCTTCCTGTGGTGTTTCATTCCCCAGCTTTTCAAACTCTTCTTGTTTTTCTTTTAGAATTGCTTTCATTCTTAACTCTGCAAGTGCTGCACATTCTTGCATAACTTCGGCTGGTACGCGTACATAATTGTCGTTTTTTTCAAAGTAACAATTACCCTCTTCTTTGTTAAATCTTTCAAAGTTCTTTAAATCGTCTTTTAACGCTTTTATTTCCTTTTCTAACTCGTTAGCTTTTTCTAATAATTCTGTTGTCATACTACACCTCTCTCTGGTCTAATACCTCGTAACTAATGTTATGCTGTTTCAAAAATGCGCTTACACTTCTAAGCTCTTCTACAGTACCTACCAGCTTGTAAGTAGCTGTATACTGCTTTTCTGGCTGCGCCTGTGGCGTTTCTGGCTGCTTTTCTGGCTGTGCTGGCACTTCTGTAGCCTCTTCCTGTTTTGGTGGCTCTTTTGGTGCGTTTTCTGCATCATAGATAGCCTGTGCATAATTTTTGATACTTTCGATAATTTCCGCTGTTGTAATGCTGCTATTATTGATTAACGACGAATAGGTAGCAATTTTAAGCTGTATATTTTTAAGACGCTTGTTTTCGCTGTCGATAACGCTCTGTATAATATCCCAGCGTTCTTGCTCTCTGTCCTGTTCTACTTTAAGGGCAAAGGCTCTTGTTTCCAGATCGTCACGCACGCCGCTTACTGTGGCTGTAAGGTTCATGTATTTGTCTAATACATCTAACTTAGCTGCGTATTTTTCGTTAAGCCCTGTAGCAGCTGCTACCTCTGCAATAAGTGTAAGAGCGGTCTGGCGTTTTTCCTCGCGTTTCTTGTCGTCAAATACCTTAATACCCTCTTTAATTGGCTGCTCTGCTCTTTCTACCTTTGCTACAAGTTTTTTAATTTTTTCCTCAAATTCTTTAATAGGCTTTTCTAGCTCTTTCTTTGTGTCCTTGCGGTATGTATCAAGTTTTACTCGTAAACTAGCAAGCTCTTTTCCAGCTGCCTTACAGCCCGCTAATGTCTGCTCTGTTACTACAAGCCCGCTGTAATCTGCTAAAAATTTGTCTAACTCTGCATCTAAAGTCTCATAGTTAATAACTACCTTTGGCGCTTGAAATTCTTTTACTTGAATATCCATATTTTCCATGTATTTACCTCTTTCTATAATCCTAAGTCTACTTGCTTATTTTCTTCCTCTGGCTTTTTGCCAATAATGTACTTTAATTTGTCTTTGTACTCTGCTACTTCTTCCTCTGGCACGTTTAAGGCTGTTACTACTACATCTGCAACGCCTCGCTGTGTTTCTACCTGTACTACGTCGTCTACAGCTACAGGAATGTTAGTTAAATAGCTGTACTCTCTGCCGTATGGTTCGCCGCCTCTTGTAAAACGTACTTTAATAATATTTGCCATGTTTACACCTCTCTTAATTTAAGCCTAAGTCTACTTGCTTGTTTTCTACATCTGGCGTATTTTCTAGTTTTTTCATAACGCTCATAAACTGCTGTACTGTAATTTCTTCAAAGGTAGACACTTTGCAAATGTCTAATACTTGGCTATCTGTTACGCCTTTTTTAGCCATTTTTTCTTTTAGCACTTTGATTTTCACCGCATCTACATAAAGCACCTCTGGCTCTGCTGGTGGCTGATCGTTATTTGCGTTGCCGTCAAATTCGTCGTTTTCTGCAATCTCAAAAGCAATCATGTAAAGATAGCGTCTACAGTAAGTTGTAAGCCCGCCTATGTTTTGGATCGAGTTAGCACCAGCTATATTAAGCTCTGCTACAGGTATTTTAAACATTAAGTCCTCTTCTAGATTGTCACAATTTTTAATAACTAAATATGCGTTTTCCTTATCAATATCAAAAATGCTAATAGTGTTGTATTTTTCCTGTAGCTCGTTAATAGCTGGTAGAAAGTCTGCTAACTCAAAGTATTTATACTTTTTATGGTCGTTATAGCCGCTCTTTTCTAGCCCTTTGTTTTGCAGCTCTACACGCATAGCCTGTAGCTTTTGGTAAATACATAGCTGCTCTGTATTCTGTTTTGTCTCTGTCTTTGTAGTTCCCATGTTTACCCTCTTTTCTTATTCATCAAATAAACCGCTTGGCATACCCTCTAGGTTTGCTTTTAACTTAGCCTCGGTTTTGCGGTTAGGTTTTCGTGTACCTTGCCAATAGCTCCATACATTCTTACGGCTAACGCCTGTAAGCTCTTCGATTTTTTTAGCTGTGTAGCCATGTTCGATACACCATAATTTAAACCTCATGCAATCGCTCCTTTCTATCTCCAAATAACAAGCCAATAACTACCCATACAATCCGAAAATTCTTTATCAATAAACTGCCCGCCTGTAGTTTTTGCTATATGAATAGCAAACTCTTTGTTTCTATACTCGTTCTGTCTACCTAACATATTCCTTTTACCCCCGTTTTGTGTGCTGTGTTGTCTTGTTGTAATTATAATACTACAATTTGTATTATTTGTATAGCTGGCATAATTACTAAAAATACGTTTCGTGGTTTGTGCAATATTGCTAACCCTTTGTACCGCTCTACATTTTGTGGTATTATTTCCATAAAAGGCGGTGTTAAAATTGAATTACGGCGAAAGACTAAAGCAGCTGCGTAAAAGCAGAGACTTTAAGCAAACAGACTTAGCAGACATGCTAGGCGTTAGCAGCTCTGCCATTGGCTCGTATGAGCGGTGCGAAAGGCAGCCCACCTTTGAGCTATTGCATAAATACGCTAACCTGTTTAATGTTTCTATAGACTATATTTTATGTTATTCTAACGAAAAGCTAACTACAGAGGCATACCAGCATCTAACCACGCTAGACTTATCCGCTACTCTAAATAAGCATGCTATTACTTTGGACGGTATAGAGCTTACAGATGCAGATAAGCAGCGCGTGCTAGACGTAGTACGGGTGTTGTTATTCGATAAGATCAGTTAATACCCTTAATGTACGTGGGCTGCCCTCTTCCATAGAAATTACGCCCATGTGTTCTAATTTGTGTAGCTGGTAATGTATCGTAGCCATGCTTTTAATACCTGTACCCGCTCCTATCTCTCTAAAGCTTGGCGGGTAGCTTTTCTCTTGGATATACGCTTTTATAAAGTCGTATATCTTTTTTCTGTTTTCTTTGCCTTTTTCTATTGTTTTATTTGCCATGTTATACCTCGCTTTCTATACACTCTAGCGGTACATAATGCTTTCTATTGTTTGCATAGTAGACTATTGCGCACTCTTTTACCTCTTTTGGCTCTTTGGTTACTTTTATGTACTCTCTGCCGTTATAGTGGCTGTATGTATCTGCAACAAGCCACGCACTAACCACTACATTTTTTATACCTACTACTACACCTTTAAAATTTCGTTGTGTTAGTTGCATGTAGGTTTTTAAATATTCTAAGCTACCGTCACATAGACACTCTCCTACTTTTTCTGTGTTATTATCCTCATAGTATGCGTCTAGTGTATCGTTATCTACATGTATAAATTTGCCGTCATGTACAGGCTTTAAAAAGCCGTTGCACTTAACCGTTTTAAACAATAACTCGTTTTGCATATTTCCCCTTTCTAATCAATGTTTACCTTTACATACCTACTATTAAAGCCTTTTTTCTTAGCGTGCGTTATTGCACTAGCTACGCTGCTGCGTTTCTGCCCTGTTAGCTTTGCAAGCTCTGCTACGCTATCTGCTACCACTAAAGGTAGCTCGTACTTGTCTTGTGTTACTAGCATGTATATAGCTTTTGTCACTCTCTACAGCCCTCTTTCTGTCGCTTGCTTTGCCTCTTCAAATGTTGCAAATACTGTCTTGCCTACTTGGTCTATGTATTTAACCTTAAATGCGCGCTCAAAGATTTTATAACAATGGTGCATACGGTCTTTTGTTTCTCGCTCTATTATTGTTGCTTTCCGTCTTGCATCTGCTCTCTTACTCTTCCTACAATTCCAATGCAATCCGCATTTACATTGTTCTATTACATAGCAAGGCTTTCCTAGTCCAATAGGCAGCATATAAATTTTGCCTTGCTCTTCTGCGTCCTCGTAGTCTGCTAATTTTGTTATAGCATTTCCGTAAATATTCCCTTTAATATCCGAATAGCTTACCCCGTTATTACCATTCCAATAGGCTTTATTTTCCGCATCTCTTTTCGTTAATCTCTCCATATTACCCCTTTCTACAGCCAGCTCTTGCCAAAGATTGCTCTAAATTCTTCTCTAGTGTGCGTTTCCTCAAATTTCGCCTGTGCTAGCTGCTTTAACTCTAAATCTAGCTCTTTGTTAAAATGCACACCTTTATTACTTAGGTTATGATCTGCACCACATAACCACGCTTTAAGCCCGTATTTTTCGCTTTGCTTGCGGTTACTTGTCCCGTAAAAAATATGGTGGTCGTGTAAGTTGTACGTTGTACGGCACACATAACACTCTTTTTTACTCTGTATTATGCTTTGCATAGCTGCGCCTCTCTTTCTGCCTTTTTACGCTCTCTGTAGTGTCTGCAAGCCTCTGCATTTTTGCCGCTGGCTATCTTCTTTTGAGCTTTGCGCTTTTCTGTAGCCTTGCCCTGTTCGCTCTGCCTGTATTTCTTTTGAGCGGCTTTGCCTTTGTCACTTTTAAAGTAGCGGCTTTTGGCAGCTTTACCCTTACCAGATTGTGCATAGCGTTTTTGTGCTGCCTTGCCTTTCTCGCTGTGGTTATAGTCCCACTCTACACGCTCCCTACCGTATTTATAAAAGCCTCTAATGTCGGTGTCTTGTGCATCTTGTGCTTTTCTTTCCTCTGCGGTTACAGCGTTTACGTTGCAATCCTTTTTACCACAGTTAAAACAATCCATATTGCACATATCTACACCACCTCTAGCCTTAGCTGCCCGTCGCATTGTTGTTTTTTCTTAGGCTCTCTAGGCTTATAACCTTTTGTATGTTCCATAAATGCATCTTGATATTCTGGATCACAATCTACAAAAACATACTCTTTACACTTGTTTACTTTCTTGCAGCTTGATACAGATAACACTTTGTCCTTTTTATCGCAATATGGATAGTTATTTACATGTAAATATACACAGTATCTACAATATTGTTTTGCATCTGCCATACTACACCACCTTATACACAGCTACTTTTCTGTCTGTTGCCTCGTCCAATTTGCAGCCTGTGGCTACGATTTCGCCAGCCTCTACTAGCTCTGTTATTCTAGGCTGTATAACCGCTCTAGCTGGGTATGCTATTAAGCCCCTCGCGTACATTTCTATAGCAATCTCTCTGGCGGTTAATTCCTTGTCGCCTAATACTTCTACTACCAGCTGGCGCATTGGCTGCTTTTCTGTCTTTTTATAGCTGTTAATACGTGTGCCCTTTGTAATTGCGCTTGTAGCTGGTTTTTTGTGTTTCATAGTTTCCATGTGTCTACCCCCTCTTATAATAATTCTCTGCACATACTCTCTATTACTTGGCATTTTGTGTAGTCCTTACACCAGCTTTTATGGGAAATAGGGCATACAGGGTATACTCTGTAATTTGTTACAAAGCAGCCTACTACTTCCTCATTAAAGCCCGTTTCTTTTTTTATGCTTTCAACGATCAAATTCTCACGTTTTTTTACATGCTCTAAAAATACTAGGTATTCGTGGTAAGCCCTTTTTAAATACTTGTATTTTCTATAGGTTGTTACTTCCATTTCTTGAAATAATGCATTTTTGCGCTGCATCTTCTTAGCTTTTCTTTTATTCATATCTACCCTTTCTGTGTTGTATTGTTTACGTTGTCGTCAATTCGTCACATCATACCTAAAAAAATTTACCTCATACGGTAGTTTGGTATGCTGCTATCAAAAGTAATAACAAAGCCTTTGCACATTTCCATAATTCTACTGCCTATTGCCTCGTCAAAGTTCAGCAGATCACTTGGCAGCATTTCTGTAGAAATTATTATAGGCAAGCGGTCTAAATATCTGTAATTAATAATCTCATACATAATATTTATATCGCTTTCTGTTGTCTTGCCTTTTAGCATATCATCAATAAAAAGCACTTTTGCTGTCTTTAAGCGTTGCATGTGCTCGTTATACGAATAGCCGTCGTCTTTTACTGTTAGCTCTTGTTTTAAGCGGGTTATTTCGTCCCTGTAAGGCATATAACGCACGCCTACACAATCGCGTATAAGGTTGTTAGCTACTGCCATGCCTAAAGTAGTCTTACCACGTCCGCTAGCTCCACATAATAAGAGCGAATTATTGCGGGTGTCTCTAATCTCTGTAAAGTGTCTACAATACCTAGCTGCTATCTGCTTTGCATTTACAAGCCCGCTTTCGCTAAAAGTGTTAAAGTCCTCAAAGCCTTTTTTGGTGTCCTCTGCGCTTATGCCGCTATTAGCCATAAGTCGTAAAGCTGTTTTTTGTTCAGCACATACGCAAGGTTTTGCAAAGTCTGCGCCCTTTGGGTTTCTAGTCAATATCATTCCTGTATCATTACATAAATTACAGTTATATTGTGGTTCTGGTATTCCTGTAGCCTTTGCGTTTTCTCTGGTTCTTTTAATTCTCTCTAATAATTGGTCTAGTCCGTCCATGTTTCCCCCTACATTAAGCCGTCATATAAGCTAGTGTCCTCTGCTGCTTGGTTCTTTGCTGCATTAGCTTGCATATAAGCCTCTAGCTGTCTTTGCTGCTCACTTACTGCTGGTGTTTGTCCTTTGTTATCGTAGTTACCGTCTAACACCTTTGCCATATTTGCATCTTTGATAAGCCAATCAAAATTAGCTTGCCAATCTCTGTTATTTTTGCCCTTTAAAAAGTCGCTTGCCTCTGCTTTAGCAAAAAGTATCTCGAAAGCATCATATGTATAAGTTTTAAGCCTTGCATTAATAGCTTTCTTTCTAGCCTCGCTTAGAGTAGTGATTTTAGGGAATGATACGCAAGTATCATTATACATAGCAACAATACGTTGGTAGTCTGTCCTCTCTCTCTTCTCTATTTCTGGCTCTATCTCTGTTTCTATCTCTTTCTCTATCTCTGTGTTACCATTTGTTACAACGCTGTTACATTGTAACGCTTTACGCTCTCTGTGCTTTCTTACTCTAGCTGCGCTGTCTGTCTCTTTACCTATGGCATAAGGTACAGCTGTTAGTAATATTTCGCTATCACTTACGCGCTCTAGTAAGCCGCATTTTTCAAGAAATAATACTGTTACCTGTACGTCGTCTACTTCCTCGTCTATTGCAAGTGCAAGCTCTTCTATAAAGTCGTCCTCTACTCCCTCAAAGTAAAGCATGCCCTCGCCAGATAAAGAAAGTAATTGCAGCTTTAAGTAAATAATGGTGTATGTATCGCCGCCCGCTATCTTTCTTAACTTCTTTAATGGCTTAGTATCAAAAAAGCCCTCTTTTAATTTAAGCCAATAATATTTTTTTGCCATGTTACCCTCTTTCTGCATCTTCTATGCTGTCTTTTAATTCCTGTGCTGCTTGCTGTAAGTATTCCTCTGCTAGCAAGTCTGTAAGCCTCTCATACTCTAGCTCTGCCTTAATGATCTGCACTAACATTTTTCTTTTTAGCATATTCAAGAACAATCTCCCCTATAGCTTGGTCGTTTAAATTAAAACGCTCTTTTAATTTTTTTAAAAAATTACTGTCTGGTTCTCGTCTGCCTAGCTCATAATTGCTTAATGCTGCCCTTGTTACGCCTAACTCTTCTGCAAATCTCTCTTGCGTATAACCAAAAGATAGTCTAAGCCGCTTTAATTTTCCGTTACGTTCCATGTCACACCCCCTTTTTTATGCGTCAATTTGTCACACATAAAGCAAAAAAATAATGCTTTTGCGAACACTTGTTTGTATTATTACTTACAAAACTACTATATAACACACTACTTATTATTTCAATATAATTTTTGAATTTAATTTATTTTTGTGAAAACTCAACTATTTTAAAAAGGCGTTTTTATGCAATTTTCCTACTCTTTGCAAATGTTTATAATGTGACATATTGTTTACAATGTAGTAAACTTGTAACAAAACAAAATATATGTAAAGAGGGGCTTACCATGCAACTACACGAAAAGTTAAAGGCGTTAAGAATACGCAATCACTTTACCCAACAAGAAATTGCAGACAGGCTAGGCGTTACCCGCTCTACAGTTTCTAATTTTGAGATAGGTAGACGTAAACCAGAGGTAGACGTATTAGAAAAGCTGGCAGCAATATACGGCGTAGACTTAAACTATTTTGCTACGCAGCCTATATGCGCTAACGATTTAATAGAATTAGTGGAAAGAGCAGAAAATGTTTTTAGTAACCCAGATATTACAGAGGAAAAGAAAGATAAGGTTTATACTGATCTAATGAAAATATATCTTGCCATGAAAGAGGGCGTACACGTTGACTAACCCAGACACAGCACCTCAACCCTATAACGTATTAAGCAAGAGGGCAGCATTTTATTTAAGGTATTCCAGCGACGGGCAAAATGAGGCTACTATATCCGCACAACGCCGTATATGTACCACGTTTGCAGATGCAGAGGACTATACGCTCATTAAAGAGTATGTAGACGAGGCAGAAAGTGCCACCACATCACATAATAGGGACGCTTTTTTAGAAATGTTAGCGGACGCAAAAAAAGGCTTATTTGATTATGTTATAGTATGGCAATTTAGCCGCTTTGCCCGTAATAAAGAGGAAAGCGTAATATACAAAGCTCTACTACGTAAAATTGGCGTGCGTGTAATATCTGCTACAGAAAGAACAGACGACACACCCAGCGGCAAGCTATTAGAGGGTATGCTAGAGGTACTTAACCAATATTTTAGTGATAATTTAAGCGTAGAGGTTAAAAAGGGAAAGAAAGAAAACCTACTAACAGGAAAACATGCGGGCGGCGAAACGCCTTACGGTATCTACAAAGAGGAAGATAGCACGATTTATAGAATAAATGAGGCACAGGCTAAAATAATACGCCTTATATATGATTTATATATACAGGGCTATGGCTACCGCCGCATAGCTGCCATACTAGAGGAAAAAGGGCATAAGCCGCCAAAAGGCGATAAATGGAATGGCGGCAGCATTGGCAAAATACTAAAACATGAGGCTTATATAGGCATATATAACTACACGCTAGGGGCTGGCACACCGCAAGAGGAAAGTTTTAAGCTAGATAATGTTTATCCAGCCATAATAGACGATAATACATGGGCGTTAGCTCAAAAACAAAGGCTAGCTAAAAAGCCTAAACGCTCAAAGCGTAACCGCCTGTATTTGCTCACAGGTAAAGCCGTATGCGGTAGCTGCCAAAAAAACTATGTAGGGCACAGTAGCAAAACGAAAACACATAAATACTATTACTACCGCTGTAATGGTAGATCAATGCACGCCAGAAACGAAACAAGCTGTAAGGCTAAGGATATACAGGCAGAAAAGCTAGAAAAATGGGTGCTAGATAGCATAGCAGCATTTATACTAAGTGAAAATGCTATAAAGACAATTTTAGATACTGTAGCACAGAAAGTAAAAAACAAGTCAAATACAAGTCAAAAGGAAATTAAAAAGCTAGAAAAAGAGGCAAAAGATTTAGATGCTAGAATAGAAAATATGCTAGATTTATACGATAGCGGCAAGCTAAGTAAAGCTCGCCTTAATAAGCGTACAGAGGGGCTAGAAAAGCAGCTAGACAATATACACCTAGAGCTAGAGCAGCTGCGCAAGCTAAACAGCACTAATGTAGACATAGCTACCTTACGCGAGTTTTTGTTTAAGTACAGGAAAAGCCTAGAAAATGCCAGCCCAGAGGTAAAAAAGACACTTATAGACGCTTTCGTAGATAAAGTGGAAATAACTAACGAGGCTATAAAGCTGGTACTAAAGGTAGACGATACGCTAGGCAGCCTTGATAATTTTAAGGATATGTATAATGGTGTCGTCGCACCGAATAGCATATACACAAAAAATGTAGATGCAGCTTTTAAAGTGGTAGCAAAGGCAAAAATATAAAGGGTAGCTTTAGCGGCTACCCTTTTTTTGTTGGTGGCATTTAATTTCTTTGCCACACTTTTCACACTTCCAATTATGTAATATCCCATGCGTAGTCCTTATTGGAACAGCCTTGTAATGATGTTTACAAAAAAATTTCTTTAACATATATATTTCCTCACTAATATTCTAATATAGGGTGCTTTTAATTTCCATAAAACGCCTCATGCCCCCATGTGTATATATAAGCTCTTATCATAATCTCTGTAGCATAATCGCTAACCTCGCCCGCTGCTATCATTCTTTCTGCGTAATCATACCCGCCATTATATGCCATAAGAGCATGATAGCCCTCGCCGCCGTATACCTCAAACCATTTAGCCATAATAGCTACGCCTACCTCTACATTTTGCAAAGGATCGTATAAATCAGTTACGCCCAGCTCTTCTATAAGCTCGCCCCACCATTTAGGCTGTACTTGCATAAGCCCTATACTGTTGCCATTGTCGCCTACTAGATTAGGGTTAAATTTGCTTTCTTGGTATATTTGAGACATTGTAAAATAATAGTCTACATTGTACCTTTCGCATATATCAAAAATACCGCGTTGTGTCTCTTCATCTAACGGGCAGCCCTCTATGCATCTAAAATACTCTTCTAATGGCTCTGTAACCTCTTCTGTAGGCTCTGTAAGCTCTTCTGTTGTTTCCTGTATATTTTCCTCTATGCTCACTTCAAACTTTGTTCCTGCGCCCTCTGGCTGCTCTGCGTCGCCTGTTTTTTGTGTGTAGCCTAGCGCAAGTAATGCCGCGCCAGCTATAACTATTAATCTTAAAATCTGTTTTTTCATGTGTTACCTCTTTCTGCGGGGTTTTGCCGCCCCGCTCGGCTGCGTTTAATAAAATCTATCTTTCTGCATTTCCTCGTCTACTTCTTTACTAATGCCAAAATGTGGGCTTTCTTGCAGTTGCTCTTCTGTTATTTCGCCGTCCCAATATTTAAAAAGCATATCTACATACCCGTTAAAACTTTGTAAATTACCCATACTTGCACCTCTTTCTGTGTGTTGTGTTCTCTTGTTGTAATTATAATACTACATTATGTAGCATTTATCTATCCGCAGAATAGACAAAAATATATATTGTGGTTTGGTAGAATTGCATAAAAAAAGAGCACCCCGCTTTTGCAGAGTGCCCTAGTGTATTACGCCTTTTTAAGTTTTCCCTGTTTTGCAAGGTTCATAAGTTTAATGTTTTGTGCAGCTGTACCTGTATAGTTAGCAATACCGTTAGCTTTTGCTACAGGTATGCGCTTAGTCCATTTGCCTCTATACTGTTCTGGTACGCCAATAGCCTCTAATACCTTGTCTAACTGTGTAGAGCTGCCTGTATACTTGCTGTAGTAAGCTGTAGGTGCTGGCTGGCTAGGTGTAGCTGGTTTGCTAGTAGTCGCAGCTGTTGTTACATCTGCTACATTTACCCAGCATGTTACCTGTCCTTTTACACCTACTCTTTCTGGCTTGTTAGTAATTTTGGCTCTGCCGTTTACTACTTTGTCGTCCCAGAAATAGTAAGTACCGCTCTTTTTGCCGTAGCTCTCTTTTGTGGTTTCGCTATTATAGCATTTAGTGTCTTTAAGAGTAATTTTCTGCCCAGCTTTAATAGCTGTGTTAGCAGCTGGTTTGCTAGGTTCTTTAGCTGCTGGCTCTGCATCATACTTAGGTACGCCGTAACCTCTAATAGTCTTAGCATTTACTGCAATTTCGCGAATTTTTACAGCGTTGCTATAGTTACACTCCCATACTTTAATAATGTTATTTACTACCTCTAATACAAAGCCTACATGGTCGCTATAGCCTTTGTTATCGCCTACGCCGTCGTCTTGCCAATCATAAAAAATAACCTCGCCAGCGTTTGGTACGCGGTTTTCATTTTCTACCCAGCAGCCCATATTTTGATATTTTTTAATCATTTCTTGGCAGCCGCACTCTGTAGGGATAATGTCTGTATATCCTAATTTGATAGCTACAGCAGATACACCCGTAGCGCACCAAGCGTCTGTATATTTCACTTTATACCCTCTAGCTAGTGGTTTGTGCCCGTTGTAAATGTCGATAATTTCTTTATGGCTGCCGTCTGCCTCATTCTTACCAATCCATGACTTAGCTAATTTTACTACTTCATTTGCATATTTACCCATGTTAATTACTCCTTTTCTATGTGTGTATTATTTAATTAGGCTCTGTATAAGTTAAAGCCTTTTCGCTATCTCCTAGCCCGCTAGTAGTAGGATCAATTACCACGCCTAGCATAGCTAGCAGCTCAATAACCGCTAATAAAAGGTTTTCTATTTCCCCCTGTGTGATACTAGGGGTAATACCTAACATGCTTAATAGCTGGTAAATAAAAGCTATAAGCAGCGGTACAAAGATACCTAAAAAGACTTTGTTTCTAAGTCTTACAGTTAAGTTAATTTTGGTGTTTGCCATGCTGCTACCTCTCTTTCTATACTTGGTCGTGTGCTTTCTTGTTAATATGTTTACTTAGCATTTCGTGGGTTTTCGTTACTTCCCCGTTAGCCCCCAGCTGTATTAAGCCGTCTGTAACTGCTAAAAGCACATAGCATATTAACGTCTGCTCTTCCTGTATCTCTTTTATTTTTTTGCTCTGTAATTTTTGCTCTGTTACCCATGTAAAAAAACGATAGGCAAAGCCAACTAATACGCCTATAGCTGTAAGTAAGCTAGCGCACCAGATTATAGTATTAAAGTCAATGTAAAAGCCGCCTGTAGCGGTTAATAATATATAGTGCAAGGGCTTATACTCCTTTCGCATAATAAAAGGCACACCGTTTAAAGTGTGCCTCTGTTATTTATTCTGTTACTATGCAGCTCTCATAGCCTTTATTGGTTAAAATATTGTCTACTTCTGGCTGCCATTTAGCGTAAATGGCTGTATTGATAAAGTAAGCTCTATACTTAGCCTGTCCTTTTTCTAAGCTAATGTCTGCTTGCTGCATAATCATTTTTGCAATAAATGTACTCATATGCTCGCCCCCTTTTCTACACGCTTAAAGCTGGGATAACATCAGTTAAAATGCTGTCTACTGTAGCTGCTAATACCTCGTTTTGCTCTTCCACTTTGGCAGCAGCAGCACTAGCCGCATTAGCTGCGCCCTCTGCGTTAGATATTCTAGCCTCGGTAGCATCTGCTGGCTGGTAAAGCTCTACGGTCTTTGTGTCGTCCGCATTGTACATAATGCCAGCAAAAGAGGTAAAGCCTGTTTTATAGCCGCTCTCTACTTCGCTTTCTGTTAAAAGGGTAATAAGACTTGTATTGCTCTTATTTGAGAATAAAGCCGCCAGCTCTTCTACTGTATAATCTGTAGTAGTAATTTTTAAAACGCCGTTTACTAACTCTACGCTAGAGGCGTTTATAATTGTGCCGTCTGCTAATTTAATTTTTGTCATGTTATTTCCTTTCTGCCTATGAGGCTATAATTTTAGTAGTAACTATGTTTTATGAGCTAAATAGTGATTTAATCAGTAGTTTTTGTATAGGTAATAATTGCATGAAAGTAATAGTTTGGAAATGCTGCTTTATTGTAAAACCTTAAATTACTTCTATCTGCGGTAAATAAATAAGTGTGAGCTACTCCATTTACCATATATGGAAGTCTATACGACGTTTCGCCTTTTTCAAAAACTATATCGCAAGCTAAAACTTGTTCAACATTTGGAATTTCATGTCCTATGGCTATTACTCTGTAATCTGTTGACTCGGCAAACCCAGATGCATCTGCACCCAAACCACGATATACTTCTGTTTGATAAATCTTTTTACCATTTTTATTTAAGCCAATTACCCATTCTTTTTTAGGTGCTATATCACTATTTATCTTATCCTGTGCCTCTTTAAGCACTCGCCCTTGATTAGCACTTAATGGCAAGTCTGCCTTTGTGCTTAAAAGGTTGTCTACTACGTCACCTGTTCTTAATAACTTACTCCACCTCAAAGAAAAGCTAGTAATACCGTAAATATTGCCTATATATTCGACGTTATCGCCTGTTAAAGCAATAATGTTTACTGATACATCATTACCAGAATCAGCCGCATTTTGGCATGCAAGCATACCTCTAAACCATGTATTAGTACCTGTTGGCGAATGATCAGCAGCTAATCTAAATCTTCCTACAAAAGCCTTGCCCGCTTGCGAATTAATATAATCTACAATATTCGCAAGAGTATAAGACGAAAAATCTATTGTGCCGCCATTTACTTTCTTTTCGTTTAATGTTTTACCTTGTTTTGCACTCAAAGGCATGTTATTAGTTGAGGTAGTTAAATTGTCTACTACGTCCCCAGCTACAAGCACAGTAGCCCAGCCAAACCATTTAGTAGTAGTAGAGCTATCATAATTTCCTATCCATTTACGCGTACCAGACTTTGTATAAAATTCAAAACTAATTCTGCTTGAATTTTTTTTAGTCACTCGCAAAATGCCGTATGTAGTAGGGTATATGTCTACGTTATTGTCCGCACCTACTTGTATCAAAAGCTCGCTATTATCTGGTAGGCTTGTAGCAATACTTTCTATTGTTTCGCTGCCGTTTTCTAGCTCTATATCTGGCAAACTAACATACATTTTTACTTTATGACTTGCTATATGGTCTATCAAATTTGTAATAGCGCACTTAATTTTTTGAAAAGCTACATTTAGTTTTTCCCCACTTTTTAGCGTTGCTAGTGTTGTAGTATCGCTGTAAGTCGGTGTCTGGTCGTTAGTTGCCACATTAGGCACATTTCCTAACCCTACTTGCGACTTTGTAACCGCGTGTGGGTTGCTAGTGTTTTTTAAGTGGTTTATAAGTTCACTAACAGCCTTTGCAATTTTTCCAAAAGCTGTATTTAATGTTTCCCCACTTGCTAGCGTTGCTAGTGTTGTGGCAGCTGTGTAAGTAGGTGTTTGGTTATTGGTGGTTACGTTTGGTACGTTACCTAACCCTACTTGCTCTTTTGTTACGCTGTGTGGGTTTTCTTTGTTTGCCACATGGCTAATTAAAGTGCTTACCGCCTTTGCAATCTTTCCAAAAGCTGTGCTTAACACTTCCCCGCTCGTTAATGCTGTCAATGAGCTTGCTACTGTGTATGTAGGCGTTTGGTTATTGGTCGATACGTTAGGCACGTTACCTAACCCTACTTGCGACTTTGTAACTGCGTGTGGGTTTTCTTTGTTTGCTGTGTGATTTTCATGATTATCATTAAGCACTTTACCTTGTTTTGCGCTTAATGGTACTTTAGTGCCTGTGCTTGTAAGGTTGTCTACTACGTCCTCTTCTCTTAAAGAATAATGCCAGCCGCTCCATTTAGAAGTAGTAGAGCTGTCATATATTCCAATATACTCATAGGCTATCGACTTATTATAAAATCGAAATACAGTTCTTGTGCTGTCTTTTTTAAACACATGCAACAAGCCGTATATTTGTGGGTATATTCTCGCGCTATCAGCTCCTACTGATACTAAAAGCTCGGAATTTGACGGCATACCCTCTGCAATTCCCTCTATAGTTTCGCTGCCGATTGTTTGCCCTATTTCCGAAAAGGAAACATAGGTTTTTATGCGTCGTGTTTTTTCTAAATCGCTAGCGGCATTACTTACACCGCTTAACTTTGTTTGCAGCTCTTTTAAACATTTTATAATCTTGTTAAAAAGATAATTAAAATACGCAGCTGGTGGCTTATACCCAGCTACAAAGCCTTTTTCTTGTAGCTCTGTAGTAGGTTCTGTGCCCTCTGCGTCCCATTTAGGTGGTAAATTGTCAAAAGTCATGTTCTACTCCTTTCTAAAACGGCAATACAGGGCTGTTTTCGTCGTCCCCTACTAATAAACCAAAATAGCCGCCTATAGTCTGCTCTACATCTGCAAAACCCGCCGCCTCGTCGTATACGTCCGCTGTTTCTGCAAATTCAAAAGTACCCTCAAAATTCGCATTATCTACATGTACGCCTACAGGTAATAGGCTTTCTATAATTTCTACCGCTTGGCTGCTAGAAAAGCCCGCGCTTAATATTACCTCTAGCGGGAAAGTATCAAGCTCTACAGTACATGGCTCTGCGCCGTCCTTTAACACAATTTCGGTAGGCTTACAGTTAAAAATCTGCGTTAGCATACCTATAATTGTTTTGTAATTACCTTGCGCTACGTTCATGCCTAACCTTGTTAGGATCATAATTTTATACTGCTCATCATTAAGCACGCCTCGCTGTTGCCCTACTGTTTCGCCGTATAAATCTAGTGTACGTCCTGTAGCTCGTTGTAAGTCTAAAGCGTCCATAACCGCTTGTATATCCGCTTTTACATCTGCTATAGCTAGCTCGTTAAGGTTAAGCAGCTTATAGTTATTACTATTGCCCTTTGCGTAGCTGTCTGGTAGCTTATTTACATTACTCATGTACTAACCACCACCTCTACGTTAGCCTCGCTAATGCGGGCAACCTCGTTGCTGTTTATTTCTATATCGTTTGTGCTATAACTGCTGCCGTCTGTTGACATTGTGAGACTTGATACATTTACAATGCCAGCAGCTTTATACACATAGCCGTATAAGCTAGATAAATACACATCATTACCATTTTTTAAGCTGTTAATGTACTGTGCAATATTGCTTTTTATCTGCTCTATGCCGTTCTCTTCAAAATAAACATTTGTATTGATAGCAATTTTTACATAAATATTCTTTTGTATTGTCCTAGAAAAAGAGACGGTATGCTTTACGCCGTCCGCATCTACTATTTCTACGTCAATGTCGCCATGTGATTTAATGCCTAGTGGCTTTTTACTAAAAATAGCCTCGCCTACTAGCACATCTTGGCTTTCTGGGCTTAATACAAAACACTCGAAACTATGAGGCGGTATACCGTTTACGGTTTCGTCTGTGTAGTTTTCTACTACTTCTACGCCGTCTACTAGCGGTACTCTTGCTATAGCACCCTTAATAGAGCTAAGTGTAGAAGAGCCAGCCCCTTGTATAGTCTGGGTAAAGCGGTAACGTAAGTTAGCGTCTGTTTCTACATCTTCCCCCAGCTGTGCTATGCCTAAGTGCTCTATGCTTTCTACGTTTGCATCTGGATTTAAAATAGTATCTATTCTGCCTAGTGCCACGTTGCCAATAGCGCCCGCCTGTTCACACTCTACTAAGCCCTCTACTGTGCCGTTTTCGCCAATTAGCAAGCTCTCGTAGGTATGGAAAGTTAGCGCACCGTCTGCTGTGCTAACCTCGAAAGCCTCTGGTACATACTCGCCAGCTGTACCAATAAAGCGCACGTTATGCTGTGCATATGTTGCTGGGTTTCTAGCAATACCTACAAACGGGCAAAGCCTATCTAAGCTAACCCCTGTAGAGGTATTAGGGAAACGCGCATAATATACGCTTTCTATAAGCTCGTATACGTCCGCAAGGTCTGCTACATTAATGCGTATGTATTTGCCTAGCGGTGTATTGTCGTTTGTGTCTATGTCCTCGCCAAAAAGCAGCTTTGCTCTTTCTATCTGTGCCTCTAGCAAGTCGTTATAGGTAGGGCGTTGATACCCTAATTCTGTTAATGGCATATTTACCCCTTTCTACAGCGTTACTTCTATGTTTGTGCTTTCCGCTCCATTCATTGTAAGAGTAAAAGCTATAGTAAGATTTCTGCCGTTTAAATCAAATATAAAATTGTCGGTTTCTAGCTCTATTTCTAGGCTTTCTGCTACTTTCTGTACAGCCGTTTCTATGGTGTCCTGTACTAAGTCATAGTTAGGGTTTTTTGTGAGAATAGCATAAAAATCTATGCCCTCTTCCTCGTCCCCAAACCATTCACCTAAATTAGTGCCTAGCACCTGTTTAAGCGTCTGTACAACTAAATCTAAGCCCTCTACTAGCTCTATTTGATTGTCTTTTATAACTACGTCGCCGTATTGATCTAATCTAAATGTTTTCATGCTGCACCTCTAAAATTTGCCGATTATAACCGCATCACTAAGCATATGTCGCCCCTGTACAGGGGTTGCAAATTTGCCCTTTTTTGTCTCGGTTATATCTCTTTCAGCGCATAAGCAATAAACGGTATCGCCCTTTTTTACAGTACCTACATGCTGTAATATAGGTACATCTGTAATAGCTGCTTGCTTTTGAGCTTTACCGCCTACTGCTTTTACCATGTTAAGGGGCTGCACCTTTGCCTTGCTGCCACTTACGCTAAGCACCGTTGCACAAAATGCTGTATGCGTCTGCATCAAAGCGTTATTTATCATTGTCTGGATAACATTACTTTCTTTACCCATACGCGCCCCCTTATTTCTTAATGCAAGAGTAAGCTATAGCTTTTACTGTGGTTTTAAACTCGTTGCCGTCGTATGTGTGGCTGCCCTCGCATACCCTAAAGTCGCCCTTAGCGTTTTTACTGTTTAAGTTAATAACGCTGCCTGTCTGTACTTTGTGCTGTAAAAGCATTTCTATATCTTGCCCTGTTATGTTGTCTGTATAGTCCTCTGCGGTTCTTGTTTCCTCAAAAGGACTAGCACTTAATAGCCCTGTATCTGCTGTTAAGTAAAATACATCATGCGCACCATAGGTTAAAGGGCAAACATAAATTTTTGACTTGCACACATAAGCTACTACGCCGCATATTTCCGCGTATTTCTTAATATTCTGCATTAAGCCGCCGTCTATGGTTACTTTGTCCTTGTATGTATGGTCGCGTTTTGTTTCAAAAGCTGCAATAGGTAGCCCTACACGTCCTACTAGATTTCTAAGAATAGTGCTAGCCTTTGTATTCTTACCAAAGGTTACATTAGTTAGCTCTGTTTCTCTTTTGCCGTTGTTATCAATAGCCCATATAGTAGTTACTTTGTCGTTGCTTTCCCATACAGTTTTTTTCTTGCTTATATAACCGCTAAAAATTACCCCTACGTCTTTGTTATAGCCCGCTTTAATACTTATAGCTGCACCTTTTTTTATTTCGCCTATGGTAGCGTCTGTAAGGTTGTATATAGTAATTTCTGCCTCGTTTGCCTCTGTATCATCATCAAACGGCACGCTAAACTCTAAGTCTAAGTCGTCGTTTGTAATCGTTACATTACCCGTAATTAGAGTTACTTTTTGGTCGTACAGCCCGTTAGGCTCGGTGTTAATCTTGCCCGCTACCTCTTGGAAAGCCTTAACCATGCGCGAATAGTTGCCCGTATGTTTTTTATCTTGTATAACAACTTTACTGCTCACTATCTGCCGCCTCGCTTTCTAGCTGGTCGTCAATGGTTAAAAATACTGTCTTTCCGAAATTTTCATAGGTTATAGTGCTTTCATTTCCCGCCTCGTCCAGCGGTACTATAGAAATAGCTGGGAAATAATCAGCTCTATACACATCTGCAAAAAGCTCCACACCATAAATAAGCGGCTCATTGTATACTACTACCTTGCCGTCTTTACTTAGGGTGCATGTGAACAGATCAGAAGCCTTGTTATAGTCCATAGCCATATTAAACATTTCGCCAGCTAACGCTATGTTAAAGTTGTAAGGCAATAGCTCTTTTTCAATTTCTATAATATCTCTCATGCTATGCCCCCTTTATGGTATTGTAAGTACCCAGCCTACTTGTATTAAGTTAGGGTTTTTAATTATGTTTTTGTTAGCGTTATATATCGTTGGATATTTTGCACCATTACCATAATATTTTTTTGCGATAGCCCATAGAGTATCGCCACGTTTTACGGTGTATTTTCTGGTAGTGGTCTTTTTTGCTGTTGTTGTAGTGGTCTTTTTTGTAACCTGTTTTGTCGTGCTGGTCTTTTTTACTACCAGCGGGCTTTTAGCTATTCGCACCTCGGTTATTTCCATTGTAAAAGCACAGCCGCCGTAAATGGTGTTAGGGTGGTCTGTGTCAAAGGAAGTAATAAGCGCGTTGCTTAGGATATTCTGCCCTACATACTTAACTAGCTTGCCGTTATCATGTAACGCCTCGATTTTATCAAGTATGCTTTTTGCATTGTTTCCTACTATTTCCCCTGTAATGCTAATAACCTTAGCATTTCGCTTTACATTGTCGGTTACATCTAAGCCTTTTTCTACGGGGTGCTGGCTTACCTCTACACCCCGCTTTTTGCTTTCGTCCTGTACGAAAATATAGTAATTATTCAATAATGCCATAATCTACACCTCGCACAATTCTGGGTTAGTTCTACCCATGCTTTCAAAAGTTTCTTGTATACTTTCCTTAACCCATTGTTTTACTTTGTGCTTATTACTTTCTGTTGCGCTCGCGCCATTCATATTAAGCGTAAACTGTGGGTTAAAGTTGTTTGTTACGTTGCTGTTTCTCGTATTGCTTATGCTAGAGCTGCTAGGTGTATAACTCTGTACGCTAGGCTGTATCTTGGTAGAAATTGTCGCGCTTAACCCCTCGGCTGTTTTTCCTACTTTGCCTTTGAGGTCTTGCATACCGCTTACAAGCCCCTCGCCTGTATACTGTCCGTAGCCAATCGTTAGCTTTGCTGGGCTGTTAATACCTAAGAAATTCTTAATAGCATTACCCGCGCTTTTTGCTACGTTTTTAGCTGCATCTTTTACAGCCCCTAACATACTACCAATACCTTTTATAAAGCCGCTAATTAAGTCTTTACCTACTTGTAACAAGTCTATATTTTTAAGACTTTCTATAATCGTTTTTGCTATTTTTGGCAAAAACTCTATAAGCTGTGGTATTGCCTGTCCTAAGCCTTTAATAAGTGCAACTATAATCTTAATACCGCCCTCTAAAATCTGTGGCAGATTTTCAATAATTGCCGTTACAATTACAGGTATAAGGTCTATTGCCGCCTGTGTAAGCTGTGGTATAGCCCCTACTATTCCGTCGATCAGCGACAAAATAGCCTGTATTCCAGCTGGTATAAGCTGTGGTAAAGCCTGTACAATTCCCTGTACTAAGCTAATAAGTAACTGTATGCCTGTGCTTATAAGCTGTGGTAGCATGCCTATTAAGCCATTTACCAAAGTTACAATAGCCTCTATTGCCATAGGTATTAATGTAGGTAGCTGCTGCGCTATGCCCTGTACTAAGCTAATAAGTAACTGCATACCTGTAGTTACAAGCTGTGGTAAAGAGGTTAATATAAACTGTACAAAAGAAGTTATAATCTGCACCACTACGTTACTTATCATGCCTACATTGTTGCTTAATGATCCCATAAGAGCTTGTATTAGCTGCATGCCCGCATTTACTATCTGCGGCAATAATTGGCCTATTAAAGCTGGTATTTCCGCAATAATAACGGGTGCTAGTTCGTTTATCATGGTTACGATACCAGAAAGTGCACTTTTTGCTACAGGCATTATATTGCTAGCAAAGGTTTTAACAGATTGCACCAAATTAGCTACGCATTGGTCGAAACTGTCGCCGCCCTGTACTACTGCTGTTAGCATGTTGCCCCATGCAGATTTCATAGAGGCTAAAGAGCCGCTTATGGTTTTCTCTGCCTCTAGTGCTGTAGTACCTGTAATGCCCATATTATCTTGTACAGCGTGGATCGCCTTAACGATATTTGCATATGACATGCTATTAGCATCTATGCTGCTGTCAAGTTTAGCCGCATCTTGTACAAGTCGCGCCATTTCTTCTTTAGTACCGCCATAGCCTAACTTTAGGTTGTCTAACATGGTGTAATTCTGCTTAGCAAAGCCTTGATAAGCATTTTGTATACTTTCCATGTCTGTACCCATTTTGTTAGCATTGTCTGCCATATCTACTATAGCCATGTCCGCATATTTAGCCGCTTTGTCTGTGTCGCCACCTAAGCTCTGTAATAAGCTAGCAGAAAAGCTAGTAACTGTTTCCATGTACTCATTAGCAGAAAGCCCAGAGGTTTTAAATGCATCATTAGCATATTTTTGTACTGTTGGTGCGCTACTCTTAAAAAGCGTTTCTACACCGCCTGTAAGCTGCTCAAAGTCTGCATAAGCATTTATAGCAGCACCCGCAAGCCCCGCTATTGCACCCGCTGCCGCTGTAGCCCCAGCTGCTAAGCCTTTTATGCTTATTTTCCCTAGACTAACTGCTGCTTTGCCCGCATGTGTAGCAAGTGACTTAACGCCGCTTGTAACCTTGTCAAAACCTACGCCCGCCGCTTTCTTTAGCCCAGAGGCTAGCTTAGTGGCGTTTGTTATGCCTTTGCCTAGTCCCTTGTCTAAGCCCTTGCCTATGTCACTTAGCTTTATATTTTTTATTTTGTCTACGCTGCTTTTTAGCTTGTCGAATTGCCCTTTTGCTTGCTGTGGTATGCTCTTTAACTTATCTAACCCGCCGCCTACTTTGGCTTTTGCAAGGTCTTTTACGTTTTTGAGCATATCTGTAAAGCTCTGGTCTGCTTTTTTAGCTGTCTGTGTTGTATCTCGTAAGCCTTTGCCTACGTCGTTAGCACCTTGCGCCATTTCCTTTAGCTTTCGCGTGCTATCGTCTACACCGCCTGTTACTGCCGCTTTCATTTCATCAATTCCAGCGGTTATCTCTGCAAAGGGGTTGTTTTCAACGTCAAAGCTAATGCTTACAACGTCCTCTCTAATTGTATTACTCATAACACACCCCTTTCTTAAAGGGTTTTATTTCTTTTTGGCTGCTTTGTTTACTTCGGCTATGTAAATATCTAACGCGGCGTTAGCCTCGTCTATTTCGCTAGGTAGCATCTGGTGGAATACTGTGTTATAGTCCATTTTTGCGTCTAGCACTAACCGCCACAAAGCCCAATTTTCTGTAGCTTTATTTCTTAGCTGCTGCCTCGTCAGTTTTTTCTTCTCGAAATTTGCCCTGCATTACCTCTCTACCAAAGGTAGTAACTGCTGTAAGTTCTTCCATTGTTTCAAAATCATCAATAGTAAGCCCTTTAGGCTCTACAATTACATGCTCTAAGATATAATTAGAAAATTTTTCTGCACTTGTAGTGTTTGTGTCGTCAATATAGCTCTGGTCGATAGCTCTACAAGCAGCAGATAAGCCGTTAAACTGTGCTACATACTTTTTTCCGTTAATTTCTTTTTCTCTTGTGTAAAATTTTGTGTTTCCCATGTATTTACTCCTTTTTATAAAAAATTAAGGGCAGCCGCTAGGGTTGCCCTTGTTATTTTGGTTATTCTACTGTGTAGTCAAAAACCTGTATTTCGATTTCTCGATCTGCAAGCTCTGCGCCGTATTCTAAGCTAGGGGTTTTCTTAACCATAGCCTTACTACCGCCAAACTTTTCTCCAATAGCCTTATTGTTTACCCAAATAGGAAACATTTTCTTTGTTTTGGCTAATTTCTTTAAGAGTGGCAGCTGTGGGCTAGTGCCCTGTACAGTAAGAGTAATAGTACCTAAGTCGTTGTGTACTTCATTTACTACTACGTCGCCCTGTGCCCCTACTACTGTGTTAATATTGTCCTCGTCTTTTTCGCCGTTAATCATATCTTCGCCTAAGCCTGTGATATATACGCTGTCTACGGTTACTACACAATCTTTAGGGTTGTATTTCGTAATTCTTCCCATATCTCGCTAGCTCCTTTCTACACTACTAAAGTGCCGTTAATTGTAGCGTTGTGGATAGCTCCAGCTAAATCAAAGCTAAATGTACCGCCATTATATGTACGGTCTGCTCTGTCGCTGGCTGTAACATCTTCTCTTGCTGCAAAAGCTGTGCTGTAAGCTGCTGTGCCGTCCTCATTGGTAGCAATAATGCCGTTTACGTAAGCCTCTGCTAATACGCCTGTTACTACGTTTTCAAGCTGGGAAATTCCCACGTTATCAAAAGACAATTTATTACTGTTGTTAAGTAATTTCTGTCCTTGATATACGATATTGCTAATAATGTAGTCTTTGCTGTCTACAATATCAATATATTCGCCGTCTGTGGTCTTGCCCTCGCTAGTTACAATGTCCCCAGCTTTCTTAATGATGCACATACCGCCCGCATCATGGATAGCCGCTACCTGTGCAGCTGTAAGGTTTTCTGCCTCAATTCCTGTAAGAATTAAGTTTTTGTAGGTAAATGATCCAGCCGCTAAGCCAGCACTTGCACCTACTACAGCAGCGTTTGCATAGTCGCTTTTGCCGCCGTATACTACAGCTACTACTCTTTCGCTTTCTGTTTCTGGTAACGCATCTATACTTGCTACCTCTAAGAAAAGCATTTTGTTTTCTAAGCCGCTAACTACTGTTACAAGCTCTGCTACTGTGCTGTCGTCTGTGCCTGTAATAGCAATAACCTGCCTAAAGCCTTTTGCTGCATTAGCTGTAAGCCAATCTGCTACTTTGCCGTCTGTAGCACATACTGCTACTGTCTTAGGCTTGTTAGTCTGTGCAAAGATAACAGCGCATGCTTTGTATACCTCTGTTTCTGGTTTAAAACCAGCAGCCTCAACCTCTGCTAAGTTGGCACATTCTGCATATTCTACGGCTGCATCTGCAATTCCCTGTATAACCAAAGGATAGCCTAAGCCTACGCTACCAGCAGCTACAGCAGCGGTAATATTTACAGTAATGTCTTTTACCTGTGTGTAAGTATCTGCCATTGTTTTACTCCTTTACTAATTCTATTTCGCCTACCTTATCGTTAGTAAGCGTGATATTTTCAATAACTCCATTGTCTGGTGTTTCAATAACATTATTTAAGCGTAG
>JAZQWM010000075.1:0-2065 GCA_045632345.1 Eubacteriales bacterium | reverse complement strand
TTTCAGCTCTGCATACTCAGCCATTGTGCCGATGCGAGCATCATATTTTGCAAATACTTCGTTCTCTGCATTTTCTCTCTCAGCCTTTTCAGCCGCGAGCTTGTAAGGAGTAAGAGTTTCAATCTCAGCTTTGAGTGTTGCAATCTCTACCATAGCATCATTGTACTTAGCTTCGTAGTCAACAGTCTCAAATTCCTCAGTCTCAACAGTTTCTTCTGCTTCGGTTTCAACTACTTCTTCTGTTTCAGTCTCCACAACTTCATCTGTCTCAATAACAGTCTCAATTGTTTCTTCTACAGTAGTTTCTTCAGCGTTGATTTCTTCAAACTCCTGTTCCTCTACGTTGATTGTATTCTCTGCCACGTTTACCTCACCTTCTTCCTCAGTGTCAAAACATTCTTTAACTGCTTCTTTAAGTTCATTAAACTTAGCAACAAAATCATTTGAGCTAAAGTTGATTGGTTCAAGGCGGGACGAGATAAAACAGGGTTGATTATTTAACTCTGGATTGTCCGACTTACCAAGCAAACATAGTGCAGAAAAGCTAAAGTCTAACAGCTCTGTATAGTTTGAATCTTCCTCTAATATGCGATACTGATTAACAGCCAATTCCATAGACTGAGCGCAGAATATCTCATCACTATATTTGCAATCAAATAATTCTGGATATCTGCCAGTCCATAAAATACATTCAGCACAAAGATATTCAACATCTGTGCCATACTCATTCACTGTCTCATAAGAGAAACTGTCAGCGATTACAACACCAACAGGAACAGTAAGTGGTACAAACTCCCATGTCTCCATATCAAACTCTGCATCGTGCGAGCCAAGTCTGTACGTACCATCTTCGTTCTTGATTAAATGTCCAACTACTGGTGCGTAAGATAAAGTAGGCAGAGCCGCAGTCATTCTCTCTTTTGAGATGTAGCTCATGTTCCTATTCTTTCCGACACCCGCAACCCAACATTTGAATAGCGAGAACTCTTTGTTTACAGGCTTGATAAATTCAAACTTAGAAACGTTGTTAAGGTTAAACTTCTCCATTGCTTTTACCCTCCTTTCTCATAATTTCTCCAAAAACTCAAAAGAACAGCTTATCGTCGAGATAGCACACGCCTTTAATATCAGAATATTTGCTGGCAATATACTGTCTCAATTCTTTGCTGTCGGCAAAAGCAAACACTTGTTTGTCGCCAAGTTTTTCTGTTGTATAAGAAAAACCTAAGTTGGCAAGTTCTTCCTGCAACTTAGGCTCTAATACCTTTATAAATTTCATTTCAGCACCTCACTTATAGTTATCATTTGCGTCTATGTTCTGTGCTGTATTTTCAGACGGAGTGTCTGTTTCTGGTCTGCCAACTTCACCATTGCTTAACGTATTACTACTGATAAGAGGTCTGTTGTAGATATCTATACCACAACCCAATATGTCGTTTTCGAGATAGCTTGCGCCGTAAGCATCAATTGGTTCTTGTCCAAGAGCCGCCGCATAAAGCAGTTTTGATGGTACTCCGTACATTCCCGATTTCTGCATACGATTTGCAACTTCGTCCTTATTAAACGTATTTTGTTCAAGGAAGATAATCTCAAATAGGTAGTCGCCGTGTATCGACATTTCGCGCTGATACTTGACGTTGAATACTCGCTCAATCTGTCTCAACACTTTCATCATCATAGAAGCGTCAACGATGAGCGACAACTCAATAACCTTGTATGTGGGGTTTGCCCCTAAACCAAACAGAAGTGGGCTGATACCAATATTATTGAACAGGTCTTTTGTTGCGTCCTCAGTATAATCCTTCTGAGCATTAGTAGTATCTTTAAGTGTAATACCCTCTGCCTTAAATGGATTGACCGCAACTCCTATGCCTTCTGGAACTGCACCTGCTATCTGATCGTAATACTTCTTTATTTGTTCGTATGACAACGCAGGATTGCCATCGCTATCTGTTTCAACCGTGTAGTTGATAAGCTTGTAGTTGTCGAGAATTGCACCGTCTTTCTGTATCTCTTGATAGGTTTCAAGGTCAATAATTGCCTTAAATGAACCTGCCAGTGGGGG
>JAZQWM010000074.1:0-51081 GCA_045632345.1 Eubacteriales bacterium | reverse complement strand
TCGCCTATCACTCTTTTGGCGTTTGACAATATTTCGTCTGTATTATTCTGAATATCAAGAGCTTCAGGGTATTCTATTTTTTTTGCCGCCTGTGCCGCTGCCTCGTTTGCGGTTTTAAGTTTCTGAACTTCTTGTACAGTTTCTTCTACGGCATCTGGATCATAAGTCACCCATTGTTCTTCAAAAGGATTTCTTCCCGTTACAGAATTTATAGTTTCTATGACAGTATTACCCCATTGAATATAGGCCTCTTCATTTTTCTCAAGAGTATCATCAATATGAATAAAGGATTTGTCCATAAATTCAGTTAAATCCTTTATACCCTGAATGATGTCACCTTCATTAATCAAAGCATCCTTTAAAGGATTTATTTGATTTACCTCTTCAGCAAAATTACTCCAGTAATAAGGCTTGTCATATTTATATTTATTAATATCAGAATTCCAACGACCAACACCAAGCGCATTATCAAGCATAGCTTTAGCGGTTGTGCCGTCGTTCCGTGCATATCTATCTAAAGCGTTAAACTGATCTGTTGTTATATATAATTGTTGCTGCTCTTTTTTTATTCTTTTAATTTCATCTTGCGTATCTTTTAAATCATCATTAATAAGTTGAATTTCTTTTCTGTAACTATTGGCAAACCGTATAAGTTCAGTCATATTTTGCTGAGCCTGTTCACCCCAGCCGCCTTCGGCATCATAAGCTTTTGTGTATTCACTGATAAGCTTTTTCAACTCATTTCTAAGCTTTTCCGTTTCGCCTCGCGGATATGCCAACCCTAAAGATTTTTCGATTTCCCTAGCTTGATTTGTAAGATTATCTTTAACTTTGTCGCCACCTAAATCAAGAGTAAGCCCTTTCTTTATTTTGTTTAATTGCGACTGAATAGATTTTAAACTGCCTTCATCAATAGTACATGTTATTTTTAATTTCAGCCTGGGCGCTATATATTTATTAAGATCGTTTTGAATTTGCTCATATGAAGCCGTGACATTTAACCCCGCGGTAACTTCTATATCATTATTTCTATTTCTTGCCATTTAACCACCACCCTTCAGAATAAGCTAAACTGTCTTCCGTTATATATTGCTGTTAAATCTATCGTTATTCCAAGTTTATTTGTTTTATTCCAGTCTAAAATTCCATTTTCTATAAACAATTGAGGCTTAAGCACTGTCAAATGCTCAATATCATCTTCAAGACCTAAATAACTTTTAAGCTTCTTATTTTTAAAACCATAGTTTAATAAAATTGGAACATAACCATTGCCATTTGGAGTCCATGTATCATGATAAGCCAAATCTGGATGAAATTTAATAGATAATTCTATTCTGTTTTCAACTATACGAATATCTACCAAGTTTTCTGCATATAAAGCTCCCATAAAACGATATGTACGCCTATACTTACTAGGATCATAACTATCATAATACTCATTAATTCTATTTTGAATGCAATCATACAGGCGGTCAACTTCACGTTTTAACAGTTCAGAATATGTCAAGCCTGATTTGTTTCTGTATTTCATAACAGATATATTTCTCAACTGTTCTTTAATTGAAGCCATACCACCACCCCTTTATTTATCGTTTTTGTTTTTCTCCAAGGCGTTATTAATAGCTGCCTCTACAAAAGCTTTTTGATCAACTTTATTCAATCCGTCTAAAATTACTTTCACATCATCAAGATTTTGTGTGTTATCAGTTTTTATCAAACTAGACAAATCTATACAAAGCTTATCAAATGCAGTCTGACGAGTAGCAATCATATAATCAATTTGCCTATCTATTGCAAGATCAATCTCACCCCACACGGGCATTTTTCTAATTTCACGCATAATTTCTTCATACCAGGTTCCACCTTGAGTAGTTTTGAAAACTTCGTCAATTGATATATCATCAATATCAATATCAGTAAGATTTTTCAGTATCACAAAACGACTTGCAATTTCACGAAATTCAGCATGGTACCCATCGTCTTGAAAACATGATTTTGCAATCGTCTGTACAATATCAGAAAATGTATCTATATCTACAAATGTCTTAATTGTGACCGTCAAACCGTTGACTTTTTTGATTATATTCTTAAGCTCAAATTTACTTCCTATAACATCTATTAATTTACTCATTTTTATTCTCCTTTTCTGCCATTAATGCGTATGTACCTATTGCCAATGCATCTGTAATATCATTATTATCTATATTAAGACCATACAGGTCGTTCATTCTTTTATTTATGTCCTTTTTGCGTTCATATCTTTTGATTTTGTAGCTATATGTTGCAATACTATTAGCCCATTTATTTTCTTCTACAATGACATATTTAATCCCATTTTGATGCGCAAGATGAGCTATGAAACCTTGTAATCTTGCAGAAGTACGAAAGCCTTTAGGATTATTATTCTCGTATATTTCTTCAAAATAAACCACATCAGGCTTTTCAGCTTTTATTATTTTTTCCAGCAAATCTACAATCTCTGTAATACGTAATAAACTCACCCCATAATCTTCCTCTGACATTTTAATTTCATAAAGATGCGGTGATGTTATAATTTCTGTTCTGTCAACCTTTTTACTTGGTTTAGGCTTTATAAAGAAGTAATCTTTTAATTTGCCATTATTAAATATAGCCATACCAGTTCCAGTTGTTGACTGATCTAAACTGACAACTTTCACTATATTCCTCCTTGATAAAAATAAGGGGCAAGTCAATCAAATAACTTACCCCCTCTTTATTTTAATTATCTTTGAAAAGTTTACTTTTCCTTGATTTTTTAAACACCGTTATTTCCTCATCAGGTTTTTCCTTGATTTTTGTTTCAACGGCTACAATCTTTTTTATATAGTCTGAGATTTCTGGCAGCAAATTACTTAAATCTGAATCCGCTGTAATTCCAAGTTCCTCAAACTTTTCGCAAGCTTGTGCTTTAGTATATACCCCAGCCTTAAAATTGTTTAGTATCAAATGTATTTGATAATGTTCATGCGTATCGGCATAAAATCTCCACGCATTAGTACCTGCACAATTAGGGCAATAATTATATTTTCCGCCACAAATCTTGCATTTTGTGAGATTAGCCATTAGTTGCCTCCTTACTCACCTGCAATAACCATTCTATAAAGTTCACGCTCATCAGAGCAGTAATCATAAGAACAAGTAAGGTTGCAGTCGATATTCTGATCAAGTGCCATTCCGAGTGTATAGTTGGTCTGGAACTTAGCAGATGGGAAGATGAAGTAAGCATATATAGGAGCTGACTTATCACATACATCGTAGCCCCTTACAAGAACCTTAACTACGGAAGCAACAGGGAACTCTTCAGCAGAGTTAATAATCTGAATTGCATCAGCAGAAAGATATTCATAAGTAATGAGGATTGAAGAACCTGCATCATAATCATCATTATAAAGCTCAATCTTATCGGGCGTAGGCGTTGCAGGATTGCCTTGTGTAAATGTAAATTTACCAGATGTTGCGTGTTCACCTTCACTAAGCTCAAGCTTTTTCCTTGTTGAGCCGTCCTTTGTAAGATATGCAGCAGATATTTTATACTCTGGACTACCACCTGTACCACTATTTCTTACATAATGCGCTAGACTTACTGTCGTATAATCCCCTGCTACTGTAACATTATCGGCTGAATCTACAAGCTTTACTGTTTCAAACTTAGGAACAGCGATTTCGTGACCAACAGAAGCAACCTGCTTCTCAGAGCCGTTCATAGCAGCTACAATTTCCAGCGTGAACAGAGGAGTTGTGAATGAAACATCACAAGCCTTTGCTCTGGATATACTGAAGATAGTATTTCCCTGCGCGTCGGTCTTTGTATCTTCCTCTGAAGTTACGTTAATCTGGAAGTCCTGGAGCTGATTGGTCATCCAAGCCAGCGAGCCATCACTATTTTCGCCAACAGCATAAATAGGTCTTTCTGGCACGAATGTCGAAAGATCTGTGCTAAAAGCTACTGCCATATTATTACCACCTTTCTTTTATTATTCTAGAGGTTTTAACCAGTTTAATTCATTTTTTATTTTACTATATTCAATGCAACCACTGTACAAACCTTGATACAAATGGTTTGCGTTATCAATTAACGAGACGCGCTTTAAACTATCGAAAAATGCATACACTTTCATATTCCACACATTATCCCAACCGTATTTAAAATTAGGATGATTAACAAGTGCAGATATGTATGATAAATAAACAGAATGCTCACCACGAAATTCACGCAAGCGTCTTTGAAATTCAGCGTCATTTCTGGCATCAATTATTAATTGCTTTTTTGCAAAGCCATCTTTGACATTCGTATATTGAGGAGGAGCCATACCATGCATTTTACGAATCCACGCCGCCATTTCCTCAAAAATATCATTTGTGAATTTGACACCATCCTGATTGACTAGACATAATTCACCATCACATTCCACATGAATAAATGAATGCAAATTTAAATCGCCAAGAAGGGGAGAAGTATCAATTAGATTATTCTCTTTATCTTTGTGATTTGATAACATCATTGCAAATATGGTAAACATTTCAAAATTAGTTATTTTTGTGTAGTCAATACCCATATCGTCTAATTGAGCGCACCGATCTATATTTGTAGATGTAAATATTGAAATCATAGAAAGATAATCACTTTCGCCATAATCACATATTTCACCTAGAGTCGGGCATTTTATCTCAACACCGTTGGGCAACACATAATTGTCACCACGATATAATCTTAATTCGTCAGTGCCTCGCACGAAATATCACCCCTCGCACAAGCCACTATCCAAATCTACAGCCTCAAACACTAGTTGTCTAAACCTATAAGTTGTATTGACGCTTCCAGCCATATCTGATTTTAATTGCAAAACACCCACACCAAAATCATCTCTTCCCTGATACTTTTCTTCAATCAGTTCAGCAAGATAATCCATACGCGTACCACTTTCGCCCACCATATTGAAGTGCATATCCTCTTGATGTGTCAAAACATAAAATATAATGGTTGGATAAACCCAAATATTCACATCATTATTTCCATATCGTGATCTGCGTTCAGGAATATCAATTTCAACTAAAATATAGGTCTTAACTTCTTCTTGTGTTTCAGGAATATAGTAATGCGGAAATAACCTATTCCACACCAAGTCATCAGGAGATTCGCCTTCATTAAGCCCAAGAGCATCTATAATATTGTCGTCCTGTGACAACTCACCAAGAATTTTATTTTTCCATGCACGTATGCAAGAACTCTTGCTCAATTATGACACCTCCTTAAACAGCCCCAATGATGTCAATCAATAATTCTGTTGCAATATTATTTCCTACGACACCAAGCTTAAAACTTGTTCCAACCAAAGCACTATCATTTACGCACTTAACAATACCTTTATTGCCGTTTTGTGTGAGTGTAAGCTTTCCTTCTAATTGAGAAGCGTATATTAGAGACATCGTAACATCTGTGCTTGTCTCTACAGTAAAGGTTTTGCGCCCTCCAATCCTAATTTCAGGTTTGCCATCATATTTTATAACAGGAATGGTCGGAGTTGGCAATGTATTTGGATCTATGTAATCGCATAACATCAAATCTATTCTATCAACATCAGGGTTTATTTCTGTTTCGGTAAGCACAAGCAATATACAACCTTTACCATCATAAACTGGTTCAGCCACACCATCATAGCCCATAGTTACTGTATCAACTCTGGTAACATCATAACACTTAGGATTGTCCGTATTGAAATCGACAAACAATCTCTTATCTGCTTTCAGCTTCAATGTTTCACTGTCGATAGGCAAATATATCATAAGCTGATTTGAGCCTACTACAATTACATTATTATACTTTTCACCATTATTATACTTGCTGGCTGATAATACAACTGACCAACGTTCAATTACAGTACCTTGTTTGTTTTGCCACTTGAGATAATAATTACACTGTTGCATTTTGCCATAAGTATAGACTTCTTTATCCCAGTCGCAAGAAACAATAAGCCACATTGAATCATCAAGTTTAACATAGTTGCCAGCTTCAAAATACTCATCCGGTAAACTTTTTATGTCTTTGTAGTAGGGGAGGGTACCATCATCAATAATTAACTTTTGCTCAATACCATTAACCAAACAGTCTTTACAAGAGAGAGAATCAATAGCTTTGTCTTTAAGATAACGCTTCTCATAGTATAATTCACGATCTCTTGTAGTATTACCACGTTGTTGAACCCGTGATTTATACTGTTCAAAACTCGCCATTTTATCCCTCCTTTATCATGTTTTGTATCAATTTAATTGCTTTAAATACTTCTCGTTTACACGTTACCGTATCAAAATCATTAGTCTCAAGATACTTTACAATGTTTATAACACTGAGAAAGCGGGGTTCATCAACCAATTCATAATACAGCCGATAACACCCCACTAACTCATGTGTTAAGCCCGACAAATAGCAATGTAAAGTCTCACTGTTTTCCTCTTTCATAGGAAGGATTTTATAAACTTTATCAATTAAAGTTTTAAGATATACATTTACTGCTTCATTTGGGACTTTAATCATTGTAATTCTCCTATATTATTTTCTCTAAAAGAATATTCGTTAATCATTGACCGCGCACGCTTGTGTGCTAAATCATAAGTTTCACGTATTTCTTTAAGCAGATTTGCAGGAGAGAAAGTTGAAAAATCTTTAGTGCTGAGCTTATTTCGCAACAAGTTAAGGTTGTTGACACGCGGCTTATACCATGCCTCAACCATAAGTTCTGATATAATATCTATCTCAAATTCGGTTAAATCAGCAGCAAATCCAGTTGCGTCAACATCCGTCAAATCCTTCTTACAGGATTCACTAAATTTACCAACAGCCTGTTTGAGTAAATCATTCATTTCGGCTTTGGCATCTGCCTCAGTCATGTCAGCCAAATCGAAGTCTGACACCTTACTGAGAAAAGCACCGTAAACGGTATCAAACTCTGTAGCCATTTTACACCTCGCTAAAATCTACATTAAGCACTTTTTCCAGTGCAGATACTCTTGCCTTGCTATCCATACGTGAGTCGCCGTTATCAATCAGCCCTTTTGCATAAGAAGTTAGAGCATCCCTATAACCACTAGTCATCTCCTGTAAATATAAAGATATATCCTTGGGCTTTAATGCAAGTAATTCATCAAAGTCCTTAAATTTATCGCCATTAGCATAATATTTTTGGACACCCAAAGCTTCATACATTTGTGACGGTGTATATTCATCAGTCGGTTCAAATATAATCCAGTTATTTTCAAAGAAACAACGCATATACTTGCGTATAGACTTTATTTCTTCCCAAGAGAGTATTTGAATTTCACCAACGCTATACCATCTCTCTTCATATCCGTCACCCTTAAATATAAGAGTGCCGTCAACATTAGATTTTACAGGAACAAGGTAATTATTATCTATAGAAAGTTGCTTCATTATTTAATTCTCCTTTAATTCATTAAAACTAGATTATGGAAGTGTGTAAACGCCAACCTTATTAGCCATTACAACCTCTACTCCGTATGTGCGCTGTACCTGAAGAGTTTGGGTAAGATCTTCATTATCAGCAGGTGCATGAGGAATTGTAAGTGTCTCACCTTCGTCAAACATCTTGATAAACTTCTCGTCTGCGCCTACAACAAAGAGCTTGTTGAGAGGGATGTTCTTGCCCGAAATGCGGAATGTATCGTAACCGTTAAATTTACCCATATAACCAAAGTTATAGTAGTCATTCTTAACAGTTTCGCCAGCCATACCACTTTCTGTCATGTTAAGGCTACGAAGTGCCTGAAGTGAACCAAAAATCTTTGGCTTATTACCGTCGTTTTCAACTGTTGTGAGAAGATCAATCATATCACTCTCATCAAAAGCTCCACTCTTAGCATAAGCACCTGAAGCAGTAATCTTACTGAATGCGCTAGCAACAGCATTAAATCTGTCATTATCAAATGACTTGCCAACCTTTTCAACGAATTTAGCCCAATTAAGTCTGCCAGCAGCAAGCCTTGCAAGCTCTTCATAAATCTTTATAGCCTTTGTCTGAGTTGCTACGTTAAGTTCCTTTGAAAGCATACGCTGTCTACGCACACCTTGAGTGCCCTGTGTAACAACATCAACATGAAGAAGATCGTTACCCTCTACAATAAACTTATTCTTGTCGCCAAGAGCAGCGCTCTTAAAATCAACAAAGTTCCAAATTTCAGAGTTATCCAGAGCAGAAAGATCAATAGCAACATTGATTATTTCATTGATTATCTCAAAATCAACCTTATTATAAAGAAGAGCATTTCTTACAGCCTTACCATCATTGAGGTTAATGCCACCAAAAGCTTTGTTAAGAGCGTTAACAATCATGTCATTGCCTGTCTCGCCGTTTTCAAAATTAACTTCTACACCATTGTAAACATCAATAGCGAGCTGTCTAAGTTCTTTACTCATAGTTCATTTCTCCTTTCCATATTAAAATTAAAGCTTCTGATATGCGTAGAATGTTACGCCATCCTGTACATCAGAACCGATAAACTGAGCAAACGCAGCAGAGGTAGAGCTTGAAACTGTCCACTGACCATTGCCAGCAGCAATATACTTTGTATTATCTACCGTAGGAATTGCTGAAAGAACTTCTGATGTTACGCTGAAAATATCATATTTTTCCATAGCAACTGCTCTTCCGATTGCTCCGCTCTCATTAGTAAATTCACCAAGTGTATACTTCTCATAATCAAGTTCAGGAGTTGTCATTACCCAAACATCTTCTGCATTTGCGGCTGTAGCAGCAGCAGTTGTAAACACTTCTCTCTCTCCGTAAAATTTAGCATTAGCGTCTGAAACAAGACCACCAAGCTTTATAGGTGCGCCATTATCAATCTGTCCGTATGTTACGACTGTTCTGATCTTTGCGCCATCATGTGTGTATGTGCATGAATCGCTTCTAAATATTCCGTGTGCCATATAATTTACCTTCCTTTCTTATCTTGTTTTGTAAGTTTCATAAACATTGCCATACTTTGTTTTGGGCTTTGTTTCACATTCGTTATCGAGTGCAAACTGAATTGTACTCTCAGTTTCTGTTTCTGTTTCTTTTTCAACGGGTGTATTCATTGCAAACTTGCCAACAAGCATTAGACACTCTTTGTCAAGGTTCTCAATTGAATAATCACTTGCGTTTAACTTTAATGCTTTGTATTCCTCCATATCTCCGATATGGCTATCATACTTCGCAAATATTTCACCCTCTGCCTTATCTCTTTCAGCTTTTTCAGCCGCAAGTTTGTAAGGAGTGAGTGAATCAACGGTTGCTGTAAGCTCATCAACTTTTGCTGTAAGAGCAGATATTGTTTCTTGTGCTTCATTATACTTAGCCTCAAAATCTACCGTCTCTTCTTCAGTTTCATCAATACTTTCCTCTATTTCTGTGATTGTTTCCTCAGTAGAAATCTCTTCTGTATCAGCAACATTCTCATCAATATTCTCTTCTTCGGTTACGAGTTCTTTGTTATCTTCCATTGTTTCACCTTCTTCCTTTGCAAAACACTTTTGTATTTCTTCCTTAAGCTCATTGAATTTTATAGCAAATTCATCTGCGCTAAATATTGATTCTAAACGTGAACTAATAAAACATGGCTCATTGTTCAGTTCAGGATCATCGCTTTTCCCTAAAAGACATAGTGCAGAGAATTTGAAATCTAGAATTTCTGTATAATTACTATCTTCTTCAAGAGGCCTGAATTGACTGACATCTATTTCCATTGACTCAGCACAAAATATATCATCACTATATTTGCAATCAAATAATTCTGGATATCTACCAGTCCACAAAATAAGATTAGCTGTGACATATTTAACATCTTTGCCATATTCAGTTACAGTTTCGTAAGCAGAACTATTTTCCATAACTACACCAACAGGAATAGTTAGTGGTACTAACTCCCACGTATCTGTATCTAATGTGACATCATGTGAACCAAGTCTGAATTTGCCGTCCTCACCCTTAATCAAATGTCCAACAACAGGAACATAGCTCAGTGAAGGGAGCGCGTCATCCATAACATTTTCACCTATATAGCTCATGTTTCTGTTTTTACCAACACCGGCAACCCAACATTTAAACAATGAAAATTCGCTATTTAGCTGTTTTAAAAATTCAAAACGTGAAACATTGTTAAGATTAAATCTCTCCAATCCTATCTACCTCCTTCCTGCAATACTCAAAAGTAGAGCTTGTTAGAAAACACTAACTTTACATCAGAAAAATTTTTCATTAGATACTCTCTCAACTCTTTTGAATCCAAGAAAGAAAAATACTCTTCATTATTTTTCAAACGCTCTACTGTATATTTAAATCCAGCAGCAGCAAGTTCATCACGTACCGCAGGATCAAATAACTTTATAAATCCCATTATTCCACCGCCTTACTTATTGTCATTAGCATTAATATTATCAACTGTGTTTTCTGATGGGTTATCCGTAACCGGTCTGCCACCCTCATTATCAACTTCACCGTTGCTCAAAGTGTTACTGCTAATCAAAGGCCGATTATATATTTCAACACCGCAATCAAGAACCTCATTTTCAAGATAGCTGGCTGTTATTGCATCTATTGGCTCTTGATCACAAGCCGCTGCATAACAAAGTTTTGTAGGTAAACCATAAATTCCGCCATTTTTATAGCTATCTGCAACTTCCTTTTTATTAAAGGCGTTCTGATCCAAGAAATATATTTCAAGCGGAATATCAGACTTCTTTGAATGCTCAATTTGATATTTAACATTATAAACGCGCTCTATTTGACGTAAAAGTTTCATCATCATCATTGCATCTATATTTAAAGAAAGTTCAATAACTTTGTATGTGGGATTTTTACCCAAACCAAACAGAAGAGGGGAGAGTCCCATATTTGCAAACAGATCATTAGTCGCATCCTCTGTATAATCTTTTGTAGTATTTGAAGTGTCCTTAAGTGTTATTCCTTGTGCTTTAAACGGATTGACAGCCACGCCGATTCCTTCTGGCACTTCACCGGCGATCTGATTGTAATATTTCTGAACTTGTTCAAAAGGTAATGAAGGATTTCCATCACTATCAGTTTCTACTGTATAATTAATCAACTTATAATTATCAAGTATCGCACCATCCTTTTGAAGTTCCATATAAGTATCAAGGTCAATTATTGCTCTAAAACATCCTGCTAGTGGTGGGATTATCCATGTAAATTCCTCATCAAATTTTAAACAAATCTGGTTTTTAGGAATAAACCATCGCAAAGTTTTATCGCCTTTTGTTTTCTTTTCAGGATTGCCTTTATACATTTCATAAGCTTTAACAAACTCTTTACCGTAAGAAGAGAGTTGAGACAACGTTTTCTTCGTGCTAAAATAGTTTAGATCAAAAGCAAATCTCCAGACGCCATTCTCCACCATTGCAATTTTACAATAATCATGAAGTACTGGTTTTATAAAGAATGAATTATTACTTTCAATCATAAGCCCATAAAACACACCATCAACAAGTGTTTTTAGCATTAGTTGAGGATTGATGTCCTTGAATTTATATTTTTTGCATTGAATTGCATATTGATAGTAAATATCTCTAAAGTAATTTTTATCTATTTTTCGCGGATCGCACACTGGGCGAATAATATAATTATTAGTTGGCATAGTCGCAAGCATTATAACTGCTCTACGATAATGAGTTGACACCGCATAATAAAAACGACTCATATCACGCAGCAATTCTTGCGCAGCAGGAGTCGTCGGATTAATTAATGCCTTTAATATAGTATCACGAGGATGCTTCTTAAGAAATATATTAACTTCATCTATATTTGTTTTAAGATCAAGCAATATATCTTTACGGAGCTTCGCAAATTCCCGCATAGAATAAATTTGTTCCCATGTAGCCTGATTATCCATATTTCACCCCCTATTTGTATGATTTAGTTGGACGAGCAAAATAGATAGGACTATTGAATATTGGCTGTGATATCTTTTTATTATACATTTGTTCTAACTGCATACATACCCACCAATTATATTCAAGACTTGAAAATCTATCTTTTCTCATTCCCGCTTTTTCTTTAACTTTTATATTGACGCCCTTTGTTTCAGACTGTAGATTTATAAGCTCATTAATCAATAATGTTGTATGAATATAAGGCAATTGCAAAGAAACCCTCTCTTCAGTTGTAAGATTGTTATAACCGCGATATTCCTTGAGTATTTCTTCTGCATCAAACTCAGACACAAGCAAATTAATTCTTTTTTGCTTAAATGCTTCTCTCAAAGACAGAGCCATGTCATTATTAAGCTGTGCCGTTGCGTTAATACACCAAATAACTTTTGGAGCATCTTTATCAAAACATCTTGCAGCCATTTCACTATTATTACAACACGATAATGCACGATAGGTAACACCATACTCTGTATCATACATGTCTCTAATCAAATTATCATAAATACCAATACCCATATTACGAGTATCAAGCACTAATTGTGTACAATGAAATTGCTCAAACAAACGCCTTATAATCAAAGATAAATCATTCGTATTAAGTCCTTCGTGATTTTCAGAATAAATAATGTTACCGACATATTTATTATTTGAATTAGGTAAAGCACTATTTATAAAAATAGCAGCAGCATCATTATCACGCTTAGTTGAAGCAAGTACAGCTACATCCACTGATAATATTCTTTCTTCATTTGGAGCTAACTGCGGAATTTTAACTTTTTTATCTGACAAATTCTTGGTAATGTAATCAGGATAAATAGCTGTTTTTAACCTGCGATTAGCAGCCACATCTTCATAACTGAACAATGCATTTTCACTGCTACCATACCACAAGCACTCCATTTCCATTGACCAGCCAATTTCATTAAAATCAGATTCAGACATTTCATCTGCAACTTGATCAGCAGATAATAAATTCTCTTTAATTGATAATTCATAAGGCAGTCCACAACAAAAATATCGCTTGGTAGAATCAACAAGATTGGTAGCAAACGACTTTAATTTTTCGTATGCCCATGACTGCTTATACCACGCCGAAGAAAGATATATCTCTTTATTTCTTTCTGTTAAATGAGAATATTCAGGTTTATCAAGATAATCCGGATGACGTGGAGCCGTATTGAATTTTCTCAATATTTTATCAATAACATTTCTGTCTATCATACGAAACTCATCGCAAATTATAATATTAGCTCTATTAGAACGCGCATTTTCATTTGCAGTTACAACTTTTATCCTTGAACCGTTTTTAAATTCTATATACGCATCTTGGCCTTTAACAGAATAATCTCCTATTTCTAAACATAAATTAGGAGAGTTAGGCATAAGTATGGTTGTTATCTTTTCAAGGACATTAATACTCTGAGATCTTGCTTTAGCAGCTACACATATTTGGGTTTTAGGATATAAAATACAGCGCACACAACAAAAAATAGCAACAAGAAATGACTTACCCTGGCCGCGTGCGGCAATATACATAAAGTAATTTGATACATTCATCAATACCAGAAGTATTTTCTGGAATATCTTAAGATTAATATTTAAGTAATCTTTGCAAAACCTATGAGGATTCGCACGATAAAAGCTGCACCATGTTGCAACGCCATTCATCATACGTTCAACTTTGTCATTTGCTATTTCTTTATCCGTTTTGGCCTTCATTTGAAACACCTCCAAAAACGGAATCAAACAAAGCTTCATCGTCGCCCTCATATTCAGGTTTTTCAACATGATATTTAGCCATTTCTTCTTCATACATTCGCGCATATGAGTTTTTAATTCCTATCATTTTGCACAAATGCCCCAAAAAATAAACGGTAATATATCTAACAATTCCGTCAACATCTTTCCACTCTGGTTCTGGTTCCGGAATAGGTTTTTCTTCTTCCCACTTTTTTATAAGACTACCAAAACATTGACTGTCCGCTAAAGCATTATCATTTCTTTGTACAGGTTTTAGATTTGCAGAACCCAGCAATGATTGAAAGATATCCATAGCATCTTTAACCTTACCACCGTTTTGTTGAGCAATTTGAATATTTAATTGCGCTATACAAAGATTCTTAAACAATTCTTCCTGTGCTTTAGTTTTTGCTTCACATCTTGCAGTCCAGTCATCATATTGTTCTTGCAAGAATTTATATTGCTCCATAGAATATCCCATACCAAACATTGATATTGTTTTCTTACGCACTTTTAATTCAGCAAGCTCACTCTTATTTTCTTCTAAATCTTCAATATCATTTATATTGGTTTTAGCTCTATCTGAAATAGTATCAAGATATGTTGTCCCCTTGTTTTTGTATTGAGGTAACTGAGCCTTACTTGGATATGCACCAATTCTAGATCTATCGGCAGATATTTTTCTTGTTGCCGCTAGAATATCATCATTATAATACCAATCAAAAATCTGACACATTCTATCAACAGCCTTTTCTTCATTGCCCGAAAAATAATCTGTTAATGTCAAGAAATATTTATCAACACAACTTTTGCATATTGTGGCATACCCCATATTTCCTGCAAAAAGAGGACTATTAGAAAAAGGAAAGTTGCCTTTCTGTCTAATATATTTTTTGCCACAGCAAGTGCAATAAAACTCTGTTCTTTCCTCTTCAGCCATTATACGCCCAACCTGAACGTTTTTATCTATTTTTGTTAAGGAAGTGCGTGACTTTGCTGTTTTTTTTGCACTTCCAGCGTTGCTTCTAGCCACGCTAATACCTCCTTTAATTCTTTACTTTATCTAAAAATTCCATAAATCCAATTGTAGGAATTAATTCAAATCTTTTCATAATATTAAAATATACTTTAGTAATTAACCCATCATCAACATTTGCAACATATGGCGCACAAAGTTTCCAATAATCTCTGCACGAATTTAAAAATTCATCCACTTTTTCCTCATGTTCATCACATACTATATTTAAATAAAAATAGATGATAACAATATTCTGCAATATTCTCACAATAACACGGTCATTTAGCAGACCACGATTGTTACACTCATTAATATATTCTTTGCAAACATCTATAAATGTAAATTTGTTCTTATACAAAGATTCGTGCGTGAGTGAATTAGGATTATCTCGCCATAAACAAGTCACAATTGGTATTTCATAAATCTTACCGCCCATATCCACAATTAATTGATTGAATAAAGCATCTTCGCTTAAACGCAACTTTTCCCTAAAGAAAAGATCGTTGTCAATTATAAATTGCCGACGAATCAAACAACCATGCATCCAAGTGCATTGTTCCTTCATATGTTTAAGTGCTACTCCGTCATCTTTTCTCATTTCAGAAATAAAGCCACTTCTAATCATATCTGCGTTTTTAGATGTGATTGTATGATATAAAATTTCAACACTAAGTGGATTAATAAGCATATCATCTCCGTCAACAAACATCACATAGTCAGTTGAAGCATTTCTTATACCAAGATTACGTGCGCCACCACAACCTCTATTAACATCATTTACAACAAAACGAATATTGAGTTCCGGGAATTTGCTTATTATCTCGCTATAGTCTAAACCATCACAGTCGTTTGCGATTATAACTTCAATTTCATCAACAAAAGTTTGCATAGCAATTGAATGTAATGTTTTTGAAATAGTATCTTTAACTTTATAAGTCGGAATCACTACAGTTACTTTTGACATATAAATATCTCCTTTAATTCAAATTTGGCGCAATCTCAGCTTCATGCAGCATCAATTACATAAGCCCCGACTATCGGGGCAAAGAGGGAGGAATTATGAAAGGTTTTGTTATTTACTCCACAAAATTGTATTTTAGACAATTTAGAAGCAATAATAGTCGCCCGTTCCCACGTACTTCACATACGTTTAAACTTCCATCGGGTTTACGGGCTGTACAGCGGTTACGTACCCTGCCGACAATAATACGCAGGTAAACTGTGCGTCCACAACCTACCAATGCGCAGGTTTTATGTCAGCCATAGACCTCGTGACATAAGAAATTAAAAGACCACACGTAGTCAGCTTGCGAGGTAGCAGAGGCTTGTGTGGTACATATAATGTCGTTAAACGACTTTGTTGTAACATAGATTTTGCAAATATAACATATTTTGTGTTATATAGTTAATCTCTATGTTATACTATTGGTTGCAGATTATAGATTCGAACTACAGACTTAGGGTTATGAACCCTACATGATACCATTTCACCAATCTGCGTTGTGGGGTGTGGAGGTTTATACTGGCACACCCATCCAGTTTGCTTATAGCATATGACGATACTATAATCTCCCATCAGGAAGGAGTGGAGGAACGTAATGGAATTGCACCACCGACTTCTCATCTTAATATGAGCCGCTTTGCTGTCAAGCTAACGTTCCAAAATGCCGCGCAATGCGCGGCTATGTTAATTTAACCTTCTTTTATTTATTTCAAACGGTATTACTTTGCCAGTAATAGGCATATTAAGAAATTCCGACGCATCTTTTTCCACAAAATAAGTACCTGAAGCAAAACTTTCAGGATTTTCATATAAAACAGGTTCTCCTATGATTTTTGCCGACTCCTTAAAAACTGATACAAGCATCATTTCTTTATTATGCATTGCAGCCTTAATGTCATCATCAAAATAATTATCACTTTCAACATCTAAACACAAAGTTTTACCATTAATAACTTTAGTGTTGAGACTTTGTATTAGTCCGACATAATCCATATAATTAATTACTATAAAAGCACAACCTTCTTCAATAACAGTAAGCAAAAACTTGGTTGCAAACTCATCATAGTTCTTATAGTAATCCCGTGGAACCTCTGTAAAACTCATTTTTACACCACCTTTAATTCAAAACTATATTATAAAATTGGCAAAGTTCTCCGTTTTCAGAAATTGCCATTAATTGTGTTGCCTTACCTTTCAATCTCTTTTCAATCGTGTAGTCGTTTCCACTTCCACAAAGACTACCACCGCGACAGATTTTAACATCATAACAATCATCTATTGCCATAGAGTGAAGATGTCCCATAAATATCGCATCAGGTTTAAATCCTTTTGCCATCACGAGATTTGCCAGACCAGTTTTGCCAAAGCTATCATTATCACCATGAACAAACCAATAATTGCCAACTTCTGCTATAGTAGTGTCCTGAGGCTTAATATAGACAAAGTTTGAATAGTCTCTTAAATGTGTAGATACAAACCAGCCTATCAGGTTGTCCATACGCTCATCTTTAATGGCTTCATCTTTTTTATCCATACGAGAATGATTTCCGCAGACATTAGTGAAAGTTACAGCAAAGCCTTGATCAACAAATGCCTTAACAAAACTAAGCATAAGATCACTTGCTATCATAATTTGTTCAATAACATTCTCTCTGTTTGTAACTGCTATACTTCTGTGAATATTACCAGAAACAAGATCGCCCAGGCCAGCTATAATAACATCAGAAACGCCTTCTGAAATGCAACGCTGTATAGCAACATCAGCATACTCTTCAATGCGTTCACGAGCAATATCTGAATCATAACAGCCCCATTCGTTATCAAAACTTTCTCCAATATGCCAATCAGAACAGGTAATAATAGCAGTTTTTCTAACATTTTTTTCTCGGAGTGAAATTTGCAAATCTGTCGGATTGTTCTCTTTTATCCATTTTTCAAGATAATTAAGCTTATGCTCAACTCTCGCCGAATTATAATTCTGCCTTTGCCAAGCGTTGCGTTCATCACGGAATTGTATTTTAGCCCGCTCAAGTTCACGCTTAGTGTTAGATAATTCATCATGGTATTCATTGCTTATCATCTTGCTAAACACATCTTCATAATAAGCCTTTGCCCCCTGAAGCGGTTTTCTATATGCGCTTTCATCACGATACTCAGATTCATCAGATCGCCATTCAGAATTAACTTTATCAGCAAATTCCTGCCATGACATTTCTCCGTTATCAACTACTTTAGATGTGCGCCAGATATATTGTCTTTCATTTTCACCATCAAGGCGTTTAAAATTCATATCCGTTTATTCCTTTCATTCAAATTACGATTTACTAAATCGCGCTTTTCTAAATCGTGTTTTTCCACGAAATCGCATTTTTCTAAAGGCGAGCAGGGAAGTACCCTATAATCTCTGCACCCACAGGTTACCTTTAAAAGCTAATCTTATCACCCATTACAGGTGTATGTACTTTTGCACTTCTATCCGCATCACTTAAACTTTTGCGGAGTTTTTTTGCAAATTCAATTTTGCCGCTTTTTTCTCCATGTACAAGATATATTTTGTTATAAGGCATATCTGTATATCTTTTTAATAATTCATTTTGACAAGCATGACTCGAAAAAGAATTCAAGCAAATAACATTTGCTCTATTGCTAACCTTAACTCCGTCAACTTCCACCCAACGCTTATTATGTTGAATTTGATAAGCAACAGATTTTTCATCTCCCGAATAGCCACAGAAGCATAGTCTATTCTCGCTGTCAGGTAATATGGATTTAAGCCATCCCAATATGCGTCCTGCCTTTAAGAAATTACTTGTGCTGATAACAATTTGACTTGTTTTTAATTTTTGCCACGCCATACTATCCTCAGAAGTATCAACCCATTCTATGTTTTTCCATGACATGACATTTTTCCACAAATCACTATCTTTTTCAATCACCCGATTCCAGACGTTGCTTACTTTTTTAGCAAGAGGAGCATCCACTAATACAGGTGTGCTAAACGATTCATCATTACCATATATCTTGTATAATTCAGTCAAAATCTCTTGTGTGCGCTGCAAACTAAAAGAGCCAAACACGACTTTCTTAGTGTTCTCCTGGCAACATTGATTTATGACTGTTTTTATTTTTTCAATATCTTTTTCTCTATCTTTTTGCTTATGAGACTTATTGCTTCCGCCATATGTGCATTCTGCAATAACAGCATCAGCATAGGGAAGTGGCTCATAGGGGAGAATATAATCCTTACAAATATCACTTCCTATGTCGCCTGTATAATTTAAATATTTTACTGTTTCGCCAATTTTGAAAGCTAGTCGTACTTGAGCTGCGTTAACTATATGAGCTGCGTGATAGAAGCGAATAGTTAGATCATCAAAAAGCACTATTTCTTCACCAAATGGCAATTCAATAAGATGGTCATAGGCTGTATCTATATCAGATTGTTCATATAGTGGCTCCGCTTTTATACCATAACGCTTTTCAATCTTTAAGCAATCAGACATAAAAATCTTAAGACTATCTTCCCACATTATCTTAGCAAGCGGTTTTGAACCGGCCGGAATATAAATATCACCGGTATACCCGCGCCTGAATAAATAGGGGACTATACCAAAGTGATCAGTATGTTGGTGCCCGACAATAACAGCATCAAGATCAGCAAAAGGAACTTTATAATTTCTATGATTAATTTTATATTGATTTAATATATCATCACTTGAAGTTTGGTATAAACCACAATCAAGAAGAATCTGCTTATCATTAAAGGTTATATAATACATTGAGCCAGTAACACCATCTGCACTTTTGCCAACAAGCTGAACCATAACCTTGTCTTTCTTTTTTGCCAAGAGGTCACACCTCACTTATCTTTTTTATTTTCACACTCACAATCTTTTTCATTTTCGCTCATGAATGAAAAAATTTGTTCCATTTCAATATCCTTGCCTATAATGCAATCAACAATTCCTTTTTCAACCATTTCATCAGCAAACCAGTAATTGTCATGTGGTGCTATCTGTTCAAGATATTCAACGGTAAATTTCGAGCTTTCAGCAATCATCTTGTAAATACGTCTATCTAACTTAGGACTAAAAGTCGCCAAATCAGCAGCTTTTGTAGTAGTATTCTCTATATACTCATATCCATCGTGAAACATAAACATTGAATTAGGCATAGCCATTCTAACATCACAAACACTAAAAATCGCAAAAGCCATTGACATTGCATATCCGACACAAACGCCAACAACAGGTGTTTTAGATTGTTTGATAGCATCCATAAGTCCAATGCCGTCAAAAACTGAACCGCCACCGCTACTTATCACAAGCACTATAGGCGCCCTGTCTTCTTCTGGTATACCAAAATCTACACCATTAATTTTATAAATTTGCATCGTAACTGTGTGCAGTAAATCAGAATTGACTTCTGAATCAAGATAAAATAATCTATCGCCTAGATCTTCCAGATAAAGCTTTTCAGCAAGTCCAATGCTCATAATAGTTTGCATTCCACCGCCTTGAAGCAATTCTAACTGATCTGGTGTGATTTCAACATAACCTTCCGGAAGTTCCGGTTTCGTTTTTGTTTTCTTATTTGTATCTTTTCCCATTAAAATTTCCTCGCCTTTTTTAAAATTAGTCAACGACACCGTATGTCAAAGTTATTTTTTGTGACTTACGGTAATTAGCAAGCAAGTCCATCAAATATTTATCTTCACATAAATAGAAGTTCTTGCGCTTTGAACGTTGCTTTAGGGTTCTTGTGATACCCTCACTAACACCAATTTGGCGTAAATATTCTGCTTCCTCTTTTGTTATTTGCACCATATAAATTCACTCATTTCATTGTTTATTTATGAAGATATGAGCATATGTTCACATCTTCCATAATAGGCATTATCATATAAAGAAAAAACGGCTATTTTAAGCCGTTTATAATATGTTAAATTATTTTTGCCGTACCTTTTTAGCCTATTTTTTGCTTAAAATACGTATATTCAAAGAGATTTACACTATTTTCGTTTGTCTTTTTTGTGATCTTATAAATATCCAAAGAAGTGTCTTTTATCATCTCATAAAGCGTTTGATTGCCTGTCGCAAATAAAGTGTCAAAAATTGTGCGGGCATATCCTGCATTTTTATCTTTATCAATTTCACGCAACAACATATAAATTTCCAAGTCTGAAAAAGATTTATTATTTATTGTTTCAACTTGTTTTTGACGTATGTTATTTACTTCATTTGCAATCGCTGCTTTTTCTTCTTTTGATTTTTCTTTGTAATCCACATACAAACTCTGTATTTTTTCTCGCATGGTTTTTATTGCATCAATAGTCCTGTAAATCATTTTGTATTTTTTTGTAGATACTTTATTGAAGTCTATATCCATCGGCTTGATTATTTCACAAAAAGGTAGGTTTTTAACCTCTATTTTGTCTGCCCTAAATTTGTTTATTGCTTTTTGTAAATAATCCATAGAAGTTTCAAATTGCCTGTAATGCTGATTTGGATTTAGTGAGTACCCATTGCCCAAAGTTATATTCTTAAAAAATAACGGCTTAGTAAATCGCTGTTTACCGTTTATCTCTGTATATACACCATATTTATCTTTGAGTACATCAAGAAGCTTTGAGGTATTAACATCAAACATCTTTTTTGCTTTGTCTATCTCAGAGCCGCTTGCAGCCGACAAGATACAAATATTGTCGTATAGTTCACTTTGATTTTTAAAGGCTGTATCTATATCAACGCCGCTTTTGATCTCATGATAAATGTTTTCCCACATAATTGAATTAAGATACTGTGAAAGATTTACTATTTGCCCTATAAGATTTACGCTTGTGTTAATATCAAGCTTTGCCTTTGACTCAGCATTATAAACCCACTGTATCTTTTTAGCCTTAATAAAACTTGTTGGTACTTTAAATCTCTGATAATTCTTTTCAGCCGCGCCAATAAGTATCTTATTATCAGTAAGTAGTATACTATCACTGTCAAAATCTGCGCCTTGCAACCGCTGCAATATATTTTCGTTTATGCTGTTTATATGCACAACTTCTTTGCTTGATACAAAATATTTTTTAAGTAAATCATTATCTACATTGTTTACCAGAAGGACATCGCCAGAATTGATATGCGGACTTCTCGTTCCTAATAACCTCATATTGTACTCAAAGCGTTTGGTATGCACATTTCCAACCCCAAGCACACTTTCTCCATTAAATTGTCCAATAGCCGCTTGCAGCATTTCTATGCCATTGCCAATAAGAGTTTCATAATTGCCATTAATCCATATATGCCCTTTGCGATATTCTTTCAACATTGACTCAATAAGCTTTCTGCGAAATTCATTATAAAGTTTTGTCTCCACAAATTTGCTATTCATACCCATAACTTTCATTACTATTTCATCACGAGTCAGACAAGGATCATCATTATCCGCAAGAGAATAAGGGTATTTAAGATGGTACCTCATCACAGCAGGATCTTTCCTAATCAGATTTAGATAATCAAAGTTTGGTTGCAACAATGCTTGTACATCATCTCGTGACAGTTGCAATGTATTAAGCAATTGATAATGACACTGAACCATTCGCCCATCAAGATATTTAGTAGGCTTTTCATATTTAACGATTCCAAATGTAGTATATAAATTATCAAGCCATTGATCTATAGTACCAAACTTAACATATTTAATACTTGAAGGCGTTGTAATTAGTTTGATGTCCTCTATACAAGTCGCTCTAGTATAGCCTTTAAGCTGAGAAACTTCTGTGATACCATTATCCCTAAACCAATCTTGAATTCTGGCCTTAAAACAGGCGCTTTTAAAAAAGCGATTTCTAAGAAGAAGCATAGTTCTGTCGGTATAGTGTGCATTATACATACTAATATCAAGTAAGCTTTGACCATCCCAGATACTATTTTTGATTTTGACACGCTCTTCTTTTGCAACAAAATCTTCTCCCTCACCGTACACCGCGACAACATCATCCTCAAATTCAGACTCGTAGTCATCTATAACCAATATATTTTCAGGACGTATCTCAAGTGTATCAATACAACTGCTTGAAGGCAATGAAATATATGCCTCAAAAGCCGCTAAGTCAATCTTATCACCTTCCTTGATTTTTAAACCACACAATTCCCATTTATGCATAGCTGAATATAAAGCTTCATCAATAAAAAGACATTTACCAACACGACTGCTTCCGGAAGAGCGCTTATACCTGACATACTTTATGCCATTGCAAACAAAACCTTTTTCATAAAGGTCATACCGTATATCACTTCTGCTCATAAGAGTTGGAATAGTTTTAGCAAGTTTAATCTTACGGTTTTCAACATCATAATCGAAATACCTCGGCACATCAACCCAAACTATTTCATTATCGCTTTCAGTTATGTCACCGACTTTGACTCCAATACATATACCGTCCTTATAAAACGTTCTATCACCAAATTTTCCGACTTCTTTAATATCGGCCATGCCATAACCGTCCAGAATATAGATATCCCCATGTTTATTCCATTCCTTGTAGGCAAGGTCAAAATCAACATTAATAACACGTTGAGTAAATTCCTTGTCTAGATCTTTGTCATAAAAGAAGGAGCTTCTATTGCGATAATGTTGATATGCAACTTCACGCAATTTAATTAAATCCAGACTGTAATCTAGCGTATTCTTCCATCTTTTAAGATTTTTATTAACATACCCCTGAACTATGTCATTTTCTATTACAGGATGATACAATCTTTTAGCGGCATATAAATCTTTAGCCTCTACACCAAGAATATACACACTATTGCGTCCGTCCTCTTTATTTTTCAAATCTCATTCCTCCCAAATCGCACTTTGTGACTTTAGATGGGCGCACTTATCCCCTTACTCATCATTGAGCCATTTCTGTATACAAGCCTTACATGTATCAAGTGTGCACATCTTATCGTACCGGCAGTGATAAGAACCACCAGTTATTGCGTCAATTACACAATAACAATACCCGTCCATAATATTGCTTTGAATCTTACAAAGCATATCATATTCATTGACTTTTAGTATAAATTTGTCACGATTTTTCATCTTTTTGCCTCATCATTTGACGTTTGTGCCTATTTTATTGTCGATTTAAGCGCAAAAGTAAACTAAGCCCTTAAAAAATCAAGAATTCTAATTTCTCCTTCTTTGATCTTATCAAGGAAACTAAGCCCATCTGCTTCAGAAATACAAGCAAGATTTGAAACGTTATAATAATCCATTAATGCCTCAAGAGCGTTTGCGCCATTGATATCAGTGCTGTACTTTTTAATCTCCATAGTAGTTTTATGTGTCATTCCTGTTACTCCTTTTCAATAATTATATTTTTGCTTTGCTTGCCACGCCTCTGCCATTTGATCACTAATAGGGGAGAGGTCATAATCGTCACACCCATAGTATAAAGCCAACTCTTTCAGCGCTGAACCTTTGGAATCGCCCATTGCCTGTATCTCAATAATTTTTTCTATCGTCATGTCTTTTCCCTCACTATCAGCAAAGTATTATCATCCTTCCACTCATAAGCATTAATAACCATATCAAGCATATAAAAATTGCCATCATAGATTATCAGATTATTATTGGCATAATAGCAGCCTCCAACAAATATGAGTGTATCAAAATATGGCTCAAACTCTTTTATGCATACATTATTCTTACCCTCCAAGATTTGTCTAAGCGTCAACATATATTATACACCTCCAGCAATTGTTCCAATCGCAGTTTTGCAGCATATGATGTCAATTGCGTGGGGCAATATTGATTATTGTCAAAATAATGCGGACATTCAGGACAATTTGCATTTTCGCCCATAACACAAGTACTAGCTTTGCGGAGCATGTCAATAAGATCTTGTTTATACATGTCACGTTCCTTGATAAGCGCCCTTATATAAGAATTGACTTCAGGTTCCGTCATCCAGTTATTACCAATGTACATTTGTTACACCTCCATCCAATATTGCCGACACAATGCCTATAAATATAATAATTGCCACTAAAAAGAATGCTAAAGCATATATTACGCCTAGTTTCTTGCTTATTAAATTCACGCTCTTACCGTAAACAAAGCAATCATATACTATCACAACTCCGCACATGATGCATAAGAAAGCAAGTATAGTCGCCAAAACAATTTCCAAAATTCCCATATTAATTCCACTCCTCTTGATATTCTGCATATTCAGGACAGCCCATATAGCAATCTTGCCATTCCTGTTCCACATATTCCATTGTGACATCAATTTCCGCATTATTCTTAGCGATTTCATATACCCCAATCATACCCAATCACCTCGCTATCAACTTTTTCTCCTTTTTCACAAATTCTTCCAATATGTCAAGCATATCTTCTTGGGAGATATATCCCGCGTAAAACTGCGGATTAATCGTTATATACTGGCATACTTCATCATTCTTAATCCGCTTAATTACCGTGATGACACTCAGCTTGTCACCGTTCCTGTCGTAGAACATAAGCTTAAACAAGGTATCTATCAAACGATTCTCATTGTCTTTGCGTCCGTCAATTCCAATAACTTCACAAATTTCTCTTGCCGTTAAAGGCTCAATCTCAAACTTGTCCGTCTCAAGAGGATTGGTACAAAAAACGTTGTATCTCAAATTTATATATGGTATAAGCCTGTAAATGTAAGCAAGATATTTATGCGACCTTACATCAATGCGCTCATACATATAACGCACTGCCTGCGAAAATATCTTTATAGCTGCCATGTCGCCTTTTGTTTTTTTGGTCAGTTTACCGCGGCAAAAAGCATCCGACACAACAAGCTCTCCATTCACATTCTCACTTATAACGCCACTTTCCATTAGCTTTTCCCAAAACCTATCAAATTTAGAACGGTGAAGCCTTATTATGCAGCGCACATCATCTTTTGTCATAGGGCGCAGCGGACTTGTCACATCACGCCTGTACATCAAAATGTTTGAGTTATATCCTAAGTAAGTTAGCAGATATATTATTTTGGCAAGCATATCATCTGACAGTTCTGGGTGATACTTTTCTCCAATATTGTACAAGCTCCAGAAAAATTGACCACACCTTCCGTTTTTGAATTTTTCAAAATCCACCTTCTCCTGCTTGAGCTGCATGATTTTCTTGATGGTTTCCAACTCTGCCTCAGTCTGAATCTTCGTACCGGCAGGAATTGGTGTCATCTCACCCGTTTCTTCATCAATCAAATACCCTTTTGAGAAAGTTTTCAAAGATTTTTCACACCCTTTTCTGTAAAATTGGCAAACCCACAAATGCCGAAAAACCGTACAATCGAGGGGACAAAAATACCCCAAAAATCACAATCGAGGGGACACCTCTTTTTTCGCCATTTGACCGCATATCGGCGCAAACTGCCATTTTTGAGCCTCCACGTACCTCTCTAATCTCTACTACTTTTTTTGTTGTGCACTTGATGACTTGCTCCGCTCCCTCTAACCCCATTATACCATGCACTTTATGACTTGTCAATACCATTTCGCTCCCAGCCGCTTTTATTCGCTTTTTCTTTATTTTGCCTTTAAAAGAAAAAGCCCCTACCTGATTCTCTCAAGGTAGGGTTGACGCGATATTGTGGCATTTGTCCGAAAAATAGACCGAAAGATGAACGGCCTAAATTGGGCAAACCTAAATGGAAGGGTTGAGTATGAACGGATACCTGTCCTGCCTCTTCGGGGCTGCCGCCGGGCGGAAGATGTAAACCCACCCCCGGCAGCCCTTCGAGCCGGGGCCGAGGCCGAAACGATCCACCCCAGGGACGCCGCCACGGGGCCAGCGCAGGCCGCGAAATATAGGCAAATGAGCAAACAAACGAAAACCCCATTTTTGTTTATTTAGTGATTGAATTAAAGGCGGCCAAGATCAGCCCCCGACGCCCTTCCAGCCGGCACCGATCCGAGCCGCGGCCGGTCAGCTCTTCAGGCAGGCACGCACACGGCGACAAGATCAGCGCAGCCGGGCGACCGTTCGTTACTGCACAAAAATATACAAAACTGCACTTTTATACACTTACTGCATATCTCTTTTACAGCATATCGCACTATCACACCAAGCTGAAGCCCGCCACCCTGAAAGCCCAGCAGCGAAGCCCACCGGGACGAGATCAGCCCGGAGGACCTTCCACGGCCGGATCATCCGGAGCCGAGGCAGCAGCGCCCAGCGCCCGCAGCTCTTCAGGCGAGAGGCATTGCAGGCAATGCAAGATCAGCGCCGCCAAATATCAATATTATTTTCTATGATATAGAGCGCCGCATCGACAAAAAGCTTATTTTTCGAGACGCCGCGAGCAGTGCAAAAAGCATTGATTTTGTCCGAAATATCGGGCTTTAACCGCACTTTGCACTCTATATAGTGATCCTTTATGTATTTTTGGATATATTTTTTATCATTACTCATTGAAAACACCTCATTTTTAGTGCATATTGCACAAGATTGATATACCAGGCGAAACGCCGATAAATAGGCAAGTCTAAAATTTTTTTGTGCGAATTATAGGCGAATGACGCCACTTCGCCGCATTTGGGTACAAATTTGTGTATAATGCTAATTGTAATTTGTCGCCAAGTGCGATATAATATATACAGAAGCAAAAACACAAGTCGCCAAGTGCGACGCCTTGAAAGGATGGTACATTATGACATATTACGAGATAAGCAAGCATTATTACGACAGTGAAGAAGTGCACAATTACGGCGGAGGATATACGGCCGAGGACGTCAAAAGCATTATGAAGGGACTGAAAAAAGAAACTTTGGAATTTGATCCATTGACAACTTTTTATAGCAAAAGGAACATGAAATATTTTTACATCGTAAGCGAATACAATGCAGAGTGACGCGGGAAAACTCCCGCGGTAATGCAGCCGCAGCCGGTCACAAGCCCGGAAGCGATCCACCCAAGACCACGAAAGGAAAGTGAAAATTATGATGTATAGCGAATTTATGGAAATCGCCGGCTATAAAGTCACATACGAGGACTACAACAACATAATTGAACCCATGTATATGGCAGCGCCGGACAACATGACAAAGGCCGATTTTATAGCCTGCTTAAACAGAAAGCGCTTTGAAGTGAAGCCCAGGACAGAAAGCCAGATCATACACGAAGCCCGCAAAGTTGCTCAGTTTTTATATGATAACTGCGGCCGCAGGAGCTACCACGAAGAGAAAGACAAAGTCGAAGCTTATGCACGAGAGTTAGAAAAGATGCTCAACATCATAGTAATAACAATACCCGGCTATGAATACGAAGAAGTACAACGCGGATGCACATACCCCAGGGAATTTGTATATTACACCGCAGACGGACGCGGGAACGAAGTGAAGCGAGTAAAACTTATAAGGGAAGAATGACAGCCCAGGCGGGAGAAATCCCGCCACCCCTTTATTATATCACGCCACCCGCCAGAAGTCAAACGCGGCAGCGCCGCAGAAAGTGAGGCCAATATGACAAGCATAACAAGAGCAACCGAGCGCGCACGCCGAGCAGCGAAACGCAAAATCACATATATCTATATCACAGGCAAGGAGACAACGCCGGCAGACCTGAAATGCAACCGCAGGAGCAGCCCGAAGCCGAGAACGGCCGCAGGCCACGCCCGCCAGCTTGAAAGAATCTGCTAAGATCAAACGCCGGGAGCAATCCCGGCATAACGCCCGGACGCCCGACGAGGACGGCAGGACGACCAGAAGAGCAGGAAACTACACACCAAGCTGAAAAGGAGTTGATTTTATATGATGAATACCAGACCACGCGCGCCCCGCTGGACATTCCGCGGATTTTTTTGGAAGTCATACGAATACGAGATAGAAAGCCCCACGGCCGCGGAGGACGTCGCCGAAGCAGTGACGACGGCCACGGATGAAGAACTCGAAGCAGCAGCCCGCGACGCCCTGAAACAGTATCACAGCATCATTGAAGAAATAGCGGCATTAAATGACCAAATTCAAGAAAAATACAAGCTAATCAAACTAAATAACAAGATTGATACTATCATAAAGGCCGAGCAGGAACGCCGAGAAAGGAGCGCGCAAAAATGAGCAGTTTATTTTTATACACGATTGAAAAGCTTGACGCCCGCACAGGCGAAATACTGATATCAATCAGGAATCTAAACCACGGCGAAATTATGGAACTGCTAGAAGGCTATACCAGCACCGGCAGCGCGCCTCGCTGGACATTCACGAAGCCCCGCAGCAAATACCGCTATATAGTGACAGCACAGTGAAACGAAACGCCGCGGACGCAGAACCCGCGGCCAATATCTCACGAGCGGCCGCACGAGGCAGCCCAGGAGACCAGGAGAAGAAACCAACGCCGGCAGCATCTTCCAAGCGAAGCCGGCAAAACGTGAAAGGATGGTATGTTATGACATATTCAAAGATCATTGAAGCCATAAAGGCAGAAAACGCCAAGCACAAGGCAACAGCCGCGGAATATATCGCCGAGAACGATGATACACTCTACCGCGAAAGCACGGAAACCAGATGGAACCAGTACAAAGCCGGCAAGATCAGCCGCGACCAGTGCGCGCAGTACGCGACCGAGCGCAGCGCCCGCCACTATGAGAAGCGCGAGGCCGCAAAAATCGCAGAGGCCGAGGCCATAGCAACAGCGCCGGAAGTGCAAGCTATATCTATTTTTATTGACTGGAAGCGCTCGCAAAACTGGGGGCACAACCCGCACGCAGAAATAAAAGTATACACCGACCGCGGCACATATACCGCGACCGGCCGCGCCAGCGGTTGCAATTATGACAAGCAATCAACGGCAATAGCAGAAGCTTTAAACCAAATCCCAGCAGCTTTAAAACTCATATACGACCAGCGCGAGAACGATATAAAAATATATGGTACTGCATTATACGCCGCAGCCCCAAGATATGAGGGAGGAACAGGCACAAACCAAATAAAATTAATATTAGAGGCCTCAAATATATATATGCTATCTCACGACGAGACGAAACGCACAGACCACTATTATTTTGAGAAAAGATAAAGAACCCCACACGCCGCGACGATCCCGGCCGCGGCAGAACGCCCCGCCAGCCGCACGAGGCAGGAAGGGCGACCAGACAAACCAGGAAGCAAAGACGACGCCCAGAAGGGCAGAAAGCGAAAAAGGTGATTTTATGTTAAAGACAAATTCAAAGAAAGCCCGCGAGAATATACGCGCCTATATCATGCAGAACGAAAACACCGAAGAATATGCAGAAACCGCTTGTAATACGTTTGAGGAAGTCGCCGCGGCCATTTACGCCGATTTTATGAGAGTATACACCGGAAGCAACGCCCGCAGGAGCTACCCAGCCGCGGAAGCATTTGCAGAATACGCGGCCGGACTACCCGGAATCATTGACACCTGCTATTATTACAACCGGTCAGCCGTTGACGACCTCGGCGAAATTCTGGAAGAGACGCCCGAAGAGCGCGCCAAGTACTCAGAAGGGGACGCCGAGCGACTTTTGTCATATCTGATATATAGGGAGATAGAAAAGGCCGCGAGAAGCTAACCCAGCGCCGGCAAGATCAGCCGGCAGAACGCCCAGAAGCGCCCGCAGGAGGACGCCCGGACGACCAAAGGCAACCACACCAAGCTGAAAGAAACCCCGCTTTTTTTCAAGCTTTTTTCACGGGCAGCAAATTTGAAAAGAAACCAGCCCCAGCACGCCAGCGGCCGCGGCAATAGTCGCAGCAGAAAACGCAGGCAACCAGCGCCCGCAGGAGCGCCCAGAACGCACGAGAAGCCCCGCCAAGCGGCCGGGCAATATAGACACCCACCGAAGCCGCGGCACGTCTTAAAACGCATTTTAAAGCGTGACAGGATCAGAGGCCGCGGCAGCCTTGAAAGGATGGTAAGACAATGATTGATATTATTGAAGTTATTGAAAAGTTAGCAGAAGCCGAGGAAGTGTTATATTATTACAAGAAGCAGCACCCCGACGACGCAATAATAGCAGAAGCACACGCCGAGAACCGGCAAACCCTTGAAAAAGTTTGGAGGCACGCCAAAGAACTTGAAGAAGCAGACCAGACCACGCCCAGCCGCCAAGCATAAGCGGCACAACCTGAAAGGAGCGCCCACGATGATTGAATACAAAGATATAAAGGCCAAACTTGCAATCAAGCGCACAAGCTTGAAATACTTCACAAAGGCATTTTTTGAGACCTTCAGAGAGGCCGAGAGGACAGCCCGCGAGAACGAGCGCCGCGGCATAGACAGCCATTATTATAAAGGCCATATATACTTAAATCATGCTTATGATGCTATATATAGCAGCGATTTTTACAACAAGAACAGCGGCACTTATTGCGCTTTTTTAGAAGTTTATCACGAAGCACGCCAGGCCGAAGAGCGCCGGAACGCCACACGCATATAAAAGCCCAAGAAGGCAGCAGGAGCGGCCGCAGGTATAAGAGCCCGACCACGGCCGCAGAAGCCCGAAAAAGGCACGCCGGGACAGTAAGAGAGGCACGCCGGCACGATCCAAGCATGGACGACGCCGGCACGCTTCCGGGATCAGCGCACCCACCCGGAGAGGACGCCCAGCGCCCGCAGCTCTTCAAAGCAAAGGAAGGTGAAAACATGGTATATATAAAGCCAGTAGAGGACGCCCGCAGCGAATACAAATATATAGAAATCATAGACCGCAAAGCAAAACCGCGTTATTTTCATACACTTAGCGCCGCAATTATTGACGCCAAGGAGCACGCCCCAGAGACCGAAATAATAATACAGCGCAGGAAGCAGCACACACCAAACTGAACCGGGCACGCTTCCGAGATCAGACCAGCCACGCACCGACCAAGAGCGCCGGCAGGAGATCAGCCCGGCAGGATATTCCGAGACCGGGAACGCAACCAGCACCGCAGCGAAGGAAACGCCACGCCCAGAAGAGGCACCGGCACGAAGAGCAGACCAGCCGAAGAGAAAGCCGCGGCCGATATCTCACACCCAGACGCAGACCGCAGCCGGAAGCAGCACGCCCACGGCCGCCAGGACGCACGCAGAGGCACGGCAGCAACCCCGGCAAGGTAAGACCACCGGCACGGGCAGAGACGCCCCCAGAGGCCACGCAGGACGCCCAGCGCGCGCGAAGCTTCCGACGGCAGACCAGCCGCGGCCATATCTCACGACGCGACCAGCCCGAAGAGGACGACGCCCGCGAAGATCAGACCAGCCACGCACCGCAGGACGCAGCGCAGGCGACGCCGGCAAGATCAACAGCGGCAGCAGCTTCCGACGGCAGGCCACGCCCGGCAGCATCTTCCGAGACCGGGAACGGCAACACGCCCGGACAGGATCAGGAGCGGCAGAACAGAACAAACATTCTTTTTACCGGCAGCAGCTTCCGAGCGACCAGCGGCAGCGGCAGCAGCTTCCGGAACGATCAGCAGCCGCGGCCAGCGGCAGGAAGGACGGCCAGAACATGAAAATAGGTAAGTTTAATTTCCCCGAAAATGCAGCTTTTAAAATATATCAGGATCAAAAATACATACTAACATATTCACACATTTACCAATTATTTTATAGCAGCTCTTCGCACTTTACTTATGCACAAAGTATTTATTATAAGCCGGGATTGACGCCCCGCGGCAAATATCAAATATTGACAGGATCAGAAGTAAATCAGCTTTTAGGTTATAAGCTTGTAAACGAATAATTGACGTAGATGTGCTAACAGACTATACGGGCAAAGGAGTTATTATGAATAAGTATTCTTTTAAGGACAAAAGCGGCAAAACATTAGTCAGGATCAGTAAAACACGCGCGCGCGCACTATACGACGCCGGCAGTAATGTGCTTTTTATTCCTTGCAAACTAAATCCCGCTAATAATTTTTATGCACTTGGAATTTGGCAAAATAAAAATCTTGACGGCCAGTACGAAACATTTGATAAGCTTGTTAGCTATTATGAAGGTTATAATTGTAACGCCGAGACGGGCAATTATACCGCATTCTATATCTATTCATAAGGAGGCCTATATATGTATACTGTTGAAGAAAAAAGAGCTTATTTGATAGACGTGTACCGGGAAAATATCGAATACCACATAAAAGAGCTTGCTAAATCTACAGAAGTACTTAATGAGATTATGAGACAAAAGCAGTTTGAATTATCTTGTACTGGAGTTGATAGAATAAGTGAATACCGAGTAAACGGATATAATTATACAGTAAAATCTGCTTTATACTATGTCAACCAGGAAGCGGAAGCGCTTGCAAAAAATCGTGAAGCGCTTGAAAAGGTAAAGTATTGTAGTAATGCTGATATCAATACAGAATTTGAAGTGTATGATGTGTTAATTGATATCGGCTTATTGCCAGCGCCGGAAACGATCAGCGACGAGTGTTAAAGGAGGATTATTTATGTTAAAGGTAATAAGAGAATATACTGTTTACGACTTTTCAGAATTATCGGAAGAGGCAAAAGAAAATGTACGTCAATGGTATTTAGACGACGAAATCAGGACGGAAATTTTCAGCGAGAGTATAAACAATTTTCTATCGGAAAATTTCGGAAAATCGGAATTGAAAGTACAATATGATTTAGGCTATTGCCAGGGCGACGGCCTAAACATTTACGGAAAATTCGATTTATCTGATATGCTGGACAAGATCAGTTTTGACGATTTTTCGGAAAAAGAAAAGCGCTTTATTCACTGGGCAATACGTGAATATCCTAATACCGGAAAAATACCTGCTAATAATCATTACTGCTATTGTATAGCGGATCAAGGCGACTATACCGGAAATTTGATTGACGATTTGGAAAATTGCGGTATACGCGATATAAATCACAAAGCGCTGGAAAAATTTGAAGCTTCCTGCATTGAATATTTTGAAAGCTTATGCAGTGAATTTGAAGAGGATGGATATAAATACTTCTATGAGGCAGACGACGACGAGATAGAAGAAGCTTGCAAAGCTAACGACTGGAAATTTACCGAAAATGGAAAGTTTTTCTATTAATGAAAGGAGAGTAAACTATGAATACTAAAGAAATGATTGATAACTTAATTGCAGCCATAAAGAGCTTTACGGAAAATCCGGACAATCTTGAAAATTTTGAAAGCTATATAAACTACCATAGCAATATATGGTTTGAAAAATACGCCAGCACGCCGGAAGGCCTGATATCTGAAATGAAAATGTTTGCAACTTTGGAAAATTAAGAGAGGAGGCCAGACAATGTTGAGGAGCTATATTTATAACGAGATCAAAAATGCTTATACATACAGTGAATTATTTGATATTCAGAAAAAGATAATACGCGCTGAACATTTCGGTCACATAGACACCAGGAGCGCAGATATTCTTTTAAATCGTTGTGAAAAGCGCTTTAATGATGTGTATTTGATATTTTAAAGGAGGCCAGGACATGGAAAAATCAGTTGAAGAGCTGATAAAATATGAGATCAGCTTATTGGAAAAGCGAAGCAGCAAAAACTGGGTAAAAGCAGATGAAAAGGAAATAGCGATCCCGTATACTATTGAAACTTTGGAAAAACTGCTAACCACATTAAAATGGTATTCTCATCTTTATACAAAAATACTGGACAAATAAGAGAAGGCAGCGCGGCACGCCTAAAAGCGCCGCGACCATAGATCAAAAGCTATAAACCACACCGGAAAATTAAAGGAGGCCTATATATGAAAAAGTCAAAGGTTGTTTGGGTAATGTTATCGGAAAAGTTAGAGGACGGCAGCCGCAAGACGCTTGACGTCAAGGAGATTTGCAGTTGCAGCGCCAGAGGAAATGCAGAGATGATATTATACCACCTGCGAGAAAGCAGCATTTACGGCCGCACAGAGAACAAGGAGACGGCCGCAGACAATGAAAAAATGTACTTTTTAGCAGTACAGTGAAGGGAGGATGTTTTATGAATAAGGACGACATATCAAAAGCATATCGCAGAAAATGGAAAAATCCATATCAGCTTGTAAAAAAATATGTGTACGACTTTGCGGAAGATTTGATTTATAACTACCAGTTTTCAGGAGATCAAAACGAGATAACGGAAAATTGCGAAAAAATAAATCGTATTGTACTATTGCTTGAAAATGGATATATGACAAACGATGAAGCTATGAAGCTTATGACAAATGGTTATGTTGTATCAGAAAGTGCAGAAAGAGCTTTTAAGGAGGTTATATTATGAAAAAGTTTATATCCGAGAAATACGGCAATTCAGCGACGATTGAAAAATCACGCGGACTTGCATACAAGGGAGCGCCGCAACGCACTGAAGAGTATATACTATCCTGCTATGCAGATTACGACAACGGAAAAATGTATTACCGGGCAATATATGAATCATACGAGGCAGCCCGCAACAAGCTGAATTCAATATCATGTGGATTATGGAAGGAGATATAACTATGGATAATCAGGCAGCACGCGAAAAGATCAGGAAATTTGACCACAGGAATCCGAGACCGAAGCCGGTCACAAGCTTCATATTCTTAAATCTCAAACCGGAAGCGAAAATCACTATTGACGTTCACGGACAAATCATATTCAGCGGCAGCGCCGGAGACTGTGATGTAATGACGACCAGCCGCACATTTATTGAATCAATCGAATATACCGGCATAGATCAAAACGGCATACTGATAAAAGCTTTTAAAGACTGAAAGGAGAGTATATTATGAAAGTCACAAATTTATCACAGCTCAAAAAAGCACTTGCAGCCGGTCACGATTTTAAGATCATAGAACATTTTAAAAAGCCGGAACATACTGGAGAGATCAGACATATCTCTAAAATGCAGACAAACGGATTTTACAGCGTGATTAAAGACGATCCCGAATCGCCCGTAAGTAAAGCTAACCGCGGTTTAGGCTATTGGTTAGCATTTGGCAAGGCCGCAAATTGGTTATTTACCGAGAAGGCCGGAGACGTTTATACATGCACGCTTGCAGGCGTATTTGAAATTGAAATTTTATAAGGAGGAGTATATATGAAAAAGACTTTATATCTGGAAAAGCGCGGAGGAGATTTTGACGACGACGAGAGAAGACTGAACGAATTATCAGATGTTGGAAATTTCCGTGTAGGAATATATGATTACTCTATCAAAGGCAAGAACGGCAGGAATTATATTCTGGAATTTGGCACATATACACGCTATACATACCGCAAAACTCACAAAGTCACTGGGAAGCCCTTAAAACACGAGATCAAAGAAGTGGAAATTGAAAACGCACTGCACATTGACACCGAATTTCAGAGAGAAGAGACAAGGGAATTTGATGGTAAAAAGTTTATATGTTCTTATAGTGATGTGAAACTGGAAGAAGAGATATACAACATGAATCTTCATTACACTCTTGCAAATATTCTCAAAGTTGTTAACTACATATCGGCAGAACAGTATACCGATATTGCCTTTAAGGAGAGATAAGTATGATTATTACAATGTTGATTTGCGGAGCTGCTATAATGCAGCCCGCAGCAAACTACTATAGCGCAGTATCACCAGCAACGGCCGCAGAGATCATAACCGAATGCAAAGCCGGAAACTATCATAGCTTCCTGGACTACAATGGAGACGGAGAGTTGACCATAGCGGACGCAGTTTGTGTTAGTCGGAAATATGAAGCCAATTGCAGGGACGGCAATTCGTACCACTTTGGCAGCGCCGAGATCAGCGAGATCATAGCGGAAAATTACACGGAAGCGCCCATAGAATACGAAATAACATCTATCAATGACAGTATATGCTGCTTATACGCGGCAGACTTTACGGAAATATCACGCCTAACTCTTCTTTTGGAATTTGAGGACAGCGCTGAAACACTGGAAATTCAGGTAAACCCCTTCATGGAATCCCTTGACTTTGTAAGGGAAAAATGATAAAATGGAAAAAACAGCCGAGATGCAAGGAGGCATAATTATGATTAGAAAGTATATTATTAGAGACAGAGAAGCCGGAAATGTTATCGCTACTTTCAGCAGCAAGGACGAAGCTTGCAATGAACTTAGGAAATATGAAGAACAAGACAAGATTGACGGCACTTACACTCCAGACTTTTATGAGATCATAGAAGAGTAAAATGACAAGGAGGATATTATGAATAAAAAGTATAATTATAAATGGTACAGGAATTATTTTGAAAACGACTATTCAGAGGAGCTTGACAGCATAGTGACTGATGGTATATACGACTTTGAAGATTGGATCAGAGACAGTATATACCGCGCATATAATGGAAATTACGCAGTAGAACGTGACGGCAATTCATATTATATTCTTGACGGCAGCAACGAGCGCACCGGTGAAATGTACGTTGTTGTTAGTGTAGAAAATACAGAGGAAGACTTAAGAGGCTAAAACAAGGAGGATTATATATGATTATCAGGAAAAACGACCAGTTTATAAATGAAAACGGCGAGATGATCCGCATAAACGCAAGACATTTCAGCAGCGATTACGCCGTATCAGTATACCACTACAACGAAGAATCCGAAGAGTATGATATATTTGACCGCGACACATTCTATACCGCGGCAGAAGTCAAGAAGCTTGCAAGAACTAATGAGATTACATGGCAGGACGACAGCGAGGAATAGAAAAATTCCCGCTATGCATACACACAACGGGAATATAGCAACTTGCCAATAACAAAAAGAAATAACCGCCAGCCTTCCAAGATAGCAGTTATTTCTTTTTAACTTAAATCTTCCGAAGAGAGCCGCCATTGTAACGTTCTCTTTTCTATAAGACAGTATATCACACTTAATTGGAAAAGTCAAGAGTAAAATTTGTTATAGCGCACTAACCAAATTCATAGTGCGCTGAAAAATAAAGATTGACAAGTCACGAAGTGCGTGATATAATAAGAGGCAAGGAGAATAATCACGCTATACTTGCACTAAATCAAAGTCACAAAGTGCAAATGAAAGGAGAAGCCGCTATGATTACAATAAAGCCGCGATATGGAAAAACCACAGGAGCTTCACGCTTATGCTGGTATTGCCGCAACTTCAATATTACCACTACAGGCGATAGCAGGGAAATTTGTGTTAAGCGGCATATCCGAAAACTTAAAGCTTATGGATTTATAAGATCAGAAAACACATGGACGCCAGTTGATAAGATCGCAAGGGACTACTGTAAAAGCCCTTGGAAAAATGAGGAGGCCTGATTATGAAAACATCTTGCATATGCAGCGCACCTACAAAAGCCGATTTAGAAAAGCAGATCAATGCTTACTTCTTATCGGAAAACTATGTTATCACTGATGATAACAGAGTATACAATACCAAAACGGAAAAATACTGGAATCCCAATTCTGCTATTGTAGTTGAGAAAAACGGCAGATGGCAGTTTAGGAGAATTGAAAGCAAATAAAAGATTGATTTTAAAGGAGGAATGATTATGAATACTCAGATATATTATCTTATGAGATGTGACGAATGGAAAAGTACTGATGATATGAGGCTCATACTTATCACAACAAGCGAGGAGAGATTATGTGAGGTAATCCGATCTGAAATTGAAATCGGTAACATGGAATATAACGGCAGCACTATTGAAGAGATGATAGCTAACTTCAATGAGGACTGGAAGCACGAGCGCAGAAATCATATAAACGGGCTGTTGCAGTATGGTTATTACGACTATACGCACGACGGAGAACTGATGTGAGGAGGAAAAGTGATGAGTATATTACAAGAATATGAAGAATATCGCCAAAAACTTGGTGAAAAAGAATGGGCAATGATGGAGGAATTCTTGAAAGAGAATGAACAGTATTTGTTGTCTGATCTGCTATATAAAGAAAGTGTATGGCAGATATATCAAGACTGGAAACAGAAGTTAAACGCTTATCGGAAAAATAAGGAGGCCTAATTATGAATACGCTGGAAAAAGCGATTGAAAAAGCCTTGCAGCCTATACAAGCAGAAAAGGCAGGAGCTAACTACCAGAAATTGCCCTTAAGATATCAAACTATGATTAATCAGAATTTGATATTGACGGATATCATGAAAAATTATCTATTGGAAAATCCGGAAAACCCGCATAAGATTAATGACGAATGGAATACTGCAATAGGCAAGGACAAACGTAAAGTTATCACAGAATATATTGACGGAAAAATGTATTATACCGTCAAGAAGGGCAACAAGATCATGTTGAGAACAAATAGCAAAGAGCAAGTCGCGAATAAAATAGCAGAATTCTATAATGAATATCTATAAGGAGGTATTATTATGGTAAAGGGTACATTTACTTGCAGTCATTACTTAGAGCCAATCAGAGAGATTGTTACCGTCAAAGGAAAAGACTTTGATGACATATGGAAAAAAGCAAAAAGAAAAGTCGCAAGGAAATATAGGGTAAAGGCAAGTGATATTGATATAACATCATGTCACTGGGAAGAAAGCGAGGAGGTATGATTATGAATACTTATTATAAAGTGAGAATTGCCATTAAGATGAAAGACAATATCCCAGCAATTATATGCGGCACTGCTTTTGAAGTCGTCAGCGATTATGCAAAGCCTTATGACAAAGTGTATTTTATTGATGATTATATGTTTAAGGAAAAGTATTTTGACACCGAAGCCGAGGCGCAGGAATGCCAGGAGAGCTATGATAGACATATAGGATTTGACTTTAGTGAGTATATTATTGATCTTACAGGCGAGAAAGCCGTTATAAAGCGAAAGGAGTTTTGAAATATGAACGTTTATTGTAAAATATTTCCTTCTGGGAGAATATCTCATACTCTAATAACAACGCAGCTTAATAGTGGTAAGTGGGCAATAGCTACAAAGAATTATAAAGATGATAGTTATACGCCGAATATTAATTATCCGCTTTTTAATACAGAGGCAGAAGCGGAAACGTATTTGATCGAAAACTTTAAGGAGGCATAGTTATGGTTAAATGCATACCAAATCCATACGGAAAAGCAGATAGAAAACTGTTAGATCAGATAGAAGCCGAAAGGGAAAAGTTGATTGTTAATGGTATACTTCCAGAGTTTTGGCAAGTGGGCAGCGCGATTTGCACAAGGCTGAACAATGGTTATTATCACGCTTATGTGCTGGAAAAACACCCCTATACGCGCGCAGCAATACTTAGAGACTACCGTATTGACCGCAAAGGAAAAATGGTATATACTGAATCGTATTACAGTGTACCCAGAAAAGAAAGTTTTCTGAATTGGTGCAGCGAGCGCCAGGTTGAATATAAGGAGGCAGAAAAATGAAAAATCAGTTAGTATTATTCTATCAGAAAAGCACAAACAAGATGCTTGCAGTGGTTGAAATAGATCGCGCTTGCAATGCATGGAAGTGGATCACGGCAAGCGGAATTGACAATGATGATATTTATACAGAAACCGCAATACTAAACGACTATGAAGAATTCATAAATAATGCATTGATTAATAATAGTATAAGGATGTGATAACTATGCCTTACAAATCAGATAATATACCTGTAGGCAAGGAATACGACCGCAGGCGCAAGCTTACTGACGAGCAATACGAGGAAATACGGCACAAATACGCTACGGGCGAATATAGTTATAACAGCCTTGCTAAAGAGTATAACGTCAGCAAGAAACTGATACTCTTGATTATTAATCCCGAAAGCAGGCGCAAAAACAATGAACGCATAAAAGAGCATTGGAGAGACTACAAGGACAGCAACGAAAAGCGCAGGGAAGTTATGAAAGAGCATAGAGCCTATAAACAAAAGCTTTATAATGAAGGCAAGATAGGCAACAAATAACGTAGAACAAAAAGGAGATATGAGATGAAAAAGAAATATAGGCTTAAGGAAAATGTTAAAATACGCTTGCAGGGAATTACACTCTTTCTTATTGCATATGCAGCTATAAGTACAGGAGCAGACGGCGCAGGAGCTTTCATGCTATTCATGGCGTCGCTTATGATCCTGCCTTTAGGAAAAATAGTTGAAGGCGTTTATCATGTCGCAAAAGCAATTGTATGCCAGTACGAAGATCAGCAGCTTGACAAAAAATATCCGCTATGATATAATACATAGCGGAGAACACTACATAGCGGTAGGCGGTTAATATACGTCCTCAGAAATGGGGTGATTGGCATGACTACGACAGAGCTTCTTATGCTTTTAAGTTTGATTGTGTCTATCATTGTTGCCATTACACAGGACAAAAAGAAATAGCCGCCCATAGTCGCATTAGGACAGCTATTTCATAGCAACTCTAATTGAGGACAGCCGCTTATCGCAGTGTTCTCTTTTCTTGTATATTATAGCACACTTCAAGACAAATGTCAAGTAGAAAAGAAATAATCGCCCCAACCTCCAAAGTTAAGCGATTATTCCGTTTACATTAATGGAGAAGAACCGCTGAACCGTGGTGTTCTCTTTTCTTATATATTATATCACTTTAGTTTTGAAATGTCAAGAGCTTCACGTTTCAGGAAAGCATCAAGAAGTTTTTCTATAATACTTTCTTTGCGTTCCATACTATTGTTAAGTCGTTCAAGCTGTGCGTTAAGACTGGAAATTTGACATTCATACATTGACTTACGTTCTGCATAAGTATCCTTTTGCTCCTCCATCTTCACCATCAAAAACTCGATTTGCCTATTCTTTTCCCGGATAATTTCACGCAGACTTTCGATGTCGTCAATGCCGCTCTGGTCGCCGTAGATATCCAGAAGCACGTCGGCCAAAGGAGCTAATGTGTCCTGATATCGGAAATTCTTTTCTTCTGATCCTTCCGCAAAAATCTTTTTGAGCGTGCCTTCTGAAACGAATTGACCGCGTTCCTCAATCAGATCCATTATCTTGGGTATTGACAAATCCTGCTCTTCTTTAATTTTCTTTAGCTTTACGATAGTAGACTTCTTTAGTTTTTCTAATTCCATGTTTGGCGGCACTCCTTTACTTTACAGTGGTATATTCATAGTATATTTATAGGATAATTAAGTTATACTGAAATTATACCATAAATGTCTTGCAAATATACCGTATTAGATGGTATTATATATATAGAGGACAGCGATACAACCCCTATCGCTGAAAGTTGCCAAATATAATATAATACCAGCAATAAACACACTACCGTATCGGAAAATTGACTTACTACCAAACGGAAAAATCGTTGCTTTACATACATAGCATGGCAGCTCTACTACCCATCGCTCCGTTTCCTCTGCGGAGCGAGCCTCTATGTATATATTATATAATAGGTAGGAAAACTTGTCAAGCACCAGTTGCGGCATCAGGAACAAATGTCATTAATTGTCCAGTTTCGCAATTTAATGCGGTACACAAGAGATTAATATGCTCAACACTTATCGTTTTTGTTTTATTGTTTTCGTATTTTGACAATGTAGGCTGTCTGATACCAGTAAGTTCAATAAGTTTTGCTTGCGACATATTGTCGTTCATTAATCTGAGCATTTTTATATTGAACTTTATCATTAACAACCCCTCCTTTTCGGAAAAATAATTTAGTATCTCCGCGTATAAACAATAAATTCATATACAATTTGTATAAAAACAGGGGTACGTCCACAAAAACGAGCAGTAAATTTGTGCACTAATACCAATATATTTACGACGAATTTGGTATATATTTATTTGGATTTTGATTGACATACAACGAATTTCGTGGTATAATACTTGTATAGAAAATATCGCTTAAGGCATAACTAGTTTATCACATTTGACTAAAATTGTCAAGTCATTCCTTGCGGAGGTAATATTAAAAATATAATTTAATTAATAGAACCGAGGTGAAACATTATGTTAAATAAGTTGTCGGAAAAGTGTAATATTATTGAGTTGAATCGCAAATCTTTGGAAAAAGAATTCGATTTTGATTCATTAATTCCGACAGTTGATATCGCAGAGGATAGGATAAACGAGATTAAAGAGATTGAACATCTAAGATCGGAAAAAGTCGGCATGGATTGCCTTCCCGAAGATGTGTTTAATCGCGTATTGGAAACTTGCTTTCAGCAGGGAGGCTATACCGGTTTCAGAGACGCACTCTATTTTGTCTTACAGGCTTCCTGGGGAGTACGCTGGAGTGATGCTATTATTGTAAAGCGTATCGACTTTATCAATGAGAACGGAAAATTCCGCGACAGTTGTTTGTTCAGTGAGCTTAAGACCGGTAAGCCAAGAACAATGTATATCACAGACACCATTAAAATGTGTGTATTAATGGTGCTTTGGAATGGAGATTTTGAGCCTCTGGATTACTTAATAGTATCAGATTGGCGAAACAAGAATTATCTTAAGCTAAAAGACGAGAACGGAAAAGTTGTGCGTTGTAACGGCAAACAAGTTTATCTGTTAGATGAAAACGGCAATAAAATCCCGCAGCCGTTAGGTTATACAAGATCAAGAGCCATTATGATAAAGAAGCTTGTTGATGATTTGGGCATTCAATTAAAGAATGTCAAAAATTGTCCCGATGGAAAACTTAAGATAGCTACGCACTCTCTTAGAAAATTATATTCTAATAAAGTGCAGCAAACATTTGAGAAGATTTATGGCGCTGATGGTCAGGCACATACGGCTGCTATGGAATTTCTTAACTGGGATCTTAACCATAGCAGTATTGCAACGACCAGTCGCTATTGTGGTGATTTTGAGAATTGTAAAAGAGAGATAAATCTAAATATGAGACTTGGCTATGATGTCATATCGAAGTATTTTGAAGCTGAAAAAGCAAAACATATCACGACATAAACATTACATGAACACAAAATGTTCACAATTAACACAATTATATCACTTGACTTGAATAGAAGTTGGTGGTATAATGTCATTAGAACAAATGTTCTGTTACTATATTGCGTCAGGAGGATATGATCAAGATGGAGGTATTTACAGTATTGGGAATGATTTTAGATTCCAGAATTACAAACGGTGGTTGTGTGAGTGATTCTTATTGTGACGTTGAGGATGAAGATGTTGTTTATTATGAAATTGATGATTCAAATGTTATTAGCAATTATGTTCTGCCTCTATGTCCAGAAGAAGCAACAGAAGAGACAGCCGATCAAAAATTTGTTTTAGCAGAGATATGTATACAGCGCAGCTCAACCAGCAGGGGGCGGTATGGGGTGCAGTCTATTACATTCAGTAACAAAAAGGGAGAGAAATTTATGTTTATTACAGCCGACAAAATACTAAGTATGGTTACGGAGTGCTGCCTTGATGGTCATTATTTTCGGTTATGCGGTGAACTTGCACATTTGGCATAAAAATATACTCTTGACAAAGTGCGAGTTTTAGGCTATAATTTAATTATCTATAAGGAGGTTTTGTTATGGCTGTTTATTTATGCAACGAATATTTTGAAGAATACCCAAATAGAATAAAAAGCAAAGGCGTATTTGATAAATTTGCGTTAACTGCTAAAAACTTGCACGAAATGTCAGTTGATGAAGTTAACGAAGTTACGGCTAGTTGGGGAAAATTCGCCTCGGCAACCGCTAATAAAATGCGTAAAGAAATCAAGCTATACTACGATTGGCTTTCGGAAAAAGGATATGATGTTGATACTGAGATGTATAAAAAGATGGATATTTCCATAAAGGCAAATGAGTATCTTATCTATTCTACTGACACTCTTAGGTATTACTGGAAAACTATTCTTGATGCAATGGAAAAATATGCCAAGGCAAGAAATAGGGGATTCAGTCGCGATTCCTATTTAGTCAATATTGTAGCTTGTATTCTTAGATTTTATGGCATGACAATCGAGGAAATATTTGAATTGCCTAGATGGGACGTAACTGAAAAGGGCATTAAAGGCTATGATTTTAATATCAAAAAGGAAGATTTAGATATTCTAATTAAATATAGAGATCTAAAAGAACTACAGAATGGAATGACACTTACTGGAAACAAATACATTCGTTCCGGTAGAAATGATTCTAACATTCCAAGAGATTTTTTAACAGCATCTATTAGAAAATCAGATAATGTAAGTGATGAATTTAAATATCTCAAACCATATCTTACTGATACCTATTGCTATAAGATGGGTTTATTTTATAGGGCTTATGAATATGAGATCAAGAATAATACATCTGTAGATGAAAAAAGAAATATCCCTCAATGGTTTATAAACATAATGTGCAACCCTACACAGGGAAAATTATTAGTACTTAAGAATGAATATCTTGAATATCGCGCAGAGCGCAGAAAGTCTAAAGAAAAAGATATCACTCATAGTGAATCTATTATAATCGAAGAAAAGATTAATCCAGTAATCGAGAAATCAAAAGAATCTATTATTAATATTGAAATTTTAAAGATGTTTAAGAGCGAATTAGAAATAGTATTGAATGATCTTCATGAGAATGAACGAAAGATTAAAGAACTATTAAAACAAATTGATAATTATATTTGATTGCACTTTGTAGAATTTCAAGACATATAGTGCTTATTAGAGGGGCGTCTCCCGCTCCTCTTTATTGTTATGCCTTTAAGAGTCACAAAGTGCATATTGGGGCATAGCCAAGCGGTAAGGCACAAGACTTTGACTCTTGCATTCGTGGGTTCAAATCCCGCTGCCCCAACCATAGTTTTCAATAATACTTCCTTTCATGTCCTGAGCATGACAAAAACTGCTCGTTAAGGGAGAGGTATGTCAGATACTTACAAGGTTTAATTCCTTGCTCTCCCTTCCAGTTTTATTTAATAAACACATCGAAATATGTAATAAAAATACATAAAATTGCTTGACATACAACGAAATATGTAGTATAATTATAAATATCGAAGCCCTAAGATTCATGTTCTTGGGTTTCGTCCATTGCGAGACAGTGTTTGAGATGCAGTATGTTATCCCGCTGAGTCTCTTATTTTCTTTATCGCGCTGTCTCGTTTTTCTTTAGCCCTTGCACATAGGGGAGTGCGGATTTGAAATTTCGGGCTTCAAATTCGCCATATGGTTGCGCTTTGTACAGCTTAAAAGTGGGTTCAGATCCCGCTGCAATCACCAATCGCGCCGGTATTTATTGGACTTAAATGTTTTTTCAGTCATAACTCTTACATTTTTGTCTCATTCTGGTGCGATACCAGTCCTGAGCATGACAAAAACTGCTCCCTTGTTCTACTGCATGAGAATCGTTTTCTCATTGTCCTTTTATTTCATCCGTCCTGAGCAAGACGTTATAACTGCTCTTCCTTCTAAAATCATTATTAATTAGGAGAAAGAAATGAATAAATCTAAATTCAGGCTTGATTTTGGGCAAAGAATCAGATACATAAGACAGAAAAAGGGGATTTCTCAATTAGAATTGGCCAAAAAAATAGGCTATGCAAGTAAATCCAGCATTACTCATATTGAAGATGGGCGAGATTGTCCTTTTGATAAAATCGAAATGCTAGCTGATGCTCTAGGCACTACGCCATTGTATTTATTTGGATATGAGCCAGAAAAAACAACTCTTGAATATGTATTGCTTGAAAAAATCCAAAAGCTTTCATTAACTCAAACTACAAAAGTAATAGCATACATTGATGAGTTAATAAGTAAATAACAGAAAGGAAGAAAAAGAATGGCTATCAAAAATGAGATGAGAGTTCAAACGAAAGATGGAGAGATGAAGGTTTGTGTTATAGATATAACACCGCGAAAGGCCGGTGAATTATTAACACTCAATACTAATAATCGTAATCTGCGATCCAATAGAATTAAAACTTATGCTCTTGATATGGCTTCTGGTAACTGGAAGCAAAATGGTATGCCTATAATCATAGGTAATGATGGTGAATTAAAAGATGGACAACATCGTTTAAAGGCTTGTATGAAGTCCGGTAAGACATTAAAAAACACAATTGTTATATATCTGCCTAAGAAAAACGCTAATTGTTACGATATAGGCGCAAATCGAAATGCAAAGGATGTTGCCAAATTCATGGGATTGACCGAAAATCCGCTTTTTAATAACTCTAATATTTTTTCCGCAGTTCACGTTGCTATTGAAGGTGGTAGAAGTAATAAAGGCTATTCTAAGATGCAGTTATTAACTGAAATGCAAAATCATTTAGAGGCGTGTGAATATATCTATAATAAAATTATGTTAAACAACAAATCTCAAAAGAATAAACTTCGTAAGGCAGGCGTTATTGGCGCCATATTTAACGCATATATTAATAATTATGATTTAGATAAGCTTGATAGATTTTGCGATGTTTATCTTACAGGTATTTGTAAATCAGAAACAGATTCAACTATAATTGAACTTAGAGATTATTCTATTACTAGTGAATATGGCAAAGAAAAAGTTTTTTGTATGTATAATATGGCTCAAGCTGCATTGTATGCCTTGGCTAATGATGAAGTTAATACAAAATTAAGCAGATCGACTACTGAATACTATCCATATCCTAATAGAGTTCAAGAGAACGAAGATGGTCAGTTGACATTTGAATAAATATGAATATTGAACAGTTAGATGAAGAGAAAATTTATGAAATAATCTCACGTATGAATGAATCTCAACTCGAAGATTTAGTTAATCATATTAATAAAACGACTTATGATTATAATTTAAAAAGTAGCAAACGTATGAAACGTTTAGGTGTTATGTGTTTAATGCTTATTGGTCTCAATGTTATAATGTGGTTTTATTTTTCAAGAATTAACATCTTTTCTTTTATTAGTGTTGGAGTATGCTTATTCACAGCTATTTTTGATTTTCATAAATCAGCAGAATTTGCAAAGAAAGCGAAAGAATATAAAAAATGAATGGTAAAGTTATCTGTAAAATAAACGATTGCAGGATGCATGATAAAGAATCCTATAAAACTGAAATATATCAAGTCAAATCACTTGGTGAAAAGATAGGTTATGGCAATCTAATGGATATAGCTTCTACTTTATGGGCAAAAGATTTGAATGACAGATGTGGTTCTGAAAGTGCCGCTCTTTATCCGGTACTCATTAGAGACATGAAAGATGGTTTCCTGAAAGACGACATTATAAAAGAAAGAATTTGTAAAATAGCATTATTTAAAGAGCTTGGTATATGGGGCGATAATAGTGGCTAATAATATGAAAAACAAAGTGTTGAGATTCCGTGTGACTCAAGAGGAATATGATAGGTTTATGCAAGTAGCTAAGATTAAAGGACATAGTAATCTTAGCCATTACATCCGGGAGCTAATAAATCAAGAAAAACTTACTGTCAAATTCAGACCACACAGAGGGTTACTTGCCGATTCAATGGCGGAGATGAGAGTTTTTGATTCTATTGATGAGATGTTTGAATTTATCGCACATGATTTATCTGGATATCTTACCAAAGAAGATCTTAGCGTTTCGGACGATCTAGGCAAAGACCAGCGCATTGACTGGAAAGAAACACGTTATGTTCTCACAAAACGTTTTGGTTCAGATTCTTTTGAAATCCCGCAGTGTATTGGAATGTGCAGTATAGAATAAACAGGAGAAAATAACCATGAGCAATCTTGAACATTTGATTGAAAACACTTTAAACTTCTTAGCACAAAATCCCAAAGCTACATATATTGAAATTATTTCAAATATACAACATGATACTAAATATGTTGGAAGCTATATAGACGCAGAAGAAATATGCCACATATGTTTCTATGTGCGTTTTATGTACTTGCGTTCATTGTTATTTCAAATTAATTCTGATATCAAAGATATTACAGGCTATGCCAGAAGTATAAAACTAGTTGATCTTAATAAAATTCTTACCAAACATCTAGCAGGAGGCACAGTATAATGCTTAAAATTATAATATTAGTAGTATTCATTATTTTAGTTGCAATACTATTATTTTTGTGTTATTGCCACGAAAAGAAACATTATAATAAAGGTGTTTGCAAACGCTGCGGCAAACCATTAAGATTTTTCGCCAAAGATAATCTTGGATGTCGTGGATATATCTGCGATACTTGCTTAGATATTGCTTGGGTGTCATTTAAGATTGATAAAGGAGACGCAAACAATGATTGATGAATATAATACTAAAAGGATCCGTGATGATGCATATATAGCTTGCGATGCTTTGCAATCTCTTATGTATGCCCCAACTTTACATGAAAAATATGTAAAAGAGAAATTAGAAGTTGTAAGACGATGTGTTAAGTTTATTGAGCAGTTTGAAGCTAAAGATTCTCCAGATCCACCTTTTAATTGTATTGGTGAAGAAATGATTTAACAGAATAATTTTTGATTTCTTCGCTTTAACAAAGGTAATTTTATTGATTTAAGGAGGAAATCAAAATGGCTGAATTAAAAGAAATCACATTGGAAGAAGCAATTAAGCGTTACAAGGAAGAAGCAAGAGAAAACAGAGAGTTGTATTCACTTTGCCCTTATCCATGTTCAGGAACGGGTGATTGCAAATGCTTGGAGTACGGCAAAGATAGAGGTTGTCTAAAGCTTGCTATTGAGTATGGACAACTTGCTGATTGGTTGAAAGAGTTAATGGAACTAAAAAAGCATGAGGAGGACTAAAATGGCTAAAAAGATTTACCTTGATAAAGATGAAGTGCTGACTAAACTACAAGTAGCTTATGGTTTAGAGATGAAGCGAATCGTAGAATGGCTCAAAGAACTAGGAGAGCCGTGCGGAGTGATTCCTTCTCCCTTTACAGTCGGTGGTTGGGTATTGTTCTATCGTGATGATACACCCATCAGTGTATATCGTGTCATTGACATTAGCGATAGCCGTATACGATTATCTGGTTGGGCTTGTTTTGATATTCATGGCAAGCATTGCAACGATGATGCTGGTTGTCGTTTTACATATATCAGATCCATAGATGCTAACACAGCTATGAAGTATGTCGAAAAAGGGTTATATATCATGGATGTAGATAAAGATATCTTATTACGTGAGATAGAATCGACGACCATAGAATGACGCAGGTGGTTTTGCTGGATATGCCGATGGAGGATATGAACCAATATCTCAAACGGATTATAGTTTACTTGAAATGTGGTTTATTGACAATGGCGAGCCTATTGGATGGTTGACAGCCGAAGAAGTAATGGAGATGTGCTTTGATGATATATAAAGGTATTAATATTGTAACTGGTAAGTGGGTTTACGGAGAGTTATTTGTACACGGTAACCAGCGTTTTATTTTAATGATTAATGGGTATGTCAGCGAAGTAATACCTGAATCTGTTGTTAAAGCGGAGGCGGTAATATGAACAAATGTCCTAAATGCGGCAGAGATTTTTCAAAACCATATGCTGCTACAACTATCTGTCCGGCGTGTTCTGATATAGGTGAAATAATCAAGTTTCGGCAACAACAGAAACATAAAATAGCAATACGCGAAAATGACGAGTATGATCATTGTTACAACACAGGCAATTACACAGGCCAGTACTGTGCATTATGCCCACACGGTTTTGAATGCAGTGCATACGATGACGATGATTGATTTTAGGAGCTTTTAGATGGATAGATTTTACGACCGATTTGGTAATATAATAGTTGAAGATTCACTTGTTTTGGTACATAATAAAGCTTGTGATTTGTATGAAGTAACAATATGCGGCAAATATCAGAATGAAATTGGTTTGTTTTATGTTGATTATATAGAAGATGACTGGGACGATTAAATAAAAGGGTAATTTTAACGGTTTAAGGAGGAATGGAAAATGAGTTTATATAATGCAATGATGGGCTTTAATCCTTGCTGTATTCTATTTATGCCAATGTTAGGCAGAAAGCAAGAAGAATATCCCCGATTTAGAGATTGTTTTCTCGCAGATGACCATAAGCACATTGATATTTATACCAGAGTTGGCGGTGGTAATCGCAATACTGGATATGGTGAAGAAGAACTATATAAAGATGAAAACTTTGTTGAAACATTCGATGATGATTATGACAATACGTATGGAACGTACCGTTTCAAAGTACCTGAGAAATGGCAATCTGACTTTGATTTAATTGTTGAGGGCAGAATAAAAGATGTTTCAGATGATTATGTTGCATATCTTAAAGAATTTTTCCCAAAGCTTTCAGCCGAAGGGGTAATTGATAAATTATTCAGAAATGCTGAATAGTTAAAAGGGTAAATTTTGCAATTCAGACGATAAATAAATATGGGTTAAGCGGGGTGGTTCCTCCCGTAAGGCTCACCTAAGTATCAAGCTGACGCCAGACGTATATCCCCCTAATTGACTAACGTCGGCTTGATACGCCAATAAATCAAAAGTCAAGAGGTGTAATTATGGTAGCAAAAAGTCCTAAAATCAATCTTAATACAGCAGGCAGAATTGATTTGGTTAATCCAGAAAATCTTGAGTTAAAGTCGGATCGTAGCCATGTCGT
>JAZQWM010000073.1:0-2900 GCA_045632345.1 Eubacteriales bacterium | reverse complement strand
TCACTTCGAGTTTATATAATGTCAGACGAGGGCAAGGATATCACCCTCTACCGTCTCCATTCAGGCGAGATGTGTATGCTCTCCGCCTCCTGCGTTTTGCAGACCATCACCTTCGACGTTTTCGTTGATGCCGACGAGGACAGCGAATGCTACGTTATCGGCGGAAAGGCTTATAACCACGTTGCAAATAATAATCACGACGTAAAGATATTCACCCTTGAAACTGCGGTAAGCCGTTTTTCCGACGTTATGTGGGTAATGCAGCAGATTCTCTTTATGAGTATGGATAAGCGCCTTGCGATCTTTCTCACCGACGAAGCATCCCGCATTGGGTCTGACACCATCAATCTGACCCACGAGCAGATCGCAAAATATATGGGCTCAGCGCGAGAGGTTGTTTCAAGAATGCTTAAGTATTTTGCCTCCGAGGGTATCGTTGAAGCCTCACGCAAGGGCGTTAAGATTCTTGATCGTAAACGACTGAGACAGATTGCGATGTGAATAGAAAAAGCACTTGCTTTCGCAAGTGCTTTTTTAATATCTATCAAAGAATTTCTCCTGCTTATCAAGGAATTTTTGTCTTTCGCTTTCACTAAGATTATTAAATCTTGTAAGTCTTTTTTTAACAGTTTTATCACTTGTTATGTAGCGCATTCTGTTAACCTGAATAGGATACGCAATCAAGGTTTCAAAAAATCCGTTTCCAAGAAGATCAGTTAATGCCAATCCCCTTGCAGATCTCATTACTTCCTTGCGGTTTTTCGCTTTTGCCTCAGTCAATCTATAACGAGAATTAAAACTGGAAGCTTCAAAGAAAATGTAACAAGCAGGTATGAGTTCAAGCAGATCAAAACGATCAAACCTTCCAAATACATAAGCCTGCAAATTGATATCTAATCTATCGCCGTCCTGAACGTTTTCAACTCGATACGTGCACTCTACCTGAAGCATTATTTTGTTTACAAAAGAGAACAAAACATCAACCGTCTTTTTCGCAAATTTGTCCTTCCAGTTGGTGTCTTCTAATTCGCCCAAAGTAGGTTTAATATTTATTGCAACAGGTGTCAGCTTTAAATCAAAATCATTGTCAAAAATATCGGCTGTTACATATGACGCAGTATCAGCTCCTACCTCAAGCGCAGGAATATAATAATCTCGGCTGCCATTGGAATCTGTTATTTCTATTTTGCAATCATAAATACTTTCTGATAAAGCCAAGGTTATTTTCATCTGATCACCGCCTTTGATTTATAATCCTACTACTCTCCGCCAAGAACGACCTCACTGCGTTTGGCGTATACTAACGTTCCCTCGTGTTCACCGTAGTCAAAGCCTGCTGAGCCCCAAATAATAGTTCCATCTTTCAACTTTATCCGAGAACATCTTTGTGAACGAAAAACTTCAAATTCGCCCTCATATACAACGTAATCTTTTATGGTATAATCCTTCCAAGTGGGAATCGTTATATAAAATAGCGTTATAAAAAACAACACTATAATTAAGACGTTAACAAATATAGCTTCCGTTCGCAAATCTCTATCCCTGTTTTTGCGATGCTTCTTTTTGCGCTCAAGCTTTCTAAGTTGCTTTGCCGCATACGTATCGGTTTCAGCTAAGGATTTTAATTTTTTGATACGAGCCTCTTCTTTTGGATTTGCAACTTGACGCATTGCAAAAAAATAGCAAATTGTAAAAATTGCGCAAAATACCAAAAATACATTTGTAACAACTATTACCAAAAGCAATTTCCATTCTGCAAGTGCTATTCCGTTGAAGTTCATTATATCACCTCTAAAACCAAACCCTCATACCAAAAGTATATCACCCAGTAAATACATTGTCAACAAAACGACGATTCAAAAAACGAGGGGTGCTTTTTGACTATTTTTGATCAACCAAACTTCTGTATTTTTCCTTTATAATACTTTTCTATCAAGGCAGTTGTTTTTCTGTTTTTAGGGAAACAAGCTTCCTGCCAAAGAGGAAATTTTGTGTTGAAATATCCTACATGATATTCTCGCAGCCAAGGCAAAGCAACATGTGTAGAATGATGATCCTCTATAACCTTCAATTCACTCCATGCTGAAGCAGTTTTGATCCCAAATCCATAATACACGGTAATTCCCTTTTCGTCAAATCTGCAGCTGTTGGGGATAAGAAGCGCATAACCAAGCACTCCTAAAACTCCACTTATTGTTATCACAAGTGAAGGTACAAAATCTGCCTTCATATCTATTACTCCTATAGCAATAAGGATAGCAAATATAACAACATAGAAAAGCCAGCGCTTGTTAATTATTAGCTTTGACATTAGAATTCTCCTTTGCAGTTCGGCAAGAAGCCACCAGCATTGCTCTTAAAGATTTACATCTGGAAGATAGCTTTTGGAAGGTTTGTTCGTCAATATATTTTGTTCTACACAAAAGCTCCAACCAGTACCCTGTTTCACTTGCTTCTTTTAACGCAATTTCAAGCTTAGAAACAAAATCCTTCTTGCTCTGTGCATATTGAGCTTCGTGAATATTAGCACCAATACTTGTTCCACTTCTTCCGATTTGGTTGGATATGATAGATTCATGGCTTGCCTTCAAATACTTCACAAGATTAATTATATCTACTGAAAACTCCATTGAAAGCTCTCTGAGTTTAGATTCTGACACAACATACACCTCTCTTTTTTACATTATATCACAAATCAAAGTCGTTTGCAATTACGTGATAAGTGATGCCGCTCTCGCTGTGATAAGTGATGCGATGCTTTCCACTCACGCGCCAAGGGCGTGCACCACAGGCGAAGCCGACATCACGCACAACGTGCGCACCACGTTCCAAAGGAACGCATCACTGAAAAAAGCCTTATTTGTCCATCAGACATATTTTAAATTTATACTTATCTTTTT
>JAZQWM010000072.1:0-3225 GCA_045632345.1 Eubacteriales bacterium | reverse complement strand
GGCTGATATTTTTTCGGTATGCGATTAAATGATTGCTTGTTTTTACCGCAATAAATAATTGATTTTTTATTCCAATTAAGGTCTTTCGGAAAGCTCTTTCTAACCTCAACTGTTTTCTCTTGGTCTATTTCCCAACCCATTTTCTTGGCTATTATTAAAAACACCCAATAAGGCTGAATTGCTATTAAAACTGCTTTCACTCCGTTTCCTCGCTTTCGTTTGGCTCTCTCATTGTTTGAACAACATAAGCAGTAAGTTTATCTATATCTAAGAACTCACGCATCTTGTGTCCTTTGTAAAGTGTTTGCATTACTTTTTCAACCTCAATTCTAATGGTTGTTTCAATAAGAGCATTTATTTCTCTTACATATTGAGCAAGAGCTTTCTCGGTTGCTTTTTTAACCTTGTCCTTGTATTCTTCTGCATAGAAATAGCTGCCACTTCTCAAAGGGGAAAGGTCTTGTTTGATTTGTTCCTCTACAACAACTTTAATTGCAGTATCTTGTTTCCATTCTTGAATTTTGCGTCCAAGTCCCTCTTTTATTTCGTCTTTAACAAAATTTCTTATTTCGCTATCCCATTGCATTTTGCGAACAAATGCTCTTATTACTTCTTCCTTGAATGCGTCTGTAAATGTTACATCCCCATTTTCTTCGTTAAAGTATTCGCCCAAAGAACTATTTTCTAAATCAATTTCAAATTTCATTTTATACCTCTTTTAGCCTTTCTCCCTTGCAAATACAAAGGTTTTCAAATCGTGGCAATATAATCTTGCCTGTCACTTGGCAATAGAGTATGTTCCCCACTCTTTCACTTTTAGGACACTTGCAACAAGGCGGTTTTGTTTTCCATTCCTCTTGGTTTTTTCTTGCTTTTTCTAACGGTGTCATTTCTGCACCTCTTTCAGCTTCTTTTCGGCTTCCTCTTTGGTGAGGAATACGGTTTTGCCGATACGGATAAGATATTCAATCTTGAATGGTCTTTCAAACAGTTTCACGCACTTCGTATGATGGCTTGATGGAAGTTTTGTTACAGATAACCACTTGGAAGCCTTTGTTCTTCTGCGTCGGCATTGCTCTTCATAACTGTTATAACAATGACAAAATTCAATCACATATACAGGCGTTCCAACCTCACAAGGAAGCTCAACGAAAAGGGACTTATCTTTGAAATCGTCACAAATATCCTCTACATCGTCCCTTTTTTCGAGGTCTATATTTTGATAAGCATATTTGCCTGTGTCTGTTGCTATATGGTAATGGTCGCACCTATCATAGTGAATACAATTTTCGCATTTACTCATTTTCTGTTACCTCGTTAAATATTTTGAATATCGTTTTTTAGGTACAGTGGGAGCAGTGCAATTTCTTGGTCTGCTTGGTCTGCTCCAATCTCCACCGCTTGTTTTTGCTTCGAGTTTCCACCCTGTAGCAATAAGGCTTGTCCCTTTTTCGCTTTCCAATATGTAAGTTATTATTTTTGAATAACCAAGTTCTTTTGCAATTCGTGCAGCTTTTGAATACAAGAAGGAGCAAACATCCTTTGTGCCATCAGTACACAACCTTACCACTTCAAGTGTTTTTCCATCATCAAGCATCCTTGATACAGGTCTGCCTACCTGTACAACACCAACGAGCTTTCCTTCCATTTCACATCCTATACGAAATTTATCTCTATGTACGGGCTGATGATGCCTGTGTAAACTCGCAACAAATTCATTTGCTTGTTTTAGTTCTAACGGTACTGCTTTCATCTCTACTCACCTATGTATTTCTTTCTTATTTCGTCATATTGTTTTTTATTAATAAGAATACAACTTTGCATAACAACAGGATATTTTTCAATCTCCGCAAATATTTCCTTTGCAATAATAGGTGTGTATTCCTCTTTATACTTGTCAATAAATTTTTCACAGTTTCCATCTAAAAACTCCTTACTTGCTTGTTCATAACCAAAGTGACATTGGCAAGTGGTCTTTGTTATATATTTGCATTTTTCACATCTCATATCTCTCACTCCTAAACTCTGCACATAATCTTTTCAAGCTGTGCGACTGTTGTTATTGCCTTTTTGTACGCCATTTCGGGACAGTTTGCTCTTATTAGAGCGGTAGCCACAGGCGGACACACTGCATTGCCTAAACGCGCTATTTGCTTTGCTTCACAGTATTTTTTGCCAATGTGTCGCTCAATATCAATTACATAGTCAACCGGGAAGCCCTGTGCGAGTTTCAACTCCTCCGCCTTAAGCATCCTCATTCCAACATCGCCAATAAAATGCGGTACACCGTTTATCTCGATAATAAGGATTTCATTTTCCTCAATCTGATAATTTGCATACTCGTTAAGGAGCTTTCTAACCTCGTGCCAATGGAAAAGGTCTTGTGTGTTGTCTATGGGGAGTAAATACGTTCTGATTTCTGCAAAATGCCCGGCAGAGGTTGTCAAGGTTGGCAGCGGCTTCTCTAAGCTCTTTCCGTCCATATTCTTGCGAAGTACACAAAGGTTGCTTGCACAAAGATAATGCCTCGGCATTGTTGTTACGGTTGGTATCGGCGCATCACTCTTGCTTGCGTGGTCCGCACCGCCGTAATAGTGAACAATATTTGCGGCGAAGGTTGCATATCGTGGTGAACCGTCAACCGTCATTATAGGCTCGTCTATTTTCTGCCCTCTTACCTCTCCCTTGCTCTGTTCTGAATGATATTGAATAAGCGCAGGTGCAGTCAAATACTGCTTGCAAGAGGAAACAACCGTGGAGACAGGCTCGTTCACACTGTTAACTCTTGGGGCTTGATTCTTGTTCTCTCCATAACCAATAGGAGTTAAGAAGGGAGTTACGGCGCCAAATCTTGTTGCGCCTGGCATTACAGTATCAAGCGGTGCCTTTGCATCCTGCCCTTTACTGTGTTGCTGAAATTTTGTCAAAAATGGTGTCTCAATCGCAAAACACGCCTTGCCTGTTTGCGTATTAAGAGGGTCTTTCACATTATGTACACCAGGTCCGTTTTTGTGAGAACATTCGACAAGACTCGGTGTCATAACAAAGTGCTTATTTACCGCCGTCTGTGTTGACATCGGTTTGCTAATATCTTGAGGTGGATTTTTATAATTTGCTTGTACAAGATTTGGTGCAACAACGTAATGGTGATTTGCGCTTGTCTGAGTGCTCATAGGCTTGTCTATATTTTGAAATTGATTATCAAAATTCATTTCCAAAATATAA
>JAZQWM010000071.1:0-4170 GCA_045632345.1 Eubacteriales bacterium | reverse complement strand
TTTTGTGTCAAATTTCGTGTCAAGTGATATTGGCAAGCCTCTATTTTCCGTCTTTATTATCATTGTTTTGCATGAGATTTTTAAAGCGATCAGACAACGCCTGCGAATACTCTTTTTCTTTATCTTCAAACAAATGTTGATAAACATTCTTTATCATGTTCGGACTTGATTGCCCTAAACGCTTCATAGCATATTTATCTGGTATACCCATTACAAGCATTTCAGAAGCATTTGCGTGACGTTCTGCGTGCATAGTGTAGCACGGCAGCCCGTTTTTTTCACAAAGTTGTTGAAACTTTCTAAGAACAGAGCTTGGCAGCATGGGCGAAATAAATTCATTTTTTCTTTCAGCTCGGTCAAGACGTTCTTTTAATATCCCTTTAACTTCTAACTTTCTTTTACTTGCCTTACTCTTCAAAGTATCCTTGAAAATGTACTTGCTGTTTTTATCAGGAACTTTTGCAGCGTGTATATATAATTCGTGCCCGTTGTAATCGCTCCATTTCAAGCCTGCTATTTCTGATTGACGCAAACCGAGTTCAACAGCTATCGTAACAGCAAGTTCAACGGACGTTCCTTCAACAATACGGAGAATTTCGGACATTTGCTGTTCATTTGGTATAACAGGCTCTTTTGCTTCAATTCTTGGCAGTAGTATTGATTTGAAATCAAGCATAACCTTTTCTTGACGAAGTGCAGCAGTTACAAGCCCGAATTGACTTTTTATTGACTTGGGTTCGTATTTCTCAGAATTGAGATTAACCCATTGTTGCAAGTGCTTTTCGTTCAATTCCTTAATTTTAATGTTATCAATAAAGTTTAGACTGTTTCTTAGTATTATATAATAACCGCGTATTGACGACGGTGATAAAATGTTCTCTTTGCTTTCAATATATTCCTGTACACATTGCTTTACTGTTTTTTCTTTCGGCTTTTGCTTACGTTCACGCCCTGTTTTATATGCCATTGCCTGGTATATGGCTTCATCTTCCGTGTCAGCGGTAAACGACATTGATTTACCGTCTATCATTATGCGTACACGCCACGAACCCGACGGGAGCTTTTGCGCTTTCATAATTTTAACCCCTTTCAATTATTTTCTAAAAACTGACATTTAACTACCCTTTTCTACTCTTTTCTACCCTTTTCACCCTTGAATGTTTTTACAAAGCTTATATAATAGGATTAAGGGTTATTCATTTTCAGCTATCAATTTATCGAAAAAACTGATAAGCAAATCAAATTGTTCGTCTGAAATTCTTTCTATGTTATGAAAAACATAGTAAACTTTTTTCGGGTCACGTTCCCAACCCATAAGATAAGCGGGTGAAGTTTCTAAAACTTTGGCAAGTTTACAAATAATGTCAATGGGTAAATCACGATTAGTTTCTATATGAGCAATTGAAGTTTTTGACTTGTATCCGAGTTTGTGTGCTAACTCTTCTTGTGTGAAACCTTTTTGCTTTCTTAGAGCTTTGACTTTCTGTCCAGTGGTCATTGTTAATTCACCTACTATTCATAATTTGATGTAATAATTACTTGTAAATATGCAAGTTGTATAAATATCGGCAATGTAAACAAGATACGAACATTGTTTTTGTGAAAGATGTTTTGTTGACAATTTTACAATCTTGTGTTATGATATTAATACAGTCGCGTAAAGCAAATAATTAATATATGGGGGGTTGAATTTGAACCTAAAACTTTTGAACGATAAGATTAAAGAAATTAATATTCCTTTATCAACTTTATCTGAAAAAATGGGTATTTCGCGGCAAACGTTATATCTTAAATTGGCAGGTAAGCGACGTTTGAAAATGTCCGAAGCCAACAACCTAAGTGAAATATTAAGACTAACTAACAGCGAAAGAACAAGCATTTTTTTTGATTCAGAAGTTGACACATTTACAAACATAAATTAATATTACGTTTCGGGGGTATGTTTATGAGTATGACTAAGGAGGAAAGAAACGAGAGAACCGAGGATTTACTTGACGATCTTGAACGATTGGTTACTATTTGTCAGCAAGCGCAAGAGCAGCTTTTACAAGAGCTTGAACCTGTTCAAAATCCTGATCGGAAAGTTTGTCAATCATAGCTTTAAAATCGCTTCTGCGGTCAGCAGGAGCTTTTTTTTGTGTCCCTGTAAGTTCATCAATTGAGCAGCCAAGATAATCAGCTATTTTTGCAAGAGTTTCAACACTCGGCATACAACCTAAGTTTTTCATATTGCGTAAAGTGCTTTCAGCAACGCCAACGTCTGAAAGCATTGTACCGAGTTTAACCTTTTGTTCGCTTGCTTTGGCTTTTATAGTTTCTGCAATTTCTTGTGATGTATTCACAAAATCACCACCTTTCATTTGTGCAAACAGCTAAAATTAACTGATAGGTATTGCAATCGGTTAGAATTAACTGTATAATATAGTTATCCTATATTCAATGACATAACAAAAGCAGCCAACATAATTAAAGCGTACGGTTAATTATGTTAGTTTTAGTGCGATATTCTTTAACGTGTAAACTTTTGTCAACATTATTATACGTTAAATTTAAACGAAAGTCAATAGGATAACTATAATTAAAGCGATAAAATTGCAATTTTATTAATTCAGCACAATTTCAAGAGAAAATAACAAAGGTTGGTGGTATAAAATTTATGACATTTGCACAAAGATTAACAATTCTGAGAGAGCAGAAAGGGTTGACACAGGAGGAACTTGCAACGCTTGTGAATATAAAACAGCCGTCGTATAATGCTTACGAACGGGGGAAGAGCTTGCCGAGTAAAAACACACAGATACAGCTTGCCAAAGTTCTGAAAGTAACAGTTGATGAGCTGATGAACGGCAAGACCAAACCCGAAGCTGTAATTGAAGAGGGGGGCGAAATTTTATAAATGTCTGCGAAAGAAGAATACCGAAGCCGAGTTTATACAGACCGCCCACCATATGCAGACTTTGAAGCACCCGAAAAGTTTGAAGCTATTAAAAGCATAATTGCAAAAAGGTTACTGGAACACCCGAACGCGATTTGCTCTTACTCGGGGGGAGCTGATAGTGATATAATGATTGACCTGATTGAACAAACCCGAAAGCTTTTCACTTTGCCGCCTATTAAGTATTGTTTTTTTAATACGGGTTTAGAAATGAAAGCTACAAAAGAACACGTTAAAGCAGTTGCAGAGAAATACGGCGTTGAAATAATAACAGTAAAGCCAAAAATCAATATTGTTACTGCTTCGCGTAAATATGGTATACCTTTCGTTTCTAAAATAATGTCGGGTGGTTTAGAAGAATGGCAAAAAAAAGAAATACCTTTATCAATTGCAGATGAATACGCAACGGCGGTTAACAAAATTGAAAAGCGGCAAGAGCTGAAAGAACGTTATCCGAAATGTGAAAGCTTGATAAACTTTCTTTGTTGCTGCAACAGCGAGGGAGAACCGCGCCCAAACATACAGCTTGTAATTAATTCAAGTAAATATATGCTTGACTTTATTAAAGATTTTCCACCTGATTTTAAAATCAGTGCAAAGTGTTGCGATTATTGCAAAAAGCAGCCCGCACACAATATTCAAAAAGATTTTGAAATGATAATAACAGGTGAACGGCGCGACGAGGGCGGCATGAGAAGTGTCCCACGTAAAGATTGTACAACAATGTGCTTTACTGAAACAAGCAATGGTCAGTACAGATTACGCCCTTTGTATTATGTTTCTGATAATGATAAAGCCTGGTATAAAGAATATCATAACATTCGTTATTCAGACGCATACGAAGTATACGGACTAACACGCACAGGCTGTTGCGGTTGCCCGATATCGTACAAAGCAATTGACGATCTTGAAAAGATAAAGCCATTTGAACCAAATGTTGTTAAAGCTGCATGGGCTATATTTGGCAAAAGTTATATTTATCGTATGCAATACAACGCATATAAAAAAGCTAAAATGCAGAACGAAGCCGAACAGAAAACAGTGATTGACGGACAGCTATCATTTTAAAGGGGGTTAATTATGCCAAAAGTTTATCTAACGGAGAAACAAAAGGATATAAGCCGTTTACATGATAATTTAAAGCTGATTATCGGCAAAAAAAGTTTTGAAGAAATGGGCGTTATTATCGGCGGTAGTAAATCAACGTTTCAAAGACGAATGAAAAACCCCGAAAG
>JAZQWM010000070.1:0-21567 GCA_045632345.1 Eubacteriales bacterium | reverse complement strand
AGTAAACGTTGGACTCGGCGCAGTGCTTTATGACGTTAATAAGCAGATTTATTACACGCCAAACACGGACACGGAAACATCATTGAAAGAAAATGAAATGTTAGAAGGCCACGAGATGGAGCAAGAGTTTGAGCAAGACGGCAACTCGAGTGATGCGTAAAGGAGGTAAACAATGCAGATAAGAGTTAATAACGATTCTGTCGAGATTGAGGGCTATGTAAACGCCATAGAGCGCTTTTCTAAGCCTTTACGCTCAAGACTCGGTAATTTTATCGAGCGAGTTAAAAAAGGCGCTTTTAAGCGTGCAATAGAGCGTAATGACAACATAAGATTGTTACTTAATCATAATTGGGACAGAGACTTAGGCGGGACAGCCGATGGAAATTTGGAACTAATCGAGGACAACATCGGACTCAAAGCAAGAGCAACAATCACAGATCCAGAGGTAATTAAAAAAGCCCGTAACGGTGATTTAGTTGGATGGAGTTTTGGTTTTGAGGACAGAGACGTTGACGAGGACAGAGACAGCTCGGGAATGAAAACAAGAGATATTAAGGATATGGATTTATACGAGGTGTCATTGATTGACCGCAGGAAAACACCAGCCTATGAGGGCACTTTAGTAACAGTAAGAGCCGATGAAACATATTATCACGGCGAAACCTTAATCACGGAGGAGGAAATCAAAATCGAAGTGAGAGAGGACAATAATAGTCTCGAGCAGTCAAAGACTGTTGAGGATAAAGTAATTGATTATAGCAAGTATGATGCTTTAATCGCAGAAATGAAGGAGGACAAATACAATGTATAAGGAACTTATCGAAAAGCAGAATGATTTAATCACAAGAGCAGAGGAAAAGCTCAATGTAGCAAAGCAGGAAAAGAGAGAACTCACAGACGACGAGGCACAGGAACTCGCAGAAATCAGAGACGATATAAGACGTATTAAAGAGACGTTAAAACTCGAGGATGATTTTAGAGCAATGGAAAAAATGGAAGTCAAAGAGGACAACACACCAGAGGAAACCACAGAGGAGGTAACAGAGGAAATGACAGAGCAGGAAAGAGCAAAAGAACAGCACGAGTGCAGAGCGTTTGAAAACTATCTTAGAGGCCGTGTGATTCACGAAAGAGAAGGCGAACTCACACCAGCAAGCGGTAGCGGTGAGGCACTTATCCCAACAACAATCGCAAATCGTATTATCAAAAAGGTATATGATATTTGCCCGATTTTGGAGAGATCATCAAAGTATAACGTAAAGGGTAAGTTAGATTTACCATATTACGATACAGAAACAACCAACATTACAGTTGCTTATCAAGACGAGTTTGAGGAGCTCACAAGCTCAAACGGCAAGTTTGATTCTATCAATCTTGAGGGATATTTAGCTGGAGCACTTTCGCTTGTTTCTCGTTCACTTATCAACAATTCACAGTTTAACATTGTTGATTTTGTTGTTGATGCAATGGCAGAGGCTATTAAGAGATTTATCGAGGGAGAATTACTTAATGGTACAGAGGATAAAGTTGAGGGACTTTCAACACTCGAAAATGTTGTTGAAACAGCAAGCGCAAGCGCAATCACAGCGGACGAGCTTATCGACTTGCAGGATTCTATCAAAGATGAATTTCAGCAGAACGCTATCTGGATTATGTCACCAAAGACCAGAACGGCTATTAGAAAACTCACAACAACCACAGGCGAGTATTTGTTAAATAATGACATTTCAACACCATTTGGCCGTGTTATGTTAGGCAAGCCAGTTTATGTTTCTGATAATATGTCAGACATCGGAGCAGGAAACAATGTTGTATTCTACGGTGATATGAAGGGACTTGCAACCAAGTTTAACGAGGAGATTAATATTGAGGTATTAAGAGAAAGATTCGCTACCCAGCACGCAGTAGGTATCGTTGGATGGTTTGAGTTTGACTCAAAGGTAGAAGATGCACAGAAAATCGCAGTATTAAAGTGCAAAGAATAATGAGAGGTGAGGCTTTATGTTAGTTAGAGCTTTAAAACCATTTTGCGGTTTAGTTAGTATGGCACAGGGCGAGGTCGCTAAAATCAGCGACCTCAAAATCGCAAAAGACCTTATACAAGCTGGACTTGTAGAGGAAATAAAAGAGACAAAAAAGAAAGGAGCTAAAAAGGATGAGCAAAACAACAGTTGAGGCTTTAAGAGATTTATATGCAGAGTTAGGCGGAACACCTAGCGATGTAGCAGACATTACCACAGATGCAGAAATGATTGAGGCCGTTAAAGATATTGCAGGAACAACAATAGAATTGCCAGCCGTTTCAGATACTGATAACGGCAAAGTCCTTAAAGTTATTGAGGGCGAGTGGGCTAAAGGCACAGACGAGAGTTTACCAGCAGTAACAGCAGAGGACGCAGGCAAAATTTTAGGCGTAACAGAGCAGGGCGAGTGGGCGCCAGAAACAGCACCAACAGAATTGCCAGCAGTAAGCGCAAGCGACAACGGAAGTATATTAAATGTAGTAGATGGAGCGTGGGCTAAAGGCTTAAAGCTTAAAAGCGGAGAGGCAACAGTTACAACAGGAACGGGACAAACGATTTTAGACTTAGATTTTGAATTGTGGAAAGCCATCGGTCCAGCGTCTTTAAAGAAATTCCTTGTAAGTTGCCATTTGTCTTATGACGATATATCGACGCACATAGGACAGAATAAGACAGTAACATATATACCATACAATAAGACTCTGGCTGGAGAGATTTCTCAAAAAGTAATAGCTAAAGGCGCAGTAGAGAATATACAGTTTGAGGAAAGTCGCACCTATAAACTTATTTACTACTATTTTGAAGAGGCATAAAAGGAGGATAAGAAATGATAAACAACGATAATGTTGTTTATTTGATTATCTAAAAATTAAAACTCCAGTAAGGAGGTATAAAATGAGCGAAATAACAAAAGTATCTGATATAACCACAACGGATCTGGCGGAATATATCAGAATATACGAGCTCACAACAGACGATACAAACACACTCAATACTTTATTATTAGTTGCCAAAACGTTTATTAAAAATTATACAGGGCGTACAGACGAGGAACTCGATTTATTTCAAGACTTTGTTATCGTTGTACTTATTTTGGTACAGGATATGTGGGACAATAGAACCTTTTATGTTGATAAATCCAACTTGAATTACGTTATCGAGTCAATCCTTAATATGCACGCAGTTAATTTGTTATGATAAATGCAGGAAAATACAATCATAAAATAACAATATATTCAGTAAACATCGTTACAGATGCAGACGGATTTCAAAGTAAAGAGAAAACTGTTGTTTTAACGCCGTATGCCAACGTCAAGACGACTCGAGGCTATACGATAATAAAAAACAACAGTAATTTTGAGCAGGCCTATACAAATTTTACAATCCGTTATCCAAAAACGACGATAACGAGGGATATGTTAATTGAGTTTAGGGGCAAAACCTATACGATTGAGTATCTCAATAATATTAACGAAAGTTGTGTAGAGCTTGAAATACAGGCAAAAGAGGTAACGCACTAATGGCACAATTTGAAATGCAGTTACCAGAGAGTATCATTAACGATATTAAAAAGATTTACAAAGAGTCCGACAAGATTTTTGGAGAAATGACGACTGCTGGAGCAAAGGTTGTCGAGGTAAACATCAAAACCAACGTTCCGAAGTCGTTTTTAAACTCTGAAATAATGAATTGTCTCGAAATTACAAGGGTGTATAAAACGCCGTCTGATGACGGAATTAATACCAAAGTTGCCTTTTATGGTTATTTTAAAAACCATAGAGGCAAAATAACGCCAGCGCCTTTAGTAGCAAACGTGTTTGAGTATGGGACAAGCAAAATTGCTAAACAGCCGTTTTTGCGTAAATCTTTTAGAAAAGCGCAGATAGAAAAGGCAATGTTAGAGGCACAGAAAAAAGCCAGTGGAGGTTTATTGCAATGATAATAAACGCATTGATAGAGACTATTTTCTCAAACTTTACAGTGGACGACGAAACAATCCCAGTTAAATACTTGAGATACGAGGGGCACGGCGAGCCGTATATAACCTATATGCAGGTCGACGCAGACAACTCATTTTCTGGAGACGATGATTTACTCGGATATGTTGTTTATTATGATTTTGATATTTATGCAAGAGGCAACTATAAAAATATTGTTGAGAGTGTTAAAGAGTTACTAAAAGCAAATGGTTTTATTTGGCAACCGTCACGGTCCAGAGCGGATCAGTACGAGGACGACACCAAATATTATCACAAAACATTAAATTTTGCTTTTTTGATAGAAGAAATTGAGGAGGAATAAAAACAATGGCAAAAATAGGATTGAATAATTTTCGCTATTCAAAATTAACAGAGCAGGAAGATGGAACGCCATTATATGACGGAGCAAAAAAGCCAGCAAAGGCGGTGTCTTGTTCGGTGTCTATTACTAATAATTCGGCGCAGTTATTCGCAGATGATCAGTTAGCAGAATCGGACACTACATTCCAGTCTGGCACAGTTACAATCGGCATTGATGACGAGGACACGGAAACAATGGCAGAATTACTCGGCCACGATGTAAACAGCGATGGAGAAATGGTTAGAAATGCAAATGACACTGCGCCGTTTGTTGGTTTAGGCCGTATTATTGTTAAGATGGTAAACGGCGTTTACAAGTACAAAGTTGAGTTTTTAAACAAGGTTAAGTTTGCAGAGCCGTCACAGGATGACACAACCAAAGGCGAGTCAGTAGCGTTTGCAACAGGAACACTCGAGGGAACTGTTGCGACACTTGCAAACGGCGACTGGAGCAAGACCAAAACGTTTGACTCAAAGGCAGACGCTATTGAGTATCTCGAGTCATTAATGGCAGTTGGGCCAGAGCCACCAACACCACCAACAACTTATACAGTAGAGTTTGATTCAAACGGCGGTGAGGGAATTATCGCACCAGAGACAGTTGTTTCGGGAAATTCAATTAATTTACCAACAACGGGTGTCTCAAAATCGGCTTATACCTTGACGGGTTGGGCGACAACTAATGATGCAACAACGCCAGACGTAACAAGCCCATATACACCAACAGCAAGTATCACATTGTATGCAGTTTGGACACCAAACCAGAATTGATTTTAAAGTAATTTAAGAGGCGGGATAATCCCGTCTCTTTTTTAATAATTGGAGGTAAAGAATTAAAATGAAAGATTATGTAGGAAAACTTCAATACAACGATAAAACATATCCCATTGTATTTAACATAAATGTAATGGAGGTAATACAGGAAAAATACGGAACAATTCAAAAGTGGGGAGAGTTGACCGATGGAAAAGAAGGCGAGACAGACGCAAAGGCTATGAAATTTGGATTTACTGCAATGCTAAATGAGGCCTTAGAAATGGAGGCCGAAAGAAACGGCACGCCTTTTATCCCACTAACAGAAAAGCAAGTTGGCAGAATGCTAACAGCAATAGGAATTGAAAACGCACAAAAGAAAATGCAGGAAACAGTAATTGAGAGCTCAAAGAGTGAGGAAAAAAACTTATAATCCACGAGGAGGACGAGGCAGAGGCCATTGACTTTTCGTGGTTTTATTTTATAGGTCGGACAAAATTACTGTTGTCATTTAAAGAAACAGGCAGATTGACATTAACAATGTTTAATAAATTATATAAACACTATAAAGATAACTTTGATTTGGAAATGCGACTTAATAATGCAAATGTAACTTATGCAGAGGCAAGAGCACGACAGATTAAAAGTGAGGAGTGGTTTTAAAAGGAGGTGAGATTTTGGCTGGATTCGGTGGAGCAATAAAACTCACAGGCGAAAGCGAATATAGAAAAGCGTTATCACAAATAACTCAAAATTTAAGAGTAGTAAGTGCAGAGCTTAAAGCTACATCAACGAGTTTTGCAAACGGCGATAAGTCAGTAAACGATATGGCGGAGGCGTCGGACTCATTAACAAAAGAGCTGGAGCGTCAGAAAAGCGCTTTAAGTGGTTTAAAAAGCCAGTTGACGACGATGCAGTCAGAATACGCTAAAACGTCTCAAAAACATCAAGATTTACTTAATAAATACGACGACGAAAAAAGAAAATTAAGTGACATTGAAAGAGAGCTCGGATCATCGTCAAAAGAATATAAAGACCAGCAAAAGGTTGTTGATGATTTAAGCAAAGAGGTCACGGACAGCACAAAAGCGTTTGATGCACAGGGCAAGGCGTTAAATGATATGCGTATAAAGACCGCAAACGCCGAGTCGACGGCAAACTCAACAGCAAAGTCGCTTGACAATTTAGGTGACGAGGCAGAGGACTCGGGAAAACAGGCTGAAAAAGGCTCGGAGGGATTCACGGTTTTTAAGGCTGTCGTTGCAGACCTAGCAAGCACGGCTATAAAGAACGCTTTAAGCGGTTTAAAACAGTTAAGTAGCGCTTTAATTGGAATAGGACAAGAGGCAATAGGCAGTTACGCAGAAATGGAACAGCTCGAGGGCGGTGTTAAAAAGATATTTGGCGAGGACTTGGCAAAAGAGGTTAAGAAAAACGCACAAGTCGCTTTTAAGACTGCTGGAATGAGCGCTAATGAATATATGGAAACCGTCACTAACTTTTCGGCCACACTGTTATCGGGGTTAGGCGATAACACGGAAAAGTCGGCAGAATACGCAGATATGGCAATCCGTAATATGTCAGACAATGCGAACACGTTTGGAACTGATATGGCTAGTATTGAGCACGCTTATCAAGGTTTCGCAAAACAAAATTTCACGATAAACATAATGTCGGCCTAGTCAGTGATGATTAGGTCAGCGGGTGTGAACTCTACTAGAGGTGTGAAGTTGAAATGTAAATAGGAAATGATTTACTGAAACAACTTTGCTAACGGGGGAAACCTAAGTCTTTATGATATGGCTATCCCGTGCTAAGTCTACGGAAACGTAGAAAAGTCTAACGACTATTGGCTCGTTACCAAGTACAGCGTCTATTAGTACGGCGTTGGAAGTGCACCCTAACTCAAACAACCTTTATTGCCATCTTAGGAGGTGGCAAATGGAAAACTTTGTAAAAATAAAAAATAATGAAAATTACTCGATAAGTAATTTAGGAAATATAAAAAACAATAAAACAGGCAGGATTTTAAAAACATATACAAAGCCAGATGGATATGTGCAAGTGCAATTAGGGCGTAAAAGTACACCTCAATATGTGCACAGATTAGTTGCAATGGCATTTATACCAAATGTAGACAACAAACCACAAGTTAATCATATTGACGGAGATAGAGGCAATAATAAAGCTGATAATTTAGAGTGGGTAACGGCACAAGAAAATAGTTTAGCATATGGATATAATGCAAGAATTGAAAACAGAAAAAAGAAAATAAAGGCAACTAATATAAATGGAGATATTATTGTATTTAATTCGAGAATTGAAACCGCTTTGTATTTTAAATGCAATAAAAGTCAAATAGCATACAATAAGTTTTACAAAAAAGGCAATAAAAAAGGTTGGAAATTTGAGTTAATGATATAGTCTAATCCCACTTTTAAATAAGTGTTAAAATACTAGGAAACTAGGGGTAGAAAATGGTTAGATAACTTAAAGCTCGGTTACGGCGGTAGCGCAGGCGAAATGGCACGACTTATAAACGAAAGTGGAGTTTTAGGCGACAAAATGAAAGTCACGGCTAAAACAGTTAAGGACGTACCATTCTATCAAATGATAGAGGCTATTGATAAAGTACAGGAAAAAATGGGCATAATGGGAACGACTGCAAGCGAGGCAAGCGGTACAATCTCGGGAGCTACTGGATCTATGAAAAGCGCTTGGAAAAATTTAGTTGGCGGTATAGTTGACGAAAATTCAAACTTTGAGCAGTTGGTTAATGACTTTTTAGGCACTCTTATAACAGAGGACGGTAAGGGCGGTGTAATAGGTACAATGTTACCTAGAATATCACTAGCTATAAAGGGAATAGGCAACGCTATACAAACCTTGTTACCTAAATTGCTGGAGTTGATTGTACCACTTATTGAGGAAAACGTACCCGTTATTATTGAGGCGGTTACAAATGCAATTCAGACTGTTTTAGGTATGATACCAAAGGTAATCCCAGTAATTGTTAAATTAATGCAGAATATCACTCAAACGATAATTAAAGAGTTGCCGACTGTAATGTCTGCTGGAATTAATATAATCGAATCGATAATTGATGGTATTGAAACCGCACTACCATTTATAATCGAAACACTACCGACGTTAATAGACACTGTTGTAAATACTATCACAGAGTATTTACCAACAATAATCGAAATGGGCAATAATTTACTTGTATCGCTAACAGATGGTATTTTAGAGGCATTGCCTACACTTATTGAAAAGTTACCAGATATTATTGTCGGTATTATCGACACATTATTAGCAAGCACTCCAGATATTATCCAGACTGGATTTGACCTTTTATCGTCGCTAGTAAGCAATTTACCAGATATTATAGCGTCAATCGTTGGAGCAATCCCAGATATTATTACAGGAATAGTAGGATCATTGATTGAGCACGGGCCAGACATAGCACAGGCAGGATTTGACTTGTTATGTAATATAGTAACAAACATAGGCGATGCAGTAGCAAACATTGTAACGTCTATCCCAGACATTGTTACAGGCATTATTGACAATTTAGTTGAGCACGGGCCAGAGGTGGCACAAGCGGGACTTGATATGTTGTGCGAAATTGTAACTAATATTCCAGATGCGATTGTTAGTATTGTTGAGAAAATGAAAGACATTTCAAAGTCCATTGTGGATTTCTTAATCAATGAAGGGCCGAATATCGCACAGGCAGGATTTGATTTGTTATGCAACATCGTCTCAAATATCGGTAGCGCAATAACAAGCATTGTTAGCAAATTAAAAGAAATATCAACAGCCATTGTTAATTTTTTAATCGAAAAAGGGCCAGACATAGCACAGGCAGGATTTGATTTGTTATGCAACATCGTCTCAAATATCGGTGACGCCATTGCAAGTATAGTTGAGTCTTGTCAAGATATATCAACGTCAATAATTGACGCAATAGGCGACGGCTTGGCAGATATAGCGGACATAGGCACTAATATTGTTGAGGGTATATGGGACGGTATAAGCGGAGCGACTGGATGGCTTATGGATAAGATAAGCGGTTTTGCGGGTGATATTGTTGACGGGATAGCCGATTTCTTTGGTATTGCGTCACCGTCAAAGGTTATGAGGGACTTAATAGGTAAAAACTTAGCAGACGGTATCGCAGTAGGTTTTGACGAGGAAATGGGAAAAGTCACAAAGGAAATGCAGGACGCCATACCAACAGATTATAATTTAGAAACGTCGATTAATGCTGGATATGTAGCGCCAGAGGCAGAGGGTTTTGCATTGCAGTTTGATACTGTTGTAAATGCTTTTAAAGAGGCGCTCTCACAGGTAAAAATCGAGCTAGACAGTGAGGTTGCTGGAGAGTTTGTTGACAATACCGTAACTCAATTAGTTTATGCAAGGAGGTAATATGATGAGCTACTTAATAATAAACGGCAAAAAGAGCACAGACGTAAACGGCTTGCTTATTCAAAAATTACCGCCGATAACAAAACCATTAATGCGGACAATGATTGAGCAAATTGACGGTAGAGCAGGCGATATTATAACAGACTTAGGCTTTAATTCGTATGATAAAAAAGTTTTAATAGGGTTACACGGCAATTACAACGTTAATGAGGTAATTGCCTTTTTTAACTCACAAGGCGTTGTCACGTTTTCTGATGAGCCCGACAAGTATTATTATTTTAAGATTTATCAGAAAATAGACTTTGAGCGCTTAATTAGATTCAGAAAAGCGACAGTCACTTTTCATATTCAACCGTTTAAGTATTCTTTGGTAGACAGACCTATAAGTAAGACAATAACGCCGTTAATAACATTCAGTGATTTTACAGTCACACAAAACGGATTAACAGTAGTTGGAAATGACGGCGTTATCACCTTTACGGGAACACCTACACAAGCTACTCAAATTGAGATACCGATTAACGAGGTAACAATTAGTGGCGGACTATTTACCCTTTTAGGGACTGCAAAAGGATTAAATTGTGGGGCGTGCGATATGCGATTGATTAAAGACAATACAAGCGCCTCACAGTCATTCGGAGCAACGAGTGTCACACTTAAAAACAATGATACAGTTACAATAAGCTCGGATATAGCTTTTATAAAGACGTTCAAAAAGTTAGTTTTCTATGTAATACCGATGCAAGTCGATTTTACCTTAGAGGTAAATTTGTCAGACGGTTATAGACCTAATATAGAAATTGTTAATGAGGGTAACATTTACTCAAAACCAACGGTCACATTATACGGAAAAGGGTTAGTTGAGTTGTATTTAAACGACAAAAAGATTTTAGATATAAATTTAAGTGATCCGATAACGATAGACGCCGAAAAGATGGAGGCTTTTAAAACAAACACTATGGTTTTAATGAATAGAAACGTATATGGCAATTATGATGACTTAAAGCTGGAGACAGGAAAAAATATTATTTCGTGGATAGGCGATGTAAGCAGAATAACTGTCGATAAATATTCGAGGTGGCTATAAAGGAGGTTTAAAATGGACACAATTTTAAATATGGTTAGAGGCGATACGCTAGCTTTCGGAATTGAAATTGAAGGTATGGAGCAGGATTTAGATAGCGCTTATTTTAGCATTAAGTCCAGTTTGTCATCAAGTGACTATATTGTACAAAAATCTTTAAACGATGGTATCTCAAAAAACAGTACAGAGCTATACACAGTACGGCTAGCGCCTAGCGACACTCAAAACCTAGAGGCAGGACAATATTATTATGATTTACAGATAGGCGTTAATTCAGATATTTTTACCGTTTTAAGAGGGGTTATAAATATTGAGGCCGACGTCACAAGGGAGGATTAAAAATGAATGATAATACAACAAACTTTGATAAAAAAGTAAAAATCCTTATGCTAAAAGGCGAAAAGGGCGACGCTGGAACGTCTGGAGACTATGCAGAGCTGGAAAACAAGCCTAGCATTAACAATGTTGTGTTAAATGGGAACACCACAACAGAGGACTTAGGTGTAGCGACTCAAACAGAAATGAATGAGGCAGTTGAGGGAATAGAAAACAACGCAGTTTATTTGAGATTGTTGGGAGCAAATCAGTTTAATTATGACGAGTCGCTTATTGATGAGACAATCAACACTAAAATTGCAGAGGCTTTTAATGGCTTGTATGTTAAACAGGGTAATTTGGTTAAAATGTTTTATGATGCGCTGGAAATATGGGAAAAACAATATCCTATGGGCGCATTAGTAACTGGCGGTGAGTATGCGGAGATAGCGTTAGATGCGTCAGAGATACTTGCAGATATAAGCCCGTCTGATAATCCTTTGGGAAAAATTACACCTATGATTTCGTGGACAGGTGAAACGAGTTATCACGACGGCGTGCACTCACGATTAGAGGTAGCATTTAAAGGATTTAGTAAAGTAAACGGACTCTGGAAAAATGTAACTATTATCGTTCAAAATCCAACGGCTTATGGAGTAATAGCGCCGAAAATTAATATATTATTAATCAAATCAAGATAGGGAGGCGGATTATGAGTAGAAATGCAGTTTTAGAGGATAAAGCAGGCAATCAAGTAATGCCTATAACAAAGGGTGAAAACGTATATTATAACAATACACGCACTGCAAACGATATGATTAACTTTTTATCGAGCAAAGCAGAGGCAAACAGTGCGAGAATTGACTCGTTTACACAATTGACGGATGGATCTACAACAGGTGACGCAGAGCTTATTGATGCAAGGATAGATTATTTTGGTATTACCCATTCAAATGTAGGCGACGCAATAAGAGCAATATTGCAGTTGTTATATACAGGCTATATGGACATTAGCAATTTACTTGAATATGATTCGACAGGGAGCTCGGGAGCAGATTTTATCTCTTGTCACTTAAAAAATATATCGTTGCCAGTAATTCAGAGCAACGGATCTGTTGAAATAGTTTTGCCACCTCATAGCAAAATATCATTATGGATGTATAACCAAAGTGCAAGTCCTAGAAGTATAATTGCAGGAGATTTAGAGGCAACAGAAGACCAAGTTATATCGTTAGAAGTGGGAACTGGAGGAACTGGAACGGCATACCAGCAGATAGAATTGTTTGGAAAAAATACTGTTTACAATGATATGCACGACGTTATAGCATTATCACAACTTAGATTGTACAAGCCGTTACCGAGTGGGGAGTAATTATGATAAAGATTTTTGGGCAAACAGATAAAATATTTAATAGCAACGGCGATATTGTTTTAAATGCAGTTAAGGCCAAAATCCGAAAAGAGGACAACGGGGCTTTTTATATCGACATTGAGGCGGGGCTTGAATATTCTGATTATTTAGTGTCTGGAAATATCATTGTTGCAAACACGCCACAGGGTGAGCAGGCTTTTAGAATTACAAACCCGCAGAAAACCAAAACTAAAATAAAATTGCGTGCATACCACGTCTCGTTTGACAGTGAAAATTATTTGATTGTGGACTCTTATGTAGTTGATAAAACTTGCAAGCAGGCACTCGAGCATTTAAGCAACGCCACAACGCCTCAAAATCCTTTTATTTTCGATTCTGATATATCGGATATACATTCGTATAGATGCGTCAGAAAATCGCTTTATGAGGCTTTACAGACGGTTATAGAGCGTTGGGGCGGTCATATAGTGAGAGACAACTTTAATATCAGTATTTTAAAATCCATAGGCAAGGATAATGGAGTTGTCGTTCAGTATAAGAAAAACTTAAAAGACATTACTTGTACAGAAAGTTGGGACAGTGTAGTCACTCAATTATTGCCAGTCGGACAGGACGGTATAACGTTACCCGAAAAGTTTTTAGTAAGTGAGACTCAATATGAAATACCGTACACAAAAACAGTGTCTTTTAATCAATCATTAGATATGGAGCAATTTACAGATCCAGTGACAGACGAGGTCGACGAGCAAGCATATTTAGACGCACTTATCGAGGACTTGAGAAAACAGGCAACAGCTTATTTAAAAGAAAACTGTTTACCGCAGATAAATTACACTTTAAACGCTCATTTAGACAATGTTACCGATATAGGCGACGTTGTAGAGGTAAAGGATGAGCGCTTAGGCGTTGATTTAATGACAAATGTAATTGCGTATGAGTTTGATTGTATTTTAGAGAGATATGCAAAAATAGAGTTTGGCAATGCGAGCCAGACGCTATCGGGACTTGTTAGCAATATAACGTCATCGGTTGACAGCACAATAAACAGTAGCATTGAGGGCTTGGGCTTTGAAGTAAAAGAGACAACGCAGAAAATCAATGATACATTAACAGGCAGTTTTGTTGTTTTTGACGGCAACTCAATTTTGGTGTTAGATAATTTACCAAAAGAGGACGCCGAAAATATTATCAAGATTGATAAAAACGGTATAAGCGTTTCAGACAGTGGCATTGATGGAACTTTTAATACCGTCTGGAGCATTGATGGAATATTTAACGCTGGAAAAATCACTATTGACAATTTTATAGCGGATTATATCAACGGCGGAGTATATAAGATAGGCAATGCTTTAAACAGTTACGGACTGCTAAGCATTTACAATGGCGACAATGAACAAATAGGCCAGATTGACAATGAAGGAATAACGCTGGATGGCGTAAACATTCGGCAGGCTTTGTTTTACAGTGTAGGCGATACAGACACAATCGAAAATGTGCAGGCGTCTGGAATGTGCACAGACAATGCAGAAAAGATTGTTTTTTCTGTTGTTTTGCCAAAATCAATGAAAGACAGGACAGTCTCAATTACTGATTTGAAAGTAAATATAAGAAAATCAGAGGGCGGTTATAGCTTAGGTTATATAGCAGGCGGTTATGACGTGTTACAGGATGTCAATTTGAGCGTTTTAAGCACAAAGGCAACCGATAACACCTTGACGATAGAAATCATCAAAAATACGGCTTTTAATGCGTCAGATAACACGCCACAGGCGGTCACAATCGAGAGTATGAGTTTGTCATTTAATTAGGGAGGCAAAAAGTGGAAGAAATAACAATAGGACAGATTATAGCAACGATAACTGTTATAGTGGGGTTTATTACTGGAGTGTCTTATTTGATTGTACACTTGAAAAAATGGATAACTATATTGTTGTCGGATCAGTTTAAATTGCTGGATGAGAAAATAGACACGTTGCACACTAAAATTGATACTGTTGATATGGAAACGTGCAAAAACTATTTAGTAACCTTTTTATCAAATGTAGAAAAGGGAAAACAAATTGATGAGATAGAGAGGGAACGGTTTTGGGAGCAATACGCACACTATCAAGCGATAGGCGGTAATTCGTATGTGCAAAGGAAAGTCGAGCAATTTATTAAAGAGGATAAGTTATAATTGAATTGTTAAAAATAATAAGATATAATATGGGCGTGTTTTTGATTCAAAACTAAACACCTAAACAAAACGAGGGTAGCGAAAGCTACCCTTATTTTTTTTGTCTTGACAGATATAAGTGTACACTCTGTATGATAAAATTATGGATAAAAAAAGATATTTAGCAATTAAAAAATGGAATGACGATTATAACGACGGAGCAATATATAGTTTAGTTGATGCAAACGGCAAAAGGTATATAGGACAAGCAAAGCATTTACAAAACAGATTACATACTCACAGGATAGAATTAAATCGAATTTATAATGGCGGTACAAGTTGTGTAGAGGGCAAAAAACTAATTGATGCAGTTAAAGGAGGTGCAGTATTTACTGTTGAAATATTAAGAAAAATTAAGTGGTATGAAATGACAATAAACGAATTGAGATTTTGGGAAGGTTATTATTTAGAAAAATACGGAGGGATAGATAATACATATAATACGATTCCCGCTTATTATCCAAATTATAATTTTGAACCCGACAACGAGGTTGAGTTAATTATTGAGATTGATTCTGAAGAATATAATTATTTAAACAATAAATGCAATAATATAAATGAATATATAAAAAATTTAATCCGAGAAAAAATTAAAAAAGACCGCCCATAACGGACGGCCTTTTTCTTTGTTGTAAAATGATGTATTATAATATATATATATCGCAAGTTGTCTATATAGAATATACGACTAAAACGGTGTGTTCTTTATAGATAACTATTCAAACGCCCAGTAAATCGTTATATTATCGCCATCAATGGCTATCTTATCTATTAGTGTCTCAATAACAAGTCTTATTTCGTCAAAGTTACCACGAGCCAAAACGGCCTCAAAAGAGTTTATATTATTTAGCGCTTTTTCATAGCTTAATTTTGATTTTTGCTTTTTGCGTAAAAACTTTAATTCTTTTTCCAAATTGTTTTTTTGTTCGTTTAATTCTATTGTTTTCTTGTTTAATATTTCGACGGGGATATTATTTAATGAATAGAGATCAATGAGCTTGCTTATTTGTATGTTTATCTCATCTATTTTTTTTTGCAGGATTTCAAATTGTGAATTGTCATTTTTTTTATTTTTAGTTTTAGTATGTTGAAAATCAATAGATAGTTTTTTAATTTCGGAAATAATTAAATTATCTAAGTCGTCCATTTTCCAGTGTTTGTTTTTGCAGTTGGGGTTTGTTACATATTCTTTATTTGTTTTCACCCGAGAATTGCAACTATAATAAAAATATTTACGATTGTTTTTGTGGGAAACTCGTTTAAAATACTTAGCCCCGCATTGTTGACAATAAATAAGTCCAGCCAGATATGAGGTTGCTTTTCCAGCTCGGATATTTTTGTGTATGTGTCTGTCGGAGTCGTCTTTTATTTTTTCTTGCACAGCATTAAAGAGTTTTGCGACAATAATAGCTGGAAAATTGCCATCAAAAAAGAAGTCGTTATGTTTTACATATCCCATATAAGTTTTGTTGGTTAATATCTTTCGTACAGTTGGATTTACCCATTTTCCGTATTTATGATATAGTCCAGCAGTGTTTAACTGTTTAACAATTTGAGATATGTTTTTTCCGCTTGAATAATCGTTGTAAATTCTTTTAACAAGCATACTTTCATAATCGTTTATAATTAAATTGTCGTTTAAATAATCATAGCCAATCGGAGGTTTAGCACAACAATTTGTTTTGCCTTTTTTGGCACGAGCAAGTTTGCCCATTGTCATACGTTCCTTTATTTGCTCACGCTCGAGTTGAGCAAATACCGCCAAAATTCCAATCATAGCACGGCCAAACGGTGTAGCAGTGTCAAAGTTTTCGTTAATTGAAACAAAGTCGCAGTTATTAGCCAAAAACACTTTTTCAATTAGATACAATGTATCAAGTTGGGAACGACTCAAGCGATCCAGCTTGTAAACTATTACTTTTTCGATTTTGCCCGCTTTTACGTCCTCAATAAGATTTTGTAAAGCAGGGCGGTTAGTGTTTGCGCCAGAAAATCCAGCGTCGTTGTAAATAACATAATTATTCCATCCCATTGCTTTACAGTAATTTTGCATACGTTCTATTTGTTCATCAATGGAGTTACCGTGTAAGGCTTGTTCTTGAGTCGATACTCTCGGATATAAAGCTATCATATAATCACCCCTTTAAATTAATAACTGGATATGATAGTATTAAATTGTTGTTCTTGTATAGACAATTTGAAAACCATCATATTGTTTGCAAAAAAAGGCGTTAGTATTCGGAGTGCTAACGCTTTTTTTATTGTCTATTATCTCTAATCATTTCTACGGCCATATTGAGTCCCATTGAGACAAGCCGTCGTTCATATTTTGAAAGTGGTTTACCGTCCAGCTCTAAGTTTGCGACGGTAATATTTTTTGTAAATTTCTTTAAGTCAATCGGCGCCATATCGTCATCCTTAATCTCAACAATGCTACCCTCGGCTAAAGCGTCAGTGCTTATGTGTAGTGCATTGCATACTTTAATAACGTTATGTATTGAGGATCTACCGAGCCCACGTTTTAACATACCGTCGATAGTTGTATAAGACAGTCCGACTCCAGAATTGTTTACAAAATCTCTAAGACTTTTATAATTTATCAAAATGTATGCTTTGAGCTTTTCCTCAATAGTTAAATTTGTCATATTTACACCCCTTTTCATAACATTTTTAGCACTTTAAGTATAAAGGCTTATTTGGTAAAAATCAATAAAAATTTACGTTACAAAGTAAGAAAAAATTATAAATAAATAACAAAAATATACCCCGTAGAGTAAAAAATATTGCACTTTACTTTACAGGGTATTATATTTGAACTATGTTTTACCGTGCACAGTAAAAATGACAAATATTTACGAAGGAGGGAACGCTAAATGTATTCAAATCTAAAAGCGGAAATGGCAAGAAAAAATATGAGTATATCAAAACTTGCTACTGAATCGGGCTTATGTATGGCAAGACTTTACGACAAAATCAACGGAAAATCACAAAGAGGATTTTGGTTGAATGATGCAATTTTAATCAAACAAACTTTGGACGTTGATATGCCGTTAGAGGAGCTTTTTAAAGAGGATTAGCCTATGATTAAACACGTTTTAAAAGACGGATCTGTTTTGGATGACATAACAGGCCACATTGTAAAAAAAGAAGATGCAAGAGTCATATATGCGTTGATTGAGTCAATCAATGAGGGGAAAGAGGTAAAAGATGGAAAGAGTAAGAATTAATTTTATCAAAACAATCACATTTTTTGCAGTTGTCGCATTTATTCTGTCGGGGCTAGCGCTAGACAGTGATAATTATATCCCGCATATTGTCTGTTTAATTAGCGAGATATGGCTTTTATTAATTTGTTGGGCAAATTGGAGGTAAAAAATGATGGTTGAAATAACAAACGAAAGATACGAGGAGCTTATTATAGCAGAGTCAAAATTGACAATTTTAGAAATGGCGTTTTGCCAAAATACTTATTTAGGTTATGACGGGAAAAAATTAAATGTTGATAATGACATAGCAGATATTTTTAAAGTATTAAATCCGTTGCTTTATGACAATAGAATAAAGACCTTAAATGAGAGCAAGGAGGACGACGAATGATAACCTATGAGCAGATTAAAGCAGTAAATGAGGAAATAGAGCTAACCGATATTGAGCACAAAGGGAAAGTCAAAAAGTATGCAGACGTAAGCCAAAGGATAATGGCTTTTAGAAAACTATATCCAGATGGATTTATCACTACCGAAATTGTCAGCCACGAAAACGGCGTAATCATTATGACAGCGACAGCAGGCTATTACAACGACGGTGAGTCCGTTATTTTGGGAACTGGCACAGCATACGAAAAGGAAAACGGTAGTTTTATAAACAAGACAAGCTACATTGAGAATTGCGAGACAAGCGCAGTGGGCAGAGCACTTGCAATGCTAGGAATTGGAATAGATACAGGAATTGCAAGCGCAACAGAGGTACAGAACGCAATCACCAACCAAATTGCGGATGAGAAAATAACAGAGGTGATGGTAAAGGCACTTGAAAAACGTTGTTTGGCGGATAAAGTAGCGGTTGATACTATTTGTAAGCTCTACAAAGTAAACGGCTTAAACGAACTCACAAACAAGATGCACAACAACATAAATCAGAATTGGGAAAAAATTAAGGAGGTCAAGCAGTGATAAAAGTAGAAAATAAGCGAATTGATACAAGCGAAAATCTTGTAGAGGTAGGTGCGGACTTTCTTTGTGTCGTACTTGAGTATTTGAGGCGTTTAAGTAAAGAAGAATACGATACAGACGCTCAAGCTATCGGCGCACTTTATCAAGCGGTTGAAGTAGCTGTAAATATTTTTGTAAACAATGGCGTTAAGTTTGAGCCGATAGAATATGAGGTGAAAAAAGAAAGGAGTGATGACTTATCAATAAAGTAGTGTTAATGGGACGACTCACAAGGGATCCCGAGGTTAGATACACGCAGACAGGCAATGAACAGATGGCGATAGCCAGATACACGCTGGCCGTTGACCGCAGATATAAAAAAGACGGCGACCAGCAGACAGCGGACTTTATTAGTTGCGTTGCATTTGGAAACAATGGCAAGTTTGCCGAAAATTATTTACATCAAGGCACAAAGATTATTGTCGAGGGCAGGATTCAGACTGGAAGTTATACAAGGCAGGACGGCGTAAAGGTCTACACGACAGACATTGTTGTCGAGTCTCAAGAGTTTGCAGAGAGCAAAAAGTCAGAGGAAAAGGGCAAAGATATAGGCGACGGATTTATTCAAGTCCCAGATAATATCGACGATGACGGAATGCCATTTTAGGTGATTGCGGATGATAGGAAAAGCAAGTGAGCTTGTACAGTGGTTGTTTGAGCAAGACAAGGACAAGCTATATGAGGTTAAAGAGCACAAGTTGAAACGCTCGTTAAATGCTAACGCCTATGCGTGGAGCTTGTTATCAAAAATAGCGGACGTGCACGGGACGAGTAAAGAGGAGTGTTATTTATTTATGCTTAAAAGATACGGCCAGAGCGAAATTATAAGCGTTTTATCAGAGGTCGATTTAAGCGGTTATTTTAAGTATTATGACATATTCGGACAATCAGAATTAAACGGCTATAGCTATACACATTACAGGATTTACAAAGGATCATCCGAATATAACACAAAAGAAATGGCAATTTTAATCGACGGTATTGTATCAGAGGCAAAGGAGCTGGAGATTGAGACACTACCGCCAAATGAGATTGAAAGACTTAAAAGTTTATGGAGGCACAATGAAAATCGGATTGATTGACGTTGATAATTTTTCTAAATTAGGAAATTGTTTTCCAAACTTAGCATTGATGAAATTATCCGCATACCACAAAAAAAGAGGAGACGTTGTTGAGTGGTACGATGCGTTATTTGGCGGAGAATATGACAGAGTATATATGAGCAAAGTCTTTAATTTTAGTGAGGATTATAACTATTTTATTAATTCAAAAGAAATCATAAAAGGCGGGAGCGGTTATGCAATCGAGACAGTAAATGGAGTTGAGATTTTTGACAAAGAAAAAAATATAAATCTCTCATACGAAATTGAACACGAAATGCCAGACTACACGCTTTATTATAGTGATATTTTAGATTTTAAAGACGGAAAATTAACAAATATCGGGCAAAAACACAGAAACACTGCATACGGATTTATGAGTAGAGGTTGCCCAAGAGGTTGCGGGTTTTGCCACGTCAAAGACAAAGAAGGCCTAAAATCTTATAAAGTGGCAGATTTAACAGAGTTTTGGAGCGGGCAAAAATATATTGAATTAATGGATCCTAACACTTATGCGTGCAAAGACTGGAAAAATATTACTCAACAATTAATCGATAGTAAATCGTACGTTAATTTTAATCAAGGCGTTGACATAAGAATGATAACAAAAGAAAAGGCCTATATGATTAACTCGGTAAAAACAAAAAGTATTCATTTTGCGTGGGACAGATGGGAGGATAAAGACAAAATAAAACCATTATTCCAGCAATTTAGGAATATTTCAACAATAAGTCAAAGACAATTAAGAGTGTATGTTTTAACAAATTTTAATACGACTCACGAGCAAGACTTATACCGTGTTGAGTGGTTAAAGGCCAACGGTTACGATCCGTATGTGACGATTTACGACAAATTAAGTTTGCCTAGAGGACATATAACTAGACAATTACAAAGATACGTCAATATGAAAGCAATTTTTTATAAAGTCGATAATTTTGCACAGTACAAAAAGGAGACAATATGAAAAGCATTATTGTAAGTGACTTAAAGCAATGTTATGTATGCAAAGCTACACGAAACGTCGAAGTCCATCATTGTATACACGGCGTTGCAGGTCGAAAGTTAGCAACAAAATATCATTTAGTTGTTGGTTTGTGTTCGGACTGTCACAGAGGCACTAACGGAGTGCACGGAAAGAACGGCCACAAGCTAGACAATCATTTAAAACAGCTTGCGCAATCAGCGTGGGAAAACAAATATGGCAACCGTGAAAAATGGCTTGAGATATTTGGGAAAAGTTATTTATAAGGAGCAAAAATGACTGAAAAGAAAAGATACTATTGGATTAAATTGTTTGAGGACTTTTTTACAAGTAAGAGAATAAAAAAGTTAAGAAACATTGCAGGCGGTGACACTTATACAATTATCTATCTCAAAATGCAACTTAAATCTTTAAAGACAGGCGGTTTGCTTTATTATGACGGCGTTATGGATTCTTTTTGCGAGGAGCTAGCGCTTGACTTAGACGAAAAGCCAGAGGACGTAAATATCACAATAAACTTTTTGAAATCTGTCGGACTGCTGGAGGATGGAGCGACAGAGGGCGAGTATAGGTTGCCATATACACAAGAGTGTATAGGCTCGGAAACGGCAACGGCGCAGAGAATGAGAGACTTGAGAAAACGCCAAAAAGAGGCAAAGTTGTCACAATGTGACACAAGCGTTACACAAGCGTTACGAGTCAGTGACGTAGATATAGATATAGATAAAGAGATAGATATAG
>JAZQWM010000069.1:0-9186 GCA_045632345.1 Eubacteriales bacterium | reverse complement strand
TTCGCAGAAAAACAAAACGCTCGTGCAAAAGATCGGACATATATCCAAGCGTACCACGAGAGAAAAGCTGATCTCCTATCTTTCCGAGGAAGCCAAGCGGCAGAACAGCGCAAGCTTCACAATACCATTCAACCGTCAGCAACTTGCGGATTTTCTGTCGGTAGACAGAAGCGCGATGTCGGGTGAGCTTTGCAAGATGAGAGATGAAGGAATGTTGGAGTTTAATAAAAATCAATTCAAGTTGCTATAACAGAGTGACAAATTCCAATTTATCAAACAGTATAAGATAGCCCCGACAGATGTCTGTCGGGGCTATCTATTTGTTTACTGCGGAGCAAATTTGTAATATTGTGATTTCTCCGATAAGAACATCACGATTTTCGCTAAGGTGTATTTTTTATTCTACGTTATTAGTAGGATTTACAATATCGCTATATGAAATAAAGTAGTAGCTTTCGTTTTCACTTGGCTTGATGCCTTGGAGATATGAGTATGAAACGTTATCTCCGTCCTTTGTGGACACGTATGCGCCCATTGCAAGCTTTACGTCCTTATATTCATCGGTAAAGCCTGAAATTTTCAGCTCAAATGAAGCAAATTGGTTTTTCTCTACCTCTGCGCTGATAACGTATTCTGCTACGTTGCCGTTTTCGTCAAAAATATCCTTTGCGCCAAGCTTATCCTTTAATACCGCAAATACGCCGTAGTTAATTGTCTTGCCTGTTTTTTTCTCGTATTCCTTGATGGCTTCGCTATTTATTACGTAGCCGATTGTGATTTCGCATCTGCCGTTTTCAGGAGCTGAATAGCCAAGGAAGTTGAATAATGGCTCTGCTGTTTTTTCATTCTTGACAGCTCCGCACTTTGAGCAAGCCATAGTCTTTGTGCCGTAGTCATCGTAGCTTGCGTAGGAAATATCATTTAAAATGCTAAAATCGTGCTTTGCCATTACGTAATCGTCAAGTCCGTCTGAATCGTTAAATAAAATTGTAACGCCATCGGCTGTAAAATCGTTGAAAATTGAGCCTTCAGTTACGTATTTTGCATTATTTGGGTGTGATAAAATAATAGACGTAAGCTTTTCATATGGAGCGCGGCCTGTGGATACAGGGAAATAGAACGCGCCTGAGTTGTTGCCTTGATTTGCAAAGCTTATTTGTGAAACGTCGCATTGAAACTCAATAGATACAAGGGCAGGCTTTATGTCTGTCGGCGCATAAAAATCAGGAATTTCATTATGGTGGGAGCGTGCAAAAAGAACGGTTAATGCCTGAGTGCCGATTGACTTTACGTTAGGACCTAAAATTAAGTGCGTTACGTTTGAAATTGCATTGTTAAACGCGGACTGTCCAATGGTGGTTGCGTTTATGTAAAGCTCCCCTTCAAAAGCGCCGTAGCAGTTATCAAAAGCATTATTGCCAATAGACGTTAAGTTTCTTGGAAGGTTTTTAATGCTTGCCATTTTCTTAGCTTGGTTTGCAAAGCAAAGAGGAATTGAGGTTACTTGGCTATTTTCGCCAAAGTCAATACATCTTAGCTGATTAACACATTCGTTCATATCGTGAACCTTGTTAACTGTTCCCTCAAGCTGAATATATCCGCATACGTGCTTAAAATATGCATGAGATTTCATTGTGTTTAGATTAACGTAAGTGATTAAATTTTCGCCTATATATGCAGGGAAATTAAATCTTGTAAGGTACTCTGTGCCTATTTTTGATTTGTCAATGTTTGCAGCTGCCATGTCTGCATTCATTATGTCAGTGTTAAGATTTGAAATTGTTCCGCCTGAGCTTACAAAATATTTCGCTTCTTCAAATACAACGAAATGAGTAAAGGTGTCGTTTTCAGCCTTTAAATCATCCGGAATTACTTCAAGATATACGTCCTTTGCACTTGCAGTAATAGCAAAAGCACATACAAAAAGCATAGCTAAAATAGCTAAAAGTAAAAATTTTCTTTTCATATCTTCTCCTTAAATTGTAATATATTAGGATAAGTATAGTATAACAACCATACAATAATTTGTCAATAATATATAATATTTTGTGTTCATTTTTATTTTTGATTTCTTTTTTGCATACTTTTTTCTTTTTCCAAGCTTTAAATTTTGTTTTATAAATATTTTCCGATTTCTTTTTGCCTACTTTTTCTTTTTCCAAAGAGCTTACCCAGCTTTTAGTTTTGCCTAGCGTGTGCCTTTTGATTTCTTTTTTGCATACTTTTTTCTTTTTCCTAACTTTAAATTTTGTTTTATAAATATTTTCCGATTTCTTTTTGCCTACTTTTTCTTTTTCCAAAGAAAAAGTAGGTTGAAATGTTAGAAAATGTGTGATAGAATGAAAGATGGAGAATTTTTTATTTAAAGGACTAAATAAATCAATGAAATCAAAATTTTTAGAAGCGATTAAAACGTATTTAATTGTTACCCTTGGCGGTCTTATTGTTACGTGCGGGGTTCACTTTTTCAGCTTCCCTAACAATTTTTCCACAGGTGGTACAAGCTCACTTTCCGTTTTAGTTTCCAACATAGCAAAAACGATAAAGCCCGGACTTGAAGCGATTATCACACCTGGTCTTACCATGATGGTTGTAAACGTCATATTGCTTGCAATCGCCCTTATAATTTTCGGCAAGGGCTTTGCCACAAAGACAATTTATTGTAGCTTGCTTATTTCAGTTTTATCATTCGTTTTAGAAAAGGTATTACCTGTAAGCAAGGTAGCGGGGGAAGGCAACACCCTTACAAACGACCCATTTTTAGACCTTGTGTTTGCCATTGGCTGTATTGCAGTTGGTAGTGCAATAACATTTAGCGTAGGCGCATCCTCAGGGGGAACTGACATTGTGGCAATGATTTTAAAGAAGTACACAAACCTTGATATTAGCCGCTCGCTATTTGTGTCCGATGCAATATTAGTTTTAGCAAGCTTCTTTATTATCAATATAAGAATAGGTCTTTACTCACTTCTTGGCTTAATTTTAAAATCGTTTATCGTTGATATAGTAATTGACGGTATTTATAGAACAAAATGCTTTTACATAATCACATCAAGAGATGCTGAAATTGTAGAGTTTATAAACAACAAGCTCCACCGTGGAGCAACGGTTTCCTTATGTACAGGCTCATTTACCCATGAGGACAAAAAAATTATTATTACAGTATTAAGCCGTACACAAGCTATGCAGCTTAAAACCTACATAAAGGAAACAGGCGACGGCAGCGACTTTACGATTATCACTAACTCCAGCGATATTGTTGGCAAGGGATTTAGATCAATGATATAACAAAAAGCACTCGTTTGAGTGCTTTTTTGAATTTTTCAACACGCTTTTTGTTCCTTCCCAAGGCAAGACATATCTATAAATCCACGCTTGTCCCTGCAAGCGTCAAGCTGATATCTATCCATACGCGCTCCTTTTAAAATATATGACATGTATACCATATACGATTTTAAAAATCAACAAAAACAAATTTGGAATAAATCCTGCACTATTTTGGAAAATATTTATAGTTATTTGGAAAATTTATTGACTTTTCTTGAAAAAATGAGTATAATATTTATATAAACCTAAGAAAGAGGTGTTAAAATGAAAGCAAGTGTAAATAAAGAACAGGTTATTCAGTACGTTTTAAATTTAATTTTCAACAAGGACAAAGCGTTAATATCAAAGACAACTGAAGCGTTTGGCGTGTCTAAATCCTCTGTTTATAACTACTTAAATGAGCTTATCGCCGATGGTGTGATCGTAAAAAGCGATGATTTTCCATATGAGCTTGTGTCTAAAAATTATACGTTTAATTACTCAAATAACGGCTCACTGCTTGAGGATACTATTTTTGAAAGAGATATTCGCCCACTTTTAAAGGGATACGAAAAAAACATCATTTCAGCATGGCGTTACTCCTTTACCGAAATGATGAATAATGCTATTGAGCATTCAAGTGCAAGTGAAATTTCCGTAAAGGTATCAACAAATAGCCTAAGCACGTCTATTATAATCGCGGATAACGGAATGGGTATTTTCAAAAATATTCAAGACTATATGCTAAATGAAAAAAATCAAGATTTAATGCTTGAGGACTGCGCCACTCTTCTTTTTGCAGGTAAATTTACTACCGCAAAATCTATGCACTCTGGCGAGGGAATTTTCTTTACCTCTCACTTAATGGATGAGTTTTTCATTGTGTCCGATAATATTACCTTTACAAGAAAAAATCTTAACAAGGACAAAATTGAAGCAAATTTAGACACACAGGGTACCTTTGTTTATATGTCCCTATTTAACCATAGCAAAAAAACAACAAAAGAGGTTTTTGACCGTTTTTCCAATATTGAGGACGGATTTATAAAAACACAAATACCAATTGCGCACTTCTTTTTAAGTGGAAATCCTGTTTCCCGCTCTGAGGCAAGGCGACTTGGAGAGTTGATTTTAAGCTTTAAGGAAATTGACCTTAATTTCTTAGACGTTGATGAGGTTGGTCAAGCATTCTGCCACGAGCTTTTCATTCTATGGCAGGAAAGAAATCCACAAATAAAGCTAAATATTATAAATGCAAGCGATAACGTTATGTTTATGATAAAAAGAGTAATGAATACAAAATAATTGACATCCTTGCAATATTATGTTATCATAATAATAGAAAATCTACACATAATATAGGTGGATATATGAAAAAGATTTTATTAGGTATTATTTTAATTTTAGGCGTGTGCATGATAATTTCATGCGGAGCGGAAAATACACCTGACACCAGCTTGGAAAATAACGCCATTGACCTTGATAATATTCAAAAAAATAACAGCCAAGAAGCACAGGTAATAAGCGGCAGCGTGGAAAATATTGAAGAAAACAACGAAAACGCTGAGGCATCAAAGGAAAAGGATATTGATATGGTAGCAAATGACGACGAAATTTTAAGCGACGACGCTTCAAATGAGGTAAAGGCGGAGTTTGTTTTAAAGGCAATCGTTAAAAAGATAGAAAATGACCGCATTGTGGTTGAGGTAATCGAAAGCGATTACGCATTCGGCGTTTATCACGTTTTAACCGCATCTGCAAAATACTATAACAAAAACGGCTCACAGGTAACACGCCAAAGCATCATGGTGGGCGATACTGTGGAAATTACCTATTCCGGTCAAACTATGCTTTCCTATCCACCGCAAATTGTGGGTTATTCAATTCGCCAAGCGAATTAGTGATTTGCGCGCACCGCAGGTGCATATCGCTCCGCCTTTGGCGGAATATCGCGCTTAAACATAGTTTAAGCATATCGCTACCGAATTTATTCGGTTATATCGCTCTGCGAAGCAGATATGTCAGTGGTCCGCACAGACACGCCCCCGTCCCCTGTCCGCGGTGCTGACTACTATCAGGTAACAGCTAATATAAATGGCACTCCCGTGCCATTTTTTATTTATTGACAAAGACTCAAAAAAATGATAAAATAACTATGTAAAAATATAAAAAAGAGGTATTTTTTATGTCATTTTTAAAGAAAAAGCCAGTTAGAATAACTTTAATTACATTAGCAATCGTTATTGGCGTTATAATTTTGCTTCTTGCAGGAGTTAAAATCGGCGAAAGAATTATTTTTAGCGAGTTTTACAAAAATGCTGAAAAGGAATTTAAAATGCCGGGCGTAAAGGACGGACTTGTTCAACAGGGCATCGTTTATATGCCTGAGAAGGAAGTATATTTAGTTGCCGGCTATATGGCTGATAACTCAGCTTCAAGAGTTTACGTTGTATCAAAGGACGGCGAGGTTTTAAATAAGGTTTCACTTAAAAATGCAGACGGCACTGACTATTTAGGTCATACAGGCGGCATTGAGGTTTACAAAAACTACGTTTACATTACCGACGGCACAAAGGAAAAGGGATATAACGGCGGTCTTGACGTGTTCCCGCTTAACGATATGCTAGAGGGTAAGAGCGAGGCTAAAAAGGTTGGCAGAGTAACAACCTACAATAACCCTGCATACTGCCATATTTACGATGGCTATATGTTCGTTGGCGAGTTTTACAAGGAAAACGATTACGAAACGCTTGACTCCCACCGTATTACAACACCAAGCGGAGACAAAAATACTGCTTTAATCACAGTATTTAAGCTTGGAGAGGGCGACTTTGGCGTTGCTAAGAAGCCATGCGCTGCAATTTCCACAACGAGCGCTATTCAGGGCATGTATATCCTTGACGGAAAGCAAATTGTGCTTTCATCATCATGGGGACTTTCCAAATCAAAGCTCTATTTCTACGATATGCTTTATATTGAAAGCGACAACGGCAACGTTTTAATTGACGGAAACTCCGTTTCACTTTACCACCTAGACTCCAAGTGCTTAAAGCAAACAGTTTACGCTCCACCAATGGCAGAGGAGCTTGCCTACGTTGACGGCAGAATTTACGTGCTTAACGAAAGCGCATGCAACAAATACATTTTCGGTAAGTTTTTAAGAGGAAATCATATTTACGGCTATGAGTATCAGCCGTAAGTAGGGGACAGGGGCGACCTTGTCGCAGGGGCTCATTGTATTCGCAGGGGCAACTTCGTTGCAGGGACTTTAGAAGAAAATTGTTTACTAACCACCCTGTGAGCGAAGCGAACCCCTGACCCCTATACCCTATACCCTATTTTCGACTGAAGGGAGAAAAGCATGTCAAAAGTAACACTAAACGAAAATAAAGAGCTAGTAGCTAAAATCAAAGCAGGACTTGAAAGAAAGGGCGGATACTGCCCTTGCCGACTTGAAAAAAGCGAGGACACAAAATGCATCTGCAAGGAATTCCGTGAGCAAATTGCAGACCCCGATTTTGAGGGCTATTGCCATTGTTTATTATATTACAAATCAAAGTAAATTACTAAAACAAAAGGCTCAACCTATCGGTTGAGCTTTTTTATTGTACCAAAAAAGGTACAGGCAAACGTTGAATTTATATGTACTCAGTGCTAAAATAAACGTACTAAATTAAGGGGGGAAAGCATATGAGTTCATTGGAGTCAAAAAAGCTTGCGATACTTAGAATACTTGAAATTTTAAAGAGGTACAGCGATGCAAATCATCCTTTAACCCAAGAGGAAATCATTTGCCGTCTAAAAAAGGACTACGGCATTACTATTGAAAGAAAGGCGGTCAGCCGAAATTTTTCGTTGCTTCGCGAGGCGGGATATGAAATCAATTCAAGCCCAAGGGGAAGCTATTTGGAATCGAGAGATTTTGAAAATTCCGAGTTAAAGGTGCTTATTGACAGCGTTTTGTCAAGCAAATATATTACGGCAAAGCAATCGACGCGCCTTATTGATAAGCTGTCGCTTTTGTCAACCGTTCATTTTAAGCCGTACGTAAAAAACGCATGCTCCGTAAACGAATGGAATAAAACCGAAAATCAAGAGGTTTTTTATAATATTGACACGGTAAACGAGCAATCGGTCTTGATAAAAAAATAACCTTCGATTATAATAAATACGGCAAGGACAAAAAGCTCCACAAAAGCTCCAAGCATAAGGTTAGCCCATATCAGCTGATTTTGCACAATCAAAAATATTATTTACTAGCTAAGAGCGACGGGTGCGACAGCGTCAGCTATTTCAGGCTTGACCGTATAACTAAAATCAAGATTGATAACGAAGCTCTGCTCCGCTTAAACACAGTTAAAAGGTACGAAAGAGGCATAAATTATAGCCAGCTTGCAACGCAGCCCTATTTAGACGGTAGTAATGATGAAAGAGTGGAAATGATTATTGACCCAAGTATCCTTGACGAAATAATCGACACCTTCGGCAAAAGCATTCAAATTAGCGACACAGGTAACGGAAAATATACGGTTTTATTAAAATCCGGCGTTACGTCCATGGAGCATTATGCAATGCAATATATTGATACAATAGAAATTGTCAAGCCCATAGAGCTAAGAGAGCGCATAAAGGAAAATTTAAAAAACGGACTAAGGAGATATGAAAAATGATTTACGCCATGAGCGATTTACACGGATGCTATGATTTATATATCAAAATGCTTGAAAAAATCAAGCTTTCCGATAGCGATACCCTATACGTTTTAGGAGACGTAATCGACAGAGGGGACGGCGGAATTAAAATACTTTTTGATATGATGAACAGAAAAAACGTAATTCCTCTTTTAGGAAATCACGATTACACCTGCGCGTATCTTTTAAAAAGATTAAAATCAAAAGCCACCCCCGAATTAAAGGAAATATTTAAGGACTGGCTCTGCGATGGCGGTCTTACCACCTATGAAGCGTACAAGAAATTAAACGAAAAGGAAAAGCAGGAAATTTTGGAATATTTAAAATGCTTTTCTATTTTTGAAGAATTAGAGACACAGAGCGGCAAATTTTTCCTTTCCCACACAGTTCCATCAAAGGAAAAAATGGAGGATTTTGATAATATAGACTGGCACGAGCTTATTGTAGGTCATACCGAATACGACAAAAAGTATTTTGAGGACAAATATATCGTAACAGGTCATACCCCCACCGCCCTTATTGACTATACCTCAAAAGGCAAAATTCTTGAAATCAACAACCACATCGCCATAGATTGCGGTGCAGTATTTAACGGCACTCTTGGTTGTATTTGCCTTGATACACTTGAAAAATATTACGTTTCATAAAAATAACACCTTAGCGAAAAGGGTGATGTTCTTCGCGGAGAAAACACCTAATACATGGTAGGGGCGAACTGTGTTCGCCCGCGGGCGTTCAAAGAACGCCCCTACGGATAACAAAATTAAATCGCAGAAAACAAAGACTAACCCCGACAGATTTACAAAGTCTGTCGGGGTTAATTTGTTCTGTTCGACAAATTGGAATTTGACGGTTCATTTAACTGCTTTTATGGTATAAGTTGCACCCCAGTTATTTAACACTTCAATTGATGAAAAGCCTGCCCCAGCAAGTACTTCTGTTTCATGTTTTACAGTAAGCGGAGTGTCGTAATGATAAAATTCATTATCCGCAATCCCTTGTTCTTCTTTCAAAGACATTAGATTTTGTCTGTGCATTTGTTCTTCTTTGTCGGATAGCGAAAAATAATCCGTAAGGATAAAGTAACCGTCATTCTTTAATGCCGTATGTAGTTTAGCGTATAACGCAACCTTTTCTTCTTTTTCGAAATGATGCAGACTTTCCACCGATACGGCGGCATCAAACACAT
>JAZQWM010000068.1:0-1629 GCA_045632345.1 Eubacteriales bacterium | reverse complement strand
TGTAAATACATTTTTTTACAGTTTAAGGAGAAGAAAATGAAAAGAATAATATTATCAATTTTAATTGTAAGCGTTCTTTTTTGCATGCTTGCAATTTCAGCCAGCGCAGCCGCGACTGACGAATTCGGCGAAGTTGAAATTGTAGCTGGAATGAGTGAAAAAAGCGTATTTGGCGATGACGGAAAATTAGAGACGTTTACAACAAGAGTAGTATTATATGACGGTACAGAATATCATACTTATCCATCATATTACGTCTTTACAAATAACGTAAACACAACAACTGATTTTAGTCAGCTTAATTCATTGACTGGAAAATCTTACGGAAAAACAAGCGTTATAAGAGCAGAGGTACCGCATAATGTTCAAAAGGTAACAGGCGATATTTTCAAAGGATACAATGACCTTAAATACGTGCTTTTTCCTGATACCTTAAAGGAAATCAGCGGAAATATGTTCTACACGTCTCATGGACTTGAATGGACGAACGTACCAAGAGATTGTGTATCAATAGGAGCTTACGCTTTCTATGGCTGCTCCTCCTTGGTAACTATTGATATGACCGGCGCAAAAAGTCTAAAAAGAACAGAAGCCAATCAATTTTTTAACTGCCCAAAGCTAGAGGAGCTTATTTTCCCAGAGGGATTCGAATACTTCGGCGGCGGTGGTGGCGGTGGCTCAGCCGCTGCTTACCAAAACGGTCTTGGCTCACTTAAAACTCTATATTTGCCTGATTCCGTTACTTATATGGGAACAATTTCTGAAATGAAATCCATAGGCACGTTTACCGTTCCGTTAGGTGTAACCAGCCTTAGAGCAAATCAATTTTCATACTGCTCTGGATTAAATAAGCTTGTGCTTCACAGCGGAATTACAAGCATTCCTTCCAATACTCTTGATATGACGTTATATCTAAAAGAAGTTGTTTATACAGGGTCAGAAACTGATGCGGTTGTACCATCTATAAAAGCGGCTTTCGGTAACGTTACAATCACATACGCAAATCATTGCGAAACATACTTTGATGGCGTGCATCAAGCAGGAGAAAACAATTACGTTCTTAAATCTTTTGTTGAAAGCTTCATTGAAGAGAGCGTATGTATAAACTGTAATTTGAAATCAACCGTTGCAACGTATGATCCAATTATGGTTTTCGTTGGCTATTCTGCAAAGATAAACGGCGACAGAATTTGCGTAGGCTACACAATCAACAAGGAATCTATTGACGTTTACAAAGCAAAAACAGGCAAGGCACTTACATTCGGCGTAACAGCCGCAGTAGTAGCTGACGGTACAACTCAACACCAAACTGTAAATAGTGATTTAACAGCAGTAAATGACAAAACAGTAATTGCATTAATTGACAGCGCGTATGCAGGCTTTGACTTCATTATTTCTGGCTTTAATTCAGACTATTATGAGAAATCACTTGTAATGGGCGCATTCGTTTACGATGGCACAAAAATCATATACATAGACTTTGGCGGATGTAACGAATACGCTACACCGTTTACCTTTAGCGCAGTTGCAAAATAACATAAAATCGCCGAGTAATCGGCGATTTTTTATTGACAGGATAGCTATAATATGATAAACTAAAATTGTAAATACATTTTTTTACAGTTTAAG
>JAZQWM010000067.1:0-2263 GCA_045632345.1 Eubacteriales bacterium | reverse complement strand
GTGCAGAGTTTGGAGGGATGAAAATGACGAATAGAGAGAAATTGGCGCAAATGAGTAATAAAGAGCTAGCAGATATAATCGTAGACGATATATGCGAAGTATGCAAATTTCGATTTGACGATTGTACAAATTATCATTGTAAAGATGGCGTTTTATAGTGGCTGGAAAGTGAGGCAGAGGATGACGATTAGAGAAAAAGTCGATAATATATTTAGAATTTCGTGGGAAAAGGGTTACTCACAAGCTTTTAGCGATTTATTTTACGAGTTAGAGCTTGATAATTACGAGGACAGCGACCTATTAAAAGTTAAGTATTTACGTCACGCCGTAGAGCGATTATTGAATGAGGAGGCTATTAATTGATTTATGCAGATTATGAGTTATTCAAAATTAAATATAATCAGTCTCAAAAAATTTATAGTGAGATTATGGACGAGTACGAGCTTATTTTTCAGCGCACTCAAGTTAAAGCGATAGAGTATGACAAAGAAAAAATACAGAGCAACAGTTATCACGACAAAATCGAGGAGTATTTAGTTGAAAAGGAGCGCAAGCACATTGACGAGCGGTTACACGAGGCCAAAACGATTATGGATGAGCGAGCCGAACTGCTGGCGCTCAAAGAGAACGAGTTGAGGAAAAGCGGTAATTTGCACGACAGAATATACACGCTTAAATATATTGACGGGCTGGACGTGCACAAAATAGCGCTCATAATCAATTATTCAGAGTCGCAAATTTACCGCATTATAGAGAAAATCAAGGAAAGATGCGAGAAAATGCGAGAAAATTTATGCTAAAGTTTAAACTAGGTAATTGATTAAGTAAGGAGGGCTAAGAAATGGATATTAAACGCAAATTAACAAGCCGTAAATTATGGTTGAGCGTTGCGTCGTTTGTATCAATGATTCTGATTTACTTAGGCACGGACGAGAGCGAGGCGTCACAGATAGCCTCAATTATTATGGCAGGCGCTACCGTTATAGGTTATGTAATCGGAGAAGGACTGGCAGACAGCGCAAACGCAAAGGAGGCAAACAATGAAAGGAATTGACGTTAGCAAGTATCAAAAAGGCCTCAAAATGGCAGACGTAAAAAAGACAAATGATTTTGTTATCCTTAGAGGCGGTTATACAGGGTACGGAGCAAACCGCACGAAAAACAAAGACAGTTGCTTTGAGGATTTTTACAAACAGGCAAAGCAGGCAGGCTTAAAAGTTGGCGTATACTATTACAGTTGCGCTAACAACTCAAGCACTGGCAAAGCAGAGGCAGAGTTTTTGTATAATAACTGCTTAAAAGGCAAACAGTTTGAAATGCCTATTTACATTGACATTGAAAACGGCCAGTGGCAGGGCAAAGACAAAGCAGGCGTCACAAATGCAATTATAGCGTTCTGTGATTATCTCGAGAAAAAAGGCTTTTATGTTGGTATCTATTCGAGTTTGAGTTGGTTTAAAAATCAGATAGACACTAAGCGACTTGAAAAGTATACAAAGTGGGTGGCGTGCTGGAGCGCATTAAAACCAAACTTTACATATAACGGCTTTGATATGTGGCAAAACTCGGACAACGGATATATAAGCGGTTACAGAGTGGACACGGACGTGGCGTATAAAGACTTTACAAGCGTTATTAAGGCTAAAGGGTACAATGGATATACCAAGACTGAAAAAGCGCCTAAAACGGAAAATAACAAGCCTAAAACAAGCAAAGAGCCGATTGTATATGTTGTTAAAAAGGGCGACACTTTGAGCGCCATTGCAAAGAAGTACAAAACGACTGTTGCAAAGCTCGTAAAGGACAATAACATCAAGGACAAAAACAAGATATATGTTGGCGACAAGATAAAGATAAATGTATAAAGCGTGTTCACGGTGCGGTAAGATGCACAAACAAGGTTATATATGCACAAAAGGAAAGGTCTATACAGGCGGAGACGAGCGCAAGCTAAGGAACACTTATGCGTGGGAAAGTAAATCAAAGGAGATAAGAGCCAGAGCTAATTATTTATGTGAGTATTGCAGGACACAAGGTGTCTATACATACAACGGCTTAGAAGTCCATCATATAATTAAAGTCCGCAACGATAAGCAACGGCTATTAGATAATTATAATTTGGTTTGTTTGTGCGTAAAATGTCACAAAAAGGCAGATAGAGGACAGATTGATACTGAAATACTGCTGGAGCTTGCGAGGGAACGAGAGGAGAAATGACACCCCCCGAGGGTTGAGGGGTGTCAGAGGTTAAGGCCATCCGAAC
>JAZQWM010000066.1:0-13244 GCA_045632345.1 Eubacteriales bacterium | reverse complement strand
TCGGCTTCGTCTGCGTATCGCCACATCTGCCCACAAATGCCCAATTCCCCTCTGTTCAGAGGGCAGGACTTACAATCGGTACAGTCCCAAATATGATTGTGCATGGTGTCAAAATCCTCAACCGCCGCTTTCAGAAGTCGCTTGTACTCTGCTATCTGAGCATTATAACCTTCCCTGCATTCAGGAATACACATCTCATAACTCGGACAAATGCCATATACTCTGCGCCATTGTTTCAGCTCCGTCAACCACTCTGCAACCTGCTTATAACAGGCTGCATGATAGTCTGACTGAGGATTGCCGCCAATTTTTGTGGCATTATCTTCACAGACTTTAATTGCTTCATCAATGGTCATGTTCAGCCCTCCTGTTCCACGCTTCGACAGCTTCTTCGACAGATTTAATTCTCGCTCTCCAACCGTCAACAAGTTCTTCACCGCATTCAAGTTCTATGCCAAAATACAAATCACAGCTCTCGCACATAATTGCTATTCTATCATAGTTATCTTTAAAAGCAGTAGGCTCTTTACCACAAAACGGACACGGTTTTAGTTCTAACATTTTTCATCACCTCTGTAAATTACTATCATTGACGGAAAAGGAGCTGAATTTTGAGAATTGCCAAACTTTAACCGTCCCTTGATAAACTGTATTTCAGCTTTTTCATATATAAAATCGTGAAACCAACGTGTATCTGTCCTTGCAGGCAAAAGCATCACTACTTTCACCCCCCCCGATTTTTGCCGAATTATAGGCTTTTTCAACCCACTTCCCGATCTCTCTGCCGTAAGGTGGATTACACCAACAAACGCCTGTCCACTCTTGCTTTAGTCCGTCTATATCAGGTGTAAAATACCGTTCACACTTCGCATTTTCGGGCAATGCACATACATCAAGCGTAAAATGGTATTCTGCATTAAGTTTATCGAATAGCTCTTGCGGTGTAGCCCACAAATCCGTCTTGCTTGAAAACATTACATCTGTGTTCATTAACGCTCCTTTCTAACTGTCGTGAAGCGAAAAAATCCAAAATTTACTCTTTTTTCGTTTTGGGAGATTCTGGTATTCTTGACCAATGGTCGGGCTGTTCCATAATCGGTTCGCCTTCATCGCTATACCAACCGTCCTCGGTACAAATCGCTAATCTTATTGTTTTATCATTGTAGTAAATAAGTACAAGTCCATCATATATTGGTAATGCTTCATCAACGCTTATCCACCTATCAACAGGCTGTACGTCTGCGGTTTTTATTTCGTCTATCTTATCAACTAATATTGCATAATCATAATTTGTTGCAAAGCGATTTTTGCTAAATGCGTCCGCAATAAAACGGCGCACATCATCTCTGCTTATATAATCAGCCATTTTCACTACCTCCTATCAGCTTTAAGGCTTCGTCAGCAGAACGCTCCTTACAAATTGCATGAATTACGTCATAACAATTTAGCTTGAAATGTCCTTCGGTGACTAACATTCCATATATTTTACCGTCTGTCACTCTATAATTATTAATGCCAACAGCTATACCATTAATGCCTCTAAGTATATCTAAATCGCATTTTTGGCGTTTGTCTATTGTGTCTTTGGCGCAGTCCTCAACACCTTGCCAGTATGCTGTTACTTGCTCATCTGTGTAATTGTATTTAGCTTTTGCTCCAGTTCTTACAGATAAAGCGATTTCTTTTTCTTCTCGCAGTTCTTTCAGCTCCGTCAACCACTCTGCAAGCTTTTCATTTTCTTTGCCACACTGATAACATTCTGTTTCAATGCCATATTCCATGTATTTTTCGGCTTCTTCTTTATAATGCTTGATAGCTTCATCAATGGTCAACTTTCATTACCCCTTTCAAATAATTCTTTTAGGGCATCGCATCTGCCATACTCGATCTCTACCTGGCATACACCGCAGTTACCACCGCAGATATATGCTCCGTCTACATCAATTCGCCACTCGCAATTTGTAATGGCGTTATTAATGTCTTCTTGTGTTATCCCCGGCACGTAGTATCACTCCTTTTCTATTTTAAAAAGCTTGCCTTTATGCATTTTAATCCACTGGAACTCAGGCTCTCCATTAGGGAATATCATAGTACAAGTATAAGATATTGGGAATAAACCTAAAAGATTCCCATTTTGATCTCTCCATTCTCGTTCCTCTGTATCTTGTGTGACTGTTACGCTTTTTAATTTGTTTTTATCAAACTTTACAGGTCTGACTTTCATACCAAGAAATTCTCCTCTACTGTTTCTTTTCGTTCACAACCCAATGGCAGATAGAACTATTCTTGTTGGCGTATTTTTTTAGTTCCGTTATAAACTCATCTTCTTCAAGAAAAAATGGATCTCCATATTCACTGATAAAATTATATATAAGTTGTCCAAATCGCCAATCGCCAAACGACAACGAATGTATTTCTTTCATCTCATCATAAAACTTTTCTAATCTTTTAACATCTCGCATGATTAGTCTCCTTAAAAATATATAATGGGTTTACTCTGGTTTCCAATTATGTTACAACGTATAGTCCAAATGTCGTCTTTATTATAATCACTATCAATAAACACAACATCGTAGTATTTATCACAAATCTTATCTTCAATCTCGTTTGGTAGTGCCTGCACAAACTGTAATTCTGCGTCATCATCAAATACGACTTTACGATTATAACCAAACTCGTCGGATTCTGCATCTTTAATCAAGAAGCCATTGTCAACTCGCTTTGATATGACATAATTTAATTGTTTTCTGCCTTTATACAAATAAGGGGTTATAATCATAATGCGCATTTTATCACTCCTTTATCTTACTCCATAGAGGCGATTTTTCTCTCAATTGTGTAACCCTATACTTTATGTGATCAATAAGATAGTCAACCTCTTGATCTGTGATGTCCTCAAATGTTATTCTAATGCTGGCTCTCGCCTCTTCATCAGTTAAACCGATTGCCTTTAATACATATGATGGTTCTATATTATGTGAATTGCAGGCTGAACCTGTTGAAACTTCTATTCCATCAATGTCAAGCATTAAAACCAAACTTTCAGCGTCAATGCCTTCAAAGCAGATATTAATGTTTGTCTCTACTCTGTTGCCCAAAATGCCGTTTAGATGAGTTTTGGGAAGTTTGCAAAGTTCTGTTACGATTTTGTTTTGAATAACCATATATCTAAGCATTCTGATATCAATATCTTTTGTTGCTTCTTTAATGGCTGTCGCACCACATAAGGCGCCAAACAAATTTTCAGTCCCCGCTCTCATTCCGCGTTCCTGCGAACCGCCTTGAATAAACGAGTCAATACATGCACCTTTTTTGATGTAAAGGAAACCGCTGCCGGCAAGTCCGCCAAGTTTATGAAATGAACCGCATAAATAATCAACGCCTATTTCATGAACATTGATAGGAACTTTACCTATAGCTTGTGTAGCATCAAGAAAGAGTTTTGCTTTTGTTTGATGACATATATCTGCAATTTCTTGTATAGGCTGAATCGTACCAATCTCATTGTTAACCCATCCAAGAGTAACCATACATTCCTTCTTGTAAAAGTTGCAATGATAACGCAAATCATCTATATCAATATAACCTATTCCATTTACGGGCAATGTTGCAACTGTTGCTTTTGAAAAGGCTTTTATCAGCGCTTTATGTTCAATGTTGGATGTAATGATGATAAAATCTTTTGCAAGCGAAGCCACCCAATTTATAGCTTCTGTGCTACCGCTAGTAAAAAATATCTCATCTGAATCAGCGCCAATGCATTCAGCAACTATTTGCCTTGCCTCTTCAAAAGCTTTTTGAGTTTTGCGAGCTTTAGTATAGATGGCTGAAGGATTGCAATAATCAGCTATGATACAATCCATTAAAGTTTGCTTAACTGCCTTAGTCAATGGTTTTTGTGCTGCGTTGTCCGCATAAATACTCATACTTCCTCCTCTGCTATATTTGCAGCCACAAGCCATTCCTTGAAACCAACGTCATAACTTGTTGTAAATTTAACGGCCTGAATTTCATTAATATCAGTAAAGTTACTATTGTTTATTCTCATTTTAATAAATGGCAATCTTTTTTGAAAACCTTGCAATATTACTATTTCTTGAAATTCAACTTCTTGTGAGTTGTAGTATACATCAGTACACAAATATATGCCTTTTATTACATCTTGATCTATATTAATGTTGATATAATACAAATCGCCGATTTTAAAAGCCCTTATGTCTAAACTTTCAATCATCTTAGTGTATTTCATTCTCGCACATCTCCTTTTCTAGTTTTGCTTTCCAAAGACTCATAGCATCAGGTTCATAGACATCATCAACATCTGCAATATACTTGCAGGAATCTATGCATTCTTCGCATATAATATTGCCATTAAAACTATAGTACGGTTCACCGTTGTATATTCCTTGTTTGCAATTTTCACAATACATAACTGGTTTAGGTTCTGGTGCGTTTGGGCAACTTGGATGGCAAGGATTCATATGACATTCACTGCACATCTTTCAACATCTCCGCCATAAGCTTTGTAATTCTGCCTTCACGTTCAGCGGCAGCAATTCTTTCTCTTGCTTCCTTGCGCTCAAGATATCTCTGTCGGCGCGCCTTCTTATTTTCAACGTGCTGATATTCGCACTTGTCAGCTTCTTCTTTAGAGGCATATGTTTTGCCACAAACGCAACATGTGCATTGCCACTTTTGTGCATTTTTTTGCTCTTTTAGTTTTTTCTGATATTCACGATCAAAATTACCGCCACATACTGCATTGGCAATAGCATTAAGTATGCCCGTTCTTTCGTCAAAGTTTTCTTTATCACAAGTTGCGCTTCCAGATCTACAGCCCGAAATATAAACAGAAGTTTTCATAGTCGGAATTCGCGTGTTGTTGGTTTTGTCAATGCGTACATCTTCTTTAACCATATATTCAAAAATCATCTTACTATCCTCCTTTGCTTTTTTTAATTTTGAATACGTATCTGCTAAGAATGTAACCATCTCAATTTCATCGGCTTTTGCAATATTGCCAATTATTTCATCCCCATCATCATTAACTATACACGAAACAAACTGAATGTAATAATACCAATTTTCTTCAAAATATATTGCTCTGGAAATATGACCGTATGCGCTATATTTCTTATCAAAAACATAATCGCCAATTTGATATTCTTTTTCAGGCCTGTCATCAAACCACAGCAAATCCATTACTTGACGACATTCATAAATAGGGATATCATATTTTATAGCGTGTATTGTTCTATCCCATCCAGAACTTTGTCCATCTTTAAAATAAATACAATAATCATCAAGATTTTCAGTTCTATTTCTATAAAAGTCGTCTTTAAAAATAGTATATGGCTTTATAGCTTGAAAAGCTACAAAATCAGATTTAGGCATATGAATTGCACAATGAATCTTATTTTTAATAATTTCTTGTATTTTAGGAACTTTCATTTTAAACATCCTCCGTACTTTGTGACTTTAAATGTATATAAAAATAGGGCGCAAGCGTAAATCCTACGCCCTATCATAATTATATAACGCACTTGGCGACTTGTCAAGAGCAGATCTTATAATAATCAACTAAATACCAAAAACCTTTTGCATTTTTTGAAACAGACTTTGCATAAATAATATCAAGTTCTTTAATAGGATTTGATTCAAATGCTTTTGCTCTTACGGTTAATCGTGCTACTTTACCTGAACCCATTGATTTTGTGTGTACTGCATATCCCCAAATGCTATTGTTTTCCTTGCTTTTTAGAGGTGTAATTTTCTCTATTAATAATTTTCTTCTGTCCTCTTCACGATTTGAACCTTGAATAAAACCTAAATATTCTACTTGTGCTTTAATTTTTTCTTTTGCGGGTATATCAACATCCGGCACACTTTTAACATAATCATTTATTAGAACGCTAAAATCTGCAAAATGATACGCGCTTGGTGTTTCTTTGGTTGCAAGACGATTTAATTGGGTTATGCAAAACGGTTCTATTGAAGTTTTTTTAATTTGTGATTTTGAAACCCACTTACCATCTCCGCGCTTGAATAATCTCTGAAAAAGATCAAATATCACAAGGAGCTTTGCGCTGCCACCAAATTCTGAGAAAAAGTCGAGACGAATAAGAATTTCGGTTTGCCGAGTATCACAAGGATTAACACGAAGGAAATCTATGAATGAATCAAATTGCTGATCTCGCATTTCATATAGAACATTTGCTACAGTTGAATTGAGATACTTGACAGAAGATATAGATTTATAAATGGTGTTAGTAAGCTTGTCGCAAGTGTATAGGTTTGAAGAATGACGGAATTTGATAGGAGATAGGGTAATATTGAAGCTTTGTAATTCACTTGTAAGAGAAGCAGTTTTATCTTCATCTGATCCGTAGTTATTAAAGCAAACTGTATAATACTCTAACGGATAATGTGATTTAAGATATGCGCCATACAGCATATCGTAGGCTGTGGCAACGGCATGAGGGGCGGCAAATCCATATGACATACAACTTTGTACAAGACTCCATATGTCTTGAAACTTATCGTCGTTGCCGACTTTTTTAATCCAGTTTTCGTGCAACCTATCCTCTAATTTACTAAAATCCTCTGGTTTAATCTTTTTTTTGCTTATCTTTTTAATTAACCCTATTGACTCAGCAGGCGAAACGCCAAGCCACTCGAAATATTGCATAAGGTTTTCTTGGAATAAAATAAACGAATTTGTTTCCTTTAGTACCTCATCAAACTGCGGACAACCCGTATCGTATTTACTTCTTGAGATAAACATATTGCGCCATGATTCAAAAGATGGTCTGAGAGCCGCGGTAAACATTGCACCTTCTCGCACATTTGTTATTTGATATTGTTTCATTAATGAAGTTGCCCAATCGCCATCAACCTGATTGAGTGTTGCAGTTAATCCTTTTTTGAAAAGATTGAAAGTCTTATTATCAAGCGCTTTGTCAAGCTGTTGTATACTCATTATTGGCTTCCCTATTGCCTCAAAAGTTTCTGAGATTAACTTCCAAACTGAAACAATCAAGTAATCATTTTTAAGAACTTTGTACTCATCTGCTTCTGACGACGTTATCATTACACAAAGATTATCCCCTACTCTTACAACTCCATATTCATATCGTAAATCCTTATTGTCAAGAATATGAGCACAAGGGTGTACTGATGCAGAAACTATTGCTCCCACATACTTTTTACTTTCTTCTATTAATGGCTTCCATTTGGCATTTTCTACGTATTTATCAAGATTTTTTGCAACCTCGTTAAATTCTTCAAACGATACGTTGTGAGATCGGCATACATTCCTAAACGCTTCGCCATCCTGCATAGTTCCGTAAGCAATCATAGGATAACAACCGTGTTCACCAAGTAACTCTTTAGAGGCTTTTTGGAATGGCTCTTGTGATACTACATTGAAATCTATATCAGGAAGCGCCCTATTCTCCAACAACCTTGCAGTAGACATGAAACGACTTGAATACAATTTCACAGGAGATTTAAGCATATCAATCTGCGTTATGCCTAACAGTTTGTTTAAATAATAAGCTCCGCAACTGCCTCTACCAGTCCTTGTGAGAACTCCGCCATACTTATTAATGGCAAGATCGGTGTTTTTTTCATTAAATAAGAAGTAGTCTGCCGTATTGATAGAAATTGTATCAGCAACAGTTTTTAGCTCATCTTCTATTTCAGCAATATATTTAGGTTTGTCGGCTTCCGATATATTTTCTTCCTCGCGAGTCTTTTCAAATGCAGAATAGACGTGCCTGCGAAGTTCATCAACTCGTTCTTCTGGCGTGAGATATTGATATATACTGGGCATTTTAATTTCTTTATCAAGCTTAATATCCTCGCAACTTTCAAATATAAAAGTGTTATTTAAAGCTTCATAAATTTGTTGCGAAGACAAAACACTTTGATCTACAAACCTCTGATAAAGAGTGTCGCCGTCGGGATAATCAAGCAAAAATTCATCTTCATCGCCGTAATTTAAACCCTTTCCTTCTAAATAAGCCTTGCGGTCTGCTGCTTGTTCTGGATAAATGTAGTGACTATCTGTAGCTGCAATAAGTTTCAGCCCATATTGTTCTGCTATTTCAAGACACTTAATATTATGTTGTCTTTGTATTTCAACATTGTGTGCCTGAACTTCAATAAACATATTCTCACCAAAATATTGAGTTAAGGGCTTAAATATAGTATCAATTGCATCATTTGTTTTTATAATACCTGCTATACAAGCCGTAGTCAGATAAATATCTTCCTTATCCAAAGCTAGCAAATCATCTATAAAGATACGAGGTTTGTAGTAATATCCATCAATATGAGCGTGCGAGCTAATATAGTTGACTTTTTTGCGCGCCACATCAGTACGCGGAATAATGATGATATGGTAGTTAGATTTGTCTTTTTCTAATGGATTTGCTACAATATATCCCTCAATGCCAAACATACAGCGCAGACCGTATTTATCACACAGTGTTTTTGCCTCAAATATATCGCCGCCAGTGCCATGATTTGTTGTAAAATACATTGTATCGCCCAACTCTACGGCGCGTTTAACATATTCTTCTGCCTTTATATGCGTGTCAGGCGTTAGAAAAGATGATATGTGATCGTGCTTATGGTAATTAATATACTTACGCATAATTATCTTCCTTTAAGATTTTATACTTAATAATATCTAAATTGTTTGGCAATTGACTTAAAATGATTTGGCTGATAATTTTGGAATCTGCTTTGCTGAACCCAATATATCTTTTGTCTTTATACATATGCGGGTAAATATTAAATCTATCTTGCAGTATTTTGCAATATAGTTCTTTTTGATTATCTGATAAAGAAGCGTAACATAAAGACCATATATTATTACTACAACTGCCATCATCAAGGAAATGAATAGATAAACCAAATTCATTAAGTTGAGATATAATTTCAGATTTATCCATTTCAACAATTTTTACAAGATCATTAAGTTTACGAGTGGTCAATCTATAGTAATTTTGTTGTTTATAAGTTTTACCTTCTTTGGTTCTTATTACGCCGCCCTCTCGAAACACTGGTGGTGAATGACATAGATTTTTCAATATACTATACTTCCAAAAACAATAATCTTTTTGATTTTCAGCATGTGAAACAATAAAGCAACAATCGCGTTTTGAAATATGTCCATCTCCCAATAGACTAAATATAATTAATTCCTTTTGACGTTTATTTAGATGTATTAAATTTGCAATAGTCTTTCTGTTAAGCCCATACCTTTCACTACACCATTTTTTGAATTGTGCGAGGTTTACACCCTGCCTCTTCTGCTATTTCTTTATAGTTTAGTCTTTCTTCTATGTATTTGTGATAACACCATTCATACGTTTGATACGCAGGAACGTCTTGCGAAACTAATTTATTATTAGGCAATATTGCTCACCTCTCCAAATACTTCCTCTTCTTCAGACTTGTTAATCAACATTCTTTCAAGAGCTTCGGATTTTGGCAATTCATCAACGGTACTTTCACCATGTGTCCATGAATAACATCTGTTTAACTCTTCTTCTGTTGTAAAAAATCTGCGTGAAGGGAAATCAAATCTTACCGGAAATTCATAATTGTTTCTGCCGTTAAACCTATCTTTCTGGATTTTTAATAATACATCATAATCTGTCCGCGACTTGTCATTGTTGCGTTCAAGTGTCATCATTATGCCTGATAGATTTGCAATTTTAAAAGTGCCGCTTGCGTCTTCCATCGTTAGCGCCTCTTTAACTTTCTTGGCATGACATATAAGAATTACTACAACATTATAGTCTTTGGCAAGCTTCTGGATTTTCTTCATTATAACCTTTTGTTCCTCCAGCTCGCCGCCTTTTTCGTCACAATCAAGAGTCATCAAATTGTCAAGAACGATAACACAAACACCTTTTCTGCGTATCATATCAATACAAGCTGCAATGATCTTATCAATATGAGGGTTCTCGTCATCACGATAAACATATAACTGATCTTTACAGCATTTATTTATCTCAACCAAAGCTTTAGGAGAAACTTTGTAATATTTATATCCATTATCTGAAGTAAATTCGGCAATATGTTTTCTGCCAGCTAATGTAAAGTTAAACCATGATTTCCATAAAGGCTCACTCAGCTCACCAGTATAGAGAAATACTTTGCGCCCGTCTGAAATTGCACGCGCCATGATCTGATTTACATAACTCGATTTACCGGCTGACGGCTTTGCATAGAAAGTGTTAACAGAACCCCTATACATCTTATGCAGAACCTTATCTATGTCATCTAAGCCAAAACTAATACCATCAACCTGCGACCAATCCACATCCTCAATCTCAGTAAAATCAATTACGTGCGGGTTTGGTGCGTTTATAACATTATCCAGAAGTTCCTTCAGTTTTTCTTTGCCCAGCCTATAAAGGCATTCATTAATATCGTTAATCTGTTTTAACTTACCATTCTCTTTGTATGTCGGATGTTGGAAAAACCTGCACCTGTCTACTCCCAGTCGTGATGACGCTTCAATATTCATCTTCTTACCAGCTTCATCAGCATCGCCACAAAGAATAATAAGCTCAAATTGGTCAAGCCACTCCAAATTCTCTGCAATCCAGGATAGGTTTTGACTGCCTAAAGGCACAGAAACAACATTGTAAAAACCACATTCTATAATTGCAAGACAATCAATACATCCTTCAGTGATTATCAAAACTCTGTCGGTGTTAATCCTATTGGCGTTAAATAAAAGTGGTGAAGATCCTGTTCCTTTTTGTACCCAGCATTTTGCGCCATCGCCTTTATTTACCTTGCGGGCAGGACGACATTTGACCATTGTAAGAACATCACCTAGAGAATAGAATGGAAAGTGCATAATCCCTTTGTTGTCACATTTGATACCAACATAATCAACAACCTCTTTGCTAATACCTCTTTTCTTCAGGTACTCATATGCAGGCGTCATATCTCCGTCTGGTAACGTAGGGTAAACATAATCTGCGCCTTTGTCATATAGACCGACTTCCGGCATAGGCACTTCCATATTAGCAAGATCAAACAGTTTTTCGGCAGCCTCATTAAAAGTCAAATGCTGACCTTCTATAAAGGCGTCAATTATATCAACTGATTTGTTGCAAGCTCCAAAGCAATGAAAACGGTAGGTTTTGGGATTCCATACGAATGATGGTGTTTTCTCGGAATGAAATGGGCAACAGCCTTTTCTGTTCCTTGCATCATATTTTTCAACACAAAGAATATCAGCAATAATATCAGCGGCAGAGTCTCCTAACCTTGCTTTTGCCTCCGAAATAAGGTTTTTATCAACCATCTAAATCCCTCCCATTATAAGGGCATTCGGCAAAGCCACAAAGATTATCACAAAACCATTTATCAATTTTGCAGTCCCAGTTCTGCTCTTGCATAATGGCGTCTATTGTGTTTTTAAACCAGTCAAGAGCCACTTTGTAATTCTCCTCATTAAAGTCAGTCTTAACAATCTTCTTAGCTCTATAAAGGTTAAAACACAACTCTTTTGGAAACTCGCCATATTCTTTGTATATAGCATAGCAATACAAATATAGCTGCTTGAGATATTCTTTTTTCTCTCCGCCCTTGAAAGAGGATTTTGACTTGTGATCTACAACCACAAGCTTGTTATCTGCTTTATCACGTAAAAGTAAATCTATATATCCAATAAACTCATATCCCTGTATTTGACATTTAATCTCTTTTTCAACGCCAACTATTTCATACTCATTGTCAATTTCAAACACGCTCAAATAGTCAACACTTGTTTCGTAAAACGATTTTGCTATATTGTGATAAGGAAATCTTTGTGTTACATATTCTGAATAATGTTCTTCAAACTCGTCAGCAAGCTCAAACTCAAGTAACTCGCCGCTGTATGCCTTGGCCAGCAATTCGTGAACATATCCCCCCGATTGTGAAAAAGCATTTGGCGCATCGTATTTATCCTCAATATAATGGAGATAAAAACTATATGGGCATTGCTCATACATCTTGACAGAACTAAAAGACCACACTTTCTCTCTTAAATCCATTACTACCCTCCTTTCTAATGTGCCGCACTATGCGGCTATGATAGTATTAGAAGGGAATGTCGGATGAAGTACTAATTTCTTCATAATCATCAAGATTAGTTGTTGCTTGAGGTGCAGAAGCTGCCGGTGCTGGATTTGAATTGTCATTCTTGCCACCGCAGAACTCAGCATTATCAACATCAACCTCTGTAACATAATGTGTTACATCATCGTGATTCTTATCTTTATAGCTACTGTTTCTCATTTCGCCTTCAACGCAAATCATCTTGCCGCGAGTAAAATATTTTGCTATGAATTCCGCTGTCTGTCTCCATGCAACACACTTTATAAAATCTGCTTCTCTCTTCCCTGTTTCTTTATCTGCAAATTTTCGGTCAACTGCAACTGTAAATCTGCAAGATGCAACTCCTGAAGCGGTTTGTCTTAATTCTGGATCTGCTGTTAGACGACCTACTAAAATCACTTTATTCATGTTAGATATCTCCTTTACTTCTTAGTTGTTTTCTTTTCAATCTGAAAATCGTTTTTGTCAAGCTTGTCAAGTTCTTCTGAAAGTCGCTTGAGAATTTCTTCAGACTCAATTGTACGCGGATTTGTCGTGCCAAAGTTTGTCTGAATCCATTCAACAAGTTTTGCTCTGTCAAAGCCATTAGTGATAAGAGCCTTGAATTTTGCAATAGTGGTTTCTTTTAAGCCGCCCTTTTCAAGATTGTCAATAATCTTCTGATCTTTAGCAAGCTCTGACATTTCTTCTTTGTGCCATAGACTAAGCCCAATTCCTGTTGCCATTGCAATATTTTTTGCCATGCAGCGCTGTTGTGCCTTGTTAACATCAGACATTGTAATTTTATCTGCTGAAATGCACTGATTTTTGAAATCCATTACGGGCAATGTGCATGATTCCTCAATGCCCTGTGAAGGAATTTCAAATTTAGTCATAACATAACAAGTACGTCCATCAGTGCAATATGGCATCTCTACTTTGACAACAGTACTCTCGTAGGACTTACCATCTTGCGACTCGGCAAGTAGTGTTGAAATTACCTTAGTTGTTTCAAAACCACACTTTGTGATTTTAGCATCAGCCCAATTGAGTTTTACGAGTTCAAGCGCTCTTGACCACGGTAAGTATTTCTGCCCATTCTTTTCAAATAGATATGGGCTTACATCAAT
>JAZQWM010000065.1:0-13687 GCA_045632345.1 Eubacteriales bacterium | reverse complement strand
AAAACGCATTTAAAGGGGTCAAATTGCGTTTATATATCATTCTGGGGGAAATATCCGAAAAGATAAATTTCGCTCGAATTTCGAGATAATTAGGCGATATGCACAAAAAAGAGCCGTAGGGGTACGGCTCTTTTCTGGCAAGTGTTGAATTATTTTACAAGTTCGTAGAATACTCTAACGTTTGTAATATCAGTAGTTGCATTTTCATAGTCGTTAAAAGTATTTCCCGAAGTACTCGCCATAAGTCTACGAATAAATGAACTACTTGGGTGAATAAACATCTGCGCAGAATATACATGAGCGGAGTCACTAAATATTCTACAAGCATCTAGCGCAGAAGGGAAACTATCAACTAAATTGTTATTCTGTACTGCAAAATTACCATATACGGCAGTGCCATTGATACTAATATTATTAACACGCATATATTTGAATGTTTTAGCATCAAAAAATGTCTTTATTTGAGCATAAATGCCATTTAATATCTGATTTAATGTTGATGTAGTATCAGATATAGGAAAATCTTCATAAGCACTTACAATAGTATTTTTGCCAGAATTAAGTTCATTTATAGCGCCGACAACAGAGCTTTTCTCGGTAGTTGTGAGGTTTGTAAGGTCGCCGACTTCGCCGTCAAGTGCAGATATTGCGCTTTCTGTGGCTGTCACTCTGGCGTTAATACCAGTTTCGGGAGTAACAATGTCAGCGTTGAGCTCGTTTATAGCTCCGATAATTGTCTTGTCGGTAGTAGTAGGCTCGCCGTTACCGATAAGAGAGTTAATAGTATTGATTGAGCCAGTATTAGCAGATACCGCGCCCGCAAGTCCAGTGTCACTTGGTACTAATGGGTCGCCGTTAATCTGTTCGCTCAGAGTGTCGATACTTGTCTTATTTGCATCAGCTTTGCCGTCTGCTGTGTTAGCTTTTGACTGAGCCGCAGTAATAGCTTCTCTGTCAGCCGCAATAGCATTGTCGATTTTGAGCATATCGCCGTTATAATCGGTCAAATAGGTAGGCTTGTCAGTAGAAATGTACTGAGAAAGCTCTATTGTAGTGGTGTGATTTGTAGCACTCATTTAATTCCTCTCCTTTTTTCTTGATTTATACTAATAACGTGAGTCGGGCACGTTATAGCATTTAAGCCGCTTCACTTCCGAAGAAGTCAAACTCGAAAGCAGTTACCTCTTTAGCGTCAAACTCTCCCGCAGTAAGGTCAAGAGCGTCAAACTCAGAAGCTGTAAGACCCTGCGCGTGAAGTCCGTAGAGCTCCATAACTACATTCTTAATCAGATTAAGCTCGCCAGTAAATGGGTCTATCATGTGAGTGTCTGGGTCTGGGTAGTCGAGCAGCTTATATCCAAGAGTATCAAACTCATGGCAAGTAAGCTCATAGCTCTCAAACTCCGCGCAAGTAAGCTCAAGAGAGTCAAACTCTTTAGCAGTAAGACCCCAGAAATTACAAAAACTATACAAGTCGTTAATCGCAATCTGTACTGTCGTCTGAGTCCCTCTGATTGGATTGTAAATAATAAGGTTTTCGTAGTCTGGTAAATTCTGGATAAATAGGTCAAAGCGCTCGTCGATATAGTCAGCCATTTCTATGCGGAAATTTCCAATTTCGACTTGCAAATCATAAGCAAGGTCGTTAATTTCGCGCTTCATTTCTGCGAGCTCTCTGTCTATCTCGAGCTTTATCTCTGTAAACTGGCGTCTAAAGTCAGCCAGAGCGTTAGCGAGCGCCTCTTCTACTTCCCTCTGAGTCCTTGCAAGCTCCGCTCTAATCTCAGCACTGAGTGCCGCAAAGTCGGCTTTGATTGCCGCGTCGAGGTCAGCGAAACGAGCGTTAATCTCAGCCTCAAAAGTGCTTATCTCATTGTCAATTCTCTGTACCTGAGCATAAAGAGCGTTATAGTCTGACGTGTGAGAAATTCGCCATGCTTTGAGAGCCGCTACGTCGTCGACAATCTGCTGATAGTTTTTCAAAAGCCAGTCCAGATTAGTATTTGATATGTCTCGATATGGATATTCGTTAAAGAAACCGTTGAAAAGTGACATTTTAACCCCCTTTCTTAATACATATACAATAATAAGTCATCAGAAAATAGTTTACAAGCTTCATGGTATAGATTGTATTTCTCTCTGAGTAAAATCTCTTCTTTTACGAGCGCTTGTGAGCTTGTGACTCCGCCATTTCCATAGTAGTGTCCTGTGTGCTCAAAGTCCCTCGAAAAGTCATTTGCTTTCTGAGAGGTTGTAGCTTGATTTAATGACTTATCAGAGCCAGTCATTTGACTTATTGTCTTATCAGAGTCACTAGCTTGACTTGTAGACGTATTTGAGCCGCTTGTCTGGTTTATACTTTCGGTTGTACTTCCGTTTACTTGGCTTTTATTGTCTGGCTCATATTGACTGGAATTATAAGCGCTCGTAGTGTTCTCTACTGTCTGAGCGTTTGTAGTTCCGTTTGTAGCCGTAACTGAGCCAGTAACGCCCTCGGTCTCTGATAACGTGTTATGGACTCCCTCAGTCTCGGACAAAGTACCTTTTACGCCCTCCATTTCTGCGAGTGTGCCGTTAGTGCTCTCAGTTGCTTTATCGTCCGTTGAGTCGGTAACGTCCTCAAATCTGTCGATATTCCAGAGTGGCTCATAATCGTCGAGCAAAGTTTTAGCTATTCTTGAAAGCTCCAAGCTCCATTTACTAGACCATGCTCCAATCATTCTCTGCATCATAGGCGGATTTGTATATAATACTGCTCTCTCGCCGTAGTCTAAAAAGAGCGTGTCCGTAAATGTCTCTTTGCTCATTCCCTCTGGGAGACTTAAGTACTTAAAGAGGTCGTCGCCCATATTGTCGAAATAGCCGAACATTCCAAGAAGTGTTATTTTAGCTTGTGCCATTTTCTGCCTCACTTTCTGCGGGCTTTGTTCTATCCTCGCCGTAAGTGTGTACCTCTCCGCCGTATGTCATGCTAAATGAGAGATTAAGCTCTGGGAAAAGCTCATTTACTTTGTCGTAGCTGTCAGAGAGACAATCAAACCAAGTTTCACTCCTAGCGCAAGCGTCCGCAGTTAGCTGTGTGACTTCGTCCGTTATCATGCGCTCTTTTTTCTCGCCTATTGCGGCAATCCCTATTTCTCTGTCAAAGTCCTCGAGTATTGTCTTAATGTCAGCCAGTATGTCAGTAGCTATGTAATTTTGTTTAACGTCAAGTGAGAACGTCCATATTGGCTCAGATTTGCCGTCAAGAGACTCGTCTTTTAACTGCTCGTCTGCAATAAGTAAGGGTTCTCCCGCCGTCAGCTTTTCATACATGGCTTTGATAGTCTCAGTCGCGCTCTTATTTTTACCTACTGCCATGATCGCGGCGCGGGCGTTAATGAGAGCTACGTCTAAGGACGTAAAAGCAATAGACAAGCGTTTTGCGTAAAACTCAACAATGTCATTTATTCCTTGCCAGTCTGGTGTAAGCATTATAAGCTCACAGTCCTCGCCTATTGTACCCTCAAACTGCACAAGCGGCTGAGATACGATTAGTTTTGTAGGCTGTAAATAGAGCCCAAGTTCTCCCGAGGGTTGAGCTATCTGGGGGATAATTCCGTAAAGTGGCGTTTTGATAATGCCAATGTAGCCCAGATTTAAAATAACATTCTTATAATATCTCTTATTCCATGACTTCGGATTTTTGGGGATAAATCCCGCATACACTCTTTGATACAGTGAGCGCATACAGTAGCGTGTTGTAAGGTCATTCTCAACTAGCCCAGAGCTTGCTCTAGTGCCAGTATAAATGTCATATCCCCCTAGACCCTCATAGTAACTGGGTAAATCAATACGCATTTTATACACTCCTTTCTGTCATTTTCTTTAGGATTGCAATTAGCCAGTTCTCCAACGGTACTGGCGTCGGACTTGGCGGCTCTGGGTCTGGTGGTATATATGGCGGCTCTGGGTAGTCGCCAGTTATCATTTCGTAAATAACTGCGGCGTTTCGGTTTCGAGCTTCTATGTTGGGAACTGCTGGGCCCTCGAAGCAAGCTAGGAATAAGAACGTAGCCGCGTAGACGTCCGCAACGTCTGAAAACTCGGCTATTGATATTCCACTACCATGCCCCCAAGCATTTAAACAGTCGTTACGATAAGCGTAGAGACTTGCGTACTGGGTAGTGTCCCAATAGGAGCGCCACGCGCTAGAGTTCCATTTTCCCAGTTCGTCATTTCTAAATGCTTGTATCTGTCTGTCCGCGTCCTCTGGAGTTGCTCCGCTCGTTACAGAAGTAGTCGAGAGATTAGGTGTAACGCCAGATAGTGCCAGATAGCCACTAGCGGGAGTAAACTGAAAAAGTCCATATCCCCTACTAGTTCCGTAACTGTCCCCTTGCCAACGCCACGGATTTAGCCCAGACTCCGCTTGCACGTTTCCAAGCATACCCGCAATAGACTCTGTCGTCCATGTGCTAAAAGCACTCCGAAAAGCGTTTATATTAGCTATACCAGATGCAGAATAAGGGTCATAACCACCCGACGGCTTTGCGTTCCATGCCATATAATCACCCCCAGACGCACGAAAAGAGTACGATACAAAAGACGGCAATAAACCATATTATGGAAATTACTACGGCTAGTTTATTATCAATCCTATTCATAGAAAAATCCCCCTTGCATATACTCAATTATTGCTCTCTTTTCTGCGCTAGTTCCTACACTGTCGAGGTCTACGTTATCGCACTGGATATAGCCAGATAGTTGACTTATTACCATTACGTCGCATAGTGGTCTGCCTAGCTGTGCTTTATCCTCTGGAGTTAAGAGTTGTCTCTTAATGATTAACTTCGGTGGATAAGTAAATGCGAGCTTTGAGCCATTTGAGCCGCTAGAGTTAAGCTGTGGCATAAGAGCGCTAATCCCACTCGCAATCCCCGCCATAAATCCGAGCGGATTTCCCGCAACAAGTGAAAAAGAAGCTCCCGCAGTAGCGCCGACACTCTCGATAATTCCTTGCGTAATCTGAGAGATTTTACAATCAACGCCTATTTCGCCGTACTGGGTATAAAATGACTTTGGGTTACTACTTCCGCAGTAAAGAGTCATTCGTCCAAGTCCAGTGATAACGTCAACAGATACGTTTAAAGTGATAGTATTATGCGATACAAATAAACTAGCGTCTATCGGTATCTGTCCGAAGCCGTAGCACTGCATTGTAAGCTGTGTATATGGCGAGCCATTCAGATATAGTCCTCTTGCTGACTGTGAGTGGCTCGGTATTGTCTGAGACTGAGAAAACGGACATACACAGTCGTTTGCGCTGACTGTCGGAGCTGTTATCCCAGTACCCCAGTAACCGAACTTTATCTCGCCAGAGCCCAGATTAATCAAACCAGAATGTACTATATCAAACGGATACCACTTGATAGAGTCGATAAACTGCATCGGATTGACAAGCTCTTTTTGGAGCTCAACAGATATATCTGCGGCGTTTAGCCAAGTTCCGTCAAATAATATTCCTAAGAGCCTCGCCATTGTCACATAATTAAGCACATAATAGGTAACGCCCGCACTCTCAACGCCTACACCGTTAGAGATACCTACGACGAAACAACCAGTATCGGTTATCGAACTATGGAGCGTATTAAATTCAATTTCGCTTAGCTCCGTATCTCCGAGTGTCGGATATTTCGTGTCGATAACTCTCAAATTATAAGAGCTGTCAGCTCTTACGACATATTGAGAACTATTCCCGATAGTTGTTTTATAGGTCGCCAGAACGTCAAGAGAGCACATAAACTCAGCTTGCGTATTACTTAAAATAACAATATCGTCAACGTAGTAGTATCTACTTCCCCATGCGATATAATTCCATGCGGTATTAAATCCAGTTATTATAAAACTTGGACGTATAACGCTTGTCGGGTGTTTTAATAGTACGTCAATATTCTGCCCGCCGCTCGGCTGTTTTGTGGAGTTGATTTTCTTACTAAAACCGCTATAAGCAGTAATTTGTATAGACATATTTCTACCTCACAAAATAAGGGCTCAGAGCTTAGAGCTCCAAGCCCTCGGGTTGTCTTATGACTTGTCGACAGTATCAGCGTAGAGGATAACGCCGTTTTCGGTAAAGTCATTCCATGTGGTCTGGGTAAAGTGATAAAAGATATTATAGTAACCGCCCGCCGCATTAAATGGACTGGAAGCTGTCCATGTGCTACGTCTTGTAGTTCCGAGAGCCTCTTCGTCAAACAATACGCCGATAAGATTTGAAACTGTTACAGCTTCCTGCGCGTCTGTAACTTCGCCAGTAGTTGGGTCGAAGTAGCTTGGAGTTGCCTTAACTGTATAGGGGTCATTCAAGTTCTGCCAGAATGTGACTTTTTCAAAGTCAATCATCTTGAGCTTATCTGGATTGAATACAGTTGCGAGCACTTCACTGGCTGTCTTATTTATAACAGTTCCGCTCATGTAAGCTCTGAGGAAATTAGCGGGTGTGTGTCTCGGAATTGGTTTACCAGTCAAGTTTACATGGTAGTTATAGCTTCTCTCAGCCATAAAGTCAGTGAGGTCGTTTACAAAGGAATAGAGCCAACGTATAAATGCGGGATAGTTCTCCTGATTATACATTGTGCTTGGAGAAAGCTCTGTACCAGTCTGGTCGTAATATGCTTGCAATACGTTGATACAGTTATCCTCGAGTGCAAATTTACCAGTAATGAAGTTAGCGAGCACGCCCCTTGCTTCGCCCTCTGCAATCTGAGTGAGCTTGTCAGCCATATTCTGCATAACGCCCGCCATAAAGCGTCCAAACTCTGCGGGGTCTCTCATAGCTGAGTCTAACTGGTCTCTAAAGATAGTGATATGGTCTTGATACTGAGTAGCTCCGTAGAAGTTTGTCTGGAGTACCTTTGGCTTTTTAACTTTGTACTGGTCAATGCTCTGTCCATCTACGAGAGCAAGTCTCTGGTCTGCGGCGTCAAGGTCGCTATCCAGATAGTTGATTTTTCTTGTAATCGCGCCCCACTTTGACTCGTCTACGTTGATACTTCTGAATTTCATTGAGTAGGGACGTATGGAGTAAATCGACTTATCAAGAACCTGTGTTATAGCCGAAATTATCGGGTCATACCCGAGCTGAAGAAGCGTAGTCGCCACAGTGGTAAACGTGCCAGTGTCTACGACTTGAATTGTAGAGTCCTTGCCAGTGGCTTCTTCATACATATCCATAAGAAAAGCCGCCGACTGTTCAAAAGTAAGTGAATTAACACTCATTTCATTTTCCCCTTTCGTTTTATTGTAGGTTGATAGAAGCGAAAAGAATAAAGTTATCAAAATGATTAGAGTTAATATGATAGCTAGTATAAAACTATGCCATAGCTCTATCGGCTTTCGTAAACCTCCTATCGCCCCCTTTACATATTTTCTATAAAACCCTTAATGACTTCGTCCGCCGACTTCGGAGCGTTTTCATTCTTGGATTTTCTAGCGGTTTTCTGGTTATTCTCTTGCATGGCTTTGACTGTCTCTGTAAGAGAATTAACTGTATCAGTTAATGTTTTAAGAGTTTCCGATACGTTGTCATTAGTATCTGGCTCTGGGTCTGCATTTTCAGTTTTTGCAGCTTTTGATTTTTGATCGTTATTAGTTTCCTTTGGCTTTTCCTCTGGCTTTTCTTCTGGAGCTGTCGCACTCCAACCGAGAGCTCTAATCTCGTCAGCAGTAAAACCCTGCTTTGCCAGTGTCATAGCTTCGTCGTTAGTAAGTCCCATAATATTATCCCTCTCTTTTCTTGTTATAAAGTGGTAGCGTAGTCTAAAATGTATCGGTCTCCACCTATGAGCCACTAGTTCCGCTAGTTTGAGTCGGCTCTTTTTAAACTACGCTACGATATTATGATATTAAATTAACTTCATATATGCAAGAAATTCATATTTTAAAGTCGCATTTTGAAATTTCATTTTACCTCTAAGGTAGTATGCGCGCACGTTTGGATAGTCTTTAATGAATTTATTACGCCCATACTCTTGTCCGTTATACGTCGGTACGTCATTACCAAAATAATACTGTTCACACACATATAATTTTGGTCTGCTCTTATGCTTCATTAGAGCGAGCCCCTCGCAAAGCCCTATGTCAATATTACAAAGTAGCTTATACTGATTGAACTCTTCGCGCCCTACATCTGTAAAGTCATTATGTGAAAACTCATTATCTAGAGCCATTTTAGCGAAACTGTTGTCAGTTCCTATTGCTCGGAAAATCGCTGACTGTTTGTGTTTATCTGTTATCTCTTTGGACGTAGGCATGAATATTAAAATGCCCCGCTCTTTTAAGAGTCTGAACTCTTCGCCGTTTACGCTCATTTTCTCGACTACGTCCGTAAGATTTAGAGCTTTTAATATTGAACAGTCCAATCGGTTAGAGTTGGCAAGTAGCCAACACCTTAGAGCTCTCATACCTAAAATCTCTCTGTTGCCGTTAATAGTCATGTACGCATTATTAAAAGCCTCATCTTCTCTGGGTATCTTATAGACGTGACTCTCTGGAATACATTCGTCATAGACTAAATCTGTGTAGGGTTTTCCATTAAAGCCCCTTATAGATGCGACTGTACTAAGAGCGACAGCAAGTCCGATATTGTGCGAGTGCTTATCGTCTGGGTCGTCATTATCGAGAAGAGTCATTTGCATTGTCGTATCGTCAGCCGAGCCAGAAAGCGTTACTCTCCCCTCATAGCCGTCAATAGCTTCAAAGGGAGAGTTAAAGCCCTTTGCAATAAGTCCGAGCTCTTTAGCCGTCCGCCTCATCAGTACGAATGTCTTATTAGTATCTAGCATTAACTTTAGTACGCCGTAAGTCTTACCAACTTGTCTCTTGCCGATAATCAGAATGTAATTGACATCATGCTTATCTGCGTATCGTTCGACCTCTGGTATATCTAAAAAGCCATTATCTAAATAGAATTTATTCGCCATGCTCCCTCACATACGCTTCACGCGCTTTAATTATCACTTTCTGTTCAGTAGATGCAAATTTAATAAATTTCCTACATTCCGAACAGTATAATTTATACTTGTCTTGATGTTTTGACTTCTCGGCAAAACCCGCGAAGCCCTCACAGTTTTTGCATATTACATTTGTAAAATTAATTCTTATCATTTCAATCTCCCTTTAAATTAAGGCGGGCATTTCTGCCCGCCCTTGTTGTGTGATAAATTCCTAACCAAAAGTTGGTATAAACGACCTTACATATTGTCAATGGCTTTCTGTATGTCCGCAAGTATCTTGGACGCGTCCTCGTCTGAAAGCGATACATAGACATTATTGTAATAGTTGCCGTTAGTTCCCTTATACTGAGGGAATGAAATAAAGTCGCCATTCTTGCCAGTAGCTACGCGGCAGTTGTAGATTGATACGTCGTTAAGTATCAGAGTGAAAAAGACAATGTCTCCGTTCTTACCCTCGACAACTCTTACATTGTCAACAGAGTAGCTCTGGATATTCGCGAATGTGCGCTCAGCTCCCTCTTTCTTGTTTGATTTCTTAGCGTTCTTAGTGTTCATTTGATTGGTCTCCTCTCTTGTTTAAGTTATTTTGGTAACATGATTTATGTACTAAAACGGTTGAACGCCGTTTAGTCTTAATGATAATTAGCCCCTTATCATTCTCATTGTCATAGAGAATTAGCTCTCCGCATATAGGGCACGAATAAACGCCCGCTATCATTACTTGCCCGCCTCTATTCTAAGCTCTAATGCCTCATTCCAGAGCTTAGAACACTCTTTATCTTCCTCTAAACATTTAAGTAAAGCGACAAATTCAGATATTAGTTCTAAGTGTCCCCCCTCTACTTTAGTCTCAACAGAAATTCCATGCATTACGGCGTCATGTCCCGCGAGGTCTTTTATGCGACCCTCTTCTTTAGTTGTAATTTTAATTTCAATCATAATCTTATCCCCTTATCTCTAATTTTGCTCTGGGTGGTAGTTTTAGAGCCAGTCTCAGCTCTTTTGGCGATAATACATGATAACGTGTTATCGTCTTGCCATCTTCGCGTATTCTGCTCTGGCAGATGCAGAAGTCCTCGACGTTAAAGTTACCTTTAAAATCGGAGCGTACCGCAAGCTCTAAATCCTTGCCCCCTAAAGTAGCCTCATAGTAATAATTTTTAATTATTTCCATATTGCCCTCATAAAATTGTAATCGTTGAAAATTCGTTAGTGAACAGTCTTGCTTGTCCTATGTCGGACACTAATTTGACATAGCAATTATCGGGATTAAATGTAATTGCTATCTTGTCTTTACAAGAGACTTTTGGATATAAGTCGCCCACTTGTGGCGTAAATAAAAAGTTAGTCTCTCCGAGAACTCTGGCTATACTTTTCATAGCCTCGACTGATACGTCATTAATACTTATCATTCCCCCTATATCTCCTTTCTATAAATTTCATAAGCTGACACTTATATGATATTGAAATATCATATATATGTAAAGTAAAATTTTACGGCGTAATGATAGTATATGAAAGTATGCTCTTATCCGCTCCATGAGTCCACATAGTATCAGATAATACTTTGTTTATATTATCAATTACTGCGCTAGTTGCCAGTTCTGTGCTATGTCCGTTAATATCGGTTATTTCTATATCACGCTCATTGTTATATACACACCTAGTCCCGCCGCAGTGCTCAAACGTAAAGCCGTCAGTTAAATTGTCAATAGAGCCCAGTTCTTCGGCGTTAGTCTTTAGATATGGCATAACAAAGCCATTTCCAGAAAGCCATTTAATAGACTTTTTGGGTATTCCCGCTATAACAACCTCTAGCTCATATCTGCGCTTTTTCTTGTGGTATTCTTCCATAGCGTAGCATTTTGCGTGAAGTCCTCTAAATGCTCTTATGGGCGCTTCGTCTGTCGGAGCTCCGAGGTAGTTCTCTCCTACATAAGCGCCGCCAGACTTTGCAAGCTCAATACATTCTCTCTCATAATCTGCCAGTCTCTTTTCATTTGCCTCTGTTTTGATATAAAAGACACTGTCAGTATCGCAATAGAGGAAATTCTTATACACGTCAGTTAGGTCGTCGTTTTTGGGGTTTTTGGGGTCTGTATATCCGTCACTGTCTCCAGTAGCTTCTATCATTGTCATAAGTGCGTCCCTCGCCCAAGCTGTTGTATATAATGAATACTGGTATGGCATGAAACTGTTATGTGAGTTGTAATACTTATTTAAAGCCTCTTCGTCCTTTTGGTCTATATAGGCTTTTAACTGTTCGGGCGTCATTTCGTCCGTTTTATCGCCTATAAAATGAAATATATCTCCCGCTTTGTGTTTTTCGTCTGTCTGTAACTGGATTTTATAAGTCGGTCGAATAATCGAAGTTGCTGTCATTCCGTAGATACCATTTAAGAGGTTTTTACTCTTGGCGTACAATACTGGCTCTGTATTTTTCAAAGTGCACTTATTAGTAAAATAATACATGATTTCCTCTTTCAGCCAGTTCGGCATTTTACCTTTTTTAAAACAGAGCATATCGAATACTTTGAAATTATCCGCAGTATATTGTCTCTTTATCCATTTAAAATCAAGCTCAGTTATTGCGATAGTCAGCTCTTTTGCGCTTGTGACTTTTCCGTTTACCTTATGCAAGTCCCTAGTCCCTAAACACTTTGAGCTAGGAATATACGGAGCTGTGACGCCCCTTTTGATTTCGAGATTATAAAGAGTTATGTAAAATACACAGTGATATTTCTTTAATAGCCGATTAAACTCGGCGCGGCTTTCGATAGCTCCTAGCCACATGGGTTTTCCCTTAGGCATGGAGTTTAATTTCTGTCTTGCGGGATATGAGCTCGTAAAATCCTTATGTCCCAGACCCTTAGAGTTTTTGATCGTGACCTTATCGCCGTATTGATTGATATACTGGCATTTTCCATTAACAACTCTGATAGTCCTATCAGAATATAAAAATGAGCATATACAAATCCCGCCCATAAATGCCTGTCTGCAAAGTCGGTACTGTTTTAAGTCCAGCCGCATCTTATCAAATTCGCTTCGCCATTTCTTGTCACGTCTGCTCGCTTTTCTGCAATCAACACGCACGAAACCAGTAGAAGTAAACGGAGCATCAGCACAGAATTTATAATTGTTCATAAGTAAATATTGTTTTATTCCGTCATATTGACTGGCAACATCTGAAAACATATAAAGCCAGTCATTAGTTCCGAGCTCGCTGTCCTGATATTTAACAAGTGAGTAGTCAATTTCGCCTACCGCTTTAATGTATTTCTTTGCGTACTTATCAGAAAGTACGGCAAGAGACAAATTAGTGAGCTTATAAGAGCAGATAATACGAAAACCTATCATGTCAATAGTAAGCACTGTATGATTATCAATAGCCAGAACTTCAAGTGTCGGGTCTAACTTCATAAAGAATAACTTTAGATAGCTAAAGTCGTAGCCCGCATTATGTATGTATATAATGATTTTCTTTTCGTCTGACAGTTCGTAGTGCTCCATGAGCTTGATAAGCAGATTATTAAGCTCTGAGGGAGTACGCCCATATACAAATATCTTTTGCTTAATACAGATAGCCCATTGATATACCCAAGCGCACGTTACGTTTAATTTACTGGTCTCTGTATCTAAACATATATAGTCTGTTGCGAATTTCGTCATTTTATGATTTCTTTGCAAATCCTTAAATATGAGCGTAGGGGGCTTAAATTCGTCAACACTGTAAGCTGTGATAGACTCAAAGCCGTCTTTAGTCTTAACTTTGGACTCTATCATAAAACACCCATTTCCATAGCTATTTCATAGTCATGCTCTGAGATACCGACACTTTTAAGTGCGCTCGATAGGTCTTTTGACTTTTCAAAGTCATCAATCATTTCTGATACGCTAATTGTAACGCCCTTAACTTTTCCGCCCTTTACATTGTAAAGTGCCAGAGCTTCGATATATTCTGAACTATCGAAATTTCTGTATTTCTTGTCTGGGAGATTAGACCACATCTCAAACCATTGGTCTTTAGTTATTCCCGCTTTCTGTAAATCTACGTCTATGTTTTCGCTTTTTAGCGCCCCTTGCCAAACTTCGTCAACATATTCTTTGTAACCCTTTACAGTTGAGGTCTTTTGTGATATAAATTCGTCAAGCACTTTTAAAAGCGCTTGATATTCGTTATAGGTTGCTTTACCAGTCTCAGAAAAGCGACGCCCCTTTGATTTGCCCGCAGTTCTGCCCAGTATTTCAAGCTTTGCTTGTACTGCCAGATATGCGGGACTTTTCTTATCTGCTTTCTCTAGTCTTACAAGTCTCTGATTTGCTACTTTAGCTTTTCGTCGTAAATCCTTATAGAATTTCGAGCTGCTGTCAGTCGCAACTTTTTGTAGTCTCTCCGCTCGCCGCTCTCTGGAAACGTCCGAGAGTTTAGGCGGCTTCTTGTACTTCTTAGCCAATTTCTTGAAACCCCCTTTCAATAGATGTAATATAATTATATCTCCCTCTCATAAGCTGAGAGCTAGTAATTAACGAATTTATGAAATTTCGTTAAGTTGCCAGAAAAGAGCCGTACCCCTACGGCTCTTTTTTGTGCATATCGCCTAATTATCTCGAAATTCGAGCGAAATTTATCTTTTCGGATATTTCCCCCAGAATGATATATAAACGCAATTTGACCCCTTTAAATGCGTTTT
>JAZQWM010000064.1:0-1963 GCA_045632345.1 Eubacteriales bacterium | reverse complement strand
TCATTATAATGTACTGCATATACTCTCAGCTCCTTTCTGATTGGTAGCATAATTGGTAGAAATTGCATCCTAAAAATGTGCATCTACCAATTATGCATATTTTCTGAACGTGTGAACAGAAAAAAACTCTCATTTCATTGGTTTAGCATTACTGCCATTGACTGCCGTCGTATTCCTTCACGCTTGCATTATGCCACCCCGTCCAAGTCGCTAAGAACTCACTCGGCTGTACTGTTGTGTCAACGGTTATGCTGTTAGCTCCCTCGGTTGTGGGGATTGACGGAGCTGTGACGGTTTCGGTCTGAGCTGTTTCTAAAGGATATACAATTGTTACAGGTGTCCCTGCCGCATATTGGTCGGCAAGCCACTGCTTTATAGATGTAATATCCGTTAAATTATATTGCGTTGCCATTGCATCAGAAAAGATAAAGTATATTGCTTTGTTGTTTGCACCAAAACAGATTGAATTTGTAGTAGTCCAAGAAATGCTTTGGATTGGAACAAAATGTGAACACACACCATTAGCACGTGAATTACTTACCATATCAAGCCTTTCGTACTGAAAGCCAAGTTTACCTGCGCTATTGGTATAACCTGATATTGTATCTTCTGTTCCTTTTATTTCATATTTTTTATATTGATACGTTACCGTGCCACTTGAACTTAATGTGTCAGCACTTTCAACAGCCATTAATTGCCCTGTCAGATATATCGGATTTAAAGCTGTCTGTCCCGATGAAATCGGGATTTTATAGCCGTAGGGTTCGTAAGGTTTGGCGGTTGAGCCTGTATTAACCATTAACCCATTAATAAACTGTTCTATCTCTGCTGCTGTATTTGAGTCTGTTCCCTCTGTTTTCGCATAGAATATTATCAGATATTGACTATCATTTCCAGAAGTTGAAGTCAATGATGTTGCGCCATTATCTCCTGTAACATTAGTAACAGGCATATTATTAACTACTTGTGATGACGTTATAAATCCAATATAAAATCGTTTGGTTTTATATTGACGTGACACAGTATAAGTAGTATTTGGTTGACAAGGTACAAGCAAAGATTTTACACCAGATGAAAGAATTACCTTATCAGATGTAATATATCCGTTAACATTAGCAATATTATCCTTATCAAATAAATTCGCCGTTTTATTACCAACACCATTTACTGAAATCGGCGCAGAAGGTGTGGGCGTTCCGCTTTGTACCGTGTTGCCCTTGATAGTATATGCCGTGATAGCTGTACCGTCTGAGTATAAAGGGTTTTCAACGGCTTCTGTGGCTGTGGTGAGTTTGCGGAGAGAGTGAACCCAACCGTATGGTTCGTAGGGAAGAGCTGTCGAACTTTCGGCTATTATGATATCATTATGGTATGTTGCGCCATAGCCTGATGAAAAATTAATATTGATGTAATATGTATTAGCATCAGTTGTATAAGATATTCCTTGCCCTATATAATTTGACAAAGATATACGTTCAATAAAAGCGCCTGTACTATCAAACTTTAAAATTGCCAAAAAGCCACTTGTTGCAAAGGGAACTCCTAACCAATAAGTAGTATTGGGCTTCACCTGAAACATATTTTTGGTACAAAGTTGATTATCAGCACTTTTAAATTCGTTGGACGAACTATAATACCCAACAAGATATTGTTCGTCCCATAACTGCGCCGTTTTTCTCTGTGAATCAGCCATTTAGCTCACCCACCTATCCATAGTGAGCCTGTGGGTATATCACCCGTTGGAGCTGTGGAGCTAACATACACCCTAATGCCGTTGATTACATCGTAGTTAGTACCACCTTCAGAGTGAGCTTTCACTTTACCCTGAAGCAATGAAATATTGTTTCCATTGGTTCCGATCTGCGCCACTTTCTCAGAATCGATACCTGAATTCATCGCCGTGAGCTGATCTTCTGTCGGTGTGAATCCACCTCCTCCACCACCGCCACTTGGTCCCATTTTT
>JAZQWM010000063.1:0-1162 GCA_045632345.1 Eubacteriales bacterium | reverse complement strand
AGCAAGAAACGGCAGACGTTATCTATAGTGACGAGGACGGAGAGGAAACAACCATTCCAACAGTTACAGGCGGTGAAATTGTACTTGCTTGCAATAACGATGTGCAATATTACCGAAACAACGGCATAACAACCGAAGCTATTTATATCAGCACCACGAATACAAACTTGAAAGGAGTTTAGTATATGATTTATATCATTAACAGAGAAGGTACAACTATTGGCGCAATATCAAACCCCATATATGAGGGTAGCGCAGGAGTGAACACAATCACCCTGTTTGCGCCTTACCCTGCTAATACACAAATATTAGTAACGGCAATATTGCCAAACGGTGTACCTTTGCGCAATCTTTACCCAATGAGCGCAATAATTCCACCAACAAGCCTAAAGGATGTTAACGGCAATGGCTATTGTGTATTTCAATGCACTATTGACGAAAATATTACCGCATTAACAGGCACGGTGCAACTGTTCTTTACAGTTCTATCGGGTGTTGGAAAGAAGCTCAACACATACACAACAGGCTTTGCGGTGAGCGGTGGTAATATTCGCATTGAGGAAATTGAGATTCCAAGTGATAGTGACTACATAGAAGCCGTGCTTCAATACTTGGCGGAGCTGAACTCTGACCCTGTGCAGAGTGTTGTATATAAGGCTGAAAATGCCTCGATTTCGCCTAATGCGGTTAGTGCATACCCCACAGGCTATAACGGCTATATTTCAAGCGGATTTACGGCAGAGGGAACAACAGAGTTTATCGGTGTAGAGGGTGATTTTTTCTATTTAGTAACCTCTCTTGACGGCAATCCAAGAGTGGGCTTTACAATCGACCTTGAAACTGTTAAAGAGGTTAAGCTATTACAGTTGTTTATGAACTCTGCAACAGTTGATATTAATATCACGGTGGAGTATGGCGCAACTCTTGACAGCTTGCAGACAATAACCGAAAAGATTAATGCAACATCTTACGCAGTGAATATTACTCCGAGAATTTTATTAAATGCGGATGCGAGATATATTCGCGTTTCCTTCGACCAAAACGTGGTGGTGCAGGGCATACAGATTTTTGCACCAAGCAATAATGCGGAATATGTAATAACACAAAAGAGTGGCGCACAGGCTGTCATTGAGCTGTCTGTTGCCGTTGATGCCGCACTTTC
>JAZQWM010000062.1:0-14797 GCA_045632345.1 Eubacteriales bacterium | reverse complement strand
GGCTGTACTGTTGTGTCAACGGTGATTGAGTTTGCTCCCTCGGTTGTGGGGATTGACGGGGCTGTGACGGTTTCAGTTGTGGGGGTTCGCAATATATAAACTATTGTGACTGGCGTTCCATTCGCATATTGAGTTGCAAGATAGTTAATCCAATCCTGAACTGTGCTGCTATCAGGCATTATACGAATGTTACATGAACCATCAGAATAGCAAGTACCCTGTTGATAATTGTCAAGACTTGCAACATATTGAGCATGTGAGCAATAGAATTGAGCATTATCTGTCCCATCAAAAGAATTTCGCCAACTCGTATAAAAGCCACCTAAATATGCTGTTGATTTTTTCCATTCAATGTTTTCTTGTCCAGTTATTTCATATTTTTTAATAGCATATGTTGCTGTCCCACTTGAAATAACGCTGTCTGTTGTATTTCCAATCTTGTAAAGTTGCTGTGAAAAATACATCGGTGTCAGTGCTGCCCCATTGGATGAAATCGGGATTTTATAGCCCCACGGTTCAAATGGTGGAATAGTGCCTGCGGTATAACTTCCTTCCAGTAGATATAGTGCTGTGATATCATCTTTACTCGAGGGAGTGATTGTAACTGTACAATAAGTGAAACGTATAAATTTGGCAAGGGTATTTGATGTAATTGTTACTGCATTTTTGTTTCCTGCACCGCCAGTATTGTATGATTTGCCAGTTATAAACTGTTTGTTCTCATCATAAAGACATATCGCAGGGGTATTACCGCCGATTGGATATAAAGTAAATGTCGTACCATCACAAGGTATATATGTTGTTACGTTCCAATCGTTTGACGATAATTCGTTGCCACTTGAATCAAGATAAGTATTTTGTAACCCCAACGCCATTGTATTATAATTAAATAAATTCGCCGTTTTATCTCCTGTACCCTGCGGCATTACAGGATTTTGAGGGCTTGGAGTGCCTGTGTGTTCCTCATTGCCCTTTATGTTGTAAGTCGTGATAGGTTGTCCGTCTGCATAGATAGTGTCACCTGACTGTATGGTTTCGGTTGCTGTGGACATTTTGCGGAGAGAGTGAACCCAACCGTATGGCTCGTAGGGTTTGGCGGTTGAGCCTGAATTGAGCATAATTGTGTTAACATGAGTTTTTGATATCGTAATCCTTATATACTTAGCGTTATTAGGTACATTGACCGTTATTGGCATAGTAGTACACGGAAACCATGATATTTTCTCTTTATTTGTATTATAAAAAGTATTATTGATAGAATATGATGATATCTGACCACCCGATATTGTTAAAGTAGAATAACCTGATATATCAATATATTCGCTAATATTATGATTGATACTTGCACCAGTCTCACCGTTTGCATTTATGTAACTATTAGCTTCATAACCGTTACTTGTATCAGTTGCGTTCTTATCGAACAGATTATAAGACTTTCTCTGTAAATCAGCCATTTAATCAACCTCCTATCCAGAGGTCTCCAACCCTTGCTCCTGTTGGTGGGTTACTGTCAACATACACTCTAATACCGTTGATAGTATCATAGTTTGAGCCGCCTGCGGTGTGCGCTACAACTTTTTCTTGAAGCAATGAAATATTGTTTTCATCGTTGCGCTGATTGTTGTCAATCTTCTGTAAAGCCTGTAAAACAGTGTCATTTCCAGTAGGAGTTGAGTGGCTTGTTGCTGTACCCGCAGTCCAACTACCAAGAACTTCATTCTGCTTTATGTCAACCTTGTATTCGAGTTTGCCGACTGCCTGATTGAGCGTATCGGAAGTTGCAATGGCGGATGCACTCTGTGCTTTCGCATAGTTGGTCATTGCACCAATGTCTTTTGAGCTAAGACCGCTAAGATCACCAAACTCATGCCACTTAGTTCCGTCAAACAAGAACTCCTTATTGCCGTAAATAACGGCATCATTTGGCTGTGCGGTGTATGACTGACCGTCTACCGTAATAGGATTAGTAGTTGCGTTGTCAACAAGCTGAGTTGTGGTCTCACCAACAAGAACAATGCCGCCACTTGTGCCGCCACCGCCACCAATTGATACTTCATACCATGTGGTATTGTCATAGTCAAACATGAAGTTTTTACCAGTATCTACTTCCGTATATACTGAGCCGTTTGGTATTGGCATACCATCTATTGTTGTAGTGGGCTTGCTGCCAGTGCCACAAATCCACATTTGATTGACATTATACTTCACACCGCCAGAAAGCGCACCATATTTGATAAGTGTTACCATGTATCATACCTCCTTCCACTGCTGACTATCAGCATTAAATAGGTATTTCTTATCTGTGTCCATTTCTATAAAATCAGAACCGCTTGCTATGTAAACCCCCTCGTATAAACCAGTAGGCTTAGTGTCGGTACTGAGTCCGCAAAAGGAGCAAACTGTCGTGTTGTATTTTGCCCCATATCTAAGTAGAGTTTCGCTCATACAAAAGCCCCCTTTTTTTTATTTTATATCCATACTTCCCAATCAATATTTCCAAAGGAACTATTTGATGTTCTAACAAACAAATGATGTATCGTGGGCAACCATAATATTTGCAAATAAAGTCCTAATGGATGATTTAGGTCATAAGCTTGTAAAACACCTCTGCTAGAATCCCACGATTGAGCTTCGCTATCCCACATTGATTTTGCAAATTGTCCCACCATTGTGCCATTAAAAAACATACTAATGTCATTAAATCCAATAACACCATCTTCCGCTTTTGTTTTAGGAACACTATATTTGGTTACCGTATTATTAAGTGTATTCAGACCTGATTGTAAATAAGAAACATCATGATCAAGTCCCTGAATAGATGTGGTATGATTTGCAACAGTAGTCATTGTGCTTGATATATTATCTGAATTAGTTTTTAACGCTTCATCAATAATATCCATATTATCGGTTATAACGTCCATGCTAAAAATATCACTATGATTAACCTGTTTTCCCAAATGATAATTGTCGGTATAAACTGTTGCCATTTAACTTCCCTCCATTTCATAAATAGTCTTTGTTTCTAATTCTCCTACCATATAACTCTCTAAACTGCGAATATCGGTCATAATTGGAGAGCCGCCACCATAAAAATGTATTTTACATCCTAGAGGGAAACTAGTTGGATAGTAAGTGCAATCACTAGCAATTACCACAGATTTAAGATTTGTGTCACGAAATGCATATCTACCGATGCTTTTGACAGATTCAGGTATTTTGACATATATAAGATTAGGACACTCATTAAATGCTCCCTGCGTATCAACAAGTATGTTTGGCAATCCTCTTGTTTTTAATTGCCCATCACTTCCTCTATACCATTTGCCATATGGATAAGGTTGTGCCCAACCAAGTTTTTGTGGTAGTTTTCCGACTTTTGTAAGCGTTTTATCTTTATTTCGTACCCAAGCTTCATCAGTAGGTATTAATGCATCAAAGACTTGGGGATTTTCACGTTTTTTAGGCACACCATGAACTTCTTCCTCATAATTAGCAAATATTAAAAGTTCAATAGTGTAATTAGTTTCATGATAGGGATTAGGTTTTGGCTCAAGTTCATCTTTTGTGTCTTGATACAAACCACAATGTTTTAAAAGTTCAGGAGTATCGCCAACATAAACATGATTGGGATTTTTGATAATTTGGCATTGACCAGAAATTTTACATATTTTATTTTCTTCGTCATATTCAACTCTAAATCCATCTCTATTGGCTAGCACGATTGTTCCACTACTTAAATCTGTAGCATTAAGTATTCCCCTAGGTGTTCTTCCATCAGCAGATGTTGAAAAACTATATTTAGCCCAACCACTATCAATTATTGTTACAGAAGTAATTTTATGGTCTTTTCTAAATAATTGCCTATCTGTTTCATATTCATAACCTCTACTTACTGTGGGAAAGCCATCAGCTTCAAGAATAGTTCCTTCAGCTACTAAAATACTTTTTTCGTCTATTCCAATACCAACAGTTTCATAAAGTTCATAAGCCTTATTAATAAAAAGAGAACCATATGGAATATCTATAACATATGAACGAGTTTTGCCAACTTTATCAATGTGCGGAGGGTTATCTCTCCAATAGTCAATAGTTTGTAAATAAGTATATTTTAGATAAGCAAATCTCTTGTTTTCTAATCGTGGATATTCTTCCACCCATTCTTCAGGCGTATAAAAATCTTTTTGATCATACGTATCAGCCATTAAATCACCTACTCAACTTTTTCATAGATAATATCAAATCCTTTTTCAGATAATGATTTATCGCTCCCAAATTCTTTGACCGTTACATATATAGGAAAGGCTTTGCTCGTATCTGCCCATGTTTGTCCAAGATTCTCATAGTTTTCAATTAAATCTCCATTTACATCTTTTGCTCTCTTAGTCATAACTCCGAAAAAATTACCGTTCAATGATTTATTATAACTGGATGAAGGAGGGTATGTTGCATAACTTGACACATCACAATCAAAAATATTCATTGCTTTTTGAGGATTAGCTGAACAAACTGATTTAGGATTAATAATATTAATATATCCTTTAGTCGTATATCCTGAAATAGTCATATCACCATAAATATAGCAACCATTCATTATAAATGGAGCGCATGAATACATTTGCCTTCTCGTAGCATCAACGTCAATGCTGGCAGTTGAAGCAACACAAATCACCCAGCCAGTATAATGTTCCTTGAATAAACAATAATCAGCCGTAAACCTGCAAGTATATTCGTCTGTTCTGCCCCATTTAGGAGCTAATGCAGTCCAATCTTGTTGAGTATCGGGGACATTTGCCCCCATCCAAGGCATATCAAATGCGCATGATAAAAGCTGTATCTTTTTGTCATGTCCAACATTAAACAGATAAGCGTTTCCACTTCGACTGCCTGTAAATCTACAATGATCTGACACAACACCATTGTCTGTGCTTTGACCAATAATACAAACCAAATCAGCACCATTTAGTAAGAGATTTTGCCAATCTATATATTCAAAAGTTATCAATCCATCTGCATAAAGTATATACAGCGTATTACTTGAAGAGTTTTGAAGATTAAGTATCTTATGACTTGCTGGTTCAACAGGTAAATAAACTTCGCCAGAATCTAGCGTTTCCTTATAATAATAATCCGTATAATTGTTATCCCAATCATTTGGCTTTGCAGTTAATACAGTATATACATCTTCTTCAGAGGATATCGTCTTAACATAATAACGATTTACTTCAAAACTTGGAGCGTGTTTGCCTGATAAAGTAATAGATTTGCTGCTTGCTGAAATATTAATTCCAGATACTCCTTGTGGGTATTCTAAATTGCAATCTATATCATTAATAAGCTTAATCGTATCACCATCAGTTGCCGACACAATAGCCGCTGCCAATGTCGCCCAAGTATTGACTTCTATTGTAGCCATTTAACCACTCCTTTACTCATAAATTCCTTGTCCCAAAAGACAAGAATCAACTTGTGTAATCTCTCCGACACCGCTTGCTAAAATCTCGATTTCATGTTCTCCCATGATTTCCAAAGGAATGTACACACTGAAAGAACAATGATTAAAGCCAACAACTGTCGTAAGTGTAGGCGTATATCCTAAAGCCGTATCGTCAACATAAATTTGAAATAATACATTTCCACTCAATTCATTTTCAATAACAGCATTGAAATTTATAATTACATAAGATGTTGCAAAGTTCTTAAATTTAATGCCAGCGACTTTTTGTCCTGATGGAATAAGACTAACTAGAGATTTTTGGCAAGGCAAAATCATCATAGATGGCACATTTGTTAGTGCCGCACCTATATAGGCTGTTTGGTTAGAAATGAATCCACCCACCCAATACACATGAACGATTTGCCCTTCACGAATATCAGAGCCACTATAATTAGGAAGAGTATATTTTGCACCAGTTGTAAATAATTGAACTTCGCATTTGCTGCCACTAATAGAAAGAACTTGTGCGATTTGGGAGTTGACACAATTAGACTTTGCTATTGCTTTTTCAACACGGCTATCAATTAGTTCCAATAAACTATCCAATCATATCAACTCCTTTATTCAATAGTTGTAACGCCATCAGGAATGATGACTCTTTCTATGTTTGTCTGATAGAAAGTATCATATCCAATCTTTGTTAATGGCTTTGTTTCAAATGTTTCAGGCATTTTAATAATATTATGTGTCCCTTTGTACTTAACTGTCTCAGAATCATCTGAATTAAGGATGTAAATATAATCATCTTCTCTTGTTTGATAATAGTCAATTTGAGGTTCAATAATCTGTCCTTCTCCCTCAAAATCCATGTCATTAGGAATCCAATTAATATTAGTTGCACTTATATTCATTTTGTCCGCAGATAAAGGAATAGTAATACTTTGTATGATAAAAAGACCGTCGTCTATACCAACCATCTTATCCGAAATTCCAATTGTCTTATTTACGTCCATATGTGGTATAATAGGACAATTAAAATTAAGTTGCATACCAACGAGACTATTCATCAATAAATAATGATTTGCCGCCGCACGACAGTCTTGCATCATTTGTTGTGCGTTCTGTTCAGGATCAGTTGTGTAATTATAATATGGTATTTCTTGTGACGGCGCACGTCTTATACCTGCATTTATATTAAGAGGGGAAAGGGGATTAGTGTTATAAGCTGTCCATGCAACATTAGCAACTCCTGTGTCTGTTGTGTTAGTATAATATGTAATTGTATTTTCACCATCATAGGAATAATTATAGTTGACATCTTCAAACATAGCAGATAAATCGTTAAATTCCCACTGTTTAGGAACATATTGATAACCAACACTCTCAATATATGGAACAAATAAGAAGCGTCCTTCGGTGTCATAATAGCAGTCAGCCGCATACAATTCCGCAAGCTTAATAAAAATCTCACCGATATAATTATTAGCATCTACAACAATTTGACTGTATACACCCTGATTAAAATACTGAACTCCTATAATTGGCTTTTTGCAATCTACAGGTTTACTTCCACTATATATCAAACCGTTGATTGTAGTAAGCTGTGAAGCACCAACATCGAGAGAAAGTACCTGTTTAATAGTTTCTGCAAGATTATCATTGCGCTCAATTAAGTATTCTACATCTGTCATGTTAAGTTTAAGAGTTCCATCTAACGCAGCCCCTTTATCAACGCCCTCAATTTCAAGAGTATGTCCTTGCGCTACAGCAGACAGAGTATAAAAAACACCTTCTGACCACCAATAAATATCCTCCGTAGTTTGTAATGCATTATCAACTAACTGTGTGTTGTAAACAACGACTCCCAACCAAAGTTTGAACTTACGTCCAATCCAAAAAGGTGAGTTTTTGTGAGGAACATATTTATCTTCAACATCGATAAGTGTAAGACTACATGATCTGCGAGTTATCTGTTCATAATTTATCGTGATTTGTCCTTGCGCTGAAAGGGATAAGTCTTTTGTAATATCGCCTATTACATACTCGTCATCACTCAAAATTTCTAGTCGTAGTTTGTAATGAGCATTGCCTTTTTTTAAAGTATTAGTATAAGCATCACTATATCTATTGAAATACTCCATACCAATCACTTCCTATCTACACATCCATATGGCAACTCATCTACAACAAGAATTTCGTCTACATTGCCACACTCTACCCATGAAAAAGTAAAATTAACAGGTACCTTAGTAACACTTTCATTGTAAGTAGTGTTAGTGCTATCTACGATTTTAACTAACCAAACATCTCCTTTTTGCGATTTTAAAATAAACATACAATCTTGCGCAATAAACCTACGCCATGCTTGAACTACCTCAATATCATCTTCAAAAGTTTTTCTTGCACAACTCATATTGCCCAAACACGCAGTAAGTGTTCCACTTATATAATCATTATCAGTTGAAGTTGAAGTCGCATATTTACCATATCCAACATGAAGAACGTTATTTAAATTTTGTACATTTTCAGTGTTTTGTATATCTGCCATAAATTTCCAGATATCACCCTTAAAATATACAGGCAACCCATCAGCATTTTTGCCACTATCCTTGATAGACATAATAGTGTAACCAAAGAAATTAGTTTCAGCAACAGGTGAAATAGTTGCCGTATATACATTCATTGCGTTATTTGCAAATTCATAAGGAACAACTATATATTGAACACGTTTATGTGAGCCGATTGTATAATCATTAAATCCATTATTTCTAGGAATATCCGCAACAAGCACTTTTTTAGGGTTGTTGGCGAAAGATTGATGGAGTTTGTCTTGTCTTTCATTAGGGTTATACAATCCTTCTGCATTTATACGATAAACTCTATAGCTCAAATCCATATGAGGCTCTGGTTCAGTCCATTTAACCAAAACTGTATTAACATTTTGATACTCGAAATGAACATCAGCAACACTTCTTGTGTTTAAACGAGATGGCTGAATAGTTGAGTATTCCTTAGTGAATGTCATACCATTTTGCAGCACATAGTCAACTGTTAACCTATATTCGTGAGAAGAGTAATTTCCGCCTTGAAGTGATGCAACATCATAATCATCGGTAAATTTCCATTCTACATCTTGCGAATAGATTTTGCCAGAATTTGCAACATTCCACGAGAGTGAACCCTGAACCTTGTCCAATTTAACACTAAAATACTTTAGACCTGCCCCATCCTGAATCAAAGCAGATCCGCTTTGCCAAAAATATCCTGCAAAAGTACCACCATGCGAATTCCATGAAACCCATTCAGTATGATTTAAAGCCTCGCGTAATTCATCTTCCGTCATTGACAAAGCCCCATATGCACCTACATAATGCAATGCCTCACCAGTTGCAATCGCAGTTTCTCCAGCATCTGCAATCAAATTTTGTATTAATACTCCATCGTATTCAATACCAATCTCATCGAGTGTCAACAATTGCTCAGTTGTCCAACTTTCTCCAGCGGCATCAATCAAATCATATATGTAAGTATTAACAACATCTGCCGATAGCAAAACTGCTCCATCAATAGTTTGCAATAGAGGTGAAAATGCAACTTCAACATTATCAAACTCACTTGACATTCCAATTACAGTTGATGGAGTGCCAGCTAATTCGTTAACATTAAGATTCCAAGATTCAATTTCGTTAGCGTATAATTCAAGATTTTCTGCTGTCCACCACAAAATCTCTCTGTTGTCCATATCTATATTACCATAAACGGTTATACTCGTATCTATTCCCTTTTCTTCTATTTCATCTTCAATTTGCGCTATTTGAGCTTCAAGTTCCGCTATCAATCCTTCGTCGCGTAATTTTTTCTGAATTACTGGTTCTACTGCAATTTCAAAATAATATTGCTCAGTAACAAGAAAATTAGAATAAAGTCTGTATGGAGTCCCCGACGGATAATTATTTTCAAACCAATCCAATAATTCTATTTCACCAGTTTCATAGTTATAACTATCTATTCTTACTCTCTCTCCGCCCATCTCCATAAGCATATCCGTTGTTCTAACTGTTACGTTGACATCTAATATTTGTATATTTTCCTCTGTATGAGAAAAAACATTTCCGTTTTTATTCCACGGATATATTACATTTATTCTATCCTCTACACGGATAGTATCAGTATGCCTAGTATGAGCTAATGTAGTTTTGCCGCGCGACACATACCGATCAAATGCGCTGAGAAAACCTGTGTTGTCCACATCAGTTCTTGTTTCTGTAAACATCATTTGAAGTATATATTTGCCCTTAGAAAGATTTGCAAGAAAATTATTATTTGAATTAAATGTCTCATTATTATATGCTAACGGTGTAAATGTGGGATTATGGAATTTACCATACCTTACAATCTCTTGGGTATCATAATTGTAAATTTTATAAAAAACACAAGTAAGCTGATCTCCCTTAAATGTGAAATGCAGATTGCGGTCATAAGTATTCTTAGCGGAATCAAAAGCCACTTTATCGGGATAAACATTTATGGGATATTGTAACACGTTATCCCTCCTTTCATAATGAAGCCCCTCACCGAAGCAAGGGGCTGTATATTATTGTCTGCTTGTGTAGCTCTGCGTGAGCTTGGTTTTGAAATAACGGTCAAGCGTCTTGTCAAGACCTTGTGTAAGTTCTGTCGGATTGTTTGCGTAAATCGCGCCAATATTAACATTTATAGAATTATTGTTAGTATTTTCATTTCTTGCAATTTTGAAGCCTGCAAGTTTATTAGCCTGTGTAAGCATATCTGCTATGAGACTAGGAGTGTTATGTACCATATCGTAAAGTTTAGCTGAATCATTGGCGTTAAACATAGTTTCCGACCTTTGTTTTGTTCCATGAACCATAGCCATGCCAGTATAATCCACGACACCACCACTCGCAAAGTTCCCAGTTGACAATCTCGCCCAAAGCCTCTGATAATATTCTATATCTTCAGAACTCATATTAGACATATTTCGATTAATAAAATTTGCTATGTCTCCTGCACTTATTGATTTATTTGCTATTGAAGTTGCAATCGCAAGTCTTTCTGCTAAATAGGTCGCCTTTTCTAAACTATCTAGCCCTTCAAATTGAAAATTGAAACCGTAATCTCCGCCAAGTCCATCTAATGAAGATGTCAGATTATCTATTTCCGCTTGCTTTGAAGTAATTGTACCTATAGCATTTACAACTCTATTTCTAAAAGTCTCAAATGCTGTTCCACGATTATCCAATGACAAAGGTTCATCTCTATCAAGTTGCTGAACAACAGTCATATAGCCTTCTTGTGCCGTTTTAACTTCCTTAACTGCATTTTGCACATCAGTTTTATATTTCTGCCATGCTTTTATTTGCTCTTCCTTGGACTTGATCTCAGCATCTTTTGCCTTAATTGCCGCTTCTTTAAGCTTAATCTCTGTACGAGTAATATTTTGTAATGCTGTATTATGGCTGTTGTATTCAGTTCTGAACTTCTCGGCTGTTGTCATATCAAGATTTGCAATTTCTTCACGCCAATTAGAACCCAATATTTGCTCCGCAAGAAGTTCTTTTTCCTTAATAATTATTTCGTCAATAGTATCTTTGTAGAATTTGGCATACTCAGTTTGCTCTTTGATTTGTTCATCAATAGTTTTGGTAAGTTCATCGCGTTCCTTTTCAAGAGACTTAATTTCTCTCTCGTTTTCAAACTTCGCCAAATCATTTTCAGCTTTGACAACATCTTCCTTTACAGACTCATAACGCCAACCGCGGGCTTCGTCATAAACACGTCTTTTGTTATTCTTAGCGTTTTCAAGATTTGCAAGCTTTTGAGCATATTCAAACGCATCTTCACGCTGTTCAGTTTCTTCTTTAAGTTTGTTTATGCGCTCATTATATGTGTCCTCAATTGCCTTCTTTTCAGCCTCAAGTTCTTCCTTGCGCTTTTCAACAACATCCTGAACAAGATCTGCAACTGTTTTATAATTATCAATGGTTTCTTGTATGGCATCTCTTTGCTCATATAGAACATCAAGCTCTTCTTGCATTACATCCTTCTGCTCATTAAGAACATCAAGTTCTGCCTGCAATCCATTAATATTTCTGTCAATTCTATATTCAAAAGCACTCACATAATCGTCAAGATCATTATTAAGTTGATCAAGTTCTTTTTTCAACTTGTTTATATAATTAGCCGTATCTCCAAGCTTAGAATTTGTCTGGTCAATCAGCGCATTATTACGCCTTTGCTGATTTTCAAGTTCCAAAAGCGCTCTTTCAGCTTGTTGTATGAATTTCTGCGCATCAGAAGCTTCTTTAGCTAATCCCTTTGCACCCAAAATAGCTAACTCGGCTTTTGCCTGAGCAATAGCATTTATCAATTGCTCTTTCTGCTTTTCTATCTCTTCATTTTGCAATTCGATTGATTCAACTTGTTTATCAATATATTGGTCTTTAAGAGCAATAAGCTGCTCCTGATTGAGAACAAATTTATCGCCCACCATCTGAATATCAGTCAGAATATGTTTTGTATCTAATTCCATTAACCCCCAAAAATCTTTGCTTGATAGCGCTTCACCATCAACCATTGATTGAAGAGCGTCGGATATTTTTCCAACCGTATTTTCAGACTCTTCTTGCATATCTTTGAGATTGTCAAACCACTTGGAACGCAAATCACCCATAGCAGTTAATATTAGTTTGAGATTATCAATAGATGTATTTGATACTATATTATTATATGCAAGCTCATGTTCTGTTTGCTTTTGTATGAAATTATCAATCTCTTGAATGACATTGCCTAATTCTTCATAACGTTGTGACAAAGCCTCAACACTTGCACCCGAACCCGACGCCTCAACTGCATCTATTAAATTGCCAAGCTGATCATACGCTTCTCTTATATCACCTGATAAACTTAGACTATCCTTTGACCAGCCACTATAAGCAACGCCGATACCCTTAACCGTTTTAGATATTTCAGTTATTTCTTTATCAACATCTTTTATAACATAATAACTTTCATACAATTCGTTTAAACGAGAAGAATATCGATTAGGATTTGAAGCATCTAAATCCAAAGAGGTTATTTCATCACCCGCAACCACTTTGCCTGTAAATTTGACATCAAGAGAATTTATATCATTAAGTTCTGATATTTTTGCAGCATTATTTCTCTTCCAACGAGCGTATTCCTCATCAGATAATTTTTTAACTTTTTCAATCGCTACATCATAAGAATCATTAAGTAAATCGAGACTATTTTTCTCGGCACCAAATTGCTCTACAATATTATTTTGAATTGTAAGCAGTTCATCTTTGCTTTTACTTAAATCATCAGTAGATGAAACAATCTCCTGATACCTCTTGAGCAAATTTGCAACTTTTTCCTCTTTGCTAACAAGATCATCTATACTTTTTGATAATTCGTGTATGTTTTCAATTGAAACTTCACGAATCTCATTCAGTTCTTCTTTAGTTACAACAAGCTTATCAACTAATGTACTAATTCCTTTAATGGCAAGGTTAATTGCTACCATAATTGCCACACTAGCAATAGCTTTCAAAGCTAACGATAGTGCTTTTGATGTTGCCGTTGCTGTTTTTTGAGATAATGCTAAATCTTGCGTCGCCTGATCATATTCTTCTTGAGAAATCACACCATAATGTAGTGATTTATTTAACTTTTCAAAACCTTTGGCTGCATCTGTAACTTCTTTTCTCGAATCCGCAAAAATAGTATTAAACTCTTTTGTTGAAACAGCACCATCTTTTAACAAATCAACATATTTTTGTAAAGACTGAATTTCCTGTGCGGAGAACCCTTTAAAATTACTTAAATTGATTTCATAAATTTTATAAAGCTTTCCAAAATCATAATTGGCGATTTGCTTAATTTCCTTAAAGCTATTAAATATTTGCGAAATCGCAGGCGCACTTAAACTTGCTATTATAGTTGGAAGAACACCAAATTTATCAATAATTTTAGTTAATACTTCTAAAAACGATTGAGCAGTTCCAAGTAAACTCTTTATGAATTTACTATTAATAACTGTATCTGCGAAATCTTGATAAGCCGCCTTTAATGTATCAATTGAGTACTGAATGGATTTAGCATATTCTTCTTGCTCTCGCATTGCAGAACCCATTGATCCTTCAGATTTTTTGTAAACTTGTTCAAGCAACTCGCCATTTTCAAGAATTGCAGCACCAATATTTGCTTGCCTTTTACCAAACAATTGTTCCAGAACACTTGCTCTTGACAAATCATCAAGCCTACTCCATACCTTTGAAATTTCAAGTAAAATCTGATATGTTGACTTATATGTGCTATTATCAAGTTGAATGTCCACCCCAGTAAGGCTGAGCATTTGGTCTCTGAGCTTTGATATGTTTTCAGCCGCACCTTCTGCATCTTCACCCATTTCCTCGATCTCTGTTTTTGTAGATCTAAGCCTTAATGATACAGTTTTAATACCTTGACCTACAGTAGTTGGATCTTGAGCAATGGTGTTTGCCGTGGTGATAAGTGCAATTGACTCACTTAAATCGTTATTAGCCGCCGCTAATGCGGAAGCAGAACGTTTAAGAGCCTCACCAATACCACCACTACTAATTGCAAAATTGTTACCCACTTCATTTAGCTTGTCTACAATAGTAATAGCATCTTTTGCTTCAATTTTAAACGCTTTCATTGTAGATACAATATCTTCAGATGCAGTTGTTATATCTATTCCGTCACCAACATTCTTGTAAAGAGTTGCAACTCTTCCAAGTTCTTCTGCATCAGGCAAGGATTCTCCAAGTCTTGCAAATTCAGCAGTCGCGTTAATAACATCACTTACACTTGCACCAAGTTCACGTCCGGTTTGACCAGCAGAACGTGCAAACTCCGCAAATTCGTCCTTTGTTGCCTCAGTTACTTTACGCAATTCGGTCATTGCAGTATCAACTTCGGTAACTTCATTTACAAGATCACGTATTTGGCGCTTAACAAAGTTAAATACCATATTAGCAGTAATATAACTTGACATAGTTTTAAAAGAATTTAAAAACTTTCCAAATGCGCTCTCGCCAGCAAGACCGGCAGCTTGTGCTTCTTTTTTAAAAACTGCTATATCCGCTGAGAGGTTTTTAAGTTCACGATCAGTAAGTTCAGCGCCTTTTGCCATTTCAGTTGAAATTCTTGACCATTCAACAGCAAATGTCTTACCGTTTGACATTTGCTTCATTGAATTAATCGCACGCTGATTTGTTGATGCATATTTATTAACTTCAGCAGCAAGACGTTTTATACGATTTTGTAGATTAGCAATTGCATTTTCTTTACGCGCTTCAGCATTAAATGCTTGCAACT
>JAZQWM010000061.1:0-5659 GCA_045632345.1 Eubacteriales bacterium | reverse complement strand
ACATTTTATTAGAAATCTACAAATCATATATTCCTCCTATGCCCTCTTTGAGAGGGCTTTTGTGTTGTCTGACTGCAATGATGTTAGACGGTGCACCAAATTTGAATTAAAGGAGTTGCGTTTATGGGCAAAATATCAGTTATTATACCGCTATACAAAGGGCATGACACACTGAAACAAACTCTGTATAGTATTGCCATGCAATCTATCATAGACGAAACAGAAATCGTAATTGTTAATGATTGTGATGGCATAAATTATACAGATATATTGGCTAAGTTTGACGACTTGAATATTAAATATGTGACTAACCCCCGAAATCTCGGGTGTGGCGGCGCGAGAAATACTGGAATTAGAGAGGCTAAAAACCCCTACATCACGTTTGCAGATAGTGACGACCAGTACACTTCAAGCCTCACTCTTGAAATCATGTACAACCGCATTAAGGCTGAAGGAGCTGATATGCTCGCAGGTGCTTTTGAAAGTGAAATGCGGCAGGACAACGGAATTGCCATTAAAAAAATGGAACGCAGTCCTGTTTGGTGTCATAACAAATTCTATAGGCGACAATTCTTGATTGACAACAATCTGTTCTTCAACGAAAATCTGCGAATTTGTGAAGATACAGAATTTCATCAGCTACTCATAGACATGGGTGGCAAGGTAGCATATATACCGTTTTGTGGATATATGTGGCGTGACAATCAGAAGTCGGTGACGCACGAAAGTCTGTATAAAAATAAATGGTGGTTTGTCAAGGCGGTGACTGAGTATCTGAGAGATTGCAAGAAACGTGGACTTGGCGGTGAAAAAGTTGTACATAGAACGCTTCAGAACCTCGTGGTTGCTTATGAGTATTACAACATTGTACTGGACGATACACCTGAGAACAAGGACGATTATCTGGCGGCTTGCAAAGAGTATTGGAAATTGGCAGATGAGATTACGGCAGGTGTGAGCGACGAGGAAATCACACGGGTATTTCTGCCTATAATGAGACAACAGTGCAGTTTAATACCAAGTGTGACATTTATGGAATTTTTAGACGAGATTAGGGCTGACTAAGGTCGGCTCTTATGTGGTCAAGGCTGTGTTAGGCGGAGACTGCACCAAAACAACAGAATATATGGGAGTAGCTACCCGTATATGAGGGTGGCGTTTCTTTCTCCCGTCACCCTCGCTTGTTGTAAAAACATGGGAGAGAGAAAGGAGAAAGAAAAATGTTGATTACTAAAGAATTAAAAGTTAAAGTGGCAGACAAAACATCTCTGTATTATAAGGCGTTGGGATATTCTTGTCATAAAGGCGATGAAATAATTGTTCCAATAGAGAATGTGCATCCCACTTGTAGAGAAAAAATTAAATATGAGTGTGATTTATGTCATAAACCTCAAACTATAGAATATAAAAATCTTGTAAAGTATCACGACTTAAATAAACCTTTGTATTGCGTAAAATGTGCTAATCTTATTCGTATAAATGGATTAACCGACCAAGTAATACAGTATGTCAATAGTGTGCCCAAAGAAGGATATAGGTTTTGCAATAAATGCCTTAGAGAGTTGCCGCTTGATGTTGTTTATTTCAACAGAGATAAAACCTGTGAAGGCGGGTTAAGATATGTGTGTAGGGAATGTTGTGGCAAACCATTTAAAACACACGATGATAATTGGTGTGCCGATTGGTCTGACGAGGATATTTCTTTACTAAAAGAAAATTATGCCAGTTTTACTGGTAAAGAACTTCAAGAGAAATTCTTTCCTAATAGAACAATTCGTGCAATTGAATGTGCTGGTGCTAAATATGGGATTGTTAAAAATGACAAAGCTAAATCTAAAGCAAATATTATTAGAGCCGAAGCCAGTCGTGCATTTAATACAGGGCGAGCTTTAACAGATGAAGCAAAACACAAATTGTCTGTCAAAGCCAAAGAGAGATGTGAAAAATTCGGAGCACCCACAAAAGGACTAAAGTGGTCTGATGAATCAAGGCAAAGATTAAGCGATGCAAAACGAGCTATCGGTAAATGGAGGGGTGATGACAATCCTCGCCATGCTAATCCTTTATGCGGAGAAGATAACCCAAACTGGAAAGGTGGGGCAACTTCTTTATATCAAGAGTTGAGGAGCGATACAAGAGACTGGTTTGTTGAGTCTGGCAAGTTGTCGGATTTTAAATGTATTGTAAGTGGGGAACATTTAGACAATGTTCATCACTTGACTCCTTTCAGAGATATAGTCAACGAAGTTTTTGATGTGTTAAATCTTGATTATAGAAAAAGCATCGCTGACTATTCTATTGAGGAAGAAAATAGTATTCGTAGTCTGTTAAAAGAGTTACATCTACAATATGGTTTAGGTGTTGGGTTAAATAAAGATGTGCATAAATTGTTTCATGATAATTATGGATATTTTAATTCCACAAAAGATGATTTCAAATCTTTTATTATAGGCGTAAGAAATGGTGTTTATGATGATTATTTCGCTGAACATCATCTATCAGTTCAATTAAATGAAAACGCCTTGAAGGTATTATTGAGTTAAAGGAGGTGGCAACGTGCCACGCAAAGCTGCAAAGCTAAACACAAAAAAAGAAACGCCACGCTATGTGTGTCAATGCTGTGGTGAAGAAAAAGTCGAAAGTAATTTCTTTTCGTCTAAATGGTCTAAGGTTTGGAATATAACAGATCACAAGGTTTTATTCTGCAAAGATTGTATTCAGAAACTATTTGACGAATTTAAAAATCGCTTTGATGAGTTTACTGCATTGAAGATATGTTGCCACTATCTTGATGTTCCTGTTTACAGAGAAATGTATGACAGCATTGTGCAGAATAATAACTTCTTCAATGTTGGCTTATATCTTAGACAGATGAATTTGGGACAGTTTCAGTATAAAGGATTCGAGGTATCTATGGTCAATGGAGAACTCGGAAAGACCGAAGATGAAGCCAAAGAAGAACGAGAAGCGAAATGGTCACGAGCAGACAAACAGAATATGAATTATTGCATTAGCGTTTGTGGCTATGACCCATTTGATAATTGTGGTATGACAGATATTGACCGCAAGTATTGTTTTAATATACTCGCGGGTTATTGTGATAGTCAAGGCGTGTCTGAAGATGGTCACAAAATTCAAAGCGTTATTCAAATTACACAGTCTCAGTTGCAATGCCGCAAACTTGACGAGTTTATAAATGCCGAGTTACTTAGTGCTAATCCTGACGAGGGTCGCATAAAAGGTCTGTCTACTACTAAAAAGCAATTGCTTGATGCTATTGCTAAGATAGCGCAGGACAACAACATATCATCGGCATATAATCAAAATTCAAAACGAGGAATGAACACGCTATCAGCTAAAATGAAAGAAATTTCAGATAATGGTTTTGAGAGTATATATGTTAATGCGTTTGATATTGAGACTTGTGATGCCATGCAACAAATTGCAAACATAAGTAACAAAGCAATCATGGACGAGTTGACATTTGATGTGAATGATTATACCGAAATGGTGAAAGAACAACGAGAGATGATTGTTGACTATGATAAAAAGAATAAAGAACTTGAAGAAGAAAATCGTATTCTTAAAAATAAAATAATGGATTTAGAAGCCAAGAAAAAGAGGTGAGGTGTGATATATGGAAATTATGACACGCCTTACAGATAAAGAGTTTAGTCAAAAGAAACTTGAAGAATATGCCCAATGGGAGAAGATAGTTCAATACGGCAGACAGAACCCAATTTGGTTTCTGAGTTGGGGGCTTGGAGCAGAGCTAATGGATTTTCAAAAATGGATTTTTATGAATTGTTGGTATCGTCCATTCTGTTTATTACTCTGCTGTCGCGGTGCGGGCAAAACGGTTGAAGCAAGCCTGTTACATATGTGTAAGATGCTTCTCGTTCCAAATTGGAAACAATATGTTGCTTCAAACTCGTTGGCTCAAAGCATTGAAGTTTTTAAAAAAATTGAGGACATTGCATTAAACCGCATACCATCATTCAAGAGTCTGACTGATATTTTCGCAGAAGAATTATATAGGACTCCAAATAATGAAACTGGTTTTATACACGACCCAAAAGGTCATACATTTAGGTTGTTTAATAATAGCGAATTATTAACTCTGTCGAGTAATATGACTACCGCGAGGGGTAAACGTGGATCAGTCCATTTTGATGAGTCGGCGTGGATGTCAGAAGAACAATATGCAATATTGGAATCGTTTATAAATGTTGATACAAGCTTCGGACTTGGTGTAGATGAACATAGACATATTGAGCCGAGACAAATTCCTTTACAATTGCTTTATACTTCAAGTGCGAGTGATTGTGAAAGCCATTATTTTCAAATCTTTAAGAAATTCAGCATGAAACAAATTATGGGCGACCCTAATTATTTCGTTGCTGACCTTGCGGCTGATGCAATAACGAATCATTCTTCTGTCAATGGCAAGCCTATAAAGTCTCATTTAACACAGGCACAAATTGATAAGGCTATTGAGGACAATCCCGAACTTGCTGAGAGAGAATTGTTTAATCACTTCCGTAAAGGTAGTGGCGAAAACGCAGTTGTTAAACTCGAAACCTTAATTCATAACAGTGAGACAAGAGTGCCTTTGCTTTGTAATGATACGAGCAAAAAGAAATTTATCTTCTGTTACGATAGTGCCCGTTGCTTTGATAATTCAATCTTATCCATCTTCCAACTGATTGAAGATGAGAATATTGGTTATTATCTACGCCTTGAAAATGTTATCTGTATGGTTGATACGGAGAGTCGTAATAAAACGCCGTTATCTATGAATGAACAATTGAAGATTATTCAGAAACAAATGATTCGCTATAATGGTGACAACGCACCAGAATGGGAAAACATACAATTCTATGTGGATGCGGGCGCAGGTGGTCAAGCTATGTCTATGTTTGACCAGTTAATGGACGATTGGGTAGATGAAAAAGGTGTGAAACACCGAGGAATTATTGACCCAGTTCATAAACAATATGAGACTGCAAGAAAGAAATATCCTTTGGCTATGCCTATAGTTCACATGATTGACCCACAACCATATAAGAAACTGTTGTACGGTGCGGTACAAGAAATGTGTATGCTCAATCTCATTAAATTCACAGACTATGATGGCAAAGACCAACTTAGTTTCATAAACAAAGATGGAGAGATTGAAACTCACGAATTGAGCAAAGACGAGAAAATGGCTCTTATTAATATTGAACTTGCTAAATCAGAGTTATCGTATATGTGTAGATATGATACACCAAACGGTGGCGTTCAATATGAACTTGAAAGAGAAAAGCGAAACAAAATGCACGATGACCGAGCTTATACAATGGCTTTAGGTGCATATGCTTTATCGACTTTAAGGCGACATGAGCTTACATACCAAACAAAACCTGCGACAGAAGATTTATGCTTCTTTGGTCGCGCGGCGAAATCTTACAAATGAAAGGCGGTGACTTATGGACGAAATATACAATCTCAAACGGTTTGCAAAGCTTCGCTCGGACGTACTTCTTGACTTAAAGGCAAACATGGACGAAGTGTCAGTATTCCTGCGCAAATATCCACGCAAGACAATACTCTCAGCTTTGGGAGATCCTACGGTAGCGTCGTCTGCGGAAGTGTTGCGTGAAATCAGCCGCTTTTA
>JAZQWM010000060.1:0-103612 GCA_045632345.1 Eubacteriales bacterium | reverse complement strand
AAGCATGGTATCAAGAAGAGAACGCGATACTCTTATCTTTTTAAAGCAATCAAAAGCGTATCCCTTGCCAACCTTTTTAGGATATGCTTTCCAAAACTCCTCAAACAAGTCCTGCGGACACGCCCCCGTCCCCTGTCCGTGAGAGCTTTCGGCGAAGGGAGAAGGGGTTTGGGGTTGAGGGTTGCTCCTTTCTTCCTTTTCTTGCTGAATAGGATTGGTAAGTGCAAAGCTGTCAGCCTCGTTATCTTCCGTATGGCTATCCTGCTGACTGCTACCTGCTAACTGCTGACGGTTATGTTGATTTTTGTAATAAATTGACATCTTGTCCCAATCGTCGATACCGTCATCTTCTTCAAGCCACCTATCAAGGTCTTTTTCCAAAGGGGAAAAAGGAGCGTTTCCGTCCATTTCCCCTAATGGGGGGATATAAGGGGGGATATATATTCTTTCATTCTTTTCATTCTTGTTTTTTTCTTTTTCTTTATCTTTTTCTCTTTTGCTTCTTTTCTCTTTTTCGTTTTCTGTTTCTTGGTTAGATCGGCATTGGTTCGGCATTAGATCGGCATTTTGTTCGGCAAAAGAGGATTGTGAAAAGTCCCAAACTACCAGTGTTATCAAGGTTTTGTGGTTGTCTGTTTGATAGTCAATTAGTTCGGCACTTTTGAATAACTTTAAAATTCTTCGTAGTTTTGTCGGCTCTAATTTTAAATTATTACAGATGTCCTTTTGCATACACAATAATTGACCTGCTTTTAACGTGATTTTTTTAGCGTTGAAATAGTCTTCCTTTTCTGTGTACGTGGTGTTGGTTAGCAGATATATCCATACTGCTAAATGATCGTTGTCCTTAGTTATTGCTATGTTACTCATCCATTCCCTATAAAATTTTACCCAGCCTTGTTGTTCCATAAATTCTCCTTTATAATCATTTAACTAATCTCGCTAACCGCTAACCGCTGACGGCTGTTCGCGTAGCGAACCTTAAAAACATTATAAAACAAAAAAAGCGGTATCAACCGGTACACTTTACCGATAATATCGCTTTTTTATTATTAAATTGATTAACTAACCTTGCTGACAGCTAAGTGCTAATGGCTAACAGCTAAAAATTACTTAAGTAATTTTTCAATATCTGCAACTAATTCCTCATGAGTAATAGAGCCGATATAGTGAGCGGCGATTATGCCGTTTTGGTCAACGATTACAGTCATTGGATAGGAGTTATTTGCGCCGCCAAGGAGTGTGTAGTAAACCTCGGGGTCAACCATTTTTCCGCTTTCGTTAGGGAAGTCCTTGCCGAAAACGATATTTGAATTAGGATAATTTTGATTGATATAAGCTGTGGCAGTTGCGCTTAGACGGTTAGAATGCACCGCTAAAACTGTTACGCTATCTGCATATTCGCTGGCAATTTGGTCAAAGTGAGGCAATTCTGCAACACAAGGACCGCACCAAGTACCCCAGAAGTTGATAATTGTAATCTTGCCATTATTGTTTGCAACGTTAAATGTGTTTTCTGTAAGCCCATTTTCGTCATAAAGCGGAATATCCATTCCGTAGCACTTATCGCCAACCTCACTGCCCACAGGAATTTCAGGATTTTTGTGAATAAAATTAAAGTAAATAAGCGAGCCGATAAGAAGCACAGCCATTACAGAGTAAAGAACTGTTTTAAATATCTTGCGCTTCTTTTCAAGTGGCATTTTTTGCTTTTTGCCCTTAGATGTGTCGCTAATTTCACAGCCTCCCTTGTGTAAAGGGAGGGGTACCGCATTTGCGGTGGAAGGATTGTTTTGGCTGCTAATTTCGTTATCCAATAACGAAAATCCGCCGTTTTTAAAGGAAATCGCCTTGGTAGGACAAACGTCGATACATTCGCCGCAGGAAATACACTCAACGTCGCCTACGTGCTTAATATCCATTTTACATTTTGAGATACATTTGCCACAGTCAACACACTTTGGCTTATCTAATTTGATACCGAAAATTGAAATTTTGTTAAAGAAGCCGTAGAGAAGTCCAAGAGGACAAAGGAAACGGCAAAATAGTCTAAATATAAACACACATCCCACTATAATTGATACCATAAGTAGGAATTTCCACGTAAAGATAGTGCCTAGCATACGAAGGCTGCTTTCGTTTACCTTGTTGGAAAGAAGTCCCATCGCACCCTCAAGTGTACCTGCTGGACATATGTACTTACAGAAAGCAGGGACAGGAGTGTTACGGAGTGAGTATAAAATAGGAATAATGAACACAAAGAACACTAAAACTACGTATTTAAAGTAGGATAGTGCGCGTGTAATTTTTGATTTTTTTACCTTCGGTGTTTTAATCTTGTATAAAAGCTCTTGGATAAGACCGAAAGGACAAAGCCAACCGCAAATCCATCTGCCTGCTAAAAGACCGTATAAAAGAATAATACCTAAAATGTAGAAAATTGTAGATTTATCGGTGCTTGTCATGGCGTTTTGTAACGAGCCTAAAGGACACGCTGTGTTAGCGCCCGGACAGGAATAGCAGTTAATACCCGGACAGCATGCGTTTTTAACGCCGCCTTGATATATAACGCCTGTCTTAAATCCCTTTAAGTTTGCATTGAAAAGTAGCGCAGAATAAAGCTGAATTATCTTTCTTTTTGATGGCTTAATCTTTTTTAACCAAGCAATAAATTTGTTTGGCTTTTTATCTGTTTTTCCATTTTCGCCCATAGATGTGTCGATAATTTCGTTATTTTCAGAGGAAATTACATCGTTTTCAGTTAAATTTTCTTTATTTTCTGACATAAATACCTCCTTATCCTAAGCCGATACATTCGGTGCAAATGTTGATTGCCTTTTGAAGCACGTCAGCCATACCGCCGTTAAATATACCGATAACTATAAATGCTACTGCTAAAACAAAAATTGTAAGTCTTGCGCCAAGCAGGATTTTTTCATTTTGTGAGTTAGGCTCTTTTGTAGCCTGCTGACCGTTTATTTCTTTTTTTGCATTCTTGAATGATGCTTTTACAACCTCTAATTCTCTTGCATAGCTAGATGTGCAGATTAACATTGTAGCATAGATTGCGGCTAAGCTCACAATAGCACATGGAATAACAAAGAGCATTGCGCTTACCATTTCGCCGTTTATATCGTTTGCAGGGAAGTTGTTCTTGTTCAATGTGTAAATAAGTGAAATTGCCAAGGAAACAACGATTGCATCAATACAAAATACGTTTGAATACAGTCTGATTTTTCTTTCTTTTGTGATTTTTGATTGCGCTTCAGCGTCGCATTTTGATAGGTCAATTTTAGCGGACATTTTCTTTAAAGTGATACCTGTGTCTATAATTCCCTTGATTTTTGGTTTTTCAAGAGGGAAAAACGATAGCACCATGCCTCCGATAATACCAACGATACATAAAACCACAGGCACGATAATTGATATAAAGTGTGCGCTTATGCTTTCGTAGGTAAATGGTCGCGCACCGCTTCTGTAAATATCAATACAGGACACAATAAAGCATATGCCTGTAATTATGATAATCACGGAAAGCGCAATACCATATATAAGGTGAAGCTTTCTTAATTTTTCGTTAGTCATATAATTTTCCTTTCGGTTTTTTCTCACACTATATGATAACATAAAAGCGTTATCGTGTCAAGTGTGAGAAAAGAAAGGAAAATAGTGGTCAGTGGTCAGTGGTCAGTGGTCAGTGGTCAGCACGCACCGAAGGTGCATATCGCTCCGCCTTTGGCGGAATATCGCGCTTTCACTTAGCGAAAGCATATCGCTACCGAATTTATTCGGTTATATCGCTCTGCGAAGCAGATGTATTAGGGGACAGGGGTTCGCTTTGCTCACAGGGTGGTTAGTAAACAATTTTTCTTCTAAAATCCCTGCGACATAGTCGTCTTTATCCCCTAATGAACTCATTTGCTATATTAAAAACACATCCTTTTATGTGTCTTTAATGCGCGTACAAATGTGTCTCGTTTAAAAATAAATTTTTTATGAACTTTTTGTCAAAAAAATTGTTGAATTTAAAAACAAAAAAGTCTTACAAATATAGATGGCGCTTGACTTTATAGACTTTTTACTTTTAATAAAATAAAGTAACTTTATTAGACTATTTTACTCCGTTTTAGCAGTTTAGCAAAATAAAATACTTGAAAATTCCCTTATAATATGGTAGAATAGAGTGCGTATGTGCAACAATATTATATATACTTAATAATTTATCTTATATAAAAAAGAAAGGTCGGGTACAAATGTTTAAAAGTAAGACATTACCAAAAATTCTGGTTTGTGTATTGTTTGTGGCTTTAGCTCTGGGGCTTATTTACCTAGTAAGCACAGGCGCAGCTGCTGAAACAGACTACACCAAATCGCCGTTTATTCAGCTTAATAATGCTATTAAGGTGAATACGGAAAAGTACTATGACGGAACAAAGATTACGAAGCTTCCGTCAAACGTAAAGGATAACGACGTTATTTCCGTTATCGTAAAGAGCGAGGCTGAATGCTTATACGACGCATACAAATCATCAGGCTCAAAGAAATCCTTTAGCGAATACATGTCAAGCGACGAGGCTACTCCTGTAAAGGAAAAAATCGCTAAGGAAAACGAAGCTCTTAAAAAGATTCTTGACGATAAGAGTATTGACTACAAGACAGGTGCATCATACGATACAATTTTAAGCGGATTTGAAATCCTCATTGAAGCTAAGAGCTTTAAGGATACAGCGCTTTCCCTTGATGGCTATGCCACAACAATCGTTGGCGAGGTTTACAACCCTGCTAAAACGGAGCTTGTTGAAAACAAGGTAAACGTTTACGAAACAGGTATCTTTGATAGCTCAAGCTATAAGTATGACGGTACTGGAATGGTTGTTGCAGTTCTTGATACAGGTCTTGACTACACACATACTGCATTCTCTCTTGCTAACTTCGGCGTTAAGGATGAAAGCAAGCTTGGTCTTAAATACCAGGACATCGTAAATCTCCTTGCAAATAAGGACTTCTATGCAGAGAAAATGCAAGCAGGACTTACTGCAAACGACGTATTTATCAACAATAAGGTTCCTTTCGGCTTTGACTATGCAGACGGCGACAGTGAGGTATTCCCAATCAATACTGACCACGGTACACACGTTGCAGGTATCATTGCAGGTAAGGACGATACAATTACAGGCGTTGCGCCAAACGCTCAGCTTGTAATCATGAAAACATTCTCAGACGTTGAATCAAGCGCAAGAAGCGCATGGATTTTAGCGGCTCTTGAGGACTGCGTAGCTCTTGGTGTTGACGTAATCAATATGTCCCTTGGTACAGACTGCGGATTTAGCCGTCCAGCCGACAAGGACAACATCAACGATATTTACGGCAGAATTAAGGAAGCAGGCATTTCAATGGTAGTTGCCGCTTCAAATAGCTATAACTCAACATTCGGCTCTGAAAAGAACGGTAACTTAGGTCTTACCTCTAACCCTGACAGCGCAACCGTTGGCTCTCCTTCCACATACGAGGGTGCTATCTCAATCGCTTCAATCAGCGGTGTTAAGACTCCATACCTTCTCTTCGGCGACAGAATTATTTACTTCACAGAGTCATCTGACAGAGTAAGTGAGGAAAAGGTATTCCTTGACGATATTCTAAAGGACGGTCAAAAGGAAGCAGAAATTGAATTTGTAACAATCCCTGGTGTTGGTAGAAACGCCGACTATACAGGTATTGACGTTAAGGGCAAAATCGTATTAGTACGCCGTGGCTCATCAACGTTTGAAGAAAAAGCAGACGTTGCTCAGCAAATGGGCGCTCTTGGTATCATCATTTACAACAACGTATCAGGTGATATCAAAATGAACGTAGGCGACGCTACTCTTGGCGCAATTTCAATCAGCCAAGCAGACGGCGAGGTATTAGCGGCTGCTAAAACAGGCAAAATTAAGATTGCAAGAAGCCAAACTTCAGGTCCATTTATGTCCGACTTCTCCTCATGGGGTCCAACTCCATCACTTGGAATTAAGCCTGAATTAACTGCTCACGGCGGTTCAATTCTTTCAGCAGTTCCTGGTCAGGACTATGACAGAATTTCCGGTACATCAATGGCTACTCCAAACATGTCCGGCGTATCACTTTTAATGCGCCAATACATTGTAACTGAGCTTTCACACTTAGTAACCACAGACGGCGAAATTGACAATAAGAAGGTAACAGCATTAACATACTGTCTCCTTATGTCAACTGCTGATGTTGTAAATAACAAAAACGGACTTCCATACTCTGTAAGAAAGCAGGGTGCAGGTCTTGCTAACCTAGTTAGCGCAACAGAAACAGACGCTTATATTATCACATACGATAAAAACGGCAATGCAATGGACAAAACCAAAATTGAGCTTTACGATGACCCACAAAAGACAGGCGTTTACGAGCTTAACTTCTCAGTAATGAACTTTGGCGATAAGTCCCTTACATACGATATTGAATATTATGTTTTAACTGAGGGTGTTAGCGATACAAAAACATCCCACGGCGAAACAACAGTAACAGAAACAGCATACAAGCTAAATGGCGCAACCGTAACAATCAATAAGGTTGAGGGCGGTATCCAACAGGGCGATAAAATCACAGTTGAAGCAGGCAAAACTGCTAATATTAAAATGACAATTACCCTTGGCGACGAGGACAAGAAGTATCTTGACGAGTCATTTAAAAACGGTATGTACGTTGAGGGCTTTATCCGTCTTAATGCAGTTAGCGGAACTGAAATTGACTTAGGCTTCCCATACCTTGCATTCTATGGCGACTGGTCTAAGGCTCCAATCTTTGACCTTGACTACTACGCTACAAACAAGGACGAGCTTGATGACGCTATTGACATTGAGGATAAGACGCTTCCAGATGCATACGCTACACGCCCAATCGGCTCAATTGAGGGCGACTACGTAAACTTCATGGGTTCATTCTACTTTGAACAGGACCCAACGGAAAAGCCAATCGCGGCAGACAGAAAGTATATTGCAATTTCTAACCAACAAGGTGCGGTAAATAGCCTTGAATACGTTTGGGCAGGCTTACTCAGAAACTGCGCTAGAATTGAGGTTACAATTACTGATGATGCAACAGGCGAGGTTGTATTTGAAACAGTTGACTATGACGTTCGTAAATCATACAGTAACGGTCAAGCAATCTATCCTGCAAACGTTGATATCGGCTTTGACGCTATGGAGCAAAACCTTAAGAACAACACTAAATATACAGTAACGTTAAAATCCTACCTTGATTACGAAAACGATGGTAGCGAAACAAACGCTAATAACACATTCACATTCCCACTTGTAACTGACTTTGAGGCTCCAATCGTTGAGGACGTTCAGTTCTACACAGAATACGATAAGGCAAACAAGGAAACAAGATTATTCGCTAAGGTTGCAATCTACGATAACCACTACACAATGGGTATGCAGGTTGGCTACGTTGGCGACGACGGCACAGGCTCACTTCTTTTAAATGCCTTTGACCAATACATTAAGGCAGTATATTCCGAATTTAATACAACTTCATACGTAACCTACGAGTTAACCGACTATATCCAAAAGATTAAAAACGGCTCATATAACAAGAACACGTTTACCATTGCTGTTTATGACTACGCTTTAAACCTTGCTACATATGAAATCGGTTTACCTGACGAATATACAGACTTCTACTTTGATTTAGGCAAGGATAAGGACGGCAACGCTATCACAGAGGTAGTTTTAAGCCCTAACCAAACCTACGACTTAAATCCAACAGTATATCCAAACACAGAGTGGGGTCAGCTTCTTGAATTCCGCTCAATGAACACAAACGTTGCAAGAATTGTAAACAATAAGGTAATTGCAGTAGGCTCAGGCTCGTCAAGAATTATGGCAACATACAGAGACCCTGAAACCAACACCACAAAGACCGCAAGCTTCACTCTCCGCGTTCTTAAAGAGGGAGATGAGGGCTTCAAGAAATATTCAAAGCCTGTTGTTGACCAGTTCTATCTAACAGGATACCTAGTAGATAGAGCATACTACTTCCTAAGCTCCGATGAAAGAGAAATCGGTGTAACGGGAGATGAAATGAAGTTTACAGGAGAAAATTACAGACTTTCCATGTATCCATCCGAGGCAGTAACGCTTCGCTACGTTCTTGACGCGTTCTTCCCAAATAACACAGAGGTACAGTTCACAACAAGTAACGATAAGATTGCTTCCGTTGATGAAAACGGCAAGATTACCGCAAATGAGGAGGGCTATGCAACAATTACCGTAAAGGTATTTATGGACGGTAAGAGCACAGTTTACTCAAAAGCTATTTCAATCACAGTTAAGGACCCATACAAGAACTCAGGTCCAATGCTTACAAACTACTTTGGTAACGGTGGCGTTGTAATTATTCCTGAAAGTCTTTCAGTAACACAAATCGGTCAATTTGCATTCTCAAATTACCAATACGTTCCAAAGCAGGAATGGGAAATCGACCCAGACTCCAACGAAACATATAAGATGTGGTTTATCGGCGACGATACAATCAAGTCAGTAACAATTCCGGAGGGCGTTGAATCAATCGGCGCGTACGCGTTTGCTAACTTAACAGCGCTTGAGGAGGTAACACTTCCATCAACAATCAAGATGATTGACCAAGGCGCGTTCTACGGCTGTACAAAGCTTACAAAGGTAAACGGCATTGAAAACGTTAAGTTCATTAACCAATACGCATTCTACGGCTGTAACCTACAAGGCGAAATCAAGCTTGATAACGCTGCGGCTATCGGTAACTATGCATTTGGCTCAGGCGCAATCACATACTATTACGAAAATAAGGACACAGGCGAAGCTGGCTGGACAACAAAAGCAGGCGGAACAAACGAATTTACATCAGTTGTTCTTTCTGAAAAGACACAGTCAATCGGCGCATACGCATTCTACGGAGCTAGAAAGCTCGAAAGCGTAACCTTCAAGGCTGACAAGGTACAGCTTGGCATGTGCGCATTTGCAGATTGTAAAGCTCTTAAATCAATTTCAATCAATGCAAGCGTAATTCCGGCAGGTACGTTTGATGGTTGTAATTCACTTGCAAGCGTAACTCTTGGCAAGGACGTAGCTCAAATTGGGGAATATGCATTCCGTGGAGCTAAGGTTACTGAGTTTACAGTAGCTGATGGCAACGCCACATTCTTCCCTGTATCAGGCAAGCCTTATATATTAAATAATGATGGAACAGAAATTCTCTACGTTGCCCCTGGTATTAAGGGTAGCTTAGTAATTGAGGATAGCAAGATTACTAAGATTGCACAAGGCGCATTCTCAGGCAATATGGGACTTTCAAGCGTAACAATTAACTCTGTAACAGAGGTTGGCGACTTCGCATTTGCAGGCTGTATGGGTCTTTCAAGCATTACCCTTGGTAAGCTTACAAAAATCGGCGATTACGCTTTCCATAACACAAAATTAACAGAGGCACACGATTTTAGCTCTATATCATACATCGGCGCGTATGCGTACGCTGAAACACCTGTTACCTCAGTTGTAATTCCTGACGGCGTTACAGTTGGAGAGGGCGCGTTCAGAGACTGTACAAAGCTTGCTTCCGTAAAAATCGGCAATAACGTAAAGCTTGGCACAGACGCATTCCGTTACAACAACATGATGTACGGCAACTACACCTCAGACTTCTATGAGGTTGAGGAAAAGGGCGTAAAGAAGAAGGTTTACTACTACGTTTACCTATCTCCACTTACAAGCCTTGAAATCGGCAACAACGTAGAAATCGGAGACAGCGCATTCTATGGCTGCGCTAAGCTTACAAGCATTACTCTTGGAGAGGGCGCTAAGATAGGCAACTACTCATTCTATAATGCATGTAGCTTAACTGATATTGATCTTTCTAAGGTTGTATCAATCGGCAATTACGCATTCTCAGGCGACGTTTTATACGAATACCTTGATAGCAACATGAGCGTTGTTCGTCAAAGAGAGGACGGCTCATACTACTATTCATACCATGCTCCATTATTTACAGAGATTAACTTATCTTCACTTAAATCTCTTGGCATGGAAGCATTCGCACACGCACAAAAATTAGTTAAGGTAACTCTTGGCGAATTCATTAAGACAGTACCTCAAAGAGCATTTGCAAACTGTGGCGCGCTTGAAGAAATCAACCTTGAAAGCGTTGAAATCATCGGCACAGAAGCATTCTCAGAAACATCAATTAAGAAAATTGAGCTTGTTTCCATTAAGGAAATCGGCAAATATGCATTTGTTTACGTTGATGCACTTAAAGAGATTTACTTCGGTACAACAGAGGGTATTGTCCCTGAACCAAAGGTTCAAGCAATCACAATCTTAGAGGGCGCATTCTCATACTGTGAAAATCTTTCTAAGGTAGAGGGACTTGAATATGTAGTTAAATTTGATAACTACGCATTTGCATACGCTCCACTTACATCTCTTGATTTAAGCGGTGCTGAATACATCGGCGACCACGCATTTATGCAAAAGGAATACACAGATGTTAAGGTTGTATTAAGCAAAAAGCTCACATACGTTGGCGAAAACCCATTTGCTATGTGTAAGCTTGAGCCATTTAGCAAGGTTGAAATTGAAACCTTCAACGGCAAGAAATACGAAATTATTACTTACACCTTTGATTTAAGCGACACGATAAGAATTATTGACGGCTCAATTTACAAGGTAGTTAAAAACGGTCTTGTACTTGTAGCATATGCAGGCGAAAGCGATAGCATTAGCGTTGCGGATAAAACAGTAAGAATTTCCGCTATGGCATTTGCAGGCAGCGATATTAAGAAGGTAATTTTACCTGCAACCGTTAAATCAATCGGTCATAAAGCATTCTATGATTGTAAGAGCTTATTTGTAGTATCATTTAGTAGCTATCATGCTCCAATTCTTGAAGAAGAATACGATTACGCATACTTCTCATCAATGGAAAATCTTCCTGCAACAGGCGATTATGACTTTACAGACGTAAACGGTAACCCTGTTATCATTCCTGGTCTTGGTATTACGGAGTACTTTATGTACAACGTAACCTCAGCTCCTACAAACATCTATTACGGAGCTAACTTCGTTGATTATATCGGTCATATCACAAATAAGATTGTTATGGTAAGACCTGCAAACGGTCAAAATTATGGCTCATTCATTTGGGGACAATACTTTAACGTTGTAATCGACGGCGATATTGCTCCGGACGATACAACACTTGCAGTAATTGAGGCAATCAACAATTTACCTGAAAAGGTAGCGCTTGCTGATAAGCATTTAGTTGTTCTTGCAAGAGAGCTTTATAATAAGATTGTAACAAACGAGCAAAAGTCAATAATTGACGAAAACGGCTTATACGCTAAGCTAACCTCAGCAGAAAAGCGTATTTCCGACCTTGAATACTTACAAAATGAAGGTAACCAAACACCTGATACACCAAACGAGGGTGGCGATGATAATACACAGGAAGAGCCAAAGGAAAAGCTTCCAAGGAAGGCTATTACAATTATTATCATTCTTGCGGTTGTTGCAGCCGTTGCAGTAGTTGGATTTGCTTTACTCTTAATTGATGGCGAGGACAAGAAAATCACAAGCAAGATTTTTAAGAAAAAAGCAGAGAAAGCTACCGAGGAAAAATCTGAGGAAATTACCGAGGAAAAAGCTGAGGAAGAAATCGCTTCTGAAGAAGCAATAAAGACAAACGAAACACCCGTAGAAAATAACGACAGCACAGCGGGAGACAACAATGAATAACAAAATTAAATACTTACTATTTACAGTGATGCTACTGATTGCAGTATGCTTCGTAGCATCCTGTTCCCAATGGGATACACCGTATGACAGCTTGGATAAGGACGGATACAACGTTAGCGTTCGTTTCGATGCCAATGGCGGTATGTTTGCGGAAACACCAAACGTTTACGTTGTTGACGTTTTCAATCTGGACAGCTTGAAAACAAACGCAAACGGCAACAAGGAAATCTCTTTACTTGATCCCGAGGATTCCAAAAGAGGTACAATTAAATACACAGTTTCAAATCAAGGACACAATTTTGTAGGCTGGTACACAGAAAGAACACCAAGAGTTGACGAAAACGGCAATCCTCTTGACGAATACGGAGTATTAACCTCAGTGTCAGGCAAGGCTCAAGGCTACACATACTCAGGCTTGTGGGATTTCAGCAAGTCAACCGTTGAGGTTGACCCCAATAAGGAATACACCTCTGAGGAAAGCGTATTAACGTTATACGCCGCATGGGTTCCTTACTACAATTATGAGTTCTACAATGAAAAAGATGACGGCTCATTTGAGCTTATCGGCTCAGTATTATCAGGCGAGGTTGAAATTTCAACGTGGAACGAAAAAACAGGAAAAATGGACAAAAAGTCCCTTCCTGCACTTGATGGCAAAACCTTTAAGGAAGCCTCATTCAGTTCTGACTTCTCAGAGCTTTTAACAGGCAAAATTTCCGGCGAAATTGACTATGAAACAGGCACCTTAACAGGTAGCGGAACAGTTAAAATTTACGTTAGATACATGGACGGCGTATGGTTCAAGATTACCGATGCCAACCAATTTAAGAGCAACTCTAGAGCGGACGGCTGCTACATGATTGAAGCAGACCTTGATTTTACAGGTATAGTTTGGTCAAGCACTCTTGCAAAGGAAGGCTTCAAGGGTCAAATTATCGGTAACGGACACAAAATGTCAAATATCACAGTAAACCAAAGCGACACCTCAGCAATGCGCGGCGGCTTATTTGGCGGTATTGACGCGGGAGCTAAGATTGAAAACGTAACATTTGAAAACGTTACGTACAACATGAACTCAGGCTCACTTAAGGCAGGCGCATCATTCGGCTTGCTTGCAGGTACAATCTCAAACGAAGCATCAATTACAGGCGTTTCTGTCAGCGGATTATTTAATATCAGCTCAGAAATCTATCCTGACACAGACTACGCATTAGGCGTTCTCTCAGGCAACGTAATCGACACAGGCATTGACGTATCAAACATCACGTGTCAAGTAACAGGCGACACGGAAAAGCTATCAGCTGAGATTGAAGAAAACGGTCAAATTACATTGAGCTTCGCTCAGTGATTTGACAGCTGTTAGCGGTTAGCCGCCGGCGAAGAACGTTGACGGCAAATATGTATAACTGCTTAAATTTGTTAAACTTAAGTTAGTCGCAAAGGTTGGTATTATCATGATTAGAAATCTTTTATCTAATCTTGCTAACAGCTAACGGCTAACTGCTCAAAATACACGGAGGAAATAAAAATGAAAAAGAGAATTCTTGCATTAGTGCTTTGTATTCTTATGCTTTCAAGCACTATTGCTACACTTGCAAGCTGCGGCGGAAACGGCGATGGCGGAAAAACTCAGCCAGACGCATTAGTTTTAATGTCCGAAGAGCTTGACGGTTTATTCAACCCATTCTATTCAACAACTGCTGCCGATGGCACAATCGTGTCAATGACACAAATCGGTATGCTTACAAACAAATACGTAAACGGCGAAATTGAGGAAGCATTCGGCGATGATGAGGCTACGGTAGTTCTTGACTACGAATCAGTTTACGCAGCAGATAAGGACGAAACAACTTATACTTTCGTTATTAAAAACGGCATTAAGTATTCAGACGGTAAGCCACTTACAATGCATGACGTTTTATTCAACCTTTACGTATATCTTGACCCTGTTTATACAGGCTCATCAACAATGTACTCAACAGACATTAAGGGCTTAAAGGCATACAGAACACAATCATTCGTTGATGATGACGATACGTCAGCAGATAACGCTATCTCAAACGGCGCATTAACACACGCTAAGAACAGAATTGACGAGCTTATCAACCTCTTTAAGCAGGTTGGCGAAACAAAGACACAAGGCTCATACTATGCAGATTACAACACAATGATTGAGGCTATTAACAATCACGTTGTAAATGACGGTTATATTGAAGCTATCTACACAGAGGCTGAAATCGCAGAATATGAAAAAGACGGCACACTTCAAGCAAAGGCTAAGGCTCAATTAAAGGCTGACTACGAAAACACAGTTAAGCTTTTCAAGGAAGAGCTTGAAAGAGACTATAACTCAGCTAAGGAATCATACACAGAGGACCCATATAAGTCAGCTCCTGTAAAGGAAACTGCAAACGGCGCAACAATCAGAACAGGCTTTGATGATATTATTTCATTTATGTACGCTGAGGGCTTCGTTACAATTAAGTACGAAGAGGGCGCAGACGGTAAGATTGACAGAACAAAGATTAAGGAAGCTATCCTTGATTACAGCACAGATGTAGTTAAGGATAAAGCATCTGCAATTAAGTACGTATATGACTCAAAGGTATCAAGCGAGCTTAACATTATCCTTTCTTACTGGGCAACAGCTAACACGTTAAGAACAGAATATTCTGCAAAGGGTAAGGAAATCTTACTTGCTTCAAATGCAGCAACAAGCGGCTTATGTCCAAGCTGTGAATATCAAAACAACAAGGGCGATAAGGTATGTAAGGAGTGCGGCGAAAGCTTACTTGCTATTCCAAACATTTCAGGTATCGTTTCCCTTGGCCACACAAACAATGCAGGCACACAAATTAACGTAAACGGCACAGTATATACAGTAGCAAACGACCACAATAAGGACGGCACAGTTAAGACTGAGGGCGAATACGATATTCTCCAAATCACAATTAACGGCGTTGACCCTAAGGCTGTTTGGAACTTCGCTTTCGCAGTAGCTCCACAGCACTACTACTCACCTAACCAGGTAGTTGATATTTCAAAGAACAGATTCGGTGTTGAATACGGTTCATTTGACTTCATGAAGAATGAAATTCAATCAACACAAAACATTAAGGTTCCTGTTGGCGCAGGCGCATACCAAGCAACAAACGCTCAAAACACAGACGATAACCTTATTACAGGCTTCTATTCAAACAATATCGTTTACTTCAAGAGAAACGAAAACTTCCACACAGTAGCTAAGAATATTGAAAACGCTAAGATTGAAAAGGTAAGATACAGAGTAACAAGCACATCTAACGCACTTAACGACCTTGCAACAGGCGCAGTTCACTACATCTCTCCACAATATACTCCATATAACATGGAGCAGCTTCAAAAGCTTGCCGATAAGGGCATTGTAAACATGAGTACAGACCAACTTGGTTACGGTTATATCGGTATCAATGCTGGTAAGGTTGAGGACCTTGAGCTTCGTAAGGCTATTATGGCTGCTATGAACACAGCTCTTGGTAAGCAATACTACGTAACAGGTACAGCTGAGACAATTTACTGGCCAATGTCGCTTGTTTCATGGGCGTACCCAATGGACGGCAACTCACCTGACAAGGATAACGGCAAGGAATATATTGCAATCAACTTCAACAGAGAAGAAGCAATCACAATGATTAAGGACTACATGGCACAAGCAGGCGTAAGCGCAGGCGACTCTAAGCTTAAGATTACGTTTACAATCGCAGGTGCAAACGTTGACGACCACCCATGCTATTCAGTATTTATTGAAGCACAATCTATCCTTAACGAATGTGGCTGGGATATCTCAGTAGTTCCAGATACACAAGCACTCACAAAGCTCTCAACAGGCTCACTTGCAGTTTGGGCAGCAGCTTGGGGTTCAACAATCGACCCTGATATGTATCAGGTTTACCACAAGGATTCAACAGCAACAAGCACACTTGCTTGGGGCTACAACGCAATCAAGACAATGTCAGGCTATGAAGAAGAGCAGGATATTCTTAATAAGCTCAGCGAAGTAATTGATTTAGCGCGTGAAACAGACGATAAGGACGAAAGAAAGAGACTCTACAAGGAAGCAATGGGCTACGTTCTTGACCTTGCAGTAGAGCTTCCTGTATATCAAAGAGACGTACTTTACGCATTCGACTCCAACATTCTTGACAAGAATACACTTCCAAGCGCAAGCGAATTAAACCCATACTCAAGCCCACTTGATAGAATTTGGGAGCTTGACTTTGCGAAATAATTTCGCAAAGTAGGGAACAGGAGACAGGGGCTCATTGCATTCGCAGGGGCAACTTCGTTGCAGGAGCTCATTACATTCGCAGGAGACAAGGGACAGGGGCTCATTGCATTCGCAGGGGCAACTTCGTTGCAGGGAATAGGGAATACAACTAGCCACCCCTGTGAGCGAAGCGAACCCCTGACCCCTGACCCCTGACCCCTGACTCCTGACTCCTGACCCCTATTTATGAGTGAAACGAATAAATTTTAATTTGGAGAAACTATGCTAAAATACATACTTAAAAGATTAGGGCTTGCAATACTCATCTTGCTTGGCGTATCTTTAATTATCTATGCGCTTATAAGATGTATGCCAACAAGCTTTATTGACAATAAAATAGCACAGTTAAGCCAAGGAGGAGCTACTATTCCTCAAGAAACAGTAGATAACATGAAAAAGCTTTACGGACTTGAGGACGATTCCTTTAAGGGCATTATCATGGGATATCTTAACTGGCTTAAAAATTTGTGCAAGCTAGATTTAGGCACAAGCTTTAAATACGGCGTTCCTGTAACTCAGGTTATTAAGGAGCATATGGGCGTATCATTTGCCGTAGCCCTTATTGCTACCATCTTTGAATTTATGATAGCAATTCCACTTGGCGTAACTGCCGCAACACACCAGTACTCTGTAAGAGACTACGTGGTTACTGTTTTAGTTATGGTAGGTATCTCACTTCCATCATTCTTCTTCGGTCAGGTTTTAAGAGATATTTTCGCTATGAAGCTTGGCTGGTTCCCATCATCGGGTATTCTTGACGCCACACAAACTCTAACAGGCGGCGCTTTAATCCTTGACTATGCAAGACACATGTTCATTCCTATCCTAACCGTTGTTATTTTAAGCATCGGTGGTAGAATGAGAATGACAAGAACTAACATGCTTGAGGTATTAAACTCTGACTATATCAGAACCGCAAGAGCGAAGGGATTAAAGGAAAAGAAGGTAATTTATAAGCACGCGTTCAGAAATACACTTATTCCGCTTGTAACTTCACTTGCAGGACTACTTCCATCACTTTTCTCAGGCGCGATTATTACTGAGCAGGTATTCGGCTTACCGGGTATCGGTAATAAGGCGTTTGCAGCCATGATAGACGTTGATATTCCATTTATCATGGGATATAACATGTTCCTTGCATTGCTTAGCGTAATAGGCGTATTACTTGCCGACCTTATGTACGCTTGGGTTGACCCAAGAGTTAAGCTTTCATAAGAGAGGTAAGACTATGACTAATAACGAAAACAACAAGGGGGTAGCAAAAATGGAAATTGAAAACGAAAACGCTTCCGTTAAAAACGCTATTTTAAATGGCGAAAAGACCCCCGATAATAAAATAAACCTAACACCGTCAAAAATCGAAACAAAAACCAACGAGCAAATAGAAAACGAAGAGGAAAAGGAAGAGCTTCACGAAAACTCCGTAAAGCTTATGACACCTATGCAAATGGTGCTTCGCCGCTTCTTCCGTTCAAAGCTCAGTATCATTGGTTTAATTATGATCGTTTCACTTTTCATCTTCTGCTGGTTAGGTCCTGTTGTTTATACAAACTGGGATTCCACAGAGGTTGACAGAGAAGCAGTTAAGATAGACTATAAGAGCGAAGCTGTAAAGGACGAAAACGGCAACGTATTATTCTATCAGGTTATCGAAACAGGTAAGGACAGCAACTATTTTGCTGAGCCAAACGCTTCACACCCATTAGGCACAGACAAAAACGGACGTGATATTCTTTCAAGACTTATGATAGGCGGTCGTATTTCCCTTGTTATAAGCTTCCTATCAGTATTTATCATTACGTTCTTCGGCGTAATCTTTGGTGGTATTGCAGGATACTTCGGCGGAGTAATTGATAATATTATAATGAGAATTTGTGATATTTTAATGTGTCTCCCAGGCTTCCCAATCCTACTTATCGTAGGTACGCTTGTTGAAGCTGCCGGTATTGACCTTCAATACAGAATTTACTACCTAATGGCGTTCTTAACCCTTATTTCATGGTCAGGCACAGCCCGTCTTGTAAGAGGACAAATTCTTTCACTTCGTGAGCAGGAATATATGGTTGCAGCTGAGGCTATGGGTTATTCAACCTTCAGAAAAATCTTTAAGCACTTAGTACCAAACGTTATGCCACAGCTTATCGTTCAAATGACCTTAAGCCTTGGTAGCATGATTCTTTACGAGGCATCACTCTCATATCTTGGACTTGGTGCGCCTGAGGAATACGCTGCATGGGGTACTATGATTAACTCTGCAAACGACGTAAACATTCTTCAAAACTACTTTAATATATGGGGACCTCCAGGCATCTGCATTATTATTGCTGTATTAGGCTTCAACTTTGTTGGCGACGGTCTAAGAGATGCTCTTGACCCTAAGATGAGGAGGTAATCATGGCAGAAAAGCATTATTTAACAGGTAAAGAAATCCGCAAAATTGCAAAGGAAAATAAAAAAGCAATGATGGCTCTTGAAAAAGAGAAGTGGAAGAAAAAGCCTGAAAGCGAATTTATAACAGAAATGAAGGATAATAACAATATCCTTGAAATTGACAATCTTAACACCTACTTCTTTACCGACCAAGGCGTTGTTAAAGCAGTAAACGGCGTTTCCTTTAATATCCCTCTTCACAAAACCGTTGGTATCGTTGGAGAGAGTGGATGCGGTAAGAGCGTAACCAGCATGTCTGTAATGAGACTGCTTCAAGGCCCACAGGGACAGATTGCATCTGGCTCTATCCGCTTTAAATCAGCTGACTATAAAAGAGACGCAAAGGGCAATCCTATCGCCACAGGTACGGACGAAAACGGCAACCCTGTGTACGAAACAGAGGAAAAAATCTACGATATTGCTAAGATGCCTATGAACGAAATTCATAGAATCAGAGGCAGACAAATATCAATGATTTTCCAAGAGCCAATGACCTCACTTAACCCTGTATTTACAATCGGTAATCAGCTTGATGAGGTTTCATTTATCCATGACCCAACAGCGACTTCGGAAAGTGCTAAGGCTAAATCCCTTGAAATGCTTAACCTTGTAGGTATTGCAGCTCCTGAGAGAGTTTACAACTCCTATCCGCACGAATTATCAGGCGGTATGAGACAAAGAGTTATGATTTCCATGGCTCTTGCATGCAACCCAAGACTTATTATTGCCGATGAGCCTACAACAGCTCTTGACGTAACGATTCAAGCCCAAATCCTTGAATTACTTCGTGATTTAAAGGAGAAAATGGACGGCTCAATTATGCTTATCACTCACGACCTTGGAGTAATTGCCGAAATGGCAGACTTCGTGGTTGTAATGTACGCAGGCAGAGTAATTGAAATGGGTACTGTAAGAGAGATTTTCCATAATCCTATGCACCCATATACAATAGGACTTCAAAAATCAAAGCCTACAATGCAATCTGACAGCGATACGCTTTTCAATATCCCAGGCAACGTTCCTAACCCAATCAACATGCCAAAGCATTGCTTCTTTAAGGAAAGATGCGACAGATGCACTAAAAAATGTGGCGGGGAGTATCCACAAATGATAAAAATCAGCGATACTCACTACGTAGCATGTCATTTATATGAGGAGGGCGAAAATGAGTAACGAATTAAATCAAAACGAAAAGCAGCCTATCCTTGAGGTTAGAAACCTAAGAAAAACCTTCCCAATTCAAAAATCACTTACAGGTAAGGTTTTAAAGGAGCTTATTGCCGTTGATAACGTGTCGTTTACACTTAATGCAGGCGAAACTCTCGGTATCGTAGGCGAATCCGGCTGCGGTAAAACAACAATGGGCAGAACAATTTTAAAGCTTCACCCATCAAACGGCGGCGAAATTATCTTTAACGGAGAGGACATCACAAATTACAACACAAAACAGATGCGTCCTATCCGTACAAAAATGCAAATCATCTTCCAAGACCCATATTCCTCACTTCCACCAAGAAGCACGGTAGGCGATATTCTTTCAGAGCCTGTTATAGTACACAATATTGTACCAAAGGAGCAGGTTAAGGAATACGTTATGGACTTAATGGAAAAGTGCGGACTTCGTGATTATTATTACGAAAGATATCCACACGAATTCTCAGGCGGTCAAAGACAGAGAATTTGTATCGCAAGAGCATTATCAGTTAAGCCTGATTTAGTTATTTGCGATGAGCCTGTTTCCGCCCTTGACGTATCAATTCAAGCCCAAATTATCAATCTTTTAAAGGATTTACAAAAGTCCATGGGACTAACCTATTTGTTTATTTCCCATGACCTATCCGTAGTTAAGTTCATTTCCGATAAGATTGGCGTTATGTATCTTGGCTCAATGGTTGAATACGGCGCAAAGAAGGATATATTCGATAATCCTTTACATCCATACACAAAGGCTCTTTTCTCAGCGATTCCTAATCCAAATCCTGATGAAAAAATGCAAAGAATTGTGTTAAACGGCGACATTCCGTCCCCAGCCAACCCACCAAAGGGCTGTAAGTTCCATACCCGTTGCCCACACGCTATGGAAATCTGTAAAACAGAGTGTCCACAGTATGTTGAGCATGAGCCGGGACATTTTGCGGCTTGTCATTTGTTAACAGAGAACAAATAAATACGCGTTAAAAATTGCGACCTTGGTCGTGAAAGGAGATTCAATGAGTAAGGATAAAAAGAAAAAGAAGAAGGTTACCTACATTGACGATGGCAGAACAATAGCTGATATGTCAGGCGTTGACAGAATAGGCAAGCGTCCTGACCCGAACAAGCTGGATAGACTTGATAGACCTAATTCAAGCTTCAAATCACAATGGAATACCTACCTAAGTACCGTTAAAATGATGGTATTACCAATGCTCATTGTAATCGGTATTATCTGCGTAGCATTTGGACTTATGTACGTATTACTTTAATAAAAAAGCCTCAACCAATCGGTTGAGGCTTTTTGGTTCGGCAAATTAGCTTAGATGCTTTTGAATTTTTTAGCGTTTATATCATCAAAAATTATGTATTAAAGGCTAAATTTCCTACTATATTTAATATAAAACAAAAACCGCAGCCAAAAACTACGGTTTTTATCTTGGTTTTCTTTTGTTGTCAGTCTGTCCTAATAGATAATCAATGCTTGTGTTATAGAATCTTGCAAGCTTTATTAAAACATCTGTCGGAATGTCGTTTTCGCCGGTTTCATATTTTGAGTATCCTGTTTGAGACATACCAAGCATTTTTGCAATCTCAGTTTGTGTCAAATCTTTTTCGTCTCTAAGCTCTCTTAGTCTGCGATACATGGCATTCTACCCCCCTCTTTAAACCCATTATAAACGATTTATTTTCATAAATCAATATTTTAATCTATATTAGATTTAAAAATTATTCACTTTTACGTGAATATATTCAATGCGAATTATACACATGTATATCATACCCTGAAACGTATTTGAAAATGTTGATTTTATTAACTAAAAGCTACCGTAATTCCCCCTGAAAAACAAGCTGATTTATAATCGAAACCGTAATAAAATATGGAGAAATTCAGTATAAAAATGCATCATTTTTTAGCTAAAATAGTCGGTTAATTTGGTTGATGAAAACAACAATGTTTTTCTTGAAAAACTCTATTTTCCTATGGGCAAAAGCAAAATTAACGAAAAATTCAAAAAAATAATTGTTAATTTTTTGTGAATAATCTTGTAATTTTTTTGTTTTTTATTATGTAAAATATGTGCAAGATCAGCCTAAAAACAACCGTTATTTAATTAAAATTTGTGCAAAGTAACAAAAATAAATTATACAGGTACTAATATAATATATGCACTTGCAAAATACTTCCTCTTGTGGTAAAATAGTGCCGTAATAATATTATATTAAGGCACACAGTAGGCATGCGGGCACATGTCAAACTGTGCCTGCAAGGTGTTCGTAAGAACTGAAATGCCTACTATGGTGTTGTTACAATCAATTCGAAGTTTTCAGAAAGGGAGAAGAAAATGAAAAACACGAAGAAAATTCTGGGTATTGTTTTAGTAGTAATGCTGTTGGCACTCGCCATGTCAATTTCAGCCTTCGCTGCTACAACAGTAACAACAGAAAGCGAGCTTAATGATGCATTAGCATCAGGCGGCGAAGTAACACTCGGAAGTGATATCGTAGTTAATACTGTGATTGAAATTCCAAAAGATGTTACATCAACTCTTAACCTTAATGGTTGTAACATTACCTCAGGCTATCAAGCGGGTAGCGATACAAAGCATATCTATCCATTTGATGTTTACGGTAATTTAACAATCAAAGACGAAACCGGTAATGGTTCAATCAGCGGTAGAGGTATCCTCGTTAAAAATGGTTCAAAAGTAACTGTTGAGAGCGGTTCTCTTTATGCGATTGACTCAAACGGAGGTTCAGTTTTTTATCAATATGGCGGCGATATCGTAATTAACGGCGGTCATGTTGAACAAAAAGCAGAAGGCACTTACAATTTTGCAATTAACGCTGCCGGCGGAACAGTTACAGTAAACGGTGGCTGGGTTGGCGGTAACCATGGTGCTATTGCTGCAGGCGGCGCGGCTGTTGAAATCAACGGCGGTACACTTGTATGCACAGGTACTGCTGGTATGACCGACAATGTTCTATACACATACGATGACGGCTCTATCGTTATAAACGGCGGTACATTTATTGCTGATAACGACGGTCCTGCAGGTGGCTGTTGCGTATATGATGCAAACGGTGGCACAACAATCAACGCAGGTAACTTCTCAAATAGCTCAGGCGGAGATGTTTGGGGAACAACAGGTACAACAATTAACGGCGGTACTTTTGAAAATCTTACCGAAAAATCTCACGTTACGGTTGGCTCAACAATTGTAAACGGTGGCAAGGCATACACTAAGACAGAAAGCGGCGAATTAGTAGAGGCTGCTACTGAAATTAAGGTTGCAACTCTTGCAGAGCTTATTGAGGCTCTTGAGGCAGATAATAATCTTCCTATCGTTGCAACTGCTATAATTGTTATCGACGGTGATACAGTTCTTAATCTTAACGGCAAGACAGTTAAGGCTGAAAATATGAATGTTATCCGCAACGATAGCGGTAACTTAGTTATTACAAATGGTACTATTGAGCGTACGGGAACAACAGCAGGCTATGCGTTCAATGTAGTTTCTGGTACTGTAAAGCTTGAAAATGTAACAATTATTGGCGGTATGTACACATCAGGTACATCTGCTGAAATAGTTAACTCTAATATCAGCCAACATCATTCAAGCAGACACACAATTTATGCGTATAACTGCAAGGTTGATATTAACGGTGGTACATATCACAATGCTAATGCTGGTAACTCTACTATCTTTGCGGCTGGTACATCAGTTGTAACTATTGAAAACGGTACATTCAGCATTGATAACGGTAAAGCAACATTTGGTTGGACATCATGTATGCTTGATGCAAGCAATGGAGGCGCATATGTAATCAACGGCGGTGAATTTAAGGGTCACTTCCGTATTCAGGCTAACTCCTCAATGACAATCAATGGTGGTACATTTGAGAATACTCATGGCGAGGGATATTCTATCTATAATGGTGGTGTTGTTACAGTTAAGGGCGGCACATTTACCGACGCTTCATCTCAAGCATTTGCTAAGAGCAATCTTGCAGAGGGCTATGAATTGGGCGAAGACGGCAAGGTAATTTCAACCGTTTCTTATGTAGCAACAGTAAACGGCGTTCAATACACCGACATTCAAGAAGCAATTAACGCTGCTAATGGCGAAACGGTAGTTATTCTTGAAAATATAGACCTTGCAGATACAACAGTTACAGTTCCTGCAGGCACAACTGTAACACTTGACTTGAACGGCAAGGCAATTAGCGGCGTATGTAACGCTGACCAAGCAAGTATGTTCATTATTGAAAATACTGCAACACTTACAGTTAAGGATTCCGCGACAAACGGTAAGATCACATATGCATCAGGCACATCAAAGGTAGGCTTTGGAATGGATGTAAAGGGTAACCTTATCCTTGAATCCGGTACAATCGAATTGACAGGCTCATGGAACCTCGGCTTTGCGGTTGACGTAAGACCAAACGCATGGGGAACAGCATATACAGCTCCTACAACCTTCACAATGAACGGCGGTAAGATAGTATCAAGCGATACAGGCGTTCGTGTTGACTCAAACAGCAGCAATAAATACGAGCCACTTGGTGTATACTTTACAATGAACGACGGTGTTATTGAAAGTGGATGGGATGCTATCTTCGTTCAACATCGTTATGCAAATAAGCTTTACGTAAACGTTAAGAATGGTTACGTAACAGGCTCTAACTCAGCTCTCCGTATCTACGGCGACGTTGTAAGCGACGTTTACTTCAACGTTGAAGGCGGTACGTTCGTAGGCGAGCTTAAGAACCTTAGCGCAACAGGCAACGGTTCTACTACAATCACAGGCGGTGTATTTGCAAAAGAGCCGGAGGTTATTCCAGACGGCTACTCAGCAATTAAGAACCTTGACGGTATGTACGTTGTAGGCGTAGCTCCAACTGCAACAGTTAAGGACTACGGCCCAACAATCATTCCAGCTGGCGAATACGGCATCTGGGACGGTAAGAACTACACAAGCAAGGGAACAGTAGAGCTTCCACTCTCATTCGTAATGCAATTTATCGCAAACCAAACAGCAGAAGATGTGGCAAATAGCCCATATGCAGATTGGTACGGCGATTTCGTAATCACATTCACAGGCATTGAAAACGGCTCATTTACAGCAGACGGATGTTACTTAGCAGGTTACTACGGCGACTTTGGTTGGGTAAAGATTCCTGTTGACGGAATGAAGATTGAAAACGGCGTAAGCTACCCAGTAATGCTTGGCGTTGGCTTAGGTCAAAAGTATGATTACATCTGCTCAGGCGTTCAAGACTTCAAGTGCGCACTCTACATCACACCTGAAATTCTTGCAGCAAATCCAGGCCTTAAGGTTAATCTTGAGCTTGCAGTAGTTGACAATTCAAAGGGTCAAGAAGCAGCAGCTGACGCACTTGCTGACGGCAATGCATACAGCGTAGTTTATTATGACTACGAGGCTAAGGACTTTATCGTTAACTACGTAGCTTCTGTTGGCGAAAAGAACTTCACTTCACTTGCTGATGCATTTAAGTATGCAAACGCAAATGGTGGAACAATCACATTACTTGAGGATATCACAATAGATACAGAAACGTTCACAATCAATAGCGATGCAGAAATTACTCTTGATATGAACGGTAAGAAAATTAGTGTTGTAGATAAGAAAGAAGGAAGCGACACAAGAGCTAACTATGAATTATTCTACATTCTCGGTAAATTAACTGTAACAGGCAACGGTACAATCGAGCTCACATCGACTTATGACCGTGATTGGAACGCAATGTCAGCAATCTTCCACAACCGCGGTGGTGTATTAACTATCGAAAACGGTACGTACACAAACAAGGGCGGAACTGATATGGCATACGTTATCGACAATAGCGGTAACTCATTCGGTGATGTAGTAACAACAATTAAAGGCGGTACATTCACAACAACGTATATAGCAGTTCGTAACCGTATGGATACATATGGTAAATACGGACACGGTAGCGTAACTCTTAACATAAACGGCGGTGAGCTTACAGGTAAGTATGCTGTTTGGGGTCATGTATCCTCAACAGGTGTTAAGGGATCAGTTAACGTAACAGGCGGTAAGCTTACAAGTGCAGCGGGCAATACAGCAATCTTAATGGGTACAGACTCAACAGGCGAAATTGCAGTTGCAGTTTCAGGCGGTACGTTCTCAGCAGCAGTTGACGAATCATACTGTGCGCAGGGCTATATCCCAGTTGCTAACAACGACGGCACATACGGCGTTAAGGAAGGCGCATTCGTAGCTGAAGTAAACGGCGTTAAGTACGAGTCAATTACAGATGCACTTGCAGCAGCTAATGCAGGCGAAACAATCAAGCTTCTTGCTGACGTAACAGCAAATAGCATTATCGTAATTGACAAGGCTATCACACTTGACGGTAACGGACACACAATTACATACACAGGCGCAGGCGCAAACGCACGTGCATTCAACATTAATACAAACGGTACAGTAACTATTAAGAATATTACTGTTAATGCAGAAAAGGCAGAGCGTGCATTTAACGTAATTCAAAAGCCAGCTACATTAATTCTTGACAATGTAACAGCAACAGCAGCTAACTACACAGTTAACGTTGCAACCTCAGCAGGTGCAGCAAATGTTGCAATTAAGAACTCAACTCTTAACGGTCTTTGCACAGTTAATGTTGGAGCAGCAGGCGCTAATGTAACAATTGCAGATTCAACAATTAACTGTAACGATAACAACGCAACAGCGGGCGAAGCATACGCAGCGCTTTCACTTAACAGGGAAGCTATCGGCGGTTCAATCGTTGCTACGAATACAATAGTAAACGTAACTGCAGGCTCTGACTCTGTAAAGGGTAGAAACGGTGCAGAAAACGGAACAGTAACAATCAATGGTTCAACCGATGATGTTTATGTAGTTGTAGCAGTTATCACTTATGCTGGCTCACCTTACTACCACGGATTCGCTTCACTTGCACAAGCAATCGAATTTGCAAAGGCAGGCGATACAATCACATTGATCCGTGATATCACATCAAGCGAAATTATCACAATCAATAAAGCAATCACAATTGACGGTAACGGCAAGACACTTACATCAACAGCAGCAAGAGCAATCAACGTTGAAACTGATGGCAAGGTTGTAATTTCTAACCTTACAATCAACGCAGGCGAGCGTGCTATCAATATTATTAATAAGGTAGCAACTGTTGAATTAAACAAGGTAACTGCAACAGCAACAAACAATGCAGTTATGATTGCTACATCAGCAGGCGCAGTTAAGCTCACAATCAACGATTCCGACCTTACAGGTCTTGCAGTTGTAAATGTATCAGGCGCAGGCTCACAGGTTGAAATCAACAACACAAAGATTACTAATGTAGATAAGAGTGAAAAAGAAATATACGGTGCTATCACAGTATGGAGCTCAGCTGCAGGCGCTACAGTTAGTGTTAACGGCGGAGAAATCGGTGTAGCTGATGATTCAAATAAGGCTATCGTATTCCCAGCAGACGCAACTGTAACAGGCGTTGACAATGTTAAGTACATTGTAGCAACAATCGGTGATGGCGGATACTTTACACTCCAAGCAGCAGTTCAGTATGCAGCAGAAAACGGCGGCGTAATTAAACTCATTAGAGATATTGAACTTACAGAAACAATCACAGTAACAGGTACAGTAACACTTGACTTAAACGGTCATACAATTACAGGTACAGATAATAATAATGTAGGCAACTTCTACTTAATCAATGTAAATAAGGGCAACCTTACAATCAATGATACAGTAGGCACAGGTGCTATCACACTTACAGCAACCGTTGAACGTAACTGGTCATCATCCTCAGTTGTTGTTGCTAACAACCAAGGCACAGTAACAGTAAACGGCGGTACAATCGAACATCTTGGCGGTACGTCAATGGCATACGCTATCGACAACCTCACAAACGGCACTATCGGTGATGCTAACTTAGTAATCAACGGTGGCAAGGTTGAATCAACGTACTTTGCAGTTCGTCAATTTGCAAACAGCAATACTAAAGAAAACAACGTAACAGTAAACGGCGGTAACGTAGGTTACATGTGGATTCAAAGCCCTAACTCCTACGTAAACAACGCAGACTTAACAGTAAAAGCTGGTACAGTTTCAGGCATTTGTCTCTCAGGCGTAAACGCTGAAATCACACTTGACGCTAAGGCTGATTGTGTAGGCGAGGTTTACGGTAACGCTCCAGCAGGTGAATGTGTAATCGTTGTTGACGGTAAGTACACACTTACAAAGGCAGTTGCTAAGATTGGCGATACCTACTACACAACACTTCAAGAAGCATTTAATGCAGGCGGCAACGTTGTATTACTTGATAACGTTACTATCACAAGCACAATCAAGCTTGATGCTGGTAAGACAGTAACTCTTGACTTAAACGGTTGTGTAATCAGCGGTACATGTAATGCTTCACAAGCATCACTTGTATATGTTGAAAACGGTGCAACGCTCACAGTTAAGGATACAAGCAAAGAACAAACAGGTAAGATCACATTTGCACAAGGCACATCAAACATTGGTTGGACAATTGACGTAAAGGGCGCACTCGTTCTCAAATCAGGTACAATCGAGCTTACAGGCGATTCTTGGAACATTGGTTATGCTGTTGACGTTCGTCCTAACGCATGGGGCACAGCATACACGGAAGGCACAACATTCGTAATGGATGGCGGTAAGATTATTTCTTCTGACGGCGGTGTTCGCGTAGCTTCATCAAGTGATGCAAAGCAAACAAACGTTTCAGCTTCATTCACAATGAACGGCGGTTATATTGACGCAGCTTGGGATGGCGTATTCGTTCAACAAAGCGATGCTATCTACGATAAGCTCAGCGTAACAATCAATGGTGGTACAATCGAGAGTGATCTCAACCCAATCAGAGTATACGGTCCAGCGGCAACAGGTTATGTAGACGGTAACAACTGCATGAATATTACTCTTGCAGGCGGCAAATTTACATACACAGGCGCAGCAACTCAAGAATGGCTCATCGATGGTATTCTCCGTGTAGGCGGCGGTAGCTCAGCAGCTACAATCGTTGAAAACGGTAGCGTTGTAGTATCAAGCGAAATTGCACAAAGCAAGGCAGCTCCAGAAGGCTACAAGTGGTCAGCAAACGACAACGGAACTTACACACTTGCAGAATGCAACTACGTAGCAGAAGCAAACGGCGTTAAGTACGAAACACTTGCTGAAGCAATCGCAGCGGGCGGCGAAGTTAAGCTTCTTGCTGACATTACACTTACAGAATCAATCACAGTAACAGGTACAGTAAAACTTGACCTTGCAGGCTTTGATATTACAATGACTCTTGCAAGTGTAAACGGAACAACATTCGCTATTAAGAATAATGGCACATTAACAATTACAAACTCAGCTGATGAGGTTGGCGAAATTCGCTTAACTTACACAGGCGAGAGAAACAGCAATGCATCAATTAGCACAATCGGTAACTATGGTACATTGAATATTGAAGGCGGTAAGATTAACTGCGTAGCAGGTAACCAATACATTGCATACGCTATTGATTCTATTGCAAATAGCAATGTTGCTATAAACATTAGCGGCGGCGAAGTATGTGGCGGAGCAAGTGGATACTGTATCCGTATGTTCTTAAATAGCACAACAAACAATAATGAACTCAACGTAACAGGCGGTAATGTTGGTTACGTATGGGCTCAAAACACAAACGCATATGCTAACAAGGCAACAATTAACGTAACAGGCGGTACAGTATCTTACGTATACGTTGGCGCAGCAAACGGTGGTATGAACGATGTTTCTAACATTGAACTTAACATCAATGCTGCAAATGTAGAATATGCTCCATATGCTAATTTAACAGATGACAAGTACGAAATCAGATTAGTTGATGGCGTATACAGACTTGTTAAGTGTGAGTATGTAGCACAAGTAGGCGATACTAAGTACGAGTCCCTTGAAGCAGCAATTAACGCAGCTAACGGCGGAACAGTAATCTTACTTGAAACGTTCGTTGTTGAAGCTGACGAAACAGTTGTTCTTGATCTTAAGGGCTGTACAATCGTAGCTAATGCAGTAGCTGGTGAATCTTACGCAGCAATTAGAAACAACGGTATATTAACAATCACAAACGGTACAGTAGTATGCAATAGCACAACTTCAAGTACAAGCTATGCAGTTAATACTATTACAAACTGCGGTACGTTAACAATTACAAAAGCAACAATTAGCAACGTTGGTAAAGGTAACCAAATTGGTTATGCTATTGATAACAACTCAACAGTAAGCAATGCAACAGTAGTAATTGGCGAAGGCGCTGTAATCACAGCTTCCGGCTCTAACTACTTCGATGGCATTAGACTCTTCTGTAACAGCACAACTAATACAAACAACGTAACTGTAAACGGCGGTAACGTTTCATCCATCTGGATGCAAAACCCAAGCGACGGCGCAGTTAAGAATACGTTAGCAGTTAACGGCTTAGTTACAATCACAGCAGGCGAAGTTGGCGCACTCTATATCGAGCCAAGCTCCAAGTTTGCACTTGATATCACAGGCGGTAATGTTGGAACAGTTGGCACGTTCAATACGTCTAACTCAACTGAAACAGCAATTGCAACAGGCATTAAGGGCGGTACGTTCGGTAACGACGTATCAGCATACGTTGCAAAGGGATATAAGTGTGTATATGATGAAAACACAAGCAAGTATATTATTGCAAAGCTAATCTCTGTTCAAGGTACAACCATGACACTTAACACTAACCTTGCAATGAACTTCTACTTCAATAGAAGCGACTTCGATGGAACTGATTACTATGCGGTAATTAAGAAGTGCCACGACAAGGAAAACGGCTGTACATGTGAAGAAACTGTTTACTACATCCCAATGTCTGCATGGTACACATCAGGTAAGCAATACTATGTAATTCAAGCAGACGGCATCGCGGCTAAGGAAATGGTTTGCAACATCACTATTGAGATTTATGCAGGCACATTAGTTGACGGACAACCCTCTGAAAATGCAGAGGCTGTAAGCACACTCTTTACACAAAGCGTTGTATCATACATTATGGGTATCTATGACTACTACAGTGATTACGGCATTGAGGATAAGGAATTCTTTACACTCATGGCTGATGCATTAGTATATGGCGCAGAGGCACAGCTCCTCTTCAAGCACCATGCATTCCGTGCAGACGGCAGCAAGATTCTTGCAACAGATGCATTTGAAGGTGTAGCAGAATTTGTTGAAAAATACAAGACTAAGGAAAATCCAACTCTTGATTTATCATACAAATCTGATTGCGAATCTGAAAAATACTTTGCGGGAACTACATTATCACTTGACAATACTGTATTCTATAACTTATACTATGCAGGCTTAATAGGCAAGGAAAACGTAGTTATCACATATACATTTACACACCATGACGGCACAGTTCACACATACACAACAGATGAGAGCCTTGAGGGACAAGAGGGCATCACAGGTATATTCCAAACTTACACAGATAAGACCGGAAGATACACAATTGTTTCAATAGATGACCTTAAGCCAAACGACTTGTATCTTGACGTAAACTGTGTTGTAACAATCGACGGCGTTGTAGTATCTAACATTACATGTAGCGTAGAAGACCACTGTGCAAACGGTGTAAACAACGATGCTAATAACAGAGCAATCTACAATGCTATCATGAAGTATGCAAGCTCAGCTGAAGCATATTTCAAAAAGCAAGCATAATAAAGAATAGGAGGAACAAGAAAAATGGAATATATTTCTCCAGACTTTAATATAGTAGAATTTGATTTTAAGAATAACATCTTTAATTCAAACAATGAAACACCGTTCTTACCGGTGCCTATTGGATAAGTTCTACTAAGCTTAACCCCCACTGCCTTCGGGCAGTGGGGGCTTTGCTGTTTATAAGGATTTTCTTGAATAAACACTTGAAAAATTTCGTGAATAATGATATAAATATAGTGTAATAAAGCGAAAAACATAGAGGTTAGGCGAAGTGAAAAGTGAATTTACCGATTCTTTTTGGTTACTTTTTCTTCGAATTAAGAAAAAGCAATAGGAGATAGCGAAGTGAAAGGTATATTTACCGATTCTTTTTGGTTACTTTTTCTTCGCGTTAAGAAAAAGTAACATGAATATAGAAAAAATTGGTGTATTAAGAACAGATTTCCCTACTAAATTTGGCTTGCCAAGACAAAGCGGAATATCTGACAATATAAAGGCAAAATTGATATTTGAGCCTGAGTTTAGAGACGAAAGCTGCATAAGAGGACTTGACGGCTTTAACTACCTGTGGGTAATTTGGGGCTTTTCTGAGTGCCAAGGTAAGTACCAAAAAACAGTACGCCCACCAAGACTTGGGGGCAATAAGCGCATGGGCGTTTTTGCAACACGCTCTCCGTTTAGACCAAATTCGCTGGCGCTTTCATGCCTAAAACTAGAGAAAATTGAAATAGATAAAACCTACGGCCCCGTGCTATATTTAAGCGGCGCCGATATGATGGACGGCACTCCCGTATATGATATTAAGCCATACGTTCCCCATGCCGACCTTAAAATGGACGCTGTCGGCGGATTTTCCGATACCATTGAGGAATATAAGCTTGACGTGGAAATAAGCGATACGTTAAGGGATAAGCTCCCAAATGACAAAATAGAGGAGCTAATCGACGCGCTTAGTGAAGACCCACGCCCATCCTATATCGAAAACGACGATAGAGTATATGGCTTCTATTTTGATAAATTCGAGATCAAGTTCACAGTCAAGGATAAAACGGCAACAGTTACAGACGTTATAGATATATAAAAAAGACTAACCGCAAGGTTAGTCTTTTGAATTTATAAATTTTATGCAATAACCGTTCTTGTAATAAGGTATGCAAGGTATAATACGTAGCAGGAAAGAAGAATAACGCCCTGCTTTTTGCCAAGCTTTCCGCCAAGGGAAAGAACAAAGAGAAGAATTGTAATACCAAGCATAACAAGCAAGTCAACGATAATTTGATTACCTGTTGTAAGAGGATTTACAACACCTGAAATACCTAAAACAAAGAGAATGTTAAAGATGTTAGAGCCAACCACGTTGCCGATAGCAAGCTCATTTTCGCCCTTCTTAGCGGCAATTACGCTTGTTACAAGCTCAGGAAGAGACGTACCGACAGCAACGATTGTAAGTCCAACTAATGCCTCAGTTAAATCAGCGTTAAGACCGATAGCAAGCGCACCCTCTGTTGCAAGTCCCTTAGCGCCGAAAACTACCATTTCTCCACCAAGAATAATACCCGCAATACCAACAACACAAAGAATAATTGCTTTCCAAATATTCATTTCTTTAATAACAACTTCTTCGCATTGTTCATCATTTTGTTCTTCATCATTTCCTTTTTTAGCACTTAAAACAATGTAAACAAGATAAGCAATAATCAATAAAACAAGTATGATCGCTTCCCATCTAACGATTGCAAGCTTGTCCCCTAAACCGAAGAAGCAGCCGAAAACCACAAGTAAAGCAGAAACGCCTAAAAGAATAGGAAGCTCTTTTTTAATAATTGATTTTCTAACAATCATAGGTGTAAATAAAGCGCTTAAGCCTAAAACTAATAAAATATTACAAATATTCGAGCCAACCACGTTACCAAGAGCCACGTTTGCATTTCCGCCGCTTGCAAGGGATGAAAGTGAGTCTGAAACGGAAACCGCAAGCTCAGGACAAGAGGTACCCATTGCTACAATGGTAAGACCGATTACAAGAGGGGAAATTTTTAGCTTTTTAGCGATACTTGAAGCACTATCCACGAAAATATCGCAGAACTTTACAAGAAAGAATACGCCAACGCCAAGAAGCATAACAAAGCTAATTAGCTGAAGTGGAAGAGGCCAATTTAAAATAAAATTAAACATATTTTTTACTCCCAAATTTATTTCCTACTTATATTATCATAAAGCGCGAAAAATGTCAATGGTTTTTTTAGGTAACAGATGTCAGCCGTTAGCCGCCAGCCGTTAGCCGTTAGCAGTCAGCAAAAAAGCCAACCGTGAGGTTGGCTTTTTATAGTTATGAATTTTGCGTTGCAAAATGTTATGAACTTAACTATGTTAAGTGTTATGAGCTTGCTTTGCAAGCGTTATGATATGATTGATGTTAAGTAATATTAAGTTGTGCCGTAGGCACATCATAACATGCGTAGCATTTATAACTACGCGAAGCGTATCATAACTTGCCACAGGCAATCATAGCTTCAAGCATAACCACGGTTATGCTTGAGAGCCTGTTGGGTTCACAACACTATATCCCACGTTTACTAGGTGGTCGCCCACTCTTTCAAGTCGGGTAATTATAGACACGTAGTAAGGGGAATGTGTAGCGTCGCACGCATTTGAAGAAAGACGTGTATAGTGCTTTGCAAGATTTTTCTTCTTAAGCTTGTCTGTTTCAGCCTCAAGGATAGAAAGCTCTGCAAGCTTGGAAATAGAAGCGTCCGGCTTATCGGTGTCGAAAATATTAACCGTAAGGTCGAACATGCGAATGATTTTGCCACTCATTTCAGCAATTTCATCCTTAGCGTCTTGTGAGAACTTAAGATTCTTTTGAACCATTTCTTCGCTGATTTCAATGAAGTTTTTAGCATGGTCGCCAATTCTTTCAAGGTCGTTTAAAACGTGGAAGAAAGCACCGATATGCTTTTCATCACTCATGTTAACCTCGCTTGAAAGCTTAATTAAGAAGTCTGTTAACGCCTTATTTGTAAAGTTAATAGTTTTTTCTTTTGCATAAATCATAGGTGGAACGTCCTTGTTTGGCTCGTTAATATCTGCAAGTGAAGCGCAAATATTGTCCTTTGCCATGTGAGCCATATGCTCAATTTCCTTCTTAACCTGCTCGTAAGCGATTGCAGGGGTAACGAGAAGTCTTTCGTCAACGTACTTAAGCTGTTCCTTGGCCTCATCTGTTTTCTTTTCCTTGATAACGATTTCAGCAAGCTTAACGAGATATTGAACGAATGGAAGAAGCATTAAGGTATTAAGAACGTTAAAGATAACGTGGAAGAACGCAATTTGGAATTGTGTATCGTCGGTGATGCTTGATAAAACACCTGCAAACCAATCGCCTGTTAACCAAAGAATTGTAGCGAAAACTACGTTACCAACAATCTTAACAAAGAAGTGAATAAAGGTTGTACGCTTAGCGTTTGTGCCTGTGCCGATACATGCAAGAAGCGCAGTTGCGCAAGTACCGATATTTGAACCAAGCACGATAAAGAGCGCGCTTTCAACAGGAATAACACCGCTACCAACCATGATAATAACGATACCTGTTGCAGCCGATGATGATTGAATAATCGCTGTAAAGATTGCACCTAAAATAATAAGTAAAATTGGAGCAGTTACAGACTCAAAAACGCCTGTAAAGAAGCTGGAAATTGCATCGCCGTCAAGCGCGCCACTCATAATATCAAGACCCACGAAGATAACGCCAAGACCGCAAAGAATAGTACCAAGTAATTTAACCTTATCGTTTTTCTTAACGAACATCATCATAACGCCGATGAACGCAAGGGTAATTGCAATATCACTAAATGAAATAGCACCCTTAGAGCCGGATAAAGCAACGATAAGACCTGTAACGGTTGTACCAATGTTAGCGCCAAGAATAATAGAAGCCGCTTGGAAAAGCGTCATTACTCCTGCATTAACAAGACCGATAACCATGACAGACGTAGCTGATGATGACTGAATAATAGCAGTAACGGCAGTACCGATACCTACACCGATAAGACGGCTGTTACTGATTTTGCCAAGCAATCTTTTAAGACCACTACCGGCACCCTTTTCAAGACCCTCTCCCATCATATTCATACCGACAATAAAAACACCAACGCCGGCAAGAAGAAGGAGCAAAGATTTTAATAGTTCCATAGTATTCTCCTAAAATTGAATGGTAAATTTGCCATATTTACCTATTGTAATATTATCATAAAGCGCGAAAAATGTCAATGTTTTTTTCAAGGGACAGGGGACAGAAAAAAGCCAACCGCGAGGTTGACTTTTTAAATTTCAGTTATGCGATTAATCTAACCGCTGACCACTAGCGACCTTGTCGCCTATGCCTGTGAGCCTGTTGGGTTCACAACGCTATATCCCACGTTTACTAGGTGGTCGCCGACTCTTTCAAGTCGAGTGATAATAGAAACGTAGTAAGGAGAGTGTGAAGCGTCGCAAATATTGCTTGAAAGACGTGCATAATGCTTTGCAATGTTTTCCTTCTTTAGCTTGTCCGTTTCAGCTTCAAGGCGTGAAAGCTCATCAAGCTTAGACTTTGAGCCAACGGCGCTGTCAGCATCAAAAATTTCAACTGTTAGGTCAAACATTTTAATAATATTCGCGCTCATAACCTCAATTTCGTCTCTTGCTTCCTTGGAGAAGGAAAGCTCCTTTTCAACCATTTCTTCGCTGATTTCAATGAAGTTCTTGGCATGGTCGCCGATTCTTTCAATATCGTTAATAACGTGGAAGAATCCACCGATATGCTTTTCATCACTCATATTAACCTCACTTGAAAGCTTAATTAAGAAGTCTGTTAACGATTTGTTTGTAAAGTTAATTGTATTTTCGCGTGCGTAAACTGTTTGAGGAACGTTCTTGTCAGGATTTGCAATATCGTTAAGGGAAGCGTTGATGTTGTCCTTAGCCAAGTGAGCCATATGCTCAATTTCACGCTTTACCTGCTGATAAGCAATGGCTGGAGTAACAAGGAGTCTTTCGTCAACGTATTTAAGATGCTCCTTTTCTTCCTCTTTTTTGTCCTTAATAGCTAAGGTTGCAAGCTTAACAAGATAGTTAGTAAACGGAACTAAAATAAGTGTTGTCGTTACGTTGAATATTACGTGGAATACCGCAATTTGCATTTGGTAGGTTGGGAGATTATCTAAAATGCTTGGTAGTAAATCCCCTGTTGGCCATAAAATTGCAGTAAAGATAACTGAGCCGATTACGTTAAAAATAAAGTGAATAAATGCAGTTCTTTTTGCATTTGTGCCTGTGCCGATACAAGCAAGAAGAGCAGTTACACATGTACCAATGTTAGAGCCAAGGACGATAAAGAGCGCGCTTGAAACAGAGATAACGCCGCTACCTGCCATAACGATAACAATACCTGTTGCCGCAGATGATGACTGAATAATAGCCGTAAAAATCGCACCTATGATAATAAGCAAAAGAGGGAAGTTAACTACCTCAAAAATACCCTTAAAGAATGTGGAAATTGCATCTCCATCAAGAGAACTTCCCATAATATCAAGACCAACAAAGATAGTACCAAGACCGCAAAGAATTGAGCCGATAAGCTTAACCTTTTCTTTCTTAACGAACATCATCATAACGCCGATAAATGCAAGTAAAATAGCGATATCACTAAATGAAATAGCACCCTTAGAGCCGGATAACGCAACGATAAGACCGGTAACGGTTGTACCAATGTTTGCGCCCATAATGATGGCTGCCGCTTGGAAAAGCGTCATAACGCCTGCATTTACAAGACCGATTACCATGACAGATGTGGCAGATGATGATTGAACAATGCCTGTTACCGCTGCGCCGATACCAACACCGGCAAAGCGATTGTTACTGATTTTGCTAAGTAGCTTTTTAAGCCCCTTGCCTGCGCCCTTTTCAAGACCGTCGCCCATCATATTCATGCCGACAATGAATATACCAACGCCTGAAAGCAAGAGGATTAGTGATTTTAATAATTCCATAAAATCTCCTTTTATTTCATAAAATTAACGTATTAAGCAAGCTGTGTTAAACAAAGATAAGCAAAGTATCCACCGTAGGATACAAGCATAATTGCTCCGCCCCATCTTTGTAGCTTTCCGCATTTTAGTGAAAGCACAAGAAGTAAAATCGCACAAGCAAGTGATATAGCAGTATCAATTAAGAAGCTTGGAGCAAAATTGATTGGGATAATAAGTGAGGTAATACCAAGTATAAATAAAATGTTAAAAATGTTAGAGCCAACCACGTTACCGATAGCAATATCAGGATTTTTCTTAATAGCCGCCATAACTGAGGTAAATAGCTCAGGAAGAGAGGTGCCAAGAGCTACAATGGTAAGACCGATAAATGCATCGCTCCAGCCTGCCATTTTAGCAAGATTTGTAGCCGTTTCAACCGCAAATTCACTACCGAAAATAATAAGCGCAACACCTAAAATTACAAAAATAATAGATTTCCATATAGGCATGTCCTTTATTTCCGTTTCGTCCTCATCCTTATTCTTTTTTGCTCCTATAAATAAATAGGTAAGATAAAGACCAAAACCAAGAAGCATAATAAGACCGCCCCAAAAATAAACCTTGCCTAAAAGACCAAGGACAAAAAGCACACACGTTGCGCCGATTACAATGGGGATATCAACCTTAAGAGTTGATTTTTTTACAATGAGAGGGAAGATAACAGATGAAACACCAAGTATTATAAGTATGTTCAAAATATTACTTCCTACTACGTTACCGATAGAAATATCTGCATTACCGCTGATAGCCGCCTTAATGGAAACTGCCGCTTCAGGCATTGACGTACCCATTGCTACAATGGTAAGACCGATAACAAGCTGTGGAATTTTAAATCTTTTTGCAATGCTGGATGCACCGTCCACAAAAAAGTCCGCACCCTTGGCAAGAAAAACAAAGCCAAGCGCTAAAAAGAGAATGTTAAGAAAAATAGCCATAAAAAAAGCTCCCTTCGTTTTACGCGAAAAGAGCTGATAAAAACACAAATATAAAAAAGCAAGCCCTTATTCGCAATATAAAAAATATTTCGCAAATAAGTCTTGCCACAAAGAAAAGTCTTGTCCTTTGATATATTACCGGATTTTACTCGTGATGACGATAACATAAACGCATAAGCGTCGGCTACTCCCTTAACTTACAAGTGCATTATAGCACCAAAAAATTCCTTTGTCAAGAATTTTTTAGCGGTCAGCCACCGGCAGTCAGCGGAGCTACAAAAAGCAATGACTTCCTATTACTTATATTATTATATCCATAAAAAACCATTGACAAGCAATTATTTTAGTGCTATAATAAATGGGACAAGGCGTCCCAAAGGAGCGAAACGGAATGAAACAGGATATTATTGAAAAAATCAAATCAAGCATAGAGAATTATTTTATAATGGAGGATGCGTCTCCGTCAATTAGGGAAATATCTAATATGGTTGACGTGCCAAAAAGCACAGTCCAAAGATACGTTACCTATATGGAAAGCCAAGGCATACTAACTAAAACAGACAGGGGCTACGAAACTAAAAAGACCGCCAAATTAGGTAACGACCTAATAAGCGTGCCAAGAGTAGGCTCTATTCCTTGCGGACCGCTTTCCGAGGAAGAGGAGCATATTGAGGAGTATATAAGGCTGCCAAAAATTATAACAGGCGAGGGCGAGTTTTATTTGCTTACCGCCTCAGGTAATTCTATGATAGACGCAGGCATTGACGATGGCGATTTAGTGCTTATCAAGGTGCAAAATCACGCTAAATACGGCGATATTGTAGTAGCACTTGCCGATGGCAAAAACACACTTAAAAGATATATGCCAAATGAGGAAAAAAGAGTTATAATTCTTCATCCGGAAAATAAGGAAATGGAGGATATTGTGGTAAAGGATATCGTTATCCAAGGCGTAGCCACAAAAATAATTAAAAGCGTATGAGATACGAAAGAATACCACTTATGGTGGACGTTATCTTCACAAAAGAGGGCAATATGATGCCGAAAACACTTATCTTTGATGAAAAGCGCTTCGATATTCGCAAGGTGGTAAAAAAACGTCGCTATTGCCCCAAGGAAGTGCCTTGCATTGCCCCCATTGAATATACAATTATGGTAGATAACATAGAAAAGAAAATTTACTTTGAGCCAGACACGTTTATGTGGTTTTCAGTAAAATCAACCGAAGGGAAATAGGGGCAACTTCGTCGCAGGGGCTCATTGCATTCGCAGGGGCGACCTTGTCGCAGGGGAATAACTAACCCTCCATGTGAGCGAAGCGAACCCCTGACTCCTGACCCCTGATTAGGCGACCCCTATCCCCTATCCCCTGACCCCTATTTTTCACCGAAGGAGAAAAATGAAACGAGCAATTTTACACAGCGATGCAAACTGCTTTTACGCCTCAGTTGAAGCAGTTTTAAATCCGGAATTAAGAGATAAGGCGGTAGCAGTTTGCGGCTCCGAAAAGGACAGACACGGAATAGTCCTTGCCAAAAGCGAAAAGGCTAAAAGAGCAGGCGTTACAACAGGAATGCCATGCTGGGAGGCAAGAGAAAAATGCCCCGATATAATTATAGTTAAGCCACATTTTGAATATTATTCAAAATTTTCTAAAATGCTTCACCAAATATATTACCGCTATACCGATTTAGTTGAGCCATTTGGACTTGATGAGTGTTGGCTTGACGTAACGGGCTGTCTGAAAACACCTATGGAAATAGCGGAAGAAATAAGACAAGCAGTTAAGGATGAGCTTGGACTAACCGTAAGCATCGGCGTTTCCTTTAATAAGGTTTTTGCAAAATTAGGAAGCGACCTAAAAAAGCCTGATGCAATAACAGAAATAACTGAGGAAAGCTTTAAAAGTCAGGTATGGGGACTTCCATGTAGCGACCTGCTTTATTGTGGTCGCAGTATGACTGAAAAATTAAAGCATATAGGCGTTAAAACCATAGGTCAAATTGCCGAGCTAACCAGGGAATATATGGTCTATAAATTCGGTAAGGCAGGAAATGACCTTTGGATTTACGCAAACGGACTTGATAATAGCGCCGTTGCCCATAAGGATGATTATGTGCCACCAAAAAGCGTGGGACACGGAATTACCTGCGTTTCCGACATTAGAAGGCTTGATGATGCATACAAGGTAATATATTCACTTTGCCAAGATATAGGATATAGACTAAGAGAAGCCAAAATGAAGGCTAAGGGCGTAAGCCTAGGCGTTAAATTCCAAAATTTAACGTATCAAGGCTACCAAGTGAAGCTTGATTGCCCAAGCCAGGATGAAGCCACAATAGCCAAAACTGCCTGCAACGTGTTAGAAAAGCATTACGACCCACATCATATAATAAGAGCATTAACAGTTACCGCCATCAACCTTGAAAGCGAGGACGCCAACGAGCAAATTAGTATGTTTTTTGATTACGAAGCAAGAGACAAACGGGAAAAGCTAAATAAGGTCATTGATGAAATAAAGCAGGAATACGGCTCAGGCGCAATCAAGCCTGCCATTATTCTTGATGAGGACAAAATGCCCAAAAAGGAGCAGGGCAAGGTTTTGCCGGGAAAAATGCACCGTTAGGTGCATTTTTCAGTTATGATTGCCTACGGCAAACTATGAGACTTCGTCGTTATGAAATGCTTCGCGTTGTGATGAAGTGCCTACGGCACAGCTTGAAATTACTTTATGGCAATCATATCATAACATTTTGCAAAGCAAAATTCATAACATTTGCGTAGCAAATTCATAACCGAAGGTCAATTTATGGCGCGTGACAGGGGACGGGGGCGTGTCACCGCTTGCAAATCATCGTTAGCTATCCAGCTGACCACTAACCGCTAACGGCTGGAAAATTTCATTTCCCCCTTGACAAACACACTTTACTGTGCTAAAATCAAAATATCTTTTAATACAAACCGTTGATACGGAGATAAAAATAATTATGATTCCACAGAGAGCCTACGCTGGTGAGAGTTAGGTGAAACACAGATTATTAAATGGACCGTTGAGGGCATAGTCAAAGGCTATTAGGGGATAGAGAATAGGGACTGCTTCGCAGTAGCTTTTCTAGCTTTAATACTATTCAAGCCTAAAAACTGAGTATTCTATGACGTAAGACACGCGTTAGCTGTCGGGGATATAAAAGGAAACGGAGTATCCCGATAAATCAAGGTGGCATTAGCGAATTATATTCGTCCTTGACAGTATTCTGTCGAGGCGTTTTTTGTATTTAAAAGAAATCTAATCATCTAGCTGCTGTCGGCTAATAAAAAGGAGAAACCATGGAATTTAACGGCGTGAATTTTGACACTTATTTTAAAAACTACCCAAATGAAGAGGGCTACTACGGAAAATTTGGCGGCGCTTACGTAAACGAGGACTTAAAAAAGGCAATGGATGAAATTACTGAGGCTTATTTTACAATTTGTAAATCAAGCAAGTTCATCGGCGAGCTTCGCAGAATAAGAAAGGAATTTCAAGGCAGACCAACGCCAATTTCACACCTTGAAAGACTTTCAAATAAGTACGGTAACGTTCAGCTTTACGTAAAAAGAGAGGACTTAAACCACACAGGCGCACACAAATTAAATCACTGTATGGGCGAAGCATTACTTGCAAAATACATGGGCAAGAAAAAGCTTATCGCTGAAACAGGCGCAGGTCAGCACGGTGTTGCTCTTGCAACCGCTGCCGCTTATTTCGGTCTTGAATGTGATATCTATATGGGCTCTGTTGATATTAAAAAGCAAGCTCCAAACGTAGCAAGAATGAAAATTCTAGGCGCAAACGTTGTTGAGGTAACACATGGCCTTGCCACACTTAAGGAAGCAGTTGATGCAGCATTTGAAGCATATGCAAAGGACTACAAAAATTCAATTTACTGTATCGGCTCAGTAGTAGGACCACACCCATTCCCAATGATGGTAAGAGACTTCCAAAGCGTTGTTGGAATTGAAGCAAGAGAGCAATTTTTAGAAACCACAGGCGAGCTTCCTGACGCGGTAGTTGCTTGCGTTGGCGGTGGCTCTAACTCAATGGGTATGTTCTCAGGCTTCTTAAATGATCCTGTTGATATTTACGGCGTTGAGCCTCTTGGCAGAGGTACAAATCTTGGCGACCACGCTGCCAGCCTACAATACGGAGAAGAGGGCATTATGCACGGCTTTAACAGTATTATGTTAAAGGATGAAAACGGCGAGCCTGCTCCTGTATATTCCGTAGCTAGCGGTCTTGACTACCCATCCTCAGGCCCTGAGCATGCATTCTTACACACTCTTGGTAGAGTAAAATATGATGTTGTAAACGATGAAGAAACAGTTGATGCATTCTTCGAGCTTTCACGCCTTGAGGGTATCATTCCTGCTATCGAAAGCGCCCACGCAGTAGCATACGGCATTAAGCTTGCAAAGAAAATGGGCAAAGGCTCAGTTCTTATCTGCTTATCCGGTAGAGGCGACAAGGACATGGACTTCGTTATCGAAAAATACGGCGACAAATACCTTAAATAATAAAAAAAGGACTTCAATTTTGAAGTCCTTTTTCATGGATGGTAAAATTTACATTTTTAAAATGTGATATTTCTTGACTTTTTACCTAAAATATTATATTATATATGTGTATGTGCAAAAACCTATAAAGAGGTGATTATAATAAAAATAGATAAAACCGTTTTGAAGGAAACTGCTTTTATCGCAATTTGGATGCTGATTTTCAGCGTTCTTATGGAAGCAGTATTTCTTGTAATCGGGGAATGGAACTATACTGTTTTGCTTGGTAACGTCTTAAGCGGAGTAATGAGCGTTTTTAACTTTCTACTTCTTGGCTTAACAGTACAAAAGGCAGTTAATTCGGGGGATGAAAAGTACGCCAAAAATCTTATGAAGATGTCTCAATCATTAAGACTTTTAATGATGGGCGCAGTTATCGCGATAGGCGCGCTTTTTGAGTGCTTTAGCCTTTGGGCAACAATAATTCCCGTGTTCTTCCCAAGAATTGCAATGATAATCCGTCAAATCCTATTAAAAAAGCAAGGAGGAGACGCAAATGAACAATGAGCAAGTAAAAAATGAAATTACGCTAAGGTTCAAAATCGTGGATATACTTTATATTCTAATGATGATTTTGCCAATAGCGGTAGCAATTACCTTAAAGGTATTATTTACCCCTGCAAGTGAGGGCGTAAACGTAACAGGCGCGTTAATTTATACAAAAATTCCGTTTGTAATTCAAGATATCGTAATTACCGAGGCACAAATTAATTCATGGCTCATTTTAATTACGATTTTCGGTGTGTGCCTTTATATGACACATGGTTTAAAAGAAAACCCAACCCTTAAAAGACAGCATTTTGCTGAAATGGCGGTGGAAAAGGCAGAAGCGCTAATTAGCGATAATATGGGAGACTACTATATGGTATTCACTCCATTTATTATGGCAATTATGGCAATTTCCGCATTCTCTAGCCTTATGTCCTTATTCGGCTTATTCCCACCAACGTCAGATATGAACGTGGTTGCAGGATGGTCAATACTTGTATTCGGTATTATAACCTACTACAAATTAAAGTGCGGACCACTTAACTATATGAAGGAATTTACAAAGCCTGTTGCAGTTTTAACGCCTATCAACATTATAGGCGAATTTGCAACACCTGTCTCAATGGCGTTCCGTCATTACGGAAACGTGCTTTCAGGCGTGGTTGTATCCGTGCTTGTAGGCTCAGCACTCCAAGGGCTTTCAAGAATGCTTCTTGGCTGGGCTGGAGACTTTATTGGCTCAATCCCACTTTTACAAGTAGGTATCCCTGCAATACTGTCCGTTTACTTTGATGTATTTAGCGGACTTTTACAGGCATTCATTTTCGCAATGCTCACAATGCTTTATGTATCGGGAGCGTTCGATTTAGATGCGTTTGACGAATATAAACGCAAAAAACAAGCAAAAAAATTAAAAAATAAAACAAATTAAATTTTCGGAGGAAAAGAAAAATGGCATTAGCAATTGGTATTATTTTAGGTTGTTGCGCACTTGGCGCAGGTATAGCAATGATAGCAGGTATCGGTCCTGGTATCGGTGAAGGTAACGCAGTAGCAAAGGCTTGTGAAGCAATCGGACGTCAACCGGAATCAAAGGGCGCAGTTACGTCAACAATGATTATGGGTTGTGCTATCGCAGAAACAACAGGTCTTTACGCTCTTATCGTAGCAATTCTTCTTATCTTCGTTGCTCCAAACACATTTATCAACGTATTAAAGAAGGCTTCCGAGGCAGGCTTATTCTAATAAATAATTAAAACAGGAGAAAGTATGCAACCATCTGAAATTATTTCAGTCAACTTATGGCAGATTTTGGTTTCACTTTTAAACCTTGTAATACTCTTTTTAATAATTAAAAAATTCTTATATCAGCCCGTTAAAAACGTATTAAAAAGCCGTCAAGACAAGATTGACGAGCAAAACAGCAAGGCTGCTGAGTATTTGAGCGAAGCCGAGGAAACAAAAGCTCAGCTTGAAGCAAAGCTTAACGAAGCAGAAAGCAAGGCTGACGAAATACTTAACGAGGCAACGGTAAACGCCACACGCCGCAAGGAAAAGATTTTAGGCGAGGCAAGAGAAGAGGCAGACTCTATCATCCGCCAAGCGAAGACCAACGCCGAGCTTGAAATGAAAAAGGCAGAAAGCGAAATTAAAACACAAATCGTTGACGTGTCCTTTGAGCTTTCCAAGAAGATTATTGAAAGAGAAATCAGTCAAGAGGATCACCATAAGTTAATTGATAGCTTCATTGAGCAAATAGGTGACGGCGATGAAGAATAATATTAGTCACGAATATGCGGAAGCATTATTCCTTTTATCCTGCGAGGAAAAAAGCGAGGAAAAATATCTTTCTGACCTACGAATAGTTAAAGAGATACTTGATAGCGAGCCGGACTATATCGAGCTTCTTCACTCCCCTGCAATTTCCAAGGATGAAAAGCTAGCTTTAATAGAAAACGCGTTTGCAGGCAGAATAAACGACCACGTCGTATCGTTTTTAAAATTAATGTGCGAAAATAACCGTATAGAAGAAATCTATTCATGCTTTGACGTGTACGAAAAGCTTTATAACGACGTTAAGCGCGTAATTGTTGCAAGCGTAACAAGTGCAGTTGAGCTTAACGAGGACGAGAAAGCAAAAATCATAGCAAATCTTGAAAAGAAATTCGGCTATAAGGTTGAGCTTATATGCCACGTTGATGAAAGCATTATAGGCGGTATTATTATAAAGACCGAGGATACTATTATTGACGGTAGCCTTAAACGCAAAATGCGCGATGTAAAGGAAGTGATTAGCGATGAATCAAAGACCTGAGGAAATCAGTAGCATAATCAAAGAACAAATTAAAAATTATAAATCAAAGATAGAAATGAAGGAAACAGGCACCGTTATCCTAGTAGGCGACGGTATTGCCAAGGTTTATGGACTTCGCGACTGTATGTCAAGTGAGCTTCTTGAGTTTGAGGACGGAAGCTTCGGTATGGCGCAAAACCTTGAAACAGAAACCGTTTCCGTAGCAGTTTTATCCGATACAAGCAATATCCACGAGGGAAGCATTGTACGCCGTACAGGAAAGGTAGTTTCCGTGCCTGTTGGCGAGAAATTCCTTGGCAGAATTGTAAACGCCCTTGGCGAGCCTATTGATGGCAAAGGCCCGATTGAAAATAACGGCACAAAGCCAATCGAAGCAGAAGCACCCGGCATTATCGAAAGAAAAAGCGTTTGCGTTCCGCTTCAAACAGGTATTAAAGCCATTGACAGTATGATTCCTATCGGACGCGGACAAAGAGAGCTTGTTATTGGCGATAGACAAACAGGTAAAACAGAAATTTGTATTGATACAATCATAAACCAAAAGAATACAGGCGTTATTTGTATTTACGTAGCAATCGGACAAAAGAGTACGTCCGTTGTTCAGCTTGCTAACGAGCTTTCAAAGAGCGGAGCTATGGAATATACAATTATCGTGTCCGCGTCAGCATCTGAAAGTGCGCCACTTCAATATATCGCGCCATATTCAGGCTGTGCTATGGCTGAATATTTTAGAGAGCAAGGCAAGGACGTGCTTATTATTTATGATGATTTATCAAAGCACGCCGTAGCGTATAGAGCGCTCTCATTACTTATTCGCCGTCCACCGGGCAGAGAAGCATATCCGGGCGACGTATTCTACCTACACTCAAGACTTCTTGAAAGAGCCGCATGTGTTGACGAAGCATACGGTGGAGGCTCAATTACAGCGCTTCCAATTATTGAAACACAGGCAGGCGACGTATCTGCATATATTCCAACCAATGTAATTTCAATTACAGACGGACAAATATTCCTTGAAACAGAGCTATTTAACTCAGGCATTATGCCTGCTATCAACCCGGGCGTATCAGTATCCCGTGTTGGTGGTTCAGCTCAAATCAAGGCTATGAAAAAGGTATCAGGCGAATTAAAGCTCCTATATTCACAGTATAGAGAATTAAAGGGCTTTGCTCAGTTTGGCTCTGACCTTGATGCAGACACCAAGCGCCGTTTAGCTCTTGGCGAAAGAATAGTTGAGGTATTAAAGCAACCACGAAACTCCCCAATCCGCGCAGGCGCACAGGTAGCAATCGTTTATGCAGTAATCAACGGCTATCTTGATAAGGTGCCTGTTGATAAGGTAAAGAAATACGAAGCGCGCCTTTACGAAAAGCTAGAGCATGAATACAAATCATGGCTTGAAAGAATTGAAGGCGGCAGCTGGGAAAAAGAGGACGTTGAGGAGCTTAAAGCCATTTTAACAGAGTTAAAATAGCAGCGGTCAGTGGTCAGTGGTCAGTGGTCAGCTAATGTTCCCTGTGAGCGAGGCGAACCCCTATCCCCTGTACCCTATCCCCTGCGACTGAAAGGAGCGACAATGCCACAAGATATAAAAAGTCTGAGAAACAGAATAAAAAGCGTCAACTCAACGTTGCATTTAACAAAGGCAATGGGCTTAGTTGCTTCCTCTAAAATTAGAAGAGCGCAGGAAGCAAGGCTTAAAAGCGAAGAATATAAAAATGCTCTTGGCTCAATCGTTGACGTATTGTCTGCTTCACAGGAATGTGAAAAAAGCCCATATATGAGCGTAAGAGAGGGCAAAGCAAAAATTGTAGTAATCGCAGGCGACAGAGGACTTGCAGGCGGCTACAACGTAAACGTGTTCCGTTTAGTTAAGGAGCTTCAAAACGTAGATATCCACCCAATAGGCAAAAAAGCATGTGAAAAATACGGCAAAGCAGTAGTTTCATCAGAGCAATTTTCCTATGACGATGCGTATAATCTTGCAAAGGAGCTATGCGGCGATTTTGAAAGCGAAAAATATTCCAAAATCGGCATTGTATCAACTGAGTACGTTTCAATGATTACTCAAGAGCCAAAGCTAACGTGGATACTCCCCTTATCAAAAACAGAAAAAACAGGGGACGTAGGCGCAATTTTTGAGCCTGATGAATTGACAATATTAAATGAAGCAGTTCCAATCTATGTGGCAGGAATTATATACCAAGCCACACGAGAAAGCTTCGCTTGCGAGGTTGTAGCAAGAAGAAGCGCAATGGATTCTGCCGGCAAGAATGCAACCACAATGATAGACGAATTACAGCTCAAATATAACAGAGCCCGCCAAGGCGCAATCACACAGGAAATCACCGAGATTGTAGCAGGCTCAGGCGAGTAATGGCGAAGCCATTGCACTAAAAACAAAAAGCAAGGGCTTTAGAGAGCGAGGGAAAATTTGTGAACACGAAGCGTAGGCGTACTAGTGTACGGTAGAGCCGTGTTCGCAAATAGAAAAGCAAAATGGAATTTCTCCCATAGGGAAAATTCCTACATTAAAAGGTTCGTTATCGTATTGATAAGCGAAGGACACTGCTTAAAAATTTGCTTTTCGGTTTCACCGGTCTCTACAAGTCCGTAAAGGAGAAACGATGTCAAACATAGGATATGTAAGCCAGGTCATGGGACCGGTTGTCGATGTAAAATTCGATGAAGGCAAATTACCTGCAATATTTAATGCATTAACAATAGAAAACGGCGAAAAAACTCTAACCGTTGAGGTTGCTCAGCACATAGGCGACAACGTTGTTCGTTGTATTGCTATGTCATCAACTGACGGTCTTAGAAGACAGGCTAAGGTTACCGACACAGGAAAGTCAATCAGCGTTCCTGTCGGCAGAGAAACACTTGGCAGAATTTTCAACGTTCTTGGCGACACCGTTGACAACGGCGAAGCGGTAAACAGCGAGGAAAGATGGACAATCCATCGCCACGCTCCTGATTTCGATGAGCTTTCCACGTCCAAGGAAATTCTTGAAACAGGTATTAAGGTTATCGACCTTATCTGCCCATACTCAAAGGGCGGTAAAATAGGTCTTTTCGGCGGCGCGGGCGTTGGTAAAACAGTTCTTATTATGGAGCTTATTAACAACATCGCAAAGCAACACGGCGGTCTTTCCGTATTTACAGGCGTAGGCGAAAGAACACGTGAGGGTAACGACCTTTATAATGAAATGAAGCAATCAGGCGTTTTAGGTAACACAGCGCTTGTTTACGGACAAATGAACGAGCCACCGGGAGCAAGAATGAGAGTTGCGCTTTCAGGTCTTACCATGGCGGAATATTTCAGAGATGAAGAGCATCAGGACGTGCTTCTCTTTATTGATAACATTTTCCGTTTCACACAGGCGGGAAGTGAGGTTTCAGCCCTTCTTGGAAGAATGCCATCTGCCGTTGGTTATCAGCCAACACTTGCAACAGAAATGGGCGCTTTACAGGAAAGAATTACATCAACTAAAAAAGGCTCAATTACGTCAGTTCAAGCGGTATACGTTCCTGCCGATGACTTAACTGACCCAGCTCCGGCTACAACCTTTGCCCACCTTGACGCTACAACAGTATTATCAAGAGCAATTTCCTCACAGGGTATCTATCCTGCCGTTGACCCACTTGAATCCACAAGTAGAATTCTTGATGCGGAAATACTTGGCGAGGAGCATTATACCGTTGCAAGAGAGGTACAAAGAGTTCTTCAAAGATATAACGAGCTTCTTGATATTATCGCAATTATGGGTATGGACGAATTATCTGATGAAGACAAGGTATTAGTTGCAAGAGCAAGAAAAATCCAAAGATTCTTATCACAGCCATTTGACGTATCTGAGAAGTTTACAGGCTTACAGGGTAAATACGTTCCTTTAAAGGAAACAATCCGTGGCTTTAAGGAAATCTTAGAGGGTAAGCACGATAATCTACCTGAAAGCGCATTCTTATACGTAGGCACAATTGACGAAGCTGTGGAGAAGGCAAAAAATGAAGCAGTTTAAGTTAATTGTATCAACACCTCAGGGTAATATGCTTGAAAAGGATATTGTTATGCTTTCCGTCCGTGGAGTTGAAGGCTCACTTGCCATAATGGCAAACCATATCCCATTTATAACCACCACAAAAGAGGGCGAGGTTAAAATTTACTGCGACGACGGCGAGGAAATTTTAGCTACCGCCTCAAGCGGTATGCTAACCGTAACCAAGGAAAACACAACACTCCTTTGTGGCACCTTCAAGATAAACGAATAAAGATAAATCAACCTTGACACGCAAGGTTGATTTTCTTTTTAATATATGCTAAAATAGATAAGAAGGGATGTGACAAAATGGGCTTGCAATATAGACTTCTTGATTACCTGCTGAAAAACATGGAAGTAGGAGCATATAAAACCTTTTGTGATATGATTGATATAAAGGGTTGTAAGGATTTTTACTCCGATATTTGCAGTATTTTAAAAAATCCCGAAACAACAGACAGAAATCTACTAATATTAGTTCCGGGATATTTATTTCACGGTAAAGAAAGCTTAGATAATTTAATTGATAAATATAGAGAAAAATTCCGTGAAATGAATGAGTTTTTAGTAAAAAACGGAGTTATGCCAATCTTTGAAAATCCCGACGATGTAACCGCATGTGTAAATGAGCGTGAAAAATTAGTTGACCTCTTACCTGAGGAGTACACAAACAAATATTTTAACGTAAAAAGCTTTGGCGAATACACACCAAAGCCATACAAAAAAAGCTAAAATTTGGAGCAATCAATGGAAAAAATATACGAAAAATATGAAAAAATGGGACTAAAGCCATACGGCGCAGTACCTAATTATAGACAAATGGAATGGTATAAGCGCGAGGGTTGTATCTTTTTCCATTTCGGCATGAATACCTTCACAGGAAGAGAATGGGGTGACGGCACAGAAAACCCATCGCTTTTTAATCCTACCGAGCTTGATGTGCGCCAATGGATAAAGGTAATTAAGGATGCAGGCTTTGATTGCGCTATTTTAACCGCCAAGCATCATGACGGCTTTTGTCTATGGCAAACAAAATATACGGACCATAACGTAAAAAGCTCTCCATATAAAAACGGACAAGGCGACATTGTAAGAGAATTTACCGATGCTTGTAAGGAATACGGCGTAAAAGCAGGTATATATCTTTCTCCATGGGATAGACACGAAAAAACGTGGGGGCATGAGGAGTATAACGATTTTTACTGCGGTCAGCTTGAAGAATTACTTACAAATTACGGCAAAATTTGGGAAGTATGGTGGGACGGCGCAGGCAGTACAGAATCACGCTATGACTGGGACAGATGGGCAAGCGTAGTAAAAAAGCATCAGAGCGATGCTGTAATTTTCGGCTCACTTGGAGCAACTCCTTACGTGGACGTTCGCTGGGTTGGTAACGAAAAGGGTATAGCAGGTAAGCCATGCTATGCAACTATTGATGAAAATTCATTGGTTGTTGAGATAACAAAGGAGCTAAACTCAGGCAAAATCGGCGGAGAACGCTTTATTCCTGCTGAGGCTGACGTATCAATCCGTCCGGGCTGGTTCTATCATAGCCACCAAGACGGACAGGTAAGAACGCCTAAAAACCTAATTGAATTATGGTTTAACTCCATAGGCTCAAATGCAGGCTTTTTAATCAATTTGCCACCGGATATGCGAGGACTCTTGCACGAAAATGACGCAAAAAGCCTTATTAAATATAATAGAATATTAAAAGAGCAATTTAGCGTAAATTTAGCAAAAAATGCTGAAATAGTAGCCTCAACAGAGCGCGTAGGCTGTGAGGCTATCAATATTATATCAACAGAAAACGCATATGCGCCGCTTGATACTAATAAAGAAGCCGAAATTATATTTGCCTTTAACGAGGCAACTGAAATAAATACAATTTCCATATCCGAGCTTATCGAGCTAGGACACAGAGTAACCGACGTCGATTTTTATGCCGAGGTCAACGGAAAATATCAGCTTCTTTTTAATAGCAAGGTAATCGGATATAAGCTTTGTCAGCATTTTGATGCCGTAAAAGCAGATAAAATCAAGATAAAAATAAACTCCACTCTTGACACGCCTATTTTAAATAGCGTAGGCTTTTATAAGCTGGACGAAGCGCTATTTGAAGAGGACGAAGCGCAAAAAATTCATAAAATCATTGAGGACGTGTCAATAAAAGACAATTTTGCCATTGCAAACTTTGGCGGAATATTCCCATTTAATAAAATCAAGGTTGAAAACACAGGCAAATGTAAGGTATCGCTTTTAGCATTTAACGGCACAGATTATGATTATTTACAATGCTATGATGGAGAAAAGGACCTTATAATTGACCTTGGCTACATAGTTGACTACGCTTACCAAATCAAGCTTGAATTTATTGAGGGAGCACCCAACAATATATCAAAAATAGAAATCATTAAATCGTAAGGAACAAAAAATGAAATATATTCCATATGTCAATATAAAAATGGGAACAAAATCCCATATGCGATATTCAACGGGCAACGCGTTACCCCTTGTCCAGCTACCCTTCGGTATGGCATCATTCTGCCCTCAAACTGAGGTAATAGAGGACCGTGAGGGCTGGTTTTTTAACCCGGACCTACCGTCCGTTGAGGGCATAAGACTAACACACCAGCCAAGTCCGTGGATAGGCGACCATGGCACGTTTTTGCTTACCCCCCAAAAGGATATAATAGCAAATAAGCCAAGCTCCGCTTGGAGCGGATATCGCATAAAGGAAAGCGTTTTTCAGCCAAATTATCTTAAAATTAAGTTTTTAAGAAGTGATTGCACATTTGAGCTAACGCCAACGCTTCGCGGCGCATGTGTTAAGCTTACCTTTGATAATGATATAGAAAGCGACACACCAAGCTATCTATCCTTTTTGCCTGTAAAGGGAAATTATACATACACCCTTGACAGAAAAAACAATATGCTCTATGGCACAAACGATTATTGCCGTCAAGGCGACCACACAGACTTTAAAGCGCACATAGTGGTAAAATTTGAAAATGATACCGTTGATTTTGAAAAATCCTACGAGTGCGAAAATTGTATTCACATTGCTCTTACTAAAAAAACAGTGTCATTAGAGCTTGCAACTTCATATATTTCACGCGAGCAAGCAATAGATAACCTTACGCACAAGGACTTTAATACTGCGCTTCTTGAAAGCGAAAAAGAATGGGAGGAAAAGCTATCCCGTATTGAAATTGACGCGGATGAGGACAAAATGCGCACCTTCTATTCCTGTATGTACAGAGCGTTTTTATTCCCACATACTGCATATGAGGTAGAAAAAAGCGGGGAAAGTATCTATTATTCCCCATATGACGGCAAAATCCACAAGGGCGTAAGATACGTAGGCACAGGATTTTGGGACACCGTGCGCACACAATTCCCACTATTTTCACTAATTGCAAAAAAGGAATTTGCATCCTTTGTAGAAGGCTTTGTAAACGATTATACAGACGGCGGCTACCTGCCACGCTGGATATCTCTTGGCGAAACAGGCTGTATGCCAAGCACGTTAATTGATGGCGTAATTGCTGAGGCTGCATGCCACGATATTGTATCAAGAGAATTACTTGAAAAAGCACTTAGAGGAATGGTGCACCACGCCAATATACCGTCAAAGGAAAAACGCTACGGCAGATATGGAATTTCTGACTACCTTAAATACGGCTATGTGCCGTCAGATACGTACGGAGAAAGCGTAAACCTGACAACCGACTTTGCATACGGAGATTTCTGTATAGCGCAGGTAGCCAAAAAATTAGGCTATGACGGTCAAAGCGTAGAGTATATGCGCAGAAGTCAATTTTATAAAAATCTATTTGACAAAAGCGCAGGCTTTTTACACGGCAGAAAAACGGACGGCTATTTTGATGAAAGCTTCCACCCTCTAAAATGGGGTGGCTGCTATACCGAAGGCTCTGCATACCAAAACGCATTTTTTGTCCCACACGATATTGAGGGACTTGTATCCTTATATGGTGGAAAAGAAAAATTCCTTGAAAAATTTGACCAAATATTCACACTTCCCCCAAGATACCGTGTTCACGGCTACGGCGGAGAGATACACGAAATGACAGAAATGGCACAAGCAGACCTATGCCAATTTGCAATTTCAAATCAGCCATCATTCCACCTGCCTTACGTTTACGCATACCTGGGAGAGACGGAAAAATGCAGAAGCTACGTTGAAAATGCATTAGACTTATTCTCCTACAAAACCGAAATAGGCTTCCCTGGAGATGAGGATAACGGCAGTATGTCCTCATGGTATATCCTATCAACCATAGGCAAGTATAAGCTCTGCCCAGGAAAGAATGAATATATGGAAATAACTCCATTTGTAAACTATAAAATCAAAGGTGAATAGTATGTTAGCACTATATATAATACTTGGCGTTTTAGCGTTTTTAGTGATTTTTACCGCTACTGTGTCGCTAATATGCTACTTTATGGCGTTTTACTCCCCAAAGCGTAAGGAGTGTGAGCCGGAGGAATATAAATTTGATTTAGAGGAGCTATACGCACCGTATAAGCCACAAATGATTGAGTGGATGAAGTGGGGCAGAAGCTTAAATCCTCAAACGTTTGAAATCAAATCACACGACAGACTAAAATTAGTAGGCAAATACTACGAAATAAAAAAAGACGCCCCTATTGAAATTCTTTTCCACGGCTACCGTGGTTGTGGGGAAAGAGATTTAAGCGGCGGCATTGAAAGATGCTTTAAAATCGGCAGAAATGCAATCATTGTTGACCAAAGAGCCTCAGGACAAAGCGAAGGACATACAATAACCTTTGGTATAAAAGAGCATTTAGACGCTATTAAATGGGCAGAATTTATAAGTGAAAAATTCGGTAAGGACACAAAAATCATTTTAACAGGTGTTTCAATGGGAGCCGCTACCGTCCTTATGGCAAGTGGCAAAAAGCTCCCTGAAAACGTTAAATGTATCTTAGCCGATTGCCCATACTCAACACCCCGCGAAATTATTTCAAAAACCATTGTTGAAATGAAGCTCCCACCAAAGCTAATGTACCCATTTGTAAAATTAGGCGCATTGCTTTTCGGTCATTTCAACCTTGATAGCTACTCCCCCCTTGAAGCGGTAAAGGAAAGTAAAGTGCCAACAATCTTTATCCACGGCACAAGCGACGATTTTGTCCCCTACCAAATGAGCGAAAAAATGTTCGCTGAATGCACAAACGAAATTAAATCCCTTACCCCAATCGAGGGCGCCGGCCACGGCTTAGCTTACCCTGTAAATAACGACCTTTACTTGCAGTCCCTTATGGATTTTGAAAAAAAGTGGGATAAGTAGTGGTCAGTGGTCAGCACACGCCAAAGGACCAACTTAAAATAACACAACGCCACCACAAACGTGATGGCGTTATTTTTATTTAACTCTTGTTTTTCTTGCTTCTTCATACTTTCTTTGGAAAATAATCTCTGTTGCAAATGCTAGCTTTGTAACAACGTTTTCCTTTGTAGGGTAGCAGTAGAATGAATCGTTTTCTGTGGAAATATCCACACAGTCATAAGGCTTAATATGTGGGAAATCATATTCCACATGTAAGCTATTTATTTGAATAGGCTCTCTTTGGATTCTGTAATCTTGACCGCGGTAGAAGCCCTCAAGCACAAAGCCCTTTTCAATATCGTGAGTTATTTTTGCATTGCCAAGTGGCATGAACTTGTTTGTTCTTGGCATTGAATATACGTCCACCTCATCCTCAAAATGATACGTGCCGTTTTCAATCTCAATTTTAACCTGCTCACGTTCCCATTCAAACCAATCCGGCACGTGTGTAAACTTGGCATCATTATTTAAACAGGAAAGCGTTCCGTTTTCATTTAGGAAATACTCTACGCCACAATCAGGACATTTAAGTATAGCACCGCTTGATACCATTTTAGATTCAGCCATACAGTGAGGACACTTATATAAAATCTTGTGCATACCCTCTGCACGATACTTTTCAGTAATTAAAATTCCGTTTTCCTTTTGATACTTATAATCGTCATACTCAAAAGATTTTTTAAGAATATCGTTTATTTCATCAACGGAAAGAGACTTAATTTGCTCCTCTGTTAAAATCTGCGTGTAGGTAGAGTGTAGTGGCACCTTTCTTTTCTTTCTGAAATTCCAAAATGGCGCGTGTAAATAGTTACCGTGATGGATACATACAACAACAGGCACCTTATTCATTTTTATAAGCTGACCGAGTGAGTCGGGTAAATATGACGTTGTGCCACAGGGAGAATATCTTGCCTCAGGATACATACAAAGAATATCCCCGCGCTTTAAAACCTTGCGAATAGACTTAATCAAATGAATGTCAGACGTGAACTTTCTTGTACAAATTGAGCCAATCCATTCAAGAAGCCATGCACGCTTATAATAGCCGTCAATATTAACCACGTTGTTTACTCTTTTTGGAGTAGTCATAAGCGCCGTTAGCTCAAAGTCAATAAATGACATATGATTTGAAAGAAGCATATAAGGCGGCTTTAAGATGTCCATATTGATTTTTTCGATTTTCTTTTTCTTAAAGAGCAAAGCAAAAAAAGAAAGCACCCAAATTAGCCATGTAAAGAATAGAGGTTGTCTTATAGGGTACTTCGCGGTTTTGTAGCGTTTTTTGTTTTTGTAATTTACGTCGATGTTTTTATCCATACGTTATCCTTTATAAAAGATTTATTTTTGCTAACATTATACATTATTTTCCATATAAAATCAACAAAAATTTTAAAAATGAATAATATATTATAATTCTATATATTGGTTATTGAAAAAATCTCAAAAAAATGTTAAAATATAAATACAGATTGAGGTGTTATTATGACAAAAATTATGTTTGTCTGCCACGGCAACATTTGTCGCAGTCCTATGGCAGAATTTATATTCAAGGACTTAATTAAAAAGGAAGGACTTGAAAATGACTTTTTCATTTCATCAAGTGCCACAAGTACAGAGGAAATCTACATGGGCGTAGGCAACCCCGTTTACCCACCTGCCAAGGCTGAGCTTTTAAAGCACGGAATAAATAGCGACGGCAAAAGAGCAGTACAATTAAAGAAAAGCGACTATGATAAATACGATTACTTTGTAGGCATGGATAGCGCCAACATAAGAAATATGCATATAATTTTAGGCGGCGACAAGGACGGTAAAATCTCAAAGCTTCTTGAGCATACCGACAAACAAGGCGACGTTAGCGACCCTTGGTATTCCGACCGCTTCGATATTGCATATAGCGATATACTTCGCGGTTGTAAAGCACTTCTTACTGAGCTAAAATCACAAATTTAAAGGAACGTTTATGGAAAAATCAAAGAAAACCAAATTTTATTTAACCTTAGTAATTTTCAGCCTAATCGGTCAAATTGCTTGGGTAGTTGAGAATATGTATTTCAACGTATTCATTTACAAAATGTTTGGAGCAACACCAAACGACATTTCAAACATGGTAATGGCAAGCGCAGTTTCCGCCACCGTTACAACGCTTTTAATAGGCGCGCTTAGCGATAAGATAGGCAAGCGCAAAATCTTTATGTGCCTTGGCTATATCCTTTGGGGTGTGTCAATTCTTTCCTTTGCTTTAATAAGAAAGGACGTAATCGGCGCAGTTTTCCCAACTGCCGTTAGCGTAAGCGCAGTTTGTATAACACTTGTAATCATTCTTGACTGCTTAATGACGTTTTTTGGTTCAAGCGCCAACGATGCTGCATTTAACGCATGGCTAACCGACTCCACCAACAACGAAAACAGAGGCAGCGCAGAGGGCATAAACTCAATGATGCCACTAATGGCAATACTTGTAGTGTTCGGCGGATTTATGGGATTTTCACTTGAAAAGCCGGAGGAATGGACGGTTATTTTCTCAATTATCGGCGCAGTTGTAATTCTTATCGGTATTGCAGGATTTTTCATGATTGACGAGCCTAAAATTCAAGTAGAGGAAAACAAAAGCTACTTCAAAAATATCCTTTACGGCTTCCGCCCGTCAGTAATCAAGGAAAACAAAATGCTTTACGTATTCCTTGGCTGCTTTGCAATTTTCGGTATTTCAATCCAAATTTTCATGCCTTATCTAATTATCTACTACGAAAAAACACTACAAATGGCTGACTATGTGTTTATAATGGCGCCTGCTATTCTCTTAGCAGGAGTGTTCACGTTCTTCTGGGGTAAGGCGTACGATAAATTTGGCTTTAATAAGTCAATCGTGCCGTCCTTAGGACTTTTAGCGCTTGGCTACATATTCCTAATTTTATTTACAGGCAAGGCGCTTGTATTTATCGGCTCACTTCTTATGATGTGCGGATATCTTTCAGGCATGGCTGTATTCGGCGCAATAATCCGTGATAAAACACCCGAAAATAAATCCGGTATGTTCCAAGGACTTCGTATTGTGGGTCAGGTTTTAATCCCAGGAATTATCGGTCCGTACATAGGCAAATTAGTATTAAGAAACGCAGAGCTAATCACAAATAACGACGGCACAACCTCATTTTTACCTAACCAAAGCATTTTCGTGTCAGCGTTGGTTGTTTTAGTAATACTTAGCGTATTAGTAGCCTTAGTAATTCTTTTAAAAGGAAAAAAGCAAAATGAAGAAAAATAAATTTCACAGACTTTTCACCAAGGAGGGTAAGGAAATTGACCTTCAGCCTTGGGACGAATATCCACGCCCGCAAATGAAAAGAAAGTCCTTCCTTTCACTAAACGGAGAGTGGGACTTCTACGCAAACGGTGGGCAGAGGGAAACAATTTTAGTTCCTTATCCGCCGGAATCAATCCTATCAGGCATAGGTAGAGATATGGGTAAATATCCATACTTAGTATATAGAAAAATCTTTTCATTACCTCAGGGCTTTAAAAAGGATAGAGTAATTTTACACTTCGGCGCAGTTGATCAGGTTGCCAAGGTTAAGCTAAACAGCGTAATTATCGGTGTACACCGCGGTGGATATGATTCCTTCTCATTTGATATAACCGATATACTTCTTGATAAAAACATATTAGAGGTTGAGGTTACCGACGAGCTTGAAAGCGGAATTTTACCCTACGGCAAGCAAAGACGTAAAAGAGGTGGAATGTGGTACACTCCGGTAAGCGGAATTTGGCAAACCGTATGGCTTGAAAGCGTTGCGGAAAACCACATTAAAAACCTGAGGGTTGAAATCGGCGATAACTACGCAGAAATCATAGCAGACGCTCCGGACGGCTTGGTAATTTTAAAAACACCATACGCCAAAACAGAAAACGAATTTAAGGACGGCAAGGCGCGTATAAACTTTAAAAATCCAAGACGCTGGTCGCCTGAGGACCCATATCTTTATAGATTTGAGTTAAGAACAAAGGACGATGAGGTAGAATCCTACTTCGCCATGCGTAAGCTTGAAATCCGCGACATTGACGGCGTTGAAAGACTTTGCCTAAACGGTCAGCCATACTTCTTCCACGGCGTTTTAGACCAAGGCTATTATAGCGACGGAATATATTTACCTGCGTCTCCTGAAAATTACAGACGCGATATTCAAGCTATGAAATCACTTGGCTTCAACACCTTAAGAAAGCACATAAAGGTTGAGCCGGAAATTTTCTATTACGAATGCGACCGCCTTGGAATTGTTGTTTTTCAGGATATGGTTAATAACGGAAAATATTCATTCCTTCGCGACACAGCAATGCCAACGGCAGGCTTTAAAAGACTTCCAAATATATTCAGAATCAAAAATCCAAGAGCTGAGGCAGAGTTTGAAAAATCAATGAAAAACACAGTAAGGCAGCTATATAACCACCCCTGTGTTTGTTATTGGACTATTTTCAATGAGGGCTGGGGACAGTTTAAATCTGACAAAATGTATCAAAAGCTAAAGCGTATAGATACCTCTCGCATTGTTGATACCACATCAGGCTGGTTTAAAAATAAGCAAAGCGACGTTGAAAGCCTACACGTATATTTTAAGCCTGTAAAGCTCAAAAAGTACAAAAAGCCTGTAATCTTATCTGAGTTTGGCGGCTATTCCTATAAGGTAAGCGACCACAGCTTTAACGATAAGAGAACCTACGGCTATAAGAAATTTGAAAGCAGGGAAGAGTTTGAAAAAGCAATTTACGACCTTTACGAAAAGGAAATTATTCCAAACGTAAAGAAAGGACTTTGCGGAGCAATTCTCACTCAGCTTTCAGACGTTGAGGACGAAACCAACGGCATTTTAACCTACGACCGCCAAGTAATCAAGCTTGACAAGGAAAAAATGCTTGAAATTGCCGACCAACTAAAAATATAACAAAAAATCTCTGCATTTTGCAGAGATTTTTATTATTAAGAGTTGCTCAAAGGAAAAGAGGCTGCTAAAATTTTTCAAATTGTCATTTAAAATATAACACAAAAAACGGCAGATAATAAAAATCTACCGTTTTGTATTTAATCAACCATTTTAAACTCAAACCAGAAGGTTGAGCCTTTTTTAAGCTCACTTGACACGCCAAAGCGTGAGCCGTGAAGCAAAAGAACGTTCTTTACGATTGAAAGACCAAGACCTGTGCCGATAACGGCGCGCTTATGTATCTTGTCAACCTTGTAATATCTATCCCAAATAAGAGGTAAATCCTCTTCCTTGATACCCTCTCCGCTGTCCTTTACAGAAATTCGTACAATACCGTTTTCGGTGGTCTGTGTAACTATAACCGTTTTATCAGCGCCTGTATAGTTAATAGCGTTGTTTATAAGATTGTAAATAACCTGTAAAAGTCTTATTTCATCAGCGTTTATATATACGGTTTCATCATACTCAAAGATAATGTTAAATTCATTATGCTCCTTAAATCTTGCGTATCTGTCAACAGTTTGAGATACGGCTCTTGTTAAGTTCATTCTTTGAATATTCATTGTCTGTGTGCCTGCTTGTAATTTAGATACGTTAAGCAGGTCGTTTACTAAGGAAGTAAGACGTGCGGATTCATCAATAATAACCTGTAAATTTTCAGTGGTTATTTCGTCCGGAATATCTCTCATAACCTCAGCATAGCCTGAAATCATAGTAAGAGGCGTTCTTAAATCGTGGGAAATATTGGCAATTAACTCCTTTTGCATTGAGTCAAGTCTGCCAAGCTCCTTAGCCGCAATAGTCAGCGTTTTTGCAAGCTCTCTTGTTTCAATAGGTCCGCTTACGTCAAACACAACGTCATAATGGGCTCTTGCCAGCTTCTTTGCGTTATTGTTCATTTTAACAATAGGGGAAGAAAGTCGCTTAGCTAAGAAAAAGGAAATAAGACCTGCAACAACCAAGAACAAAATTGAAATCATAATAAGAAGTGTTCTTATTGCGCTAAGCGTAGATTGCATAGGCTCAATGGACGCGTTTAACACAAGTAAGTAAATGGTTTCGTCTGTGCCTGTTACAATTCTTGAAAAAACTAAAAAGTCCTCTCCGTTTTCAGAAGCGCTAACCTCAGAAAACTTGTTGTCAATGCTATTGCTTGCGCCGTTTAGCCAACGGAAGTATAGCTCATCATTGCTAAGGCCGTGAATGATACAGCCGTTTGATTTACATTCAGGATTATAAAGTATTGAAGCGTCCTTACATCTATATACCTGTATGCATAAATCGTATTCGTCAATAATTTGCTCAACTGCGCTTCCAATATTTTCAGAGCCGATAGCTTCAACAATTAGGTTAGATGCAATTTCAATATCATTTTCCTTAGTGGCTTTATATACCTTGTTAAAGAATACAGCCTCAAGAGACCATAAAAAGCCAATCATTACTATAGTTAATGATAAAAAGGAAATGAAAATATTAGTTGTAATAGAAAAATGTAATCTTTTTTTACTTTTCATTATAGCTTCTTTTCCTCAAAGCGATAGCCCATACCGCGAATAGTAACTACGAAATCACTATACTTGCCAAGGCTTTTTCTTAAAATCTTAATATGAGTATCAAGAGTTCTGTCATCGCCGAAGAAATCGTAACCCCATACGTCCTGTAAAAGCTTGTCTCTTGAGAGGGCAATATTCTTGTTTCTTAAAAGATAGAAGAAAAGCTCATATTCCTTAGGAGACATATCAACTCTTACGCCGTCAACGTAAACGATTCTGGCAGTAATATCTGCAACTAAGCCGCCGTCTGCCATGGTAACAATTTCGTTTTTCTTTTCCTCAACCTTGTCAGAAGCAGTTCTTTTTAAAATCGCATTTATTCTAAGAAGCAATTCCTTTGGAGAAAAAGGCTTAACAACGTAATCGTCAATACCGATTTCAAATCCGTTGATTTTATCGTATTCCTCTCCGCGAGCAGAAAGCATAATAATAGGAATATTAGAGGTCTTTCTAATTTCGCGACAAGCAGAGAAGCCGTCAAGCTCAGGCATCATAATATCCATAACGATTAAGTCAAAATCGTTATGTCTAAACTTAGTAACAGCGTCCAAGCCATCACACGCCTCAACAACCTCATGTCCTTCAAATTCAGCATATTTACGAATGAGCTTTCTTATCATTTCCTCATCGTCAACAATTAAAATTCTGTGCATATTCATCACCTCATAGATATTTTAACATATATAGCGTATAATTGCAATATTTTTTTGGGCAAGCCATAGCCGCCATAAAAATGAAAATACAGCACTTAATTGTTTAGATTTCGTGCTGTATTTCCATATTTTAAGGAGAGAAAGATATAGTCTTAGTTAATTGGTGCGTATTCAAAAACCGTCGCTTCAACTGTGATTGACTTTCTGTCGCGGATTACTGTAAACTTAACAGTTGATCCAATCTCACATTTTCTTATGATAGCGTTGATTTCTGAAGCAGAGCTAACGGCGATATCATTTACAAATAATACCTTGTCGCCTGTTCTAAACACCTTATCATTGTAGCCCTTGTCAAGAGAGTAAACTCTTACAGTGCCATCAATGTATTCTGCAAACACAGTACCGATTGTTGGCTTATCCTTTACGTAACCGTAATTGATAATGTCGCTATACATCTTACATGCATCCTTAGCAGGAATTGCAAAGCCAAGCCCCTCAATGCCTGTACCGGATGATTTTGCATTTACGATACCAACAAGTCTGCCGCTCATATCAAATAGTCCGCCACCGGAGTTGCCAGGATTGATTGCAGCGTTTGTTTGCATTAAATTCATTATATTTCCGTCAATTTCAATTTCACGGTCAAGGGCGCTTACAACACCTGTTGTTACGCTTCCGCCAAGCTCTCCAAGAGGATTACCGATAGCAACCACGCTATCTCCCGCTCTTAAATCGTTATCGCTTGTAAAGGATGCGCATAAAAGCTCCTTTTCCTTTTCTACTATTCTAATAATAGCAATGTCGCCCTCTACGTCAAAGCCAACACATTCTGCGCTATACTGTGTGCCGTCTCTTAAGATTACAGTAATCTTAGAAGCGATAACACCTGCGCTCTGACCTTGAATTACGTGAGCATTTGTAATTATATTATATCCGGTTTTTTCACCGTTTAACTGATATTCACCTACGATTACGCCACTTCCTGCACCGCTTCTAACAGCTTGATAATAGGAGTGGATAACATACTCAGTTTGAATTTCAACAACTGAATCTTGAATTAGCTCAACAACGTCTGCAAGATTTACAGCGTTATTTCCGTTTGCTGCTAATTGGCTAGCAACAGGCGCTTTATAAATAGTGTTGGTGTAAACGTCAGTTTTAATATCGCGATTGCTTGATACTATAAACCCACCTAAAACACCGAACAGTAATGAAAATACCGCGCAAGCTATACAAATTGTAATAAGTAAACGAGTGCTTATTTTATTTTCGGTTGAATTGTCTTCAAGCTCTTCATTGTTGCCATAACCGTTTAAAGTTGAAAAATCATCATTATAAATGTAATTTGACATTTAAAACCTCTTCATTTTCAAACCGTTTGGTTCTTTTTCGCTAAGCACTTGCTCTGCGTTACGGTCATATTATATACTGCCAATGTGATGGTTTGGTGAACATAAACAAAAAACTAGTTGAAAAAAACATCAAAAACACCGTAAAATTGTATATTTTGCCATTTTTAGTCAAAACAAACCTTTTTAATATTGTTGACACAGTAATTATATTGTGGTACAATATATAATGAATAACTATGTTTAGGAGTTAAAAATGCTTAGAATTGAAAACTTAACTAAAATATATGGCGAAAAGAAAGCAGTTGACAACCTTTCATTACACATCAAGCCGGGCGAAATGTACGCATTTATCGGTCATAACGGCGCAGGAAAGACAACTACTATAAAATCCGTTTGCGGCTTACTTAATTTCGATGAGGGCGAAATCTATATTGACGGCGTTTCCATTAAGGAAAATCCTATTAAATGTAAAAGCAAAATCGCATACATTCCTGATAACCCAGACCTATACGAGTTCATGTCAGGCATTAAATATCTTAACTTTATTGCCGATATCTTCGGAGTTAGCAAGGAAGCAAGAAACGAAAAAATCAAAAAATACGGCGACATGTTCGGCTTAACACCTGACCTTGCACAGCCAATTTCCGCATATTCCCACGGTATGAAGCAAAAGCTTGCTTTAATTTCCGCATTTGTTCATAGCCCAAAGCTTCTTATAATGGACGAACCATTTGTAGGACTTGACCCTAAGGCGTCATTCTTATTAAAGGAAGAAATGAAGCAAATCTGCGAAAACGGCGGAGCTATCTTCTTCTCAACCCACGTTCTTGACGTGGCAGAGAAAATTTGCGACAAAATCGCAATTATAAAGGGCGGCAAGCTTGTTGTTAGCGGTAGCATGAGCGAGGTTAAGGGTAATACCTCTCTTGAAAGCGTATTTTTAGAGCTTGAAGGTCAAAAGGACTTTAACGTAGGTGATGATAATGCTTAAAATCTTACTTAAATCAAGGCTTTTATCATTGTGGACGTCTCTTTCTAAAAGCACCAACAAAAAGAGAAAGGGCATAACAGGTGCAGCCTTAGCGGTAGTTTTCGTTTTCTTAGGCATCTATATGCTTGGTATGTTTTCAGTCCTCTTTTACGGGATGAGTATTACCTTAAAGGGTAGCGGCAACGAATGGGCGGTGATTACACTTGCTACCATTGTAGCATCATCATTTTGCTTAATTGGTAGTATTTTTACCACAAAAACTCAAATTTTCGAGTCCAAGGATAACGATTTACTTCTCTCAATGCCAATTAAACCAAAATATATTCTCGCCAGCAGAATATTAGTGCTTTTAGTTATCAATTTCGGACTTGAAAGCGTTATTATGCTTCCATGCCTTGTGGTTTACGGTATCGTTTGCGGTTATAGTGCGATAGGCTTTGTCTTTGCTCTTTTAACCTATCTGTTGATTCCGTTTTTAGTTCTTGCAGTATCCGCGGTTATCGCGTGGATAATATCCTATATTTCCGCAAGACTTAAAAACAAAAATCTTGTATCCACCGCATTATATTTAATATTTTTCGGCGCGTACATGTATTTTTGCTTCGGTGTTAGCAATGAAGAAATGGTAAATATAAACCCAGACATATTTAAAAACACGTTTATTTTCTACTACGTAGGAAACAGTATAGCAAACGGTAACTTCTTGCACTTTTTATACTTTGCGCTATTTGCTATTATCCCATCTGTTATTACCTTCGTTTTAATCAGCCGTAGCTTTATTAAAATTATCACAACTAAAAAATCATCTGCAAAAATAGAATATAAGGAAAAATCACAAAAAGCAAGCTCGCCGTTTACAGCGCTTATAAAAAAGGAACTGAAAAGATTTTTCGCAACAAGCATGTATATGCTAAATAGCGGTATCGGTGTTATTATGCTTTTAGTTATGTCTGTGCTTGCATCAATAAAAGCACCTGACTTACTAAACGCCATTGAAACACAGTTTTCTGACCCAACCCAAGCAGTACCCGTTGACCTTGTAAAGGGGTTAATTCCGGTAGGGCTTGCAATCGCTGCAACATTTATTTTGTCAACCTGTATGGTGTCAGCACCGTCAATTTCTCTTGAAAATAAGAGCCTTTGGATTTTGCAGTCATTACCTGTAAAGCCAAGCACGATTTTGTTTGCAAAAATTGTCGCGCACATCATAATTTGCGTACCTGTGTCGATAATTTCGATGATTATTTTGTGCATTTCGTTTAAGATTAGCCTTTTAAATTCAATTTTAGTGATAATTGCAGCAGCGTCAATGGGCTGCTTTACTGCATATTTCGGTATGTTTTTGGGACTTAAATTCCCTAAATTTGATTGGATAAACGAAACAGTTGCAGTTAAACAAGGCATGGCAGTGTTCGGTTCTATGTTTGGCTCAATGCTTTACGCACTTATTTTATCAGCGCTTGGTTACGTCGTAGGAGCGATAAATCCGTCATTAGGTATAGTAGCAATTATTATACCAAGTGTGGTTTTATGCACACTCCTCCACCTATATTTTAAAAATAAAGCACACAAGGACTTTGAAAAGCTAAAAGATAAATAAATATAAATAGGAAGAAAAAATGAAAGAATTACTTTGCCCTGCAGGCAACTTTGAAAAAATGAAAGCAGCTATCCTCTACGGAGCTGACGCGGTGTATCTGGCGTCCGATATGTTCGGCATGCGTGCCGCTGCCGATAATTTTACGTTAGAGGAGCTTGAGGAAGCAACAAAATATGCTCACGATAGAAACGTAAAGATTTACGTAACGGTAAACACAATGCCTCACACCTGTGAGTATGAAAGACTAAAGAAATATTTAGTAAGACTTAACGAAATCGGCGTTGACGCTCTTATAATTTCCGACCTTGGCGTGTTTACGCTAGCAAGAGAAATCATTCCGTCAATGGAAATTCATATTTCCACACAGGCAAGCACCGTTTCCGCATATACTGCCAACACTTGGCATAAAATGGGAGCAAAGAGAGTTGTGCTTGCAAGAGAGCTTTCGTTAAACGAAATTAACGAAATTCGCAAAAACACCGACAAATCCTTAGAGCTTGAATGCTTTATTCACGGCTCTATGTGCATTTCATATAGCGGCAGATGCTTACTTTCCAACTACTACACAGGCAGAGATGCCAACCGTGGCGCATGCGCTCAGCCTTGCAGATGGAATTACGTTAACGCAAATCCAATCGAATTTTGTGAGGAAAAGCGTCTTGACCACAAGCTTGGACTTGAAGAATATAAGGAAGGCACATTCGTTATGTCCTCTAAGGATATGTGCATGATTGAAAATATTCCTGACCTTATGGAAAGCGGTATTGATAGCTTCAAAATTGAGGGCAGAATGAAGAGCGCATACTACACCGCAATTTGCGCCAACACCTACAAAATGGCAATGAGCGAATACCTAAAAAACCCCAAGGAGTATCAATATAACCCACTTTGGTTAAGAGAGCTTGAAAGCGTTTCTCATAGAGAATACGCCACAGGCTTCTACTACGATAATCCTATGGATAACCCTCAAATCGTAACACAGGGTGGCTATTTAAGAGAAAAAGCGTACCTCTGTGTAGCAACAGGCGAGCGTGATGGCGAGTTTGCATACTTCACACAAAGAAACAAAATCTGCGAAAACGAGGTTTGCGAAATTATTACTCCGGGTCAGTGCGGTAAGGAGTTTATAGCAACCGACCTTTATAACGAAAAGAACGAAAAAATCGAAAGCGCGCCACACCCATCAATGAAATTCAAAATGCGAGTTCCATTTGAGGTAAAGGCAGGCGATATCGTTCGTTCAAGCAATAAATAGCGGTCAGCGGTCAGTGGTCAGTGGTCAGTGGTCAGTGGTCAGTGGTCAGTGGTCAGTGGTCAGCACCTCGCCCTACACCCTACACCCTACACCCTACATCCTACATCCTACTACGAAAGGAGCTTTATGGATACAATTATCGAAATTCTAAAAGCCATTTTTATCGGCATTGTCCAAGGCATAACCGAATGGCTGCCTGTTTCAAGCACAGGTCATATGATAATCGCCAACGAATTTGTTAACCTTAAGGTCAGCGACGGCTGCTGGAGCTTGTTTGAGGTAATCACTCAGCTTGGTTCAATTCTAGCGGTTATAATTCTGTTTTTTAACAAGCTAAACCCATTTGCAAAATCAAAATCCGAAAACGAGAAAAAGCAAACGTGGACGCTATGGTTTAAGGTTATCGTTGCAGTTTTACCTGCCGCTGTAATCGGACTTGTATTTGAGGATTTTCTTGATAAAACCTTTTATAAGTTCGTTCCTGTTGCAATAGCGCTTATTGTTTACGGCGTACTCTTTATCATAATTGAAAGAATAAACAAAAACCGTAAAATGAAGTACGAAACCGTTTACGATATCGACTACCCAACTGCGCTGAAAATCGGATGCTTTCAAGTCCTTTCATTAATTCCAGGCACATCCCGTTCCGGCTCAACAATTTTAGGCGCATCAACGATTAAGGTGTCAAGAACAGCCGCTGCGGAATTTTCATTCTTTCTTGCAATCCCCGTAATGCTTGGCGCATCGCTTTTAAAGGTTGCTAAGTTTTTGCTTGATGGCTTAACTCTTAACTTAACTGAAATTATCGTGCTTGCAGTAGGCACTTTAACTGCATTTTTAGTATCACTTGCGGTAATCAAATTCCTGATGGCATTCGTTAAAAAGCATAGCTTTGAAAGCTTTGGTTGGTACAGGATAATTTTGGGTATAATTTTAATAGCATATTATATTATTAAAATAATTATACAGTAATTTTAAAAAACTATTGATAAACTAAATAGTTTGTGCTATAATACTTGCGATAAAAATTTTAAGTAAAATATAGGAGATTAAAACTATGACTTACAACAAGAAAACCATTGAAGACGTAAACGTAAGCGGCAAAACTGTCCTTGTAAGATGCGACTTTAACGTTCCAATGAAGGATGGCGTTATCACATCTGATAAGAGAATTATCGGCGCGCTCCCAACAATCAAGTACTTACTTGACAACGGCGCAAAGGTTATCCTCTGCTCACACATGGGCAAGCCACACAGCATCTTTACAGAAGGCTTCGGTCTTACAAAGAAGGAAAAGAAGAAGGTAGAAGAGCTTCCAGAAGCAGAAAGAGCAGCTGAAACAGCTAAGCTTCTTGAAAAGGCTCTTAAGGATGACAAGAAGAAGCTCACGTTAAAGCCTGTTGCAGACAGACTTAACGAGTTACTTGGCGAAGGCACAGTAACGTTCGCTGAGGATATCGTAGGCGCTGACGCTAAGGCTAAGGTTGCAGCTCTTGAAGCAGGCAAGGCAGTTCTTTTAGAGAACGTTCGTTTTGATGCTAGAGAAACAAAGAACAACCCAGAATTCGCAAAAGAGCTTGCTGCATATGCAGACATCTATGTAAACGATGCATTCGGTACAGCTCACAGAGCTCACGCTACAACAGCAGGCGTTGCTGACTACTTACCAGCAGTTTGCGGTTACCTCATTCAAAAGGAAATCGGTGTTATGGGTAAGGCTCTTGCTGATCCAGCACGTCCATTCGTAGCTATCCTTGGCGGTGCTAAGGTTTCTGACAAGATCGGCGTTATCAACAACTTAATTGAAAAGGTTGATACACTTATCATCGGTGGCGGTATGGCTTACACATTCTTTAAGGCTAACGGCCACAGCGTTGGTACATCACTCTGCGAGGACGACAAGGTTGACTTAGCTCGTGAAATGATGGCTAAGGCAAAGGCTAAGGGCATTAACTTCTTAATCCCTGTTGACAACAAGCTTGGTAAGGAATACGACGAAAACACAGAATCAATGTTCTGCGATTCAACAAAGATTCCAGACGGCTGGATGGGTCTTGACATCGGTCCTAAGACACAGGAATTATTCTCAAACGCAATCAAGGGCGCAGGCACAGTAGTATGGAACGGTCCTATGGGTGTATCTGAGTGGAAGAACTTCGCTGCTGGTACAGAAGCAGTTGCTAACGCAGTTGCTGAAAGCGGCGCAATCTCAATCATCGGCGGTGGCGACTCTGCTGCAGCTGTTGAAAAGCTCGGCTTTGCTGACAAGATGACACACATCTCAACAGGCGGCGGTGCATCACTTGAATTCCTTGAGGGTCTTGAACTCCCAGGTATCGCTTGTCTCCAAGACAAATAATTAAAAATATAATATCCGCAAGACACCTTGCGGATATTTGCATATTTAACTGTACTTTTAATAGTTGCTCAGATTAACATATGAACAGCTATGCATATAAAATTTGAATAAATGAGGAAAAAGAAAATGAGAAGAAAAGTTATTGCAGGAAACTGGAAAATGAATTTAACACCATTACAGGCAAAGGCTCTTGTTGAAGAAACAAAGCTTTTAGTTGCAGGTAAGGATAATTGCGATATTATATTCTGCGTACCATTTGTTGACATCTTTGCAGCGCAAGAGGCTTCAATGGGCTCAAACATCAAAATCGGTGCAGAAAACGTTCACTTCGCACAAAAGGGCGCATACACAGGCGAAATCTCAGCTGAAATGCTTAAGGAGTGCGGTGTTGAATACGTAATCATCGGCCACAGCGAAAGAAGACAATACTTTGGCGAAACAGATGAAACAGTAAACTTAAGAACAAAGGCAGCTTTAGAGGCTGGTCTTACAGTTATTCTTTGTCTTGGCGAGGTTAAGGACGAAAGACTTAACGGCATCACAGACGAGGTTGTTTCAATGCAAACAAAGCTTGCTCTTAAGGATATCACAGCAGAGCAGCTTAAGAACGTTATCATCGCATACGAGCCAGTATGGGCTATCGGCACAGGTCTTACAGCAACACCTGAGCAAGCAGATGAAACATGTGGCGTAATCAGAAATACAATCAAGTCTCTCTACGGCAACGAGGCTGCTGAAGAAATCATTATTCAATACGGCGGATCAATGAACGCAGCTAACGCAGCTGAGCTTCTTGCTAAGGAAAACGTTGACGGCGGTCTTATCGGCGGCGCTTCCCTCAAAGCTAAGGACTTTAGCATCATTGTTGAAGCAGCTCAATAAATTTTAAATAAATTATCAAGCAATACTTTATAGTGTTGCTTGATTTTTTTATTTTATAGTGCTAAAATAGTACCGAGGTGATTATATGCAAAATGTAATTAGCGTAGATAATATGCGTAAAAGCGATAAATATACTATTGATAATATTACGCCCTCACTTGAGCTTATGTATAGAGCAGGCGTAGGTGTATATAATAGCGTAAAATGGAGTGGCAAAACCGCCATTGTTTGTGGCACAGGAAATAACGGCGGCGACGGTTATGTTTTAGCTCTTGAAATGAAAGAAAACAACCTTGAATGTGAAATAATTTTAGTCAAGGACAAATTTTCCCCCGATGGAGAGTATTATTTTAATAAATGTAAGGAAAATAATATTCCGTACTCAATTTATAACGAAGCAATAGATTTTAACAAATACGATTTTATAGTAGATTGCATTTTCGGCACAGGCTTTAAGGGCGACGTAACCTATCCCGAAAAGGAAATAATTGAAAAAATCAATGCAAGCAATGCCTACACAGTATCGGTAGATATAAACAGCGGACTAAACGGAGATAACGGTTTAAGCAGTATATGCGTAATATCCGACCTTACCGTGTCAATCGGCACCTTAAAATCGGGACATATTTTAAATCAAGCCAAGGATAAAATTAAAAAAATTATCAACTGCGATATCGGTATTGAAATTATAGAAAAGCCGTATGAGCTAGTTGAAGCAAGCGATATTAAAAGCATCATTAAGCCAAGGGAAAGCTATTCACACAAAGGCACCTACGGTTACGTTAGCTTAATCGGTGGCTCACTTGAATATAGCGGAGCAATCAAGCTTGCCAATATAGCGGCTAGTGCAGTCCGTAGCGGAGCAGGAGTCGCACGTCTTTGTGTACCAAGCACCATTGTAAACGGCGTTCTTCCCTATATCCTTGAAAGCACACTCTACCCGCTTGATGAAAAAAACGGAAGCGTTGCATTTAATAAGGAGCAGCTTGACGAGCTAATAAAAACAAGCAAGGTAATTGCAATCGGCATGGGTCTAAATCAAAAGGGCGATAACGAAAAAATAATTTCCTACCTTATAAATAATTATAACGGAATATTGATTATAGACGCCGACGGCATTAACTCTCTTGCCACCATGAGCGTAGTGCTTAAAAACGCAAAATGCAAAATAGTTTTAACGCCACACCCAAAGGAATTTGAAAGACTTTCAAAAATTCCAATGTGCCAAATAAACGAAAATCCAATTAAATACGCAATGGAATACGCTAAATCAAATAACGTTACCTTACTACTAAAAGGCACAGCCACAATAGTAACAAACGGTAATGACACATATTTAGTAAACACAGGCTGCCCGGGAATGGCAACAGGCGGCAGCGGAGACGTGCTAAGCGGCATTTTAGCAGGTATATGCGCTTCAAACAACGCGGAAGTAATAAAAAACGTAGTAGCAGGCGCATATATAAACGGCATAGCAGGAGAGCTTGCAAGGGATGAAAGCTGTGATATTTCAATGAGCGCATACGATACTGCATTAAACGTAAAAAAAGCAATAACAAAAATAATTAAATAGCAAAAGGCAGGATTTTATATCCTGTTTTTTGTTTTTTCTGCATAAATAGTAAATAAAGTGCCAAAATATAAACAAACGAACGTATTGAGGTGAACGTATGGAGCAATTTACCTTTGAAATCAAGGACAAAAACGGAATGCATGCAAGACCGGCGGGCGCAGTTGTAAACGAAGCAAAAAAGTATAAATCGGACGTAACAGTAATAAAAAACGAAAAGGAAGCAAACGGTAAAAGATTGCTCTCTTTAATGTCCTTGGGCGCAGTATGCGGTTCAGTTATAACTGTAAGAATAATCGGCGAGGATGAAAAGGAAGCCAAGAACGGCATTGAAAAAGTGCTAAGGGACGTGTTAAGCGAGGGCTAAAATGAAGGTAATAAAGGGCACAGGCATAGGCACAAAAAAAGCAAGCGGAGTAATAAGATTTTATAGGGAAGAAAGCGTAATAGAAAATAATACCTTTACCACCTATGAAAACGAAATGAAAAGGCTTGATACAGCCATTAAAAAAGTGAAAAAATCACTTGAAAAGGTAAGTAAAAGCTCAAAAAATGATATAGGAGAAAAGGAATCCGAGATTTTTGAAATCCACATGATGCTTCTTGACGATGAGGATTTTATTGAGGATATAACCTATGAAATTTCACAGAACAAAAACGCCGAGCATGCAGTTTTGAACGCGTCAAAAAAATACGGCGAAATGCTAAAATCCTTAGATGACGAATATCTGAGCGAGCGTGCAAACGATATAAGAGATATTGCCTCACAAATAATAAACGAGCTTTCCGAAAAGAAAAACAAGGAAATAATTCACACATCCCCCTATATTTTAGTATCCGACGACTTAACTCCATCTCAAACGGTTAAGCTTGATAAGGATATGATTTTAGGCTTCATAACTTTCTACGGTACGCCAAGCTCTCATACGTCAATTTTAGCAAGAGCAATGGGTATTCCTGCAATAGTAGGCACAGGAGAAATTGATAGCAGCTTAAACGGAGAATATTGCTTGCTTAATAGCGAAAACGGAGAGATAATTATATCCCCAACGGAAAATGAAATAGCAATTTTCAAGGAAAAGGAAAACGAGGAAAGCCGTATTGCCAAGGAGCATGAAAGTTACTTGAAGGAGCTTATAAATAAGCCTGCCATATCAAAAAACGGACACAGGGTGTTAATTTATGCAAATATCGGTAGTGAAAAGGAAGCCGAGGGCGCGCTGCTTAATGGAGCTGAGGGCGTTGGACTTTTAAGAAGCGAGATGATGTATCTTTTATCAAGCCGATATCCAACCGAGGATGAGCTTTACCGAGCATATAAGGAAGCAGTAACGGAAATGAAGGGACGCCGTGTCATAATTCGCACTCTTGATATAGGAGCAGACAAGCAAATCCCTTACTTTAATATTCCAAAGGAAGAAAATCCCGCACTTGGCTATCGTGGAGTTAGAATTTGTCTTGACAGAAGCGACGTGTTCAAAACTCAGCTAAGAGCAATACTTCGCGCATCTGTATTTGGAAAAGCGTCAATAATGCTGCCTATGATCGTAAGCGAAAAGGAAATTATTGAGTGCCGTGAAATTCTTGAGGAATGTAAAATGGAGCTTTTTGAGGAAAACTACGCTTTTGATTCTAAAATTGAGCTTGGCATAATGATTGAAACCCCCGCCTCAGCCATAATGAGCGACGTTTTGGCAGCCCACGTGGACTTTTTCTCAGTTGGCACAAATGATTTAACACAATATACGCTAGCCATCGACAGGCAAAACAGCAAGGTGTCGCAAATTGCCGAGGATAACCATGAGCCAATATTACGCTTGATTGAATATGCAGCGGAGCAAATACACAAAAAAGGCGGCTGGATAGGAATTTGCGGAGAGCTTGGGGCTGACCTTAGCTTGACACAAAGGTTTGTTGATATGAAAATTGACGAGCTGTCCGTATCAAGTCCATACCTGTTAGGAATAAGAAAAAGAGTGGGAGAGTGTCTATAAATGGGATTTTTTAATAAGTACAGAAAGCTAGTGTCGGTGGTTGACGGAGAGTGCAAGCCCCTTTCACAAATGCCCGATGAGGTATTTTCATGCGAAATGCTTGGCAAGGGCTTTATGGTTGAGCCAAAAAGCAATTATTTTTACGCCCCCTGCGATGGCAAAATAGAAAATATTGCAGAAGCAAAGCATGCGTTTTCAATTTCAACCGATGACGGAATTGACATTCTTATTCATATCGGCGTTGACACCGTATCATTAAACGGCGAAGCGTTTGACGTACAGGTAGCAGACGGTCAAAAAATAAAATCGGGCGACCTTATCGTCATTGCCGATATTGAAAAAATCAAGAAAAATGGCTACGAAGCATCATGCGCCGTAATAGTAACCACCTCTGAAAAGATAGAAAAATTAGACTTTAATTACGGCACAGTACTAGGCGGCACAGACGTGTGCATGAGCTTTAAGATTAAATAGGTAGTAAGGGAATAACGTTGCACCCTTAAAGAAAGGAAAAATCTATGGCTGAATTAACGAAAAAAAGGTTTTCAGGCACGTTTAGCGTTTTGCAAAGAGTAGGCAGAGCATTTATGCTCCCTATTGCGCTTTTGCCGATAGCAGGGCTGCTTTTAGGCATAGGCGCATCATTTACAAACACCACAATGCTTGAAACCTATAACCTTATGGGCATTATGGGACCGGGTACGTTTTTGTACTCCGTCTTTACACTTTTATCATCGGTAGGCACAGTAATTTTTGACAACTTGCCGATACTTTTTGCAATGGGCGTAGCTCTCGGTATGGCAGAAAACGAAAAGGCAACCGCAACTCTTTCTGCTGCAATAGCATTCTTTGTAATGCACAAAACCATAAACGCATTATTACTTATCTCAGGCAAGCTAGAGCCGGGAGTAATGCAAGAGGGAACCATAGCCAACGTAGTAGGCATTGAGTCGCTACAAATGGGTGTTTTCGGTGGTATTATCGTAGGTCTCGGAGTCGCCTATCTTAATAACCGATTCTATAAAATAAGGCTTCCAAACGTAATTTCATTCTTTGGCGGCACACGATTTGTGCCAATCATCTCAACACTTGCATACGTTTTAGTAGGTGTTCTTATGTTCTTTGTGTGGCCGTTTATTCAATCGGGAATATTCGCCCTTGGCGATTTAGTTTTAAAATCAGGCTATGCAGGCACCTTCATTTACGGCTTCATTGAAAGAATTTTAATTCCGTTCGGACTACACCACGTATTCTATTTACCTTTCTGGCAAACAGGCGTGGGCGGCTCAATGCTCATTGACGGCGTTATGATTTACGGCGCGCAAAATATCTTCTTTGCCGAGCTTGCATCTCCAACAACAACCGTCTTTTCCGTTTCCGCTACACGATTTATGAGCGGCAAATTCCCATTTATGATTTTCGGCTTACCGGGTGCCGCCCTTGCTATGTACACCTGCGCCAAGGACACTAAAAAGAAGGTTGCAGGGGGCTTACTTCTTTCAGCCGCCCTTACCGCAATGCTGACAGGCATTACAGAGCCGATAGAGTTTACCTTCCTTTTCGTAGCGCCGATTTTATATGTAATTCACTCAGTTTTAGCAGGACTTTCCTATATGCTTATGCATATTTTAGGCGTAGGCGTTGGTATGACGTTCTCAGGCGGTATTATCGACTTAACGCTCTTTGGCATATTGCAGGGCAACTCAAAAACAAACTGGGTAATGATACTTCTTGTAGGTGTAGCATACTTTATTATTTATTTCTTCCTTTTCCGCTTCCTTATACTTCGTAGAAACTTTGCAACCCCTGGCAGAGAGGACGATACCGAGGAAACAAAGCTCTACACAAGAGCAGACTATAACGCTAAAAAAAGCGGCGATGTGTCGCTAAATAGCAAAAATACAGACAGAGACGCAACGTCAAAGCTAATTTTAGAGGGACTTGGAGGCAAGGATAATATCGTATCCCTTGATTGCTGTGCAACACGCCTTCGCGTATCCGTTAAAAACGGAGAAATTGTGTCCGACTCACTTTTGAAGCAAAGCGGCGCAGCTGGAGTTATCAAAAAAGGCACAGGCATACAAGTAGTCTATGGCCCACAGGTAGCTGTCATCAAAAGCGAGCTTGAAGACTACCTCGAAACTTTATAACAAAATCCCAAGCGGTGCATATCATGCCGCTTGGGATTTATTTTTAAGCATTGAAAACAAAATGCCACTGTGCTATAATTATTGTATAAATTATTTTGGAGAAAATTATGATAAAGCTATTCATCTTTGATTTTATACTTATTATCTTAGCGTTAGTTGGAATATATTTTGTTAAAAAACGCGTTAAAAAGGAGAAAACTCAAAATATTATTCTTATTGTAAGCGCGTCATTTACTATACTTTTTCATTATAGCTCATTTCTTTTTAAGCTAATTACAGGCAGTGGCGCTATGGAATATTTAAGCTTAAATCCTAATCTAATTTTGCCTATTTATCCCTGTAACGTAGTTATGTGGTCAGCGCTGATTTTCGCGCTTTTGAAAAACAAAAAATCAAAGCTCGGCATACTCCTTGCAGATTACATTTTTTGGTTCGGCATTATTTCAACCCTTGTAGGCATGCTAGCAAGCGTGGACTTTATAAATAATCCAACGCTTTTAGATTACGAGAATTTCAAGAGCATAGGCGCTCACGGCACACTTCTTTTTAACGTGCTTTTAATTCCTGTTTTCGGTTATAACAAAATAGACGTAATAAGAAATTTAAAGAGCATAATAGTCTCAATTATTGCAATGGCAATAATCGGCGGATATTGTAATATAGTTTTCTACGCAATCGGCTCAGAAGCTATGGCATATGACGTAAACTCAATGTTTTTAATTCATTCCCCATTTGAGGGCGTTGACTTTTTAACCTATCCCGTTATTTCCTTAATTGCAATTCCAATTTACCTTGCCGAGTTTATTATATGCGATCTTATCGCCCACAAAAAAGGCGACCGTTTCTATAACAAATTTAAAAAATAAAGGAGCTACTATGACAAATAAAGAATGGTTTAAAAATGCAGGCTTTGGCTTAATGATACATTGGGGACTTTATTCTGTCCTTGGTGGCGAATACCAAGGTAAGCGAATGGATGAAATCGGTGAATGGGTTATGTCGAAGTATGAAATTCCAATTAAGGAATATGAAAAGCTCACAAGCGTGTTCAATCCAATTTATTTTGATGCGGATGAATGGGTTAAGCTTGCTAAAAATGCAGGAATGAAGTATATCGTTATAACCGCAAAGCACCACGATGGCTTCGCTCTTTATCACTCCAAGGTTGACCCATACAACATAGTTGAGGCTACTCCGTTTAAAAGAGACATAATAAAAGAGCTTGCCGAAGCGTGCAAGCGTAACGATATGAAATTAGGACTTTACTATTCTCAATGCATAGATTGGCACGAGGAGCACGGTGGAGCATACGATGAAAACTACTATCATTCAAATTTTGGAATGAGCTGGGATAATGACTGGGATTTCCCAAACAGAAAAGAGAAAAACTACAAAATCTGTTACGAAAAGAAAATCAAACCGCAAGTAAAAGAGCTTTTAACACAGTATGGAGACCTTTGCTTAATTTGGTTTGATACACCTATTGATATGCCAAAGGAGTGCGCTGAGGAGCTAACAGCATTAGTAAAGCACTACCAACCGGAGTGCTTAGTTAGCTCAAGAATAGGCGCAGGAATGGGCGAATATACGTCAATGGGCGATAATCAGCTTCCCGATACGTATATGGAGGAGCTTGTTGAATCTCCAATTACACTTAATACAACCTGGGGATATAAATCCTTTGATAATGAGTGGAAAACCGCAAGTGAGGTACAAAGAATCTTAAATAAATGCCGCAACTGCGGAGCAAATCTGCTCCTAAATATCGGTCCCGACCATTTAGGCAGATTTCCTGTACCTGCAATAAACATACTAAAAGAGCTTTCAAGCAAATAAAATAACGCCACGATATCAATCGTGGCGTTTTAATATTTTACATTTCCCAGCCACCAAGCCAGTTTGAAAATTCTGAATATATAGCGTCCATTTCGCTCTTTAGCTCATCGCCTTTGTTTAGCGTGTAAACCTTGTCGCTTGTACCAAACATTTCTACGTATTTGTACTCATAGGTGTAATTTCCGCTATTTAACTCATTTAAAGCCTTTTCAGCAAGTGCTTTTGCTTTTTCAACGTTTGCAACTAAATCGTTAAGCTTTGTTTCATCAATGGACTTTATTTTTGCAATAATTCCGTCAAAATAGCCGTCCTTGTATCCGTAATTCCATTGCGCGCCGTCCTTGGTGAGGTAATTTATCGCATCGGCAGGATATAGATAGTAGCCCTTAACCTCATTTCCGTTTGAATCGGTGTAATTATTTACGTAGTACGTATTCCAAGCGCAAAGGAAGTTTACGTAATCGTACATAGAGTACATATCACTAACTAAATCACTTTCCGCAACCTTATTCCAAAGTGAAACGTCGTTTGAAATTTCCTCTGACTTTAAAATTTTATAGTCAGCATCAATTATCATAAAGTTGAATTCATAGCCGTATCTGTCGGTAAAGAATTTATCCTCACTTTCAGCAACCTTTAATTTTCCTGTTACCTTAATAGCTTGATTTGTAAACGGAAAGCTCTTGCCATTCTTTGGATATACTTCCATTGTGTTTGAAAGCTGTGATGTGTTAGGCACACAGAATGGGCAGGACTGATAAGGCAAATTCATTAAAAACATAAATGAGCCGTCAACAGGAGATGACGTTGCCATATATCCGTTAATTGTAACGGTTTGTCCGTCAATGGACTTTAAATAATCAAAGGTAGATGCAGACTTAAAGCTAAGCTTGATTGCATCCGCGGTATCGCCACAGCCTATTACGAAAAATAGCGACAGAGTGGCTAAAATTAAACACAAAATTTTCTTTAACATATAGCCCCCTTAATCTGCAATAGAGTCTTTTTTAGACATTGCAAGAGTCCAAATAGCAGTAGGTAATACGCTAATTATAAACACACCAAGAAGGATAACCAATTCAAGACCGTAAACCTTGCTCATATTAAGCACAACGCCGTAATTTGCAACAAAGTCGCTCATAAACAGTAAGCAAAGCCTTGATACACCAAATGCCAAAATAGTAGAAGCAAGACCGATTATGCTGTTTTGAATTATGTATAAAAGGTTGATTTTGCCCATGCTGATACCAATTAGTCGCATTAAGGAAATTTCCTTTGAGGAATGATACATATTAAGAAGCGTGATTATAGAAATAATCATTATATTCATAATAAGAATAACCGCGCAAAGCACAAACACAATATATTTTGTGTTGTTAGCGTCATTGAGTACGCCTCTTACCGCATTCATAGGCACAATAGCCTGTAACGTGTGTGTATCTCCGTGGTCATCGGTTATGATTTTGTCATCGTATTCGTTTACAATTTGACCTGCATAAGCATCGTTTTTAGTCTTAATAAGAATAGCGCAAACGGTGGCATGATCGTGTCCCTCATGCTCCTCGTGGTTTTCTTCCTCGTGGTCATGCATAGTCCATAGAGTGCGAATTTGAGTAAATACTATATTGTCATAGGAAGAATGGCTTTCCTTTAAAATACCAACAACCTTAATACCCTGTGTGTGAGTTTCAGTGCTACTTGCAGAGTGGCTTGTGTAAATTACGTCGCCAATTTTTAAATCGTTATATTTTGCCACGTTATAGCCAACAACTGCTTCCATTGAAGCGTTTGCACTATCACTAAACATATTTCCGTCCTTGATTTCCTTTTCAATCAAAAACTCTGATGTAGTGCCAACCACGTTGTATCCGTTATAGCTGTCTGCCATAGCGTAAGGAATAACGCTTCTTACTCTTTGGTCCTGCATAAGCATAGACACAACGGAATAAGGAATAGTGCCAAGAGGCTCCTCGGAAAAATACATAGTATTCATAGCAAGCTGAGTTTCACTGCCTGATGGACCAATAATAGCAGAGTAGTAGCCTGCATTATCTGTAATACCGTCGCTTACTTGATTTGAAACGTTAAATGCAAGCACGCCAATGCCTGCGGAAATAACTATTGAAAGCACAATAAGAATAACCTGTACTCTCTTAACCGCCATGTTTTTGAGCGCAAATTTTAGCATGCTATATCACCTCCGTCAGTTGATATAACGTCCTTCATTCCGCTTGTCATTTCGTTCATATCAATAATTTCATCAAAGTAAATGCCAAGACGCTCATCATGTGTAACGGCAATAAGAGTTTTACCCTTTGCCGAAGCACAAAGCTCCTTAATTACCTGCTCTCCAATAGTGAAATTAAGATTGCCCGTAGGCTCGTCTGCCAAAATAATCTCAGGCTCCTTAACAAGCGCCCTTGCAATAGCAACTCTTTGCTTTTGACCGCCTGATAAATGCTTGATTTTACTGTTTTTCTTTTCAAGTATTCCAAGCTCACTAAGTATTTTTGGCGCACCCTGTGTGCTAATTCCCTCTAAATTTAAGATGTTTATATTATCCATAACCGTCATTTCAGTAATCAACTTGAAATCTTGGAAAATATATCCTATCTTCTCAATTCTAAATTTGTCCTTTTCCTTTTGGCTCTTTTCCTGCATATTAACTCCGTCAATAATAATAGAGCCACTTGTAGGGGATAAAATTCCCGCAATCATATTAAGTAAAGTGGACTTTCCGCAGCCTGATGCTCCTAAAAGCATATAGGACTTTCCACTCTCAAATGTAATATCCTTATAATCAATAGCGGTTTCATTTTGAAATTGCTTTGATACGTTTTTAATTTCTATCATAATAAATCCTTTCCTTTTGCCATGTGTATTAAAAAGCAAAAGAAAGGTTAATTAAGCAAAATATCTCCAAGCATAATTGGCGTCATAGCTCTAGCCTTATACTCAGTAATAATATAAGCAAGTCTTGAAAATGCAAACGGTATAATAAGTGCAAAAGCAACAATGAAAACAAGTAGCGCAAAAACACCGTCATTTACGTTTCTAATAAATTCACAAGCCAAACACTCGGCTTGCTCACAGCTATGCTCGTGTGTGGAAAATACGGAAAACGACGCAACAAAAAGCACCACTAAAAGTAGTGTAAGCGATAAAATAATCTTAACTCTATTTTTCATAGCATCATCCTCCTTTATATTATATATAAATTATAGCACCGTAGCCTAAATATGTCAACCATATAAATGTTAAAAAATATTGCCACCCCTTAAAGATGGCAATTATTTTATTTGTGATTTTTATAATATTTAGCAAGACCGCCTGATGAGGTTTCACGGTAGTCGCTAAGTAGGTTTTTACCTGTTTCGTACATTACCTTAACCACCATATCAAAGCGAAGCTTACTTGAGCTTGCAAGGAAGTTAGCAAGGGAAAGAGCATTGATAGCACGCATTGCTGCAACCGCATTTCTTTCAATGCAAGGGATTTGCACAAGACCGCCGATAGGGTCGCAGGTAAGACCTAAATGATGCTCCATAGCAACCTCAGCCGCATATTCAATTTGGTTAAGACCCATTTCAAATAGCTCGGCAAGAGCTGCTGCCGCCATTGAGCAAGCAGAGCCAATTTCCGCTTGACAGCCACATTCCGCACCGCTTATTGAAGCGTTTTTCTTAATGATGTTACCAATAATACCGCCTGTTGCAAGAGCGTGTAAAATGTCCTCGTCGCTAAAATGATTTTTGTCCTGCATATATTTTAAAACGGAAGGCACAACGCCACATGCTCCACAGGTTGGAGCGGTAACAATAGTGCCACCGCCTGCATTTTGCTCACCTACTGCAAATGCGTAGGAGCATACAAGACGGTTTTCTCTCGTTTGCGCGGACTCATCAATATGCTTTTGATTAAATAAAATTTGAGCTCTTCTTTGAGTGCCAAGTCCACCCGGTAAAACCCCTGTGGTAATAAGACCTTGACGGATTGCTTCCTTCATTTGTTGCCAAATCTTAGAAAGATAATCCCAAATCTCCTTGCCCTCACATTCCTCAACGTATTGCCAAATGCGAATATTCTTGTTAGCGCAATATTCAGCAATTTCATTAAACGTATTTAAAGGATAAACATCTTTATTTGTAATTTCAGTATCGGGATTTTTCTCTCCCTCAAAAACGATAGTGCCACCGCCTACACTGTAAACTCTCTTTGTGCCAATAAGCTCGCCGTTTTCGTAAGCCTCAACGTCCATAGTGTTAGGATGCACGTTGCAGGGAGATACCTTGTCTAATGTAATCTCACATTTAATAGGCTCAAAGGTTTCCTCAATAATTCTGTCCGTGCCGTGTCCTTCTCCTGTTAATGCAAGAGAACCAAAAAGGGTAACCTTAAATAAATCAGCGCTTGGGAAAAGCTTCTTTATAGATTTTACGGCTCTTTCAGGGCCCATTGTGTGTGAGCTTGAAGGTCCTCTGCCTATTTTATATAATTCACGAAGTGATTGCATAATTACTCCTTAATTTTTAATACAGTACTATTTTAACCTTAATTTGTAAAAAAGTCAACCTTAATTATCAATTCTTATGGTAAAAGGCTCGTCAATCATGTATTTGTTTTCAATTTCGTAAAGATAATCCTTGTCCGCAAAGAGCATACTGTCATTTGTAAAAATACAATGCTTAGTGCTTGTTACGTCATAGGCAAAGCTCTTTTTGTAGGTAGGCCCATTTGAGCCAAAGAATAAAACGTCGCTTTCATATATTCTTTTCGAAATTTCCGCGCTTATTACCTCAAAGGCGGAAGCGCCAAAATATGAATATTTAAAGCTACCATTGGTTAAGGAAAATGCAACACACCTTTTTGTTGAACGTTCAATATACATTTCCTCATTCATATCAAGGGTAAAGCTTCCTAAATCAATATCGCTTGAAAACACAGAATAGTCTATGTCCTTACTTTCTAAAATTTCAATACACCCGCTAAAATATTTTTCCTCTGTTTCGTTTGTAGGAGAGGATAAATAGAAGTGTCTTATAACTACGTCCCCGGTCATTTTATCAAAATAAGCAGGAGAGGTATCGCTATAAGTAAGAATAACGTACTCCGAAATTTCCCCGTAACCAAGATGCTTGCTCATACTAGCTGCCAGTATAGTTGACTTTGAATGATTTGAAATATCAATAACGGTAATTTCGTTTGACTCCTCAATACATACCGCATCATTATTTCTATAGCTATACGCTGAAATGTACGTGTTGTTATTTCTGTTTACAAATAGAGAAGCAGTACCGACAGAGAAAATAATCAAGCTGACAACCAAAATGCACAGCGAAAATTTAAGATACTTTCTTGACAAAATAAATACGGTCATAACTGCGGCAAAAAGCAAAATTGCGCCAAGCTTTTGTATATCGTTGTTTATAGGCAAAAGAAGATTTTTAAAATCTGCCACGTATCTGCTAATATCAAGCACAAAGGAGCAAATAACTTCACATAGATATATAAGAGCGTTTGAAATAAATCTGATAGGCAAAATTAGTAACGTAATAGGCACTAAGTAAATAATAACGTTAATTACAGGCACTAAAAGCAAATTAGCTATAAACGAAGCCAATGAAAATAACCCAAAATAAATATAAGTTAGCGGCAAGCATAAAAACGTAACGCTGCACGTGGTAGCAAACGTTAAAACACAAAATCTTAATACCTTGCTTCTTATTTTATACATGGCCTTAGATTTATAAAGCAATCTTGTGGAAACCATACACCCAAGCATAGCAAGGAATGAAAGAATGAGGCTTAGTGAGAAAACCAAGTAAGGGGAGAAAATGCATATAAGCGTTACCGACACAAAAAGAACCGTAACCTTATCGGGAATATGCCAAAATATATAAACTGCAAAGAATAGAATTTGCATAAGTCCTGCGCGTATTGCAGGCTCAGAAAATCCGGATATGCCCACAAAAAGAACAATGATTACAGTCATTATGCCAAACTGAGAGGAGGATGGCAAAAAGGTTTTTGAAAGCATAAAGCCGAGCATGGCTACAATAATAGAAACGTGCATGCCGCTTAATGAAAGAATATGTACAATTCCAAGACGTGTAAAATCTCTGTTTGTATCTTTTGATAAAAGCTCCCTGTTGCCAAGCAAAAGAGCAGAAATTAAGGGATAGGACTTTTCATCAAAATTGTTTTTAATTACGTTGTCTAAAAATCTGTTTATCCCTTGAAGAGTGTCTATAAAATTACCTTTTCCTTGGGTTATCTGGGAGTATTCCTTAACCTCGCCCTCAATCAAAATTCCGTCATCACGGTAATAATCAGCGGCGTTAAAGCCAATGTTGTTACCGCTAATTGCGTTAAAAGTAACGGACGCGCTAAATGTATCGTTTTTATTTAGCACGCCTGAGTCATCGGTAATAACGGCGTTAATATGGCAATCCTTACCGTCAATTTTACTTATGCTGACATCATATACTGCACAATATATTTTGTTAAACAAAACCTTATCTACACTTGCCTCGATTTGATAGTCATCTCCGTTACAGTATCCGTAAATTTCCTTATCCTTTTGAAATGTAAAAAATGAAATTACAACAGCAAGTATAATAAAAATCGTAATACACGTAGCTTTTACAAATATATCAAGCGCAAGCTTTTTCTTAGTACGAAAATATGCAAGTGAGCATATAACGGTAGCAAGTGTAAAAAGAGTACCGACTATAACCGTTTGCTTTACAGTTAAATTAAAGCTAACGTAAAGCATAATTAAAAACGCGCAGCAACCAAGTGCTAAATTTCTATGCTTAAATAAGTTAATAACCGACACCCCCCTCAACGTTTTTTACATTTTACCACAAAATATAACAAAAAACAAGAGGACGGAATGCCCTCTTGTTTTCTAATATTAAGTTTTAACCGCCAAGGTATGCTTTCTTAACCATTTCGCTGGAAGCAAGCTCGTTTCCTGTGCCTGTAAGCACAATTTGACCGTTTTCCAAAACGTAGGCTCTGTCGGAAATTGCAAGTGATTTACCTGCATTTTGCTCAACTAATAAAATAGTTGTGCCGTCCTTGTTGATATCCTTAATGATTTTGAAAACCTCATCAACTAAAAGCGGGGAAAGACCCATTGAAGGCTCGTCAAGCATTAAAAGCTTAGGATGGCTCATTAAAGCTCTACCGATAGCAAGCATTTGCTGCTCGCCACCTGAAAGCGTGCCTGCAATTTGATTTTTTCTCTCTGCAAGACGTGGAAATCTTTCGTAAACCATTTCAAGGTCAGCCTTAAAATCAGCTTGATCCTTTTTCATTGAGTACGCGCCCATTAAAAGATTTTCATAAACTGAAAGCTCTTGGAAAATTCTTCTTCCCTCAGGAACCTGTGTCATGCCTAAATGCACAATTTTGTGGCAAGGCGTTTTTGTAATATCCTGTCCGTCAAGCGTAACGGTACCGGACTTTTTAGGAATAAGACCTACAACGGATTGCATCGTTGTGGTTTTACCTGCGCCGTTTGCGCCGATAAGTGTAACGATTTCCCCTTGATTTACCTCAAAGCTAATGCCATGTAATGCTCTGATTACACCGTAGCAAACCTCAAGGTCCTTAACCTCTAATAAAGCCATAGCATTAACCTCCTATATACGCCTTAATAACCTCAGGATTATTAAGAGCGGTTTTTGTGTCGCCCTGTGTTAAAACAGTACCAAAGTTAAGAACTGTAATTTCATCACAAAGACCGGACACGAATTTCATATCATGCTCAATAAGTAAGATTGTCATATCAAACTTATCACGAATAATTTTAATTGTTTTAACAAGGTCCTCAGTTTCATTTGGGTTCATTCCCGCCGCAGGCTCATCAAGTAAGAGTAGCTTCGGGTTTGTAGCCAATGCTCTTGCAATTTCAAGCTTTCTTTGCTTACCGTAAGGAAGATTACATGCAAGATTGTTTCTTTCGTCCTCTAAATCAAAGATACGAAGAAGCTCCTTTGCCTTTTCTCTCATTTCCTTTTCAACTCTAAAATGCTTAGGTAAACGGAGAATACTCTCAAAAAGATTGCATTTAAACTCAGGCTGATTTGAAAGACCAACCATTACATTACGAACAACAGTCATATTGTTAAATAAACGAATATTTTGGAAGGTTCTTGCAATCCCCTTATGGTTTATCTTATCCTGTGGTAAGCCTGTTAGGTTTTCGCCGTTTAGGAAAAATTCGCCGTCAGTAGGAAGATAAACGCCTGTTAAAAGGTTAAATACTGTGGTTTTACCTGCGCCGTTAGGACCGATAAGACCGTAAATTTGATTTTTCTTGATTTTAAGGTTAACGTTTTGCGCCGCTTTAAGACCGCCAAAGGTAATACCTAAATTTTTTGTTTCAAGAACGTATTCGCTCTTGATGTTTTCTTTTTTGTGTACTTTTTTGAGGATTTTAGTATTAACAAAGCTTTTTACATTATCAATAAATTTTGCCATTACTTATTACCTCCTCTTTCGCCAATGTCAGCACTATTATCTCCAAAATTATCAATGACAACATCAGTAGAAAGCACCTCGTCCATTGAAATCTTAGTAGGTACAACGTCCCAACGAACGGTATCGTCGTCATGCCTAGATGGGTCATGCTTTTTCTTAATAAGATAGCGCCATAGGTTAGTGAGATTGTACTTTTCACGGAAGCTCTTAAGTGATGGAGCATTTCTGTAAATAACAAGAAGAATAAGAACAAGAGCGTAAATTAAGTCCTTTGCAATAGCAAAGTTGCCGCCAAGCTTCGTTTGAAGAATATTATTAAGGGCAGTAATTAAAACAGCGGAAATAATAGAGCCGTTTACAGTCATACCGCCTAAAACTACGATAACTAATATTTCAATAGAGTAGTTATAGTCAAAGGTTACTGCTTGAATGCTTTGAACGCTATAGCTATATAATACGCCTGCAAGTCCTGCAAATACAGCAGATACTACAAAGCCCATGAGCTTATACTTTGTTACGTTAATGCCGGTTGCCTTCGCTGCAATTTCGTTATCACGAATAGCAGTAATAGCACGTCCGTGCTTACTTTTGATAATGTTTTGAATAACAAAAAGAGTTAAAAGAACAACTAATGCGCCTATTGTAAAGAGCATAAATCTTGAGCCTCTTTTTGTTGTAAAGTCAGGAGTTCTAAGACCTGTCTGACCGCCAAAGAACTTGCTGTTTTCAATAATATTCTTTACGATTTCGCCAAATGCAAGAGTAACAATGGCAAGATAGTCGCCTCTTAATCTTAAAGCAGGAAGACCAACCACAAAACCGCATATACCTGCACAAAGACCGCCAACGATAAGCGCTAAAAGAACTGTTACAATGTTAGTTCCACCTAAGGAGCTTGAAAGAAGCACAGCAACCTTACCGCCAACGTAAGCACCTATACACATAAAGCCTGCATGACCCAAGGAAAGCTCTCCTAAGAAGCCTACAACCATGTTAAGTGAAACTGCAAGGATAATAGCGATTACGCTTTGCTCTAAAAGTGAGAGGGTTGTACCCTTTAAGCCGCCTACTGCGCCGACTATTGTAAGAAGAATAGCAAGAGAGCCGATTACGGTATAGTTTAAATAGTTTTTCGCAAATTTCTTCATTATACCTTCTCCCTTCTTTTCTTACCAAGAATACCTGTTGGCTTTACTAATAATACAATAATAAGAATTGAGAATTCTATTGCAACCGCATATTCGCCAAGTCCAAGCATACCCGCAAAGCACTCAATAAGACCAAGAACAATACCGCCAAGCATAGCACCTGGAATTGAACCGATACCACCGATAACGGCAGCAGTAAATGCCTTAATACCTGGGAGTGAGCCCATATTTACGGCAACAGTTTGGCCGTCAAGCATTTTAAGTGTGCTAGCAAGAGCCGCAAGAGCAGAGCCGATTGCGAAGGTAATCATAATGATGCTGTTTACGTTTACACCCATAAGCTGAGCCGCGCCCTTATCCTCAGATACTGCAACCATGGCGCGACCAATCTTTGTGTACTTAACGAAAAGTGTAAGACCAATCATAACAAGCGCCGTGCAAGCAAGAGTAATAATCGTTGAAAGCCTGATATTTAATTGACCGATAGCAATAATACCGCCGCGGTGTGTCTCTAAGAATTTAGGGAATAGCTTTTCAAATAGGTTGTTTGACTTTGGATTTGGGCCAAAGATAATTTGCGCAAGGCTTTGTAAAAGATAGCTTACACCTATAGCAGTAATAAGCACCGCTAGAGGAGAAGCTCCGCGAAGGGGCTTATAAGCAATCTTTTCAATGGTAATACCAAGAAGTGCGCAAAGCACAATGGCTGCAATAATAGCAACGACAGGATTTACAGGCAAAAAGAGAATAATTACGTAAGCGCCAACCATGATAATATCGCCGTGGGCGAAGTTAAGCATCTTAGCAATACCGTAAACCATGGTATAACCAAGAGCAATCATGGCGTAAATGCCGCCAATGCTAAATCCGTTGATTAATGTTTCTAAAAATTTCATTTTAAATTCCTTTTAAAATAAGCAAATTTGCCGACGAAATTTCCGTCGGCAAATTTATATATTATTCGCCTATTAAGCGTTTGTTACTGCCTTAACTGTGTAAGAAACAGGAGTCTTGTTAACGTGTCCGTTTGTAGCGTTACCATCCTTATCAGTCCAAGTAATTGTTGACTTACCGTCAGCTTCAGGAGCGCCTGTGATACCTCTAAATACGAAGTCTGTATCAAATTCGCCCTTAAGAATGTCGCAAAGGTCAGATGCAGAGATGTTAGCCTTAATGTCAGCGCCGCTAGATTTCATAGCCTCATAGATTGCATATACGCAGTCATATGCAGCAGCACCGAATTGGTTAAGTGGAGCATCGTTACCATACTTAGCCTTGTAAGCATCAATGTATGTCTTTGCAGCGCCTTCAGTTGTGTTAGAATTGAAGTGTGAGAGGTAAGAAACGCCTTGTGTGATTGAGTTAATGTCGAAGTTTTCAACAGCATCAATACCGTCAAGACCGTCGCAACCGTAGTAAATAGCATCAGCCTTGATAATACCGTTACCTTGCTTCATAAAGAGAGCTGCTGGATCGTAGTAGATAGGCATAAAGATTACGTCGCAATCCTTAAGCTCAGAAACCTGTTGTGTGAATGAATCAGCTGTTGCATCTGTGAATGAAGCCATAGCAGGTGTGCCGAATGAAGCGTCAAGAGCCTTAACGAAGTTGTCCTTGATACCAACTGAGTAGTCATCGTCAGCCTTGAAGAAGATACCAACCTTCTTGCCAGCGTAGTCGTTGTTGAATACTACTGCGGAAGCTGTACCTTGGTCAGAGTCAGCGAAGCACATTTGGTAACCGTTACCAAATTCAGCGATTAAGTCGCCTGTTGCAGATGGTGTAAGGAAGAACACGTTGTCAGCGTTAGCGTAGCCCTTGAATTCAAGACCTGGCTTTGTTGTTACTGTACCAAGTGAAACCTGCATACCACCCTCATAGAGAGAAGCATAGTTTGTTGCGATGTTATTAGCGTCGTGCTTGTCATCAAGCATAACAAGCTCAAACATGATGCCGTTAAAGCCGCCCTTTGCGTTGATTTCATCAACCGCAAGCTGAGCAGAGTTCTTAACTGCTACACCGTACATAGCAGCGCCGCCTGTGAGTGGACCGGAAGCACCGATCTTAATTGTTGTGTTGTTTTCTGCGTAATTTGTTTCGCCACATGAAGCGAACATACCAACCATACCAAGTGAAAGTACGATTGCAAGAATGAGAGATAAAACTCTAATCTTCATAATTTTTTCCTCCAAAAAATATAAATAATACACTTATCTTATACTTTTTTATTCACGTTGTCAATAGGTTTTTAAGAAAAATTTAAGAATTTTTGAAAAAATATTTAATTTTTGCCAAAAATATTCATTTCTCGTGCATATATGCAAAAAAATACGGCTATTGTGCGCGTGTAATACTATTTATAAAAGACTCAACTAAATTTTCGAGGAACGCAACCACGTCGTAATAGTCAAGAATTTGACCTAAGTATTCATTTTCGGTGGTTAAATATTCATAAAGCTCTGTTTTCCAGCATTTTTCTTTGCGATTGTCAAAAACGTCAATGCTAGTATTAGGCAAAATTTCATTTATTATATCCAAATCGTTCATGGTAATTTTTCCATCGCTCAAAAGTAAATGGTTTAATTCTCCATATGCCTTGTATATTCCGTTACCGCTTTTGAAAAATTCTTCCTCGCTTAGTACAAGCTCGCTGTGAGGAACAGTTACAAATCCCTTTTCCCATTTGTATTTTTTAAATATGTAGTTTTCAAAAAAATGATGGTCTAGGTATAAATGACAGTAAATTCCCAAATACAAAGAATTAGTTAAATCAAGCAAATCGTTTTTTACCCTTTCCATTTCAGGCACTAAATATTTTGTTATTGAAGCAGGCACACGGTAGTGGGAAGCTTTTTTATCCACCGTCAAATCCGGAATTAAGCACCCTGACAAAAAGTCGCCTTTGTCAACGTTAAGCTCTTTTCCTATTTTATCGTATATCATTTTGCCAAACGTTAAATGCAAAAGTAGTCCTGGCATAATATCACCTCTCTTTTTTAGTATTGTAGCACATTTATTTGAAATAATAAGAAAAAAGAAAAAAGGTGTTAAATGATAAAAAAGCTTTTTTTTATTAAGGAATATAGGAAAAGAATAATAGAAATTTCATCATTTATAATATGTTGTACCTTCAGTATATTTAACCTTACGCTGTTTTTAATGTCAAAATCAATCTGGTATTTTATGCTTGCCGTATATTACGTGTCCTTATCCTTTGCAAGAGGAATTATATTTTTTGAAAATCGCAGGTGCAACAAAAACAAAATCAAGGAGCTAACGGTATACAGAAAAAGCGCAATATTTTTACTGATAATGAATTTCGCATTAGGAATATCCACCATTTTAACAGTATCATTTCAAGGCTCATTTAAGTATTCGGGCGTATTTATTTACGGTGTTGCAATTTATACATTTTTAAAAATCCTGTTTGCAATAATCAATATTTCAAAGGCACACGGCTCTAAGGATTATTTAGAGCTATCCTACCGCTCACTAAACCTAGTTGACGGTAGCTTTTCGCTTTTTGCGCTACAAACTGCATTTGTAAATAAATTTTTGAAAAATGGAGAATTTCCCCTTGCCAACCTTTTAACAGGCTCACTGGTGGTAATTTTTGCATTGTCGTTAAGCGTTTTTATGCTTGTTAAAGCAAAAAGAGAAATCAATAACCTATATTGATTTGTGTCGAAATTTAGTTTATAATGTAAGTACGAAAGGGGGATAGATATGAAAAAAACGTATGAATACAGAGCAGGCAAAAGAAAAATTACAAAGGAATATGACTATATTCCATTTAGATATATTTTAGCCATACTTATATCAGCCGTAGAAATACTTGCCATAATATCCTTAGTAGCATTTATCTGCTATAAAATCCCATATCTATATATCCTTGCATACGCTATGCAAATCGGCTGCGTTATAAAAATCATAGCCTCAAACGATAACCCTGACTACAAGGTGCCGTGGCTTCTTTTCGTTCTGATTTTGCCTATTGCAGGATTTATGCTTTATATCATGATGTATTCCCGTACTCTTAAAAGAAAGTATGTAAAAAGGCTTCAAGACTTAGATGACAGAATGTATCATAAGGACGATAGAAAAATCTACGAGGATTTAAAGAAAGAAAACGAAATAGCATATTCCCAAGCCAAAATGCTTGCTAGTATATCCTACGGACATCTATTTAAGGAAGGAAATCAAAAATACTACGCTTTAGGCGAGGATATGTGTAGCGACCTAATTAGCGACCTTAAAAATGCGCGAAAATTCATCTTTATGGAGTATTTCATAATAGAGGAAGGAATTTTGTGGAACGAAATCCTTGAAATATTAAAGGACAAAGCCCAAAACGGCGTTGAGGTTAGAGTAGTTTATGATGATATCGGTTGTATGAAAACGTTGCCTGGCAACTATTTTAAGGTTCTTCGTAAAATGGGAATAGATATAGCTCCATTTTCATTTTTAAGAGGACAAGCCGATAGCGAGTTTAACAACAGAAGCCACCGTAAAATTACAGTAATTGACGGCTGCATTGCATACACAGGCGGCATAAATCTTGCCGATGAATACGTAAATAAAAAGGTGCGCTTCGGTCATTGGAAGGACGGCGGAGTTAGAATAACAGGAGACTGTGTCTATGAGATGACAAGACTGTTTTTAGTTGATTACGGAATCAACGTAAAAGCCTTACCCAAATCAAAGCACGATTATTTTCCACAAATCAACACAGAATACAAAAACGGCTACGTTATCCCCTTTGGCGACGGCCCACGCCCTCTTTATAAAAGAGAGGTTGCAAAGAGCGCAATTATGAATATGCTCTCCAGCGCAACCAAGTACGCCTATATAACCACACCGTACCTTATTATAGATAATGAGCTTTGCAAGTCTCTTGAAAACGCCGCCCTTCGTGGCGTTAGCGTTAAAATCATTTTGCCTCACGTTCCCGACAAAAAGCTAATTCACAATATGTCAAGAAGCTTTTATCCACGCTTAATGGATGCAGGCGTTGAAATTTATGAATATAGAGAGGGCTTTATCCACTCTAAAAACTATATAACCGATGACGAATACGGCATAGTCGGCACAGTAAACCTAGATTACCGTAGCCTAGTCCACCATTTTGAAAATGGCGTTTGGCTCTATAATTGCGATATTATACATGATATCAAAAACGATTTTGACTTAACACTTGAAAAATCAATAAAAATTGATAAATCATCATTAAAGGTCAACGTTTTCAAACGCTTCTTCCGCGCCTGCGTGCGCATTTTCGCACCACTTTTGTAGTGGTCAGTGGTCAGTGAACAGTATGTACCGTATGTGCAATAAGAAAGGATAGCAAAAATTTGCTATCCTTTTAATTTATAACGCTTTACCGCCGGAAACCTTAATTACCTGTCCCGTAATCATTTTTGCTTGTTCACTTGCTAGGAATAAAATAGTATTCGCTATATCCTGTGGCATGATAAGCTTACCTAACGGGATTAGTGGTATAACCGCTTTTTCTAAATCCTCGTCAATCCAGCCTGTTTGAGTAGGACCGGGGGCTACACAGTTTACCGTAATACCGTATTTTGCTACCTCAAGAGCAATACTGCGGGTTAATGCTTCAAGCGTTGCCTTGCTTGCTCCGTATGCAATTTGCCCTGCAAATACCTGGGCAGCGTCTGTTGAAAGATTGATAATTCTGCCATAATTTCCACGGTTATTTACAAATTCCCTTGTCATAAGAATACTGCCGCGTACGTTTACGTTAAAGGTATTGTCAATAACGTCCTTCGTTATTTGCTCAATAGTGTCAATGCCGTCCATGTCTCCATCAGCCGCATTGTTTACTAAAACGTCAATCCTGCCGTATTTGTTAAGTACGCTTTCGTAAATTTCTTTAACACTATTTTCATTTGAAATATCGCTTTCTAAAATCAAATAATCAGCGTTTATTTCCCTTAGCATGCTTTCAACATATTCTGCACCTAATGCGTTTGCCTCAAAATATCTGTCAACACCATTTTTATCGGTTTTGCTTTTATCATAATCTCTTGGTATTTTCTTATATACCAAAACCACCGAAGCACCCTCTTTTGCAAGTGCAAGAGCAGTTGTAGCGCCAATACCCCAAGGATTATTTGCGCCTGTAATAATAGCAACCTTATCTTTAAGTCCGTAATCAATCATAAAAACCTCTTATAAAAAACTTCGGCTAATTAGCCGAAGTTTTAAATTATCATTTAATAATGCTTCCGTCAGCTTTGAATAATGGCAACTCCTCAAGGAATATAATATCTCCTCTTGTAACAGCATCGCCCTCGGCAAGAATACACATCTTACCTACTATATTACCGCCGGCAGTCTTAACTAATTCCTCAATAGCGTGGAGTGATTCGCCTGTTGAAATAACGTCGTCAACAATTAAGATTTTCTTGCCACGCATCTCTTCAGCGTCATATCCGTCAAGATAGAGAGTTTGCTCCTTAGATGTGGTAATAGAATGCACGCTTACAGAGATAGAATCTCTCATATAGAGCTTAGCGCCCTTTCTTGCAAGCATATATTTTTGATTTCCCGCTAAACGAGCCATTTCGTGCGCAAGCGGAATTCCCTTTGCCTCAGCAGTAATAATGAAATCGTATTCAGGCGCTTTTTTAAGAAGTGCATCAGCACAAGCAGTTGTTAATTCAGGATCTCCGAAAATTACAAACGCACCGATATAAAGGTCATCTGTTACTCTGCAAAGTGGTAATGCTCTTTCAAGTCCTGCAATAGTCATTTTATGTTCCATAATATCACCTCATAATATGTTTTTTACAATAAAATTTTAACACACATATATAAAAAAGTCAATAAAAAACTAAAATATTGAAAAACCAAAAAACATCTGCTATAATATGTAAGACTACAAAGGAAAGAGAAAATCATGGAAAATATAGAAAAATATATAGTTTTAGATTTAGAAATGTGCGACGTGCCGTTTGGCGAAAAAAGAGAAGTCTTTAACACCGCCAAGGAGCTTATCCAAATTGGCGCAGTAATGCTTGATAATGACTATAACGTAATTGACCATTTTGATATGTTTGTAAAGCCTGAATATGGCAGTATAACTCCAAGCATTCAAAATCTAACAGGCATAAGCCCTAAGGATGTGCAAAACGCACTAACCGCAGACAAGGCACTTGAAATGTTTGAAAAATGGATACCGGAAAATTCAATTTTAGTTACTTGGAGCGATAATGACGTAAAACAGCTAGATGACGAGCTTTACTTTAAGGATATATGCTTAATGAAGCTTTACGATTATCTTGACGATTACATTGATTGCCAGGAAATCTTTTCCGAAAAAATGGAAACAAACAGAATATATCAGCTATCCGAAGCACTTGCCATTGCAAACATAGATTACGATGAGCATATACATAACGCCCACGTTGACGCGTATAATACCGCATTACTCTTTAAAAAGCTTCAAACAGAGGATAAGCTAACACTTAGCCCCTACTACTTTACAAGCGCAAATACGTACGACCCCTTTAAAATAAAAAGATAGGAATTGGATGAAGCCAATTCCTATTTTATTTGGCAAAAATAAAAGCCCTTCGTAAGAAGAGCTTTAATATTTTAGTGATGAACACTTCGTGCGTTATGAGATTGCAAGCAATCGTTATGAATTCGCTGCGTGAACCCCAAAACTCATACTTCGTTTTGAGAACCTCTTATGCGAATGTTATGATATGATTGCTAAGTCTAATTTCAAACGGCGAAGCCTCATAACTTGCCGAAGGCAATCATAACTACTTGTATCATAACTTGCGAAGCAATCATAGTTGAAAAAATTACTTTCTTGTAATTTTTTCCTTTCCACCAATATATGGTTGGAGCGCCTTAGGAATATTGATGCTGCCGTCTGCGTTCATATTGTTTTCAAGGAAAGCAATAAGCATTCTTGGTGGAGCAACAACCGTGTTATTAAGAGTGTGAGCAAAGTACTTGCCGTCCTTAGAGTTAACTCTAATCTTTAAGCGTCTTGCTTGAGCATCGCCAAGGTTAGAGCATGAGCCAACCTCAAAGTACTTTTGCTGTCTTGGAGACCAAGCCTCAACGTCAATGCTCTTAACCTTTAAGTCTGCAAGGTCGCCTGAGCAGCACTCAAGTGTTCTTACAGGAATGTCAAGAGTTCTAAAGAGGTCAACGGTATTTTGCCATAGCTTATCAAACCAAACGGGGCTTTCCTCTGGCTTACATACAACAACCATTTCTTGCTTTTCAAATTGGTGAATTCTATATACGCCTCTTTCCTCAATACCGTGAGCGCCCTTTTCCTTACGGAAGCATGGAGAATATGATGTGAGCGCGTGTGGTAAATCCTCTTCGTTAATGATTGTGTCAATATACTTACCAATCATTGAGTGCTCACTTGTACCGATAAGGTAAAGGTCCTCGCCCTCAATCTTGTACATCATTGCTTCCATTTCAGCAAAGGACATAACACCTGTTACAACCTCGCTTCTAATCATAAATGGTGGGATGCAGTAGGTAAATCCACGGTCAATCATAAAGTCTCTTGCATAGGAAATAATTGAAGAATGAAGTCTTGCAATATCGCCCATTAAGTAGTAGAAGCCGTTACCGGCAACCTTTCTTGCGTTATCAAGGTCAATACCGCTTAATGCTTCCATAATTTCTGTGTGATATGGAATTTCAAAGTCAGGTGTTACAGGCTCTCCGTATCTTTGTACCTCAACGTTTTCGCTGTCGTCCTTACCGATAGGAACAGAAGGGTCAATAATGTTAGGAATAATCATCATGATTTTCTTAACCTTTTCTTGATACTCTTCCTCTAAAACCTCAAGCTCACTAAGTCTTTTTGCATTTGCAGCAACCTGAGCCTTAACAGCCTCAGCCTCTTCCTTTTTGCCTTGACCCATAAGCATACCGATTTGCTTTGAAAGCTTATTTCTGCCGCCTCTTAATGTGTCAGCCTCAAGCTTAAAGGCTCTGTATTGCTCATCAAGAGCGATAACCTCATCAACTAAAGGAAGCTTGTTATCTTGGAACTTATTTTTGATATTTTGCTTTACTATTTCTGGATTTTCTCTTAGAAATTTAATGTCTAACATATTATACTCCTAAAAATAAATATTATAATAACTGATTATAGCACCAAAAAAACGTGTTGTCAAGTAATAATACAAGATTTAAGCGCATAGATTTATATTGAAAATTTATGCAAGGAGAAAAAGCCAATGGAGAAAATAAATTTAAACGAAGCACCGCAAAAAAAGCTAACATACACCACGTTACTTAATGATACCGTATCAAGCTGTGAAATTAGTGAGGAGTTTACGTTGCCTGATTACGTACCGGAAATCAGAAAAATGCTTACCGTAAAATCATCAGCCTTGCCTGAAAGTAAGTATTTAAGTGATAAAAACGGTGTCAGCGCATTAGATTATAGCGGCACGGTTACCTACCTGATAATATACGCCGACGATGAGGGCAATTTATGCTCAACTCCCCTTAGCTCTCATTATGAATCAAGCGTTCAGCTAAACGCACACCCGGATACCGTTTTTATTGATACAACCGTTGATAATACAACGCTAAGAGTGAACGCTCCGCGCAAGCTCACAATTAAAACGCGTCTTAAAAGCAGAATTTTAGGCTACGGTAAATCCACCTACGAGGAAAGCGTAACTCCTAAATCAATAGCCGACGAAATGTATCTTCAAAGAGCAAGCAAAGCGGTAAATACCGTAGAAATCAGCCAAGTAAGCATGCAAAATATTCGCATAAGCGATAAATTAGATATGCAAGGACACAAAAACGCTAAACCAATTTGGTGCGATGCAGTAGCAGTAGTAACAGAGTGCAAGAGTCAAAATGGCTCCGTTATAGTTCGCGGCAACGGAAAGGTAAAGTGCATTTGCCAGATAAACGATTCAACCGTATGCTTAGCAAACGATATAACAATTTTTGAGGAAATTGAAGCTGATAGATGCAAAGAGGGCGATTTAGTCAGCGTAAATCCAAGATGTGTAAGCCTATCTATATCAAATGAACTTAACGAAAACGAAAGCCAATTATTCTACGACTTAAATATTGAAATTGAGGGCGCAGTTTATTCAAACAATCAAGAATACGTTACCGAGGATATATATTCAACTAAGTGCGAGGCTGACGTAAATTACAAAATTATCGACACGTACTCCGCCGTAAAATGCCAAAACGCGTCATTTACAGTAAGCGAATCCTTAAAGCGCAAGAATAACGATAAAATTGAAATAGTTGAAATTTTAGCCAACCCTGTGTACGAAAAAACAGAAATGAAAGGCTCAAAAGCGCAATTTACAGGCAAGCTTGATATTTGCGTAATAGGCGTAAATCAAAGGGAAGACGAAAACGAATACGTATATGAAGGCTACGAGCTTCCCTTTAAGTATGAAGCAGACTTAAAGTCATATCCCGAGGAAATCACACAAAGATGCAGCTTCACGGTTGGCAAAATAAGCGGAAAGTACGATGAGGAAAGATTTTTAGTAAATAGCGAAATTTTTGTGTCCTATGACACGGTTGAAAAATCAAAGCACAGAGTGCTTGATACGGCAGTGTTAAGAAAAGACAAGGAAATAAAAAGCGACCTTGCATGTGTCCGCGTTTGCTTCCCAACGGAAAACGATACTCTTTGGGAAATAGCAAAAAAATATCATACAACAGTATCAAAAATAGTTGAACAAAACGATCTTGACACATCAAGCGACTTTTACAAGAAAAAACTTATAGTATAAAAACAGGGCAAACGTTTCGTTTGCCCTGTCTCTCTTATTCTTCCTCTTCGTCATGATCATTGCAATCGCAACAGTCATCACAATCGCAACCATCCTCTGATACGCTCTCAATACTATCCATAATAGCATTTAAAGCCTTGTCAGTTGTCATAAATTGCATGCCCATTTGTAATGATTGAGAAATCATTTCGCCGTCCTGCTGTGTAATCATGCCTGCAAAGTTGTCGCTATCTGCCGGCTTAACGCTAAGCTCTATGGATTTAGGCATTTTTTCCTCAGCTGCGCATGACATATAGAAATCCATATACTGAGTGCGCTTTCCGTCAATCTCAGGATAAGCAAACGTCATAATCATTCCTCAAGTACGCATGCTTGCTCTTAAGCAAGTGCCATTATCAAAAACAGGCACACCTGTGTAGGAATTTTGGTGGTCATTACCTGAAAAAGCATAGCAATTTGCTTTGATTTCATCAACAACAATGCTAACAACCTCGCCAATTTCCTCATTTGAAATCGTAATGCTTGGATACTCTGAATCATAATCAGTCCAGCCTATAATCTTTAAATCCATATTTTTATTCCCCTTAAATATCAGTAGAAATTTACTGCTTAATTATATCAAACGCGTGTTTTGCTGCTTTGTAGGTTTTTCCAAATTACTTATTTCTGCCGTTTATGTATTCCTTTAACATAAGTAGCCAGTCTGTTTGAATAAAATCAAATCCCTTATCAATAAGCCAGCCCCAGCCCTTGTCTGGGTCATCGGTTAAGGAAATATCATCGGTGTGATGTGCAGAAATAACGGCGGTTTCATCGTAAATTATGGAGTTACCCCATAAAAGCAGACCCTTATCGTGCATCTTTTTAATGTATTCGTCTTGAATACAATCCTCATTTTCAGTAGGGAAAAGAAGCTCTGCGCCAATAACGTTTACACCGTTTTCAAGTAGCTTATCGGTAACTGTGTCCTTAGCCCAAATAAGCGGCATAAACATAAAATCGGGAGCATATTTTGTAACCGCCTCAAGCGCCTTATCGTCAACGTAAGTCTTAACGATAACCTGCTTTTCAACCCCGCATTTGCGAATTACGTTGGCAATTCCCTCAACGTCCGTCCAAAACTTGTCAACGTTTATGTAACATTTGTCCTTTAAAAGTAAAAGCACATCTTCAAGCGTTGGCACCTTATAGCTTGTTTTTACAGAGTCTTGATTTAATAAATAAAGCTCATCAATTTCCCAAGAATTAAGCTTTGATAAATGCTCACTCTTTAAAAACACGTGCTCCATGCCTGGGTGGAATACGTAAAACTTGCCGTCCTTAGACTTTGAAACGTCAATTTCAACAACGTCAGCACCTTGGCTAAGTGCAATCTTATATGCTGCAATAGAATTGCAAGGCACGTTCGCACCGCAAACACCGCGATGCGCCGTTAAAAACGGATAATTTCTTTCTTTTCTGTTTTCAAAAATTGATTTTGTAAAGTCAATCATACGTTTATTCCTTTTCAAAGCGTTATATAAATATATTTTATCATAAAATCTTGAAATTTCAAGAAGATTATGGTAATATATCTATACAATTTCCAAAAAGGAGTATTTATGAAAAAGAAAATAGTTTTATCACTTTTGATTGTAAGCATATTAGTATTTATGCTTGCTGTCACCGCAAATGCTGAATGGATTGACGGAATTGATTATACTCTAAATTCAAACGGTACTGCAACAGTTAGCGCAACTAACAGAACCGAATGTAAAATAACAGTTGTTAACATTCCATCAACAGTAAAGGCAGCCAATGGTCAAACCTACACAGTAACCGCGTTAGCAGACAGATGCTTCGGTCACCAAGACGCAGGCGCAGGTAATCAATATGTTGAGACAGTATACGTTCCATCAACTGTAACTTACCTCGGCGGGCAATTATTTAGAAACTGTAGTGCTATTAAGAAAATCGTAATTGACGCTCAAGTAACAGGTCTTCCGGACGGAACGTTCTGGTCATGCCCAAATCTTGAGGAACTTGATTTATCAGGTATGACATCCCTTACCTCTATTGCAAATATCGCATCAGGTAACGGTAAATTAAAAACCGCAAAGCTTCCATCCTCTCTTGTTACAATCGGAAGCAAAGCTTTCCAATCATGTGCCTTAACAAGCATTGTAATTCCAAACGGAGTAACGTCCATCGGTAGTAACTGCTTCCAAGCAAACAAATTAACAAAGGTCGTAATTCCTGAATCTGTTACGTCTATCGGCGGAGCTGCATTCCATAGCAATTCAACCTTAAAAACAGTTGTTTTTGCTAACCCTGATTTAAGCGGTTACAGTACAAACGTTCCATTTACAAGCTCACCTGTAACCCTTGTTTTCTACGCGGGTGAGAATGCAGATGCAGTTAAGACACAATTCTCACAATTCAAGAACTTCACAGCGGTTTCCTATGAAGATTACCTTAAAAATCCAAACGCTGAATACAAAAGCACGATCGTTTACGGTACAAAAAACTGTGAGTGTGGCGAGCTTGCAAATAATGATGTGAAATTCCAATTTACAGATTATTTAAGCGGTATGCAGGATGCAATTTCCTGTTCATGCGGAAAAACAACAGTTGTAGAAAACTATGACCCAATTATGACCTTCGTTGGCTATTCTGCAAAGATAAACGGCGACAGAATTTGCGTTGGCTACACAATCAACAAGCAATCCGTTGACGTTTATAAAGCGAAAACAGGCAAGACACTTACATTCGGCGTAACAGCCGCAATAGTAGCTGACGGTACAACTCAACACCAAACTGTAAATAGTGATTTAACAGCAGTAAATGACAAAACAGTTGTTGCTCAAATTGATGGCATGTATGCAGGCTTTGATTTTGTAATCTCCGGCTTTACCTCAGACTACTACGAAAAATCATTAGTAATTGGCGCATTCGTTTATGATGGCACAAAAATCATATACGTTGACTTTGGCGGATGTAACGATTACGCTACACCGTTTACCTTTAACTCAGTTGCACAATAACAAAATCGCCGATTGCTCGGCGATTTTTTTATTGACATAAATGCCATTATATGGTAGAATGTTAATATAAATAAAAAATATTAGGGGTAAAAAATGAAAAAGAAAATTATTTTAGCTCTTGCGGTTATAAGTATGCTCGTTTGCTTATTTGCAATTACATCAAGTGCAACGAATGTTGGCGGTATTTATTACACATTCAGTGAGTCAAACGGCGTTAACACAGCAACTGTTAACACAAAAAATGAAAAGAACTGCACATTGGAAATAGTAAATATTCCAGAAACAGTTGAGTACAACGGCAAAACATACACTGTAAACAAGATTGAGAGCAGTGCATTCGGTAATGTTAGCGAATCATCTGCAAACCAAACAATCAAAGAGGTAACTATTCCAAAAACAATAGCGGGCATTGGAGCTCATGCGTTCAGAAACTGTAAAAGCCTTGAAAAGGTTACAATTTTAGCCTCAAATGGAGACTTTACATTTAGCAATGCTGAATTTATGTACTGTTCAGGTCTTAAGGTCGTTGACATGTCTCAGTCAACAGGCTTAACAGATATCGGCAGTAATGCATTTACGTTTTGCACCAACTTAGAAACAGTACATCTTCCAAAGGGATTAAAAAATATCTCTGGTAATGCTTTTTCAAGCTTAAGCAAGTTAACAACCGTAACATTTCCATCATCACTTAAAAAAATTTCAGGTAAGCAAGCGTTTTCAAGCACGGGCTTAACAAATGTTAGATTACCAAACGGACTTGAAATGCTTGGTAATAATATTTTCCAATCATCAAAGGTTGAAACAGTAATTATTCCATCAACAGTAACATCAGTTGGTGAGCATTGCTTTAATAACGCAAAATCACTTAAGTATGTTATTATTGCAAATCCCGATGTAACAAATTACAATAATGCAATGTTTTATGAAAGCTCAATTGACCTTATTTTCTTTGCGGGAACAGAAGCAGATGCAAGAACATTTGCAGCAAGACTTTCAAAGGCAGCATTTACAAACTTTGTTTCTTATGATGATTATTTAAAGAATCCAACAATTACAGACTACAAGGATACAATCGTTTACGGAACACGAAACTGTGAGTGTGGTAATTTAGCAAATGATGAGGTTAAGTTCCAATACACAGACTTCTTAAGCGAAATGCAGGATGCAATCTCTTGCACATGCGGTAAAACAACAGTTGTAGAAAGCTATGACCCAATTATGACTTTCGTTGGCTACTCTGCAAAGATTAACGGCGACAGAATTTGCGTAGGCTACACAATCAATAAGGAATCCGTTGACGTTTATAAAGCAAAAACAGGCAAAGCACTCACATTCGGCGTAACAGCCGCAGTAGTAGCTGACGGTACAACTCAACACAAAACTGTAAATAGTGATTTAACAGCAGTAAATGACAAAACAGTTGTTGCATTAATTGACAGCGCGTATGCAGGCTTTGACTTCATTATTTCTGGCTTTAATTCAGACTATTATGAGAAATCACTTGTAATGGGCGCATTCGTTTACGATGGCACAAAAATCATATACGTAGACTTTGGCGGCTGTAACGAATACGCTACACCGTTTACCTTTAGCGCAGTTGCAAAATAACATAAAATCGCCGAGTAATCGGCGATTTTTTATTGACAGGATAGCTATAATATGATAAACTAAAATTGTAAATACATTTTTTTACAGTTTAAG
>JAZQWM010000059.1:0-2937 GCA_045632345.1 Eubacteriales bacterium | reverse complement strand
CTCCTTGGCTCACAGAACGACATGGCTACGATCCGACTTAGTTTCACAGCTTCTTCTTTTGAATCTACCTTGATAACACAACGCAGATTATTTTCTTTGATTTCTGTTAACGTCAAATTAAACACTCCTTTTATTTATCATTTGTTGTTTTGAAAAGGTATAGCAATGGAAAGACACAGTTAAAATCTGTATCTCTCCTTGCTTCAATTATATTATACCATTAACTTCTTGCTTTGTCAAGAGTTTTTTGAAAAATTTATTCGAGAATTTTATAGTCAAGCAAATACCAATATCCAGCCTTGTTTTTAGCGAAGTCATTCACATATATTATATTGAGAGATTGTACGGGGTTAGCATCAAATAGTTTCGCTTTTATTGTAAGCCTTGATGATTTGCCAGAACCAATTGACTTTGTAAACACAGCATATCCCCACGGAATGCCAGTTTCTTTTGACTTTAAAGGTACTACGTTCTCTATGAGTAACTTGCGTCGATCTTCTTCTTTGCCTGTTGTAAGGTCTATATATCCCAAGTAATCTTTTTGAGCCACCATCTTTAATTTGTTATTCAAGTCCTTTAAGTTCATACCCATAATAGCATCATAACATTCTTTAATGATAGCTTTACTGTCCTGTACAGAATACTTTTTAAGCACATTGCCGTTCTTGCCAATATTAGTAGAGTGTTTTTTAATAATATCAGAGCACCACATTGTATCAGCAACATCGCATTTAATTTGAGAAATTGCTCCTGCCTTAAAGAAGTCAAACATCTCTACGACCTTTAACAATTCCCGAATATTACCTAAATTTGCAAAGTAATCTATCTTTATGAGTATTTCAAGCTGACGAGAATTTATTCCTATGCCTTGAATAGCATACAGAACATCAAGAAAGTTGTCAAATCCTTGCTTACTAATTTCATAAAGGCTCTCACTTATGCTTGTGTTTAAATACTTCACAGACTCTATACCTTTAGAAATAGTCTTGCTCTCAGGGTGCGCCGTGTACTTAGCAGACGATTCGCCAAATCTCGGCGGAGTTATCTTTACCCCATATTCACGAGCCAAAGCCGTTCCATTGACAATATCTTCTTCATTGGCAGCATTGTTAAGATAAGCCGTGATATACTCAACAGGATAATAGTATCGGAAATATGCACAAATATAACCAATCATACAATACGCAATTGAGTGATTTTTGCCAAACATATATGAGCTTGCGTCCTCGATTACCTTTAAATACTCCCTTGCTTCGTTCTCTGCAATCTCTCTTGGTTTATCTGAGCGTGAGCAATAGCCATCAAGGATTTTGGGCAACCACTTTTCAAGGATATCCATTTTCTTCTTGGCAATGCCTCGTCTGACGGTATCGGATTCACTTCCCGAAAGCCCACAGATTTGCTGTAGAAACGCAATAATTGATTCCTGATAAACGAGGTAACCGTAGTCATTAGCCAAAAGGTTATCTATCATTTCTGATGGATTCTTGTGAACCTTACGTTGTATAAGATCGTTTCTGTAAGAAGCCCCCGACGGTCTGAGACTTGCCGTCACTAAAGACATATCAAAGATGGACTTAGGCTGAAAATCCCTCAACATCTTAGAGGCATACTCTGTTTCAAACTGGAATATTGTTGATGAATTTTTGGCTAAATCCTGCCATACATTCAAATCATTCCAGTCAATCTTGTCGGCTGTCGGATAGGGCTTGCCCACCATCTTGCATATATCAGATATTACCCCAAGTGTTTTGAGAATAAGGAAGTCGTATTTTACAAGACCTACATCGTGACACTCATCCATGTCAATCATTAAACACATATCATTATCTTTATGAAAGACACCATAGTTGTCACAAAGTGTCATAGGACTTATAACCATTCCTGCGGGGTGAACAGACTGCGAAATTTTAGTGCCAGCTAATCCATCATAATAATAAAACACTTTAGGATATTTTTCTCGTGCTTTATCAGGGTTTGCCTCATACTCTTGCTTTATCTGCTTTGCCGCAGCCAATGTGTAAGGACTATTCTCGCCTTCCCACATTTGATTAAGGGCATTACATATTCCGTCAATAACCGCCTTATCTGCCATAGTTCCGTATGATGGTACACGGGCTGTCTTTGCAATACCAAATCTGCCAACTATATATTCAAAAATGCTCGGTCTATCGCTTGCAATCACGTCGATATCAATATCGCCAAGTTCCTGTCTATCCTCATTTGCGAATCGTGAAAACACCGTTTCCCATGTCACAGGGTTAACATCTGTAACATTTGTAATATATGCTATTGCAGAACCGCAAACCGATCCTCGTCCTGTGCCAGTAGGAATATTATTCTGTTTACACCAAGTTATCAATTCGGACATGGAAAGCATAAAACCGCACATCTTGAGTTTGTTAAATACTCGCATTTCTTCTTTAATGGCTTCGTCTAACTGCGCCTTTTGAGACTGCGGAATAATCCCCTTAGATAGTTTGTCTTGATACCAATAATTGACACACTCCACAAACTTGCGATTATCTTCTTCTTCGCTACCATATAATATAGGATATTTGGGGGTTGTATCTAACTGAAAATCATCTATCATATCGGCAAGTCTGTTTGTTTCTTCGATGGCATCCAAATAGACTTCCTCTGGCAAAGCCCCCTGTTTTTTAAAGGCTTGTTCTAATTCAGAACGTGTCTTATATGTTAGGTCAAAAGTGTCCTCATTGCCATAACTTTTTCCTTTATAAACAAGGAGTATTTTGCGACACTCTGCTTTGTAGGCATTAAGACTATGGGTGTCAGTCGCAGCTATTAGCTTCTTATGATATTTTTTTGCAAGACGAGCCAATAAGAGATTGTAATTTTTTTGCTCTTGACAGTCGTGATATTGTATTTCAAAATAGTCATAAGTTTTGGCTAACCTTTCATACAATGGGTGGTCGA
>JAZQWM010000058.1:0-33537 GCA_045632345.1 Eubacteriales bacterium | reverse complement strand
CTATCGAATACAGAAATATCGAATTTCCCTAATTTTTTTGGAAATCCGTTGTTTTTCTCCCCTAATTCCTGAAAAAGAGCGCCAAAAGCGCTCTTTTTCGTTTCCGAATTTGAGAGAGGCATAACAAAGCACACTAATGAGATGAAAATTTGAGGTGCATATGCAAAAAAAAGACCTAAAGAGGCAGGCGAACGAGATCCTAAAGCTTGCCGAGGAGTCAGGACTCCAATCTAATTACTTTTTTGTCACAACTTTCGAGCGCTATCAGGTTCAGCTCCAGATATTGGACGATTTGAAAGAGGCAATCGAAAACGAGGGCATGTTAGTCAAAAAGGAGTACGTCAAAGGACGGAAGAATGTCTACTCTAACCCTGCCGTGTCGGATTATAACCGCACGACAGACTCAGCCAACAAGACAGTGGCAACTCTCTTGAGGATTCTAAAGAGTTTTGATGCCGAACAGGCTCAAGAGGAGCAAGATCCTCTCATGGAGATCATAAACGGCGGTGATGCCGATGGTAAGCAATAAGGCCTATGAGTATTGCAAGAAATCCGTCCGCAAAAAGACAACTCCAAAATACGTTAAATTGCAGATGCGTGATTTTATGCGCATATGCGAGGGTAAAGATAAAAAATACAAGCTGAGTGAAAAAAAGGTGACTCAGGTTGAGGGCATTTTGAAGCTTTTGAGAATGCCCAAAGGCCTCAAGGCAGGTCAAAGCCTTTACGAGTGTACAACAGGCTATCAGTGGCTCTTTTATATTGCCATTATCTGCGTGGTCTACAGAGACAACGAGGACAAACGCAGATATGAAACAGGAGTTCTTGAAATCTGTCGTAAAAATTTTAAGACATACGCAGTCGGCACGCTTTTTATCATCCTGTTTATCACCGAGCCAAAATTTTCAAAGTTCTACTCGGTTGCTCCAGACGGATCACTCTCAAGAGAGATCCGAGAGGCAATTGCTGAGACAATCAGATCCTCTCCACTTGTCTACGAGTGGAAATACAAAAAGCGTTTTAAGATCCTGCGTGACTATATACAGTTCATGCCGACCGAGACAAAGTACATGCCGCTATCTTATTCAACCTCAAGGATGGACGGCAAACTGCCCAATGTTTTCATTGCGGACGAAGTTGGAGCGCTCCCAACGAGCTATCCAATCGATGCCATGCGCTCAGGTCAGCTCAACATCCTCAACAAGCTCGGATTTATCATTTCAACGAAATATCCGACAATCGACAATCCTTTTGAGGATGCAGTTGCTTATAGCAAAAAGGTGCTTGACGGCCTTGAAAAGGATGATACGGTCTTTTCTCTGCTATATGAGCCTGACAATAAGAAAAATTGGGAGACCGATGACCTGATCTTGAAACAGGCTAACCCTGTCGCTCTCGAAATCCCTGAGATCTGGGAGGACTTGCTCAAAAAAAGAGCCTACGCTATAGCAGTTGAGTCAGCAAGAGAGAATTTTGTAACAAAGCACTGCAATATCATCTATCAAGGTGTCGGTACTGAGACATATATCGATGTCAAAGACGTGCAGGATTGCAAGGTAGCCAAGATTGATTGGTCTGGGCGAGTCGTTTACGTTGGCCTTGACCTTTCAGAGACTAACGACAACACAAGCGTCTCGATGGTTGCCGTTGACGATGACAACAACATTCTTGCGGAAAGCTTTGCATTCATTCCAGAGGGCAGGATAGAGGAGAAGCAGGCAAATGAAAAGGTTGACTATAAAAACCTTGTTAAGACCGACAAGGTCATTGCCTGCGGTGACAGAGTCATCGACTATGCAGTGATAGAGGATTTCATTGCAGACCTCGAAAAAAAGTACGGTGTGCAGATCCAAGCAATAGGCTATGACCGTTGGAATGCCCTGAGCACCGCCCAAAAGCTTGAGAGAGCAGGCTATAACATGGTCGAAGTGCGACAGCATAGTTCAGTTTTGCACCCACCGACCAAACTGCTAAAAGAAAAGATCCTAGCGCACGAGTTTAAGTATTCAAATAACAAGCTCTTGGAAATAAATTTCCAAAACGCTCGTTGCGTCTACGATACCAATAAAAATCTTTACGTAAACAAGAAAAAATCAAGGGGCAAGGTGGACATGGTTGTCAGCCTGATAAATGCCACCTATCTGCTTGAGCAGGATGTATTCCTCAATCAGATGGATTTCGTGATTCAAACGATCTAAAGGAGATCATATGAGCCTTTTTGATGCATTCAGAAAACGAGATGACACAACTCCGACAACTCCATCAACGCAGACCAATCAGGAGACTCCGATTGTTGATGATGTGCTCCTGCAGGCGCTCCTTAACGGCGAGACGATCACGAGAGAAAAAGCTCTGACTCTCCCTGCAGTGTCTGGAGCTGTTGATTTTATCTCGAACGCAATCGCCTCAATGCCTGTCAAACTCTACAAATACAAGGACGGCAAGGTTGAAGAGATTGAAAAAGATGAGCGAGTGAAATACCTAAACGGAGACACGCAAGACACCCTTGATGCATTCCAAATGAAAAAGGCAATGGTCACTGACTACCTGCTTGGCAAGGGCGGTTATTGCTATATAAGGCGCAATCGCAACGAGGTCACAGGCCTTTTCTATGTTGAGGATCAATATATTTCTATTCTTAAAGTCTACGAGCCCATATTTAAGCAATATCAGATCTTTGTTGGAGGCTTTAAAGAAGAGGGAAGAACGAAGCAGTATGGTACTTATCAGCCTTGGCAATTCATTAAGCTCCTCAGGAACACCAAGGACGGAGCAAGTGGGACAGGTCTCACTGTTGAAGTGTCAAAAGCACTTGAAACCGCCTATCAGACACTGCTCTATCAGCTTGGCATGGTTTCCACAGGTGGAAATAAACGAGGTTTCCTGAAATCACAGCGAAAACTCGGTCAGGAAGAAATTAACGTCCTCAAAAGGGCATGGGCAAAGCTCTACTCAACGAGCAATGAGAATGTCGTAGTCCTCAACAACGGTCTTGAGTTTCAAGAGGCGAGCGCCTCGGCGGTTGAGACTCAGCTAAATGAAAGCAAAAAGACTCTGCAGGATGAGATCAATGATATTTTCCATCTCTATCCAAACGATTTTGACAGGACTTTTAAAGAGGCAATCTATCCGATTGTCAAAGCTTTTGAGACAGCCCTCAATCGTGACTTATTACTCGAAAAAGAAAAGAAAAATCACTTTTTCGAGTTCGATGTTAAAGAAATCATCAGGGCAAGCCTCAAAGACAGATATGAAGCTTACAAGCTCGCTAAGGAAACAGGCTTTATGACGCTCAACGAGATAAGACGTGCTGAAAATATGCAGTATATCGAGGGGCTTGACGTTGTCAACGTTGGCCTTGGTGCAGTATTGTACGACACAAATAAGCACGTATATTACACACCTAACACCGACACGGTCGGCGATATCGGAGGCAGTGAAAACACAGAGGAAGAGGCTCAGGATGAGCTAAAGAAAACACAAGACATGCTGATAGGTCACGAGCTTGCCAAAGAGTTTGACGAAAGCGGCAACTCATCTGATGCGTAAACAGGAGGGAATTAAATGATTACATACACAGGAATGTCTAAAACAGAAACAACCTACGAGTATGATTTTATGGGAATGTCCACGGACACAAAGCCAACTATTGCCGACTATCCATTAATGCGAAATGGATCGTCATTCATGGAGATGGACACAAAAAAACTTTATTACTACGATGCCGAGAATGATGCATGGGTATAAGGAGGAGCTGAGATGTTAGATGGAAAAAAAGCACTGTCTCTCGCAAATGATTATACCAACGAGTCATTGGCAGGCGGTGGCGCAATTAAAGGCAAACCTTGCAAGATTTATTCCATTACAGACATTACAGGCGGTCATAGGATCACATTTGTCTGGGATCTTGATGATGGTACAGAGCAGTCTCAATATGTTGACATCATGGACGGAGCAAGAGGCCCTCAGGGTGTTCAAGGTCTCACAGGTGCGACAGGCCCACAAGGGCCTCGAGGCGAAAATGGAGCGCAGGGCATCCAAGGCGAAAAGGGTGATACAGGCGATACAGGAGCGCAGGGCATCCAAGGCATACAGGGCATTAAAGGTGATAAGGGCGATGACGGTTATCCGTTCTTGATATACAAGCAGTATGACGATATATCAGAATTTGATGAGAGTGATTTCCCAGAGGTCGGTCTCATGTTCATGGTAATGCAAGAAGATTACGACCCAGATGACCCGACAACCTCAATTGGATATCCAATTTACAGATACACAGGAGAGGGCGAGCCACCTTACTCACTTGTAGTGCATCTTGCATCTCAGGGAATCAAAGGAGAAAAGGGTGACAAGGGTGACACAGGTGCTCAGGGAATACAAGGCGCAAAAGGTGACAAGGGTGACAAAGGTGATAAGGGCGATCAGGGCATTCAAGGTGTCGCAGGTACAGACGGCGCTGATGGAGTCGGCATTGCATCACTTGAAAAAACAAGCTCGGTAGGGCTTGTCGATACGTATACCATTACCATGACAGACGGCAACACCTTGACGTTTACAATCACAAACGGTGCAAACGGATCAAATGGCGCAGATGGATTTAGTCCTCTTGCAACAGTTAGCGAGTCAGGCGGTGTGATTCAGATTTCAATAACAGATGCAAACGGTACGACATCCGAGAGTATAGACATGAGAAATTATGCTCTTAAATCTGACATACCTGCAAAAGATAAAACCCTCAGCTATACATATGTTAGCGCTACAGATCTTGCAGGAGTTATAAAGGAGATACTTGATAATCAATTACCGCCTACGACAACCGAGACTAATACCTATATTGGAGAAATTTATTCCACGCACTCAGGCGGTGGAGATATGGGATCTTGGAAAGGCTATTACAATGCAAATATAATTAAAAATCAACCATATAGATGTCAAGGCTTTGTAATTTGCCAAGGTAGACAATTCAATTGTTACGTCTCAGAGCTAGAAAATGGTTGGCTCATTGAAGAGGTCGCATTTAAGAGTGGCATTATTAAATATATTGATGTGCCATTTACTACAACAGCAACAGGAGACCTATGGATGCATGTTGCAACAAAAGCAACTTATCCAAATTTGGTAAACATTCAATGCTTGGATACAAATTATTGTGTAACGGATATTATTCTTGGTAATTATTATTCAGAACAAGGTTGGTTTGTAAAAATATATCTAAATACAGGAACACCTGTTACATCAGGTGTCAATCTTACATTACGAATTTGGTACGTATAGGCAAAGGGAATCAATCGATTCCCTTTTTTGATGCCCAAAAATAGGAGGTCAATATGCAAATCCGTATACGTTCCGACTCCGTTGAGATAGAGGGCTATGTCAACGCAGTTGAGAGAAAATCAAAGCCTCTGATGTCAAGGATGGGACAGTTCCTTGAGCGCATATGTGCAGGAGCTTTCAAAAGAGCTCTGGGACGCAATGACGATGTGCGCCTGCTCCTCAATCACGATGAGACTCGTGATCTAGGCGGCACAAAGGACGGCAACCTTGAACTCAATGAGGACAATATCGGACTCCATGCCAAAGCCACAATCAAAGATCCTGAGGTCGTAAAGATGGCAAGAAATGGAGACCTTGTTGGTTGGAGCTTTGGCTTTTATGACCGAGACGTTGAGCTAAAGCGTGATGAGGACGGCCTGCCATTAAGGAATGTCAGAGACCTTGACCTTGAAGAAGTTTCTATTCTCGATAAGTCAAAAGTCCCTGCCTATGACGGCACACTTGTCGCTGTCAGATCTGACGAAAAGTCAATGATGATCTCCGATTTTTGCGAGGACGAAGTTCAGATCCGAGAGCTTGAGGAAACTGATGCGCCGGGAAAAGTTGCATCAAACACAGAGCCAGTGCCTAAACAACAGGAAACTGTTGAATCAGATAAAAGACTCGATGAGTTTAAACAGCTCATCAATGACATGAAATCATAAGGAGGAAAAACCATGTCAAGGATTCTTGAAGAAAAGAAAAACGATCTTATAACAAGAGCAGAGGAGCTTGTTAAGCTCGCCGAGACAAGAGAACTCACTGATGACGAAGCTCAGGAGCTCGCAGAAATTCGTGACGATGTTAAGAAAATCAAAGAAGCGCTCGGTCTTGAGGATGAGATGAGAGAGATTCTGGAGAAAGAGGGCGAAGAAAAGCCTGATCCAGAGCCTAAGGATGATAAGGAGGGCGATATGCCAGATAAAGAGAGAGAATGCAAAGAGCAGAGAGAGATTGAAAAGCAGGAAAGAGCTGCTTTTGAGGCTTATATTCGTGGCACAGTCATGAATACAAGAGATCAGACAGACACAGCAAACCTCGCAAAGGGTGACAACGGTGCGATCATCCCTCAGACAATCGCCGATAAGATCATCCGCAAGGTTTACGACATCTGCCCAATCCTTGAGAAGTCCCAGAAATACAATGTCAAGGGAACTCTTACAATCCCTTATTACTCAGAAAAAGACAGCGCTATCAACGTTGGATATCAGTCTGAGTTCGTTCAGATCACATCAAGCGTTGGTCAGTTTACAAGCAACGTAACACTCACAGGATATCTTGCAGGCGCTCTTGCTAAGGTATCTCGCTCACTCATCAATAATTCTCAGTTTAACATCGTTGACCATGTCATCGATATCATGGCAGAGCACATTTCTCGCTTTATCGAGCACGAGCTCCTTATTGGAACACCTGCAGATCCTGAGGCAGTTCCACCTGTTGAGGCTAAGGTTCTTGGTCTTTCAACACTTACAAACAAGATTGTAACAGAGTCAGCTAGTGCAATCACAGCCGATGATGTTATCAAGCTCCACGACTCAATCAAAGACAGATTCCAGAAAGATGCTTTCTTTATCATGAGCACACAGACACGTACTGCTCTCAGACTCCTCAAGGATTCCATGGGCAGATACATGTTGCAGGATGACATCAGCCTGCCATTTGGCACATCACTCCTTGGCAAGCCTGTTTATGTTTCCGACAACATGCCAGAAATTGCGGCAGGTGCAACCGTAATCTATTACGGCGATTACAAGGGTCTTGCTACCAAATTCAACGAGAACATCAACATCCAGATCCTCAGAGAGCGCTATGCTGATGAGCACGCTGATGGAGTGATCGGATGGTTCGAGTTCGACTCCAAGGTTGAAAACGAGCAGATGCTCGCTAAGCTTGAGATGGCAGAGGCTTGATAAAAGGAGATCCTAAAATGAAATATAGAGCGCTTGTTAATTTCACAGGCCTCATCTCGATGGCAAAGGGACAGGTCAGGGACATCTCTGATCTGTCTCTGGCACGAGATCTTCTCAAGGCTAAATATATTGAGGAGTATAAAGAAGAGGTCGAAAAGACGCAGAGCGCAGAAGCTCCGACCGAGTCAGAAGCGCTCAAAAAAGAGGCAAAGCCTAAGTCAACACCTAAGAAATCATCAACAAAGTCATCTCCAAAGAAAAAGGAGAAAAAATCATGAATATAAAGGCATTGATTCCATTTACATTAAGGGATGCCGAGACAGGAAAGCTCACATCAATTGCTTGCGGAGCAATTGCAAGCGTTGACAGTGACCTCGGCGCAAGACTTATCAGTGACGGACTTGCAGAGGAATACTCTCAGGTAGTTCCGACAGGCACACTCAGCATCACAGCTAACGGAACATATAACGTCAGCGCATATGCATCTGCATCCGTTAATGTTGGCACTCTGACAGTTACCTACGATGCCAACGGCGGCTCAGGTACAGCAACAGCTCAGACCGTAATTGCAGGTAATCCTATCACTCTTGATGACGGCTCAGGTCTCACACCACCATCAAGCAAGACATTTGCAGGATGGGCAACAGAGTCCACCGCTACAGAGCCAGATGTATCAAGTCCATACACTCCAACAGAGTCCATCACACTCTATGCCGTATGGGCAGACGCATAATGTTAAAAATGTTGTTTAGGCAACTCCTTATCAGGAGGACAACAGAATGAACGAAATAGGCAAAGTAAGTGAAATCACGGCGGCAGATGTAGCTGACTATCTCAGGATAGTCGAAGTCACCGAGGATGACATAAACACTCTCAACACTCTTTTGACAGTCGCTAAAGATTACGTGTGCAGTTACACAGGGCGGTCCCTCGAAGCTCTGGACAATCTTAAAGACATCATCATTGTTGTCTTTATCTTGTGTCAGGATATGTGGGACACAAGGGCTCTATACGTTGACAAGTCAAACGTCAACAAGGTTGTAGAGTCTATCCTTGGATTGCACAGCGTAAATCTACTGCCAAGCGAGGGCTTGCAATGATTAATGCAGGAAAGTACAACCGCAAAATCAGCATATATGAAACCAAAGTGGTCAAGGATGCCGCAGGATTCCAGAGCAGAGAGCGCACGCTCGTGCTTGAGACCTATGCGGCGGTCAAGACCACAAGGGGCATGACGCTCATCATCAACAACACCGATTTTGAGAAAGCGTACACGAATTTTACAATCAGATTTCCTGTCACCCAGATCAATCGTGACATGGAGATTGATTTTCGTGGTAAAACCTACACGATTGAATACCTCAACAATATTGATGAGGCCAACGTGGAGCTTGAAATGCAGTGCAAGGAGGTCACACACTGATGGCTAAGTTCAAGCTTGAACTCCCAGACCAAGTGATGAAAGATATCAGGCGCATTTATGACAATGCTGACGAGATTTTTGGCGAAATGACCAAGGCAGGCGCTGAGGCTGTTGCGAAAAACGTTGAAAACAACGCTCCAAGCCTAATCAAATCGCATGTCAAGCTCACTAGGATATACAAAACTCCTACTGATGGAGGGATCAATACTAAAGTGTATATCAATGGATATATACCGTTTAGTAATCCCAATCGAAAATCCTTTTCGAGACGCAACAGAGCAGGAGGCAAGATGTATTCTACATCTGAGGGTGTGCCTGCTGATTTCCTTGCTAATATCTACGAGTATGGGCGCTCAACATCTCCTTTTCCCAAAAAGCCTTTTTTCAGAAAATCATTCAATAAGGCTCAGATAGAGATGGCAATGCTGAGGGCTCAGAGCAAAGCAAGCGGAGGATTACTTGATGAATGAGTTAATTGAGCAGATCTTTCAGGATTTCGAGGTCGATGGAGTTTTGATTCCTGTCTCATATATGTTCTACGAGGGACACGGCGAGCCATATGTCGTGTGGATGGGTCAGGACATGAACAATAGCCTCTCAGGAGACGATGAGCTGATTGGATATGCTGATTATTACGATTTTGATGTGTACGCTCAGGGCAACTATCTAAAGATTGTTGAGAGTATTAAGCAAAAGCTAGTCGAAAATGGTTTCGTGTGGCAACCAAGCCGTTGCTCCATGGACATGTATGAAACAGATACAAAGTATTATCACAAGACACTCAATTTTGCGATTTTAAAGGAGGAAAATTAAAATGGCAAAAATCGGTTTAAGAAATTTTCTCTATGGACATCTGACCGAAGCTACAGACGGCACTCCTACATATGGAGTTGCAAAAAAGCCTGCAAAAGCTATCTCAGCCAAGGTTGACATATCAAACAATGATGCGTCACTCTACGCTGATGACTCCCTTGCAGAATCTGACACATCATTTCAGTCAGGTACAGTCACACTCGGAATTGATGACGAAGATGATGCAATCCTTGCAGATCTCCTCGGTCATCAGATTGACGAAAACGGCGAGCTTGTAAGAAATGCCGATGACGTAGCTCCATACGTTGGCCTCGGTCGTATCATCACAAAGATGGTCAAGAATGTTTATCACTACAAAGTAGAATTCCTCATGAAAGTTAAGTTCGGAGAGCCATCTCAGGAAAACGACACAAAGGGCGAGTCCGTTGAGTTTGGTACTCATGAAATCGAGGGTCAGGTTGCGAAGCTTGCCAACGGAGATTGGTCAAAGACCAAGACTTTCGACACAATGGCAGAGGCTCAGGAATACCTCAATAGCTTTTTCGAGGTTGGTACTCAGTTCACTCTGACATATGATGCAAACGGCGGCACAGGCACAATCGCTCCTGTGACAGTAAACGAGGGTCAGGCTATCACTCTTGCTGATGGCACAGACCTTGTTGCTCCTACTGACAAGGTATTTGCAGGATGGGCAACAACTGCAGATGCTACAGTTGCAAACGTAGTAAGCCCATACACACCAACAGCCGACATCACAGTGTATGCAGTTTGGGCAGATGCCTCAACAACTACATACACAGTTACATACGATGTCAACGGCGGCACAGGTACAGTTGCACCGGTTACAGTTGACGCAGGCGATCCTGTCACTCTCGATGACGGCACAGGAATCACACCGCCAACTGACAAGCAGTTCGGCGGTTGGGCTACAACATCAAGCGCAACAGTTGCTGATGTTACAAGTCCATACACACCTAGCGCTGACATCACTCTCTATGCAGTTTGGGAGGACGTATAAGCTGACGGCTTATATATGAATTGAATAGATAAAAGAAAAAAGGCAGGCTCTGAGCAGTCTGCCTTTTCAATTGCAGAGGCAGAGCCTGAGAGTTCTGCCTCTATTCTGGAGGACAAATGAGATGAAAGATTATGAGAAAACACTCCAATATAGAGATAGGGTCTATCGCCTTGTCTTTAATCTAAACGTCATGGAGGCGATCCAAGCAGAGTATGGCTCGCTTGACGTTTGGGGCAATCTTACAGATGGCGAAGAATATAGCAAAAGAGCCTATGAAAAGGCCATGGAGGGCAAAAAGAATGTAATACCGTGGGACATGCTCCCAGAAAAGGATAAAAAGAAATATGACGGCGAGCCAGACGCTAAGGCGGTCATATTTGGATTTACTGAGATGCTCAACGAGGGCATCGATATTGACAATGAAGAAAACGGCACGGATTTAAAGCCTTTAACTTTAAAGCAGGTGGGCAGGATTATCTCCGAAGTCGGCCTGCAGAATGTAACAACTACCCTCAACGAGGCAGTTGTCGAAAGCACCAAATCCGATGAGATAAAAAACGCATAATCCAAGATGAGGTTGATCCTGTCATTGATTTCACTTGGTTCTATTTCATTGGAAAAACAAAGCTTGGTCTGACATTCCATGAGACAGGACGCTTGACGCTGAGAATGTTCAACAAGCTTTATCAGCATTACAAGGACAATTGGGACTATGAGATGCGCCTGCGTAAGGCTAATGTGACCTATGCAGAGGCATTTGTCAAAGCCCAAAGAGAAGAGGAATGGTTATAAGACCAAGATGGTTTCATTTTGATACTATCTTGGTCTTTTTACGAGAGGATATCAAAACATGGCAGGATTTGGCGGTGCGGTCAAGTTAACAGGTGCAAGTGAGTATAAGCAGTCACTTAAAGAAATCACCCAGAGCTTAAAAGTAATGTCTGCAGAGATGAAAGCAACAGCAAGCTCTTACGATGCAGGCGATATGTCTGAAAAAAAGCTCAATCAGACCACCAAAGAGCTCAAAAAGACTCTTGCAGACCAAAAAGATGCTCTGAAAGAGCTTAAAACCAATCTCAAGGATCTCATGACCGAGTATGACCGTGCAGGTAAAGAGCATGAGGATCTCGTTAAGGACTACGAGAACGAGAAAAAGAAGCTCGATGATCTTGAGAAAAGCCTTGGAAAGTCCTCTGATGAGTACAAAGAGCAGGAAAAGGTTGTTAATGAAATGTCTGAGGCCGTTAATATTAGCGGCAAGGCATACGATCAGCTTGGCAAAGATGTAAATCAGGCAAGAATCCAGACAGCCAACGCAGAAACTGCCTGTAATAACACGGCTAAAGCTATCGATGACATGGGCAAAAAAGCTGATGACTCTGCAGGTGGTTTCACCGTCATGAAAGCAGTCCTTGCAGACCTTGCATCAAACGCTATTCAGTCAGCAATCGATGGCCTCAAACAGCTCGGTCAGACATTTGTGGACGTTGGAAAAGAAGCAGTCAGCAATTATGCCGAGTATGAACAGCTTGAGGGCGGTGTTCAAAAGCTTTTCGGTACAACAGCCTCATCTGCAGAAGAGTATGCGGCTCAGACAGGCATGAGTCTGGAAGATGCGACCAAAGAGTTTGAGATGTATCAGTCAGCACAGAAAATGGTGCTTGATAATGCATCAAACGCTTATCAGACCGCAGGAATGAGTGCAAATGAGTATATGGAGACTGTCACAGGCTTTTCTGCATCCCTGATATCAAGTCTTGAGGGTGATACCGTTAAGGCGGCAGAACTATCCGATCAGGCTATCCGTGATATGAGCGACAATGCTAATACGTTTGGAACGGATTTAAGCAGTTTGCAGGCGGCGTATAGCGGTTTTGCCAAAGGGCAGTTCCAACTCCTTGATAATTTAAAAATCGGTTACGGAGGCACGGGTTCTGAAATGCTCAGATTAGTCAAGGATGCAGGTGTGGTCAGCGATAGCGTTGAAAGCATCAATGATGTATCTTTTGACCAAATGATCGAGGCGATCCATATCGTGCAGGAAGATATGAATATTACAGGCACGACTGCCAGAGAAGCAAGCGGCACTATTGAGGGTTCTGTTGCCTCCATGAAAGCCGCATGGCAGAATCTCCTGACAGGTATGGCAGACGAAAATGCAGATTTTGGCACGCTCGCTCAGAATTTTATCGGCACTCTGATAACAGAGGACGGTCAGGGCGGTGTCATCGGCAATCTCATCCCAAGGATGGCAACAGTCATCACAGGAATGTCAACGGCGATCCAGACGATGCTCCCTCAGCTCATCCAGACCATTGTGCCGATCATTGAGCAAAATCTCCCTATCTTAGTTAATGCCGTTAGCAGTGCAATTCAGACGGTTTTGAGTGTATTGCCTACGATCTTGCCTATAATATCGGAGTTAATCCCTCAAATAATCTCAGCACTTGTATCATTAGCGCCTCAATTAGTTACGGCAGGCATTCAAATAATCACGGGAATTGCAAACGGAATAACCGAGGCAATCCCAACTCTGACAGAGATGTTGCCGTCAGTGATTGAAAGTATAGTCACAGCCTTTACCACAAACATCGAGCCTCTTTTGCAGGCAGGAATTTCCCTGCTTGTAGCACTCGGAAACGGTATATTGCAGGCTATACCTACGATTGTAGCGCAGATCCCAGTGATAATTAATAGCCTCGTTACAACTCTGATTTCAAACCTGCCGCTAATAATGGAGGCAGGAGTTCAGTTATTGACTGCGCTAGTCACTAATATGCCGCTAATAATTCAAACTATAGTTTCGAGTTTGCCAACCCTGATTTCAGGCATAATTACAGGATTTAGAGACCATTGGGAAGAGATAAAACAGGCAGGAATCGACCTGTTTATTGCTCTGATTTCCGATTTACCAACCATCATAATGATGATACTTGAGGCAGTTCCTCAGATCATCGAAGCAATTGCCAACGGATTCCTTGAGGGAGTTCCTGAGCTTGCAGATTGCGGCCTTGAACTCATAGAGGGACTCTGGGAGGGCATGTCGAGCGCCTATGATTGGGTTATGGAAAAAATCGAGGGCTTTGGCGAGGACATCCTTGACGGTATCAAAGGATTTTTCGGAATATCGTCACCATCAAAAGTCATGGAGGATCAAGTCGGAGGCTATCTCGCTGAGGGTATCGGCGAGGGTTTCACTGATGAGATGAGCTCTGTTAATAGCCAGATGGAAAAATCAGCCTCTGACACTGTCAGCACCCTTGCCAAGGGCATGACAAGCGGCTCAAGCTCACTCTCACAGTCAGCTACAGAACTCGTGCAGGTCATCTCCAAGACTTTCACGACCTCAAAACCTCAGTTCATGCAGATTGGTCAGGATATTAGCAAGATGATCTCCGAGGGCATAACCAAGAGCAAGCAGTCGATCCAGACAATTGTAAAAGATATGACTCAGGCCATCATCACAGGCTTTAAAACCTCGACACAGCAATTCTCAGTCGCAGGCAAGACGGTCATGCAATCAATCAACACAGGAATGAACAGCTCTAAGGCTACCCTTGTTAATACGACTCAGACCATCATCAACGCAGTCCTCAATCAGATCAAGCTCATGTATCCTAAATTTAGAGAAGTCGGCAAACAGCTCGCAAATCAGCTCAATGTCGGTTTTGGCTCTGGCAAGGCTACCCTTGTCAATACTGCTCAGTCGATAACAACTACAATCCTGCAGACAATCAAGAATTTCAACGTAGAATTCAGAAACCTCGGCGAACAGTTTGCTCTCGGCCTCAAAAATGGATTCCTCTCCAAAGAGCAAGAGATCACCAAATCCGTCAACGACATGATGGCAAGAATTGTAAAATCAGCCAAGGACAACATGGAAATCTCATCTCCGTCAAAAGTATGGATGGAAATCGGCTCATTCATGGCTCAGGGTCTCAACATGGGCTTTGTTAATGAAATGAAAACCGTCACAAGAGACATCAACAGCTCTCTCCCAACAAGCACTAACAGCGTAAACACTTTGGAAGAGACTAACACGTTTGATGATATGGTCAGCGCATTCAAGACAGCGCTCTCTCAGGTCAAGGTTGAGATGGATGATGAGGAGATGGGTAAGTTTGTTGATAAGGTTGTCACGAGGCTTGTTTATTCATAGTTCTGATAGTCGAACTCTCGCAAAAGACCGAGGGGATGCAGCGAGGTGCTAAACCTACATCAAGTGCGTACGGTGTATAGTGCTCGATTTAGTCACGTAATGAGCAAGCAACGCATTAAGAGAGTGACTGGCAGTCGGGAAAGACCGACATTTTATCAATAAATAGTACGCAAAAGGAGAATTAAACGAAATACGATTTGGTATGTTTAACATATCATCTTATCTGGCGGTTGTAGCGCCAACTATGACCGCCTAATTGTAATAACCTGAAAGGATAGATATATGAGTTATGTCATTCTAAATGGCAAAAAATCAACACTTATAAAAGGGTTGCTCATTCAATCGTTGCCTCCTATCTCAAAGCCTCTCATGCGCACAACCGTTGAAGAGATAGACGGTCGAGACGGTGATGTTGTCACAAAACTCGGATATTCGGCATATGACAGGAAAATGAGCATCGGATTGTTTGGAGATTATGACATCAATGAGGTCATTCAGTATTTCGACTCTGAGGGGACTGCCATTTTCTCAAACGAGCCTGATAAGTTCTACAACTATCAGATCAATGCTCAGATAGATTACGAAAAACTCATTAGATTCAAGACCGCAACAGTCACATTCCATGTACAACCGTTCAAATTCTCGGCAGTTGATGATGATTTTTCTTTTTCTATCAACGTCATGGACATTGTGCCGTATACAGTCCAGAAAAGCGGCATAACCATAACATCAAAAGACGATATTATCACAGTCAAAGGTACGGCAACAAGCTCGACACAGTTCTATGTGCCACTAAATGCAATGACGCTTGATGTTGGCTCTTATACACTCTTAGCGCTCACCGAGGGCTCTGGAGAACATGCTGTCAAAATTCGTGTCATTGGTTCAGTGCCATCAGATGCCGACTCGCTTGGCGGTGCGGCTCTGCAGTTAAGCGACTCAGGTGTGGCATCACTGCCTGCAATCCTTGCGAGCTCGAAAACATTTAATTATATTTGGTTTTCAATTGATAGCGGAACAGCAGTTGATTTCAGGCTTGACCTGCAGACGCTTGATGAGGATCTTGACTCATGCGAGATCATCAACAGAGGCAACACATTCTCACGTCCTAAGTTCACTATAAGCGGCGAGGGTACGATAAAGCTTTCAATCAATGACGTTGAGCTTTTTGTTATTGAGCTTGGAGATTCAGGATATATCACACTTGATGGTCAGGAGATGAATGCCTACAAGGATGATATCCTCATGAATAGGGCAGTTTCAGGCGATTACTCAAACCTAAAACTTGACATCGGAACAAATAAGATCTCATGGGTCGGAAATATTGTCTCACTTGAGGTTCAAAACGTATCGAGGTGGATATGAGAACAAATTTTCAAATGGAATACGAAAACATAACCATGATAAAAGGTGACACTGTTGCCTTTAATGTCGAGGTTTTTGACGAAAATCATGATCCTATCACAGTGGACACAGCTTTTCTCACCTGCAAAAAAAGAGTCACAGGCTCTGAAAATGTATTTCAAAAATCTCTAAACAATGGAATATCTCAGTCAGAGGGCATAATGTCCGTCAGAATTGCTCCAGAAGATACGAGAGAGATCGAGGCAGGCCAATATTTTTATGATATGTGCATAGGAATCGGCTCTGATATATACACTATACTCATCGGCACACTGTCGATTGAGCAGGATGTCACATTTCAGTGATTAGGAGGTATTAAATGAGTTTACAAAATTCAAGACAGATCTCAAATGTCAAAGTCCTGCTCAAGATGGGCTCGGATGGTGCAGGCATTATTGATATCGAGCTTACAAGCTCTCAGGGCAACGTTGACACATACACTATCACGCTTTCAAACGGCAACAAATATACATTTAATGTCACAAACGGCGCAGGCATTGACAGCATTGAGAAAACAGGCACTCAGGGGCTTGTCGATACCTATACTATTTATGTGGATGATGGCACATCTTACACATTTACGGTAACAAACGGAAAAGACGGACAGGACGGCGGCTCATCAATCATGTTTTTAATTACATCAGATGCAGGCTCAACTGTCACAGTCACAGATCCTGATGGTACAGTCACACCTGCGACTCAGGTGTCAGGCTCAACGACCGAATGGGAGTGCGAAGCTACAGCATTTGGCAATTATACAATCACATCCGTACTTGGAGGCTCAACACAGACTCAGACTGTCACAGCCGACATCTGCAAGCTCTATCTTGTACATGTGGAGCATTTTGCGGCAACAATTACGGCAACATATCCAACAGGCGCAACCTGCACATGTGTCGGAACTGATGAAAGCTACACAGCAACAACAAATCCATACACCTTCATGGTTCACAATGCTGACACCTACACAATCACCGCAACAGATGGCACACACACAAAATCGGAGCAGGTTACAATCACAACCGATGGGCAGAGCGAAAGTGTGACACTTTCATTTATTCCAGAGGGTGCGACCGTATTACCAACTGATGACATTCAGATTTGGCTACACTGCGCAGATATCTGGGATAAGAATTATACAACTATTTCGCAAATGCTTGCTGATTCAACGACATTATCAGCTCTGATTGCTAGCTCAAATGCAGTTGATTATATGGTCCGCTCGACCACATGGGCAACAGATGTGTGCGCAAATTCAAGCGCAATGAGCCTCATCGGACTTGATGACAATTGTGCCGACACTTTGCTTGGAAATTCGACATGGCTTGCGGCAATATGCAACTCAACCTATTTTGAGAGCGTTTTAAATGTCAAAGTCCCGACAATGACAAGCGACTCCTCTCCAAGTGGTCTTGTTATTTATGGCACACAGCTCTCTAGCGGTTATGGTGGTTATAAAGCATTTGATAAAAGTGGAAGCTCCACATGGCTTACATTAAATAAAACATCAAACGATTATGTCGGTTATATGTTTACTAATCCTGTAAAAATTAATAAAATCGGCATAATCAATGTTGATTATCAATCAGGAACTTATAATCGTGGTGTTAAAAATTTTAAAATACAAGGCTCAAATGATAATTCAACATGGATAGATATATATAATAATATTGCGGCAATTGCAACATCACTTACACAAAATTATGAATATTTTAATTTTGATAATAATTCAAAATATAAATATTATCGTTTATATTGTGTTGATAATTATGGAGGTACACTTGTTGGAGTATCTGAGTTACAGCTCTATGGAAGAAATTAAAAGGAGGCAACATGGACATCGAAAAAAGAGTCGAAATTCTTGAAAAAAATTTCAATAGTCTCATAAAAAAGCTAAACAACGACAAGTTTTATGAGGACGCCGACATTGCAGGAGTCCGTCAGAATGTCTCAGATATCACACCATACAAACAGACACTGACAGCCTACTATGGAGAAACCGAAAAGACATTTTATAATGTTCCAGGTGGCAATGTCACGGTATATTTTGATAATTATGATGGAGTTTATAGCCTTGATAAAATTGAGGACAGGCTCATTGTCTCTTTTGACGCTCTGGAGCATGAAACTCAAATCACTATATCAATCATATAAAGGAGAAAATCATGGCAAAATTTGACGTAATCCAGAAATATAATGGTAATTTCACACTTGTATCATCATGGGAGGATAACCGTGCAGGAGCTAAACAGGCTTATCATCATCAGTGCTCGCTCCTGTACTCAGATAACGCTTTTGGAGCTGTTGTTGAGGTGGTTGATGACAATCTCGATGTTGTTGACGGATGCAAGACTTTCATCAAGGAATAATGTATGATAAAAATTTTCGGTCAGACCGACACATCATTTGAGTCAAATGGTGATATCGTTGTCAGACCATACAAGGCTAAAGTTAATAAAAAGGACAATGGTGACTATTACCTTGACCTTGAGGCAGGTCTTGAATACATCGATTATTTTCTTGAGGGCAACATAGTCATTGCCAACACACCGACAGGCAATCAGGCTTTTCGCATTGGTAACGTTACCAAATCAAAGAGCAAGCTTGTCTCGAAGTGTTTTCACGTCTATTACGACAGCAAGAACTGTCTCATTGCTGATTCCTATGTCGTAGACATGAACTGCAATGACGCTCTGAACCACTTGAACAATGCCACCGAGCCGACAAGTCCGTTCACAATGTCCTCTGATGTCCAGACCGTTGACTCATACAGATGCGTGCGCTCATCACTTTATGAAGCTATGCAGACAGTGCTTGAGAGATGGGGCGGTCATCTTGTGAGGGATAATTTTGATATTTCGGTCAAGGCCGCAATCGGTCATGACAACGGCATCATCGTCCAATACAAGAAAAACCTCAAGGATATCACTTGTCAGGAACAGTGGGACAGTGTTGTCACAAAGCTATTGCCTGTCGGCAAGGATGGTCTTTTGTTAAATGACCAAGATTCTGACGCAGATATCTATGTCGAGTCCGACACGCAGTATAATCTGCCGTATACTAAGACTGTCACATTTTCTCAGGATGATATTGTCGAAGAGGACTATCCAACAGAGCAGGCCTATAAGCAGGCGCTAGTCAATGACCTAAAAATGCAGGCTATCAAGTACCTTGAGGCTAATTGCGTCCCTATGATTAACTATACTCTCAAGGCTAACCTTGAAAAGGTCACTGATATCGGAGACGTGGTCGAGGTCATTGATGATCGCCTTGGCATCCATTTGATGACAAGCGTAATTGGTTTTGTTTACGACTGTGTTTTTGAGCAGTACACAGAGGTCGAATTTGGCAATTTCACTCGTGACTTATCAGGGTTAATCAATAACATCACGGTAAACGTCAATCAAAACGTAACAGAGCAGGTCAACAATATGGCCTCATCTCTCAACTCTCAGCTCATCACGGTTTCCAACTCCATCATGGGCATTCTGGGAGGCTCTTATGTTATCAATGACGGCTATCAGTGCCTGCTTGTTGATCGCTTGCCAAAAGAGGACGCAGTCAACGTCATCAGAATGAACAGCACAGGACTCTCCTTTTCCCAGACAGGAATAAATGGGACATTTAGAGAGGCATGGAGCATTAACTCAACTCTCAACATGAGCAACATTCCGGTCATCGGCCTTATCGCCGACATGGTCAAGGGTGGAATATTCAGGAGGGGATCTCATGTCAACATAGACGGCTCTATGCAGATCTATGACAGCGCCAACGTCCTAGTCGGCACGATAGACAAGGATGGTCTCAAGATGTACGGAGCAGATGGCTCTTATATCGTCTTGAGCGATGCATACGGCTTTGCAGTTTTCGACCGAGCAGGTCAGCGCATAACCTACATTGAGGACGGCGAGCTCCATACGCTTAAAAGCTCCGTGTCAAAAGAGCTGACGCTTGGAGGTCAAGTCGTGCTGATGCCTATGCAGGTAGAGTCAGGCGGCACTGTAGTCAATGAGGGCATTGGAATAGTCGGATTATATCAGGGAGGCAATTGATGGCTACATACGTTGAGCAGATTTTTTTATCAAAAACCGAAACTGATATCGAGATGTGGTGGGATTCTGATAGCATCATCGATTATTTGTGGTATTCTGTGGATGACGGAGCAAATTGGACAGGTGTAGCCATTGCCGAGGATTATAATGGCACATACACAATCACAGGGCTTTCTCCAGATACGACTTACACGGTCAAAACCAAGGCAAGAGATAAAGAGACGCAGGATGTTATAGTATCTGATCCTGAGGATGTCACAACATACGGCTATCCGTATGCCTCAGTGATGCCTGATTTTGAGCTTGGTAACAAACTCACTATCAGCCTCTACAATCCTCTCTATAGAGATGTGTTGGTCAATCTCATAGCTGACGATGACACGGTCGTGTCGAGTGATACAACATCTGCTCAGTCGATCACAGGATTTGCAGGAACTAATGTGGTCAATGCCTTATACAACTCGATTCCATCAGCTCAAAGTGGAATTTATAAGGTCAGAGTCACATATGCAGGCCATGTCAGCACACAAAGCGGTGGGCATTATTCAGTCAATGCCAACGAATGCGCTCCAACGCTTGACACAGTGACCTATGAGGACTCAAACAGCACCACAGTTGCACTCACAGGCAACAATCAGGATATCGTCAGGAATAAGTCCACAGTGATTTTTTATGCAACAAACCTCTCGGCAAAAAAAGGTGCAAGCATAGCGTCCTGCTCTGTATCAGTCAACGGCGCAGACACGTCTATGACCATAAGCGGCTCAAATGCCACAGGTAATGCAGGCACGATAAACTCAGGCGCACCAATCGAGGCCACAGTCACAGTCACTGACTCCAGAGGTCTCACAGGCGAAAAAAATATCACGGTTAACATGCTCGATTGGTCAGATCCTACGGCTATCGTTACCCTGCAAAGGCAGGACAATCATGAGACAGCCACAGACCTTAAATGTGACGCAGATTATGCCTCAATAAATGGCAACAATCAGATAACAATCACCTATGCGGCAACAAAAGAGGGCGATTCCTCACCAAGCATCACAGGATCACTTACCGACAATGTCACAGCCACCATCAACCTCGACAATCAATATGCTTGGCAGGTCGAGGTGACGCTCACTGACAGCCTTGGAGGCACGTCAATCTATACTGCTTACGTGTCAAAGGGTATGCCGATTATCTTTTTTGACCGTCTCAGGAGCTCCGTTGGAGTCAACTGCTTTCCATCTCAGGATGGTGCTCTGGAGGTCGATGGCATTCTGATCGTTGGCGGCAAAAAGCTTGTTTTTAATTCAAATAACACCGTAACATGGACAAATGCTTGAGGCAGGATTTTCCTGCCTCTATTTTTAGCATTATACAAATTGTGACCATAGTTAAAACCAAGGTCACAATTTGGGTATAAAAATTTTATGAAAATCGCCAAAATATTTCTATATTATGACCATCAATTTCTATCTTTTCCACAAGTGATTGAATCAAGAGACGTATCTGCTCCTGATCTCCCTGCTCAATTACATCATTAAAATTGTGAACTATCTCAATGGCCTTGTCCTCGGACAGGGCTTTTCTGTTGTCTGAAAGCTCCAAAAGCTCTTGCTCAAGTCCTGTTTTGCGGTCGTTGAGGGGCTTAATCTTGGCAGTGAGTTCCTCTGCAGAAAATCCACCAAGACCATACAAGTCCATGAATCTTGATTTCTGGACATCAATCTTTTCAATTTCTTTTCTGATAACATCAGCCTTGTCTTTTGAATCATCAGAAATGCTCGCCTGTCTGATCTTGTGGATGCAGGCAGGATCATTTGCAAGCTTTTGGATTTCGCTCAAGATAATCTGCTCAAGCTTTGGAGCACTCCATGTCTCATTGCGACAGTTAGGGTCTTTAATCATAACACGGCAACGCTTGAGTCTCGAATAACAACCATAATAATAATATATTTTCTTGTTGCCTCTGTTTTGGTAGTAGAAATACCTAGCACCGCAATGAGCGCAGAAAACAAGGCCGCTTAAATATGAGCGCTTGCCTGAGTAGGTTGAGGTGTGATCCTTGGCATTATACACGGCCTGCGTTGCCTCATAAGTCGCTTGGTCAATGATAGGCTCATGGATTCCATCCAGAATCTCATCGTGATATTTTATCTTGCCAAGATATAGCTCGTTAAAAAGGACTCTCGTTAATCTCCTGACATTCCAAGTGCCATGCTTATGAGCAAAGCCTTTATCTGCAAAAATCCTCTCAATCTCTCGGAGAGCCTTGCCCTGTTGATATAGCTTGTGGAGCTCTCTGATCTGCATAGCCTCATAGTCATTGATTATGAGCTTACCATCAACATAGTCGTATCCGATCGGACAGACACCGCCTTTCCATTTGCCCTCTTTTGAGCGTCCTGCTTTGCCCATTTTCATGCGCTCTTTTATTTGTTCACGCTCCAACTGCGCAAACACAGAGAGGATTCCTATCATTGCACGACCAAATGGTGTGCTTGTATCAAAATTCTCTGTCATCGAAACAAAATCAACATTATTTGCAAGAAAATCATCCTCTATCAAGGAAAGTGTGTCTTTTTGCGACCTTGAAAGCCTATCAAGCTTGTAGACAGCTACGATATCACCCTTGCCTGCTCTGACATCTCTCAGGAGATCTTGCAGAGCAGGGCGGTCTGTATTGCCTCCAGAATAGCCACCATCAACATAGGTGTCAGCGACTGCCCAATTCATTGCTTTGCAAAAAGAACCAAGGCGGTCAATCTGCTCATCGATAGAATAACCCTCTTTTACCTGCTCTTGTGTCGATACTCGAATATATAATAACGCTCGTTTTTTCATTCCATCTCATCCAATCTGCCATGTCTCATAAGATAATCCTGCCTTGAGCAATCGGAGCAATAAGTCATTTTTCGTGCCTTAGCGTCCTTTATTGCAATGCACCTGACAGGCTCGCCGCTTTCCATCTCATACTTGAGGCAGGAACATTTGAGGCTTGTATGATAAAAATCACTATTGCAGATAAAACAATTTGTTTTGTCTGTCAGAATCATGTCGTTCGGATGCAGTTCGATGTGTCCCTTAGGCATGATAACAGGCACTTGGTTATTTTTTTGAGCGTTTTCAAAGTCTTTTTTACTTAAAATGCTCAGAATCTTTACAAATTTCATGAATTTCTCTCTCTTTCATATCTTACAAAATCAATTCCAACAGTGAGCGATGACAAAAGCACAATCGCCTCATTTTCCTCAATTGGCACTCCGTCAATGTTAAAGTTATTAAGCTCGGTCGGATTAAGCCTGAAATATTTAACAATGTCAGTGATTTCTGCAGTGATAGTATTGTCAACAAGGCACTGATTTGGCACAATCCTACCCTGTGCCAGATAGTCAGCGCTTATGTCTAATGTCTTGCAGATCTTGAAAATATTATCGATGCTTGACTTGTTGATGCCTCTTTTGAGGATTCCGTCAAAAGTCGGATAAGGCATGTCAATGCCTGAGTTATTCACAAAGTCACGTAGGCTTTTATAGTGAAACAAGATATGTTTTTTCAATTTTTCCTCTATCGTCATTTTGCCTCCTTGATTAATTCTAATTTTCGTGTGCTGTTTCAAATATAATATCGTACAAAACAAATATCAACTTAAATGTATTAAAAATAATAAAACTGTTTTTGGTCAAAATGCTAATTTATTTTGAACGATAAAAAATCTATTGAAAATTATCTCACACGATACTATATTTGATTTATGGTTTATTAAATTTAATAAATCAACCGCAAATTTTATTTCAGGAGATAAGGAGTTACAAAGTATGTACGAAAATTTAAAGGCGGAAATCGCACGAAAAGACACAACAATCGGTGCAGTCGGCATCAAAAGCGGAGTTTCACCACAGAAAATGGCTCGCCGCATAAAGGGCAAGCAGTCATTTACTATCGATGAGGCCTTGAGCATTAAAAAGGTGCTTGGAGTAGACATTCCGCTTGAGGTGCTATTCCAGAAAGAGGTCTTATGATTAGACATCACCTAAAAGATGGCACGATCTTGACTGACATAAGGGGTCATGTAGTCAAGAGGGAGGACGTTCCGCTTGCATATGCGATCATTGACCGCATGAATGATGATAGGGAGAGGATGAGATCACATGAGGAGAACTCTGGGAGAGATTCTTAAATATCTGACAGGTCTTTGTTTTGTTCTATTTCTTTTATCTGTATCAGCATTAGACAGTAACAATTGGATTCCAATTTTGACACTTAGTTTTGCTCTTTTAGCGCTTATTTTTTGTGCCGTTAAATCGGAGGGCTAACACATGAAAAAAGCAGATCTCACTCCACTGCTCGATGAGTGGATTCTTGAGCAGAAATACCAAGAATATGCCGAAAACACGCTCAGTCAGTACAGATCAAACGTCAACAAGTTTTTGACATGGTTGCCAGATGGTGAGGATGTCACAAAGGACACGACCATGAGATACAAGGCGCACCTGCATGACGTGGCAGGCTCTACAAGGTCAATCAACACTTGGATAGTCGAGCTCAATAAATTTCTCAAGTGGGCAGATCTCAAGGATTGCACAGTCAAAAAGATAAAAATGCAGGTCAAGCAGAGCAATGAGGATGTTCTGAGTTTGTCAGATTATAAGCGCCTGCTAAGGTTTGCTAAGCGCTTGGACGATCATCAGCTTTACATGATAATGAAAATCCTTGCCCAGACAGGCATAAGAATCTCAGAGCTCAGATATTTCACTGTTGAAAATCTCGACAGCAATTACATTAAGGTTTTCAACAAAGGAAAAGAGCGCAGGATCATCCTGAGGCAGGATCTCAAGCGTGAGCTCAAGCATTACTGCCATGACCATCACATTAGAAAAGGCATAATTTTCGTATCACCCAAAAAGTCAGGGCAGATGATAGCGCTCTCAACGATATGGAAACACATGAAAAAGATTGCAGGGGCGGCTAGGGTCAACAAAAACAAGGTACATGCTCATTCATTTAGGCATTTATTCGCCCAGATCTACATGGAAGAGTTCGCAGGTAACGTTACAGAATTAGCGGACATTTTGGGTCACAATTCTCTGGAAACAACAAGATTGTATTCAAGGACATCAGACGCTCAGAAGAGAGAGCATCTGGAGAGACTTAAATTCGGTTAGGGAGGTAAAAGATGGCATCACATGGAAGTAGAAGAATGACAAGAGAAGAACGAGAAAAACATCTTGATTGGCTATATAGACTAAAAAGCTCAATATTTGTATTTATGCCTAATGATTGGATAATACCTTTTGCAGATGCACTTGATATGGCAATCAAAGCATTAGAGCAAGAGTCAAGATGGATTCCTGTTAGTGAGAGATTGCCTACCAAGGAAGAATATATAGCCAATAATGGATTATTCATTGTATCCGATGGTAATAGAACCTGCGCTGAATACTTTGATGTATATAACTCTATGAAGTATTTTGGTGAACCTACAATGAATGGATTCAGAGTAGACAGTTGCGTAACAGCATGGATGCCATTACCAGAGCCATACAAGGCAGAAGGTGAGAAAGTATGAGTGTAGAAAATGGTAAAGTCTGTTGTAATTGCCGCCATTGTATAAGAATAGGTGGGTATATATAACCTGTTAGGTGTGTGTGTGACATTGATGATAGTTGGCTATCTTACGTCACAGTTATGACACATTGGTGTAAACATTGGAGCAGAGAAAAGGGAGAAAGTGAGGGCGAAAAACGAGTGAGATAATTTAAAAAAGTATTATCGGAATAAAAAAGATTTACAAACCGCATTGCATCTATAACAGGGCGGTAAGAGAGCAAGGAAATATAATATTAAGGTTATATATACACGGTATAAAGGAGAAAACGATGTCGAATTTGGATATTATTGTCGAATGCTTGGCTGAAATATCTGAGAGAGTTTTGATAAAAGCTGAGACTCAGACAGAAAACAAATCACTCAGAAAAGAGGATAAAAATGAGGCTGATTGATGCTGATAAATTGAAAGACTATTTCTATTACGGAATAAATGACAAACCTATATTAGGTGAAACGGATGAATTTGACAGAAAAGTTATCGACATAATTGATAATGCACCAACAGTGAACGCACAACCAATTGTTCATGCAAAGTGGATTAAAGAAAAACATAAAAAATATGAAATGACATCACGCACATGTTCAAATTGCGGAATGTCAGAGGGCGGCACAACAATAAAAGGCAATTATTGTTGGTATTGCGGCGCAAAGATGGATAAGGAGATAGAAGATGTCACGAATTGAAGAAAATGAATATATGTGCAATTCTCTTTGGAATTTTAGAAAAGGAGTTTACACTCACACCGATGTAGAGTTTGCACAATTGCGACTGTTTAAGGATATATCCAAGAGCCTCGCAGTGATAGCAGATTGTCAGGCGGCAAACAGACCACATGGCAAATGGGACACAGAATTTATCAATGACGGTTTTGTTGGTTGCCCATTTTGTAGAGTGACTCACGACATTGAGGGTGACATTCATCTGAATGATCTGCATTATTGCACAAATTGCGGCGCAAAACTAGACTAGGAGGCTTTCATGAAAATCATTAAAGCAGGCACTATTGAGCGTAAAACAGAGACGTTTATTTGTCTGAAATGTAGCACCATTTTTGAAGCTGATGAGACCGAGTACGAAAACGGCGATCAAATGGAATACATGCATGACGGCATCAGATGCAAATGCAAATGCCCTGTTTGTGGCGCAATGGTCTATGTAGAGAGGTAGCCAGATGAAGATATTCAACGTATATTATCGAGATCAGATCATCAAGGTTAAAGCTGACTGTTGGCAGGTATTAGATAAAAGCAAAGTTTACTTTTATATCGAGCACGGCGATTGTAGGAGGAATGTGGCGGCTTTTTCTATGTACCAAATCGGAGGCTTTAAAGAAATATCGGATGATGTGCCAGAGGATGAGGTCGCACAATTACCGTTTAACTAGGGAGGAAAAAATGGAAGTATATAAAATCGATTTAGAAAAAGTTAGAGATTATTTTTGGAGAAAATTAAAGGAGATTGACATAGATCCTGACACTGAGGATGACGATGTCCTTGCAGAACTTATGGTACAGAGAGAAGCCATTGAAGTGATTGAAGCGTTGGGCATTAAAGTAAATCAAGAATAATCGGAGGTTTTGAATGGGAACTAGAAGAATGTTTTCTAACAGAGTCATAGGCAGTGCAAGATTTCTCAAGATGCCCATTTCATCACAGGCCTTATATTTCCATCTTGGTCTGAATGCAGACGATGATGGAGTCGTTGAGGCTTTCAAAGTAATCAGGGCGGTCGGATGCTCTGAGGATGACCTGAGGGTGCTTGCATCCAAGAATTTTATTAAGGTGCTCAACGAGGATCTTGTGTCGTACATAATGGATTGGCAAGAAAATAATTACATCCGTGCGGATAGAAAAATTGATTCAATTTACAAAGATTTGCTCATTGAAATGATGCCAGATGTGCGACTTATCGAAAAAAAGCCAAGGTCTGACATTAAGCACAAAGCCATAGAAACAGAGGCTTTTGAGGTAATCGAAGAAGAAGATGGACAGTCCATGGACAGTCCACGGACTGAAAATGGACGGCATAAGATAAGTAAAGATAAGTTAAGTAAAGATAAGACAAGTAAAGATAAGACAAGTAAAGATAAAGAGAAAAATATAAAAAAGAGAATCAACTATCAGGAGATAGTTGATTTGTACAATGACACTTGCGTGTCATTTCCACGAGTGACCACCTTATCGGAGTCCAGAAAAAAAGTTATTAGGGCAAGACTTAAAAACTATACGATTGAGGATATTAAACAGGCTTTTGTAAAAGCAGAAGCGTCTTCGTTCCTTAAAGGCAACAATGACCTCAATTGGTCAGCAAATTTTGATTGGATGCTAAAAGATGCCAATATGGCTAAGATCCTTGACGGCAATTATGACAATCGGCAAGCAAAAGCAACACCAACATATAAGCCCAGAGGCTCGGCTGAGGAATTAGACGATTTTTATAAGATGTGCCAAAACTGGGCAGGGGACGATAGCAATGGATTGGAGTAATTACGAGTGTGACAATCAGATGACCATCTCCGACTATCTGGACAGGCTTGAGATTATTCGCAAGTGCGAACAAAAGTATCAGATCCCTCGTGACTACCAAAAAGAAGAGGGTTGGACAGACGATTGGCACTATACAGAGGTCGAGCTACCACCTGAGCCGAACATTTATTACTGCATTCACAAGTTATTTAACTCTGAACATTACAACTACACCTATATGGCATGGGCATATGGTCAATGGTGGGCATATGCAGGTTATGGAACTAAATGGCTATTAGTCAAAGGGGAGCGCAGAGAATACATGAGGCCGTTTGCGTGGGTACGAGTCCCAGACCTTTATTACCAAAAGGATGACCATTTTGAATTTTTGCGTGAGCACTTTGTAACGTTACAAGACTATGAACATGAACAGTTTACGGAGGATGATGATGACAGAAAATGATTACATTGCGGAATATGTCAAAGAGCGTTGCCCAGAAATAATACAAACTGTAGATTTTTCATTTTGGAAACTTGGAAGATCAATAAGCGAGTTCGGTGAGGAACTTGTCAAAAGTTTTAAATTGCATCCTAAGGAGGATAAAACCGATGGAATGGGATGATCTCAATTGGACGATGGCAGACAAGGGAGAGGAGATATTTGTATTTTTTGAGATGTTCTGCGGTATTGCAATAATAACAACTGCAATCATATGTAAATCAATCGACATAATAACAAAACTGAGGGGATCAAAATGACGAAATCAGAATTTGCAAAGTTTGCAATGGCTCTCAGGACGTACTACCCAAAGGAAAAGCTCCTACCTAGTGGGCAGGCAATGGACTTGTGGCTCTACCAACTTGAGGACATACCTTATGATGTCGCAGTGGCAGTCCTCAATGAGTGGGTAGCGCTCAACAAGTGGAGTCCCTCAATCGCAGATATCCGTGAGATGGCTACATCAATTAGGCTCGGTGACATGCCATCATGGGGAGATGCTTGGGAGGAAGTCCTCAAAGCTATACGTCAATATGGCTTATACAGAGCCGATGAGGCTGTTAATAGTTTAGCACCAATGACACAAAAAGCAATAAAAAGAATAGGATTTACAAACATTTGTCTGTCGGACAATCTGACAGCCGACAGGGCTAATTTCCGGCAGATCTATGAGGCAATAGCCGAAAGAGAGAAAAAAGAGGCACAACTATCACCATCACTACAGTCACGAATTGCCGAATTGAGGGGAGATTACTATCTAATCGAGCACAAGGAGGACAAGGAGGATGAGGGTTAAGTTAGTCGCAATAATATCCACAGCTTGCATCCTATTTATGCAGGTGCAGGCACACGCAGAAGGACACAAAGTCAACAACCTAATTGAGACGGAGCAGGATGCGGTTGTTGAACTGCTTGCCACCTGCGTAGAGGCAGAGGCAGGCAATCAGGATCTCAAGGGCAAGCAACTTGTCGCTGATGTGATTCTCAACAGGGTTGACTCAGATAGGTTTCCTGATGATGTCGAAAGCGTTATCACCCAGAAATACCACTTTTCGACATATTGGGACGGATCAATGGACAACACCGAGCCATCAGACGAAGCATATGAGGCCGTATGCATGGAGCTAGTCGAGAGGCTCGATGATGAGATCCTTTTCTTTTCTGCAGGTGGGTATAGCAAATATTGCAAGCCTGCATATCAGTACGGAGACCATTATTTTGGGTATTAAAAGGAGATGCCTATGATTAAGGGGTTAGTAGTGATTTTCGTATTATTCTCAATAGCAATATTTTTTATCTCAGTTCTGGGAGCGATTCTAATAGCAACAGCATTAAACACAGTGGAGGACATGAAATGATCAATTGCACAATTGTAAAAGAAAAAGGGAGCGATCAAATGTCATTTGACATTGATATCGAAGGAAACATGACAGACGTTCTCATGGAGCTGATGAATATTGAATCGTGGCTTATCGAAGATATGAGAGCACACGAAATTTCAGATGAAGCCATAGAAAGGCAACTTGTTAATTGTATTTTGGGAGGTTTTAGAATGTGCAAAGATAGGAGAGAATCATAAATGACACCTAATGAAGCAATCAAATATTTAAACAAGCTTTATGAGTTGATTGAAAATGCAGATGATGAAAGCATAAGTTTTGAGTTTTGGTCTGATGCTAATTTTCTGCGTGCGTTTGAATTATCAAAAAGTGCCTTGAAAGTCGTAAATACTTTGAATTATATGTTAGAGCAAATTGATGATAAAAAATGGAAATTTATAAGCGCAGATTATATCCGTGATGTTTTAAATAATTTTTTAAAGGAGGACAAACATGAGTGATGCCGTATTAATCACGTTAATTGTCTGCATAACCATATTAGGATTGGCAGGCATCGGACAGATAAAGAAAAAATAAATCGGTGGGAGGAAAATATGGTATTTCTTGAATATGAGCGATATCTGAGGAAATTCGAGGCGGCACAAGCGGCTCTGGAGCAGGCATTGAACGAGCAAGAGATATTAGTGACTAAAACCCTGCCGAGGGCAATAAGATACGACAAGGCAAGCGTCCAAGGTAGCGCAAGCGATAATCCTATGGATGACTACCTTGTTGACATGGAAGTAAAAAGAATAAAAAAGCGCATAGCATACGCAAAACAGCTATTTGATGACAGAGAGCGACTATTAAAAGTCAAAGAGAATGAATTAAAAAGGAGCACGAACAAACTCGATAAGGTTTATGTGCATTATAAGCTTTTGGGAGAAAATCCGAGCACGATTTCACACGATTTGAACTACTCTAAAAGCCAGGTATATCGCATGATTGAGTCTATTAATACCACCATCAGAAAAGATGAGACAAAATGCGACAAAATGAGAAAAAATATGTGTTAAAATGGTAATTGGTAATAGGTAGATGACTGGCAGTCATCCATATCTGTACATAGCCTCTGTTTAACAAATTGTTACGATCAAACACTGAGAAAAGGAGTCAGGCGTTGCTTGCCTCCTTTTTTCGTGGGAAAAGGAGCGCACATGAGTAAAAAGTGGTGGAAAGCGGCAGGAATTAGAGCAATAAAGACTGTGGCGCAGACAGCAGTTGCTGTCATTGGAACATCAGCGCTCATCTCAGAGGTTGATTGGGTGGCAGTTGCATCTGCCGCAGTTCTGGCAGGAATCTTATCACTCCTGACATCTGTTGCAGGTCTCCCAGAAGTTGACACATTCGATGAGAGTGCAGACGAATGACATGGGGGCAGGCAATTCTTTCAATCATCCTTGCTCTGATAGCAGGTGTGAGCTCTACGATCACATTTTTTGTCAAAAGAAAAGATGACATGAAAGAAAAGGATATACAAAAACGAATAAACGAGGCGGTGCTAAGTGCGAAAAGCGAAATATACGAGAAACTTAGTCAAGTATCGACCGAGCGATCAGAAGAGGGCGCAGAACGATTCAAGATTCATGCAGAATCATTCAAGACTGTCAACAAGCAGATCGAGGAGAACACAAAGCAGATAGGTGAGCTTACAGAGATATCCAAGAATGTACTTGAGTCGATGGAATCCATGAATAGGATGGTCAAGGTATCTGCAGAGGGTCAGCGCAATACGACCTATGACAGGATCTTGATGGTTGGCAAGAAGATCCTGAGCTCAAAAAAGATATCGCTATCCGAGAAAACAAACCTAAAACAACTATACACGTCCTATAAGGCTCTACAAGGACATGAGCCATATATAGATACATTATATGAGGAATGCATGAAACAAGAGCTTGTAGGGGACGATAGAGGGGCTACAGAGGTATGCTAAACGGTGTTGATATATCACATTGGCAAAAAGGCATAGATTTAAGCAAGGTGAAATGTGATTTTGTAATCGCAAAAGCCACCGAGGGCATCAATTTCGTTGATCCTTGTTTTGAGGGGTTTATGAACAAGGCTCAAAGCCTTGGAAAGTGCCTTGGATTTTATCACTTTGCACGTCCAGAGAAGAATCTGCCCAAATCTGAGGCAAGATTTTTCTATAAAATGAGCGAAAAGTGGTTTAACAAGGGTATTCCTGTGCTCGATTGGGAATCAAGCGGCAAGTGGAATGTGCAATGGGCTAAACAATGGCTTGATGAGATATATCACCTCACAGGAGTGCGTCCGATGATCTACATGTCGGAAACAGTCGTTAATGCCTATGATTGGGGCTCTGTAGCAAGTGCAGGCTATGGTCTTTGGTGCGCCAAGTATCGAGACTATGGCAATGATTTTAATTATGACATGTCAAAGGCAGGCAAAAAGCCTGTTATCAAATATTGGAATCTCCTTGCTATGTGGCAGTGGACATCAGTAGGCAAGCTCAACGGCTACGATGGAGACCTTGACTGTGATGTGTTCTATGGCACGGTTGGCGCATGGGAGAAGTATGCAGGCACAGGTAACACATATACTGTGCAGGCAGGTGACAAGCTCACAGGCATAGCTCAAAAGACAGGTATATCCGTTGATGATATAGCAGATCGCAATGGTTGGCTCACGTTAGGCCAGAAGATAAAGCTATGAATAAAAGCGGCTATCGAGATCCAACAGCCGAGACGGCAATTGCAAATGTTGATAGAGAGCGCAGGAGGTTAATTAAGCCTATGGATTTATTTGACACTATTGAGCTCATGTCATCAGACGATTACAAGGATAGATTCAAAGCTGAGTATTATCAGCTCCAGATAAGATATGAGCGCCTCAAGGCCATGGTAGACCATTGGGACACCCTAAATTTTAAGCCTACATGTGACCGCAAGCTCTACCGTATACAGCTCGATGCTATGCAGGCATATCTGCAGGTGCTAAAGCGTAGGGCAAAGATCGAGGGCATAAGGCTAGGCGAGGCAGATAGGCAAGGACAATAGTAGATGTTTAAAGCTTGCTCAAAGTGTGGAAAGATACATCCAAGAAATTATCAATGTAATGTTGGTAGGATCTACTCAGGCGGTGAAGAAAGAAACCTCCGATCTACCTATGCATGGACTAAGAAGTCAGAGGAAATTCGAGAGAAAGCAAACTACCTCTGCGAGGTGTGTAGAGATCAAGATAAGATTACAGAGTCAAGTTATCAAGATGTTGAAGTTCATCACATTGAGAAGCTGAAAGAAAATAATTCTTTGTTACTTGATGATTACAACTTGATTTGTCTTTGCATTGAACATCACAAGCAAGCTGACAATGATGAAATAGACAAGGAATATTTAAAGAAGTTAGCAAAGAAGCGTGAGGATGGTGGTTGAGCCAGAATCAAGGCTAAAAACAAGGAAAAATTTTCTCCGATTCCCTTGGGACGGTAGGGAGAAGATCCCCCCACCCATTTTTCGAAAAATTTTCGGAGACGATCCGAGAC
>JAZQWM010000057.1:0-8319 GCA_045632345.1 Eubacteriales bacterium | reverse complement strand
CAAAGTTCGTCAAAGTCAATGTCTTCGTCTTCATTGTCTTTCATGTATTCAAGCGCTCTCCGCTTGACACTAAGGTCATATTCAAGCTGTTCAAGCTCCCACTCAACTTCGCCGATAGTTTTCATTAAAAGCCCTCCTTCTTAGCCGAATATCAAGTAATCACAAGTTACGTTGAATGCTTTTGCAACTTTAGCAAGAGCTTCAACATTGATCTTACATCTACCATTGAAGTAATTGCTTATCTGCTGTCTTGAAACTCCGCACATCTTAGCAAGTTCTCCTTGAGTAATTCCCCTTTTATATGCTTCTTTCATAATTCTTTCTTCAACTGTAGTGCATTCCTTTTCAAGGATTTTTCTCTGCTTTTCCTTTTGAAGTTCAAGCTCATTTTCTAACCTTCTTATTCGCCTTTCAATACTATTCATGATTTTTCCCCCTTTAGTGTTTGAGAGTGTAACAAAGTTCGCCGTTCTCAGCTGTAAAGTGATACCAGCGTGTCACACCGTCTTTACAAAAGCCCATGTTCTCAATTTCTACCATAGCCCATTCGCACTTGCCTGTTTCAGGATTGTATGCGCCTGCAACCTCAGCTGCTTTCCATATTGGTATGTATTTCCTTTTCTCCATAATAAAACTCCTTTCACTCACTTTCCCTATTTAGGGATTCACCATTAAAAAAAATGTCGCAAACCTCAGAGCTGCCGATACTCAGAACTATACGCATTTTGTCCACTTCGTCCATGTTGAAAGGCGTTTCGCCTGACATTCTTGAATATAGCGTATTTTGCGATATGCCTATCTTTTTGGCAAATTCGCCCTGAGTAAGTCCAGCCCTGACGATTGCGGCTTTTAAAAGGTTCGGTTGTAACATCGTATTCCTCCTTTCATATCCCTAAAAAGGGATTTATTCAATATTATAATATCACGTAATTTTGGAATTGTCAACCCTTTTTAGGGAAATATTCTTAATTTTCTGTGAAAATTATTGCAATTTCGGGAAAACGTGATATAATATAATTACATTTAAGATAAGGAGGTATCAATAAATGACAATCAATAACAAAGATGATATCAGGAATCAGCTTGAAGAGTATTTTAATAATCTAGCGGTTGAACGCCGTAAGCGCTTATTAGAAGTTATACAGACTAATCATTTAACTTATGTTGAATTGGAAAAGATGATAGGCGTTGCAAAATCATCTATCCAAAGATATTTAACAGGAGAAACAGCGAAAATACCGATAGACTTTTTTGAGAAAATAGCTCTAGTAACAAACACCCCTGTTGAATACCTTACCTGTTTAGATAAAGAGACAAATGAAAAAATCGTCCCGATTAATGCTAATCAAGACGATTTATTGGAAGTTATGCAACAATTGAATGAAGGTAATCAAGACCGTGTGAAGGAATATGCTAATCTTCTTTTTCTAGGACAACAATCCCAAGCTGAACAAGACGATAAATAATTTTTACTATTAATTCATTTTCACTCATAATCATACACCCTTATTCTTTATTTAAGCCGCCATTAGTAAGATGATTATTAAAGCTGTGTTTGGAGGGTTCAAAACGTATAGTGCGTTTTGGCGGCTTATTAAAACAGCTCCGCCGCTGTTCATGTACTAAGTATATCATCTTAGTAGGATAAAGGCAAGTTAATTCTAGTATCAATTATGTATCATTTTCGTATCATGAAAGGAGTTTGAAGGAAGTGGAAGTAAGCACATTAAAAAAGGACACTATTGAAAGGCTAAGAAAAGTCAAAAAAGAACAGGAATTTACAATTCCTCACATTCTTGAACTATTAGAGAAAAAAGGGTATTATCTTTCAGAAGCCACCGTAAAACGTGTGTTTTCAGAAAATGCGGACGTTGACAGCTTTAAATACAGGGATACGATTGCGCCGCTTGCTGACGTTATGTTGGATTTTTATCAGGACGAAAGCGGCGCTTCTGAGCTTGAAGCCCTGAAATCTATGATTCGTGACAAAAATATGACCATAAGCATTTTAATTGCTAAAAATGAGGAAATAAGAGCAGATTTTGACAAGCGGATCAATCACTTGACAAAGCAAATTGAACGCCTTGAAAAGAATCTTGATTTCCGTGAAAAGGTTGTCGAGAGAAAAGATGCAGTCATTGAAAAGCTTATCAATAAATTAATATGTGATAATCCGCTTGCTGAATAACCATAATTTATAAAGGGGGATAAATTATGAATTGTAATAAGTGTGGATACCTTCTTCCTTACGGAAGTAATGTATGCAGTTACTGCGGCACTGTTAATGATGCGGCTGTCCAGGATCAGACACAGCAACAGCCGAATCCAGCGCCGCCGCCCCAGCCTAATCAGCAACAGCCTGTATATAATCAGCCGAAACGAAAATTGAAGCAATGCCGATTCTGCAAGCAGATGATTGACAAAAAGGCTAAGTTCTGCCCTTATTGTACAAAGAGGCAAGGTGAAAGCTGCCTATCAGCAACAGTGTTTATTCTCCTTGTATTAGGTTTCTTCTGCTTTTTCGGAAATAAGATCATAAACGGTGACGAACCGTCAGAATCATATCAGACCTCCGATAGAGCTGTAGTTAGCAATGATACGAACAATGACAGCTCGGACGGTTTAACCCTCAGCCAAAAGAACGCCCTGAAACAAGCTAAGAACTATTTAAGCTTTACGTCATTCTCAGCAAAAGGGCTTGTTGAGCAGCTGGAGTTTGAAGGTTATCCGCATGATGATGCTGTTTTCGCTGTCAGCAATTGTGGAGCTGACTGGAATGAACAGGCTTATCAAAAGGCTGTTAGTTATCTCAGCATGACGGCTTTTTCACGGCAAGGCTTGATTGAACAGTTAGAATTTGAAGGCTTTACCAGTGAGCAGGCAGAGTATGCTTTACAGAAATTAGGCTATTAAGAAGGTGATTAAATGGCAACAGCAAAGCAACTTCCGTCAGGATCATGGAGAGTAAGAGTATATGACAAGGAACTCGGCAAGCAAGTTAGCTTTACGTCTCAGCTGGAAGGTAAGGCAGGCAAGGCAGAAGCTGAGTTAATGGCAAGAGAATATCAGCTCGGTAAAAAGAAAAAAGCTTTGAGCGGAAAAACTGTTGGTGAGTGCATCGATGAATACATTGAGCTTAAAGAAAACATTTTGTCACCAACAACTATAAACGGATATAAGAAATACCGTAGGAACTATTTTGACGAAATTATTGATTTGCCTGTCAATGAGCTGACAGCTGCCACTATTCAATCACACTTTAATCTATTGGCAGTAAAGTATTCTGCAAAAACAGTTAAAAACACTTACGGACTGCTTTCAGCTGCTATAACCGTTTACAAACCTGAGTTGAGCTTTAAAACGACCTTGCCAAAGGTTCAGAAAAAAATAAAAACTCTTCCAGCTGTAAAGGATCTTCTTACAGCGATTATCGGCACGGACATTGAATTACCCTGTTTGCTTGCAATGTGGTGTAGTTTACGTATGTCCGAACTGAGAGCCGTTAAAAAAAGTGATATTAAAGACGGCGTACTCACTATAAAAAGTGCGCTTGTAAATGTGGACGGTGAACACATCGAAAAGAGCAGCACAAAGACTATTGAAAGCACAAGGCAACTAAGACTTCCGCAACGTATCCTATCACTTATTGATGCCCTTCCACAAGACCAGGAATATATTACCATTGTCAAAGATCATGCTTTATATATGCGCTTTACAAGGCTGTTAAAACGCAAGGGAATTGAACACATGAGCTTTCACGAACTTCGGCACATGTCCGCTTCTATCATGTTAGCATTAAACATACCTGATAAATATGCAATGGAAAGAGGCGGCTGGAGTACATCAGCTGTTATGAAAAGCGTATATCAGCACACCTTTTCAAAAGAGCGGCAAGCGGTTGATGATAAGATTGATAATTATTTTAATAACCTATTAAATGAAATAGACACGGCTCAATAAGTCGTGTCTAATTTCATGTCTAATTCGTGTCTAATTTTTTGTTTTTTAGCCAAAAATCATTAGTAACGATTCACAAATATTTGTGTTTTTAAAGTATAAAAAAGCCCGATAATTCGCATTGTTTACGAAATATCGGGCTTAATCAATTGGCGCAGTGGGTGGGATTCGAACCAAATCACACCATTTATTTATAGCCTTTTATTCGGAATTATGTCTATTATTGTGTCTAAAAACGTCCTAATATTTTTATTGATTACGTCAATTTACAAGTTGAATTATGTATGATATAATATCTATGATAAGTAATAACCCTCTTCCCGAACGGAGGTATATTATGATTAAAATGCAAAAGATTTTTGTAAACGGTCAGCAGACCACCATTGAAGGATTTGTAAACCTGTTTAACATAGGCGGCGAATTTGATTTTGATTCGCTCGGCGCTATCCTTGACAGCTCCGCCCTCTCAGCTGCTATCAATTCTTTTGAAGAGGATTACGATGCGTTTGAGCTTATCGAGAAGTATTTACAGTTTGCGAAAGAGCCTATCGTTTTCAACTATCAAGAGCCTGAAATAAGATATGACTGAAAAGAATCCCCTTACTTAATGTAAGGGGATCTCTTTTTTTATCTCATTTCGGTCATGAGCTTTTCGATTTTCTTCCTGGATTCTTCGTCAGGAGCTTTCGCCATAGCCTCTTCAAGTTCACGCATCACATCATCTTTTGCCTCAGCTCGGCTGTAGCGTTCTGCATAACGTCCCATGCTGTCACGTCTTGCATTTCTGCCTCTGCCATAAGAGCCGCCGTATTCATATGATCCTCTGTTTGAGCTGCCGCCCTCATAAGAGCCACGATAACTTGAACCGCCGTCCATAGAAGCTTCGCCGTCATAATAATAACGTCCGCTCTGATTCCTTGAATAGCCGCCTTGCTCTTCTGCCTCGATCATGGCAATAGTAGTCTTAACTGACTTCATAGCATGCGTAAGCTTATCCAGGTATTCAACATCGCCAGCTGTAAGCTTGCCGTTTGCTTTTCTGATTTTTTCATTGCATTCACTGAGTTCAACGCTGAGAGTTTCACAAAGTTCATATAATGTATCAATAAGATTGTTCATTTTTTATCCTCCTTTCAGGCAATTCGATTAATAACTAAGTTTGCATTCTGTACTTCAATTACAGGCGCTGGAGTTACTGTCGGATCTGTTGTAGCTGGAACAGCATCAACAGATAATGAGAAACAACAGCCTCTAGGAACTTTAATGATAGCCGTTGAAGTTACGTTTCCATATTCATCGACAGCAGCAGGCGTAAATATTGCACGGCTTGTAAGTCTCGGTTCGCCGTTGACTGTTATTGCAACTGCAATAGCATCAGCTGTGCCGCCTGTTGGTACTGCGATATTACCATTAAAAGTTACCTGATATACCGCAAAATTAGCACACGAATTATTAACAATACCTCTGAGAATAAAAATACCTGTTTCATCTTCGTGATAAACGTATCCCTTAGTGCAAGGTATAGAAGCAGTGAAGATTACAGGAGCATTAAGAGCAACGTCCTGAACCGCATTTGCTAAATATTCAGCAGCCATATTGTCACCGCCTTTTAGAAGTTGCCACAACCACAGCCGCAGTTGTTGTTATTGTTAGGGCATGTAAAAATAGGCTGATTGCCGTATACAGGAGTTGTTCCAACAGGGCAATTTTTAAGCCTGTTATACAGTGCATCAACTTCTGCGTTCTGTCCTGCAAGAATCTGAGCTGTCTGAGCTACCTGTGAAGCCTGTCCTCTTGAATACATAAGCTCTGTACGGAGATTTGCATTTTCACGCTGCTCTGCTGCAACCTGTGCTTTAACACCGTCAAGCTCTAATGCGCAAAGCTTGTCAAGAATAGCCTGTGTTGAACGTGTCTGAGATTCAATAATATCTCTTGTGTTTTGTGCTGCCTCATATCTATCAGCACAATTCTCAGTTGCTACCGTGTATTTGAGATCGGCTGTAGCTGCACGGTTGTCACAGCAGCACTGTGCAAGCTGTGCCTGAATAGAGTTCATACCCTGTGTGCTTGCTGTCTGAGCTGCAAAGGATCTTTCAAGGTCTGATATCTGATTTGTGTACATCTGCTGTGCAAGTGCGTTCTGAGCGTTGTTAATGCTTGCATTTACGCCTGCGAAACCGCCGCAGAGAGAGTTCTGAACATTGCCAAAGCCAGCGCAAAGAGCGTTCTGAACGTCACCAAAGCCGCTTGTAACACTGTTCTGAATGTTTCCGACCTGATTTGAAAGCTGCTGATCTCTGAATCCGTCTGAAATGTGTTCGCTGTTGTTAAGCCACGGATATAAGCCCCAGCCGCCCATATCAGCACCGAGCATAGCGCCGCCGAAGCCATTCATTCCAAAGCCACCGAAGCCGCCCCAGCCTCCGCCGAGAACTAAGAGCAAGAGAATCCAAGCCCAATCGCCGCCGAAGCCAAAGCCTCCGCCCATGCCGCCACCGAAGCCGCCGCCGTACATAGGAGCAACAGGCATAATCATGCCGTTTCCATTGCCGTTTCCATTTTCAAGAGCCATAAAAGCCCTCCTTTCTCCCGAAAGCTATTCGGGTAAGCGTTCACGTCCTTATGCGTGAACGGTAAATTTATATCAAGGCTGTTGCCGTGATACCGTGTTCATTCACACTCTATTCACATTTTTGTGCGTTAAATGTGCGTTAAACTTGACATTTGCTGCGATATGTGGTATAATTTATATGTTGTTTTTATTGTGTCATATGGGAGTATGGACGGTAAAATTTAAGAAAGCAGAGCGGATCGCACAAACCGCTCTGTTTTTTTATCTCCGAAACATTCCACGCATTCTTTGCATTGCCATTGATAATCTATTCTGTGGTACTCTGCCACTCTGCATAACGTGCTGTATTATTGCCTGTGGATTGTTTTCAATCTCTTTCGGAATTTCAAATCCACATTCTTTTAAACGGCTCATAGCCGCATCTTTCGGATTCTGATTGGCAGGGACATTATTGTCCTTGCCATAATCTTTGAAAAGATCACTCGGCATTTATATCAGTCCTTTCGGTATTTGTTGTAAGCTCTTTGATCCGAGCCTCAAACTCTTCCCTGGTAATGAAGCCCGATGTGTCAATTGTCGCAGCTGTAGGGTGTTGCGGAGTTTGCTGTGCGGTTCGCTCTTTATAGTCAAACACTCTTAAAGGCATAGGCATGCCGCTTGCATCTGCGGTCTTAATGAAAAAGCTGTTGCTTTCGGAATCCATTAAAAGCACTGATTGTCCAGGACTTACAAAATGGCTTTTTGCGCCTTCTATGCCCTGTACCCATAACAAACCGCCGCCGTTCTGCTGTTGTGGCTGTTGCATTGCCTGATATTGCTGCATAGCTGCCTGTTGATACGGTGAATAGCTTGTTGGAAAATAAGAATTAAAGTTCGCCATTTCAATTCTCCTTTGTAAAGTAATATGACACTGTTTCGCCTAAAGAGTTCCAATTGTCCAGGACGTTTCCGTCTTTTACACAAACTGCATGTGTGCCTGTACAGCAAACATACACGCCGAAAGGGTGATCTTCCGAAAACTGCTCAACTGTATAACAGTCAGGGCAGCTGTCAGGGATAGAATAACGCTTGAATCCTTTTGACCGTAAGTAAGAAGCCCATATTGCATTTGAATTAGGCATATCGGCATACATAAAGCCTTCGATGCATAAATCAATATATGTACGCTCCCACGGCTGGTTAAGGGCGGCAGAGATTGCCCGGACAACACAATCTCCGATTTTCAGCCCTTTGGGGTTATTATTAAAGAAAATATACATCTTCATCACCAATTTCAGTATAAAAGAAAAAAGGCTGACTTACCATAAAGTAAATCAGCCTTTTATTGCTGTCATTCTGTTGTTTTTTTACAAAGAATCTTAATATTTTTTTGAACTATAGTATGCGTTCTCTGTACCGATAAATCAAATTCCTCAGCAAGAGGCTCAAAGCATATGCAGTCAATCAACCTCCGTTTCATGATCCTGCGGTCACGTTCGCCTTTTACCCATTCATCAATAAGAGCCGCTAAGTCCGTATTTGATATATTTTCAAATTTCATAGTACATTATGTATAATATTAAATAGTGTGAATTGTATAAGATGTATAATTACTGCTTTTCGAGTGTTACTTTGTAAATTGTGCCGTCCGAGAGTTTAAGTTCTCCTGTAAGCTTGTTTGTTTCGGGGACAGGTTCGGGCTTTGGCTCTTCTTTTGGGAAGTTGTTCTTGCCGTCCGCTTTGATCTGTTTCGGGTAATCAACATAGCATTCGTTAAGGTCAACATTACCTTTGATTCCGCTGACCTT
>JAZQWM010000056.1:0-2223 GCA_045632345.1 Eubacteriales bacterium | reverse complement strand
GTCTACTGTAAGCAGCATTGTTGAATTGCCGTTGTTGCGTCTTGAACGTGCAAGCGGTATTCTTGATATATCGTGATTAACTAAAAATCTAACATCTGTCAAATCTGCGTTGTCAAGTGCGCCGCTTTCAATGATTTCGTCGAAAGGTCCGATATCTGTGCGGCTGTTATATACAATTGGTCTGCCTGTTATGATCTTGCCGCGTTCTGCGTCGTCCTCTGCACGAACTTCAAACGTATATGAACGATTTTCAAGCAAACTTTTGCTTTTTAATTTCATCTTGTCACTCCTTTTTATATTTTCTGTGAACGGAAAAAACTCTCATTTCATTGCTTTAGCATTTACTGCCATTGACTGCCGTCCCACTCCTGTACACTTGCGTCATGCCACCCTGTCCACGTCGCAGTGAACTCACTTGGCTGTACTGTGGTGTCAACTGTGATAGTGTTTGCTCCATCTGTGGTCGGGATTGACGGAGCTGTGACGGTTTCGGTTGTCGGGGTTGCAAGAACATAGTACATATAAACTCCAGACATTGCTTCTTGAAATTGTTCTGTTGTATATCCCTCAAACCCAGTGCCGTTAAAACAAGCAACCGCTGACGAATTAATACAAGTACAAAAACTATACGGCGTACTTGCATATACTTGCGGAGCAACTTCAAAAAAGTTTGTACACAATCCGTTACCTATTTGGTTATTTGTAATAATTCTGACATTTGATAAAGCACTTGAAAAATAGAAATTACCAGAAGATGTTTTAGTATAAGTTCTTGTACCTAAGTCAATTTTGCCAATTCTTCTTGTGACTGTTCCGTTGCTGTTTAAAGTGTCCTCATAGTCTCCAATTTTCAGTAAAGGTTCTGTTAAGTACATTGGAGTTAGCGGTTGCGAATCCTTTGAAATCGGGATTTTATAGCCCCACGGCTCATAGAGTTCACTTGCTGATATGTCATTCAGCATATATGTGTTAATTGCGCCAATGTAGTTATTTATTCTTATATATTTAACATTATTATTGCTGACAGTGTATGTATTATCACTGTAAAATAGTGCGTCACCTAATTCAGTCTTAGAACTATCGTAGAGCAGTAATCGTCCGCCGCTATTATTATTTTTATAATACGTTACTCCGTATTCAACAGGAATATATCCAGATACAAACCAATCAGGATTTGCAATTATACCGCTTGAACTTATTTCGTACCCAGTCAAAACGTCCCTGTCATTTTTATTAAATAAATTCGCCGTTTTATTACCAACGCCCGAAATAGTGATAGGGTTTGACGGCGTTGGTGTGCCTGATTGTACGGTATTGCCTTTGATAGTATATGCCGTGATAGCTGTACCGTCTGAATATAAAGGGTTTTCAACGGCTTCTGTGGCTGTTGTGAGTTTTCTAAGGCTGTGAAGCCAACCTGTTGAGCTGTAAGGTTCATAGGGTAAAGCTGTTGCACCCTCATTAAGCATAATACGAATCTTAGCAGTTGCGGTTGCGGCTGTGCCTGAATTATTAAGATATACTCCAAGCCATAGTGTGCTACCATCAGCCGTGAATGTATGTGTTTTTGTACCTGTTGACCAAATTGTGTCTGTAAATATAACTGTACCGTCACCATTAATCTGTCTGCATGGTATCATGAACGTACCTGTACCACTGTACTCATCAATATATACCTTAATTGTATATGTCGAATTAGCTGTTACTGGAATATTAATATACCTGCAATTAGTCCATGTTGCGTTAGTTATGCTTAATTCAACTCCACCATTAGCCAATGGTGTAACCGTTGTTCTTGCATATTCGGACGGTGATGCAGCATTAATTATATTAGCGGATTTCTTCTGTGAATCAGCCATAAAATCAGCCTCCAATCCACATATCGCCTGTTCTTGCACCCGTTGGAGCTGTTGCGCTGACGTATACTCTTATGCCACCTACTGTGATATAGTTTGAACCGCCCTCAGTCATGCCTGTGGTCTTTCCCTGAAGCAATGAAATATTGTTTTCGTTGTCAGAAACGCCCTTCTCCAATTTGCCAATTGCTTCATTCAGTGTGTCAGTTGTTTCAATTGCTGCGGCTTCTTCTGCAATCGCATAACCTGTCATTGCAGTAACGTTTGCTGACGTTATGTCACCGCCGCCACCGCCGCCGCCTGTGTTTGGTATTTCATTCCACTGTGTACCGTCAAAGTAATAATACTTATCTGTGTCAAGTGCGTG
>JAZQWM010000055.1:0-3764 GCA_045632345.1 Eubacteriales bacterium | reverse complement strand
AGTAAAGCGTTTAAATTGAAGAATTGGCTTAAAAAATGCTACGTCAAAAGCTAACGGCACAGATCCAGCTGTTGGTGTAAGAATTGCAACGTTCTGTATTTTACGAACACCGCCACGAAACATATCTTGTAGCTTTTCATTATCCCAAAAACCAACACTTGATTCCCAAGCGCCACCCTCGCTAATACGTCCGTACTTCTTAAACTGTTCAAACATTTTGGCAGCGTTTTCTTCAGTTATTCCTGTAGAAGAAAGCCAACCAAACTCTCTTGTTGAAAGCTTGCCACCTTTTGATACCCGTTCACCGATCTTTAAAATCTTTTCTTGGGTGACATAACCAACAATAAATTTGTTCATCTCATCCCATCGGTTGATCATGGACATTTTAACACCCAAATCAGCTAACTTACCCGAGAAATTATCGGCAGCAGCCATTATTCCACGATCAATCATTTGGTTGTAAAAACCTAAAGCTCTCGTGTTTTTAAAATGATCCACAGCCCTAATCCATGTGTCCTCTTCGCCCATATAGGCTTTCCAAAAATCTTTTTTGAATAAATTGGAATAGCCTTTAAAGAAATTCTTAAAACCAAGTGTCATATAGGCTTGAGCAAGGTCAGATGTTGCCGCTAAAACAGTACCGCCAATCAAACGAGCAACATTGAGATTGTTCATAATGTTAGCTGCATGATTAAAAGCTCTTCCCCAACGTGAAAGATCAAAAGAAGTATATTCATTTACGCCTCTAACACGACACCAGATGCACTTTAAATCCTCTAAATCACGTTCTTTTCTATCTACTAAAGCTTTTCGTTGTTGTTCGTTTGTTGCCTTTTCTATCAACTCTTTATAATCTTTTTCTATAGCTTCGGCTAATATGTTTCTGTCAAGAGTTCCGAAACGTTTGATGAGTTCAACATCTGTATAGACTGTTCTTACAAAATCCCTTAAAGCATTTGCTGGATCATCTATGAGATATTGATTGATGTATTTTGTTGAAAAATTAAACTTACGAGCATGCTCTGCGCCTCGTACTTTTCTTGGATTTAAAACATAACCCTTATCGCCTTCATGCAAGATGTTTGAAACGCTTTCTTTTGCTATTTCTTTTAATTTAGCATCTTCTTTTAAGAAAGCTTTTCGTTGTTCTGCAGTCATTTTTGCTTCAGGAATACTCTTTAAGTCGCTGTATTCTGACACAGACCATAAACCCTCTTTAATTGCTTCTATAGCACCATCCCGATCTTTAGCTACTTTGATCGGATCAAATCTACGAGGGAAATATCTTTCTCCTTCCACTAAAGATTTAAAGTCTTCATGTGTATATGTTTTGTTTTCTATCTCTTTTCTCTTAGCTTGTAATTCTTTTAGCTTTTCCTGTTTAACTTTTATTTCTTCAGGAATTTTACCATCAATTAAATCTTTGGGAGAAACCTCAACCTTACCAAGAGCTTTAATCTCTTGATCTATATCAAACAAGTCACTTGCCTTGTGATTCCATAGATCATATTTTTGACCATAATTTGAAGCTGGTATTATGATGTCTTTTTCTAGTTTGTTAGCTAAAGCTTTAACAGCTTCACTAGATGTTGATCCAGGATTAAAAACTTCTTTATTAACTTCAGCTAAGAAGCGTTCATAATCTTTCCCTCCTGCCCAAATCTTAGCATTCTTCCAGGCTTTTAAATGCGCTAAACCTTCATTACCTGGCTGTTCTTTTAACCAATTTGTATAGCCTTCATTCATGTATTTTTGAAGGTGACAAAGAGCGGTATTAATTAACGGAGATGCCGTCGATTCAACCGAAGGTGATATAACAATTAACTCCTTTGTTTCTTTGTTGATAATCGAAAAAGGTGTATCTACTAAAGTATTAAATATGGTTTTTACTACATTTGAAGGGCTTAAGTTGCCTCGAACATCAGGCGAAACCCCTAAATGTTCCATACCAATAGCACCTTTAATTTTTGCATCTATAAACTTTGGATCATTGATGGCTTTTTGGAACTCTTCGTCAGTTAAAACAATTTTGTTTGGGTTTTTAATAGCCATTGCATTTATCAGCTTTTCGGCTTTTTTGTTTTGCAATGAAAGATTACGAGCTCTACCTGCACCAACAAAAGCACCAAAACCACCGCCCAAGATCGCAAAACTTGCCATTGACTTTAAGGCATCTGTAGAATCAACATTTTGTGTTAATGTTTGAAACCCAGAATAAATACCACCTACAGCGGCACCACTTGCTGCACCAGCACCAGCACCGTATAGCATGGAGGCTCCTGCTGTCTTTGCAAAATCTTTTCCAAAAACATCTCCAACAACCTTGCTACCAAAACTTTTTGCCTTGTTAAGCCAAGACAAACCTTTGACAGCTTTTAATCCAATTCCTAAAACACCACCACTGGCATAAAATGTAGGATCTAAACTTGCTCCAGTAAGCCTTGCAACAAGCCCAGAAAACCCGTTGCTATCGGCTATTACCTGCTTTTTAAGCTCTTCTTCTTGTAGGATAGATTTAATTTCATTGAGCTGTTGTTCGTTTTTAGCCATTGCTAATGCGCCCAAATGATCTTCAAAACCACTGGTGTTTTCTGTCGTTAAATGGAAGTCTTCATCTTTCTCACCACCCATTGTTGCCCAAAAAAGCTTTCCATAAGTTACAAGAGGGTTTGCTGTAGCCTCAGACCAAACAACATTCCAAAAACCACTAGGTTCTTTGTTTTCAACAGGAGCTCTTTTAGGTAGCCTTTCGTCTATAGTATGATCAAAAGACACACCATCTTTTGTCATTAGATGTTTTGCATAAAAATCTTCATCAGATAGATTTTTTATATCTTCGACTACTCCTGTTTTTACTATCGGCATTTTGTGTCCTTGTTAAATAGACCATTGTTCTGTTCCTAAAATCTGCCTCTTAAAGTTTTTATACGAAGCAGCTGTTTCAGGATCTAATTTTCTATTTTCAAATGGTGTTACTCTGTTTTTACGTACATTTTCTTTTTCTTTTGTGGCATTTTTCTTCATTACTTTCGCATTGTGAATTTCGTCATCAGCCATATAATTTTCTTTAGCTGTCCTTTCAAGCTCAGCAATTGCGACATCTAATTCATTCTCAACCTTAGACCACTCATCGTATTCTTTCATGTCGGATAATAATCTAGGAGTTCTCCATACATTAGTACCAACACGAACCGGCTTCCCTAATTCATTTTCAACAATCTCAGGAATTCCATTTCTAACTACATACAAAACATATGAAGGTGTAGGAGCAGGTCCACCTAACTGTCTATAGGTTGTTTCATCAGCAACAACACGTATATTTTCTACATCATCAACAAATTGTTTAGAATAACGTTCTAATTCAACACGCATGTCTTCTGGTGTTAAAATAGCATTAGCAAAGAATTTTTCAGGTGCGTATGCTTGCAACTGCTTATTGCCATCAGAACCTTTAACTATGCTCCATTTTTTATCAAGAACAGTTTTTGCTGTCTCTTTAGCAACATCTATGCTTGCACCTTTTAAGAAGTATTGTTGGGTTAAAAATTCATATTCTTCTTCGTATTGAGTAACTTGTCTTGTCTTGGAGTTATAAACAGCGCTTCCAAGTTTTGACATTACATCGGCACTAATGTTGATCTTGGGATATAGTGTATTAAAATCTTTTAAGCGGCGTTCTCTGATCTCAGGTGTGGTTTTCCAAAAATTCTGATCTATCATTAAATACGCTTCTTCAGCTGGAATACCTAAATCCGCAAGCCGTG
>JAZQWM010000054.1:0-2451 GCA_045632345.1 Eubacteriales bacterium | reverse complement strand
CCATCTAATTTTCGCATTTCCGAGCCAGAAATGGCAGATATAATATTCAAATCCCATTGAGACACTTCAAAAGACACACTTGCACTTTTGCTTGTATTAAGTCGAAATACTGTTGCTCCCGAAGAATCTTGCTTACGTGTTACTTCACCATCTTGAGTAATTCTAAAATGGCTAACGTCGCTACATTTCCAAACCGCTTCATCATATTTATTAAACGCCCAAACCGCAGAGACTTTGCGTATAAAAAACTTATCCATTCGTACCTCCTTCCTTTATTCCTTGTCCAAATATATAAGATTTCATTTGAGTTACCGTTCCCACGCCATTGCCAACGACTCTCACATTGTGATCTCCTGCGTCCGACAACGATAGTGGTATAGTAAAATTACAATTGACATATCCGCCCGAAATTGTAGTTCCAGTAGGCACATAAGCCTCGGCAACATTATCAACATAAACCGTGAAAGTAAATTGACCAACACTTGACGCTGAAATTGTAGAGTTAAAAACTATATTCGCTATACAATCGCTTATAACACTCTTAAATGCAATTTCGGTTTTGGCAGACGAAATGTTCCCAATTGTATTTATTCCGTTTATATATGTTAAAGGGAAATCGCTTCGAGTTGAAGCCCCTATATATGCAGATTGCGGAGACAAGAAACTGCCCTTCCAATATACATAAACTGTGTCTCCTACTTTAACATCTGAGCCACTATAGTTAGGCAACACATATTCTGTATTCGTGGCTAAAATTTTCACTGTTGCTGATTTTCCATCTGTATTTAAAACTTGTGCAATTTCAGAGTTGATATGTGAGGACTTGCTCATTATTTTTTGAATACGACTATCTATTAGTTTGAATAAATTATCCACACACATCAACTCCTTTCAAGTAATTCTGATTTGCCATCAAACCCCATATCGTTCGGCAACCAACTTATGTTAGTGGCGTTTATACTCATCTTATCAGCAGATAGTGGGATTGTTACAGACTGAATAACAAATGTTTCATTATCAATCCCTGCATTAGCATCGTTGATACCAATAGTTTTATTTACATCTATGTGCGGTATGATTGGGCAGTTAAATGTGAGTTGCATACCAACGAGACTATTCATAACTAAATAATGATTTGCGGCACTTCTGCAATTGGCAATCATTTGTTGTGCGTTCAAGCCGTCGTAATACGTTTCAGTTTCTCTTAACTCAGCTTTTGCCATTGCCAAAGCCCCATACTGACCAACATAATGCATATTCTCACCCGTAGCGATAGCCGTATCACCTGCGTCAGCTATAAGCTTGTTAATTAAAACTCCACCTATCGTAAGTCCATTTACATCTGCCGCAATCAGTGTTTCTTTTGTCCAACCAACACCAAGACTGTTTATTAAGCCAAATATATATGAACTAACAGTATCTTCAGACAACAATACCGCACCACCAACCGCTTGAAGCAATGGTGAAAATGCTATTTCTACACCGTCGTATTCACTTGACATTCCCATAACCGTAGAAACTGAGCCTTCAAGTTCTTCAGGCTCATATCCCCACGATTCAAGCTCGTTGGCGTATGTTTCAAGGTTCTCCTCATTCCATTCAATCGGTTGTCTGTTGTCCATATCAATATTGCCATATACAACTTGGGTAACATCTACATTCTTTTCTAAAATTTCATCTTGAATTTCTTTGACATTCAGTAGACATTCATCTATTTCTTCTTGCCCATAATACCTGTAATATTCCATTTCTTGCGATGGAGCGCGTCTAATGCCCGTAGTCACGCAAAGAGGGGATAGGGGATTTGTATTATACGCAGTCCAAGCCACATTCGTTGTCGTTTCATCAGATGAGTTTGTGTAATATGTAACCACATTTTCACCATCGTAAGAATAATCATAATTAACATCTTCAAAAAATGATGATAGATTATCAAAGTCCCAAATTTTAGAGGCAAACTGATAACCTGAACTTTCAATATAACGAGCAAATACAAAATGACCGTCCGTATCATAATAGCAATCAGCAGCATATGAATTAGCAAGATTCAACAAAATCTCAGACACATAATTGTTTGCGTCAACATGGATTTGGTTTTGAAGCGTTTGAGTATAATATTCTATTCCTATAATCGGCATAGCAGAGTCAATTGGCTTGCCGTTAGAGTATATTATTTCCTTTGGCAAATCGACATCATTCATATTGAGAGATAATATAGAACGCACCGCATTACAAACAGTGTCACCCCTATTTATCTCGTAATCGTATTCCGTCATGTTGAGTTTTAGCGTCCCGTCAAGAGCTGCGCCCTTATCAACCGCCTCTATATTAAGCTCATTATTAGTTGATGTGGCGGATAGTGTATAAAACACGCCTTGCGACCACCAGTAAATATTGTCATTAACCACTAACCCCAACCATAATTTGAATTTGCGATTAATCCAAAACGGA
>JAZQWM010000053.1:0-3095 GCA_045632345.1 Eubacteriales bacterium | reverse complement strand
TTTAAGAAACTCAACTCGGCGGTTTGCGAGTTCTCTTTCATCTTCTAACTGCTTTTCGAGTTGCTGTATGCGCTCATTCTTGTAGCGCAGAAGTGAGATAGACAACTCCTTGTCGTGGGCTTTTGGTGACACCGAATCTAACCCCAAAAGAGCTGCTGCGATAGGACGGATGGTGAGATCAAAGTTAAAACTGTCATCGTCCTCAGATCCTTCACGGAAAACTCTTTTGACTGTAGATAGCGAAACATAGTCGTCGGTGTGGTTTTGCTCGGCATACTCGCTGACAATATCGACAATACGCTTGAGGGAAAAACCATGTTCCTCGCGGTACTGTTTGAGTTGGATTATGAGGTCACGCTTGCGTTCTGTGAGTTCCATACAAAAGCTCCTTTACAACAAAAATAGACTTTTTTGAGTCTTGAAATAACCAAAGGGGGAATGATATACTAATTCTATCATATTAATATTAATTAGTCAAGCAAAACAACATATGCTTGACAAAACAGAACAGATGTTCTATAATTGTGGTACGCCACCAAAATAATAAATAAGGAGGATATACGAGGATGTATGTATTTAGGTTACTTGGAAAAATAGTAGACGACGCAAGACACGGAATGTCACACTTTGAGTGCTGGCAGATGGACGGAGCAGTAGTTTATGATTGTTATGGCGATTTCATCAATGAAGAAATTGCAAATTTCGTAGACGTTGCAGAGGGGGTTGACTACTCCGTTACATTTCGTGCAAACGCTGACTGCCGCTTTGAGATAGCGCAGGTCAGCTTTACGGACGAGGACGGAGTAGAGAGATTTTTTGATGTGAGAGAACAAGTAAAGAGAGATGTTGAGGCAGACGGATTATTAACTGATTATTACAGTCTGTGCGAAAAGGCTGTTGAGTTAGCGTGATTAAAAAACTTGACATTTTTGTGCAGATTTGGTATAATGATGCTATAGGAGGGCATTGTAATGGTTTATAAATTTAATGAATACGTAGAGGCATTCCCTACAAAGAATGTTTCTACTTTGAAAAAGTTTGTAAGCGAGGCGAAGAACCTGCACGAAATGTCAACTGAAGAAATTAACGCTATTATTGCAACATGGGGCGCAGCAACGTCAGGCACAGCCATGAATCAAAAGAGTGGCATTAGTCTGTACTTTGATTGGCTGACCGAGCAAGGCGTTGCTGTAGCCGCTGATATAAATTCAATCGTTATTCCTGTAAAATCTGCTGAATTTCTCATTTATTCATCGGAAATTTTACATGAATACTGGGGAAAATTCTTCACAAGTTGCGAGAGACAGTCGGCAATAACAGGCGACTTCTTTAGCCGTGACAAGTATCTCACAAGCTATGTCGCTGGCATACTGTCCTTTTACGGGTTAACTGTAGAGCAGATCCTTATGCTCGACCTTAGTGACGTACAGAAAGATGGTATCGTCGGATATGACTTGCCTTTAACATCGAGAGATATTGATGTACTTCTTGAATACAAAGGACTCAATGAGCTTGCCAATAACAAGAAGGTAAGTGGTCACAAATACATAAGAGCTGCTGGAGTAGTCAATGAAGATACACTTGACCGCGGCATTAATCACGGGGCTTGCGAGAGCAAAGACAAGTATTTGAAGCGTTTGCTGACGTTCAGAAACGCATATAAACTCGGCAGATATGCAGAGATTTACGCCGAAGAAAAACGCACAGGAAAACTCGTAAACCTTTCAAACCGCGCTATTCCTGCGGATTGGTTCTTGAAGAAAATAGAACTGATTGTAGGCGGCGAGTTAAAGGGAAATCGCATTACGGCTTACAAGAAGGACTATGAGGCATACAGATCGGAGCGCATGGAGTACGAAGCAAAGAACAATGCTGAGTATGTGGCAAAGATTGACAAGGCATTTGAGCAACTTGAAAAGGTTGCAGAGCCGAAGCCTGACGTAACTGGTCTGCTTGAAGCCCTGAAGTATGTTGATGTTGCTATTTCCGAAGTGGATAAGATAAAGGTGAATCTGCTCGGCATAAAGGCTCAGATACAGAAGTTTGTTAAATGATAAAAATATGTGAGAATAGTATTGACAAATAAACAAATTAGTTGTATAATGTATTATAGAGAAAGGCGAATAAAGCTTTTCTCTATAAACACACCTTTGCAAAGCAAGAAATTATTTTTATGCTCTCGCTGGGAAACAAATTAATTATACGGGTTAGTTTAGTTGGTAGAACATGAGATTTTGGCTCTCAAAACGTCGGATCGTAGCCGACACCCGTAACCAATTGGATTAAAGAAATTTAGTCAGAAATTCCACTGGCTTTAGACGGTGGAATGAATGGCTCGGAGCAGTGCATGGATAAAAGGTCGGAGGTGAATCTGATGGCAAACAAAGCTTACAAATTTAGGATATATCCTAACGAAGAACAGAAAATATTATTTGCAAAGACTTTTGGCAGTTGTCGGTTTGTGTACAATTATTTCCTTGACAGACGTATCAAACTATACAAAGAAGAAGAAAAGTCGATGACCTATTATGACATGACCGCAGAACTGACACAGTTAAAGAAGCAACCTGAATACGAGTGGCTTAATGAAGTACCTTCGGTCACACTGAATATGGCGTGTAAGCAACTTGATACAGCATACAAAAACTTCTTCCGCGATAAGAAAGGTTTTCCGAAGTTCAAGTCTAAACGTACTTCAAAATTATCTTTCAGTACTCAGAACGGAAGTGGCATACGTATCAAGGACAACTATGTTACACTCCCAAAGGTCAAAGAGGTCAAAGCGAAAATTGATCGCACTATCCCCGATGACTGGAAGATTAAAAAAGCAACTGTATCACAAAGTGCAAGTGGTAAGTATTATTGCAGTTTGACCTTTGAGTATGAAAGCCAAATACAAGAAGTTGAACCGCAGAACGCTATCGGACTCGACTTTTCAATGCATGAGCTTTATGTTGACAGCAATGGTGACTGTCCTGTTTATCCAAAGTATTACAGACAGGCAGAGAAAAAGCTTGCAAGAGAACAGCGAAAGTTGTCTCTGATGCAGAAAGGCAGTAACAACCGAAACAAGCAGCGTATTAAGGTTGCAAGGC
>JAZQWM010000052.1:0-70365 GCA_045632345.1 Eubacteriales bacterium | reverse complement strand
ATTGCCAGACCGTCAAATTGTGGGTTGAAAAAATTTTTTCTCTTTAGTCCGTATGGAGAAAAATTTTTTTCAATCCTTGCTACGCAAAATTTGACCGTCTTAGTTTGGGCTTATGAAAATTTTATTTTCCGCAGCCGTTTGTTATAAAGTTAGATTAACGATAAAAAGGCGAGAGTGCAAAAAAATGCGTTCTCGCTAAACCGCTTGCAGAACGCATTTTTTTTATTTTGCAACGTCTCCAGCTCAATATATTACGTGTAAAATAACTGTTATTTTGCACGCACAAGCGGAGTTGGAAATCGTGTAACCGGTAACACGGTTCCAGAGTTCGAATCTCTGATTCTGCGTAAACAAAAAGGACACCTTCATGGTGTCCTTTTTGTTTACTTTGAATCGGTAGATTCGACTCTGCTCGTGGCTATGCCGCGGATAGAGTTCGTAAACAAGGCAAATGCCGTTGTCTGCTTGCAAGCATAAGGCTTGCCGAAGTTCTTTTTGCACAGCAAAAAGCCTCTCTGATTCTTTGACAGGTTTCATACCTGTCCTTTTTGTTTACTTTGAATCGGTAGATTCGGCTCTGCTCGTGGATTTGCCACGAATAGAGTTCGCAAACGAGCGTTAAGGCGCTGAAAGCTCGCTTTCATAAGCCGAGCGAGGTTCTTTTTGCACAGCAAAAATCCTCTCTGATTCTCCGTTTCTTCACGGGTTCATTCCATAAGTATTCACTTGTGTTATTTTTTCATAGCTTGTGCCACAGAACCGTCCCCTGTCCGTCGGTTTTCTTCAATCGGTTTTGGGGTTGTTTTACCCCTTTTTGTTTGTTCAGGCGGTTGTGGCGTGTGCTTGTATTGGCGAGGCGAAGCCGAGCCACTTGTATATATACAAGCACACGCCACAGTGCCATTTTATAGAAAATTCATTTTTCCTTTTTTATTCTTTCCGATGTCTCATTGCTGTTTACATTGTTTTCATAGTGCTTGATTTTCGTAAAAATCACTATTGAATATAACCACCACAAAAATAGTATTAAGGATATGAAAGCTATTGCAATATTAGTGCCCAATGTACCTTCCGCTATAACTACGGTAAGTGCCAATATGATTGAAAGCAAAAATAATATTACAAGTTTGGGTATCATAATCATTAAAAGTTTCTTTCGAATATGCGAATCAAAAAAACTCACTCTTTGATTCTCAATTTTTTTGTCATTAGTTTTACACAAAACATTCTTTACACACATTGTTTTGATTATTACAACATTTATTTTGGTTTCGTTTTTTTCAAGAATGATTTCATCTATGTCAGTTATGTTTATCCTTGTAATCGTAGGGATGTTTATCTGTTTATTGTATAAATAGTAATAACGGCTTATTCCCTTTTCCCATCCACTTGTAATTTCAGCATTTTTTAGAGAAAAATATTTAAAGAACATTTCTCCACAATCTATTAAAAGTTCATTAGGTACAATTTCGGTTCCATTTATAGCAATCTCAACGCTATAGTTATTAGTATAAGCAATAACTACACTGCCCGTATTATTGATTATTTTCAAAAAAACACCCCATTTCTTTATTTCGTTTCAAAATTTCAATATCTGTTTTTGCGTTTATCTATTATAACTGTAATAAAATCACTTATTGATAAGCAAAAAAACAAAATTGAAGTTGCACCTATTAAATTACAGCCGACTTTTTGATTCTTAATTTCGCTAATGTTGTAATCTTTTAATGACAAAATAACTTGGCTTTCAGTTTGCAATTCTGCGATTCCGTAAGAAAAAGCTTTTGTGGGAGCAGTATCTATATAACAAAAAATTTTATCCCCCTGTTGTAATGAATCCATGTTTTCATGATTAACAACACCAAAATTGATTTCGCTAATTACAAGCGGAAGTTCTTCCTCGTTTGTGTATATTTCATAACGAGCATTTCTTCCAGTTGCTTTTTTTATGCTTTGTACACTGAATTCCCGATATGTAAGTTCGTTATAATCATAAGTACTATGGTCTAAATTATTACTCCAAAATATTGCGCTAACAGCCAAAGCAACACTTAATATTAATAAAATTATGCCCAAAACTATTTTAGTTTTTTTACTCAAATATATCATTATTATCTCCTGTAACAACTTTTTAATATAATTATACCATATATTTAATTTTCTGTAAATACAGCAGTTCGATTTTCATCCCGCATACTCCGCCAATAAATAAGGACACCTTCATGGTGTCCTTTTTGTTTAGTTTGAATCGGTAAATTCGGCTCTGCTCGTGCTTTGCCATAAAACAGTTTGTGAACTTTTTGAAAACTTGTTCATAAAAATGACACTTTCGCTTTGCGTATGGTATAATATATACGTTTTAATTTTATATGAGGTACGTTAACATGAGCTTTACAGACTGGCTTTTTAGCACTTATCCGAATCCTAAGCTTGATGGGGCATGGGGTGCTTTACATATTATCACATTGATTTTATGTATTGGATTTATTGTTGTTTCATCAATTCTATTAAAAAACAAAAGTGAAAAGCTTAAATTTTCTATTCTATTATCTTTGGCAATAGCGATTGCTGTTTTAGGCGTTGTAAGAAGAATTAACGGTTTTATTCTTGCGGACGAGCTTACGGTTAATAAGATTTTAAAGATTTTATTACCTAGACCAGGATGCGCAATTTCTTGTTGGCTTGTAATTATCGCTTTGATTGTAAGAAAAAAATTCTTTTATAATTTCGCTTCAATAGTAGGAATACTTTGCGCAACAATATTTTTTGCTTATCCAAGCGCAGGCTTTACTAATGAATTGATTTTGTTTGAAAATCTTTATTCTATTCTTACACATTCATTTTTCTTGATTATTGCCGTTTGCTTTATAATCTATAAATTCACTGATTTCAAATACTGTAATATTTGGAAGGAAGGAATTTGCTTTGGTGTAATGCTCTTATATACTTTTTTGGAAATTTACTTATTTAAGATTGATCCCGACCCATTCTATTTTATGCGCGATAATGAGGTGCAGGAAATAGTTGGTATGTGTTACGGATTATATTTACCTCTCTATTTGCTGTTTGTTTTTATTTATATAAACGCATACTATTTTATTCCAAGATTAAAAAAATCAAGATCTTAAAATCTTTATAAATTACCGAAATGGGTACTGAAAACAGTATCCGTTTTTTTGCTTTGGAAAATTAAAAACGCTTAGTTTTTATTGCTATGTTAAAATAGCTATAAATAACGGTATTATTGATAATTTACAAGGGGGATAAAATATGAACGAACAAAATTTCAGAATATTAGATATTGTTAAGGAGCGATTTGAAGATATTTACGGAGATAATGCACCAAAGGCTTTTAAGGAAAGGCTTGAGATGGAAAAGGCGAAATATTTGCTTGGGTATGGGGCGTTGCTATTTGATGAAATACTTGGAAAAATAAAGTCCTCTCTTAGAAATATGCGATACCATTCCCATTACAGTATTACGTATGGCTCAACTTTAATTTCATATTTGCTTGGGGTTACTGATAACAATCCTTTGCCGCATCACTACTATTGTCCCGCTTGCAAAAGAGTTGAAATGATTGACAGTAACCTAACTCCTTGGGACGTTGGTCAAAAGGAATGCACTTGCGGAGCAAGAATGAAGCCTAAGGGGTTTAACGTTCCGTATGAAATGCATTCTATAATGATTGATGCGCCTGGGTGTACTCTTTTTGTAGGATTTGAAGCACTTGAAGCAGCTTATAACGTAATTAGAGAAATATTAAAGGTTTACAATTTTGTAGAGGAAGTGGACTGTCATACCGAGGATAAGATATTTACCATTTTGCCAAAGGTCTTTACCAAACCAAAGGATAATGAGCCTTTTTACAGAAGATATCCGCACATAAGAGTTACTGCAAAAGCGATTTTAGATGAGCTTAGAATGCTTGAGAGTAAAAGCGAAATTAAATATGAGGATATTGATTTTAGTAAAATCAATCCAGATGAGGTTAAGCTTGATTTTGGACTATTAGAGGAAACTGAAATTACCAACATTAAGCCTCAAAGCAAGCTTGAGCTGCTTAAAATTTGCGGTTTACTTCACGGCACAAACGTATGGAATGATAACGGAGAAAAGCTAATTCAAAGGGGAGATATTTCGCTCTTTGAAATTCCTGCTTTCAGAGATGATATCTTTGAGATTATAAAGCCTGAGGTTGAAAGAGTTGGGGTGGATTTAAAATATGCGGAGAAAATTACGAAGCAGATCCGCATGGGTAGATTTGCTCTTAATACGGTTTCGCCTGACGTTGATGAGGTGTATAGTCAACTGAAGCTGCCAAAATGGTTTGAGGAATTTATTTGTTCTATCAGATCATGTTTGCGAAAGCTCATGGAATTGAGCTATGCAAAATAAATATGGCAATTTGTTATTATAATTCATTAAAAAATAAAGGAAGTGATACAATGTCAACTTTTAGAGAATTCAAGAAAAAATGCACTATTTGCGGTACTGAATCAAAATTCAACATAATTACAAGTACCAATAGCTTTGGTAGTCCTGATTTAGATTTAAGACCACCGGAAATGAGGCGAAGCACCATGTGGCTTTGGATTCAAAGATGTCCATGCTGCAACTACGTAAATTATGACGTTGAGAGCATATCATCTGTCAAAGAGTAATTTTTAAAATCTTATGAATATTCAAGCAATGACGGATTGGAATTCAAGAGCGAATTAGCAGACAGATTTTATAAACACCATAAGATTATGATGCATGACAGAAAGTATATGGATGCATATTCTGCGCTTTTGAGATGTGCATGGAGCTGCGATGACAACAGAGATAGAATAATGCCAAGCACGTTAGAAAAATGGCGGTTAATATGTTTGAAAAGCTTCCAGCAATTAAAAAGAAAAACGAAAATATTATCGCTCAATACGTAGACATTCTACGCAGAAGTGAGGATTTTGAAAGAGTAATTACGGAATTTTCTGACAAGAAGTTTAGTGATAAAACAATTCAAGCGGTGGTTAATTTCCAAATAGAGCTTGCAAGAAATAAGGATGCAGGTGTTTATACTGTAAGGGACGCATTAAGTTAATAAAAAACACTCACGCATAGTTAGCGTGAGTGTTCTTTTATTCAAGTATGTTAGAAGTGATAAAATCAATACCCCATGATGCAAACTTTTCGCCGTTTTCCTTTTCGTTTACTGTCCAGCAGTTGACCTTTAAGCCTGCTTTGTGGGCTTTGGCGATTTGCTCCTCGGTTAATTCAATGCACCACACGTCTGCATCAATTCTGTCCTTTACAAGGCGTTCAATTTCCTCATCGGTAAGCTTCCAAAATAGGTATTGGCAGGATTGGTTTGGTAGTATTTTACGCACCTTTAAAAGATTTTCATAATTAAATGCGATAAATGTTACGTTTTCAAGATAGTCATATGACTTGATAATATCAATGATTTTTGCAATATCCTCATCGGTAAAGTCGGATTTTAGCTCTATAATGGAGTGTTTTTCGTACTTTTTGCAGATATCAAGGTAATTTTCAAGCAACGTTGGGCGCAAGTCCTGTCTATGCTTGCCCTTGCTTTCGTCTAAAAGAATAATTTTTTGAATTTCCTCAAGTGTTGAGTTTTCAATTACGGTTTCATCGTTGGCTACGCGTTTAAAGTCGCCATCGTGGTTGATTACAAAGTGTCCGTCCTTTGTTTTGTGGATATCTGTTTCAATGCCGTAATATGAACGGTTGCCCGCGGCAACAAATGCTGCGTTGGTGTTTTCCTTTTCAAGTCCTGAAAGTCCTCTGTGGGCTATTACAAGAGTTGATTTTTTGTCAAATTTAATTGTATTCATTTTGTCCTCTTATTTTTTGTCTTGTGTTGCTACAAGCGGGCTTCCGAATAGGTCTTCAATGATTACGTCGCCTACGCTGACAGGAAGCTTTGCTACTGTTTTATTTATGATGCTCATAGCATCAAAAATCTTATCCTTTTGGATAGGATTTTTTGTTTTTACAGACACTAGGTCGCCATTTTCGCACATTACAGTGGATGTTACTGTGCGGACAGGGGCGGTGCATTCGTTTATAGCATAATCCTTTCCTCTTGGGCAGGTGTTTCCATCTACGCTGATAACCTTTTTATCCTCGATGGTTACTGTAAGAGTGCAGCCTAATGGGCAAGCAATACACGTTAATTCTCTTTTCATTGTATTTCCTCCAGCTTAAAGGATAATGCTTTAGCGTTTTCAAAAACGTCCTTATTTATCTTGATTGTTTCCATTTCGGCAGGTGCTACCTTTTGCTTTTTTCTTGATAAAACAAGGTTGCCGTCTGCATAAACGTTGACCTTTACGTTTTTGAATACGTTTGATACTCTGAAATATACTGTTACATCCTTTTTCTCGGTGACTAATTGTGGGACTGTGTAACGAATTTTGCCGTCGGTTGAGATAGGAATATTAACTGTTTTTTCGCTTATGCCTTTAATATAATTTGCGGCTCCCTTGCCTGCGATTTCGGCTTCGTCGGACACATAGTCCACTAAATCGTGCACGTGGAGCACATTACCGCAAGAGAAAATGCCCTCTATATCGGTTTCTCTGTTTTGGTCAACGATACCACCGTTTGTAACGCCTGAAAGTGATGCGCCTGCTCCTTTTGTAAGCTCGTTTTCAGGAATTAAGCCACAGGAAAGAAGAAGTGTGTCGCAAGGGATAAGCTCATAGGTTTCCTTAATTGGCTTGCGGTTTTCATCAACCTTAGCGATTGTAACGCCTGTAAGTCTTTCCTTACCGTGTAATTCAACTACTGTGTGAGATAAGCGAAGTGGGATATTAAAATCGTTTAAGCATTGCTCAATATTTCTTGCAAGTCCTGAGGAATATGGCATAAGCTCGCATACAGCTTTTACCTTAGCTCCCTCAAGTGTCATTCTACGAGCCATAATAAGACCTATGTCTCCTGAGCCTAAAATTACGATTTCCTTGCCTGGCATATAGCCCTTGATGTTTACTAATTTTTGGGCTGTGCCTGCGCTATAAACACCTGACGGGCGGTCGCCTGCGATATTTAATGCACCCTTGGCTCTTTCTCTGCATCCCATAGCAAGAATTATTGCTTTGGCTTGGATTTCAAAAATACCGTCCTCGCTATTTGTGGCTATTATTTTTTTATCCTTGGTTATGTCAAGAACCATGGTATTTAGCTTATAGGGAATACCTAATTCTTTTACCTTTTGGGCATACCTGTGTGCATATTCGGGGCCTGTAAGCTCTTCCTTGAACTTGTGTAAGCCGAAGCCGTTATGGATGCATTGGCGTAAAATACCGCCTAAATCGTCATCTCTTTCAAGAATTAAAATATCCTTAATTCCGTTTTCATATGCGGAGATTGCGGCACTCATTCCGGCAGGGCCGCCGCCTATAATTACTAAGTCTGTCATTACTTTATCTCCTTTGTTTTGCCAACTGCAACATAGGAATTTCCACCTGATTTGGTGATTTTTTCGTAAGGTAAATTAAGCTCCTTTGATAAAAGCTCGATTATATATGGGCTACAAAATCCGCCTTGGCATCTTCCCATTTGGGCGCGTGTACGTCTTTTTACGCCGTCAAGGTCGGTTGCTTTTGGATTATTACGGATTGCATCAAGAATTTCGCCCTCGGTTACTCCCTCGCAGCGGCAAACGATTTTACCGTATGATGGGTTTTCCTTAATCATTTTGTTCTTCTCTTCAATGGATGCTTCTCTGAATGCGTGCATTGATTTTCTTGTTCTTGACGCGTTTTTGTTTTCTTCAAGTGTAAGTCCTGCTTCCTTTAAAAGCTCGCACACGTATTCTGCTATTGCAGGGGCTGAGGAAAGTCCCGGGGACTCGATTGCGGCAACGTTTATATAGTTTTCCTTTGGGTTGTTTATAACGAAGTCGCCTGTGCTACCTACGGAGCGAAGTCCGCAGAAGGATGTGATTGTTTTGTTTCTTGGAATATTGGAAACGCTTCTTTCGGCAATATCGAAAATTGATGCAAAGAAGTCGGTTGTTGTGGATTTATCGGTTTTATCGTCGCCGTCAACTGCTGTTGGACCTAAAATAAGGTTGCCGTCAACCGTTGGAGACACTAAAATGCCCTTACCCATTTTGCTTGGGGTTACGAAAATCGTATGCTTGATATGTCCGCCGGATTCCTTATCAAGAAGCACGTATTCGCCTCTTCTTGGATGAACGTCAAATGTGGTGTCGCCTACCATTTTTGCAATTTTATCGGAATAAACGCCTGCGCAGTTTACGATATAGCGTGCTGAAATTTCTTCGTTATTGGATTTTAAAACGTAATGGTCGGTTTCTTTTTTGATGCTTGTGATTTCAAAATTACATTTTAGAGTAACGCCATTATCCATAGCGTTGCCGATAGCTGATACTGCAAGATCGTATGGGCAGATAATTGCGCCTGTTGGAGCGTATAATGCGCAAGTAACCTCTTTACCGATATTTGGTTCAATTTCAAGAATTTCTTCTCTATTTAAAATTTTAAGTCCTTCAACACCGTTTGCATTACCTCTTACAAGAAGTCCTTGAAGCGTTTCTTCGTCCTCTTTATTAAAGCCAACAACAAGTGAGCCGTTATTAAAGTATTTTACGCCAAGGTCTTTAGCTACCTTTTGCATCATTTTTGAGCCTTTTACATTTAATTTGGCTTTGAGTGTTCCCTCTTTAGCATCAAAGCCTGCATGGACTATGGCTGAATTCGCCTTTGTTGCGCCTGTGGCAACATCATTTTCCTTTTCAACAAGACAGGTTTTAAGATTGTAGAAGGAAAGCTCTCTTGCTATCATTCCACCTACAACGCCTGCACCTATTACTACTATATCGTACATTTTAACTCCTTCTAAAACGGTTACTCTTCTATTATTGCTATGGCTCTTGTTGGAGAGCCGTCTGCGTTTGTTAATTTTAACGGTAAGCAAACGAACGTGAAAATTTCGCTACCGCAAAGTTCAAGATTTTTGAGATTTTCTACGTTGATTAGTGATTTTTTAGAAAACAGCTCTGTGTGGACCTTGAGTGGCTTGCCTACTCCGTCAATGCTGATAACGTCAAAGCCAACGCCCTTATAGTTACCGTTTGCTATTACGTCAATGGCTTCACTATTTAGGCAAGGGAAATCGCCAAAATATTCGTTAGTTCCCCATCTTTTGTCCCAGCCTAAATTAAAGAGCAGAAATTCTGCTTGATTTAATTTTTCGCCATACTTCAAAATATAATCAGCTGTGATTAGCTCGCCGTCCTTTAAGCTACGGCAATCAATGACTAGTGCTTTGCCAATAAATTGAGAAACGTCAAATTCATCAAGGGTTAGCTTTCCGTTTATTATATGGGCAGGGGCATCAATGTGTGTGCCTGTATGGCTGCCTAAGGTAAGCAAGGTTTCTCTAAAGCCATCTTTTTCGTAGGTGAAGATGGTTTTAAACTTTGGTTTATCACTATTGGGATATACAGGCATATTTTCTGTAATATCGTGTGTTAAATCTATTATTTTCATTTTTCACATTCCTTTTGCATATATATTGTAATTTTAACATAAATTGTATTTAAAATCAATCATAAAAATAAATATTTTAAAGACCTGACATCTTTGTCAGGTCTTTGTTTTTATTTGAATGAAAATACCTTTTTGAGTTGAGGTTGTGCGCCTGTTTCAGGGTCTAATTCCATTATAAGAATGTCCTTCATATATTCGTTCCATTTATCAACTACGGGGCTTTCTCTTTGTACCTTGGTGGCGTATTCAATGCCCTTTTCACATTCGTAATAGCCAAAAAGTTCGTTGCCTACATTCCAAATTGTGTAGTTTACTATACCTGCATTTGATAAGACTTCCTTCATTTCTTCCCATATTGCATCGTGGCGTTTTATGTATTCCTCTAATGCTCCGTCAACTATTTTTGCTTTCCATGCGTATTTTTCCATAATTGTTTTCCTTTCTATTTTACTCCCATTTGCTTTTTAATTTGTTCGAGCTCTTTCTTGAATTTTGGATTTCGCAAATCCTTATTTGAATAATAAGGATGAATCATTTGCCAATATGGATCGTTAGAATTTTGCTTGATACATTCTAACAAAATAGGTAACTTCACATTTAAGTCCCAACCTATGCCATTATTTTTAAAATCGCCTAATTCTTTTTTTAATAATTTTGAAGCATAGGTTTTTCCGCATTGGTATTTAATACTATTTGGGTCTATTAATGATATACTTCTTCCGTAGTGTATCGGATAATCCTTTTCGTTCTCTTCAATGGGAATATTTCCAACAATTTCACATTCACCGTAATAGAATATATTATCCATTATCATTTGTGATGGAAGCATCTTTTTTCCCAAAAGCTGTTCGGGCTTTAAATTTGAATCTGTGGTAGCAATATGATATACTGCAACACATAGTGGCTTGCCCATAAATATATCCCAAAACTTTACGCCTTCCTTGCGCATTTTTTCAAAATCCAAAAGAATTCTGCCATAGCCATAAAGAGAACGGTCTATTCTGTATCTAAAAAAATCACCTTCATTAAATTTTTGATGACTTTTTGTACGCTTGGAAAATTCAATTATTTCTTTTAATTCCTTTTCTCCTGTGGTTTTACACCAATTTGCTATCCACAATTTAAAATCGCTAAGTGTTTCTATTCTTTCACCGCAATATACAGAACGATAATAGCATTGTTCACTATCATTATTAACTATGGCGATATAATTGGATTTAAAATCAATTGACATTCCAATCGGTTTTTTCTTTTCAAGATATGATGCAATAAAATTTTGCGGTTTCCCTTTTGAAGTTTTAGGAAGAAGCTTCGTTCCGTCATTTGAGATTAATTGATTGACTGAATATTCACGGTAAAACTCTTGACCTTTCGTATCACACACTTGAATAACCTTCATAATTTGTTGTCCGTCAATATACGCATAGGTATTACAAGTATCGTACGGTCCCTTTTTCACCTCTATTCTTTTCCAAGCCTCAAGCACAGGCGGTAAAGCGAAGCACTTTCTTTGTTCGTTGGTTAATTCAAACATATCGGCTCTCCTTTATAAATGCGCTTAATATTATTTTGCTTTTTAATTTTGCCAATGGTTGTGTTCAAGCCAACAATTTGCACATTTGTTTCTTTCGCAATAGCAACTATTACAAATGGATTTATTCTTTCCTAAGTCTTGCAGGGGTGTATTTAAAATTGGTGTTATGTAATTATCCAAGGTGTAATTAACGAGAGTTTCAATTTGCTTATCGGACATTAACTGCCAATTATAGATATTTTGCTCACCCATTACTACTCTTGTATAAAAACATCCTACGCTACTTTCGTTGAGTAATTTTATTATTACATTAAAGTAGTATTCATCAGAAAATGCTGATTTTTGAGCATCCAAAAACAGAAAATATCCGTTTTCCAATTCCCTTGACCATTTAGTCCCTTTCTTTTTAAAGCCAAGGGGCTTTAAGACTTTAGCAAAATTATTTAAAAATTCCTTTTGGCACTCCTTTTTTAGAGAAAGAATTTCGTCCTTTGTGAATGATTTATATTTGTTATAAAGGTCTTTGATTATTTGTTTCGCTGCTTCTTCGTTTTCTTTAGACACGGATATTATTTTTCTTATGTGGCAGTCATCTTTATTAGAGCCATAATTTGAAAAATAATCTTCATCACCCAACATACAGGCGGTAGAAGCAAAGCCATATAAGATGTCAACACAAAATTCATTATTTTCTAAATTTATTACAAATGCGGTTTGACTTGCTGCTTGACGGTAAAAATGTCCGTCCTTTTTCTTGGCTTCTGTAAAACCATTTGCTAAAAGTTCTTTTTTATATCGGTTGTAGGTTTTGTTCATTGTTTTTTTCTTTCTATTGATTATAGTTTTATGTCAATGCATTCTTTTTTTATGACATTTGTACCCGTTTAGTGAGTCCTTACGTAAGTCAGCCTATTATTCTTTTTTTAATTTCTTCTATTTTTTCAAAGCACTCGCTAAGTTTTATGCAATGTTCTGTTGGATAATGCTCAGATAAATGTTTCTCCAACGCCATAGCATATCTTGCAGGTTTCCAATGCTCACAAAAAACTTTTGGAAAGAAAACGTATAGTTTTTTTAAATTCAGATTATTTCCGTGGTAGGTGAGTTTATTAAAATTTGGGAAGGTATCTACGGTAAAATATCCAAGAGGCATAACTAACTCTTTAGCTAAATCCTCTAATGGCGGAATAGTATCGTATAGTTTTTGCCACGCATAGCAATAGGCGGCATATGTGGAATAATATTTACCTCTATATACAAAGCATAACAGACGATGTTTTCCGTTTACTTCATACGAAAATATGTCGCCACATTTGAAGGGCGGAAGTTTAGGTTTTATTACAGGCATGTATTTTTCAGTTGGTATTTTGCGTTTTTTTGTCTTTCCTCTTGGTATAGAAAGTGAGTTTAAAAATTTTTCAAGATTCTTTTGCCGCAATTTTAAATCGCTTTCTGTGGCTTCAAGTTCACGGTAAAAAGCAATATTATCACCATTCAAGATGATATGCTTTATTTTTTCCAAAATTTCGTCGGATATTCCGCCGCACATCCATTCCGCTTTACCGATAGCAAAATATACATCGTGAAAGATTCCGTCGTGTTCATCAAATTCTTCTAAGTATTCTTCTATAATATCGTTTTTAATATCACCAAGAGGTTTACCCTCATCGTATTCTTCCATAAATCGCTCGTATATTTCGCAGTATTCATCGCTTTGGGTAAGTCCCATTCCCCAACATCCCATAAGTGCACCACCTTTCTTGATATGATTGTATCATAATTTTAATAAAAGTTCAAGTAGATTTGGTTTTTATAAAAAGAGAACGGATACATTTTCCGTTGGAAAATGATCTGCACTCAGTACCTTGTGAGCGTCCTCCCAGATGACTTGGGCTTGATTACGAACCATGTTCTTTCGAAGTAAGAGGAAGGGTCGTGAGAACATACATCCAAGCAAAAAAGAGAAAGACCTAACCCGACGGTTCGGATTATGTCTTTCTTGGCTGAACATTTAAGGCCTCAGTTGAACCGCAAGGTGAAATTGACTTAAAGCCTTGCGGCATAAGAATTTATAACAGTTAAGATTTGATTTTAAGTCAGAATTTTTGTGAGATTTTAACCTTACTTATCGCAATATTTAAAATATTATTCTACTTCATTATATGGCATAAGATCGAAATGGTGATATTCTGTTTTGCCATAGATGTTCCAAACTTGGTCGATTTTAGAAGCTGGCATTTCAGCTGGTTTGCCAGTTTCGTCCGTTACTGCCCATATGATATTTTCTGCTTCTACCCATGAAAATTCATTTTTAAGCTCGTCAATATGTTGGGCACTTTGATTGCCCCAAGAGTCGTCGGCAATCCATAATAAGCGACTGTTGTCGGTCAAAAGTAAAACACTACCCATAATGCCCTCAGAAGAACCGAACTCCACCTTAAAATTTACATTCATAGAATGAACATTAACAAAACGAATAATAACACTGCCTTCCAATTCATCATACCTTAAAAAAATTTCCACTGTATTTTCATTAGATAAAAGGCTAACTCGTTCAATACTAAAATCGTGGAAATGCCAATTGCATTCCATAAAGTTTTTTATTCCCAATTTTGAATGTTCAACTTTGTACCAAATAGCCATACCATTTCACTCCTGTTGTAAATTTGCTTTAGTGGTATTTATAGAGGAAATTAACATTCTGCGAATAGCACCGCACTCGCTTTGAATTGGCTTGTATTCTGCCTCTGTCATATAGCCTGTTTCAAACAGTAATTCAAGCCAATATTCCGTTTCGTTGCATTCCTTTTGTGCGATTTCCAATTTAGATATAAAATCCTTTTTACCTTGTGCGTATTGTGCCTCGTGTATGTTTGCACCGATGGATGTTCCCGAACGCAAGAGTTGATTGGTCAAAACCGATTCTTTGTGATTAGCTTTAATATTTCTGCAAAGAATAACAATTTGCTTTGCAAAATCTTTGGATTTATCTCTTAAAATGCTGTTTGACATTGTTATCACCTCGTAAAAAGTATATCATAAATTAAATCGCTTGTAAAGAAATAAGTGATATTCTGCTAAAGCAGAGTGATATTTTTTCTGCGAAAAAGTGATATTGTTCGATTTGCTCACAGTGATATTATATTCGCCCTTGTAACTTCCAACGCGCGAAGCGCATATCACTGCCGAAGGCAATATCACGCAGGTCGTGCATAGAACTCGCCGCAGGCGAATATAACAAAAAAAGACCAACCCACAAGTGAGTTGGTCTTTTTTCTGGCTGAACGGGATGTGCGAAAATTGAACCGAATACCACAGTATTATCAATTTGCGAAAAACTCACTTAACAATTTAGTTGATTATGCGTGATAAGTTATTGAAATATCAGTAGTTTTGCATTACAATAAAGGTACAAGGTGCACTTTGAATTTAATATTGAGGTGAGAATATGAGATTGCCTATTTCACAAGTAATAAAGAGATTACGAAAGGAAAAGAATATCACGCAAGAGGAATTAGCAAAGGTTTTGAATGTAACCTATCAATCGGTTAGCAGATGGGAAAATGACCTTGCATATCCTGATGTGGAGCTTATTCCGTTGATTGGTAATTATTTTGGTGTAACTACTGATGTGCTTTTTGGCACAGACGAAACAACAATAGAATATAAGCGACAGGAATATTTGAAAACAATCAAAGAACAGGAAAATATATATAGTGACGAAGATTTCAAAAAGTTTGAAAAAACTCTTACGGAAGCAATTAAAAGCTTTCCAAAGGATGTGTACTTTCAATGGAAATTATGTAGTCTATATCATAGGAGGGGCTTTGATTGTGCCAAGAAAAATATTGAAGCGTTAAGAAAATATTCTTTATTTGTTATTGAAAACGATAACTCTAAAGATAAAGAATATCGCTTAGGCTGTATAAGAATAATGATTAGAGTAGAGGATGAGGATAAACTTGAAAATTGGACACAATATGTAAGTGATAGATTTTATACTTCTTTACCCAGCATTATTACCTCACGATATGAATATCGTAATGAGATTGAAAAATATAACGAGCAAATTCAATGGAATATAGTAGATGGGTTGATAGATATTTTTAGTAGAGATTTTTGTAAAAGAGATGCAAAAACATACAAAAATGCAAAATCTCGTGCAGAAGGACAGAAGATTATTTTAAAAATAATTGATGCTTTGAGAGACCCGTCCGAGGAAATAGATGCTTGGATTGCTGAAAGGGCTTGGGCATATTTGCGATTAGCAGGAGGACTCGTTGGGTCAGGCGAAATAGAAGAAGGCTTTAAAGCTCTTGAAAAATCAATTGATTTATACATTAAATATTGGAATATTCCTACAGGTACGGAATTGAAGTTCAATTGTCCAACTCTTGATTTGATTTTTTTATCGCCTAATCATACTGACCCGTGGCGATTTGAACAATTATATGAGATTTTAACTGAATCTGAGGGTTGGGAATGGCTAAATCCTATAAGGGGAACAGAAAGATTTAAGGCTTTGGTTTCAAAAGTCAAGCAATGTTTTAATTTTGAATAAAACAAATGGCGAGTGCTGATTTTTCGGCACTCGCTGTTTAATTGTTGTTTGTAAAATTCAAACATTGTTTGAGCGAAACTCAAGTGCAAAGTTATTGACTATCACACAAAACAATGTTATCATAATGACAGAAGGTGTGCACTCCCTCTAATCATACAGGAGGATTTTATTATGGTAGAATTGAAAATTTCAGAAGTTATTTCAAGAGAAAGAAAGCGTCTTGATTTAACACAAGAGGAATAAGCAAAGGCTTTATATGTTTCACCACAAGCTGTATCAAATTGGGAAAGAGGTGGCTATCCCGATATAACTTTGCTTCCGTCTATTGCTAACTTTTTGGGAATTACTGTTGATGAGCTTATCGGAAATGACGAGGTTAGTGTTAAAAACGATATAGAAAGCTTTTTAGAAAAATACGGAAAAGTAAATTATAAAGAACGCTTATCATTGGCTAAGGCGTATCACAAAAAATATCCACAAAATTTTGTGATTATGGAAATTTTAGGTGGCTCAATAGTAGAAATTAAGGACTATTGGGAAAAGGAATATCCACTTTTGAAGCATATTTGCGAAAAAATAATGGAAGAATGTACAAACGAATGGATAAGGCAAAGTGCGATTCATTACATGAATATAGTATGCCCAGATGAAGAATTTGAGAATTGGAAATACAGAAGCCCACGAATATTTGCTGATTGCGAAAACGAAAAATTAGAGGAACGTTACTATCAAAGGTGCGAAAACGAAAAATTTCAAAATCAATCAAATGCAAATAATTTGCTTAGCTTAATGCATTTTTTGGGCAGAGATTGTATGCGTTATCATGATGTAAGAGAAAAAGACAGATTTGGAATTGTTTTTGAAAGTCCTATGAGAACTGCCGAGCTTTCAAAATTCAAAATGCGAGTGCTTGAAACTATTTCACTTGACGGAACGATACCTGAAGCTTGGCTCGGTGCTTATGCAGAACTCTGTTTAAAAACAGGTGGTGCATTGATTGGAGCAAACGAACTCAACGAAGGCTTTGAATATCTTGAAAAATCATTTGAATTATATGAAAAATGGATTGAAATCCCCGATGGAAAGCTTATGGATGTAGGAAAACCTGAGCTGTTTGAAAATGCAAAGATAAATAAAAACGATAGCTCAAATGTTGTGTACATTCATTTACAGGACGGAACAAAGGCTTGGAATCCATATTTATGGCTTTTTTTTGGAATAAAAAGCGACATAAGAAGGGCTATGACACATTGGCATTGGTTTGACGATGTTCGCACAGACGAAAGATTTGTAGTTCTTTATGAAAAAGCATTAAAGCTTGCAGAGAAATAAGAAAAGACAGGGGAAGCCCTGTCTTTCTGCTTTATTGTTAGAAGCCTTCCTCTCCTTCAATCAATCCCATAGCTATTTGTTCTCTTAACATAGACCACATATATTTTTTATTGGAAAGATTGTATTCCCAAACCTTTTCACTGCATATATAATGTTTATTCGGCTTATCATCATCTATAACTTTTCCGTCTGCTCGTCTAACACTGTAACCGTCAATAAGTACACCCGGCTTAATGTATTTTTGCAATATATACGGGATATTTTCCTCATTAGATACAAAATCAACGCATATCTCCCAAGTGTCACCGACTTTGTAAGCTTTGCATTCTTCAGCGATACCATAATTTAAAATTTGTCTATCTACTACATCAAGTGAGAACCCGAAATGATATTCGTTAACGATACTTAACGGCTTCTCTTCAAGAGTGTAATCGAAAAGCTCATCCATTGTTACATGAAATATCTGTGCTATTTGAGGAAGCATAGTTATATCAGGATAGCTTTCCTCATTCTCCCACTTGCTTACTGCTGCCTTGCTTACAAAAAGCTTGTTGGCAAGCTCTTCTTGAGTCATATTGCGCTCTCTTCTTTTTGTTCTGATTTTATCGCCTATTTTTAAATTTGACATTCAAAACACCTCCAAGAAATTATTGCTCCGGAACTAATCATATTATAGCACGAGCTCAGTGGTATGTAAAGAGATAGTTGATATATTTTGTTAACCATTGGTTGACTGTTTTTTACGCGAATGCTCTCAATACAGTATAGTGCTAACATCATCTGGAATGGATGGAGTCTTTTTAAAAAGTAACTATGCGGATGGGTTCTCGCCATGGGCGAGGCTTTTGCCCACGGCTTATCCTTGCAAGCAGACAACGCCTTAGGGCAAAAGAACGAACCATATTTATGTTTGCAAAGCAAACATAAAGTGGTCGAGCCAGCGCCATCCCAGCCAAAACAAAACAAAAAGGACACCGATTTGGTGTCCTCTTGTTTTGGCTGAGCATTTTGTTTGTAATTTGAACCACAACATTAATCATATAGTAGATTCCTATTATAGTCACTAATAAAAAATAGACACGTACACAACACATATATGAACTGTTCTGCTCCCGAGGAGTGTACGTTTTGCATTTTAGCAATTTCTTGTAAATCTATGTATTCGCAATAATCCAATATTTCGGAATCATTCAAATCATATTTGTTTGACACAATGAACGATGATTTTTTGATATTATGAATTGTAATTTGTTGAAACATAGCTCGTGAAAATTTTCTTATATCTTGATGTTTAGTTTCTTGACCAACTGTATTTTTATATACAGCTATGTCTTCTACTTTGCAAATTCTGTCTCTATAATCGTTATCAGGAAACTCGGAGCATTTGAAATGTTTGTATGACTCAATCATTGGATAATTGATGTACAACTTCCCATTTTCCACCGAGTCGTTGAAAAATTGACACATCTTTTCCAATTTGTCACCACAGAATCTAAAATCCTGCCTTTCATAATCAAACACTAAAAATGTGTCAGTTATTTTCTTTCCTTTAATCTCTGGAAATCTAGATTCTATAAATTCAAGAAATTCAATATCTTTGGAATTATACCAATCTGTGCCAAAAGCATATTCCAAACTCTTGTTCAAAACCCAAATATTAGTGTTATAAACGAGTATGTTGTTGGGATTTAACTTTATTTCAGGGAAAAGAGATAAGATTTTTTCGAACAATCTCACCTCAGCTTTTTCACCTTCAACAATTAAAAGAATGTTACGTCCATCATTACTCATCGAATTCACCGTTTTTGTACAATTTTTCAAGATTGTGTCCTTGACGCAATTCTCTGTTGGTGGCTTCGCATATCGGTGTGAGTTTTCCATTGCTCAAAATCATAAAACAGTCTGGTCGCATAATTGAATTGCTTAATAAATTCGTATTATGAGAGGTTAATATTACTTGACAATCAAATTCATTTTCCAGCAATGAAATAATTTTTTCGGATAATTCAAAATGATAAAAAGCATCAAACTCGTCCATAAAAACAAATGTTGGTTTTACTCTGCTTAAGTATTGAATGTAAAATCTTGTCAATGCAATAGTTCCACTTGATAGATTACTACTAAACAATAAAGGCTTTTTATAATCAAAATAAAGGTCTTTTTTTCCATCCAATCCCTCTATCATTTTGAGTTTACACATTACTCCATAATTGTTGAGGTATTTTTCAAATTTTAACAAGCTTTCTTCATCCGTGAAATATTCATTTAATAAAAGTCTTGGCGAAATTGAATTAAGTGAAGGAGTGAAACGCATTCCTTTTATGAACTGAGATAATTTTGTGATAAGAGAGGATTCTTTTTGAATAGTATTGTAGATAATATATCTCAATGCAGAGGGCTTGGTCGACTCTATAAAATCTGGCCCTGAAGCATCAGAAATTTCAATAAAATCGTTCCAATTCAAATCACTTGCATTGATTTTTATAGTGTTTGAAAAATCCTGTTCGCCAGTTATTGTATTATAAGAGAAAATCAATTCATCATTTATGTGCAATGATTCGCTTACAATATCTGTAACGTCCTTTTTCTTATAACTATAATCAACAATATCATCATCAAATTGAAAAGAATAATAAAACTCTACTAATTCTTCATCTTCTGCATCTGCATTTTTAAAAAGCATTCTATCGTTTTTATAGTTGTATGGATTTCTCGAGAGGTGAACATCCATAGCGATATCATATAGGGCGATACCTAAATTACTCTTTCCTACAGCATTTTTGCCGTAAATTATCATTTTGTTAATGAGACCATTTTTTACACAATATTCGTTATATTGATAATCGTGAACATTTGTAAAATCAATACTTAAAGTATCTTTAAAATTCTTATAATTCTTGACTTCAAATTTTCTAATCATTACAGTTCCTCCACGATTTTTATAGATTTTCATTGACATTATAACACGATTGTAAAGCAAATTCAACACTTTTCCGTAAAAAAATTACGGAGAAGGCTATCATTACTTTAATTATAGCCATAATTTTAGAATTTAATTACTTCTTTTAGTATGTTTAATTACTATCATCATATATATTCGGTTGTAAAATACAACTAAAATACAACCTAACAGTTCTTGAAAATGTGTAAAATGTGAATTATAATAAAAGTAGATAAGCGCTTGTCAAATAATATCTCAAAGGAGAACAAAATGGAAATCACATTAAAGGATATGCTTAAAAAATTACGCATAGAAAAAGGAATAACACAAGAGGCTCTTGCAAAGCATTTATATATTTCTGCTCAATCGATAGGAAAATGGGAAAGAGGCGAAGGATATCCCGATATAACCTTGTTGCCTAAAATAGCATTGTTTTTTGACACAACAGTTGATAATTTATTGGGACTGCAAGAAGAACGAATACAAGAAAAAATCGAAAAATACAAAAAAGAAAGCCACGAATTTCTAATGGTTGGAAAATGTCAGGAAGCATATGAGCTTTGGGAAAAGGCATATTCAGAGTTTCCAAACAATGAAACAGTCAAGGTTTATTATATGTATATGCTTGATGAACGTTGCACACAAGGATTTGATGAAAAGCAAAAACAGGAAAAATTTCCTTTGCTGATAAATATAGCAGAATCCTTGTTGTCAAGCACAGATATAAATTCAAGAACAAGTGCAATACAAACCCTTTGTTTTACTTATTTTCGCAAGAAAGATATAGAAAAAGCAAAAGAATATGCTAATATGTCAGGAACTATGGTTACAAGCAGAGAGCAACTTTTAGGCATAATTTTGAAGGGTGACGAAGGTGAAAAGCAACGCCAACAAAATACCTTTGCATATCTTGACCTTTTTATCGAAAGCTTGATGAATAGAGCTACAAGACAGGCAAATACATCAATAGAAGAAAAAATTAAAATTCTTGAAGATTGTACTAATATTATAAAAATAGTTTTCTACAAGGAGGACTATGGTTTCTTTTGTGTAAAAATGTCCGTGCTGCATTCTTGGATAGCAAGAGAATATGCGAAACTTGAAAACGAAGAAAAGACCTTAGAAAATCTTAATAAAATGGCAGATTATTCAATTATGTTTAATACATTGCAAGATTCACCGCATACCTCTCTTTTTGTAGATAAACTTGATTTTAAACGAGAATATGTAACTACAAGCAATCCAAGAAACACCTGTCTTACATCAATAGATGGAATGAGTGATAAGTGCTTTACTTTTGTAAATAACACACCTGAATTTCAAGAAATTTTGCAAAAACTTGAAAAATATGCTAAATATAAGAGTAATGATTAGAAAACATTAAGTCAATGTTTGTGTGAAACGTGTAAACAGGGCGTGTGCTTGTCTTGAACAAGTGCCTCGCTTCGCTCGGCAGACAAGCACACGCCCTACAAAAAACAAAGCAAACTGACAAACTAAAAGCTCACGTCAAAAACGCTCCCACGAGTTAAAAAACAAATACGAAGGCGAGCGAAGTGGGGTTTCGCGCTAAGCCGCTTGCGAAAACACCCACTTTCTCGCTAACGCCTTATTCGTATAGTTTGTATATTTTTAAGCTCTCCGAAAGGAGAGTTTTCTTTTTTGCTCAGGCGAACCCATTTTTAGTTGGGGTAATCAGTAATAAAACGAGGTGTTGCGTTTTTAGACGTGTGCTTGTCTTGATATAAATATCACTCTAAAACGTTTTGAAAATACAGTATAAGCCTTTTGTTTAGTATCTGTATATATTTCTCGGTTACGTGCCATTCAATAGCTACTATCTTTTGTGCTTTGCCTTGTCTGTATAAGTCCTCGTAAACATCTTGCAACCGTTTAGGAGCATTTACAATATACCTTTCGTACATTTCCGTAGTGTCATAAAATGACGGTTTTCCTAAAAGTGCAATAGAGCTATCAAACGTGTCTTTATTCCTGTAATAATGCTGAATTCCACGCAATTCCTTTCGTATTTCTTCAATACTTTTCATTTCCTCACCACCTGTATATAATTTAACGCATTTTAATATACTTGTCAATCTTAGGGTGTCCGTATATTGCGACAGTTGGGAAAATAGAGGTTTTTATGTGAACAAGAAATATTGAATCGAAGTGCTTACCTATCGTAAAATAGAGATAACAAAAAATCGAAAGGAGCGTTACATTGAGCAATGAAATCAAAATTGATGCTATTGGAAAAGAAAACATAGCCGAGCTTTTGAAAAACGAAAGTCAGCTATATTTTACTCTGTTAGAGAGAATAACGGAGTTAGTTAAAAATTCAAAGAAATGAGGTTAAAGCCTATGCTTAACACATCACATTTTAATTTGTCTTTCGCCCGGTGGGTGTAAACGAAATTGTCATTTCTGTCAAGGGAAAATATATTGTGCATAAATGCAAGAAGAATAACAGTTATACAATTTATTTTCTGTTTCCTTGACATCTCTGCCAATTCCGTTTTTGGTTTTTCCTGTCGAAAGACAAATTAAAGAAAATTAAAAAGGAGAAATCAAAAATGGAAAAGAAAAAATCACAATCAAATCAGTTGAAAACAGCTGTAATTTATGCTCGTTATTCAAGTGAAAATCAAACTGAGCAGTCAATTGACGGACAGTTAAGAGTATGTACTGACTATGCTAAAAACAATAACATAGTAATAGTTAATACATACATTGACAGAGCTATGACAGGACAAATGACAATCGCCCTGCATTTCAGCAAATGTTAAAAGACAGTGCAAACGGAAATTGGGACTATGTATTAGTTTACAAATTTGACCGATTTTCAAGAAACAAATACGAAACAGCAATTCATAAGAAAACATTAAAAGATAATGGTGTAAGATTGAAATCAGCAACAGAATATTTACCTGATACACCTGAAGCTATCATTATGGAATCAATGTTTGAAGGATATGCTGAGTATTACTCTGCTGAACTTTCACAAAAAGTGAAGCGTGGTATGAATGAAACAAGATTAAAGGGCAATTTTACAGGTGGAAATCTGCTTTATGGCTACAAAATTGTAAATAAAAAAGTTGTCATAAATGAAGAAGAAGCCGAAATTGTACGATACATTTATGAGCAATATTCATACGACGTAGCTGTAAAAGATATAATCAAAGTCTTAACAGAAAGAGGTGTATATTACAAAGGCAAGGAATTTCTAAGAAACACCGTTTATAATATGCTTAAAAATGAAAAATACGCAGGTATATACAGATTCAAAAACGAAGTATTTACCGATATGTACCCAAGAATTGTACCTCAAAATATATTTGATAGAGTACATAAGAAAATCGTAGCAAATAAATACGGAACAAAAAGTGAAAAGATTGACTATTTACTCCGTCATAAATTAAAATGTGGCTACTGTGGTAGTACAGTTACAGCTGAAACAGGCACAGCAAGGTCTGGCAAAACCTGTCATTACTATAAATGCTTTGGCAGAAAAAGAGCAAATGGCTGCACAAAGTCAATAGTTAAGAAAAATGATTTTGAAACGCTTATTCTTACAATCTTGGAAACAGAATTAAACAAGCCTGAAATTATGAATTTAATTGTTGATAGCATATTGAAAGCACAAGAAAGCAATTCAAGAGAAAATGCTGTATTATCAATGCTTTTAAATGAAAAGAAGCAAATTGAAAAATCACTTGACAATATTATGAAAGCAATTGAAAACGGTATAATTTCAAATACCACTAACAAAAGATTACACGAGCTTGAAAACAAATTAGAAGATATAGAAAAAGAGCTTCTGATTGAAAATGCAAAGGTAGAAATAGCACTTACAGAAAGCGATATAAGAGAATACTTTAAAGAAACTCTTAAATTAGAAGCTAAAGCATTTGTATCAATACTCATAAAAGAAATTGAAATGTTTGATGATACATTAAAGATTTATTTTAACACCCCAAATAGTAGTATAAGTCCTGACAAAAGTCAGGGCTTTTGCTTTTCTAAAACAAATGATTTCGGATACAAAATAGAAATGTATATTTGAAAGGAATAAAAGTTGCATTTATTCCATGGTACAATTGACAAGAGCCTCTCGGGAGTGTGGATGTAAGGCGTAAAAGAGCCAAGACATCAACCCCGAGGGGTTTCGTTTGCCTTTCGGCTGAAATAGCCTACCACACTCCCTACTCTTGTCAATCGTCTTTCACGGCATAAAAGCAACTTTCAAAGGACTTTTATCACATTAAAGCAAAGACTTAAGCAAAGAAAAAAACAGGGCAAAAACCCTGTCTAAAATCCGTTATATAACAAAAGCATTTAGCCAATATAAAGAGAAAAACCTAACTTAAACCGAGTGGTTCAAATTAGGTTCAACTTGGCTGGGATGGATGGGTTCGAACCATCGAAATGCCAGAGTCAAAGTCTGGTGCCTTACCGCTTGGCTACATCCCAATATGTCGGTTTTGTTTTTTGCCTATGTATTTTAGCACACTTTATACTGTTTGTCAAGTATTATTTTGAGATTTTTAAATTATTTTTATGCAGTATTTTTAAAAAGCAGAATATGTTAAGGTTATTTAGCGTTTTTGCTCTCTTTCCACCTCATCCGTCAGCATAGCTGACACCTTCCCCACGAAGGGGAAGGCTTTTTGCTTTGTTTTTTTGAGAGAGATTATTTCTTCTCTTTTCTGCGCTTATCGTTAATGATTTCTAATGCTTTTTCATCAATTAGAGAGATTCCCTCTTCCTTTGCGATATTTACCATTTGGGTAAGTGCCGCTTTTAGGAATACTCTTGGGATTTTTGTTAGCTTAGCGCATGCTTCATTTGTGAATTTCACATCGGGGTCTATTCTTTCGGCGGCATAGATTACGGACTTTACGTCGCCGTTATTCTTCTCAGGGATTTTTTCACTAATTGGCTTTTTGAATTTTGTATACCAGAAATTTGTGCTATCGCGGTAGCCGTAGTCAACAGGCACGCTTGGGAAGTTATTATTCTTGACACCATTTACTATTGCGTTATGATACTTTTCCTTCATTAAGATTTTGTCAATCTTTAAAATGAAGTGAGCGCCGAATTTACTTGTAATTCCGTTGAAGCTTCTATATGGTGGCTCATAGCCTTCAAGCTCGCCCGCTTTGTCCTCAAAGGCGTTTTCAAGGCTATCATCCCATGTACATTCAAATACTTGATAGCTTTCCTCTACGATTTGAGGTCTGTCGCTACCTAAGGTGCTATCCTTTAAGGTGAAAATGCAATTTTTCATTTTTTCCTCGGTGGTTTCACCTGGGAAGCCAAGTCTTACTGCTTCCTTAAAGTATTTTTTATCGTCTGTAATAAAGTTAAGTGTGCATTTCTTTGTGCGGAGTATATTTTGGGCGGTGTTGGAGCTATTTCTACATTCTAAAATCATAGCGTAATAGTCCTTGCCTGCTACATAGTATGGGAAGCAGAGTGAATATGCGCCTAAGTTAGTTTGTCCGTTTTCACTTACTGTACCTACTAAAATTGTTGGCATTGGGTAAAACGCTGACGTTTGGTAGAAGTTATCTACTATTCTTAATTCCTTTAACTCATCCTTCATAATATACCTCTTTAATTATTTTTCATTTTGTGGATTTGTTCCCATACTAATTCGGGATAGGTGCGGTGCTCTCCCTCACCTATTACCATTGTGCAGTTGTTTTCTGCATTTTGGGCTTTATAAATTCTTTCTATTTCACGGTATGCCTTTTTAGCGCCATCTATCGGGAACCATCTATCATTTATTGCGCTTTCAACTATTAGTTTTTTAGGCGCTATCATTGATGCCATATCGCCCATATCAAAGTATTTTGCTATATTTGGAATATAGTTGCAAGGACAATGCTCAATGTCAATTATTGAGTCCTTAAATGAGCATATTGCAACTCCCGGTACATAGATATCAAAATCGTCAATAAGGCATGCGGAATAATATGTAGCTGTGCCACCGCCGGACTCGCCTATTATAACAGAGTTTTTCATTGTGATTATGTGGCTAAATTTTTCTTTTACGGCTTTTGTTACTTGCATAATATCCCATACACGCTCGCCGATAAGTGTTCTGCCTAAAAGCAGTGCTTGGGCGGCGTTATAGTGGCAATGGCATCCGCCCGGTTCTTCTTCGCCCGTGTTATCACCAAAGGCTCTTTGCTCGATAGCAAGACCTATATATCCGTTATTAACGGCTTGGATACAAAAATCGGAATGCTGTTCAGCTAAATACACCTCATCATAGCTATACTTATACTGTCCTAAGCTTAGGTGCGCTCCGCTTACGTGTCCTTGAAGACCTACACAAAGAGGCTTTTTACCTTCTATATTATTTGGTAAAAGAAGGTGGCAATTTGCATAGTAGCCTTCTTCAGTTTGGACTATAAAATGGATATGCTTATATCCGTTTACCGTGTCCTCTTTTAAGATTTGCAAATCATGGTCGCACTCCTTGAAAGTGTCCCATCCTAAAAGCTCTTTAAGCTTTTCTCTGCATTTTTCTTTATGACTTATTAGGTTATCTACGCCATTCCAACGAAGCTGCGGTGTTATATTCTCATACAATCTTTTTCTTAATTCTAACGGCGAAAATTTGCTCATAGTTTCTCCTTTAAGGTTGATACGTGTATTTTAGCACATTAAGATTGAAATAGCAATATAAAAAATACTGACAAGCGTGTGCTTGTCAGTACATTTTAGATTATTTTAGTTGCAGTTACGTCGAAAGATGTTACAAAGGCTACATGAAGTGCATGATCTTCCTCTGTATTCTCTGCTTTCTCTGTTTTCGCAGCTTCTTTGTGTTTGTCTTTGAGTTTGGTTATAGTTTTCTCTATAACCGTAACGTTGACAGGTATCTCTGTATGGGCATTGACAGTCAAAGATTACGTTTCTATTTTCGTTTGTATTGTTACACATAATATTTCCTTTATACTTAGATTAGAGGCAAGCCTCTAATACATAATATGCTTTAAAGGAAAATTTGTTTATTTATCAGCTAATCCTAATATGTAATCTGCAGAAACATTATAAATCTCACAAAGCTTAATTAAATGTCGTATAGGAAGATCATTTGCTCCTCTTTCGTATCTTGCATACATTGTTTGTGATGTACCCAAAAGCTCGGCTATTTCTTTTTGTGTTTTGTCATTATCCTCACGAAGGTCACGAATACGTCTAATATATTTCATATTTAAACCTCGACCATGTTTTTTGACATTATATCAAGTAAATAAGTTTACTATTATTTTTTAGTAAATATTTTTACTATATATATTGACTTTAGTAAATATTTGTACTAAAATAAAAATATCAATTTTAAGGAGAATGATATGAAAAAATTACTTTTATTAGTTTTTATGCTTGCTGTACTTGCATTTTGTGTAGCTTGTGGCGGTAGTTCTACTGACACAGACACTAACTCAAACGTAAACACAGATACAAGCAGCGACACTGACACAAGTGTGAGCAGTGATACAGATACAGATACTGTTCCTAAACCTGTTACGTACACAGTTACTTGGGTTGATGGAAACGGAAATCAGTTAAAGGTTGATACTGTGCTTGAGGGAGAATATCCATCATACACATACACAAAGGCTGATACTGCTGAATGGGATTACACAGTTGAGGGTTGGAGCGCATCTAACAATGGTGAGGTATTAAGCTCTATTCCTGCATTTTCTGATGACACAACTTATTATGCTGTTGTTACTAAGGTAAAGCAAAAATATACCGTTACGTTTAACTCAAACGGCGGTAGCGCAGTTGAATCACAGGTTGTGGAATACGGAGCTTTGGCAGTATTACCAGAGGAGCCTACATATGAGGGGCACAAGTTTATGGGTTGGTGCACAGACGTTAACGGCAACAATAGCGTGGATTTTAACAAAGCTATTACAAAAAATACAGAATATTTTGCTATTTGGAATACTATTGTTGATGCAAAAGCGTTTCTTGCTGCACTACTTAACGGATATAACTTAAATCCATATAGCTTTTTCCCAGAAACTATGCTTGTTGATTACAGCGCAAATTTAGTAGATAGCGATGACATCGTAAGCGACTATACAAACGGGTTTATAAATGTTTCCGACGTTACGTACGGCTACGGAGAGCAATATCACATGGTGCTTGATAATCTTGAGCAATCAAAGATATTCTTTAACGTTTTAACTGTTATTGAGGGTGTTTCCGCAGCTTCAATTTCTGCATTTAACAATTACTTTGACAGTAATCCAGCAGATACTGCGCATCATACATTTGAAAGTGGAATTTACAATATTACAATCGACTTTGACGGCGAAATTATTTCTTATATTGTTGACTATACTACTACTCTTCCTGTTTTAGGAGAGCAAACAGTTCAAATTGCTTTAGCTATGGATATTGAAACAAGCGAAAGAAACGTAAGAATTCAGTTAGGCGACGCTAATGCTCTTAGCTACAAGATTACTGAAAATTCTTATGAGTTTGCTATTAAGTATTTAGGTATAAGACGCGCAATGTTCTCTATTGAAAGAGATAACGACGGAAGTGTAAGCGGCTCTATTTATGAATTTTTAACATATGAGGGTGTTGGATTATCAAGCTGTGCTGAATTTTACATTACAGAGGATTACATGTCTGTTGTAGGTAATAAAGCAAGCGGTATGATTGGCTTTACAGGATATATCAATGAGCTTTACGACGTAAATACAGGTAAGCTTTTAGGCTATGAGGTTCAAGAAACACTTTCTGCTATTACATTCAACACATTATGGTTCAATTTAAATGATATTAGTGGAATCAACTCTATTAAATACAAAGAGGCTGAGGGTAAAAACGCTGCTGAGGTTTATATAAACGGTTCTTCATCTGCTTGGGAAACAAAGAACATGGGTGTATCTTTTTTAACAAAAGCTGCTTCAAGACGCTTTGATATTGAGTTTAGAACACAGTACGTTTACTCATATGATGCCACAGAAGAAAAATACATTGAGCATAAGATTAGTGTTCCTATGATTTTTGTTCAAGAGGAAGTATATGATGACTTTGAAAGCGACGTAAAATCAGCTAACAAGATAACAATCAGTGTTAAAGTTGATGAAAATGACATTGAGCAAATTCTTGATGATTACGATAAGCTAATTCCTGTTTTCATTGAAAATAAGGACAAGGTTACTGAGGAAACAATTATAGCTTATATAGGCGACAAAATTACATTTTAAGGAGAAACAACAATGGTAAGAAGAATTCATTCTTTTGTTTGGGGCGGCTTAGCTGCTGTTATCGCGATTGTTATTGGAATTGTAAACTTTACTAAATCAAACAACTCCACTAACTTGCTTGCATGGATTGTATTTGGTGTTTTAGCATATACTCTCATTTCATGCTTAATTTTAGACAACAACTTTATTGGCGATATGGTTCTTGAGATATTTAGCTGGGGATTCGTTAAAATGCCGGGCTTGATTTTTGAGCTTGACCTTGACGGTATTATTTGGTTCTTAACTGTTAAGCTTTTATTCTGGATTTTAGGCTTTATTCTCGCTGCTATTTGCGGAATTTTAGCAATTGCATTAGGTCTTGTGGTATCAATTTTTGTATATCCATTTGCGATAATTAAAAATATCAAGGGTATTGAGTAATTAACATAAAAATGCTACTGCGATTTTCGCAGTAGCATTTTTTATTTTGCTTTGTATTCAATATATTCAAAGTCGGCGTAATTATGGTTGCCTGTTAGGTCTTGGCAAGCCATAGCGATGAACGTGCCAGTATGTCCCTCGTGTCCGATTTCGCCATATGCTTCATCGGAAAGGCTGGCGATATTAAGGTCGCCGCCTGCGGAGTGGTAGCTTACGTTATCAAATGAATAGTAGAAATTTAACTTTAAGTTTTTAATGCTTGCTCTTAGATAAATTTCACTATGGTCGCCTATATTGATTGCTCCGTTTATTGGATTTGAAAATTTAAGTCCGTCGCGTACGCACATTCTTAAAACGTTATGTCCCATTTCGTTAGTTGACATATAGAGATAATAGAAATTGTACGTATCGTAAAAGACTGCAAGTCCTGCCATTTGTTGGAACGTTTGTGGGTGGAATTCCATTTTTACGGTTGCTTCGGCGTTGTGGTGCTGTAAGCGTCTTGCTACCATTGACTGTCTATTCCATGACGTAATTGATTCATTACCGTAAAGGCGAAGGAAGCCCTCTCTTGCGGTTAGTGAGCCGATTTCGTCTAATGGAATTCTTAACGTATTAAGATGTGGTGGAAGCTCTTTAATATTAAAGGTATCCTTTGCGGGGAGCGTATCAAATTTGTACTCCGGTAGATCAACTGAGTATTCCTTTGGTGGCACTTCTCCGCCGTCCTTTAAGCGAAGCCATCCGTTCTCATCCCATACTACCTCACATATACAGGTTTCTCTGCCTAAGGTGCATCTTGATTTTTCGGTAATTGGTCTGCCGCAGAGGTATGCTACGAACATTTGACCGTTTTGTGTAATAACTAAGGAGCCGTGGCCTGTTCTTTGCATAGGCTGTTCGGGATTATTACGTGTAGTTAAAAGTGGCTTAGGGTCGTATTCATAAGGTCCCATAACGTTCTTTGAGCGCGCCATTCTAATTCCGTGGTTGTACATTGTGCCACCCTCGGCTACCATTAGGTAGTAATAGCCGTTTAGCTTATATAAGTGAGGTGCTTCGGTTGCGCCTACTGACGTGCCCTTAAATATGTTTTTTACCTCGCCTACTAATTTTTGTTCCTTTTCGGAGTATTCTTGAATTAAGATGCCTTCAAAATCGTGGAATTCCATACGGTGATCCCAACGCATATTTACAAGGTATTTTTTTCCGTCGTCATCATGGAAAAGTGATGGGTCAAATCCGCTTGAATTTAGGTAAATTGGCTCGCTCCAATTTCCTGAGAAAATATCGGTTGTGGTTACTAAGTAGTTGTGCGTATCCTTGAAAATACCGTGGAAGTTTTTAACGTTGGTATAGATAAGGTAATAGGTGCCTTTATCGTATGAAAGGCAAGGCGCCCAAATTCCGCCTGAGTTTGGATTGCCGTGCATATCAAGCTGAGATAGGCGGTTTAATGGGGATTTGATTTCCTGCCAGTTTACTAAATCCTTTGAATGATAAAGCTGAACGCCTGGAAACCATTGGAACGTGGACGTAGCCAAGAAATAGTCATCATTTACTCTTAAAATACAAGGGTCGGGATGGAAGCCTGTTAATACAGGATTTTTTTGTGTTAGCATATATATTCTCCTTTTCGGTTGTTTTCTGCTTCTATTATAGCAAATATTAGTAGATTTTGCAAGATTATATAATTTAGTTAGGTAAAATAATTGACATACATATTTTTTTATGATATATTAAAAATAACTTTTATTTTAAGGAGCTTATTATGGATAAGATTTTAAAGTTAATTGAAGATGATGCAACCTTAACTGCTGAGCAGCTTGCTGTTATGCTTGATAAAGAGGTTGGCGAAATTAAGAATATAATTGAAAAGTACGAAAAGGATGGAGTTATCCTTGGATATAAGACTATTGTTGACTGGGACAAGACTGACAGAGAGTACGTTAGCGCTTTAATTGAGGTTAAGGTTATGCCACAAAGAGACCGTGGCTTTGACAAAATTGCAGAAAAGATTTACAACTATCCTGAGGTGCAATCTCTTTACTTAATGTCAGGTGGATTTGACCTCGCGCTTATTATTGAGGGTAAAACTATGAAGGAGGTCGCCTATTTCGTGGCGCAGAAGCTTGCTACTATTGAGTATGTTACAGCTACTGCTACTCACTTTGTTTTAAGAAAATACAAGGACAAGGGCGTTATTTATGGTCCTGCGCACATTGACGAAAGAGGCAACATATGATTAATTACGAGAAAATGCTCTCGAAAACTGTTTGTGATTTAAAGCCATCAGGCATACGAAGATTTTTCGATATGCTTGCTGATATGAAGGATGTTATTTCACTTACTATTGGAGAGCCTGACTTTATTACACCTTGGCATATAAGAGAGGCTGCTATTGAAAGTCTTGAGAAGGGAAAGACATATTACACATCTAATGCAGGTACAGTGGACCTAAGAAGTGAGGTTTCAAGATATATGAAGCGTCGCTTTGAGCTTGACTACAATCCTAAGAATGAGGTTATTATTACCGTTGGCGGTAGTGAGGCTATTGACATTGCTATGAGAGCTTTACTTGAGCCTGGAGATGAGGTTATTTTGCCTTGTCCATCATTTGTATGCTATGAGCCTATAGCTACTATGCTTGGGGCTAAGGTTATTAAAATTAATACTAAGGCGGAAAACAAATTTAAGTTAACCGCGCAAGAAGTAAAAAATGCTATTTCACCAAAAACAAAGCTTTTAGTTCTTCCCTTCCCTAATAATCCTACGGGTGCAATTTTGACACGCGAGGAATTAGAGGAAATTGCTGAGGTTTTAAGAGGGACTAATATTGCTATTTTATCTGATGAAATTTATGCGGAGCTTACCTACGGAAGAAAGCACGTTTCCATTGCTCAGATAGATGGAATGAAGGAAAGAACTATTATTGCAAGCGGATTTTCTAAGGCTTACGCTATGACAGGCTGGAGAATGGGATACATCTGTGCTCCACAAACGCTTGCAGAGCAAATGCTAAAGATACATCAATTTGCAATTATGTGCGCTCCTACCGTATCACAGTTTGCGGCAGTTGAGGCTTTACGCAATGGTGATGAGGATGTGGAGATTATGCGTGCGGAATATAATCGCAGACGCGTATTCTTACTTGAGGGCTTTAAGAGAATCGGTATTGAATGCTTTGAGGCAGAGGGCGCGTTCTATCTATATCCTAATATTGGTCAGTTTGGTCTAAGCAGTGAGGAGTTTGCGCAAAGGCTTTTACATGAGCATAACTGCGCTATTGTGCCAGGTACTGCATTTGGTGAGTGTGGCGAAGGATATGCAAGAATTTCCTATGCTTATTCTATGAAACATTTAACTTTGGCGCTTGAAAAAATTGAGGCGTTTGTTAAGAGCTTGAAAAAATAAATTTTAAAAGCGAATGTCGTTTGACATTCGCTTTTTGTTTATCGTTTGTTTTTAAAAAAGCTTGAAAGGATCCCTGAGCATTCATCGGAGAGGATGCCTGATGTGATTTGTGGCTTGAAAAGGGGGTAGTCGGTTAGGTTTATCATTGTGCCGAAGGCTCCTGCCTTATGGTCGGGAGCGCCGTAGACTACTCTTTCTATGCGGGAGTTGATAATTGCTCCTGCGCACATTGGGCATGGCTCTAAGGTAACGTAGAGAGTACAACCAACAAGACGCCAACCGCCAAGAATTTTACAGGCTTCGTTTATCGCCTTTATTTCAGCGTGATAGAGAGCGTTTTTGTCCTTTTCTCGTGTGTTATGGGCTTTTACTAATATTTCGCCATTACGCACGATTACCGCACCTACAGGGACTTCATCCTCGGCGGAGGCAATATTAGCTTCCTTTAATGCTTCAAGCATAAATATCTTGTCTTGATTTTCCATGTCTTAAATATCTGCAAGATCCATGTATCTTGAACCGTTTTCTGCGATAAATGCTTTTCTTGCTATAATATCATCGCCAAGCAAGGTTTCAAACATTTTTTGTGTTTCGTATTCATCAGCAGGGCTAACCTGGATAAGTCTTCTGGTTTCAGGGTTCATTGTGGTTTGCCACATCATGTCAGGCTCGTTTTCGCCAAGACCCTTTGAACGCTGAATTGTGTACTTTTTGCCTTGAAGCTTTTCAAGAATTTCTGCTTTTTCAGTTTCGTTATATGCGAACTGAATTTCATCCTTGCCGCTTGTAATTTCATAAAGTGGAGATTCGGCAATAAAGATTTTTCCCTCTTGAATAAGAGTTGGTAAGAGGCGGTAGAACATTGTTAAAATAAGTGTTCTGATTTGGAATCCATCCTCATCGGCATCGGTACAGATAATAATTCTACGCCATTTTAGGTTTTCAAGCTTAAATGGCATCATATCGTCCTTCGACTTGGTTTTAACCTCAACGCCACAACCGATAACCTTAAGTAGGTCAATAATGATATCGCTCTTGAAAATCTTTTCATAGGAGCTTTTTAGACAGTTAAGAGTTTTACCTCTTACAGGGATGATTGCTTGGAATTCAGCATCTCTGCCTAATTTACAGGACGTAAGAGCAGAATCTCCCTCAACTATGTAAAGCTCTCTTTTGTTTTCATCCTTGGAACGGCATGAAACGAACTTCTCTACTCTTGCTGTAAAATCGCTTGAGGTAGCAAGCTTTTTCTTAATATCAAGCTTGGTTGTTTCTGCTTTTTCTCTTGCTCTTTTGTTGATAAGAGCTTGGTTTGCGAAAATTTCAGCCTCGGTGCTATGCTCTGTAAAGTAGATTTCAAGCTTGGATCTAATAAACTCGCAAAGTGAGTCCTCAATGAACTTATTGGTAATTGATTTCTTTGTTTGGTTTTCGTATGAGGTTTGGGTTGAGAAGCTATTGATTACAACAACTAAGCATTCCTGAATATCGGTAAAGCTGATTTTGCTTTCGCCCTTTTGATACTTTTTGTTGTCCTTGATATACTTATCAAGCTCGTTAACAAATGCTTTTCTTACTGCTTTATCCGGAGAGCCTCCATGCTCCAAGAAGCTGGAGTTGTGGAAATATTCGGTCATATTCACAGTGTTGGAAACACAGAAGCAGATTTGCGCCTTAAACTCGTAATCCTCTTTGTCCTCTCTGTCTCTACCCTTATCCTCCATTTCCCAGTAAACAGGGGCAGTTTTAGCGTTTGCACCTACAATTTCATTTAGATAGTCGGTAATACCGTTTTCGTAAAAGAATTCGGTTTTCTCAAACTTGCCGTTTGGCATTTGATAATTAAGAACTAATTTAAGTCCCTTATTAACTACTGCTTGTCTATGTAAAACGTCTAAAAAATGCTCTCTTGTAATTGCGATGTCGGTAAACACCTCAAGGTCAGGACGCCAACGTGTTAACGTGCCTGTACGTCTTTCCTTGCCCTCTAAAGGACGCACCTTGAGATCGGTTGTAGGAGCTCCTTTTTCAAAGTGAATTTCGTAGAGGGTGTCCTTTTTGTAGGAATAAACGTCCATAAATTCAGATGAATACTGTGTTGCGCATGCACCAAGACCGTTTAAGCCAAGAGAATATTTGTATGCGCCGCCATCGTTGTTTTCGTACTTGCCGCCTGCGTAAAGCTCGCAATATACAAGCTCCCAGTTATAGCGGTTTTCCTTTTTGTTAAAATCAAGTGGAACGCCACGTCCGCGGTCGTCAACCTCGATTGTTCTGTCTTGATATACGGTTACTGTAATTTCCTTACCGTAGCCTTCTCTTGCTTCGTCTATGGAGTTAGATAAAATTTCAAAAAATGAATGCTCGCAGCCTTCAAGTCCATCTGAGCCGAAAATTACCGCAGGTCTTTTTCTTACACGGTCTGCGCCTGTTAATGCGTATATACTTTGCTCATTGTATTCCTTAGCCATATTTCCCCCTAAAAAAATAAAAGATAATTATACATAATAATTTTAGCATATAAAAATATTTATTGCAAGTGTAATTTCCATTTTTTTATAATTGAAATTTTTCTAATGTACTAACGTTAAGACATTAAGTTGTTGACTTTAATCTGAAAAGATATTATAATTGAATTATAACTGTTTAGGATGGTGCAAAATGAAGGAATTTTTCATAAAACACGGAATTGAATTTTATTCTCTTATTCCGTTAAAGAGCTGCAAAATTTTAAAGGGATATCTTTTGGAAAAGAACGGTTTTAGCATAGATGACAACGCTATTGTTTTCTTAATTCCGTACAGAAGCGAGCATACGCCTGTGAATTTAACGGTTTACGCTTCTACTCCTGACTATCACAGATACGTTGAAATACTAAAAAAAGAGCTTAACGATTACGTTAAGGAAAAATATCCACAGGGAAAATTCTGTCTTTTTGCCGACCACTCCCCTATTGATGAGGTGCACGCTTCATGTATAAGCGGACTTGGTTTTATTGGAGATAACGGACTTCTTATAAACGAAAAATATTCTTCATTTGTTTTTTTAGCGGAATGTGTTACTGATTTGACAGATAGTGAGCTTGGTCTTGAATATGCGCCCAACAAAGGGGTTACGGAGTGCTTACATTGTAAAAAATGTCAAAATGCTTGCCCCTGTGGCTGTATTGGAGAAAACGGAAAGCCTAAAACCGAATGTCTTTCCGCTATTACTCAGAAGAAAAACGATTTAACCCATGATGAAATTAAGCTCATGCTTCAAAACGGAAGCATTTGGGGCTGCGACGTATGTCAAAACGTTTGCCCTTATACAAAAAATGCCACTTTAACGCCTATTGACTTTTTTAGAAACGACGTGATTACGCTTCTTGACAAAAAAACGCTTGAGAGTCTTAGCGATGAGGAATTCTCTGCTCGTCCTTTTGCTTGGCGTGGCCGCGGAGTTATAGCAAGAAACGTTGACATATATGAAAACAGAGAGAAATATTCAGAGATAAATGACGGGGGAAATTCAGATGATTAATTTTCTTTTCGGTAATGAGGGCTGCGGAAAAAGCACCGAAATTCTTGAAAGAATAAAGAATGATACTGAAAATAAAAAGCAGGTAGTTTTGCTTGTTCCTGAACAGCAAACTGTAATCAGCGAAAGAGAGATTGCTACACTTCTTCCTGCTTCAAGTCAGTATTACTGCGAGGCTACCAACTTTACGCGATTTGCAAATAAGATATTCAGAGAATTCGGTGGACTTAAATACAATTACATAAGCCAAAGCGGAAAAAACCTCGCCATGTATCGCGCTCTTTGTGAATGTGGCTCTATTCTTACTGAGTACAAGATTGAAGAGGGTCGTGAAAAAAGCTGTGTAAAGCTATTTTTGAGCGCCATTGGCGAGCTAAAAGCTTATAGCGTTACAAATGAAAAAATTCAATCAGCGATTGATTATATTGACGGGGAAATTCAAAGTGGAGATGAAACCAATGCCCGCTTTAAAAATAAGCTAAAAGATATTTTGGTAGTTTGGTCTGCCTATGAAAAGGTGCTTGACGGTAAATTCAGCGATAATTTGAATGATCTTTCAAGCCTTGCTGACATACTAAAAACTAAAGAATGTAAGGAATATTTAAAAGGTGTAAACGTTTACATTGATTCCTTTTACAGCTTTACTAAAAATCAGCTTGACGTTATTAAGGAGCTTTTTATAAGCTGTGAAAACGTTACTGTTGCATTTGACTGTCCTTTAGGCACAAAGACAGGCGCTATGCAATATGCAAAAATTACAGACGCAAGAGACAAGCTATATGCTATTTGCGCAAATGATTTAAAAATCAAGCCTAGTGAAAAAGCCTTTACCGAGGATAAAAAGCACGCAAACAAAAGCATACAGGCCGTATGTGAAAACGTGTGGAATTTCTGCACAAATGAAATTCCCGGCCTTAGCGGTATAAATCTTGTTAAAGCCAATGATGAATTTGAGGAATGCGAATACGTTGCCTCAAAAATCAGAGAGCTTATTTTCAAAAATGAGGATTTAAGATACTCTAATATTGCGGTTATAATGCGAAATTCAGACACATATAAGGGTATAATTGATTTTTCATTTGATAAATTTGATATTCCATACTTTTATTCTGTTCCTACGGACATTACATCAACGTCTGTTATTAAAATGGTGTTTTCTGCTCTTGCTTCCATATCCAATTACAGATATGAGGACGTTATTTCATATATCAAGTGCGGATACACGGATATACATGATAATGATTTGAATGATTTTGAAAGCTATATGTTCAGATGGAACATTTACGGCAAGAAGTTCAAGGACGTGGACTACTGGGCATCCAATCCTGACGGATACGTAAGTGAGCCTACAATGTTCCAATTAGAGACACTTAGACGCGTAAACGCTGTAAGAGACGCAGTTGAAAGCAAGCTCTCTATACTTGAAAATTGCTTTTCTAAAAAGTGTACTGTTTGTGATGCTGCAAAGGCTGTTTTTAAATTTTTAGAAGCACACGACGTAAAGAAAAAGCTTCAAAAGGAGATTTATTCTGTTTCAAGACAGGACGGATACGAGCTTTCGCAAATTTGGAATATATTTATTTCTGCACTTGATGAAATGGTAACGATTTGTGGCGATAACTACGTTGGTGTTGATGATTTTGCTTCTCTTTTAAGATACGCCTTAAGTGAAAATAAAATCACAACCATTCCATCGGGAGAGGATAACGTTTTAATTGGGGACGCGCCAACTGTAAGAGCTAATAACATTAAGCACGTATTTATTTTAGGTGTAAATGAGGGTGTATTCCCTATGGAAATTAGCGACGATGGCTTTTTTACAGATACAGATAAGGTTACACTTGAAACTCTTGGCATTACCTTAACCTCAAATGCTAACGTGAATTTTGAGCTTTCCTCTAAAACTAAAATGAGAAGCGATGATGAGCTTTTAGCATTCAGACATGCTTTATCATTAGCTTCGGATAGTGTTACTGTTTCTTGCTTAAAAACTAACATTAAAGGTACGGCAATGCTTCCTTCAATGGCGTTTTCAAGAGTTTCCACTATGCTTGGTATGATTAAGGACAAGGACGGCAAGGACACAAAGAAGGACAAAAGCGTTGACACCTCTACTCTTGCGCCTATTGACAGAATTTATACTGAATCTAATGCTGATGAGCAGCTTGGCTCTTATGATTTTGACGTTACTACGGCTATTAAGGAATACTTTAATGATCAAAAGCCATCACAGAGTGGCTTTTCTAACAAAAATCTTTCCATTGATAACGATACTGCAGGGGAGATTTTTGAAAAGCATATTTCACTATCTAAATCAAGCATGGAGACCTTTGCTTCATGTAAATTAAAGTACTATTGCGAAAACGTCTTAAAATTGAAATCAAGCAGTAGAATAACCTTTGCTTCAAACAATATTGGAACTCTTAACCATTTAATTATTGAAAAGTTTTTCAATTTAAAACGTGATGGAAAGATTGACATTAATAGCGTTACAAAGAAGGACGTTGAAAAAATTGTTGATGATATAATAAATAGCTACTCAATGCTTATATGTAAATCAGTTAACAACTCTAAAAAGCTACGATATTTATTTAATAAGCTAAAAAGAAATTTAGTTTTGTATTTAATGGAGCTTGTCTCAGAGCTTAAGCAAAGCAAGTTTGATGAGCATTATATGGAGCTTTCTCTTTCCGGCGACGGTACAGACGCACCTATTCCGTTAACCTATGACATAAATAACGGTTCTGTTGTTTCCTTAAAGGGTACGGCGGACAGAGTTGACGTTTTCAGAGACGGTGATACTGCTTACGTTAAGATTATTGACTATAAGTCGGGTGTTGAAAAAATTGACCTTGACTTAATTGATAAGGGATACGGTGCGCAGCTATTTATTTATTTGTTTACCCTTTGCAACATGAAGGATTGCGACTTTAAAAAGAGCTTTATGGGGGACACAAAGGAAGTTAAGCCTGCGGGAATTATGTACTTCCCTATGAACATTTCAAAGAACTCAGTAAAATATGACGTTGATTTGGAGTCATCCTCTCTTGATGACTTTGAGTCCAGCGTTACTATTGACAGAATTGAGCGTTCAGGCTGTTTTCTTGATGATACTAACGTTATTAATGCTCAAGATTCAAGCGGTGGCGGTAAATTTATACCAAGCAAAGCTGAGCATAGTGATTGGTATTTAAAGCTTCAAGATTTCAATGATATTTACGCAAGGCTTGAAAATGCGATTAAGAAAATCGGCAACGAAATTATAAGCGGAGACGCAAGCGCTATACCAGATGACTCAAAGAATGACCCTTGCGAATACTGTGAGCATTATTCGGTATGCAGAAAGGAGAAATAATGGGCGAGGTTAATTGGACCGACTCTCAGCTGTCGGCAATAAAGCATAATGGCAGTGATTTAATTATATCTGCGGCGGCAGGTAGTGGTAAGAGTGCTACCTTGACTGAAAGAATTATCCGTAAAATTAAAAGTGGTAAGGATATTTCAAAAATGCTCATTGTTACCTTTACAAAGGCGGCAACGGCTGAATTAAAAAACAAGATAAGCGTAGCTCTTAGCGAGGTATTAAAGGAAGATCCCACAAGCACTCATATCAGCGACCAGATGCTTAAGGTTGGCTCTGCTGACATTTGTACTATTGACAGCTTTTGTATGAGAATTGTGCGCCCTAATTTTAAAAGCTTAGGACTTGATGCTAATTTTAGAATTGGTCAAGCAAGTGAAATTGACGTGCTTGAAAAGGAAACTATTTCCGAAATTATTGATGAGCTATATGAAAACGGCACTAACAAGAGCTTTTTATTGGTGGCTGACTGTTATTCAAGCATTTGGTCTGAAAGTGAGCTTGGCAAATCGCTTTTAGATTTAAGAAAAAAGCTTTTGACCACAAATGACGGTCTTGAAACGCTTTTAATTGACAACTCCTGTGTTGATAATTTCTTCGATACTGTTTACGGAAGCGCATTAAAGGAGTACGTAACCGAGGGACTTGAATACTTTATTCCTATTTATGCAGATGCCTTAAGGGATATACGTGGAGACAGTAATGGCGGTAAATATATTGAGCTATTTGATACTGAATATAAATATTTATGCGACCTTGACAGCGCATTTAAGCACGGAAAAGGCTATGACGAAATAGCTAAAATTGCTACTAATATTGACTTTACAAGAATGTCAACAGCCAAGCTATCAAATAGCGATATTCCTATGGATTTTTATAAAGATGCAAGAGGAAATTTCAAGGATTTTGCAACAAAATTAAAGGATACGCTATTTACGTCTAGTGAGGCTGGAATTAAAAGCTCATTAAAGCAAAATCACGTGATTTGCAAAGCGATTTACGATATTTTAATTGAATTTGAGAAAGCTTTAATTAAGAAAAAGCATCTATACTCTGTTTATTCCTTTAACGATATTGCTAATTTTGCACTTACTCTTCTTGATAATAAGGAAAATAATATTGCAAACGATTTAAAGGAAAAGTATACTGAAATTTATATTGACGAATATCAGGATACTAACTCAATACAAGACAAGCTATTTAAGGCAATTTCAAACAATAACCGATTTATGGTTGGAGATATAAAGCAAAGCATTTACAGATTCCGCTCAGCTGAGCCTGAGATTTTTTCTTGGTATAGAACTAATTTTGAAAAAGAAATCACATACGACAAGGATAAAAGCATAGGATTTTCAATTTTTATGTCTAATAATTTTAGATGTGATAAGAAAATCATTGATTTTTCAAATTTAGTTTCTGACTATACGTTCTCAAATTCTCACGGTATTCCTTACGATAAAAGTGAGGATGAGCTTATATTTTCCAAGAAGGTAAATGAAGATTACAAGCACGAGGATGTGGAGCTTTGTTTAATAAATTCACAAGGTCTTGGCAAGGGTAACGGTCCTAAATATGAGGCTGAGTACGTAGCTAAGCGTATTAAGCATATGATTGACTATGAATACTTACCAAACGGAGATAAGATAAACGCTTCTCATATTGCTATTTTGCTTCGCAACTACACAAAAAATCATAAATTATACACACAGGCTCTTGAAAAATACGGCGTTAGCGCAAGATTTGAAATGGCTGAGGATTTTTATGAAAAACCGCATATTCTTTTGATGCTTTGTATTTTAAATGCTATTGATAATCCGTCAAGAGATATTTATTTAGCCGGCGCTATGAGATCCCAAGTATTTAAGTTTTCACTTTCGGACCTTGCTAAAATAAAGAATAAGGCGGAAAAGTCCGCTACTCTTTATTCAAGCGTAAATTCTTACATTAAACGCGGCAAGGATGATGATTTAAAGGAAAGACTTAAAAAGTTCCTTGAAAAGATTAGCGATATTAAAAAAGCCACTAAGAAAATGAGTGCGTATCAAGCTATTTCATATATTTTTGGTATTTGCGGTATTCTTTCCATGTGTAAATCTACGGAAAAGGATGATCTTATTAAGCTTTACAACGTTGCAAGAGAGTATGAGGGGAACACCTTTAAGGGGTTATATAGCTTCTTAAAGCACGTTGAAAAGATTTCCGATTCAAAGGGAGATAAGAGCTTTTCGGGAGATACTGCAAAGGAAAACGTAAAGATAATGACTATTCACTCTTCAAAGGGACTTGAGTTTGAGGTTTGCTTTATTTGTAATCTTGCTGACCCATTTAATCATGCCGACACAAAGGACCCTATTCTCTTCCAAAGAAACATGGGTATTGCAGGCTACGTTAGTCGCGATGACGGTCTTAATAAATATGAGACTATTGCAAGAAAGTGTATTGGATTGCAGCTTGCAAGAGATATGCGCGAGGAGGAAATGCGTGTTCTTTACGTAGCTATGACTAGAGCTAAGAATCGTTTAATTTTAACTACTTCTACTGCTAATCCTTTGAAAAATAGAAATACTTTATCTCTTGGAAAAAAATATATTAAGCATTATGAGCTTTATAACGCTAAGAGCTTATACAGCTTTGTTGTTGGCGGTGCAAGAGATAATGATGCTTCCTTTATTGCATATGAGATTGACACAAAGGATCTACAGCCTGGCACTAAAGATCCAAAGGATCCTGTTTACGTAAGAGAAACTGTTGACAGATATAAAGAGATTTTAAAGGAAAGATTTAATTTTAAGTATAAGTATGATTACTTAAAGAATTTGCCATCTAAAATGAGCATATCTAAGCTTTATCCTGAAATTCTTGACGGCAATGAAAATAGCGATATTGAAATTAAGCCTCTTAAGGATAAGCCTAGGTTTTTGCTTACTGAGGATGAAAAATCAACGGCGGCTGAAATAGGTACTGCAACACATACATTTATGCAGTTCTGTAATTTTACTGAGCTTAAAAAGGAAAATGGCGTTAAGAATGAACTTAACAGACTTATTAGTAGCTCATTTATATCAGAGCATGACGGTATGCTTGTAAGCGAGGATAAATTAGAGCTATTTAAAAATTCAAGCTTATTTAAGGAAATTCTTAAATCAAAGCGAGTAATAAGAGAATTTAGATTTAACGTTTTGATTGAAGCTGATAATCTTACCTCTTACGATGATTTGAAGAAGGAAAAGGTACTCTTGCAAGGTGTTACTGACTGTATTTTCGAAACAGAGGATGGAAAGCTAACCTTGGTTGACTACAAAACCGATGATGTGCCGTTAGATAAATACGAGGACGTTTTAAGAGAAAAGCATTCAATTCAGTTAAATTATTACAGAAAGGCTTGCAATAAGATTTTTGATAATTTAGTAAATAGAGTTCTTATTTACTCCGTTAAGCTTGGAAAATGTGTTGAGGTTGAGGAAACGGACATATAAAATAAAAATAACTATTGCATTTTCGCAATAGTTATTTTTATTTATGAACAGATGTTCAAGTGAATATATGTTTGTTTTATTTAATTGTTATGATGATATCGCCTGTTGTTGTGTGGATTTTACAGAGTCCGCCTGTGGTTTGCGGCACTTCTTTTTTGCCTGTGGTGGTTTCAACATTGAAGCTTTTGCCTGTAAGTAATGTGCCTAACACATCTCCCGTTGTTACATCAACGACAATTTCGGTTGCGTCACTACTATCAAATATAACATCGCCTGTTGTTCTTTTTATGTTGAAGGATTCAGTAGCGATTACATTATTTAATTCTATATCTCCTGTTGTACCCTTTGATGATAGGTGCTTACAATTAACATTTGTTAAATAAGATTTTCCCGTGCTTACATCAAGAGTAACATTATCTAAGGCTGATACATTCTTTAATGTAATGTCCCCTGTTGATACTGAAAGATTAATGTTTTTTGCTGAAATATCCTCAAGAATGATATCGCCTGTGGTTGATTCGATTTTAAGGTTTTCATTGACTGATGCATTGTTTTTTACATCACCTGTTGTAACATCAATATCAATTATATCAAATGTAAAGCTGCTATCTATTGTAATGTCGCCTGTTGACACTACTGCGAGAAATGCTTGATATTCTGAATTTGGTAGATAAATTGTTATTTTTGGATTTCCAAAATTAAAAAATGAGTTGGTAATTTTTTTATTTGGTTGAGTTATAGTAAGACCTTCGCCTATTACATCTGCTTTATGAGGATATTTAGCATTTTCATAAATATCAATTTTGCATTTATTGTTCTGTGACGGTAGTATTTCTACATCGGTTGTTTCTACCATTATTTTAATATTAGAAAAGTTTTCTGTGATTTCGTGTGTATTTGTTATATAGTCTTTTTCAAACATAGATTTGAAGCTCCATTGATTAAAAGCCATTACTAATGCAAATATTACGAAAGCAAGAAGTATAAGAATTATTGCTGCTTTAATTTTTTTCATTATATTTGCTCCTTTCTAATAAATATGCCTTTTATTAGTCTTGGGATTTTTTTAGTGATGAATATACCAAATTTTGCGGTATATTTACATACATAGAAAAATAGGATTGATAAGCCCATACACATTATGCCTCCTGCGATTATCAGTAATCCTACGGATAAGCTTTCAGTAAAAATAAATAAAACGCCGGGGATTATTGCAAGACCGCTTAAAAGCAGCGATAAATCTACTGCAAAAAGTGATATGATTACTGCCCACAGTGATACATAAAGGCTAAATATTACCGCAAAAAATGAAATTAAGAGGGAAAACCATATTGGAGAGCCAACGGCAATTAAGGTTATTTCCCACCATGAACGGTTTCTTTTTTTAGTTGTTTTTTGATTTTTAGTTTTGTTTTTTGATTTCTTTAGCTTATGCTTGATAATTTTAAAGAGGGGAATTTCGTTTATAATTTGCTTAGCAACCTCTTCTACTGTGCCGATGTCCTTTATTGCTTGCTCCTCGGTTAAGCCGTCCTCTATTCTATCATCAATCATTTCTGAATAAAAGCCAATGCGGTCATTGATTTCCTTTTCAGGCAAGTCTGAAAGCATTTCCTTTAGCTTTTTTATAAATTCTTGCTTATTCATTTTCGTCCTCCGTTACAAATTTATAAATTGTCATTACCTCTCGCCATTCTTCCTTAAAGTCGTTAATACGCTTAATGCCTGCATCGGTTATGTGGTAATATTTTCTTAATCTACCGTCGTGCTCCGTTGTGGTGACGGTAAGAAGCTTGGCGCTTTCTAATCTTTTTAGAATGGTATATAGAGTAGATTCGGTCATTTCTATATATGGCTTTATGTCCTTTATAATTTTGTATCCGTAGGAAGGCTTGTTTTTTATTGCGGTTAATACGCAAACTTCAAGTAGTCCTCGTTTTAATTGAATGTCCATACAATACTCCTCCTTACGTAATACATCATATCACGAAGTATTATGTTTGTCAATACTCAAAAAACAAAAAACTCCCGATTGGGAGTTTTTATGTATTCAATATTTTATAGCTTATGTGATATTCGCTGACCGCTGACCACTATTCAATAGCGATTAGCTTCGTATTGGATACGCCATCGGTTTTGTTTAGGCGGATTAAAGTTGTATCCATATCGTAGGTCATATGAGAGATATCTATTGACAATACTACATGGGCACGTGAGTTTACAGGAAGGTTTTGGGTAATTGTTAGGATATTTGCACCGTGGGTTGATAAAATGCCTAAAACCTCGCCTAAAAGTCCTGCTTTATGGGATAACGTTAATGAAATTACCGCCTTGCGACATTCTGTATCGGTGTTTGTGGCGAAAACGTAGTCTTTATACTTATAGTATGTGCTTCTTGAAATGCCTACCTGCTTTACAGCCTCGCTTACATCCTTTACCTTGCCGCTTGTAACAAGTGTTCTTGCTTCAATTACTTTTTCAAAGCAGGATGGGAGTATGCTTTTATCTACTAACAAATATTTACTCTGCATAGTACATTACCTCCTCGATGCCGTCCTTGGCTACCTTTAATTCAATCGCTTTCCAGTTGTTTTCAAGTCCATTTAGCTTTTCGTTAAGCTGTACTTCAATAGAATGCTCGCTCATGCAAAGACAGGTTGAGCCTGCTCCGCTTATAACGAAGGAGCTTGCGCCTAAATCGTACGCAATTTTTTCAACCTCGTCTATGTTTTTAAATAGCTTTTTTCTGTATTGCTCGTGGATTTTATCCTTGGTTACCACCTTTAAAAGCTCGAAATTGCCGTTAATAAATGCGTGTGGCATAAGCGCAAGTCTTGACATGTTATAAACCGCATCATCACGGGTAATTTCCTTTGGTAATACCTTTCTTGCCTCACTTGTTTTAACCTCAAATTCAGGGATTAAAACAGTAAAATGAATTTTATCGGAAATATTATAAACGTAGCTTATGATTTTGCCATCATCCCATGTTGTGATACAAAGGGAGCCATATAAAGCGGGAATAACATTGTCCGGATGTCCCTCAATTTCGGTACATACCTGACAAAGCTCGTTCCACTTTTCCTTTAAAAAGTCCTTTCTTCTTATGTAATTAGGGCAATTTAAAAGAATAGCAGAATATGCGCCTGCGCATATGAACGTAGAGGACGAGCCTAAGCCTCTTGCGTTAGGCACATTTACCTCAATTATTTTAATTCTTACTGATGGGTCAACGCCTAATTTTTGGCACATTGCCTTATATGCTACGTTAGCTAAATTGTCCTCATTTGCAAACTTTTCCTCGCATCCTTCAATTATAAAGCCACTATCAAGCTTTTCAAATTCAAATTCGTTATAGAGCTGAAACGCTATGCCTGCACAGTCAAATCCAGAGCCAACGTTAGCTGATGTGGCGGGTACTCTTACTCTAATTTTTCTCATTTTCTCTCTCGTTTTATGCTAAATTAGTCTCTCCAAACCTTTTTTGCTACCATTGAGCCAACGAAGGAGAGCATATCTTCCTTTTCAACTGTTACGTTGTGCACGATTGGCTTATTTTCAATGTCAACAAGTGAGGATGGGATTTTAGCGCCTGTATATGCGTTAAGCTTATTTACTGCATCAAACTCGTCCTCGTAGTCCTTGCCAAGCGCGTTCATTACGCTTGATGAGAACTTATATGGAGATGCTGTGGAAAGAACAACGCTAACATCCTTATTTCCTGTTTCCTTAACCCATTTTTCATAAACGCTCCAAGCTACTGCTGTATGGGTATCCATTAAGTATCCGTGGTTTTCGTAAACATTTTTGATAGTTTCAAGAGTTTCCTCGTCATTTGTAAAGCCTGCATCAAATTCGCTTCTTATCTTGTCAAGCTCTTCCTTTGTAAGCTTATATTCGCCCTTTTCCTTTAACTCTGCCATATAGTGAGCGCACTTTTCAGCTCCGCAGGTTAAATAAAGAAGTCTTTCAAGGTTAGAGGAGATAAGAATATCCATTGATGGAGATTTTGTAACGTGGAATTCTCTGTTCTTATTATATACACCGTTTTCAAAGAAATCGGTAAGAACCTTATTTTCGTTAGATGCGCAAACAAGCTGACCAACCGGTAAGCCCATTTGCTTTGCGAAGTAGCCTGCTAAAATATCGCCGAAGTTACCTGTTGGAACGATAAAGTTAACCTTATCGCCCATTTTGATAGCGTCGTTTAAAAGTAGGTCGCGATATGTTTTGAAGTAGTATGCTACCTGTGGAGCAAGTCTTCCTATATTTATAGAGTTAGCGCTTGAAAGTTTAACGCTCTCCGGAAGCTCTAACGTTGCGAAAATATTCTTAACACCGCTTTGAGCATCATCAAAGTTGCCGTTTACGGAAACTACGCATGTGTTTTTGCCGTCAACTGAAACCATTTGTCTTTCTTGAACTGCGCTGATGCCCTTCTTAGGATAGAATACGATGATTTTAACACCGTCAACATCGCTAAAGCCTGAAAGCGCTGCGCTTCCTGTATCGCCGCTTGTTGCAGTTAAAATTACGATTTCATCCTTCATGTCAGTTGCTTTCTTTGCGCAAGCAACAAGCTGTGGAAGAAGCTGGAGAGCTACATCCTTAAATGCACACGTTGGACCGTGATATAATTCCATAACGTAAGCGTCGCCTACCTTTGAGAGTGGAGCGAAGTCCTCATTATCAAATTTTCCGTCATAAGCACGGGATACTGCTGCTAAAGCCTCGTCAAAATTATTGTTGAACATTTTGTCATCGCTGAATAATAATGAAAGAACTGTTGCGGAGATTTCCTTATTTGATAAGCTTATAAGCTTATCCATTGGAAATTTTGCGCTATCAAAGCTCTTTGGCATATATAATCCGCCGTCATCAGCTATGCCTTGAAGCACCGCTTGAGACGGTGTTTTTTGAATTTTTTGATTTCTTGTACTTAAATACCACATTTTTTAAAAATACCTCTTGATTTTTTGTTTTATATATGATACACTATTTCTCAACAAAATACAAGTGTTTTTCAAATAAAGACACAAGAAAGGTAAAATTTTTTATGAAAATAGCAATTCTCGGCTACGGAGTGGTTGGTTCAGGCGCTTTTGAGGTGCTTTCAAAGTACGGCTACGACGTAAAAAGAATTCTTGATATTCGTCCCCATCCGGAACTCGGCGATAAGGTTACCTCAAACTATGACGATATATTAAATGATAAGGAAATTGAGATTGTTGCAGAAGCTATTGGCGGTCTTGAACCATCACATACGTTTGTGGTTAAGGCTCTTAAAGCCGGCAAGCACGTAGTAAGCTCAAACAAGCATTTAATTTGCGAATATTTTGAGGAGCTTCATAATCTTGCTAAGGAAAACGGCGTTACTATTCGCTTCACCTCTGCTGTTGGTGGCGGTATTCCTTGGTTATACAATATTAAAAGAAGTATTCGTTGCGACGAAATCAACAAAATTATGGGAATAATGAACGGTACTACCAACTTTATTCTTGACGCTATGATTACGGACAAGCGTGATTTTGATGACGTATTAAAGGAAGCGCAATCTCTTGGCTATGCTGAGGCTAATCCATCAGCTGACGTTGACGGTCTTGATACAGGCAGAAAAACTGCTATTTCCTCTTCAATAGCCTTTGGCTCGGTTGTTAAGGAAAGCGACGTTTCCATATTTACTATGCGCACAATTAAAAAATGCGACATAGAATATATAGTTGGAAAGCTTAATAAGACTGTAAGATATCTCGGCTTTGGCGTTAAGAGTGAAACCGGTGTTTCTACTTTCGTTGAGCCTACGCTTTTATCAAGCGATGCGTTAGAATCTAACGTTAACAAGAATTTCAACATGATTACTCTCTTTGGCGAAAGTGTTGGACGTCTTTCATTCTACGGTCAGGGCGCAGGTAAGTATCCTACAGGTAACGCTCTTGCTCAGGATATTATTGATATTGTAAACGGCGCTCGTTCAGTTAGATTTGAGGACAAAGCGTTAAACGTGGATAATTCGTTAGTTATGAGAAAATATTATATTAGAACAAACAGCGACGTATCTTATCCTTGCTTTGAGAGTGAGGAAACAATTAACGGTAGCAGATATATTTTAACAAATGAAATTTCTGTTTCCTATATGCATGAAATTGCTAAAACTATTACAGAAAAGGATCCTGCTTCATTCTATGCGGGAATTGAGGAATAATTTATGTTGAAGGTAGTAAAATTCGGTGGTTCATCTCTTGCCTCAGGTGAAACATTTAATAAGGTAAAGAAAATTATTGAGGCTGACAATTCAAGAAGAATTGTCGTAGTATCTGCTCCAGGTAAGAGATTCAGCGGAGACACAAAGGTAACTGACTTACTTTATATTTGCCATGCGCATATTAAGTACAATGCTCCATTTGATGACGTTATTTCAAAGATTGAGGACAGATACAGAGAAATTCATGCTTCCTGCGGTCTTACACAGGATATTGAAACTGAGTTTTTAAAGATTCGCTCTACGCTTTCAAAGAAAACAAGCGTTGATTACATCGTTTCAAGAGGCGAATACTTAAACGCAAAGCTTATGGCTGAATATCTTGGCTACACATTTGTTGATAGCGCAGAATGGCTTGTATTTAACTATAACGGCAAGGTTGATTTTGATAAATCTTACGATAATCTTTCAAAGATTATGGAAACATATCCAAAGGTAGTTCTTCCAGGCTTCTACGGCGCAACTCCTGACGGAAACATCAAGACATTCTCAAGAGGTGGCTCTGATATTACAGGTGCTATTGCAGCGGCTGCTATGAACGTTGACATGTACGAAAACTGGACTGACGTTAGCGGTATTATGACTGCTGACCCAAGAATCGTTGAAAATCCAAGACCTATTGAAAACGTTACCTTTGCTGAGCTTCGTGAGCTTTCATACATGGGCGCTGAGGTTCTTCATGAGGAAACTGTATTCCCTGTAAGACAAAAGAATATTCCTTTATTTATTAAGAATACTAACGATATGAACGCTCGCGGTACTCTTATTATGGAATCCTTTGATGAGGATGAGGAAAACAAGAACAAGCACTTTATCACAGGTATTTCAGGTAAGAAGAATTACTCTATCATTACTATTGCAAAGAATAGAATGAATGAGGAAATCGGCTACGTAAGAAAGGCTCTTGAGGTATTTGAGAACTTCCAAATTCCAATCGAGCATATCCCTTCATCTATTGACTCATTCTCTGTTGTAGTTGCTTCAAATCATATTGAGGGTATTATGCATGAGCTTATTTCTGCATTAAATGACAGATTAAAGCCAGATTCAATTAATATTGCAAATGAAATCAGCTTAATTGCTATCGTTGGAAGAAAGCTCGCTTGCAATATTGGTATTGCAGGTAAAATCTTTACAGCACTTGGCGAAAATGATATCAATATTAGAATGATTGAGCAGGGTGCAGATGAAATTAATATTATTATCGGTGTTGACGATATTAACTTTAAGAAAACAATTAAAGTTCTTTATAACTTAAGCGAGGTAAATGAATAATGAAAAAGTATAACGTTGGTATTTTAGGTGCAACCGGTGCAGTTGGCCGTGAAATGATGAATATCTTAGAGGAAAGAAACTTCCCTATTAATGAATTAAGATTACTTGCAAGTCCAAGAAGCGTTGGTAAGAAAATCGCTTTCAAGGGCGAGGAAATTGAGGTTAAGCTTGCTGAGGTTGGCGCATTTGAGGGACTTGATATTGTTCTTGGCGCAGCTTCAAATGCTGTTGCAAAGGAGCTTGCTCCTGACATTGTAAAGGCTGGCGCAGTTTTCGTTGACAACTCAAGCGCATTTAGAATGTGCGATGACGTTCCACTAGTAGTTCCAGAAATTAACGGCGAGGACGTTAAGAAGAATAAGGGTATTATCTCTAACCCTAACTGCTCTACTATTATTACTTTAGTAGCTGTAAACGCTATCAATCAGCTTTCAAAGATTAAGGGCATGATTGCTTCAACATATCAAGCAACAAGTGGTGCAGGAGCAGGCGGTCCTGTTGAGCTTCGCGACCAAGAAAGCGCTCTTATTAACGGTGGCGAAATTAAGAATGAAGTGTTTGTACACCAAATTGCTGAAAACGTAATTCCACACATCGGTTCATTCGGCGCAAACGGCTTTACTGCTGAGGAAATGAAGATGCAAAATGAAGGTAGAAAGATCCTTCACTTACCTGAGTTAAAGGTTACTTGCACATGTGTCAGAGTTCCTGTTGTTCGTTCACACTCAATTTCTGTAACTGTTCTCACAGAGGACAAATTAACAGTTGACCAAGTAAGAGAGGCAGTTGCTAACGCAAAGGGCTGTAAGCTTTATGACAACGGCGAAGCTAAGGAATATCCAATGCCAATCGTAACGTCTGATCAAGACCTTGTTTACGTTGGTAGAATTAGAGAGGACCTTGTATTTGATAACGCTATCACGCTTTGGTGCTGTGGCGACCAAGTAAGAAAGGGCGCTGCTACAAACGCTATTCAAATTGCTGAGGAACTTATTAAGTAATATAAAAACAATCGCAGAGCATTTTGCTCTGCGATTTGTTTTTTATTTAGGTGACATTAAAACGCTAAAGCGGTTTAATTTATCCTTTGGAATTTCGTAAAATTCTGCTATTTTTAAATTGAGTGCTTCGTATTTATGAAGCCCCATTTTGTGATATGGTGAAAGCTCAATATTTGAGATGTTTAAGTCAGACAAAAAGCTCTTTATTTTCAAAATCTCGCCATCTGTGTCGTTAAAACCGCCGATTATTGGGACTCTAACTGTTATTTTACCGTTAAAGTTAGCAGATAATTTTTGTAGATTTGATAGGATTTGGGTATTTGAAACGCCTGTAAACTCCTTGTGCAGTTCTTCCGTTATACATTTAACATCGTACAAAAACGTATCGGTATACGGAATGATTTTTTCAAAATATTCGTAAGGTACGTTGCCTGCGGTATCAACTGCGGTGCTTATATTATTTTCCTTACAGAGCTTTAATATTTCGGTAAGAAAATCAATTTGAAGCATACATTCTCCGCCTGAAAATGTTACTCCGCCGTTTGATGATACGTAGTAATGCTTATCAGTTGATATAATATCAAAAATTTCGCTTACTGTGTATTCCTTACCACAGATTTCTATGGCGTTATTTACACAATAAAGCTGACATTTGCCACACAGGGTACAGGATTTTTGATTGCTTTCGCATACGCTTTTGCATTTGCCGCACTCGGTGCATTTGCTTTTATAAAATAGCTTTTGAATGCTTTTGGAAATTCCTTCGGGGTTATGACACCATTTACAGTTAAGGTTACACCCTTTAAAAAATACTGTTGTGCGTACTCCCTCGCCGTCAACAAGAGAGCATCTTTGAATATCAAATATTGTTGCTTTTATGGTGATACTTCCTTTCTAATTATCTGTTTTGTCGCATTCAATAATCATTTTTATAATAATTTCTAGTCCTTCAAAGAAGCCCTCTAAATTCATACACTCATCTCTTTGGTGGGCGGTGCCGTGTCCGCTTGGTAGTGGTGTTACACAATGCTTGGTTGTTGTGCCTGTCTCTATACAGTTTGGTAAGAAACGGAGATACGTTCCGCCTGCATTTATGCGAGGCTGAGCATCTAATCTGCCTGTGTGGTCTCTATACGCCTTCATGCAAGCGTGTATGTGCTTGTTTTCAATACTTGTATGATGCGGAGCATTGCTTTTTGCAATCTCAAAGATAACGTTCTTCTTTTCAAACGTTGATTGTAGCTGAGAAATTAACGTTTCAGGTGTAAAGGTTTTGCCGTAGCGGATGTCAAGAGACAATTTTAGCTTGCCGTTTTCTACTTTTAAGATACCGGTTGATGCGGTTGTGTCTCTGTATATTTCGTCCTCGGATTTAATATTCAAGATTTCGCCGTCATAGGTGGTTAAAATTGCAAGTGGGAATAGTAGCTGCTCCTTGTCCTTTTGGCTAAATGATTTTGCGTTACAAAGCGCTTCTATGATTACGCCACCAGCATTTATGCTATTATAAGGCATAGCGCCATGGCTTGAAATTCCCTTGGCGTGTATTTCGATAACGTCATCTTTTTTAGATACTGTGATTCTTTCGTTTGCTAAAAGCTCGTTGTAAAGCTCTTCGGAATATTTCACCTTACCGTTTGCTTCGCCTAAAATGATGTTATAGGTATTACCGCCGCTTAGGTCAATAAGGTCCTCAAAATTGCTATCATTAAACGTAAGCATTAGCCATAGCATTCCCTTATCTCCATAGTAAACAGGAAATCCCGCATCTAAAACCAAGGAAAAGTCCGGGGGAGTGTGTGTTTTTATATAGCTTTTCAAATCCTGCATTGTTGTTTCCTCATTTGCTCCCGCAAAGCAAACAAGGGATGAATTAAATGGGATATTTAATTCCTTAATTGCTCTTAAAGCATAAAGGGAAATAATTACCGCGCTTTTATCATCAGATGCACCTCTTGCAAAAAGGTCGCCGTTTACTATTTTAGGCTCAAATGGGTTGGTTATAGTCCATCCGTCATCAACAGGCACTACATCGGCGTGGGCGAAAAGTCCTATTGTTTTTTTGCCGTTTTTAAAGTGTGATAATAGGTAGTCATCATATAGCTCACATTCAAAGCCGTATTCTTCATATCTGCCCTTTAAGAATTTGAGGGCGTTTTTTGCTTCCTCTGTGTCGCTAATTGATGGAATTTTAAGAAGGTCAATATAGTCCTTTAAAATCGCTTCTCTATTTTCCTCTATGTATTTATGAATTTTTGAGTTTATCATTTTTGCTCAGTCCTTTTAATAATATCGTTTTGTATGCTTTCCTTAAGATTTACAAAATAATCTGAAAAGCCTGTAACTCTTACTCTTAGATTTTGGTAATCCTTAGGGGATTTTTGGGCGTTGATTAAATCCTCGCTTGACACATAGGTAAGCTGAAAATGTGTGCCACCCTGTTTAAAATATTCCTCAAACACGTACACTAATTTTCTAAAGCTATCCTCATTTTCAATTAGTGATTTATCTAATGAAATATTAGTTACGGTTGAGCCACAGGAAATTGCATTTTCATCGCATTTGGCTATTGAATTAAGAAGTGCGGTAAGACCGTTTTTGTCCTTACATTCGCTTTGTCCTATGCCAAATTTAAGCATTTCTCCGTTAAATCTGCCATCTGGTGTAGCTTTTGTTTTTTCGCCAAACCATTTGTGATGCTCGTTGTAGCCTAAAAGGTCGCCTGCTAAAAATTGATAGCCGAATACGTTTTTCTTGTTTTTTAAGTAGGTGTAAAGGCTATTATAAAGCAATATGGCGATTTGATTTGATGACGTATCATCATTACCGAAAAAGCAACATTTTTTGTTTATTAGCGTGTGCATATCCTCGTAGCCTTGCCAATTCGATTTTAAGGCTGAAATAAGCTCGTTTAAGGAGATTGTTTTCGTGTCATAGACAAGTTGCTTGATAACGCAAAGAGAGTCAATAACGTTGGTTATGCCTATTAGCATAGGAGATGCGATAACGTAGTTGCCACCGCCTTGGGTTAGGCTTTTTGCATTTTCTATGCAATCATTAAAGAATAGGCTGGATATATAATTTATATCCTTGGCTCTTTCAAGGTTATACATATCGTCATATGCATAAATTTTATTAAGGTCGAAATATAGCTCTGTTTCGAATAATGCGTAAAAGTCCTCAAATGTGTCGATGCTTTTTACTATTTCGCTTTTTTCGTGGAATAGTGTTTCAATACATTTTAGGATATTGCCCTTTGAGGTGCTACCTGTGATTGCACCTAAAAATGCAGGCTCGTTACATCCTACCATTGTGTAGGAAACGGCTCTTTCGTATGGAATACCGCATATTTCAGTGTAGCATTTTATACGCTTTTCATCGTTGGTAAATGCTATACGCTTGTGCGGGTCCTGTCTTTCCTTATCCATCATATAGTATAGTGCGCTTTTAGGAGTTTTTTTAGTCCAACGGAATGTTATTTGTGGAATGTAGGTTGGAAGCTCGGTTAACGCTTCAACGATGAGCCTTGACAGGTTATTAAAGCCATCCTCTCCGTTTGGTAGATAGCCACCGATACAAAAATGGGATTGACCGCCACGGGTAAAGTGAGGGGAGGAAATGTGTGTTGATGCTTGGAGCATTAAAAATAGCTCCTGTAAGTATTCCTTGGCCTCGTCCTCAGTTAGTGTGCCGTTTGCAATATCATTTTCGTAAAATGGTGTTAGGTATCTATCAAGAGTGCCTACGCTATCTGGGTCGGCGCTAAAGCACACGTAGATTGATAATACAGCTTCGTAAAACGTTCTTGGCGGGTTTTTGGGTGCATATTCAAGGGCATTTGCAAGATTTTTCAGTCTTTTGCGCGCTTCTATGTCAGATGTTTTTCTTGCGAATTCTTTAACCCTTTTTACGCATTTTTCTGTCCATCTAATAAGAGCTACTGCTACCCTTTTTAAGGACTGTAAAAACTCAATTTCGTTAGGCTCTGTATGTTGCTCTATAGAGTGGTTAATATCTCTTATAATGCCCATTATGCCCTTTTCAAGTACCTTCTTATAGTCGGCTGTGGCGTGCTGCCATTCCATTGTTGAAAGGTTATCTATGGGCTTTAGGTAATATTTTTGAAGTGCAATATCCGTGTTTTTGTGTCCGCCGCGTCTGAAAGCATCGCCTATAACGCTACCGTCAAAATTAAAGTAGCCACAAAATGCGGAATGCTCGGTTATTTTAGGCTCTTGATTTACAATATATTTGCATAGATGCTTTACATCATTTTGACTTTCGGTTAAGGTGCTATCGTATTCGTATTCGGTATCAACTGTATCAACATACATTTTACCCTGTAAGGTAAGGTCGGTTAAGATTTTAATTCGTTCTGTCATATTGCACCTCCTTTATTTCATAAAAATATTGTAGCATATTATTATGATTATTTCAAGAAAAAGGTAAATAAAACCGCCAAAGTAAGATGCTTTGGCGGTTTTATATCAAAGTGTACTTTCAAAATATTTCTTTGCGGTTTCATCATCATTTGTAAATTCATCAACGCAACCTCGCCATGAGTTTCCAACATACCATTCTACCGCAAACAATTCTTTTTCATCCTGTCTGTATAAAATAAGTCTTAATGAATAGTCAAATTTGTATTTTACAGATAATAATTTATCTGTATATTGTTCAAGATTTTTATCTTTGTCTTGCTTTGCTTTCAAATAGCGCAGCATATTATCAAATACCCATTTATTTCTTACATATTTTGCGCCTAAAATTGCCACTAAAAACAATGTTATAACGGTTACAATTTCAAAGATTATAAAGTACGTAAATATGATTTTATCGGTTTCGTTAAATTCAGGAATATCTCTTGCCCCTGTTAAACCGACACAAATAAATATAGCAACAAACATAATTACTATAAGAGATGCAATCAATATATAATATGATTTTGATGCTTTTGATGTTTTTTCTTTTCTAACCTTTATATCATTATAATCTTTAGCTAAATTAGGAGAGCTTATAAATACTTTTTTATAAACCTCGTCAATATTTTTTACATTCGTTATGTGATAGCTTTTTCCGTTATGCAAAAAAATGCAAATTTCATTAGAGTTTGGTAACGTTGGTTCAAAATGTGTAGATATACATTCTATATCCTTGTAATAGATTTTGATTTTTCCGTTGTAATAACCTTCAATATAATCATCCTTAAGAACAAGATGATTTATAGCTTGTAAGGCAATAAAAACGCCAAAAGCTCCAGCAATTAAGAAAATAAAAATCATTAGTGAGCAAAACAATATTTCTTGTAAATTATGGCTTTCAATACTAAAAATTAATGCAGGAACAAAAAACATATTTAAAAAAATACAAAATGCCAAGCATGGTACTGATAATAATATGTAAACTATTTTTTTATTGCGAAATTTTATTTCCATTTGCTACACTCCTTTGCTTTTTCTTTATTTTAGCATTTATTATAGCTTATGTCAACTAACCTGCGGTTGCTTTTATATAAAATCTGTCAACCATAGGTTAGCAAATATAAAAAAGCCACGCTAAGCGTGGCTAATTCATACTTAATTTTACGTGCACCTTCGGTTTTAGAAGCAAAATAGTGCTAGGCGCACCGAAGTTGACAGGCGATAATGTACTTGGCGTACATTGAGGTTGTCAACGAGGAGCAACGACGCAATATGAAGCTTATAAAGTCGAAAGCATAACTGCTTTGATGGTGTGCATACGATTTTCTGCCTCTTGGAATACGATTGATTGCTCGCTTTCAAACACTTCATCAGTTACTTCCATTGAGTCTCTGCCGAATTTTTCGCCCATTTCCTTTCCTACGCCTGTTTTAAGGTCGTGGTAAGCAGGGAGACAGTGCATAAATACGGCGTTTTTGTCGGCTTTTTTCATAATGTCGCTATTTACTTGGTATGGAGCAAGGTCGGTAATTCTTTCCTGCCATACCTCGATAGGCTCGCCCATTGACACCCATACATCAGTATAGATTACATTTGCGTTTTTAACTGCAATTTCAGGATTTTCCTCAAATGAGAGAGTTGCGCCTGTTTCCTTTGCGATTTCTTGGCAAGCATCAATTAATGCTTGGTCTGGGAAATATTTCTTTGGTGCGCAAGCAACAAAGTCAAGACCCATTTTAGCGCATCCTACCATTAAGGAGTTACCCATATTGTATCTTGCATCGCCCATGTATACGAGCTTTATGCCTTTTAATTTGCCGAAATGCTCCTTAATTGTTAAGAAGTCAGCAAGGATTTGTGTTGGGTGGAATTCGTTTGTTAAGCCATTCCATACAGGCACCTTGGAGTATTTTGCAAGCTCCTCAACAATTTCTTGACCGTAGCCACGGTATTCGATGCCGTCATAGATTGAAGCAAGAACTCTTGCGGTATCGGCAATACTTTCCTTTTTACCAATTTGTGAGCCTGTTGGGTCAAGATACGTTACGCCCATACCTAAATCGTGAGCGGCAACCTCAAAGCTACATCTTGTTCTTGTGCTTGTTTTTTCAAATATTAAAGCGATATTCTTGCCCTTGCAATAATCGTGAGCCTCGCCGTTTTTCTTTTTAGCCTTTAATTCAGCAGCTAAATCTATAAGCTTACCGATTTCACATGGTGTGAAATCAAGAAGCTTTAAAAAGTCTTTTTCCTTTAAGAAGTTCATTATTTATTCTCCTTAGCAGTTTCTTTAATAATGTTAATGGATTTTTCAAGTAAGTCCATTGGAATATTGAGTGCAGGAAGTAATCTGATTTTGTTTTTAGCCTTGATTGGTAAAATGCCCTTTTCCATACATTTTGCTAAAATTACAGATGCATCTCCCTCGGTTTCAATGCCTATCATAAGACCTAAGCCACTTACACTCTTAATACCCTCTGCATTTTGTAGGCTATCAAAGATATACTTTGATTTTGATTTTACGCTATCGAGCATTTCTCTATCAAGTCTTGATAGGATATTGATAGCACCTGCACAGGCAATAGGATTACCGCCGAAGGTTGAGCCGTGAAGTCCTGCTTTAAGTGTGAACTCTGTTTTATCGAAAAATAGAGTTGCGCCGAGAGGAAGTCCGCCTGCAAGACCCTTTGCAGTTGACACAATGTCAGGTATAATTCCGTAGCTTTGGAAAGCGTAAAGCTCTCCTGTTCTACCGTTGCCCGTTTGCACCTCATCAATAATAACTAAAATGTTATTTTCCTTGGCAAGAGCGCATACGCCGTCAACGAAGTCCCGGTTAAGAGCCATAACTCCGCCCTCGCCTTGGACAAGCTCCATCATAATAGCGGCGCATTTATTGTTCTTTATAAGGTCGCAAACGCTATCAAGATTGTTTGCCTCAGCATAAAGGAAGCCGCCTGTTAATGGGTTAAAGTACTTATGGAAAACATCCTGTCCTGTGGCAGAAAGTGTTGTAATTGTTCTTCCGTGAAAGCTGTTTTTAAGTGTGATAATATTAAAGTATTCCTCGCCCTTATTTTCGCTTGCCCAAAGTCTTGCGGCTTTAATTGCGCACTCGTTAGACTCTGCGCCTGAGTTTGAGAAAAATACTTTTTTTGCACCTGTGCCCTCGCAAAGCATTTTTGCAAGAACGGCGCATGGCTCGGAATAGTAAAGGTTAGAGGTATGCTGAACCTTGTTTAGCTGCTCAGTTATAGCTCCTATCCATTCAGTATCGGAAATACCGAAGGTATTTACTGCAATTCCTGTTGATAGGTCAATATATTCCTTGCCGTTTATATCGTAAACTAAGGAGCCACTACCGTGGGTTAGCTCTAAATCAAATCTACCATATGTATTAGCTACATATTCCTTGTCTATATTTTTAAAGCCCATCTTTGTCCTCATCCATATCTCTTACAAACATTGTACCAGCACCCTCATCGGTAAGCATTTCAATAAGCAATGCGTGTGGCACACGGCCGTCAAGGATTGTAACCTTTTTAACGCCCTTATGGATTGCATCAATACAGCATTCAACCTTAGGTATCATACCGCCACTGATGATTTCGTGCTTAAAGAGCTTATCTGCCATTTTAAGGTCAATACATGGAATGATTGATGAATGGTCATCCTTATCCATTAAAATACCTTCAATATCAGTCATTGTAATAAGTCTTGATGCGTTCATACCGCCTGCGATAAATGCGGCAGCTGTATCTGCATTGATATTATATACATTGCCCTCCTTGTCGCAACCGATGGTTGATACAACAGGAATATAGTCCTTTTCTAAAAGGTCGCAAATTGGCTTAACGTCAACGTTTGTGATTTTACCAACATAGCCAAGGCGCTTATCCTTCATTTCTGCTTGAATCATATGACCGTCAAGACCTGAAATACCGATAGCCTTACCGCCCTTGATTTGAAGCTTATTTACAAGACTCTTGTTAATTTTACCTGCAAGAACCATTTGCACAACGCCGATAGTTTCCTCGTCGGTTACACGAAGTCCGTCAACGAATACAGTTTCCTTGCCGATTTGCTTTAATGTATCGGTGATTTCCGGTCCACCGCCGTGAACTAAAACAACCTTAACGCCGATAAGGTGTAAAAGAACAATGTCTTCCATTACTTGTTCCTTTAATTGCTCGTTAATCATAGCATTTCCGCCGTATTTGATAACTACAACCTTGCCATAGTACTTTTGAATATATGGAAGCGCTTGTGTTAAAACTACGGCTCTTTGAGCATTTGTCATTCCAAGTGGTAAATTGCTAAGTTCCATTACGTTCTATAATCTCCGTTAATTCTTACATAATCATAGGTTAAGTCACAGCCCCATGCTACTGCATTGCCGTTTCCGTCGCCTAATTTAATTTTGATTGTGATTTCCTCTTCTAAAAGAATTTCCTTTGCGATTTCCTCAGAGAAATCTACGCCTGCACCGTTTTCACAAACTGAGATTTCGCCCTTTGCAGATTTAAAGGAAACAAATACCTTATTTACATCTACTGTTGCTCCGCTATAACCGATAGCGCATAAAACTCTTCCCCAGTTAGCGTCAGAGCCAAACATTGCGCTCTTTACAAGTGATGAGCAAATAACGCTCTTTGCAATAATTTTAGCGTTCGCTTCATCGTAAGCACCCTCAACCTCACATTCAAGAAGCTTTGTTGCTCCCTCTCCGTCTCCTGCGATTTTACGGCAAAGATAAACGGTTAACGTGTTAAGCGCTTCCATAAAGGTTTTGTATGCTTCATTTTCTTCTGTGATTTCCTTATTGCCTGCCATACCATTAGCTAGGATTGTTACCATATCGTTTGTTGAGGTATCTCCGTCAACGCTTACCATATTGAAGGTATTTTGAATATCTGTTGATAAAGCCTTTTGAAGCATCTTAGCTGAAATATTACAGTCTGTTGTAATAAACACAAGCATTGTAGCCATATTAGGGTGAATCATACCTGAGCCCTTGGCAATACCGCCAATTTTACATTCTACACCATCAACCTCAAAGCTTACGGATAATTCCTTTAATCTTGTATCGGTTGTCATAATACCCTCGGCTGCGTTTTTGCTTCCGTCCTGGGATAATTGCTCCTTAAGCATTGGAATGCCCTTTGCAATAGGCTCAATATTTAAAGGCTGACCGATAACGCCTGTTGATGCTACAACAACGTCCTTTGCGCTAATATTCAATTCCTTTGCAACAAGGTCGCACATTTGCTCTGCAATTTCAATACCGTTTGCATTACAGGTATTAGCGTTACCGCTATTACAGATTACTGCTTGAGCATAGCCGTCTGCTATATTGTTTTTAGTTACTGTTAAAGGCGCGCCCTTAACCTTGTTAGTTGTATATACTGCTGCAGCTGTTGCTTTCTTTTGGGAATAGATAAGTGCAATATCTCTCTTTTCCTTATTCTTACGAATTCCACAGTGAACACCGCTTGCTAAAAAGCCTTGTGCTGCGCAAACTCCACCTTCAATAATTTTCATGTTATACCTCTAAAGTTTTGGTTTTTTCTTGGTTTAAAACAATATTTAAGCATTCAACAGCGGCACCTGATGCGCCCTTGCCTAAGTTATCGTATCTTGCGGTTAATAAAATTCTGTCCTCGTTGCCGAACACTTCAATTTGCATTGAGTCTTTTCCGCTTAAAGCGTTGGCGGTTAAAAAGCCCTCTTCGCTTGAATTATCCTTGTAATATACGATTTCAGTATTATATGCGTTTCTGTAAATTTCCTTGATAGCTTCAATATCGCCCTTTAAAAGCTGACTTTTAAAGAGTGGGACTGTTACCTCCATACCTGAATAGAAATCGGAAACGATTGGGCAAAAGATTGGAAGGTTGTTAAGTCCTGTGATTTTGCTCATTTCAGGTAAGTGTTTATGTGCTTGAGTAAGTCCGTACTGTCTTGGAGCGTCAAGGCATATGCATCTATCATCGTTATTATATTCCTCAATCATTTTCTTACCGCCACCGCTAAAGCCTGTAATTGAATGGCAGGTTAAGAGTGTATCGGGGGAGATAATTCCGTTTTTAATAAGTGGGTAAACAAGCGCGATAAAGCCGCTGGCATGACAGCCAGGAACTGCGATACGCTTGCTATTTTTAATTTTATTTTCAAAGGATTTATCAAGCTCTGCAAAGCCGTATGCCCAATCAGGATTTGTTCTGTGGGCGGTTGAAGTGTCGATTACAACTACGTTTGGATTGTCAATAAGCGCAACTGAGTCCTTAGCGGCTTGGTCAGGTAAGCAAAGAAATGCTACATCTACTTGGTTAAGTACCTTTTTCTTAGCTTCCGGGTCTTTTCTTAATTCATCAGGTAACGTAACGATTTCAATATCATCACGGCTTGACAGTCTTTCCTCAATGCGAAGTCCTGTTGTGCCTGCTTTTCCATCTATAAAAATTTTCTTTTTGCTCATTTTAAAAACTCCGCTACGTAATTTAGTTGCTCTTTTACGGATTCATAGCCTGTTGATCCTCTTGAAATTCTCTTAGCTACACAGCTTTCAAGAGAAATTTCGTTATATAGGTCACTTTCAAAAATGTCAGAATGAGATTTGTATTCTTCAAGGGACATTTCATCAAGTGTAATATTCTTCTTAATGCACTCGCCAACTATTGTTCCTACGATTTTATATGCGCTTCTGAACGGAAGTCCTTTTTTAGTTAGGTAGTCAGCTAAGTCTGTTGCGTTTATAAAGCCACGCTTTGCGGCGTTATACATATTTTCAGGAATTGATTTCATTGTTTTGATCATTGGAACAAAAACGCTGATACATTTTTGAACTGTTTCAGTTGCATCAAAAATCGCTTCCTTATCCTCTTGCATATCCTTGTTGTATGCAAGTGGAATTCCCTTAAGCATTGTAAGTGTCGCCATTAAATCGCCATATACTCTGCCTGTTTTTCCTCTTACAAGCTCTGCCATATCAGGGTTTTTCTTTTGTGGCATAATTGATGAGCCTGTTGTATATGAATCGTCAAGCTCAACGAACTTAAATTCCCAGCTTGACCAAAGAATAATTTCCTCACTAAGGCGGGACAGGTGCATCATAATAAGTGAAAATGCACTTTCAAGCTCTATACAGTAGTCTCTGTCAGAAACGCCGTCAATGGAGTTTAGGCAGATACCGTCAAAGTTAAGGGCTTTTGCTACCATATCTCTGTCTGTTGGATAAGTTGTGCCGGCAAGTGCGCAGGAGCCAAGCGGGGAGTAATTCATACGCTTGATTGCGTCCTGTAATCTTGTTACGTCACGAATGAACATCATGCAATATGCAAGTAAATGATGTGCAAATGTGATTGGCTGCGCTCTTTGTAAATGTGTATAGCCCGGCATAATTGATTTTTGGTTTTTCTCTGCCTGCTCCTGTAATGCGCCGATAAGCTCCTTAAGCATTTCAATAATAGTAGTTGCTTCATCTCGCATATAGAGGCGAAGGTCTAATGCTACCTGGTCGTTACGGCTTCTTGCAGTATGTAATCTTTTACCTGCATCACCGATACGCTTAGTAAGCTCGGCTTCAACAAACATATGGATATCCTCTGCATCCTCATCAAATGCAAGGGCGCCGTTATTTAAATCATCAAGGATTGAATTTAATCCCTCTGCAATTTTCTCGTATTCGCTATGAGATATAATGCCACAGCTTGAGAGCATAAGAGCATGCTCAAGAGAGCCTAAAATATCCTGCTTATACATTTTTTTATCGAAATGAATGGAAGAATTAAAGTCGTCAGCCTGCTTATCAAGCGCCTTTTCAAATCTTCCTGCCCACATTTTATCCATAAATTTGTCCTTTCGTACTTAGGAAATTAGCCTTTTTATAAAGCCGTATTGCGATGGGCAAAATACCCATCGCAAATTGGTATTAATTATTTCTTGTTCTTTGCGTTAACTTGAGCTTGAACCTTGATTGGTAAGCCGAATAGGTTGATAAATCCAGCTGAGTCTGCTTGGTTGTAAACGTTATCCTCACCAAACGTTGCGATTTCTTCTGAGTAGAGTGAATAGTCGCTCCATACGCCAGCCTTAATCATGTTACCCTTGTAAAGCTTAATTCTTACCTTACCTGTAACGTTCTCTTGTGTCTTGTCAACAAATGCTGAAAGAGCCTCACGAAGTGGTGTAAACCATTGACCGTTATATACAAGCTCAGCAAATGTGATTGAGAGCTTTTGCTTTTCGTGCATTGTCATTTTGTCAAGGCAGATTGTTTCAAGGTAGTTGTGTGCGAAGTAAAGGATTGCTCCGCCTGGAGTTTCATAAACGCCGCGGCACTTCATACCAACAAGACGGTTTTCAACGATGTCGAGAAGTCCGATACCGTTTGCTCCGCCGAGCTCGTTAAGCTTTAAAATAATGTTCTTAGCGCTCATTTTTTCGCCGTTGATTGCAACAGGAATACCTTGAACGAAGTCAAGCTCAACATATGTTGGTTTATCTGGTGCTTGTAATGGGGAAACGCCCATTTCAAGGAAGCCTTCCTTTTCGTAAAGTGGCTCGTTGCCTGCATCCTCAAGGTCAAGTCCCTCGTGGCTTAAGTGCCAAAGGTTCTTATCCTTTGAGTAGTTTGTTTCACGGTTTATCTTAAGAGGTACGTTGTGAGCCTCTGCGTATTCGATTTCCTCTTCACGGGACTTAATTGTCCACTCACGCCATGGAGCGATAATTGGCATATCAGGTGCGAATGCCTTAATTGTAAGCTCAAAACGAACTTGGTCATTACCCTTACCTGTACAGCCGTGGCAGATTGCGTCTGCACCCTCAGCGATTGCGATTTCAGCAATTCTCTTTGCGATTACAGGACGTGCAAATGAAGTGCCGAGCATGTACTCCTCGTACAAAGCGCCTGCTTTAACGGTCGGGATTACGTAATCGTCAACGAATTCCTCTGTTAAGTCCTCAATGTAGCACTTTGAAGCGCCTGTCTTAATAGCCTTTTCTTCAAGACCCTCAAGCTCGTCTGCTTGTCCTACGTTACCAGATACTGCGATAACCTCACAGTTGTTGTAGTTTTCCTTTAACCATGGAATGATGATTGAAGTATCAAGTCCTCCAGAATATGCAAGTACTACCTTTTTGATATTTTTCTTATCCATTTTAATTTTCCTCCGAATGAAAGATTATTCATTTTTAACGAATGTAATTATAATGCATGTTTTTTCATTTGTCAAGTGTTTTTTGAAAATATTTTGAAAAATGTTACTTTTATTATATATATTGGCTTTTACATGACATTTTCGGCTGTGAATAGCAAAATTTAATTGAATATTTTTTGAATATTTTTGAATAATATTCATTTTGTTTGCATATTTTAGATAAATATTTTTTGCGTTTAGATATATAAAAACGGAACGGTAAATCTATACCGTTCCGCCTTATTTTAGATTTATTGCGTCTCTAATTCTACAACAATTAGCTCCGGCTTGTTATTGAAGCGAACAGGACAAAGGCTATTGCCAAGACCTCGGCTAACTATCATTTTAGTGTTATTTTCTTGATAGATGCCTTTATAATATTTTGGGAAAAGACCTTGATTTGGGGCTATAATTCCGCCGATAAAAGGAAGAATCGCTTGACCGCCGTGGGCGTGGCCTGTTAATGCTAAGTCTATATTTGCATTTACGTATTCCTCAAAGACTTCGGGGCGATGGGAAAGAAGAATTGTGTAATTCTCTTCATTATTAAATATAGATAATTCATCCCTTATCACTTGGCAAGCATAATCAATGCCCTTGGTTTTACCTTGCAAGCGAGGGTCATCAATGCCAATTAGTGTAATCTCTGCTCCGTTTTTTTCTAGAATTGCCTTTTCGTTATGCAAAACGGTAACGCCGATTTCCTTTAAGGATTTTTCAAAATCGGGATATACATCGGTTAAGCGGGACTCGTGATTACCCATTACGTAATAGCAGGGCGCTATTTTGACTAATTCCTTGGCAAATTTAAGAGAAATTTCCGTTTTTGTTTTACGAGAATCAATAAAGTCGCCTGTTATACAAATGATATCAGGGTTACTCACTTTTAGCTTTTCTAAAATTGTGTCATATTTTTTCTTGTTATGAAAATCAGAAATTTGAGCAATTTTGAAGCCGTTAAATTCTGCGGGCAAATTTTCGCTTTCAATTTTATAATTGTTTACTTCAATCATATTATTCCCTATTATTACCATCGCCGTAATAAATGCTATGATTATTACGGCGATGGATAATTTTATAAGTGTTTTTTTACGCATTACATTAAGAATTTAACGCTCTTAACTGAAACGTCAGCCTTAGATGATAAAACGATTTTCTTATTCCAGTTCATAATTGAAACATGGGATTTCATAATACCAACGCCGCCGTCTGTTCCCTTTGCAACGAACGTGCAAGCGCCTGCGTGGTCAAGGTTTAAATTTATTGCAATTTGAGCAAGCGACGTAAGTGGAGAGGTAAACTCAATTTCAACTATGTATTTGCCTGACTTTTCAAATGCAATATCTATCGGATTATCAAGTGATACATTGTCAAAGGACGCTACAACGTTCATATTTGACGTGTCAAGGTCGCTTATATCATACTTAAAGCCATTTGCTTTAAAGCGTTCGTATGCGTGTGTGTACATTGCGAACTTGCAAAGATTTTTAGCGCAGAATTGCAGCTCTGCTCTCTTAAGATATCCGTTTTCAAGACTTTCCATAAGGTTATCCTTATTGGTTTTGGCATTTTCCATAACCATGTAGATATCGTTCTGTGCTTTTATCATGCTTGCAAAATCATTTGTGCTTGTTGTACCGTCAAGGTTAGTAATATGCGCCCACCAGTCAGTCATAACGAAGCCGTCATACTTCCATTCATCGCGAAGGAGTGTTTTTGTAAGGTCATAGTTAGATGCTGCATGGTAGCCGTTAATGGCATTATATGCAGTCATGATTGATTTTACATTGCCTTCCTTAACAGCAATTTCAAATGGGCGTGCATAGATTTCACGAACTGCGCGCTCGGAAATTATTGAGTCGTTTGTATGTCTATACCACTCTTGGCTATTTGCCATAAAGTGCTTAATCGTTGGATATACGCCTGCTTTATTAAGTCCCTTAGAAATAGCAGATGCCATTGTGCCTGTAAGGTATGGATCTTCAGAAAAATACTCAAAATTTCTTCCATTTAATGGGCTTCTGTGAATATTGATACCAGGACCTAGGATTACGTCAATTTCATATGCGGTCATTTCAACGCCCTCAAGCGCGTAAAGGTCGCAAATTAAATCGGTGTTAAATGTACATGCAAGGCAAGTGCCGTTTGGCATGCTTGTTGCCTGAAGTCCGCTATCCATTCTGATACCGGATGGACCGTCAGTTGTGCAGACGATTGGAATACCGTAGGAAATAAGCTCCTCTGTAACGCCGCCGAAGCATGAGCCTGTGCCAGGGGTAACCTTAGGGCTATTCATACCCTCGCCGCGAACTAAGCAACAAAGCTCTGTATCAGAGAGCTGAGCAATGAACTCATCCATTGTGTTTTTGCCTGTTCTTACGTCCTCAAGCTTAATGCCTTTATTGCCTGTATATGGAATTTCAGTTGGAAGATTTGCATTGATTTTTTCAGAAACGGAATAAGTACGATTTGGCACGTTTTCGTAAACAAGAGCTCCGTTTTCCCCTTTTTTCATTCTTTCAAATTCTTTTGTGGGGGATAATGCTTCCGTGCATTTTTCTACTACGCGAGTTTCGTTTTCTGTGTGGATATAGATTGGCTCAGCATCGCGAACGCTATTACCTGCATAGATTATATATTGACCTGCTTCAAGCACGTATGATGACCTATTGCCTGTTACGCCGCTATCATCGTATGCGCGCATAGCATCTACGTCAAAGGTTAGTGTAAGAGTTTCGCTTTGGTCCTTTTCAAGAAGCTTTGTTTTTGCATAAGCAATAAGCTCCTTATTAGCTTTACCAAGCTTGCCATTTGGCGCGCCAAAGTAAATTTGAACTACCTCTTTACCTGCCACGTTACCTGTATTTTCAACAGTTGCGTTAACTGTGATTTTGCCGTTTTCCTGGCATGCTGTGGCTGTGGTTTTAAAGGTTGTATATGAAAGGCCGTAGCCGAATGGATATAAAACTGCATCCTTATTAAAGGTTTCAAAATAGCGATAGCCTATGTAGATATCCTCTTTATAGAGGTTGTATTCCTTCGCGCCGAAGTTGGCAGTTGAGGAGTAGTCGCTAATATCGTATGCAATGGTATCTGCTAATTTACCGCTTGGATTAACCTTGCCCGTTAAGATATCTGCGCAAGCAAGACCGCCGCACATACCACCTTGCCAGAGATATACAACGGATTTGATATCGTATTGCTTTACGAATTTCATATCTATAACTGCGCCTACGTTAAGAAGAACTATTGTTTTCTCAAACACAGAGGAAACCTTTTTAATAAGCTCCTCTTCCTTTGGTGCTAAAAGATAGCTACCCTCAGAGGCTGAGTTATCTCTATCCTCGCCTGCAGTTCTACCGATTACGATAATGGCAATATCGCCGAATTTTCTTGCATTTTCAACCACGTCAAGTGAGATTTCCATTTCCTCTTGGCACCAAGGCTCTTGTCCCCAGCCCTTTCCTGCATCAAATGGATGCTCCTTTTTCCAATCCTCGTAGATTGATAAAAGCTCCTCGTTGATTTCAACGTCGCCTGTTGCTTTTAGGCTATCAACTATATTGGTTACGTATTTTACGTTAACTAAGCCGCCTGAGCCTGTTCCGCTTTTGTAATATTCTCTTTGAATTCTGCCAAATACAGACACCTTATCGCCTTTTTTGAGTGGCAAAAGGTTATTTTTATTTTCAAGAAGGACAGCTCCCTCGCTTGCAGATATACGTGAATAATCTTCAAGCTCCTTTATAGAATCCTTTGGTAAGCTTCCTAACTCATAATTTTTGTACGTATTGTTTTCGTATTTCATATTAACCTCATAAAAAGTTTATTTTCTTAATTTTACCATAAATACGCTGAAAATACAATATATTATATATAAAAAGCATCGCAATTTCTTGCGATGCTTTTTTATTATTCCTCGTCGGAGTCGCTTTCAAGCTTATCGAGTAAACGGTTGTATTCTGCGAATACAGCGTCAATGATTTCATCATCAAGCTCGATTTCAAATTTGTCCTCGCCGTCTTCGTTTCTTGAAACCTTGAAAACAAGCGCCTCATCATCAGCCATACCCTCTAAAAGTTCAACAGGTTGAAGGATTGCATAGAAGTTACCCTTATGTGCAATTCCTGCAATTTCAACAAAGTCAATTTCCTCACCTGTTGCTGATAATAACGTTACAATATCGTCATCTGCAAATTCGTCTTCGGAAATTTCAGGTTCAAAGTCCTTTTCTAAGTCTGCCATAATATCTCTCCTTTAAAATTAAACATTGACCTTTTTGTATGCTTTCTTACCACGGCGTACAACAAGACCCTCTGCTAGTTCTTCCTTTGTATAGAGCCTCTTGATATCTGTTACCTTTTCATTGTTTACGGTAACACCGCCTTGCTCTACTGCTCTTCTTGCTTCGCTACGGCTTGGTACAAGTCCTGCTTTTACAAGGATTGAAAGAATATCAATCTTGTTGTCAATAAGGTCGCTATCTGCAAGTGTTGTGGTAGGCATATTAGCATCGCCACCTGCGCCGAAAATGCTCTTTGCGGCAGTTTGTGCCTTTTCTGCTTCCTCTTCGCCGTGAACAAGCTTTGTAAGCTCGTATGCAAGAATTTCCTTAGCCTTGTTAAGCTGCGCGCCCTCCCACTTATCCATTTCGTCAATCTGTTCCAGTGGCAAGAATGTGAGCATACGGATGCACTTGAGTACATCAGCATCTCCAACGTTTCTCCAATACTGGTAGAAGTCATACGGTGGGGTCTTATTTGGGTCAAGCCATACAGCGCCTGACTGTGTTTTACCCATCTTCTTACCCTCGGAGTTCAAAAGAAGTGTGATTGTCATAGCGTGTGCGTCCTTGCCAAGCTTCTTTCTGATAAGC
>JAZQWM010000051.1:0-10739 GCA_045632345.1 Eubacteriales bacterium | reverse complement strand
CTTAGAAAGACAACACCCACACCCACCTCCTTGGCTCACAGAACGACATGGCTACGATCCGACTTATCATTTCCATGCTGCGTTATATATCGCAAGGGGGGGTATATCTTTCAAACCATTGTTCAACAAAATTTTTCATTTCGCTTGTTTCTGCACGCAGCAAACAAACTTCTTTCGGTGTATCAATTAAAATTAATTTGTCCGCGCTTACGATCTCGGCAAGGCGTTCGCGTTCACCCTGTAAAGGATAGCCACCAATGATATAAGCATTGTGCCAACGTCCACGCCTTACCTTTATCATATCAATCAAAGCGTCACGCAATGCAAAAACATTTTGCTTTAGTTCGTTCGGCTTATCATGTTCTTTACATTTGTCTGCCCTTATTGCAGACCATAGTTTATTAATATCAAGTACAATATCACCCTGTTCCGCAACTTCTGAAACAAAAGAAGTTTTACCGCTGCACGGTGAACCGTAAACAATATATACTTTCTGTGTCTGTGTAACCTGATAACCAAAACGCTTGTGTATTTCATTATGGCATTTGAAATGAACAAGCTTTATGTTATTAGGGTTCAAAGATATCATTACATCATTAACGTTGTCGTCTGTAAGCTCTTCAACGTGGTGTCCTATACAATCATACTTCCTTATAATAGGCTGTCCGCAATGTTCGCAGATAACAACACCGTCTTGATTAGCTCTTTCAATGCGTAACGCTTCTATAAACTTTTCCCATTTACTTGATTTATAGAACGCTTGTAATAACTCACTGCTCATGTTGTAGAATAGCCGTCAACGTGACAACAATAATTAATTCCGTCAAACCAAAATTTCAAATGTAGTACGGTGTAACCGTCTGTAATGTCAAAGTCTGGATTATCATAGTAAACAGTTACATATTCTGGTGTATCTGTTGAAGTAGTTGATGTATAAGCTAATTTTATAAATGTACTTAAAGAACCACTAAAGCCGTCGCTGCTCTGGATAGTTATATTAAAATTAAAGTAAGGATCTGGAATTGTCGGACATTCACCAATTACACCGCTACCATATTCTTTAAATACATAACGTGAATTGTTTTGAGGGTCGTCAAAAGCAAAGATAACAGACGAACCACTAGTATTATCGTATGTGTACTCTGTACAAACGCCCTGTAACCCAAGTGCAGCGCATTTATTGTCTTTAAATCCAAATATTTTCATATATAATCACCAGTTTTCTTTATCAAATAGTTTCTTTTTTAATTCAAATTCTTCGCGTTTCAAGTCGTCGCTTCGTGGATCATTGCTCCAATTCTCTTTATCATAGTTTTTCAAAAGTAAATTAGCAGCTGCAACGTCTGGTAATGATTGCTTTGTATATTCTTCAACGGTTTCAGAAACTTCAATACCATTTTCATACTTTCTAACGCGTTTTATTTCCTTATACTCAAAACCACTAGCTTTCTTAATCAGAACGCCGCGTAACTGTTCAACCAAGCTTTCTTTGCCTTTTTTTAGTAGTTCATTAAATTCATTTTTTTCATTTTTATATTTATAAAAAACATTATATGAAATACCCAAATTTTGATATATTTGTTTTTCTGTTGCGCCATTACGTAACCACTTTAATATATCATCGAAACGCGGTTTGATTACAGTATCATAAGCGCTTTTTCTCCCTCTTTTAGCCATAAAATCAGCCCTTTATTAATTAACCTCATTTCTTTTCAGGAATTTTCAGGACGTCCCCCGCATAAATTAAATTGACGTTTTTAATATTATTGATTTCTTTTAGCTTTGTTATTGTAGTACCATAAGCTTTAGCAATTTTAGTTAATGTGTCGCCTTTTTTGATTTTATATTCAATATATTCTGGTTCTTTCTGCGCGGGTGTTGGTTGCGTTTCAATTGGCTTTGTGTTCTGTTGCTTCTTTGGATAGCCATTGAAGCCACCATTTATAATAATTGGTGAATAGTCAATAACAGCTTCGTCAATGTCAACGTCGCCGATAACACCAACAACGCGTCCTGTGCTGCTGCGCTGCCATATACCATATTTACCTGTGTAATTTAAATTTGGACCATATTCAGCAAGCCAAAGCGCAAAACGTTCTGCAACTTCTTTTGTAATATGAGTTTGAAGCGGTGAACGTGATATATATAATCCGACAAAGTAACCAAGCTTTTCAAGCTCTGTACAGAACGCTTTTACCATGTTAGAACAATTTGTTTTTCCAGTGATAAAAGGAAAGTAGTTACTTTTGGGTTCATTTTCAAGATCGTAATAAATAGGGAAGTCAAATTGTTTGTTAGCAATGACAGCTGCACACGTCCGCGCTTCTTGTGTTGCTTCGTCTGGTGTTCTTGCATAACTAAACCAGTAAGCACCAACTTTCAAACCCGCTGCTTTAGCTCTTGTGTAATTTATTTCAAAAAACGGGTCTTTCTGCGTAACGCTCTTACCATAACCCGCTTGAATAATAACGAAATCAACGCCGCTGCGCTTAACTGCATTAAAATCAATCTGCCCTTGCCATTTTGAAACGTCAATACCTCTTAGCAACTTCAATCACTCCTTTTCAATGTTCATAGCTGCGGCAATTCCCGCTGCAATAGCCGAAATTATAAAACCTTTAACCGCATTTGTTGCTGTAAAGTCTAATGTGACTACATTAACAGCAACAAAACCCGCTGCAGCCTGCACAAATGTGCGTATTGCTCTTTTAACTGGTTCTTTCTTTAATAACTCTTTCATAAAAGCACCGCCTTTTATTTGAATATAACGCCGCCGATCTGTGTTATTAACATACCAATTGTAGCTGTTGCAATAATCAAACTTATTTTCTCAATAAATGATATTTTGGTTTTTATCTGCTCTTGTGTAATCAGGATAGTTGTAATTTCTTTTTCAGTTGTTTCGTGTCTGCCGTTGCAATGGTCTTTTCTCACATATATTTTGTCAAGGTATTCAAGCAATTCAGCATAACAATTCTTTTCCAACTTTTTCAACCTCCTAACCACTTTTATTATCTAAATTTTACAAAAAATAACACATTTTAGCCATAGACCAAAATGTGCCGTAATTGTGCCGCAAATGTGCCGCATTTAAACGCGTTTTTTACGCGTTCTGTTTTAAGGGTATATAATTACACTAAGATATAATAAAAACGTCGTGGTGTGCGTTCTGGGCGCTCCTACGACGTTATTAACTCTGTTCTTAAAAAGAAAATATTACTCTTTTTTTCGTTTTGGGCGATTCTGGTATTCTTGACCAATAGTCGGGCTGTTCCATAATCGGTTCGCCTTCATCACTGTACCAACCGTCCTCGGTATAAATCGCTAATCTTATTGTTTTATCATTGTAGTAAATAAGTACAAGTCCATCATATACTGGTAATGATTCATCAACGCTTATCCACCTATCAACAGGCTGTACGTCTGCGGTTGCGGCATCAACAACAGCTTCTTGCAACCACAAATAATCTTCTTCGGTCTTAAAGCCCCCTGTGCTATGTGTGGCATATACATAGCTTAATACCTTATCTCTGCTTATATACTCAGCCATTTTCACCCTCCTTTAACAGTTTCTCGGCTTCGTCTGCGTATCGCCACATCTGCCCACAAATGCCCAATTCCCCTCTGTTCAGAGGGCAGGACTTACAATCGGTACAGTCCCAAATATGATTGTGCATGGTGTCAAAATCCTCAACCGCCGCTTTCAGAAGTCGTTTGTACTCTGCTATCTGAGCATTATAACCTTCATTGCACTCAGGTATGCACATCTCATAACTCGGACAAATGCCGTACACTCTGCGCCATTGTTTTAACTCCGTCAACCACTCTGCAAGCTGTCTGTGATCTGCGGCGCACTGAGAATTATACTCCTTACCCTCTTTACTTACTCCATATTCACATTGTCTTTCATACTTTGCAACCTGTTCTTCACAATGCTTTATGGCTTCGTCCAATGTGAGTTTACTCATTTTCAGCCCTCCTGTTCCATGCTTCTATTGCCTTGAATAATCGGTCAAACCAAAAGAACCTCGCACCACAATGTTTACAGATTATTCTATAATCAGCTTTTCGCTGTCCGATATAATGCCTATCTATCATCGGTTCACCACCACAAAACGGACACGGTTTTAACTCCATTATTACCTCCTTTCTAAAGCTAAGAAATCCAAATTCCTTTAATTGCAGTTTTCGCAAATATCTTTCCAGTTGTCTTTCAACTTTACATACAAGCACTTACAGCTATTTTTGTAACCAATAAAAACCTCTTGCTTTACTTCGTCAACAAGATCGGTGATTATCTGGTTCATTAATTCCATACTGTATTCACCGATTTTGTAATATGGTATGTAAATATGATCATCGTTTTCGGGCTTCAACCCATAATCAGAAAGATTGATTGTTACGCTGCACTCAGCTTCGCCCATATCATTAAATGCCATTATCGCGGTTGAATTATCACAACAATATCTTGATACTCTATAATACATATAATTACTCCTTAAATTCAAATATGGTCGATACATAGCCGCTTGTGGAGCAATCCGCAGAAATCTATGTGTCAATCCTTTCTGCAAAATATAGCTATATATCGACCATTATTTTTATATCATTTCTTCTCCAATACAATTAAACGGCGGTTCAACGGTCTGTGTTTTATCTCTCTCAAGTAATACTCGTAAATACTCACTTACTGTATCAAAACCTTTATTATATGCTTGCTGCATATATTCAGTATGTTCCTCTTCTGTACAACGGAAACGTATTACATGATCTTTCATTTCTTTGGGTGATTTCTTCATTTTTCTTTTCTCCTATCTTTAAATATTAAAAGTGCTTTTGATACTGCTAATTCTTGCCGTATCTTCTTTGATATAAAAGCGTTTGGTTGTCTCGGTGCTGTCGTGATTTAACAGCACCTTTAAAATATTATTGATTTTCGTATAGTTCTTTTATAAAATCATCGGAAAATATGATAGAACGTAATGAATTAATTAACTTTGTTCTTTGCTTGCTGATTACAGAAACATTTACGCTGAAATATTCTGCAATTCTTTCATGCGTCCACTTTTGAAAGTATTTCAATTCAATGATCTTGTAATATGGATCTTTGGAAATACCTGATAAGGCATTTTCAACCAGATTACAAAACTTTAAAGTGTCAGCTGCGTCAATACTTTTCCAATTTGGATATTCATATAATATACGTTCTGTCTTTTTGAAACTACCAAGTTGACTATCTTTCTTCCGTTTTTCTTTGGTTTGCTCCACAACTTCACGCGCCGTAACTTTGGCGGTTCTTTTTATCAGCTCTTCAATGTTCATTGTGTTGCCCTCGCTTTTGCTGCCTGTTCTGCTAACTTTTCACGCAGATATTTAATTTGCTTGTCTTTTTCTTCTACTGTCAAAGCACAAAGCACAACCATTGAAAGGAACATTGTAACACCACCGATTAAAGCACCGCACCAAAACAAGCCCATTATTACGCCCCCTTTTTATTCATATTCGTAACGATCTAAAGATTGACGTTGCAACGCTTCACGCAGACGGTTGTTCATTTCCGTTAATTCTTTCAATTGCAGACGTAAAGCAGCGTTTTCAACGACTATGCTTTCAAACGTGCTTTTGCGCTTTTCTTCGTATCGCTCAAACTCGGCAAGCTTGATATAACGCAAGTCAGATATTGATACTTCAAAGCCTTTTGACTGTAAGCCGTCCACGTTTGCTTTTACTTGTAAATATGTCCTGTCGTCTGTAAGTCTCATTCATCGTCACCTTTAAAAAGAAAGTCCCACGCGTCTTTTTCATCTATTCCCATTTCTGCGCGTATTTGCTCTATTTTCTGGTCTGCGTAACGTTTACCTGTGAAAAATCCCATTAGATAACACAGAAGAGCAACAACAGCACCAATTACAACAATTATCATAACTTTCCCCCCTTTTTTTATTAAATGTTGTCAAAGTTTGTTTTAATAAGCTTTTTTGCTTCGTCACCGTATTTACGCAAATATTTATCAGGATTGCAATTTCTGCCTTTTATCATTTCGTTGACAGCTGCGTTTAACATTTCTTTCAATTCCTTGTTATGCAGCGCATACAATCCAAGAATTTCAAGTATTTTGTCAATTGCTTGCATATCTTTGAAAAAAGGATTGTTGTTTAGTTCTGCGTTTTCTATCTGTTCTTTGGTGTATTTGTTTTTTAAAAAGTTTTCTTTGTTCTGCCTTAGATCCTTTAATTGTGCAATTGCTTCATTTAGTGTCATTTTTCTTGTCCTCTTCTATGTAGTCAACTTCATCTGATTTGTAAGTAAGTTCTGTAACTCGCTTCCCTAACCAATAACCCGCAAAGAATATTAATATTCCTAAAATCCATAAAATCAATACTTTCGCCATTTTTGATTTTCCTTTCTATAAAGATTTTATAAAACTTTTTTCATCTTCAATATTTACATTAATGCGGTTAAAGTCTATTCCGTAATCTTTTTCAAAAGTTTTTCGCAAATCAGATAATACAATAGGCTTTCCGAACATTTCTGATGTATCGTATATCATAACAATATCATCGAACAGCTTTTGTATATACTCCTTGCTGCGTCCACGTCGGACCTGTGCAGTTAGAACAGCAACAGTTGCATATACTGCCATTGTGAACGCACTATCTGAAAAGATAGCATATTCATGCTTTGCAAATTCCGTTTTTGCTTCGTTTATTATCTGTTTACGACATTTTGAACAGTCTTTTACTTTCATAGACTTTTAACTCCTTTGTTTAACGTGATTTAAATATCAAATATAAAAACTTCTGCCCTGGGTTCATCGCTGTAAAACTTGTATACCTCTAATTGACAAATCTGTGCGTCGTCATAATATGCAAGCCCATTAAGCGCGTCAAGGATAGCTTTTGCAATGTTGTCTGTGTCTGGTTTCTTTGTTGGAAGTATTAAACCTTTTTGCATTTCTTCACGTTTTTTCTTGCTTGTGCTTTTGGGTATGGGAAAATATGCATTTATTCCCGCTTTTAATTGCGTTTCACGGTCAAAAGCTTTTTCACCTGATTGCTGAAATGCAAGCTTTACCAAAGTTTCATAATTAACGGTTTTTTGTGGCGTGTACGCAACAGCGTTTCCGTTAAACGTGCTGAATTTCGGTCTGCCTTTTCCAACTGGAACGCCTGGTATTATTATTTTCATTAATTCTCCTTTCAAAAAAATGATAGTTGTTTAAATTCATCTTGTGGCGGCTTATAACAATCACATGAATAATATGCGCCCCAACTGCGTAATTCTTCGCGTCTTGCCGTCAACTGTCTGGAACAGTATGTAATACCGTCAATAATTGTTTGTTCACCACAACCATTACTTTGATTTGGATAATGTTCATTCCAGTAACAATGCTTTGGCTGCTCTGTAAAAACAGCTCCACACTTTTTGCAATTGATATGATAACGCATTATCTTGTCAAGGTTGTAATAGTTGTAATACTCCTTGTCTGAATATCTCACGCCGCAAACGCTGCAAGTATGATAACAGTAATGTGATACTAAATAAGGGTGTTTCATATCGCTTTACTTCTTTCTGTAATTGCGTTTTGTTTCATTTTTGATATTCAAAGTGAATTTACCGCAACGTTCTTTAATTCGTCCGTGCAACGCTTTGTCAAGCGTTTCCAGTTCGGTCAACTGGTATTCAGAACTAATAATTGTTGCTTTGCTGTTGTTATATCGGCGGTTTATAAGGTCAAAAGCGATTTCAAGTGCTGAACCTTGCTTGCTGTTGTCCATACCCTTTAAAAAATCATCAATAACCAAAACTTCAACGTTTGCAAGTTCTGATATGAAGTCGTTGTATTGTACTTCATTAAAGCGGTATGTTTCGCCCTTGTGGAATATATCACGCCAAAGAACGTATTTAACAACTTTGCCTTGCTGCAATATTCTTGTTGCCGCTGCTGTGCAGATATGACTTTTGCCTGCTCCTGACATACCGCCAATGTATAACCACGGTAAATCTTGCTGTTGTGTATACAGCAATGCACCTTGTTTTACTTTTTTCTGCCAATCCTCTTTGACTTCGTATGCTTCAAACGTGTATTTATCAAGCATATCGCCAAAACCACTATTGCTTGCGTTACGAATTTGCGTTCTGACATTGTTGCACGTACAAGCCCGTAAAGCAAAATCACCCGCTGCATTTATCAAAGCAAAATAACCCCTGTTTTTGCAAGCTGTACAGTTATAACCGTCTTGGGGTTGTCTCTCCGAACTGTTATAACTGTCAACTTGCCATTTCATAAACTGTTCGTTTGACCATGTTGCGGGGTCTACATTTAACACGGGCTTCTGTTCTGGTTCAAGTCCGTTTAACAGCTGTTCAAACATAGCGGTTTCCGTCCTCGTCTACATAAAAGCCGTCACTGTCCTTTGTCAGACCTTCGTAAAAATCCGCTTCGTTTTGATTTATCGGTTTTACATTATCCCGCTGCATAAAGGTGTTACGAATAGCCAAGTTATAGTTTTTGTACTTCTTGCCGCTCTGTTCACAATATTCATCAACTTTCTTGATATATAATCCAGCTGTCTTTTCGCCATAATCTTCAACAAGCTTTTTGTGTTCTTCTTCGGTCAAAAGAACGTGTTGAAACTCTCCGAATTTCAATTTTTTCGTTTTTTGGCTTATATATATATTATCCTTATCTATACTTACCTTACCTATACTAACCTGTGTACCCAAATTGTGCACATCTTGTATACAGTCTGTCGACAAGTTGTGCACATCTTGTATACAGTTTGTGTACAGAATTTCATAAACGCCGTTATTTTGCAGTTTCAAGTTACTTTTTTCATCTTGATAGATTGTTGGTTTGTATCTGTCCCTTGAAATGTAGTTATGTAATTTCCAATGACTGATAACAACAATACCTGTATTAAACGGTATCAGGAAAGAATTTGATATAAGTATTTTTAAGCTTGTTTCATCTGCCCCGATCATTCTAACAATTTTTTTTGGATTATTTACAAAACCGTCGTCGTCAGCTCTCATTGCCAAATGAAAATATAAAGCCTGTGTTGCTAATGGCATTTCCAAAAACAAGTCACTGTCAATGACTTTTTTTGCAAACATACGTCTTTCAGCCATATTTGCACCACCTTAAAACGGTACATCGCCGTCTGATAAAATTTCTTCAAAATCGCTTAAATCAAAGCTTTGTTCAATTGAAGCTTGTGCAGCTGCTTGTGACTGCTGCGGTTGAGCTGTCGGCGTGTAACTCTGTGTAGTTGTTGCCGGTGCTGTTGTGCTGCTGCTCTTGTCGCCGCAATATTCTACATTGTCAACATATACGTCTGTTGTGTAGTGCTTTACGTCGGGATAGTTTTTATCCTGATAACTTCCAGTGTGTAAAGTGCCCTCAATAGCTATCATTTTACCCTTTGAAAAGTATCTGCTGACAAATTCAGCTGTTTGCCGCCATGCAACGCAAGTAATAAAATCCGCTTCATATTCACCTTGTTCGTTCTTATACTTGCGATTTACCGCAACTGTAAATCTACAAGAGCATATACCGCTTTGCGTCTGCCGCAACTCAGGGTCGGCGGTTAGTCGTCCGATTAATATTGATTTGTTGATATGTCATTTCCCCTTTCATAACCTTTATTGACTTCAAACTCAAAAGAACTATCATTTTCTTTTCTTTCCATAGTCAACTGAAACAATTGATGTAATGTTTCTTCAAAGCTTACATTGAGCAGATTTGATAAATGTTTAGTTATTTCCATAATAATGTCAATTGTTTCTTTTAATTGAGTTGAACCGTTACCGTCATAAAAAGCTGTAAAATTATTATTATTGATTTTTAACTTTACCACGCTTTAACCCCCAAGCATATCCGCAAAACTTTCTTCTGCTTCTGGTTCTGTTACAACTTCCGCGTCAATAATGTTGTCGGGCTGCTGCGGTTCGTTGTTTTCGCGTTCACTGTCTGAAAATGTAACTTCGCCATTGTCACCGATAACGCCGCCGTCTGCGTCAAATGCCTTCTGCATTTCGATTGACATTAAACCCCATTTGCTTATTAACTGACGTAACATTGTCTTACAAGCCATATTATCAAAGTCTTTATACCAGAAGCTTGAATACTTCCAAAGCTCATTTTGCGGAACTTTGCCACTTTCAAGAACTTTCAAGCCCTCGGCAGAAAATGCGGGTGAATAAGCAGCTGCGTGTGCGATCATCTTATCTTTCGACCAGTACATTACTTTCTTAAAGCCGTTATGATATTCAAACATTGCGTAGTATCCTATTGTCGGAAGTGTTGCGCGTAATTCTTCATTGTCGGTGTACTGCAATGTTATTTCATCATCAAAAGGGTTATAATCAACAAGTTCGCCCTGTTTTATAGGCATTGCATTAATACGCTTGTATTCACCTGACCTTGTTGCTAACTGGATATACCCCTTGTAACCAAGTACAAACGTTGCATTTGTGCAAGCTTCTGCAACAACACGCCCGTTTTTGTCTCTCTTTTCTTTCTGCTTGAACGGAACTAAATAGAACTGTCCGAGCTGCGGCGACGGTGAAAGCTTTAAAGCTTCTCCGAGCAATGCAGCACTAACAATTGTTTTTGGTGTGCAAGTCTGTAATGTCGGTGTTGTGGCTACTGCTGAAACGATTGACGATATAAAACGATTTGCTGTATTACGGTCTTTTAATGCTTGTGAAATCATTTTTTGATATGGTACAGAATT
>JAZQWM010000050.1:0-87484 GCA_045632345.1 Eubacteriales bacterium | reverse complement strand
TGAAGCAGTAGCACATAGCAAAATCGTCGCAGAATCAATGCATCAATATATGCAAGCATTGGAAGACTAAACAAAAGAACATTCAACTTAAATGAATATTTACTAAGAAATCCCATTTAATAAAAGCCCTGATTTTGATCAAGGCTTTTATTAAAAAAGAAAAATAACCTAAACCGAAAGTGTTTCGATTTAGGTTAGTCTTGGTGAACTATAGTATTAAAGTGTCGAACTAATTATAACATCAATGGGTAGAGTCAAATTTGGCTCTACCTTTTTTGTTACTCTACTTGTCATATTTACCTTCCGCCTGAGTCTATTTTAGCACAGGTGTCGCAGATGTAAACAGAGAAAAAATATTGCATTAGACCTTGAAACATAGGGATTTAGTGCAATATTTTTTCTTTTATCTGTTGACATCTGTTTTTTGATTTTTAAGGGACAGGCATATAAACTCCACCTGTGCTTTTTTGACTATGCCGAAAGGTAAAAATTAAATATGAAAGGTAGGTCAGTTTCTGATGAAAAAGCAAAAGAAAATTGAAAAAGCAATGGAATTTAGAAAATATTTATTTTTTAAAAAGGTATTGATTTTTTTGTAAAATAGTATATACTATAAATACAGAAAAGAAAATATTTTTCTCTCTCCGATGTATGAGTTTCTCGGAGAGTTTTTTTATCTTCTTTTTGTTTTGGCAAATGTTATAATACTATTAGAAATAGATTTTGGCAAGTGTTTATTTGAAACAAATTTTACATTAGAATTATGTATAATTGCATTATATTAAACCTTTCTGCACTAAAGCTTCTTCAAAATATTTGAAATTTCTCTGCGCCATTTTACCACTCCAAAAAATGCCGTTACCTTTTGGTACTCTTTCACACTCATAAAATGATGTTTTATGCTTAATAATGTGTCCGTTATACTCACTTAAAACATTCTTAATCTTAACCTTAATTTCGTGCTTTTCTTCGCAATAGGGACAATACATGTTCTTTATTAGAAAACACGCCAACACAATATAATAATTCTTTCTTTGGTACACCTTGCTTTAATTTCTTGTTTAGAATGACACGAACACAGGTTTGTGTCTTTTTGTTTTTCTCTTTTTACTGTTTTACATTGAAAAGAAATAAGCATTATGGTATAATTGGATACGATGAGGAATTTATCATAGAGGGGATATTAGTTATGAAATCAGCTTATGAATATAACAAGGAATTAATACAAAAGGTTACTCCGTCGATGTCATATGATGGCGGCGACCTACAAGAATGGAAGGTGGCGGCGAGGAACAAGCTATCACAGCTTTTGGGCATGGATAAGTTTGAAAAGGTAAATCCAGAGGTAGCTATTGAATACGAAAAGAAGATAGATGGAGCGACGGAGATTCGTTTTACCTATCAAAGTGAGGCGGGCTATCGTGTGCCATGTCATTTGTTGCTTCCTGATGGAGTTGAAAATCCGCCGCTTATGATTTGCCTTCAAGGGCACTCAAAGGGAATGCACATTTCCTTAGGCAGACCAAAATTCGAGGGGGATGAACAGTCCATAAGCGAGGGCGACCGTGATTTCTGCGTAAGAGCAATCAAAGAGGGATTTGCGGCGATTTCGTTAGAGCAAAGAAACTTTGGGGAGTGTGGCGGAGACGAAAACGGACCAAGATGCTACGAATCAACCATGACAAATCTTCTTATGGGAAGAACAACCTTAGGCGAACGTGTATGGGATATTTCAAGGCTTATTGATGTAATTGAAGACGAGTTTTTCGATAAAATTGATACAAAAAACATTTGTTGCATGGGTAACTCCGGCGGTGGAACAGCAACAGCGTACGCAGCAGCCTTAGAGGATAGAATCACGTTGGTAATGATGTCCTGCGCTATGTGTACGTTCAAGGACTCCATCGGCGCAATGACACATTGCTCCTGTAATTACGTGCCAAGAATGTCGGAATACTTTGATATGAACGACCTTATATCAATGGCATATCCAAAATATTTTATTCAAGTGTCAGGAATTGAGGATCGAATCTTTCCGTTGTTTGGCGCAGAGCAGGTCTTTGAAAAGGGAAAGCAGGCTTATGAAGCCTTAGGGCAGGGTCATCGCTGCACTCTTGTTAAAGGCAACGGCGGACATAGATTTTATGCCGACGACGCATGGCCAATCGTACACAAATATCTAAAAAGCACGCACTAAAAACAGCTGAATTTAAAATAAGTATAGAGCTTGACGAAAAATCAAGCTCTATTTTTTATCTTATTTACTATCCGACCGAGTCTGCATCAGAGATTGCGTGCAGTTTAGATACGGTTATTGATAAAAAATTAATACAGCGGATGGTGCTTGATTTCCGTTAGTTTGTATTGATTTTTTATAATCCGTGTGATATAATGTTTCCATTAATATAAGTAATAAAGAGGTAAAAATGGCAGTTATAGTTGATTTATTTGAAGCGCTAACGATATTTTGCTTTGGTCTTTCATGGCCAATATCTATTCGCAAGTCATACGTATCAAGAACGGCAAAGGGCAAAAGCTTATTCTTCGAGGTGTTTTTGCTTATAGGCTATGCGTTCGGAATTGCAAGAAAGATTATTCAGGTTTCCGTTTTCGATTCAACAGGATTTATATTCTACCTAAGCTTTTTCTTCTACGTGCTTAACTTTATTGAAATCTCAATAGACGTAATGCTATATTTCCGTAACGTTAAGCTTGACAGAGCAAGAGAAGCAAATCAGTAAAAATAATAAAATTACACCGCCTGCAAAGAGAACCGTTTGGTTGCATTTGCTTAAGCGGTGTTTTTTTATGCGAAAAACATACAAAAAATCGCAAAAAAATCACAGACGACTTTTTTACGTTAATTTGAAGTTATGAAAAAATGAGCTTTTATAGCTAAAAATTACTGAATGGGCTATATAATAACTATATTTTAATGGGTTTTTGAGAAAAAGAATGTTGAAAATCTAAAAAAGACTTTAAAGACTTTTTAAAGAATTGTCAAATAACAGTACTAATGAGGGGAGAAAAAACAAAGTTTTTTAAAAAACTTTAAAAACTTCAAAAACATTATTAATAAATCAAAAAAACAGTGCTATAATAACGGTATAAGGTAAAAATTAAATTTTTGGGGAAACACAAATGAAGAACATTAACGTTGAATTAGATGAACAGCTTTACAATGAGGCACAATCAATACTAGATGAATACGGTCTCGATATCGAGGGCGTAATTAAATCAACCTTAAAGAGAGTTGTAAGACAAGGCTCCGCGGAGTTTATTTTCGCAAAGAGCGCGCCAAGCGCACCAATCGCAACGCCTGCTGATACAGTATCAGTTATGAGCGCGCGCGATGCGCTTGCTTATATGCCTGCACCGGTATCTGCACCGGCAGTACCTGCTAAAATCACTAAGAATATTGCTAAATCATACTTTACTAAACGCGGACACGTATTTGATGCGCCTGTTATATTCTCATCACGCAACAAGGCGACAGGGGACTATTGGGCAAATCCAAGCGTAGATACGACAAGAGCGAAATGGTATCTTATATTAAACGACCAATTTGGTAAGGTGTTAAGATTGTTTGAAATGAACCCTAACCCTGAATATTTCAACGATAGACGTGGAAAAGAAAACGAACGTATAGACGCTACCACGGTTGAAATAGATATGATAAGACTTGTACCAAGAGCTGATAAGCCGGATCTTATCAACCTACAAATATACGGCGACGATACAACTTGCTTCATGGATAAGGTCAGCGGCGTTATGTTCAGACCGTACCTGATTGATGAGGTAAATTATTGATAAAACCAAGTAACTTTAAATTTGAGCATTTCGGAGGGAAAGAAAATGATTATAGGAATTAAGGTAACACAGAAATCGTCATGCAGAAAAGGTGAAATCGTAAACGTTGAAAATTATGATGGCTCCAATCAAGGCAGACTTGTAATTAAATTTGAAGACGGAAAAACAACCCCATTCCAATTCCCTGGCAAGATATTTGATTTCTTCAAATTTGAAAACGAAGAGATTGTAAGGAACTATATAGAAGAAAAAACGTCAATCGCTAAAACCAAGGCATAAGCGGAAGCTAAGGCAGAGGCTGAGAGAGTAGCTAAGGAAAAGTCAGAGGCGGAAGCTAAGAAATTAGAGGAAGAAGAGCTTGATAGAAAGATAAGAACTGAGTTAAAGGATATCTTTGTAAAGCGCGGACACAATATTAACAGTAAAACTCCGTTTAGATATGCGTCAATAAATAGCGCAAAAGACGTTTATTGGGCAACTCCGGCGATAAAGGACGTAAGAAAAAAGTGGTATTTAGTTCTTCGCGATCAAAAGAACAAGATATTAAGATTATTCTTAATGGACGCCACCGACCCAAAGGTGCTTGCTGTTATGGAAAGGCTTGCGGTTAAATCGGACAATCCTGAAATACTCCATATTGAAATCGCTGTAAACGATCCAAGATTCACAGATATAAAGAGCAAGGTTGAATTTAAACAATACCTAATTGATGAAGTGAGATATTGATTATAAAATAAACGTAATAGGAGGAAGGCTATGCTATCTAAGTCAAAATTTCAATCATTCTTAAAATGCCCAAAGTGCTTATGGTTACATAAATATAAGAAGGAATACGCTGATTTTGGTAATATGCAAGCCATTATGGACCAAGGTAACGTAATCGGCGACCTTGCTATGGGATTATTCGGCGATTTCACAGAGGTAACTGTGCTAAGAGATGACGGAACACCTGACATTCCTAAAATGATAGAGAAAACTAACGAGCTTTTAATAAATGGCGAAAACGTAATTTGCGAGGCGTCATTTTCCTATAACGGCTGCTACTGTGCAGTTGATATATTAAGAAAGGAAAACGGTGGATACGCAATTTATGAGGTTAAAAGCTCAACTGCGGTTAAGGATACTTATATTACTGATTTAGCATATCAAAAATACGTTTTAACAAATTGCGGTATTAAGGTAACGGATACATATTTAGTTTGCATAAATAGTGATTATGTGTTTGATGGCACTCTTGACCTTAATGGACTATTTAAAATCAATCATCTTACAGATGAGGTAAACTGCTATTACCCTTATGTTGAAGATGATACACTACATGCAAAGAATGTGTTAGCTATTAAAAATGAGCTTGATACAGTTTACAACGCTAACTGTAAGGGATGCGAGTTTTACGGATACTGCACTAAGGATTTACCACATCCTAATGTGTTTGACCTATACGGAATAGGATTTTCCTTTAAGAAAATGGTTGAATTATATAATGAAGGCAAGGTATCATTTAGCGACCTTTTGGGAGATAAGCGCATTAAGGGAATTCGCGCTATGCAAATAAATCATGAACTTAACGATTTAGGGGACGAGGTAAATAAGAAAGAGGTTAAAAAGTTCCTTGATACGTTATCTTATCCTATGTACTTCCTAGACTTTGAAACAATGCAGCTTGCTATTCCTGAGTTTATCGGCACAAAGCCCTTTGCGCAAATTCCATTCCAATATTCATTACATTATATTGAAAATGAAGGCGGCGAGCTTAAGCATAAGGAATTTTTAGCAGAGTCAGGCACAGACCCAAGACGCGCTATTGCTGAAGCGTTATGCCGTGATATCCCTCGTGATGTGTGCGTAATTGCATATAATAAGAGCTTTGAATGCTCACGCTTAAAAGAGCTTGCAGACACGTTTTCAGACCTTAGCGACCATTTACTTAACATAGAAAATAACATCGTTGACTTAATTGAGCCATTTAGAGGCGGACATTACTATAATAAAAATATGGGCGGCTCATTCTCAATAAAGAGCGTGCTTCCTGCACTATTTCCAACTGACCCAACCCTTGATTATCATAATCTTGAGGGCGTACATAACGGCGGAGAGGCTATGACCATTTTCCCGAAAATCAAGGATATGTCCCCAAGCGAGAGGGAAGAAGCGCGCAGAAATTTACTTGAATACTGCAAGCTTGACACCTTTGCCATGGTAAAGGTATTTGAAAGGCTTAGGGAGTCTATTCTATAAATCATAATTTCATAGGAAGATGTTTTATCAAGACGCTCTTCGTGAACCAAGATGGCAAAATTTCATACGTTCAGCTTGGTAACCCGAGTGAAAATAAAATATTTCTTCATTTCATATAACACAATTTCAAGCGAGCAATCAAACAAATAAACAGAAAAAGCAGACCGCGTGTCTGCTTTTTTTCTTTGTGTGCAAGTGCAACCTTGATTTTGAAAAAAATTTGTGATACAATGATTTTAAAGCACCTTACTTTTAAGGAGGGGATAAAATGTTCGAAAAAAAATGAACTCAAAAAAGAAAATGGCGTTATCGTCTCAAAGGGCATACTTACAATTTGCGATGGCGTAAAAAATATTGATAAAGCTGTGCTTTACGATATAGAGCATGATGAAATTATTGAAATCAATATTCCTGCGTCAATGGTTGATATTAGCGTTGATATTTTTGAAAATTTCGATAACATTTTGCAAATAAACGTAGATGAAAGCAATGAAAAATACACGTCCGTTGACGGAGCTTTATATACCAAGGACAGAAAAACGCTTATAAAATACCCCATAGGCAGAGAGGAAAAAACAGTATATTTGGTGGCTGAAACGGAAGTGGTTGGCGACTATGCCATGACGTTTGCTCAAAATACTGAAAACGTATGCCTTGGCGATAACGTAAAGAGAATAGGAGTGTGTAGCCTTGGTGACGGCGTTTGCTACACAAAAATATCCCACGTTTACGTGCCTGAGTCAGTAAATGAGATTGGCGTCAGCGCATTTAACTGCTATGATGACTATTATTCAGTAGTAATCGGTGGCAAAAAGGGAAGCTATGCAGAAAAATTCTGTTTAGAAAATGAAATTCTTTTTGTAGAAGCAAATAAAGACAATTTAGATTGGTTTTTCTCATTATCCTATGATGAGCATAAGAAGCTGATGTGCGAAAAAATCAGAGAGTCTGAAGCTATAATTGACACAAGCGATTTTGGATTTACAACAAAATTTAGTAAATCTACTCTTTATATTTCAGGTCAAGGAAATGATGCTAAAATTGAATCATTATGCAAAAATATTCCCGCTATTTACCGAGAAAATACAACTAAAATCGTTATTGAGGAGGGAATTACAAGAATTGATAGATGTGCATTTTGGAGATTTTACAATCTTGAAAGCATAGAAATAGGCAAGGATGTATCTTATATTGAAGCGGAATGCTTTTATGGTGATGGTGAATTAAAGGAAATTTCCGTAAATAAGGACAATAAGCATTATACAAGCATTAATAATATTATCTATTCAAAGGATTTAAAAGCACTTGTAAAATATCCTGTGGGTAAAACAGATAGTTTTTTTGAAATACCTTCTCACGTTGAAAAAATAGGGGAATACAGCTTTCAATGCTGCAGAAATTTACAAGCGGTTATGGTAGGCAGTAGCGTTACTACCTTAGAGGAAGAAGCGTTTGCCGGTTGCCATAATTTGCGTCATATTTATATTTCAGATAGCGTAACCGAGATTGAAAGCATAGATTTATTTACAGCCTACGGTGAAGCTCAAACATATTTTTGTAATAGCGGCTTAGTTATAGGCGGTAAAAAGGATAGCGCCATTGATAAAGCATTCCGCACAACTGAGGTTGTATTTTGCAGTATGAAATAGAGGACTTTTTATCTTGCCCTATAACTTGGGAGATTTATCCGTTTAAAGGCATAGAAAAGCAAGACCCGTATATAAAAAGAAGCGCTTACGTAATAGAGGGGGACACCCTTATAAGATATAAGGGATACGAGGACAAAATCGAAATCCCTGCGGTAGTTAAGTATATAGCGGACAATGCTTTTAAAAATAGCAGCTACGCTAAGGAATTAGTAGTAAGCGAGGGCGTAGTGTCTGTCGGCGAAAAAGCATTTTCATGTATGTCAAATATAAAAAGAGTAACGCTTCCAGGCACTATTGAAAGCTTAGGCGATAACGCATTTGAATTTTGCTATGGGCTTAAAGAAATAAATATTCCAAAGAGTCTTACTAAAATAGGCAAAAACGCATTTTACCAAAGCACGCAGGTACGCTTTACAGTAGATGAAAGCAACCCAAAATATATGGAAAAAGACGGCCACCTTTGCACCAAGGACGGCAAAATTATAAGCCATCAAAAAACAGAATACGACGACCTACCATTTTAAAAAACGGAGAAAAATATGGAATTGCCATGGAAAACAAAGGGCATTGTTTTAACCGCACCGCTAACAAGTGAGGTTAATGATGTTGCTAAATTTATAAGAGAATATTTGGCTAAAAAAGGATTTAATATTGTGGTTTTACAGACACGTTACCGCTATAAATTCAAATCCCACCCGGAAATCAGAGGCTACGATCCACTGTCCTATGAGGATGTGAAAATCCTGCTTGACGCTTGTAAGGAAAGCGGAATAAAGCTAGTTCCAAAAATGAACCTTATCGCACATCAATCGGGCGTACATAATAACCCAACCGACGGTATTATCCACGGTCATAATAACGTATCAAGTGATATAAGAGACGGTCTTTTAGAAGCATACCCACAGTTTGATGAAGAAAAGGAAAAGGACGAAATTTATTACACAAGAAATATTTGCTTAAGCAACGATGAGGTAAAGCCTATAATTTTTGACTTAATTGATGAGCTTATGGAAGCCTTTGAAAGCGACGGAATACATATTGGCTGTGATGAAGCATTTGGCGTAGGCTTATGTGAAAAATGCTCTAAAATATCAAAGCCAACCCTAATTGCCAGTTGGGTCAACGCAATAAACGACCACGTTAAATCTAAAAACGGTCAGATTTATATGTGGGGCGACAGACTTTTTTCAACTCGTGAGACGGGATATAACGAATGGGAAGCCTCAAATAACGGCACAGAGAAAGCAAGAGAGCTTTTATCTAAGGACGTAATAATTTGCGACTGGCATTATAACATGCAGGAAAAATATCCGTCCGTTGATATTTTAGCAAAAGAGGGCTTTAAAATGATGGTGTCCCCATGGCGCGACAAAGAAGGCGCGGAAGCGTTTTTAAATTACGCAAAAAACCACGATTACGGACACATCAAAGGACTTTTAACAACCACCTGGTGCGGCTCAGGCGACCTCGCTAAGCGTATTTTATACGGCGAAGAAGGCAAATGGGAGCATACCAACCAAATTGTTGCCACCTTAGATGAGTTATATAGTTGATTTTTTGAAATTAAAATGTTACAATAGTTAAAACGGTTTTTGGAGTATAACAATGAATTACATAGAAGAAAAGCAAGAAATTCCGCAAATAGCAGACGTGGACGTTTTAGTATGCGGCGCAGGGCCTGCGGGTCTTGGCGCATCAATAAGAGCTGCAAGACTTGGAATGAGCGTTATGGTTATCGAAATGATGGGCTGCCTTGGCGGTATTGCCACAGCAGGCATGATGTCCCATTGGGGCGGACGCTCATCAAGTAAAATTATGCAAGAAATTTGGGACTTAACCTACGAAAACGCAAAAAACGTAGGCTGGGACGAAAATAGTGGATGCGGCAAGGATGCCATTTACCACGAGGTGCAAAAAATCACTCTTGAAGAGATGATGCAAAAGGAAAATATTAAAGTCCTTTACTACACCCACGTGTGCAAGGCGGTTGTTGAAAATGGCGAAATTATCGGCGTTATCGTTGAAAATAAGAGCGGACGCGGATTTATTAAAGCAAAAAGAGTAGTTGACGCCACAGGAGACGGCGACGTTGCCGCTTCAGCAGGCGTGCCATACATTAAGGGCAGAGAAACAGACGGTAGAATGCAGCCCTGCACAATCATGTTTAACGTAGGCGGAGTTGATACGGAAAGAGCGGTATTCCCACCGTCATTTGAAACTAAGGTTGAAACTGAAAAGGGTGAATTACAGACACTTGCTAAGGAGCTTTTACCATTCCCTGCAGGCCACGTGCTTTTATATAGACAGCCAATGCCCGGTACAGTTTGCTGCAACATGACAAACGATATTGAAATTGACGGCACAAACGCAGAGAGCGTAACCAAGGGTGTGTTTGATTGCCACTCTCAAATTATTCCGATTATAAAATTCCTAAAAGAGTATGCGCCGGGCTATGAAAATTGTTGGCTTATGAGCTCTGCTCAGCTTATCGGCATTAGAGAAACACGTCATTTTGAGGGCTTGGAGACACTTGATAAGGACGATATATTAGAAGCAAAATTCTACGAAAATTGGGTTGTAAGACGCGCATGGTTTAACTTTGACGTTCATAACCTAACAGGCGCAAGCCTTGATAAAACAGGCGCGCAAAAGCACTTTAAGCAAAAGAATGATTATACAATTCCATACGGCTGCTTACTTCCTAAAAACATTGAGGGACTTTTACTCTCAGGCAGAAATATTAGCGGTAGCCATATGGCACATTCTAATTTTAGAATTATGTCTGTGTGCATAGCACTTGGCGAGGCAGCAGGCACAGCCGCAGCGCTTTCAATTATTGATAACGTAAATCTTCGCCGCGTGGACGTTAAAAAAATTCAAGAAATCGTCGGCGAATAAAGAAAAAATCAAAAAGCACTTGACAACCATATATGGTAATGGTGTATAATATAAGTGTATATAATTTTATAAGGAGCAAGAAAATGAAAAAAAGATTATTTTTAACGTTTGTTATGGTGTTTATTTTCGCTTTAACGCTTGCGTTTGCAGTATCAGCAGGTACAGTACATAACGAAAATACAGTTGATTATAGCGAAACGGTAACACTAGACGACGGAACTATACTTCCTTTGTTTGATGAAAACAAGGAAGCTCTTATCTGGTACATTAGTGGAAAAGAGAATGGAAAGAACGTTTATAGCTCAATCCGCTCAGATAGTCCTGATGTAATATGGCCTGAAGCAGGCTGGGATGAGGTACAGACATGGAGTATCACAGGAGTTGATACAAAAAAGGTTGTAGTAATTAACCTGATGGACGATGACGTTGTTAGAAACGCTGGTGATTCCAAATATATTGGAAAGCCAATGGATAAATTTAAGACGTTGTTCCAATATAACACCAATCTTGAATACTGCTATCTTAGACTTGACACAAGAGCTATTAACAATAGCTCCTTTAAAGCATGCACTAAATTAAAGTACATAAACCTAGAGGATTTAACTAATCTTCAAAAAATGTCACAACAGGACCATTTTTCCGGTTGCACAAGATTATTTGAGGGACAAATTCTTGACCTTTCAAAAACTAAGTTAACAGAATTTGAGAATTATAATACGTTTAAGGGAGTTCCTTTAAAGGGTGTAAAATTCCCAAGCACAATGACTAAAATCGGTAACAAAAACACATTCCTTAACTGCACAAATCTTGAATTTATTTCAATAAGCAGTAATACAAAAATCGGAGCAGGCGCATTTGAAGGCTGTACTTCATTTAAAGCAATTTATTACGTTGGTACGTTAGAACAGTTAAATGAAACAACTCTTGCTGACCTTCTTGAGGGCGAAGCAGTAAAATCCTACGCTGAATATAAAACGCTTTCAGACAAGAGCGGTCAATATATAGTATATGATTACAGCAGATGCGAGGCATTTAACGGCGGAGTTCACGGCGAAACAACAGCGACAAACGCTTGCGTTGGCACATGTAACGTATGTGGCGAAAAGGTTGTAAAGCACGCAGAGGAGAAAAATCTTTCAGTATCTATTGCATACGTAACATACGATGCAGAGGGTACAAAGACAACCGCATGCAAGAACACAGGTTGCGGATATTCTGCTGAGGAAGCTACACCTGCACTCTTTAATTGCCAAGGATATTCAACACCTGAAAACGGCAGAATGGCGATCGTTATCGGCTTTATAGTAAATCATGACGCTATTAAAGAATATAAGAGCGTAACAGGCAAGGAGATTGCGTACGGTGTATTTGCAACCTCACAGCTCAACATTGGAAAAAATGATATATTTAGCAAAGACGGTACAACACCAAGCGGCGTTGTTGCTGCTGAAATTTTAGGCGATGAATATTACTCATTTGAGCTTGTAATAACAGGCTTCAACGAAGAAAATAAGAATGCTAAAATTGCTATGGGTGCTTATGCCAAGGTAACGGACGGCGAAGAAATAACCTACTCATATATGCAAGATTTCGAACCAAATGAGGGCGAAAAATACTTCTTTATTTCATATAGCGACGTAATCTAATAAAAACAAAACACATCTTGCACCGCAAGATGTGTTTTTTTGTTTTAAAGTCCTCTTTTTTTCTTGTAGTCCTTAATGATTTCACGGGATACCCAATCTACAAGCCTCCCTTGTGTAAAGGGAGGGGGACCATCTAAGATGGTGGAAGGATTGTTTTTAAGGTTAAAGCCCGCGCTTTTCTTTGTAATCTTTTATAATTTCCTTTGATACCCAATCGTTAGTTTCCGGATTGTAATGTATCATGTCCCAACGGAAAAGAGAATAGCCGTTATTTGGATCATAGTGTGGAGCGTTTAAGCTATCAAACATTGATATACTTGGCATTTCGTTACATAAATCATAAAATACCTCGTTTATATAATTCATGCTTGGAATATGCTTGCCGTCTTCAAGTCCCTTTAGAAGTCCCTCAAAGTTAAGCTTGTGCATAACAACAGGGAACTCATAGCCAAGAGATTCTCTCCAGCCGTTAATCATTGTCTTATAGATGTTTTTAAGTCTATCCTCATTTTTTAGGTTGTTAATGTGCTGCCAAAACTCCTGCTCGCCGCCACGCCAGTGAAGACCGATAAAGTCAGGCTCAATTTCACATCTGTCAAGATGCTCCCTAAGAAGAGAGAGAATGTGAGTTGAGAGGGGATACATAGAAATGTTTACGTCCTCAAGCCTACCCGGAATTAGCTTTTTCTCTCTTGTAGGAGACCACATTCCGAATACACCCTGACCGCCTATGGAAATTTGAATTACGTATAAATCAGGCAAATTCGCACCGTTATCAATTTCCTTTTGCCAATTCTTTGCAAGACAGTTGGCAACAGAATATGTGTTGTCTTGATTTTCCGCAAGGTTCATTCCGTAGCTTGTGTATCTTGAAAACTTTAATTTTTCTGTATCATAGGATTGATTTGGCTCACGGTTAAGCCCCCAAACGTTTTGAAGCGGCTCCTTAATAATGTCCTCATCACTCATAGGCACGCCGTGGCCTGTGGCGTTGGATTGTCCAAATAGCATAAATATTGCAGCTCTATTCATTTTCGTTCCTTTCAGTCACTTCAATTCAAGGGGATAGGGGATAGGGAATAGGAGACAGGGTGGCAACACCGTCGTATTATCCTCAAACCTCTAGAATGATCCCAATTTTAGAAGTGTATCTAATTGTTTTGATTTAATTTTTTTATTATTGCATTTATCAGCTTTGCAATTTCTTTGCAACTCTGTATAACATCATCTACGGTATCCTTGCTTTCAAAATATTCAAGCATTTTACAAATTTCTAACTGCGTTTCAAGCTCTGCTCTTGAGGCATTTGCGATAAATAAAAACTGAATATACTCTTTTGTAGTCTGCCGTTCGTATCCTTCTGCGATGTTAGAAGGAATAGAAATAACACTTCTTCTCATTTGATCCGCCAAAGCAAATCGTTCATCTTTTGGCAAATAATTTATAATCTCATAAGTACTTTTAACTAATTCCATTGATTTTTGCCAAACTATTAATTCTCTATAATCTTTCAAAATCTTGCACCCTAAAAATATTTTTTAAACATCCCTGTGAGCGGAGCGAACCCCTGTATCCTGTATCCTGTCCCCTGCTTAAATACAAAAAACAACTATGTTATTTTTTTGTATTTAAGCATGTTCCAGCTATGCTTTTTAAGAACGATTTTGTCAGTAATTTCACGGATAGTTGGCTTTACGTTTTCGCTATCCTTAGTATTTTTTGTATCTAAGTCATCGCTATAAAGCTCAATATGCTCTTTAAGAGTATAATTTTCAAATCCGCTCATTTCAATGTCAAGCTCCATATCGCTATCAAGGGAGCGGTTAGCGCAGAAAACGATAATTTCATCGTTGTCCGTATGAACAACTGATGTGTAGATATATGGCACGTCCCAATTTTCATTGGACTTGTAGGACTCACACTCAACGGTTGGCTTTAATGCGGTGCCGTTACCGAGAAGGGAAGCGTACATATATGGATAGTAAATTGTTTGCTTCCATGCTTTGCCGTTATTTTCCGTCATAATAGGAGCAATAACGTTTATAAGCTGAGCAAGACAACCGATTTTAACTCTGTCGCAGTTGTTTTGTAATGACATAAGCATACAGCCAACAAGGAGCGCGTCCTCAAAGTTGTAATGCTCTTCAAGAAGATGTGGAGCTTCTTCCCATCTTTCTCTTGACTTTTCCTCATCCTTGGTGCGATACCAAACGTTCCACTCATCGAAGGAAAGATTTATTGTTTTGTCGCTGTTCTTTTTCGCTTTTACCTCATCGCAAATATCGGCTGTGGTCTTAATGAAGCGGTCCATTGCCTCAGCTCTTGCAAGGTAATTTGGAGTATTTTTGTCATTATTACCGTAGTAGCAATGGAGCGAAATGTAGTCAACGTAGTCGTAGGTGTGGTCAAGAACGGTGCGTTCCCATTCTCCAAACGTTGGCATGCCTGCATCGGAGCTTCCGCATACTACAAGCTCAATGGATGGGTCAACCCACTTTAAAACCTTAGCGGTTTCAGTTGCACATCTGCCGTATTCCTCAGCAGTTTTATGGCAAATTTGCCACCAGCCGTCCATTTCGTTTCCAAGACACCAAAGCTTAATGTTAAATGGCTCCTCAAATCCGTTTTGACGGCGTAAATTTGCATAATATGTATCAGTTGTAGCGTTACAGTATTCAATGCAGTTTCTTGCTTCATCAGGACCGCGTGTGCCAAGGTTTACCGCCATCATAACCTCAGTTCCTGCGCGCTTTGCCCACTCCTGAAATTCGTCAATGCCCACTTGATTAGATTCAACCGTAAACCAAGCAAGGTCCATTTTCTTTGGACGCTTAGACTTATCGCCAATGCCGTCCTCCCAGTTGTAGCCTGAAACAAAGTTTCCGCCGGGATATCTTACGACAGGCACTTTCAATTCCTTGGTAAGATTAAGCACGTCCCCACGGAAGCCCATATCGTCAGCAGTTTCATGCGTGGGCTCATAAATTCCGTTATAAACGGCACGACCTAAATGCTCAATAAACGAGCCGTATATTCTTCTGTCAATTTTATCTATAATTTTATTTTTGTCAAAGGAAATTTTTGCTTTCATAATACGCCCCTTTTTTGTGTTGATATAAGGTAATTTCATTATACCATAAAAGAAAACACATAAGTGTTTGAAACGGTCAAAGACCGTTAGCACTTCAAGTCAAAGACGAAGAAGTGTCTTTTAGCCGTCAATGAAATTGCCGCAATAATGCTTGCCATTATTGATATAAGGTAATTTCATTATACCATAAAAGCAAACGCGGTAGTGTTTGAAACGGTCAAAGACCGTTAGCACTGCAAGTCAAAGACGAAGAAGTGTCTTTTAGCCGTCAATGAAATTGCCGCAATAATGCTTGCCGTTATTGATATAAGGTAATTTCATTATAACACAACTTAAAGAAAATTTGAATAGATATTGGTAAAATAAATTTTGTTGCAAATGAAACAATTTTATGATATAATAGATACATAAAAAGAGAATGGAGTAACTAAATGTACTATAAGCACAATTTAAGCTACAACTATCCCGAAAAATGCGATGAGCATATGATAACGGTAAAGCACCTTCGCGATACTCATTTTGACGAAAATTACGATTATCTTGAAAAGGGTGTATGGCGTGCCATTAAGAAAGGCGTATTTTGGGCTCTTATGAGCACAATCGGCTTTTTACTTTGCAAAATCCGACACGGCATTAAGGTTAAAGGCAAAAAGAATATAAGAAAAAACAAAAAGCTCTTTAAAAACGGAGCAATCACAATTTCAAACCATGTATTTATGTGGGACTTCTTAGGCGTATCAATGGCAATTTTCCCACACCTTACAGTTTTCCCTGCTTGGAAAACTAACTTTGAGGGACCAAACGGACCTCTTATCCGTTGGGCAGGCGGTATGCCAATCCCTACCGATAGCGTAATGGCTATGAAGAAGTTTAACCAAGGCATAAAAGAGGTGCTTGAAAGCAAAAGATGGCTTCACTTTTTCCCTGAAGCTTCAATGTGGTTTTACTATCCCGACATAAGACCTCTTAAAAAGTCAGTTTTCCGCCTAAGCGTTCAATCTGGACGTCCAATTATCCCAATGGCGTATTCATTCCGCCCAAGAAAGGGAATTGCAAAATGGTTCGGTAAGTCTCCGTTAGTAACTCTAACAATAGGAGAGCCTCTTATTCCAAATAATGAAATACCAAAGCATGAGGCTATTGATAATATCCACAAGGAAGCCTACCACGTTCTTCAAGGACTTGCAGGTATTACTCCCGATATGGAAAACTACCGTGTAAGCCAGGACGAAGCTACATACGTAAAAACTATGTAAAAATAAAGGACTAACAGCAGTTAGTCCTTATTTTTATATGGTTTTTTCTCTAAGGGAATTTCTTTCCCTTTTCATTGTTTGAATGAATAAAATTACGTAGATTACCAATGCACAGAATGCGCTCACACCGTAGGCAAGGAATAACGTGCCAACTGTTCTGCCTACCAAGTCCCAAATAGCAGTTACCCAGAAGGTACGCACACCGAAGCCACAAATAAAACCTACAATCATTGTGGTATTAGGACGCTTAAGCGCGCGTAGGCTAAATGAAAAGACTTCCATAAGGCTTGTTATAAAGTGAGTTAAACAAACGGTGGTTAGCTGCTCCTTGCCGATAGAGATAATCAGCGCGCTATCGGTCATTATTCCTAAAAGATTTTCGGAGAAAATAACGACCAATGACCCAATAGACAAGCTGGCAACCGTAGCATAAGCTGCGCTAATTAGAACGGTTTTCTTAATTCTGTCAAAAAGACCCGCTCCGTAGCATTGACCTACCATTGACATACATGCAATGGCGATTGACATGCCCACGTTATATACGATAGCATCAAATTGACCTGCAAACGCTCCTGCGGACATGGCTTCCTCGCTAATTGAGTTAAGACCTGCTGAAACGAACAGGTTAGCCACGTAGTAGGAAAGACTGCAAAGGCATGACGGAACGCCGATTTTAACAATTTCTTTAAGCTCGCTCTTAAAAATGCGAAGATTTTTAAATTCAATCTTGCAATATCCCTTGTTCTTAAATAAAGCGATTAAAGCAAGAATTAAAGCCACAAGGTTTGATAAAAACGTAGCAAGCGCAACGCCCTCAACGGTTAAATTGCATACGGAAACGAAGAAAACGTTAAGACCGATATTGAAAACGCCTGAAACAAGCATATAAATCATAGGGCGTAGGCTATCGCCCACAGAGCGAAGAATAGCCGCCACAAAATTGTATAGCATAATAACAGGCATTCCTAAAAAGTAAATGCGCATGTACTTTACAGCCAAATCTAATACAGACTCTTGGCAATTCATTAAAATGAGAATGTCTCTTGCCCAAATTTCAGCAATTATCAGCATTATAAATCCCGATAAAAGACCGATAAGCAAGGCAGTTCCCGTCGCTTTTCTGCTTCGTGCTTCGTCCCTTGAGCCAACGTGCTTAGCGATTAAAATGTTTGCGCCCGTGGCAAAGGAAGCAAAAAGAGAAACTAAAAGCGATATAATAGGACCGCACGCTCCAACGGCGGCAACGGCAGATTCATCTACCATAATTCCAAGCACCGTTACGTCAGCCGCGTGGAACAAAAGCTGTACCACGTTAGTTAAAATAAGGGGCAGGGAGTATATAAATAGCGTTTTAAAAATTTTTCCTTTTGTTAAGTTCATAGTTTACGGCTCTCAACCTCAGCTGCAGAAAATAGCTAAATTTACGCTTCCAAAATCAATTTTTCAATTTTTCTTGCGCTTTGAGCAAGCTCCTTCATTCCCTCAAAAACGTTGTCCTTGTTGTACCCATTTAAGTAAGTGTCTGCTTCAAGAGTTAATACGCCTTGATAATTAACGTCCTTAAGCGCCTTTGCAACCTCATTAAAGTCAATCTTTAATGAGAATGGAATTTGATGGTTGTCGCCGATTTTATCGGTATCGTGAATATGTAACGCTTGAAGTCTGTCCCCTAGCTCTCTTATCATGTACGCCGCACCGTCGCCTGCACATTCCATTTCAGCATGACCGATGTCAAGGCACGCTACTAAATATGGGTCGTTTACAATATCAATATGCTTCTTAAAGTCCTCGGCAAGTGAGCAAGCGGCAGGACAGCCTCTTGGCGCGTTAGATTTCCAGTTCCACATGTTTTCAGTAGCAATTATTACGTTATGCTCCTTGGCAAAAGGTAAAAGCTCATTAAAAATCTCGGCGTTTTGCTCAGCGGTAAAATTGTTATCAGGGTGAACGATACAGATTTTGCCCCCTGCAATAGCAGTACATTCAATGGCGCGTCTAATGTTATCTAAGCCAACGGCTCTTGTTGGGAACGGAGCGTGGGATTGATTACACTCAATGCCGCAGTCGTCAGCCACCTTCTTTAATTTCTTTGCAAAATTGATATAATCGGGCTTTGAAAGAGGGTGGTTGGTTTCCTTTAATTGATAGGTTGACCAATCAATTCTAGCCATATCAAACATAGAGAAGTCCCAGCAGTCAAACCCTGCCTTGGCTAAAAGCTCAATAGCCTTTTCTTCGCCAACGTGTCTTGCGGATGAATAAATTTCAGTAGATATTTTCACGGTAATTACCTCGCAAATCAAATTTATTTCAGTATAGCACAAAAAGTATTAAAATAAAAGTAGTTATTCAATATTACTATTGAATATTTTAAAATGCGGTGCTATAATTATCTTAATCTTTTGAAAGGGGGGAGTTATGGTTTTTTATATCCTGGGTGGTTCAATTTTAGTAACCTTTATAGCATGCCTTATACATTATTTTGCTACCGACAGCGATTTTTCAGATTTCTTTGTGGAAAACGGCGGCTGGGTTACAATAGCTATGTGCGCAACGGTTACTTTGGGCATTGTTGGCTGTATTTATCTTGATTTATGGATATCACTTATAATCATGCTAACGGTTATCGCCACCTTCATAGCGTGTATCTTCCACTATAACGATAGCTGCTCAAGCGATTTATCCAGCTTTTTTGTTGATGAGCTTGGCTGGCTTACTAACTTAATTATTCTTACCATAGGCTTAACCATATACGGCTGTGTTTATACAAGGGTGGCAACGTCCCTTTATATAGGCATTTCGGCAATCGTATTTATGGTAGCATGCGCTATTCACTATTCCGAGCAGTCATGTAGCGGCTTTGAGGACTTTTTCATTAACGAAAAGGGCTGGATTACGGTAAGCATAACGCTTCTTGTAGAGTTTTCGCTATACGGCTTTATCTTTTGGTCCCCTGCAAAAACCTTTATCGTAATATCAACGATTATTTCGGTAATTATAGGCACAATCATTCATTGGAACGCAGGCAGATGCTCAGATATTGAGGACTTTTTTTACAAAAGCAACGGATTTATAACAGTATTTATTATTGGAACGATTGGCTACGGCGTTTTCGCGTTTGCATACTATGAAATATTAAGAGCAGTCATTTCCGTTCTTGCATTATCCGTAAGCATAGTAGGAACAATAATACATAAAGCGAAAGCAAAGGAAAGATATTTCGTATCATTTTATGCAGTAAAATTAGGCGTACTTACCTTTACGCTACCGCTTATTATAGGCGGAGTGCTTGTTTTGGCAATATACTCAAAATATGCATACCTAGTGTCCTTTGCGCTTTTAGGCATAATTTCATATATATGCAGCTTGATAAAAGCAAGAGGCAACCGAACAAGGTACTATGCACCATCACGCCCACCGGTGTCAGTTAGTGCAAAAAACGCAGCAGGCAATTCCGTAAATTTTGAAATAACGGAAATCGGAGAAATAATTTACAGATAAACGTAAAACTTATTGAAAGAGGATAAAAAATGAAAATTACAGGCGCAATTTTTGATATGGACGGCACACTTATGAACTCAATGGATTATTGGGCTATTGTGCCAAGTGAATACTTAGACTTAAAGGGAATTGAGAAAAAGAAGGACACAAACCGTCTCTTTACCGATATGGGCATGAAATGGTGGTACGAATATCAAGAAATTCCATATCCATTTGAAGAGGTGTCCAGCGATATATATATGCTTATGCAAAAGTATTACGATAAGGACATCGTACTAAAGGACGGCGTTTACGATATGCTCACACGCTTAAAAAACGCAGGAGTTAAAATGGTGCTTGCCACAGCCACCGACAGAGAGGTAGTTGTGAAAATTTTGGAAAGACTTAATATTTCCGACTTTTTCTCAGCTATCTTTACCTCTAAAGAGGTAGGCAAGGGCAAAAGATTTCCGTTGATTTTTGAAAAAGCACTTGAATTTTTAGGCACAGATAAGGAAACAACCTATGTTTTTGAGGACGCTATCCACGCTATGAAAACCTGCCGCGCAAACGGCTTTAAAATCGTAGGCGTGTACGATAAAAACGTGTGGGAGAGCGAGGAAAGCATAAAAGCTCTTTGCAATTATTATCTTGACAGAAACTCAAAATATCAATTTGAGGTGCAGTAAATTTTCGTATGCTAACCTGAGTTAACAAAAAAACAAAATGCGGAGCATCAATGAAATATTAAAAAATATCATTGAAATTATCCACACAGGTACGGCTAAAAACACGATTGCTAACCTACGGTTGACAAAAGCAACCGTAGGTTTCTTGCTAAATTTACGGTTTTGTGATATGATTTAGATGTAAAAACCCCATAAGGAGAGAAAAATGAAATTATCCGAGAAAATTACAGAGCTAAGAAAAAGAAACGGCTGGAGCCAAGAGCAGCTTGCCGTTAAGCTGGACGTTTCCCGCCAAGCGGTTTACAAATGGGAAGCGGATATAAATCAGCCTGACCTTGATAAGCTTAAAAGAATAGCGCATCTTTTTGACGTTTCCTATAACGTGCTTATGGATGACGATATAGAGCTGCCCTCTGTAAATCAAATAATAGAGGTAGAGCCCAAGACAGAGGAAAACGAGGAAGAGCCTCACGTTGAGATTTTAGAAAACGTATCAGAGGACAAAAACTCAAAAACAGTACATAACGAGGTAGCTGTGCAAATAAACTGCACAAAGGAAAACCCAAAGCCGGCAAACAAAAAGCTTGTTATTTCCCTTTGCGTTTTTGCCTCAATTATCGTATTGTGTCTGTGCGCATTAAGCTATATTGTTTTTGGAATAGTTCTTCAAAAGGATAGCTATTTAGTTAAATTTGATACTCAAAGCCAAATGGTTATTTCTGATTTAGTAATAAAGGACGGAAAAACCTTAAATAACGTAACTACACCTATTAAGGACGGCTATACCTTTGACGGCTGGTATATAGGCGACAAAAAGTGGGATTTTAATAAGGATAAGGTAAAGGGAAATATTACTCTTACCGCAAAATGGATTCCTAACGAAAATAAAATTACCTACATAAATTACGAAACAGGCGAAAAGCACGAAGCCACAGCAAAAACCGATGAAACGGTTGTGCTTGATTCAAACACCTTTAAAAAGGAAGGCTATACCTTTGGCGGCTGGGCTACCTCTCCAAACGGAGAAAAGCAGTACTCCAACTGCGACACGTTTAAAATGGGCACAGAGCCTGTAACGCTGTACGCTGTTTGGGTGCTTGATGAATTTACACTTACCTTAAACGCAGGAAACGGCGTAATTAACGATACATATCCGCAAAAATTCACATCTAATGATACAATTACATTACCAATACCTGAGCTGGAATATTATACCTTTGACGGCTGGTATGATGAAAATAATGTAAAATATGATACCGTTCCTAAGGGAACCGTAACCAATTTAACGCTAAACGCGAAATATTCGCCTATTAAGTATAAGATTAACTACGTTTTAAACGGCGGAGTTAACCATAAAAGCAACCCGACAGAATATGCGGTTGGCAATGAAATTGTTCTTTTAGCCCCAACCAAGGACAACATTGATTTTGGCGGCTGGTATTACGATGAGAACTTCTTATTTGAGTTTAATTCGGAAATGTCATTGGAATTTGGCGATGATTTAACTCTTTATGCAAGATGGGATGAAAGCTACTTTGAGTTTACAGAGCTTGGGGACGGCTTCATGCTCACCAAGTATGAGGGTACTAGCAAAATAGTAGTTATCCCTGACACCTACTTATACGGCGACGTGGTTGGAATTTCCGCGAACGCATTTGAGGGTTGCATTCACGTTGAGGAAATCGTTATTCCGTCAACAGTATATAATATTGAGCTACCTGCATTTGCAGATTGTATTTCACTTACAACAATTACGGTAGATAAGTATAATTCTGAATATTCTTCTATTGACGGCGTTTTATTTAATAAATCAGGCACATGGCTTTGTAGATACCCCGCCAGCAGACAGGACACGGTTTACGTTGCGCCAAATAGCGTTGACGTTATAGGCGATTATGCTTTTGCTTACTCAATTTACCTTGAAGAGGTGTATTTGCCAAATGACCCAACTCTTACCTACGGTGTAGGCAAAATTTGTCAAGGCGCGTTTGAGGGCTGCATAAGCCTTACAGCTATTGAGCTTGGCTATATTGCAAATTATTTTGAAGCAGGCTGCTTCTCTAACTGCTGGTCCTTAGAGAGCATCGAATTTAAAGCAGAAACAGTATGGGGCATTGAGTCAAGAGCATTTGAAGGCTGTCTATGGCTTAAAGATGTAATATTTAGCTGCTCCTCTGTAAAGGAAATCGGCACAAACGTATTTACAGGATGCATATCTCTTACCACTCTTGATTTATCGGTGGTTGAAAAAATAGGCGCAGAAGCGCTTTCAGAGTCGGGCATTACGGAGCTTTACATTCCATTAGGCGTAAAATACGTTGGCAATCAGCTATTCGTAAACTGTATATACGACGAAATTATAGTTTACTGCGAAGCACAATCAAAGCCTGCCGATTGGGCATATAACTGGTCATACGGCGCAAATGAGGTGGTTTGGGGAGCAGACGGCGAAGATAACAAGGAGCCTGAAAGCACCGTAGAGTTTACCTACGGATTAGTTGGAAACACCGCAGTTATTACAGGCTGTGTAGGCTCAGGAGTTGTAACCGTGCCTGTCGCTATTGACGACTATTTAGTTAAGGGCATTGAGCCATACGCTTTTTCAGGCAATGCAAATATCACGGAAATTATCATTCCGTCATCAATACCATCTATTGACGCGTCCGCATTTGAAAACTGTTCGGGTCTTGAAAAAATAACCTATGTAAATTCAGGCGCATATACGGAAATTCGCTCCGTTGACGGCGTACTGTTTGGAGACTACGGCAGATCAATCATCAAATACCCGGAGGGCAAAAAGGACAGCGAATACGTTGTTCCCACAAACGTTGACATTATAAGAAAATTTGCGTTCAAAAATAACGTTCACCTAGTAAAAATCACGTTGCCTAGCGACGTTGAGGGCGACAACTACGTTGGCAAAATAGAGCAAGGCGGATTTGAGGGCTGTACGTCCCTTCAATATGTTGAAGGCTGTGCGGTTGGCTACTTCGATAAGGAAGCGTTTAAAAACTGTACTTCCTTAAAGGAATTAACCTGTGTTAACGTAATTTCCTTCATAATGAACCAAGCGTTTGTAAACTGTGTTTCACTTAAAACCCTTACCTTTAAAAAGGACGTAGGCGTAATCAACTGGCAATCATTCGGTTATTGCACTGCCCTTGAAAGCGTATCGTTTTCAGGCAAGGTTGAAACCTTTGGTTGGGGATGCTTTGAGGGATGCTATTCACTTAAAGGAATAATTATCCCAGAGGGCGCAACAGTTATCGGCGGAGAAGCGTTTAAGCTTTGCTCAAGCCTTGAAAGCGTTGTTATATCCTCAACTGTAACAAAGATTGAAAAGAATGCATTTTTAAATACAGGTCTTAAGGAAATCTTTATTCCGTTAACCGTTACCGTTATTGACGAGCTTGCGTTTATGGGCGCAAACGATATTAAAATTTCCTGTGAAGCACAGGTTAAGCCGGCAGACTGGAACGAAAAATGGAACTACACCGTAATCGACGGAGAGGAAGTAGCTCTAAATACGTCTTGGGGCGTAAATAATAATAATCAAAGCTACGACGGATACGTACTAAACGGCGACGGCACTCTATGCTTAAATAGCTTTACAGGCACAGGCAAGGTAACAATACCAAGCGAGCATGACGGAAAAACCGTTACCTCGATTAGCGAAAATGCATTTTCAGGTCAAACGTCAATCACAGGAATTCATATTCCTAAAACAATAACGTCCATTGACGTAAAAGCGTTTAACGGTTTATTGGGACTTGAAGCAATTACGGTTGATGGTGAAAACCAAGAATATACTGCACTTGACGGTGTTCTTTATAACAAAAGCATGAAAACTCTTGTAAGATACCCTGCTGCAAAAGCGGATAAGGAGTTTTCAATTCCTTACGAGGTTGAAAAAATCGGCAGCTACTCATTCTATGGCTGTCAGTATATTGAAAGCGTACTGTTTTTAGCTGAAAAAAACACCTATGACCCAATAGACGGTATTATGAATAATGCCTTTGAAAATTGCGCTAGCTTAAAGTCCTTTACGGTAAGCAAGGATATTGATAATATAGGAGCGTACGCGTTTAATAACTGCATGTCGTTTAGTGAGTTTAACAACGAGGCGAACTATCTGAGAACGGTTGGCGCGAAAGCGTTTGCAAATACTGCTATTAAGAATATCTATATTCCATTTGCTACCCACAACCTGGGCGCAGAGATATTTGAGGGCTGTACCGATGTAACCGTTGATTTTGAACTTAATAATCCATATGTTGATTGGTTAAATTGGGATGAACGCTGGGATACAGATGTATCAAGCATAAATTACGGTGTGGCAACTGACTCCATAAGCTCAAAAAAAGCATTTAAAGTAGATGAAGAAAACAATGTATTTACATTGATTGCATGTACAGGAACAGATGTAATAAATGACATTTGCCATTATTATGAAATGGAGCTTGTTATCGGTCCATATGCTTTGGCTAATTTAAAAGGTGTTAACAAATTAATACTTCCATATAACACCGTGGAAATTCATCCGCTTGCGTTTTACAATAGTGAAATATTAGAATTTTCAATTCAAGGCGGGCTTGATCCTGAACAATGCAACTATTCCGTATTAGACGGAGTATTGTATTCAAAGGACGGCAAAACCTTAGTAAGATACCCAAGCGCAAAGGCTGATGAGGAGTTTATAGTTCCTGATACCGTTACAAAAATTGCGGAAAACGCATTTGCAGGCGCAACAAATCTTAAAAAGGTACAAATTAAATCAAACGTAACCGAAATCGGCGAAAACGCATTTTCATATCTTACCGGACTTACGTTATATTGCCACGTTGATACAGTGCCAAGCGGCTGGAATAGCTCCTTTGCAGACGGCATAAAGGGAATTGAGTGGATAAGCGCTAATGCAACTTTTACAATTTCCGTAAACGGCTCAAACGTAACCATCACAGGCTGTGAAGGTAAAGGCGCAGTAACGGTGCCAAGCGTAATTCAAGGCTATAACGTGGTAGCAATCGGCAAAAACGCTTTTTCGGGTCAATCTGAAATTACTGAGATTATAATTCCTGCAGGTGTTAACGCTATTGACGCAACTGCATTTGAGAACTGTAAGTCTCTTGAAAAAATCACATGCGTTAACAGTAGCGGGGAATTTCGTTCGGCTGACGGCGTACTGTACGGAGACTCCGGCAGATCTATTGTAAAATACCCTGAGGGCAAAAAGGACAGTGAATTTACCGTTCCTTATAACGTGGATATCATAAGACCCTACGCCTTTAAAAATAACACTCATTTAACAAAAATAACTCTGCCAAACGACGTAGAGGGAGACAACTACGTTGGCAAGTTGGAGCAGGGCGCATTTTATGGCTGTACGTCGCTTACAAACATTGAAAATTGCTGTGTTACGTACATTGACAAGGAAGCGTTCAGAGAATGTAGGTCTCTTAAAGAAATAACATTCTATTCTGATATTTCACACATCATGAATCAAGCGTTTTATAACTGTCAGTCCCTTGAATCAGTAACATTTAAGGGCAACGTGGGAGATACAGGCTGGCAGAGCTTCTGCTATTGCACACGTCTTAAAAACATAAGCTTTGAGGGAACTCTCGGAAGTATAGGATGGGGACTTTTTGAGGGATGCTTATCACTTCAAACGTTCACAATTCCAAACGGCGTAACGAATATTACAGGCGAAGCGTTTAAAAATTGCCAAAGCCTTACTTCTATTGTAATTCCATCGACGGTTGTCAGCATAGAAAAGAATGCATTTGTAAATACGTTCCTTTCGTACGTGAACATTCCATCAACGGTAACATCTATTGAGGACGGCGCATTTTACGGAATATACGACCTGTCTATTTTCTGCGAAGCAAAAGAAAAACCCACAGGCTGGGGAGAAAAGTGGAACTATCAAGGGGAAAAGGTAAACGTCGTGCCATACGTAACGTACTGGAACGAGCAATATATAGAGCCTACCTTTGAATATGAGGTTCAAAGTGGCGGCAACGTCCACATTGTGGAAATAAGAAATATTCAAAGCAAAGTTCTTATTTTGCCAGCCTATTACAAAACGTCAAAAATCACTCATTTAACGTTAACTGAAACGACTTTAGCAGGAGTTGAGGAAATTTTAATTTCCAACTGGATGGGATTAAATTACGACGTTTATACAGATTTCCATAGCGATTTAAAGTATATACGAGTTGCCACCTTAAACCAAAACTACAAAGCGATTGACGGTGTGCTGTACAGCTATGATAAGACAGAGCTTTTACATTACCCAAAAAGCAAGGAAGAAAGCGAATACGTAACAATTAAGGAGCTTAAAACGATAAGAGCAGGCGCATTTGAAAATGCTAAAAATTTAACGTCAATAGTTCTTTATAACGATAGCGAAGCATACGGAGTAGAGAAAATTGAAGGCTCTGCATTTAAGGACTGCGCTAAATTGACTGACGTTTACTTCGGTAAGTCCATAAGAGAAATTGGAGACAGCTCATTTAGCGGTTGCAGCTCAATTAAAATTCTTGAATTTACAAACAGTAAATCCTTGAAAATCGGGCAATATGCATTTTATGAATGTGCAGAGCTTGAAAGCGTTTCAATTTCGGGAATTTCTACCGATATCGGAGATTCTGCATTCCACCTTTGCGACAATGTAAGCGTTCTTAAATTGTATGGCGCAAATAAAATAGGCAGCTATGCATTCAGCTGTAACAGCTTAAAGAAGGTATATATTCCGGGCTCAGTAACCTACATAATGTCAAACGCCTTTGACCGCTATGAGAATACAACATTCTACTGCGGTAGCTCAAAGCAACCCACAGGTTGGCGAAGCGATTGGATAAATACCAACACAGCAGAGGTTATCTGGGGACAGGAAACAGAACCAATTAACTAAACGAAATGTTTTTCATTTCACTAAATATCCTATGAACGAAAGCACCGTATTTTACGGTGCTTTTGTCTTAATGTCATTAAGTAATGAAAATAAACAAAAAACGAAAAAAGGTATATAAAAATTTGTTTATTTTTATAAAGTTATAGCGCGTGTGCGAATTTTCTTGACTTTATATCTAAAAAATGATATATTATATACAGGAAAGTGTCTCAAAATGCAAGTGAATAGTGTGTCAATATAATAAAATCTAGCTTGTAGATAAAATCGCTTGCATAATGAAATCACTTTATGATGAAATCCTTGAAAGCAAGGATTAAAAAGAGAGGAATAAAAGTTATGATTAAGGAATGGGAAAACTTCGTTGGCGGACCTTGGGAAACTGAGATTAACGTTCGCGACTTTATACACAGAAACGTAACGCCTTATTACGGTAACGGCGACTTCTTAGCAGGTCCAACTCAAAACACAACTGACCTTTGGAACGAAATCAGAGAGCTTAAAAAAGAGGAAATCGCTAAGGGCGGCGTTCTTGATATGGACACTAAGATTGTATCAACAATCACATCACATCCTGCCGCATATATCGACAAGGAAAAGGAGCAAATCGTAGGCTTACAAACAGATAAGCCTTTAAAGCGCGCTTTACAGCCATACGGTGGTATCAGAATGGCAATGAAGGCTTGTAAGGACAACGGCTACGAGGTTGACCCTGAGGTTGTTGAATACTTTACCGAGCATAGAAAAACACATAACGCAGGCGTTTTTGACGTTTATACAGACGAAATGAGAAAATGCCGTTCAAGCCATATTATTACAGGCTTACCGGACGCTTACGGACGTGGCAGAATTATAGGCGACTACCGTAGAGTAGCTCTTTACGGCGTTGATAAGCTTATTGAGGACAAGAAGCACAAAAAGTCAGGCACACGTATTATTATGTATGCTGACGTTATAAGAGAAAGAGAGGAGCTTTCCGAGCAAATTCGCGCTCTTGAAATGCTTAAAAAGTTGGCTCTTTCCTACGGCTGTGATATTTCAAAGCCTGCATCAAACTTTAAGGAAGCGGTTCAAGCGGTATATTTTGCATACCTTGCGGCAGTTAAGGAGCAAAACGGTGCGGCAATGAGCCTTGGCAGAACATCAACATTCCTTGATATTTATGCTGAAAGAGATTTACAGGCAGGCATTATTACAGAGAAGGAAATTCAGGAAATTATCGACCATTTCATTATGAAGCTCCGTCTTGTATGCTTTGCAAGAACACCTGACTATAACGCAATTTTCGCAGGGGACCCAACATGGGTAACTGAGTCTATTGGCGGTATGGCTATTGATGGCAGACCTCTTGTAACTAAATCTTCATTTAGATATCTTAACACCTTAAATAATATCGGCGCTGCTCCGGAACCAAACTTAACGGTTCTTTGGTCAAAGAATTTACCTGAGGAATTTAAGAAGTTCTGCGCAGAAATTTCCATTAAGCACCACGCAGTTCAGTACGAAAATGACGATATTATGCGTCCGCTTCACGGCGATGACTACGGTATTGCTTGTTGCGTATCTTCAATGAGAATAGGCAAGGAAATGCAATTCTTCGGCGCAAGAGCAAACCTTGCAAAATGCTTGCTTTACGCTATAAACGGCGGTGTTGATGAAATCACAGGAGAGCAGGTAGGACCGGAATACCGTGGAGTTGAGGGCGAATACCTTGACTATGACGACGTAATGGAAAAGTATAAGGATATGATGAGATGGCTTGCGCAGGTTTACGTAAACGCCCTCAATATTATCCACTATATGCACGATAAATATAGCTACGAAAGACTTCAAATGGCTCTTCACGATAAAAACGTAAAGAGATGGTTTGCAACAGGTATTGCAGGCTTTTCAGTAGTTGCTGACTCACTTTCCGCAATTAAGTACGCTAAGGTTAAGGTTGTAAGAAACGAAAAGGGCATTGTAACTGATTATATTACCGAGGGCGACTTCCCTAAGTACGGAAACGATGATGACAGAGTAGATAATATCGCAAAAGAGGTTCTTCATACATTTATTGAGTATCTTCGCCAAAATCACACATACCGTGATGGTATTATTACAACATCAATTTTAACAATTACCTCAAACGTATCCTATGGAAAGAATACAGGCTCAACACCTGACGGTAGAAAGCAAGGCGAGGCGTTTGCGCCTGGTGCAAACCCAATGCACGGCAGAGATACAAACGGAGCAGTTGCTTCTATGGCATCTGTTGCTAAAATGCCATTTATGGACTCACAGGACGGTATTTCCAATACATTTACAATCGTTCCTAGCGCACTTGGTAAGAGCCACAAGGAAAGAGTAACCAACCTTGCCGCATTACTTGACGGCTATTCAATGAAGGGCGGATTCCACTTAAACGTAAACGTATTTGATAAGGAATTACTTCTTGATGCTCAAAAGCACCCTGAAAAATATCCGCAGCTTACTATCCGTGTTTCAGGCTACGCTGTAAACTTTATTAAATTAACCAAGGAGCAACAGGACGAGGTTATTTCAAGAACTTTCCATTGTTGCATATAATATGACGGGCAGAATACATTCGTTAGAAACCTTTGGCACCGTTGACGGCCCCGGAGTTCGTTTTGTAGTATTCTTTCAAGGCTGTGTGCTTCGCTGTCAGTATTGCCACAACCCCGACACCTGGTCATTTAACTTAGGCACGGAGTATGAAGCAAGCGACATTATAAACAAAATGAAGCGCAATAAGGAGTTCTACCTAACAGGTGGAATTACAGCCACAGGTGGCGAGCCTATGTGCCAAATTGACTTTCTTATAGAGCTGTTTTCCCTTGCTAAAAAAGAGGGAATACACACCTGCCTCGATACCTCAGGCGTAATGTTTGATAAAGCAAAGCTGGAAAAAATCGACCGCCTTTTAGAGGCAACCGACCTTGTTATGCTTGATATCAAGCATATGGACGAAAAAAAGCATATTGCTTTAACAGGCAAGGGCAATGCAAATATTTTAGATTTTGCAAGATATATTAGTAAAAAAGGAAATAAGCTTCGTATTCGCTATGTGATTTTGCCAACGCTAACCGATGATGAGTGCGATCTAATCGCTTTAGGTAACTTTTTAAAGGAGCTAACAACTCTTGAAAAGCTTGAAATTTTACCTTACCACACGTTAGGCACAGTAAAATATAAAGCGCTGAATATTCTATATCCATTAGAGAATATCCCCGAAGCCACCGAGGAAAACGTCCAAAGAGCGTTATCAATTATAAAAAGTGTATAACAAAAAGCCGTGCAATTTGCACGGCTTTTTTAGTCCTCAATAGTATTAAAATATTCTCTGTCAAAAAATTCCTTTAGCGTAATTCCTGCGCCCTCACAAAAGCGCTTAATTGTGATAACGGTTGAGCATTTTGTTCTGCCCTTTTGTAAATCATAAATCGCAGAAGGGGACATGCCGCCTTTAAGACACGCATCGCAAACCTTAACGTTTTTTTCCTTGCAAATTTCCTTAATTCTTTTAATAATTGCTTCATTCAAATTCATAATTTTACCTCAAAATCGCGGAATTCCACAAAAAAGAATGCTGGTTATGATAATTACGTTCTGCGGACACTCAGATTTTATAGCAACAAAGGAGCATGAAGAAAAAATCTTGTCAATTTTAGAAAAAGAGGTTGGCAATGAGACGGCGGAATTGTTTTTGGGGGAATACGGAAGCTTTGATAAGTTCGCATATCAGTGCGCTAAAAAATATAAAGCGCTACATAATAATGTAACGCTTGTATATGTAACGCCTTATCTTGAAAATATAAACGATGATATTAAAAATCGCTATGATAGAATTATCTATCCCGAAATTGAAAAAATTCCTAAAAGACTTGCAATTATATATAGAAACAGATATATGATTGAAAAATCGGATATTGTAATATCATACGTCAATAGAGAATACGGCGGAGCGTATAAGTCATACGCGCTTGCAAAAAAGAAAAACAAGATAATTTACAATTTAATATAAAAAAGCAGAATTCCGCGGAATTCTGCTTTTAATTATTTACCAACCTAATTCTTCAAAACTTTCGTAGCCCTCTGGTGGAGTGATTGTTACGCTCTTACCCGGGTTTACAAACTCAACGCTTGCGGTTACAGTTGCATCTGCTGTTATACTGTAAACCTCCATTGACATTTGGTAGGATAAATCGTAGTTAGTTACGTAGCCGTCCTTAACTGTTACAGAAACACTGCCGTTACCGATTGCAGCTTCGCCGTCAACCTCGCTAAGAGCCAACTCATTCATTTCCTCAATCATTTCGTTATAAAGCGCTTTAAAGGTTTCCTCAGTAAGGTTAAGAGTAACCTTGTAGCTGCCGTCCTCACTCTTGTTAAGCTCGATGTCCTTAATTAAGTCAGCAGGAAGCTTCTTTATAATTTCCTTAAGGTCGTCCTCATAGTCGTATTCGTCTTCAATATCTACGGCGTTCATTTTGTAGCCCTCGCCGTCTGTTACAACGTAAGCGTAATCGCCCTCAATATAAGCCTCAACGTCCATCTTTTGACCTAATACTTCAGTCGCCATCTTTAACCAAACGGTAGGATTTTCTTTGTCAGCGTCTTTAACCTTTAAGTCAACTGTAACAGGCACGGACATAGTCATTCCTGTCATTTTCATTTCAACATTCATGTTCATTTTTGCTTCGTATTCGGTTAGGTTGGCGGTTTTTTCGATAGCGCCATTAATAACCTCAACCGTGTCAAGCGCTTGACATGAAGCGAAAGCAAAACAAGTAGCTAACATAATTAGCATGCAAATAAGTGCAATAATTTTTTTCATAATTTGTTCTCCCTTAAAATAATATTAGTACAATTCTTGCCAAAAGAACTATACATTAATTACATTTTATACTAAAACTCTAAAAAAGTCAAGTAACCCCAGGTTAACATATGTCAACCTACGGTTTACATTTTGAAAATGCAAGACTATGTGTCGTTAAATTAGAATGCAGAAACAATAGCTACACCTACTATTGCACAGAGAAATAAGCCTAATAAAACAGAGCAAAGCGTGATAGTTGCTTTTAAAATAGGATTTTTTTGCTTAACTGAAACTGAAAAGCCGAGAACTGCAGGAATTGCATAAAGTAAACCGCCGATAGCGCCGCCAACCATAGGAATAATAGAGCAAAGAGCTATGCTGTTGCTCCAAACCATAAGAAGAACAAAGCCCGCTATGTAAATTGCAAGCTCATACCACTTGCCGGAATTTGAAATTTGTACCATTTCTCCGCCTATATTAAGCTTAACGCCTGTAAATAAGCTGCCCTCAACCTTAACCTCTGTGTTGTCTGCAAGATAGAATATCTTATTTGACTTTTTCTGTAACGGTTGACCGTTAATTATAATTTGTCTGTTAGCAATAAAATTGCCTTCGGTAAACTCAATAGTACCGTACTTTTCGTGTTGAATAATTTCTTTCATAAGTATCTCCTTTAAATATGATAGCATAATAATATCACTAAAATTCTGAAAAATCAACCAACCTAAGGTTTACATCTGTCAACCGTGGGTTTACATTTTCGATTTTTATTGATAGATTTTATAAAATTGACGGTTACTAAAGGTGTCAAGGATAAAAACGTTATCTTCTTTATCAGTCAAGTTAACGTTTTTGTATTCAAACGAGTCAAAGTATTTCCAATTATAAGGGTCAAGAAAAATAATTTCCTTTAAGCCATCACATTCATCAAAAGCATTGCAATAAATGTAGGTTAGTGATTCGGGTAAGGTTATACTTGTAATATCGGTTTTCGCAAAGGCGCGAACACCTATTGAGGTAATTGTGCTTGGAAGCTGAACCTTTTTGACTTTAGAATTTTCAAAGGCGTGTTCGGCAATTCCCACAACTGTTCTACCGCCGATTTTTTCGGGTATCTTTACCGTGCTTCTGTTGCCCTTATATTTTGTTATAGTAATTGTATTTTCGCCATTCGCGGTATATTCAAATGAAGAAAGCTTGCCTGTGCAAATTAAAATAACAATTATAATGATAATTGCGACAACTACGCAAATTCCGATAACAGTTAAAAGCTTTTTGATATTGATCGGATTGCTTGCTTCCTTTCGTTCCTTGGAATAGTTGTAAATTGCGCCAACTAAAACAGCGCAAGCAACAATTATGATTGGAACAAACGCGGATAAAAGAGCAGATTCCTGCATTTGATAAAATACATATTCGTAATATTTTTTGTCAAAGGTATTGACATGATTTTCAATCCAACCGATATTGTTAATAAGATACATATTTACTAGTGAAAGCAAAATTGTGGCAGATGATAAGGCAATGCTTATCAAATGATTTTTCTTAAATGATCTTATTTTGTCAAAATGTAGTGCCACAAGAAAAGAAACGCAAATCACAAATGAAACAATAGCAACGATTGTCTTTAAAGTGTATGCTTCGCGTACCTCGTGCGGAACTATCGTACCTTGTGTTGGAATGTAAATGCCGTAGCCTGTTGTTTGCAAAAACGATATAAGGCTAAAAAGCCCGAAAATCGCAAAAACTCCGCAAACAACAATCAAAATAAAATATAACTGCTTTAAATGCGCTTTCATAAAACTTTCCTTTTTATTGTACTAAAGTTAAATAACCAATCGCTAAACGAAGTCGCTACGCGATGAAGTATCCATACACGCTACGCGTGATTATAGCTAGATAATCAATAATCTAATCTCGCTAACCGCTATCTGCTAACTGCTGTGAGCGAAGCGAACCTTACTCAATAATCATATTAACAAAGTTCTTAATCTTATTATGAGTGCAATCATGTATTAGCCTCCCTTGTGTAAAGGGAGGGGGACCATCTAAGATGGTGGAAGGATTGTAAAACCACTATTCTATAATCATATTAACAAAATTCTTAATCTTGTTATGTGTACAATCATGTTGAGGATTAAGCATCTGTTGAGCATAAACGATAGTAAGCTGCTTTTCGGGGTCAATAGATACCATAAAGCCTGCTGCACCGTCCCAACCGAACTCTCCTATTGAGGTAAGGTTTCCGCCTCTGCCAACACCGATTTTTGTGCGGACACCGAAGCCGTAGCCGTATTCACGGTTAGACATCCAGCAGTTGCAGTCCTCAAATTTTTGGCTACCAACAGGAAGCGTGTTTGTGCGCATAAGGTTTACGGTAGATTTTGATAAAATTCTTGCTCCGTTTAAGCCAACGCCGTAATTTGTCATAGCGTATGCGAATTTTACGTAATCGTCAATAGTTGTTACAACACCTGCACCACCTGAATCGTAATCGGGACCGAAAACGTATCCGTTTGTTTTGCCAACTAAGTCAGGCTCATTTGTGGAATAGTTAAAGCAGTATTGCTGACACATATTTTCTATCATTTCAGGAGTTGGATGGTAGGTTGAATTTGTCATACCAAGAGGCTTAAAAATAACTCTGTCAACGTAATCTGCAAATCTTTCTCCTGTTGCAACCTCAACAAGCGCCGCTAACACATCGTGGCAAAGACTGTATTGCCATCTTGTGCCAGGCTCAAAGTCAACGCCCATTTTTGCAATAGCTCTTGCAATTTCTCTTGTTGGCGCGTTAGGGTTATTCTTAATTGCTTCCTTAATTTCCGCTGAGCCACAATCATAGTTAAAGCCTGCGGTCATTGTAAAGAGGTCGTGAATTAAAATTTCGCCCTTAATTGGAGTATATGTGCCTCTGAGCTTAATATTCTTAAATTCAGGCATATACCACCAAAGGGGATGACCCATTAAGAATTTACCTTCCTCAAATGCGTGAAGTGCCGCCGCACAGCAAATTACCTTTGAAGCAGAGTAAATGTAATAATGCTCAGTACCCTTCATAGGAATATTGTTTTCCTTATCGTTAAATCCTGCATGGTAGGAAAAAACCTCATTTCCCTTGTGCAAAACTCTAATATCAAAGCCAGGCACCTTTTCTCTTACGAGAATAGTGTCTAAATAATTTTTAAGTGATGAAAAAGTGTACATAATATCTCCTAAAATAGTATTTTATAACTCAATAATATCACATATTAACCTGAAAAACAATAAAAAATTGACTATTTAAGAAAAATGTGCTATAATCTCCTTAACTATTACATATTAAGGAAATTTTTATGGAAAAGATATTTGATAAATGCTACGATGAGGAAAGAGCGCTATACGGTAGTGAAAATTTGTATATCTCAAATTGCCAATTTGACGGCATAGCCGACGGCGAAAGCGCGTTAAAGGAAAGTAGCAACGTTTTAGTTGAAAATTGCTTCTTTAATCTCCGCTATCCATTTTGGCACAATGAGGAGCTAACCGTTGCAGAAAGTGAAATGACGCTTAACTGCCGTGCGCCAATTTGGTATTCAAGTAACATTCAGCTTGATAAATGCAAAATTAACGGCGTAAAAGCAGTAAGAGAGTGCAAAAATATTAGAATTTTTGACAGTAAAATAGTGTCAACCGAATTTGGCTGGCTATCAAATGAAATGAAAATCCGCCGTACTAGTATAGAGGGCGAATATATGATGCTTCATTCTAAAAGCATTGATATGAAGGACACTTCTATTGCAGGCAAGTATAGCTTTCAGTATGTGGAAAACGCATTGATAGAAAACTGTAATTTCAACACCAAGGACGCATTTTGGCACGCCAAGGACGTAACTGTAAGAAATAGCGTAATAAAAGGCGAATATCTTGGCTGGTATTCCGAAAATCTAACACTTGAAAGCTGTAAAATCATAGGCACTCAGCCTCTTTGCTACTGTAAGGGACTTACCCTTATTGATTGCGAAATGATAGATTGCGACCTTTCCTTTGAGAAAAGCGAGGTAAACGCAACGCTTATATCCCCGATAGTAAGCATTAAAAACCCACTTAGCGGCAGAATTGAAGTGCCATATTATAACGAGCTTATAATGACAGATGCAAGCTTAAAATGCGAAATAATAACCGAATAAAAATAGCGTGATAGCTTTTTGGCTACCACGCTTTTTCTATTTAGTTAAAAGCTTAAAATCGGAAATGTGAGGGAATCTATACACAACCTCATTATTTAAGTAAAGGTCCTTTTGAATAGCATTGTTAAATTCAAAGGTGCATTCCTTAAGCTCTCCAAATGAGCTGACGGAAATATTTATTTCATCGTATAGACCGCATACGTCCATAATCGGTAAGCAAATAAAGAGCTTCGGTGTAAATCCATTTTCCTGCGGTTTTCTTTTTATGCTTAAGTCGTATTTTCCAACGTCGCTTTGTGTAACGGCAGCTATCATGTCCCTATTGAGATTTTGGAATAAAATATAACCAAGACCAAAAATTTCAATGTCCGTTTCAATCTCAAAATGCATTTTTTCCTTTAGCTCAGCTATTGCGCTTTCAAGTCGCTTCTTTACGCTGTCGTCTCCGAATTTGTTTCGTAAGGAAAGAGCAAACTGCGCTTCACATAAGCACGTAAGAGCGTAATCGTAGAGAGGGGGAATATCGTCATGGCACTCATTATAATTTTGCCAAGGCGCAATGCTACGTCGGCATATTCACAGCTGTAATTACCGCAAACAAATTTGTCAAAAAGCTCATCATATATATCATAAAGCAGCTTTTTTGCACATTCAGCGCTCTTTATTCCGTAATATCCGTTTAAATATATGTCGCTTAATTTGCAAATTGACTCATAAACACCGCAAGCTGCACCGAATGAAAAATATAGGTGCGCCTTTTCGTAGTTAGGAGCGTCTCCCACCCTGCCATAATAATAAATGTAGCCAAGAGTGTTAGCGTAAAATCCCTTTTCAGGCATTTTATCAACTATTTCCATTAGCTTTAGCATGCATTTTTCGGATAATTCATAATCACACTCAAAAATTCCATCTCCACCGTAAGAGCCATAGCCAACGGCTTTAAGTCCCTCAGGCGCATTTCTCTCATCAAGCTCCAGCGCAAAATTTCTATAAAGCGTTATTTCGTCCTTTGTTAATTTATCAAGCTGATTTTCATGAGATATAGCGTTTACAATATCTCTTTTTTCCTTTTCGGAATAATCTCTTTCTAAAACCCCTTTCTTACACCTTGCAAGATGTAGATTTATTTTGTCAATGAGAGAGAAATCAATATCCTGTAAATCTTCTATAAAAGGTATAACAGCCTTTAAAATTTCATTCCACATATTGATATGTAGAACCTTGTTAACGTCTAATGCATTTTCAGGCGTTGGAAACGAAGCGCCGTATTTATTTTTTTATTCATTGTACCATTTGTCTAAAAATACAAAGGAAATTTTACCGTCATTATTTTTAAGTGAGGTTAGCATATCTAAAACGTATTCAAAAGTAAACATAAAGTTCCCCCTAAAATATACTGTATTTATTATAATACGAAAAAAAGAAAAAGTCAAATTGATATTTCCAAACGCTAAAACGATGAAAAAACGAAAATCTTGGAAAAAAGAAAAAACCTAAATTTAAGCCTATGCTACAATAACAGCACAAAACACGTTCGCTCCGAATTTAATCGGAAAACGGTATTAAAATTAAAGACACAAACAGCAATCTGCTTTATGCGCATCCCTTTTAAGGATATAAAAACGTGTCTTGTAAACAAAAGATGCTCACAGCAACTATTTTAAAAAAGTGAAAATTTATGGAAATAGTTTTTTAGGCTCTAGTGTCGGGCTAAAGAAAAATCGACACGACATGATGAAAGCTCATGAAAAGCAAGCAAGCGTGGTGCAAGCCCATGCATTTTAAGAGAAAGCATCTTGAAGATTTTAATACTGCGATGTGTAAAGGCACTTACAGCAGCTAATTGATTAACCAGAAAGTTAAATAAGCAAAAGTGCCTTGTAACGTATTCAATTTTTAATATAGATAATAAAAAAGAAAGGAAAAACTTCAATGTTACAATATCTTAAGAACCAAAACAACATAACGTTTACCGAAAACGGCGCAGTAACAAACAGAAGCTCAGGCAACTTCAATCTTGACCTATTTGCTACCATCGGCGCAATCAGACACAATAACGAAAAAGACATACTTGACAGATTTATAAGAGCATTTATGGAAGATAAGGATATAGCATTGAAGATCCTCTTCTACGGCAGAGACGTTCGCGGCGGCCTTGGCGAAAGACGCGTTTTCCGTCTTATCTTAAATTGGTTAGCTATTAACCATCCGGAATCTGCAAGAAAGAACATTGCTTACGTGGCTGAATTTGGCAGATACGATGACTTAATGTGCGTATTCGGTACTCCTTGCGAGGATACAGCCATGTCTCTTATCAAGGAGCAATTAAATAAGGACCTTGCTAATATGGCAGAAGGCAAGGAAGTATCACTTCTTGCTAAGTGGTTACCATCTATCAATACCTCAAACGCTGAGGCAGTTTCAAACGCTAAGAAGATTGCAAAGTATCTTAACTTAAGTGGCGCAGAGTATAGAAAGACACTTTCTTCACTCCGTGCATATATTAAGATTATTGAAAACAATCTTCGTAAAAAGGACTACACCTTCGATTACGAAAAGCAACCATCAAATGCTATGTATAAGTATAAGAAAGCGTTTATCCGTAACGACGGCGAACGTTATCAAGAGTATCTTGATAGCGTATCAAAATGCGAAAAGAAGATGAACACAGGCAACGTAGCTCCATATGAGCTTGTAGCTCCTTACCTTAACTACTACGGCAGAATGCATGTATCCGAGGAAGAAAAGCTTGCAGTTAATACCACATGGAATAACTTACCTGACTTCGGTGGAGATGAGGACATCCTTGCGTAATTGACGGCTCAGGCTCAATGTACTCATCATGGACACAGCCATCTCCTGCTTCCGTTGCATTATCCTTAGGTCTTTATCTTGCAGAAAGAAATAAGGGCGCATACAGAAACCACTTTATTACCTTCTCACACGCTCCGCGCCTTATTGAGCTAAAGGGCGAAACGTTTCTTGATAAGCTTCAGTACGCTATGACCTTTAATGAGGTAGCTGACACTAATATCGAAGCAGTATTCAAGCTTGTGCTTGATACCGCGGTAAATAATAACCTTTCAAATGAGGATTTACCCTCAAAGATAGTTATAATTTCCGATATGGAGTTCAACTGCCGCGCTCGAAATGCAAGCGTATCTAACTTCCAAAACGCTAAGAAGATGTTTGAGGAAAAGGGATACAAGCTTCCTGACATCGTATTCTGGAACGTAAACAGCCGTAACACTCAACAGCCTGTAACAGTCAACGACCGCGGCGTCGCGCTTGTGTCCGGCTGTACTCCAAAGCTATTCTCCATGATAGCCGGCGGCATTACCGACCCATACGTTTTCATGCTCCAAGTCCTTGATACTCCACGTTACAGCATGATTTCAGCTTAACAAATAGCGCAACACTCTGAGAGTGTTGCGCCTTTTGTTTTATGCTCAGATTATTTAGTATTCAAACACAGGTTCGGCTATTTTTGATGTGTAAACCTGAGGGTTACACGAATAAAGGATATTCTATTGACTTTTTTGTGATACTGTGATATTATTCCTTTGTAAAATAATAGCAAGGGACAAAGCAAAATGAAAAAAATATTTATTTTATTTGTAGCCGTATTGACATTGTGCTGTCTTTTCAGCTGCTCAGACAACGGAAGCAGTTCGGACACAAATGCGAATCACGGTATAAATACGAATACTGATACATCGTCGAATATGAACACCGACACAGACACGACCGTTGACACAGATGTTGACAGTACATCGGTATTAAAATTCACACTAATAAATAACAAAACCGAATATACAGTTTCCGAATGTGATAAATCTGCCGTAAGCGTGGTTATTCCAAGCGAATACGAGGGCTTGCCCGTTACTAAAATATCCGCATGGTCATTCAGCCATAATAAATCCATTGAAAGCGTAGTTATTCCAAGCAGTGTCAAGGCAATAGACGGAAGCTCGTTTTCTAATTGTGAATCCTTGAAATATCTTGAAATACCAAATAGCGTTGAAGCAATAGGCGTAAGCGCATTTCACGGCTGCATATCCCTTGAAACGGTAAAAATCGGCGCAGGCGTTAATGAAATCGGATACGATGCGTTTTATTACTGTAAAGGTATTAAAGAATTTATAGTGGATGAAGCGAATATAAAGTACACAGACGTTGACGGCTGTCTGTATTCCAAGGATGAAAAAACTATCATTCAATATACAGCAGGAAAAGAAGCAGAATATTATGAGTTGCCCCACAGCGTTGAGGAAATAGGCACTCATGCGTTTTCTTATTGCAACCTAAAAAAGGTAATTATGAATGACACCGTTAAGGAAATAAAGGTAGAAGCGTTTGCTCACTCTAATATTACCGAGGCGGAAATACCAAAAAGCGTTACTAAAATTTACGGCGGAGCATTTTATAGATGTATGGAGCTAACCAAGGTAAAAATTTCAGAGGGCGTAACAGAAATAGGAAATTCAGCATTTTTTATGTGCTACGCTCTTGAGGAAATTGAAATACCGTATGGCGTAACGAAAATTGGTTCAACCGCATTTGAATCATGCAAAAATCTTAAAAAAGTAATTTTACCAAGCACCGTTACGGAAATAGAGAAATACACGTTTAGGTTAGCCCCGGTTGAGTATGTTGAAGCGCCCTGCATAGCCATTGAAGCGTTTTGGGATGAGCATTTAAAGCATATTAAAATAAACGGCGGAGTTGAAATACCGCAAAGAGCATTTAAGGAAGCGCCTGTCCTTGAAACGGTGGAGCTTTGCGATTCTGTCAAAACCGTTGGATATCAAGCGTTTATGTACTGCTATGAGCTAAAAAGCATCAATCTTGAAAGCGTAACGAAAATAAGCGACCAAGCATTTTGGAGCTGCCATAAGCTAAATAACGTAACTTTATCAAGTGGGCTTACGGAAATAGGAGAATTTGCATTTATCGAATGTAAGGAGCTTGAAAGGGTGGTTATTTCCAAGTCCGTTACGATGATAAAGCGAGGAGCGTTCGGCGGCTGCGCAAGGTTATCAATATACTGTAACGGCGATGAAATGCAGGAGCTTTTGTGGGACAGAAGCTGGAATAACTCAAACCGCCCTGTTATCTGGGAATATACAGAAGACTAAAAAAGACTGACACATTAAAGTTGTGTCAGTCTTTTTAGCTATCTTGTTTGATTGTAAATTACCGTGCAGGTGTTTGGATACCAGCTATGGTTCCAGCCCGATTGGGATTTATCTACTTCGCAACGGATTGTGGCGGTGCAGAAGCCGAATGCGCCATATCCGATTTCCATAACTGAGCGTGGAATAAATATGTCCGTCAGCTTTTTGCATCCGTCAAAGGCTCTTCCACCTATTTTAGTAACGGTAGACGGAATGTAAACGGAAGCAAGTGAGGAGCAACCGCTAAATACGTTATCGCCTATAACCTCAAGCCCCTCATAAAGCTCCGCATTTTCAAGCAAAGCGCAATTATAGAAAACGCCGTTTTCAATAGTCTTTAAATTTTTACCGAAGGTTACTGATTTTAATTTGTCGCAATAGCTAAACGCGCTAGCCTCAATGACCTCTACCGTGTCGGGAATAATAACGCTCTCCAGCGCATCACAGCTTGAGAATGATAGTGTGCTTATTGATTTTAAACCTGAGCCGATGGTTATTTTGCTAAGGGATGAGCAGTTATTAAATGCTTTTTGTTCCATTGTTGTAACGGTATTAGGAATTACAATTTCCTTAAGTGATGAGCATCCGTTAAATGCGCCCGCTCCTATAAATATAAGACCGTTATTAAGCGTAACGCTTTCAAGAGCGGTGCAGCTATTAAACGCGTTGTCATCAATGGCGGTTACAGTGCTTGGGAGAACGATTGATTTTAAGGACGTGCAACCGGAAAACGCTCCCGCTTTAATCATTTTTACATCCTTGCCAAAGGTTATATTTGCAAGGGACGTACAGCCTGAAAACGTGCTCGCTTCTATATTCTTTATTCCGTCGGGAATTGTAACGGATTTTATGCTATCGTTTCCGCCAAAATTAAAGGATGTGATTTGTATGCCGTCAATTTCCAACGGAATTGTAACGGTATCTAGGTCACCTAAATATCTAAGCACTATAAGTCTGTCATTGGAATCAATATAGTAGCAGAAGCGGTCGGGAGTTATGTCAAATTTAACCGTGTCGTATATTGTTTTACCGCTTTTGTTCCAGTTAATTTGCCACTTTTGTGGGCAGTCCTTGTTGTCTGTAAATATGTGTAATTTTGAGCAGTTGTCAATAGCTCCCGAATAAATATCGGTAACGGTTGACGGAATAAATAAATTATAAAGATGCTTTACGCCGTAAAATGCGCCAAAGTCAATGGTTGTAATGCTTTCGGGAATTATGTATTCTTCCACGCTTTTGTATGGCGGGAAAATATATAAAGACGTTTTGTCCTTTGAGCAAAGACAACCGTCAATCTCGGAATAAACCTCGTTTTCCGGGTCAACCGTAAAGCGCTCTAATCCGCTATCGTTAAATGTGTAATCAAAAATATTTTTTACGCTTGCAGGAATATGAAGCTCCTTTAACTGAGTACAGTACTTAAACGCGCTATGATATATAAGCTCAACGCCGTTTTCAAGTGTAACCTTATTAAGGCTCTTACAACCCCAAAATGCTTCCCCTCTGATTATTTTAACGCTTGAAGGAATTTTAATCTCCGTTAATGAAATACAGAATTGGAACGCTCTTTCGCCAATTTCCGTAACCGTGCTTGGAATTTCAACTGATTTTAAGGAATCACAGCCGTTAAAGCAGTATGTCTTAATATCGGTAACACCTGACGGAATAACTATGCTTTCAATAGAATCGCACCCGTTAAATGCATATTCTCCTATATATACTACGGTTTTTGGAATATCAATTTTTTCAAGAGAGCTACAGCCGCTAAATGCACTTCCTGAAATTGATTTTAACGTGCTTGAAAGAGTAATTGACTTTAAATCAGCGCATTGACTAAATGCAGAGCCTGCAATGCCGATAGTGCCGTCTAAAAGAGTAACTGACGTTAAATCTGTGTCGCAATCCACTAAATATTTGTCAACGTAATAAACGCCGTCGTAATTTTTCACGCAAGCCATATTATCAAATGGACCGCCAAAGGCAATAAGGGACGGTGGAGTGTTAAAGCTCTTTAAAGCGGTACAGCTCTTAAATGCTTCGTATTCAACCACTTCAACGCCGTTTTCAAGCACAACGTTTTCTAATTGGGAGCAATCAATAAATGCTTCACGCGTTATTTTTTTAACCGATGAAGGAATTACAATGCTCTTTAACGCTTGACATTTTTTGAAGCAACATGAGCGAATTTCCGTAACTCCGTTTTCAATTGTAACGCTTGATAAGTAAGAGCAGTTCTCAAATGTATTACTTTGGAGATAAGTAATGCCGGACGGAATTACAATGCTCTTTATAGCGCATCTCTTAAAAGCGCTTCTGCCTAATGACGTAAGATTTTTGCTTAATGTTACGTCAGTTAAAGCGGAGCAACCGTAAAACGCACTATCGCCAATAGCTGTAACGCTATTTGGTATTACGATTTTTTCAAGCTCTGTGCAATAGTAGAATGCATTACCGTTGATTTTTTGAACCGACTGTGGAATTTCAACGGATTTAATTTTTTGCTTCCCGCTAAATGCGCTATCGCCTATTTCCACGACAGGGGCATCTTTATAGGTAGCGGGAATTATTACGGCTGTAGCGGTGAAGCTTGTAAATTCCACTACGGAATAACCGCCCTGAACCTCACTGAATTTAAAATCGCCGTATTCTTCCTTTGCAGGCTTGAATTTTCCGTACACGGTAATATCTGATTTAACGGAATTATCGTTAAGCTCCGTAATAGGATATTCGTATAGCTCATCTAAATACCAGCCGTCAAAGATGTAATCATAGCTTGAAAATGAAGGTTTTTCCAGCTTAACGCTTGTGCCTATATGGAATATGTTAGGATTTCTGTTATCTAAATAGCTGGGATGGTGGTTAAATGAATAAGAAATGATAAAAAATGTAGGCTTTTCACCGCTTCCGCTATCGACACCGTTATTTCCCGTGTCAATATCAGTATCTGTGCTTGTATCTGTATTTGTATCTGCACTTGTATCGGTGTCGGCTACTTGGCTATTGTCAGTATCCGTATCCGTTTCACCGCATGCGCCAAGACAAATAACGCACAAAATCAAAATACAAGTAAATAAAATAAAATGCTTTTTCATTTTAGCTCCTTTATAAAATATTTAATAGTGAAATTTTAACACGAAATATTTTAAAAGTCAATTAAATACAAAAAGTTTCTGTAAACCTCAGGTTTACACATAAAAAATCCTCGCCCCTGTGTCGCTTTTATATAAAATCAGTGAGCGGATTTCCCGCTCACTGACTTAATAATATTACTGCAAAAATGTCTCGCACATTCTTATCCATACGTATCTACTAATACCGCAGTCCTGCCATGAGGCAAAGCGGTTAGCTAATTTGTATGTGATTTTGCTTGTTTCCTCGTGGAAGCCGCCGCCGTTAATTTCATCGGTGTTGTAAATTGAGTAGGTTGTGCCGTCCTCTCTTGTTTTTGAAAGGTTGGTTAAGAAGGTGTTTTTTGCTTTTCTTAGGTATTCCGTATCTCCCGTTAGTTCATAGTAAAGGTAGTCCGCCTCTCCACGCCAAATTGACCAAGCGTGTCCGCAGCATAGAGCAGGACCGTCAGCATCTCCTTCCCAGCCTGTTTCCCACCAGCGAAGAGTTGAACCATGCATTTGGCAAATAGGTGTTTTCATTACCCAGTTTTCGTGCAAATCTAAAATTTCCTTGGCTTTTTCTATATACTTTTCGTTTTTCTCCATGTTTTTGCAAAAATAGAGTAAGGAAAGAGCAGTACAGGAAATTGAGCCGTCCTCCATTTCCGTGTCGGTAAGGTCAGTTTGAGAGCCTTCGGTTGGGAAATTAAGACCGCGGTTATAAAGGTATTCCGCCATTTCGTAGGCGCATTTTTTATATCTTATGTGGCGGAATGTGTCGATATTTTCAACAAAATTAGCAATAGTGCATAGCGCAATCATAGGAGAGCAAACGGTGGAGTAGTCCTCTTTTGCATTGTTGCCCCAATCTACCTCAATATGTCCATTCTTAAAGTAGTAATCTAAAAGGCAATCGGTAGCGCCTATGGCGTATTCGTAATACTTTTTGTCCCCAAAATATTTGTAAGCATCAAGCAAAATTATAATGCCGAAGTGTAGCTCCTGCACGCGACAGGATTTATACACGTTGTAAGCAGGAAATCTATCGTGAGGTCTATTTAAAATTGTAACCTCTGGCATAGCTTTGCTTTCGTCCGTTTCGGTAATTATACTAAGCTCGGAAAGCAGCATTTTTTCGTATCTTTCCTTGTCGGCGCTTGATAACGTGTCGCCATACTTCATAAGGAAACGAAGCATTGCGCTCATCCAACATTCATGCTCACAAAGGTTGCTGTTAGTGCGCTCTCTTATTACACTTATATCTACCGTGTCAAGGTTCTTTTTATATAGACCTACAATATCGGTGTATCCGTAAACCGTAATAGGCGCGCCTATTTTGCCGTTACTTACAGGAATTAGCTCTGTTTCGCATTCATATTTTATGGTGTACGTCTTGTCAAACTTGATTACATACTCTTCGCCGTTATGCTTTTCTATAATTCTATCCACACTTCCATATGGAATTAGCGATACAGTATCCCCAATTTTGCCACCGCTTACGTCATAATCTAAAAACGGCGCGCTATAAAGGTCGCTAAGCGTTTCAAGACAGCTATCAAAGTCCGTAACAGGCATAATTGCCACCTTTAGATGCTTGAAGCTACGCCTTTTGGTGCCATATGCTCTATCGTAATTTGCAAGGATTTTTAAATTGATAAAGTAATGCCCCCAAGAATATGGAGAGTAGTCCATTTTCCAGCCGTCAGCATCACTTAAAACTGCAACAACTAAGTTGTTACCGTTTGGCTTGGTTAAGTAAGCGTAAATAAATTTTTTGTTTTCGCTTCTGTATGGAGAGTTAAAAAGGAATTGATTTTCCCAACCCCCAAGGTTTTTTCTGCCCATAAAGTTAAAGGGCAAATTAAGTCCAAACTCCGACATATCGTCGTTGCCGAAAACGTCAATTATAATTCCGTCCTTGTATTCCACGTAGGAAATAGGACAACACTCATTTTCGGATAGCCCATACTCAAAATAATCGCGCCTATCCTGAAAGGGTGTGCAGCTTGGCTTTTTGCCAACCGTAATATCATCATCCACCAAGGTGTACGCCAAGGAAATTTCATCACAAAAAATCACATCGTTAGGACACCTTGTGTCAATAATTCTGTTTATATCATCATTGTAAATTAAACTCATTTTAGTCTTTCAATAGCGTTTTTTAAAAGCGCAAGCTCCTCATCAGTGTACGTTCTTTCGTAAAATCTTACGTTATTTTCAATCAATTCCTCAAAGGTAACAGGCTCATAGTTATTTATATCAACACCTGCATTAAATTGATTTTTAATAAGGGGAAATACCTCAGCGGAAAGTCTGCCTTCCTTTCTTTGGTGTATATGACCGCAAATCGCAAATGAATGACCAAAATAGTGGCTACCATTCCAATCAAGCATAGGATAGTGGCAAAAATGAAGCTCAATCTTGTTTTTCTTTCTCATAAGACTGTCGTAAACTACGCCGTCAACAAAATATTTTTGCTTTTGCTCCTCTGTGAGCTTCTTTACCCATTCATCGTGATTGCCTAAAATCAACACCTTTTTCGGTTTTATGGCTTCTAAATATTCAAGGGGAGACTTCTTTGAACGGTATGAAAAATCCCCCACAATGTAAAGGGTGTCCTTTTTTGTCATTTTTCTGTTAATGTTATCTATTATAAATTTGTCCATTTCGTCTATACTTTTAAATTGTGGACGGCACTCATTTAAAATCGCCTCGTGCCCAAAATGTGTGTCTGCTATATAGTAGTCCATGGGACAAATCTCCTTTCAGTCGATTTTAGGGGATAGGGGATAGGGGTTCGCTACGCTCACAGGGTAGCAACCTTACCTTATTTCTATTTTAACATACAAAAATAACTTTTTCAATAAAAAACCGCTTCATAGGAAGCGGTTTTGTTGATTAGCAAATAATAGGATAAAGCACTATTGGAATTATTGAAGCGATAATACAAATGTAGTCGCTGCGCTTTAGCTTAATGCTTCGTCTAAAAATTATGTAGCCAATGTACATAGCAAGAACAATTAAGAGGTGAAGCACGGTAAAGTCCTCTGAGATAAATAGGAGTGAGTAGGCGTAGATAGGTAAAAGCACACGGTAGCCGAAGATTGTGGTTGAAATTTCGCCCACGTCCTCTGTTTTTTTCTTTGCAAAGGTGTATAAAAATCCAAAGGCTGCGGCTATACCGATTACCGTCCACACAGCAAATGAAATATATCTTTGAGTGTGGAAGTAATATTCAGGGGTATTTCCCTCAATTAGGTTAGCATATCCTTCTGTAAGACCTGTTAAAGGACCAAATGCACTGTAAGGACCGCTATCAATACTTACCTTGAAAAATCCAATGGTGTGAATAACACTTACAACACACATTAAAACAAATGAGTAAGCAATTACAAAAATAGTACCGTCTGATACCGTATTGCCTTGGTAAAACGCAAACGAAACAAAGGAATAAAGGAAAATTCCAAATAAAACCGCAAGGAAATAATATGGAATAAAGTGTACCACGCTTAAATCATTTTTTCTTGCAAGTAAATAGAAAAACGTGTAAATAGAGCATACAGTAAACGTGCTTACAATATAAATAATGCCGTTTAAATAGTGGGCAAGACCCATTTTAAATTTACTAACTGGGAAGCTAAACAAAGCGTCAATATTTCTGCGGTTTTTAAATCCCTCAAGCTCTAAAATCGGAGTTAAAAAGCAAAGAAAACCAAGGATGGTAGCAATCCAACCAAAGGAAACATCTACATTGCGGTAATCCAAACCTTCGAAAATGTACACATCAACCGTTGAGACTGTAATTAAAAGTGCAATTACAAGAGTAATAAGAAGCCTTGAGAGAGACTTTTTAAAAATATAGTTAAAATAATTTTTAAAGCTTGTCATTTTTGCTCACCTCACTTATAAATGCTTCCTCAAAGTCAACAGGAATTTGCTCAATTACTGATGGGTTAAAGCTTAAAAGCGCTTCCTTGATTTCGCTTTCATCCCCCTCAAAAACGCCTGTTATAAACTTATCGCTTTTTGTGGTTGATACACAGTTAAGGTTATCAAAAATGCCGTTTGGTACTGTGTCCGCAAAAGCAAGCATAAATTTACAGTATGTGTTTGTTTTTTCGGTAATATCCCCTGAGCTTGACACTCTTTTACCGTCAATAATAGCATAGGTATCGCAAAAATCCTCAAGCTCACGAAGTGAATGGCTTGAAATAATAACGGTTGAGGAGCTTTCTTCAATCATTTTTATAAGCTCATCCTTAACTCTCTTTCTTGCAAGAGGGTCAAGACCGTCAAACGCTTCATCAAGAAGTAAATATTTTGGCTTAATTGCAATAGCGATTGAAATATAAGCTTGACGGCGCATACCCTTTGAAAAAGTGCGAAGTGGCTTATTTTCATCAAGCTTGAAAATAGAAATTAGTGATTTATACGCTTCTATGTCTATATTAGGATAGAAGGTCTTATACATATTAAATATAGTTTTCAAGGTAGAAGTGCCTGTAAAATAAGGGTCGTCGGAAAGGAAGAAAATATCCTTTCTTGTGTCCTCATCCTCTGGAGATTTTCCGTCATATTCAATTACTCCCTCATTTGCAAAATACACCCCTGAGAGTAAACGAAGCAGAGTAGATTTTCCCGCACCGTTAATTCCAACAAGACCCATAATCGTTCCGTCCGGCACCTCTAAATTCACGCCCGATAAAACAAGCTTGTTACCAAGTGAATGGGAAAGATTGCTAATTTTAATCATTACCGTAAACTCCTTTCAAAACAGTTAAAATTTCGTTATAAGTAACTCCGTCGCTTTTTAATTCATTGATTGAAGATAAAATTTTTTCGGTTTTATCGATACATTCCCCCGAAAAAATCACAAAAGCACCCTTTTTGTTAATTGAGCTTATATATCCCCAGCTTTCAAGTAAGGAATATGCTTTCGATACCGTGTTAGGATTTACCGAAAGCTCAAGCGCCACGTATCTAACCGACGGCAATTTATCCCCATACTTATATATACCGTTTAATATATATTCCTTGTACTTTTCGGCTATTTCAATATAAACATCTTGCTTTCCCGAAAAACGAAAAGCCACAATACCACCTCAAATCTGTATTATCTGTATTAACTGTACCATCTGCATTATACCACCGCAAGGAAAATTTGTCAATAAATTTTCAAAAATATCTAAAATATAACGGTACACCGTTATACTTTTTAAAGAAAAACAACAGATACATTTAAGCACCTGTTGTTTGATTATTTTATTTCTTTAAGCTTTTATTATGCTTTCTTGTGTCTAACCATCTGCCGAATTTGTCAAACAGTCTATTTTTAATAGCGAAAATGTAGCCAACGCCAAGAAGCACCATAACGATTGCCCAAAATTGTGATGGCGGAATTGTGCCGAATAATTTTCCTCTGTCATCGCCACGGAAAAATTCGTTGATAAATCTAAAAGTACCGTATGCAATTAAGTAAATTGCAACATTGTATTCATTAAATGCAACGCCTTTTTCGTTTTCTCTATACTTAAATGCAATAAATGTTAAAACGCTACATAAAATCAAAAGGAAAATTGCTTCGTAAAGCTGAGTTGGATGCACCTTAACCTTGGTGTCAAAATAGCAACCATAATCACAGTTAGTTGGCTTGCCGTAGCAGCATCCGGCAATAAAGCAACCAATTCTGCCAAAGCCGTGAGCAACAGTTACACAAGGACCTAAAATCGGTAAAAGCTTAGGAAGTCTGTCCTTAAATTTCGTTCTGAAAATAGCATAAATAATAAGATAAAAGCCAACGCCACCAATAAGACCACCGATAAATGTTAAGCCGCTACCGATTTTAAAGCCACCTGCGGGATTGTCAAGGTAGTTATAAAACGCTTGGAATAACGCGGCAAACAAAAATCCACAGCCAATAGATGCAATTACCGTGTAAAAGCAGAAATCTGCAAATTTCGTTTCAAATTTTGCATACTTGAAATAAAGCATCATAATTGAAAAGCAGCATAAAATGCCAATAGCAATCATCACTCCGTACCAATATACGCTTAGCTCCTTGCCAAAAAGCTCAAAGGTAAAAACTAAATTTCTATCCATAATTTAATTCCAATCTGTAAATATTTCGTTTCCACGCTTGGTGTACCAGTTAAATTTAACTATTTCGCCGTTTAATAAAAATGTGTCGGGAGTTGTTGTTTCCATCCAGTCAACAGGGATAAATTCATCCGCTTGCTTTGACGCTACCTCATACGCTTCCTTTAACTGTGCAAGCTCGTTTTCATTTAAAACCCCGTGCTTGCAGGATACAAATAATGGAGAGCCACTTCGTGATAAAGCAAAGAGCCACTCCTTGTTTTGCTCCCAAGGAATCATACCCGTAATGCCAACACAGTCCGCATCGGACATAAAGAATCTGCTGTTTTGACAGTTTCTAAATGCAAGAGTGTTAACGCCCATTTTTTGAGTTCTTGACCATTCAAAGCCGCTTGTATCATCGCCTGTACGGTTTAATTGATGTAACGTAGCACATAAATGACCGATACAGTTGCAACCGATTATAATCGCACCGTTTGAATTATCCTTTACCGTTTTATAAAAATTCTTTACAATTTCCGCACTTGTTTTTGTTTTATCGTAAAAGCTCCAACCGCTTTCGGTAATGTTGGTCCCCATTTCAAAGCCCCATTTACCGAAAATATCAAAGGTTGAAAAATCGTGCTTAATTAGCTCAAATCCCCAATCCTGTGTGAGAGTTTTGGTGGTTTTTGCCACATATTCAAGGACCTCAGGGTGAGATGGGTCAAAGGTTTTGTCATTTCTTGAAATGTACCAGTCCTCAGGCACAGTTATTTTTCTTTCGCTACCATCCTTGCCGTTAATTAGGTATCTTACCCAAATACCTGTCCTTGCTCCGAATTCCTTCATTTCCTTTTGAAGTCGCTTCATATCAGGGAAGCCTGAGTTACCAATATTCCAAGGCGCGTCGGTAGGATTAGGTTGCCATCCATCGTCAATTACCATGTACGGTGGATTTACACAGTCCTTGCACATTTCCATAAGTAATTTTGTATCATTGATAATTTCCTCATGGGTGCTTTTGCCGTATGCGTAATACCAGTTGTTTGAGCCATATACAATATGGTCAGGTAAGTATGGGTTAGGACACATTTCTGCGCAAAATTCCTGTAAGGACTTGTATGCGCTCATTTTCTTATATTCCTTAAAAAGCACAGTTGCACATTCAAGCTTTCTGCCATCAAGATAAGTACCGTTACCGCCATTTCTTATATCAAGCCAAAGGCTAACGCCCTCTGTATCGTATTGCCAAAAGCACATAGAATTAGGACAAACGCTAACGCCAAAGCATTCGGTAAATCTGCCTGTGTAGTCAAAATTACTGTCGCTTCCGTTTGAAACCGCAATATACCAAGGCATACATCTTTCGGGGCGAATGGTGGACCATTGTAGGTCTCCATAGCCTCTTTCATATGCATCCCCTAAAACCTTAACGTCCTTGCGCATTTTCTCATTCCAACGAAGAAGAATATATCTTGCGCCAACCTTGTAAGTAGTAGCGTAAACCTTTAGTTCATCGTCCTTTAAGTCAAACCAAATTTCACAATTTTCATTCTTTAAATTAGTATTTAAGGAAGCGTTATCAAACTCAATTCGCTCGCCCTTACCAAGCACGTAGCCCTGTGGCGCAATCCTTGGATTTTTCGCTTCGCCATCGTGATAAAATATGGCGTAATCGGGAATTCTTAATTTCATTTTTTGTTATCTCCTAAAAAATCAGGTGTGTATATTTTATTCGAGGAGCTAATGTCCTGTATATATCCGTCATAGCCTAAGGCAAGCGCCTTATCTACAACTGAGTTATATTCAAAGGATGTAACTCTTCTTTTTATTTCCTTAAAATCGGGCGGACAAAAATCGGGAGTGTATTGGCACATAAGCGCAAGCTTGAATTTGCTCACGTTGTGTTTTATTGACACATCCTCAAGTATTTTTATACTGTCCTTTCGCATAGTAGGCAACACAAGATGCCTTAAAATAACGCCTCTTTGCATAATACCCTCGCTATCAAACTCGCACCGTGGCGCAATTTCAAGCATTTTGCCAAAGGCTTTTATAGCGTTTTCATAATAGTTAGATGCAGAGGAATATTTTTTTGATATTTCACTATCGTAATACTTAATATCAGTAAGAAATATATCCACATACCCCGCCATTTTTTGTATTTCCGTGTCAAGCTCATACCCTGAGGTGTTATATACAATAGGTATATGTAGCTTGTCCTTTATTAAATCAATAGCATCCCTTATTTTGTCGCTATAATGGGTGGGTGTTACTAAATTTATATTGTGTACTCCCATATCTTGTAGCTCCAGCATTTTGCTTGCAAGCTCACTAACCGTCATTTCATGCCCGTGCTTTTCGTGGCTAATTACACGGTTTTGGCAGTACACACATTTTAAATTACAGCCCGAAAAGAATATAGCACCGCTTCCTTTTATACCGCTAATGCACGGCTCCTCCCACATATGTACCATAACCTTGGCAACTCTTATTTTGTCGCCAACTCCGCATACACCGTATGATACCGAACGGTCAATATTACACTGCCGCGGACACATATTACAAAGCATTTTTGCTTACTCCTCTCTCATTTTCGCCTAGCGAAAATATATCGACACACGCAGTGTGCTGATAACGCTTGCGTTATCCCTTATATCCCCACTCAACAGGGCGGCTTGAATTATTCCAATCTGAACGCCAACCACTTGGCTGACTTTCAGCTTCACAATAGATTGTAAGTTTATAGCAACCGTAAAACGCCCAGCCACCAATACTTGTAACGCTATTTGGAATTTCAATACTTGTAAGGTTGGAGCAATTATAAAACGCAGCGTCACCAATACTTGTAACGTTATTTGGAATTACAATGCTTGTAAGGTTAGAGCAACTACCAAACGCATATTCACCAATGCTTGTAACGCTATTTGGAATTACGATAGTTTTAACATTATCGCAACCGTAAAAAGCGCGGTTTGTTATGGTTGAAACCTTTTTACCTTTATGATTTTCAGGAATAACAATTTTTGTTAAATATTGGACAAGAGATGCATCGCATTCAATGGCGTAAGTCCCGTCATCAAGCGGATAAAATATAAAGCAGTCCTCGTCTGTTGGCTTCTCGCTATTGCAAGACACCAAAACTGTCAATGCCACGAAAATAGCAAGTAATAAAATCAAAATGCTAAATTTTTTCATAATCTCTCCCTAATAAAAATGTTAGTCTAATTTCGCTAACCGCTAACGGCTAACAGCTTCAAGCTAACAACCCGTTGTTAACTTGATTATGAGTTTCATATTGTCGGGCTGTTCCTTGGCTTCGTGGGCGGTGCGGTTACGCTTGATTTCGCCACACTTACGGCATCTATGTAATATAACATAGCCCTTTTTGGAGTCAAGCTCAACCTTAATTGGCTCCATAACTCCGCCACAGGTGTTGGCTCTGTCCCCGGGCATTACGTCAACGTGCTTAGAGCATAAGCACTTAGGACAATGATTTCTTGATGAATAGCCAAGAGGCTTAACTTCAAAGCCACAGTTTTCGCATATAAATCCATTATCATTTTTAGTAAAATTTTTAGTTTCCATTACCTCGCTCCTTTCAGTCGCTCAAGGGTACAGGGTATAGGGGATAGGGGTTCGCTTTGCTCACAGGGAAAGTTAGTTATTTTTTGCAACTTGGTTGCCCCCTGCGAATGAAATGAGCCCCTGCAACTTGGTTGCCCCTGTCCTCTGTTCCCTGTAAATAACGCAAGCGTTATTTACCTACGCAAAAGCGTGAAAATATCTCGTTTACGATTTCTTCGCTTGTTTCTCGTGCGTCAATCATGTCAAGCTCGGAAAGTGCTTTTTCAAGGGTAAAGCAGATTATATCGGGAGTTTCGCCAAATTCAAGCGCTTCCTTAGCTTGTGTTATGCTTTCAAGAGCTAATGAAACGGCGCTAAACTGTCTTGCGCTTGAAATTACCGCATCATTGGAAATATCAATTTCCCCAAGCTCGTACATATTTTTAATAATTTCCGCTAATTTTTCACGGCTATCCGTGTCCTTAGCGCTCATATAAATTACGTTATCAAAGGTCTCTTTTATCTTGCTCTCAAATTCGTATGAAAGCATATTTTCTTTATCATTTTTATTGATAATTGCAACGGCGGTTTTATCCTTTGCACTATCAATTATAAACACATCCTCGTTAGTTTCAGGTGTTGAGCTATCAAAAACGCATAAAAGAAGCTCGGAATTGTCAATTCTGATTTTGGCTCTGTCAACGCCGATTTTCTCAACCACGTCAGAGGTTTCGTGAATACCTGCCGTGTCCGCAAGATTTAAGGTTACACCGCCGATTGATGCAGTATTCTCAATGATATCTCTTGTAGTGCCGGCAATATCGGTAACGATAGCAAGCTCCTCTCCTAAAAGTAGATTGTAAAGTGAGCTTTTACCTGCATTAGGCTTGCCGATAATGGCAGTTTTTACGCCCTCGCTTACGGCTTTTCCTGCCTTGTATGATTTTTTAAGGGATAAAACATCACTATAAACAGAGTTTAAGGTGTCAACCATTTCATCTCTTGTATTGTCGGTTATGTCCTCATCGGGATAGTCAATAGTAGCATATGAACGAGAAATAAGTGAAATGATTTTTTCACGAATAGAAGCGATTTTGTTTGACAAAACACCTCTTGCGGTTGATGATGATAATCTAAGCTGATAATCGGTTTTGGCATCAATAACATGTCCTACCGCCTCGGCTCTTGATAATGTCAATTTGCCGTTTAGGTATGCACGGCGTGTAAACTCGCCTGCTCCCGCTAATGCTGCCCCCTGTGAAAGCACGCTTTCAAGCACGGCTCTTGTGGCGTAAATACCACCGTGACAACAAATTTCGCACACGTCCTCCCCCGTATATGAGTTAGGAGCTTTAAAAAACGTTAAAGTGCCATCATCAATTATATCGTTATCACGAAGTATGCTACCATAGTAGCAATATCTTGGCTTTATTTCCTTTGCGCTTGTCTTAAAAACTCGCAAAGCAACATCTAAAGCGGTGTCTCCGCTTATTCTTATCATAGCAACTCCACCTTTTCCATACGCTGTTGAGATGGCGGCAATCGTTTTTGAATTAAACATCATATCTCCTTGTAAATTTCATCGTTTGTCTAACCACTGACCACTGACCACTGACCACTTTTTTCATCGTGTCTCCACAATAAAAAAGAACGGAGAAGTTGGCGAATTTATAATTTGGAACTTTGAAATTGACATTTCCTTTCGGCTTATTGTCTTTAAGTATTCCTCAATCTCAATTCCCTCAAGTCTGCCTTCCTCGTGTCCCGGATAAACGGCAACTAATAAAATTGCATCCGTGTCAAGAAGCTCAATAGCATTTTTTATAGCAGGCAGAGTAGTCTCACGCTTGGTGGTTAATTCCTTGTTACCGCTGCCCGGCATATAGCCAAGGTTGAACATTCCCGCCTTGATTTTTTCAGTTATGTAATTTTTTGAATTGTGGTGTGAATCATGTATCAAAACACAGTTATCAGGGCAATTTTCCTTTTTTAGCGTTTCGCGCGTGGAAATAAGCGCCTTTTCCTGTATATCAAATGCGTAAACCTTGCCGTTTGCCCCAACTATATTTGAAAGAAACGCAGTATCATGCCCGTTTCCCATAGTGAAATCTGCGCAAACGTCTCCCTCTTTAAGGTGTGATAATATAAAATGCTTGTGCATGTCAAGTAAATCTATCATGTTTCGCTCCTTTCAGTCGCTTATCAGGGGTCAGTGGTCAGGGGCTCATTACATTCGCAGGGGCAACTTCGTTGCAGGGAAAAACAGCTAATCTTCCCTGTGAGTATAGCGAACCCCTATTCCCTATCTCCTGTCCCCTAATGACCCCTGTCTCCTATATCCTATTCCCTGTCTGCGGTCGCAGACTACAGTTACTAAAATTATATACTTTTATTAAATATTTGTCAAGTGAAATATAAGTGCTTGACAAAATATATAATAAGTGCTAAAATATATGCGTTAAAATTTTACCATTCAATTTGAAAGGAAACAAAACTATGAAATGGACATCACTTAACGATTTAAGAGAAAAATATCTTTCATTCTTTGAATCAAAGGGACACCTTCGCTTAAACAGCTTCCCACTTGTGCCACAAAACGATAAATCACTTTTACTTATCAACTCAGGTATGGCACCTATGAAGAAGTTCTTTACAGGCGAGGTTATTCCACCAAGAAATAGAGTAACAACATGCCAAAAGTGTATAAGAACACCTGACCTTGAAAGAGTAGGACACACAGCACGCCACGGTACATTCTTTGAAATGCTTGGCAACTTCTCCTTTGGCGACTACTTTAAGGAAGAGGCTATTGCTTGGGCGTGGGAGTTTTTAACTGTAACTCTTGAAATACCAGCTGACCTTCTTTGGCCATCAATCTACGAAAATGATGAAGAAGCATACGATATTTGGGTAAACAAAATCGGCGTAAATCCTAATCACGTTGTAAGACTTGGTAAAGCAGACAACTTCTGGGAGCATGGTAGCGGTCCTTGCGGTCCTTGCTCTGAAATCTACTTCGATAGAGGTATCGAAAGAGGATGTGGCTCTCCTGACTGTAAGCCTGGTTGCGACTGCGACAGATTTATGGAAATTTGGAACAACGTATTCTCACAATTTAATAATGACGGTCATGGCAACTATACAGAGCTTGCTCAAAAGAACATTGATACAGGTATGGGTCTTGAACGTCTTGCGTGTGTAATGCAAAACGTTGAAAACATGTTCGAGGTTGATTCTGTAAGAAAAATCCTTGACAACGTGTGCGCAATTTCAGGTAAAAAGTACGGCGATAACGCTGCAAACGATATTTCAATCCGTGTAATTACCGACCATACAAGAAGCGCAATGTTTATGATTTCCGACGGAGTTATCCCATCAAACGAGGGCAGAGGATATGTTTTACGTAGAATTATAAGAAGAGCTTGCCGCCACGGTAAATTACTTGGCATTGACAGACCATTCTTAGTTGAAATGTGCGACGTTGCAATCGGAGAGAGCAAGGACGCATATATAGAGCTTGGCGAAAAGGCTGACTATATTAAAAAGGTGCTTGCACTTGAGGAAGAAAGATTTGATGCAACTATTGATGCAGGTCTTTCAATTCTTGATGATATTATGGCAAAAGCAAAAAATGAAAACAAAACAGTAATTGACGGCGCAGATGCGTTCAAGCTTTACGATACCTTTGGCTTCCCAATTGACTTAACAAGAGAAATTGCTGAGGAAAACGGCTTCACAACCGATATGGACGGCTTCAATGCTTTAATGCAGGAGCAAAAGCAAAGAGCAAGAAATGCAAGAGCAAATATCAGCGGTTGGAGCGATAAAGCAAAATCCTTTGATATTGCAAAAACTAACTTCGTTGGCTATACAAGCTACGAGTGTGAAGGCAAGGTTCTTGCAATTTTAGATGAAAACGGAAACGACGTAACAGAAATTACAGAGGGCGAATGCTCAATTATTCTTGACACAACAACCTTCTACGGCGAGGGCGGTGGACAGGTTGGAGATAGCGGTGTTATTTCTAACGATAACTGCGAAATCACAGTAACTGACACTAAAAAGAGCGACGGCGTATATATCCATATGTGCAACATCGCATCCGGCTCAGTTAAGGTTGGGGACACTGTTAAGTGCGCAGTTGATGTAGCTCGCAGAGAAGCAATCAAGCGTAACCACTCCGCAGTACATATGCTCCAAGCAGCACTTCGCTCAGTTTTAGGTACACACGTAGAGCAAGCAGGCTCATACGTTGATGAAAAAATCGGTCGCTTTGACTTTACACACTTTGCCGCTTTAACAGCAGAGGAAATTAACAAGGTTGAAGCACTTGTAAACTACCAAATTTTACTTGGCACAGCTATTGACACAGTAGAAACAGATATTGAAACAGCTCGTAAGAACGGCGCAATGGCTCTCTTTGGCGAAAAGTACGGCAGCGTTGTTCGTATGGTTAAAATGGGAGATTTCTCCGTTGAGCTTTGCGGAGGTACACACCTTGACAATACCGCAAAGGCAGGACTTTTCAAAATTGTAACAGAAATCGGCGTTGCAGCAGGCGTTCGTAGAATTGAGGTTGTAACAGGACTTGGCGTTCTTAACCTCTTAAACGATAAGCAAGGTCTTATTGACAATACCGCAAAGGAATTAAAGGTACAAAACGCAAACGATATCGCAAAGCGCGCTTCATCACTTCAAGATGAGGTTAGAGCATTAAAGCGTGAGATTGAGGTGCTTAACTCTAAAATGGCAGGCTCAAGAGTTGATGAGCTTTTAAATAATGCAAAAATCGTTGGGGATGTGTCTGTAATTACAGCTGACCTTAAGGATATGGCGGTTGATGCAGTTCGTTCTCTTGGCGACACAATTAAGGACAAAAACCCAAGCGCTGTGGCTGTATTTGCTATCCATGCAGGCGAAAAGCTCAACTTTATCGCAGTGTGCGGTAAGGACGCAGTATCATCGGGCGCACATGCTGGAAATATCTTACGTGAGGTTAGCGCAGTAACAGGCGGTAAGGGCGGCGGACGTCCTGATAGCGCAATGAGCGGCGGTAAGGATATCTCCAAAATTGGCGAAGCACTTGCACTTGTTGAAACGCTTATCAAAAAATAATCAAAATTAGAAGCGAAGTAAAATTCGCTTCTTTTTTTTGTTGACAAGCACTGACTTTGTCGCTTTGACCAAAAAGAGCGGATGTTTTTAATATGTGTTATCATATTACTTGTGCATTGTGCCAAAAATTTCCGCGGAGTGTTCCTTTTTCTTGAAAAATCAAAGCGCGTGTGATATAATATCCGTGCAAAAGTATTTTATTTTATAAGGAGCAAAAAAATGAAAAAGAAAATTCTTTTATGTCTTTGTACTGTTTTGATGCTTGTTTGCTTATTTGCAATTTCAGCAAGCGCATCAGAGATTATTAACGGTCTTAAATATGACCTGAACAGCAACGGAACAGCAAGACTCACTAAAAACGGCAACCAAAGCGTTGAAATGGAATTTGTTAACATTCCTGAAACAGTCGTTGGTGCGGACGGCAAAACATATACTGTAACTGAAGTGCATGAGGGGTCATTTAGAAATAATAAAAATATCAAATACGTATCCCTTCCGCCAACAATCACACTTATTGGCGGTGGAGCGTTTAACTCATGCTCAAATCTTGTCTTTGTTGACTTTAATAACAATCAAAACGATATAAATATGACGTCTTGGGGCGTGTTTAGAGATTGCACATCTCTTAAGGCTGTTTGCCTACCTGACAATGTGAAAACCATAGGAGACCAAGCATTTACAAACTGTAAGGCTTTAACAGCAGTTTATCTTCCTGCAAGAGTTGAACATATTAAGGGTAACAAATCTGCAGGTGATGGTCCTGCATTTGGTAACTCACCAAATATGTATCTTGTAAATGAAAAGTTTGAGGTAAGAGACGAAAACGGTAACTTCTATACAGCAGACACATTTGAGTTACCTGCAAAACCTCAAATTTACTATTTCCCATCAACCTTAAAGACAATCACAGGTCCACATAACACAAACAAGAGCTTTGCCATGGACGAAAACGGTATGGTAATAAACACGGGCGCTGAGGACTGCGCATTCTACAACCTACCAAACCTTAACTCCATTATCGTATTACCTGAGGGATACTGTGGCTATGACGACAGATCGTTAAACAGCAGCAATAATGCGCAAATCACAGATTTTAGAGGCGATACAATTTCAAGCGGCTTATTCCAAAAATGCGGTACAAAGGAAAGCCCTTTGACAATCGTTTTCCTTGGCAAAATCGACCGTATTTCAATGGGCAGAAAGGGCGAAATCCAATATACAACGTTTGTATTCGCTAACGAAGCAAACACAAGCTTTGAAAACACAAAAATCGGTACGTGGTACAACACTTCTGACACAGGCTATTCAAACCAAAATGAAATTTACGCTATTTTCTGTCACGCAAATAACGGCGAGGGCGCAAAGTATAAAATCGCTTTAAAGGGAAGCGCTGATGACAGTAAATATCCTGTATTAACAAGTGAGCTTCAAGATGGCGCTACACACATTATTGATACGAAGGCAAACGAGATTGTTTCAAATCCAACATGTACTCTTGGCACAGTTGTGAATACGTTCTGCTTCTGCGGTGGTAAAATTGACGAAGAAAAGGAAATCTTTGGCACAGCTTTAGGTCATGAATTTGACCTTGAAAAGGGCGCAACGAAATATAGCGTTGTATATGCTAACTACCTTGCAAACGGTATTTTGAATACTAAGTGCGCAAGATGTGAAGAATGTAGCGAAAGCGAAGTTAACCCTATTATCTCATCCTTCAAGGGCTACTCAATCAAGGAAGACGGTAACGGAATTACATTCGGTTACACAATCGACTATGCTGCCCTTGATGAGTTTGCAAAGATTAACGGCAAAAAGGTTGACCTTGGCTTCGTTGTTGCAGCTCAGTCAAAGGTTACTGACAATAAGCTTCTTAACGCTGACGGCTCAGTAGTTAATGCAAACGTTATTAAGGCAAGCATAATTACTTGGTCAAATATTGATAGCGAAAATGAGGAAACAGTTAAGTACAGCGGCGCTGACTTTAAGCTAACAGGCAACTTTACAGGCTTAGAAAATGTGGTTCTCTGCATGGCAGGTTACCTCTTTGACGGCGCAGTTGCATACTTAAATGCAAACGCTTCAGGCGAAGCTTCTGACTATATTACTTACGGCGAGCTTGTAGCTGTTACTGAATAATAATCATAAAGGCGTTGTAATTTTTACAACGCTTTTCTGTTGACAGAATTGTAAAGTTATGGTAATATTATATTGTAATCAATATATTTTCAAGGAGAAAAAGCAATGAAAAAGAAAATTTTCTTATCACTTATTATGACTTTAATGCTTGTTTTGGTGCTTGCACTTGCAGTATCGGCAGATTCTGTTCATAATGGCAAGGTTGACCTTACTCAAAAGGTTACACTTTCAGATGGCACAGAGTGTGCATTATTCGATGCTGATGGCGATGCTCTTACTTGGTATTTAGATGCAAATGGTGCTCTAAAGTCAATTAAGACACAGGATGAAAGAGTTTTATTCTACTGCACATATGAATTCGGCGTTGGCAACTCAACAGTAGGCTCTGTTACTGCATATGAGGTTAGCAAAATTGAAATTGCACTTGAAAGCGGCACACTTGCTTGTAGTAGCATTGTAGTATTCAACGCAATGGATGATGATGTTTTAACAAACGGTGGCACAAGCCGTTTAAATAATCCTGTTAACTGCGTAAGAAGTAACACGTTTATCGACTCCACAAACCTTCAATATGCATTTTTAAGACTTGACACAGTTGCTCTTCAATCAGGCGCATTCCAAGGCTGTTCTAACCTTAAGTATGTAAACCTTGCTGATTTAACCGAGTTAAGACAGCTTGGCGGTGGCGGATGCTTTAATAACTGTACATCATTTATGGTTGGCGAGATTCTTGACCTTTCAAACACAAAGCTTTGCGCTATTCAAGGCTCAGGTGTATTTAACAACGTAAAGCTTGCAGGTCTTATTCTTCCTAACACAGTAGCTGAGCTTGGCGAATGGAATTTACAAGGTATGGGCTTAACATCCTTTGCAGTTCCAACAAGCGTTACAACGTTATATAACTCAACGTTTAACGATTCAAAATCACTTAAGACAATCTACATTAATAACACACTTACAAAGGTAAACGATAGAGTATTTAACAACACAGGTCTTGAGAAAATATTCTATGTTGGTACACTTGAACAGTTAACAACATTCCTTGATAGCTCAAGCACAACAAACAACGCACCATTCTGGGCAGTTGTTGGCGAAAATAGAGCAAACCTTATTTCCTATGAGGACTATAAGAAGCTTGAAGACAAGAGCGGCAAGTATGTAGTTTATAATTACAGCTACTGCGAAGCATATTCAAGCGGCGTACATACACTTGACCCAAATAAGTCAAATGCTTGTGCAGGTATTTGTGGCATTTGTAACGAGGTGGCGCTTGCCGCTAATCCAATCCACGACTATGTAACAACTATTGCCTACGTTAACTATCTTGCAAACGGCGTTAAAACATTAACGTGCCAAAATGATGGTTGTGCTCACAAAATAGCACCAGTTGAAATAACTGTAAATCCAATTATTCCATGTTTTATGGGCTACTCAATCAAGGAAAACGGTAACGGAATTACATTCGGTTACACAATCGACTATGCTGCCCTTGATGAATACGCAAAGATAAGCGGTAAGAAGGTTGACCTTGGCTTCGTTGTTGCAGTTCAGTCAAAGGTTACTGACAATAAGCTTCTTAACACAGATGGCTCAGTAGTTAATGCAAATGTTGTTAAGGCAAGCGTTGTTTCTTGGTCAAATATTGATAGTGAAAATGAGGAAACAGTTAAGTATAGCGGCGCTGACTTTAAGCTAACAGGCGACTTTACAGGCTTAGAAAACACTGCAATCTGTATGGCAGGATACCTCTTTGACGGCGCAGTTGCATACTTAAATGCAAACGCTTCAGGCGAAGCTTCTGACTATATTACTTACGGCGAGCTTGTAGCTGTTACTGAAGAATAATAATCATAAAGGCGTTGTAATTTTTACAACGCTTTTCTGTTGACAGAATTGTAAAGTTATGGTAATATTATATTGTAATCAATATATTTTTCAGGAGGAAAAACAATGAAAAAGAAAATTTTCTTAATGGTTGCTATTGTAGCAATGCTTATTTGCCTTTTCGCAATTTCAGCAAGCGCGGCTGAGCCTGCATATAACGATGGCGAGTGGATTTATGCGGCAGACGGTACAACTAAATTAGCAATCAGAGACACAGAGGGCAATCCTCTAATTTGGTACCTAAACGGCGAAGAAATCAAGTACGTAAGAGCCGACCAAACTGATGAAACACAGGCGGTATATGTTAAATATTCAATTTCCGCAGGCGGAAACGGCTTTAATACAAGTGTATTTAATCCTACAAAGTGCTTAAAGTCCATAAGAATTTATGATAACGGTACCGAAATTATCTGTTCAAGCGATAACAAGGATATCCAAAAGGCACTTCTTTTCAATTTTGAAAAGCTTGATATCGATGCATTAAACGGTTGGTTATGGGGTAACAAAAATGGTTGTTGTCCAAATCTTCGCGGTATTGTGTTACCAAGCACATTAAAGGGCATTGGTCAAGAGGGCTTTACAAACACTAAGCTTGTTCAAATCTGGAATCTTGAAAATACACAGCTTTTCTATATAAACGCTTGTGATTTTGCTGCTACCTCAACACTTACACAAGAGGCAACAGGCGGTGTTTTAAAGAATCCACAAACATTGCCAAAGCCCCTTAATGTTCAAGGTGCTCAAATTGTTAAGTACATTATGAATCCGTACTTTAACCATCCTACAATGAACGAGCAATGGAACCAATACTTTAGAAGCTGTTCAAAGCTTAAGGAAATTTATGTTCCTGCCGGTGCAAATATCGGCTTTGGTAATGAAGCATTCCGTTCCACACCAAATCAATATATCGTTTTCATGTCTGGCTCACAAATAGATGCGGAAAATATGATTCTTAATACAAATGACTCGCACAATGGTGGCTTTAAGGCAGCAAAGATTATTTCTTACGAAACATATTTAGGCGATAAAGCAACTTATGATAACGCTACAAATCAAGTATATGTCGTTTACGGCTACAATTTCTGCGATGCATTCTATAATGGCGAGCATAAGGACATTGGTAATGACTGCGTAATTCAATGCGAAAGATGCGATGATTACGACGGAGATATGAAGAAAGAGCCAAAGCATAACTATGTAAATGCAATCGCATATGCAAATTACCTTGCAAATGGCGTTAAAACACAGGTGTGCCAAAACGAGGGATGTGCACACAAGACAGCACCAAATGTTGTGGAAACTGCTCCAATTATCTCATCATTCAAGGGCTTCTCAGTTAAGGAAGACGGAAACGGCATTACATTTGGTTATACAATCGATTACGATGCACTTGATGAATATGCAAAGGTAAGCGGCAAAAAGGTTGACCTTGGCTTTGTAGTAGCAGCTCAGTCAAAGGTTACTGACAATAAGCTTCTTAACGCAGATGGCACAGTAGTTAATGCAAACGTTGTTAAGGCAAGCGTGGTTTCTTGGTCAAATATTGATAGCGAAAACGCGGAAACAGTTAAGTACAGTGGCGCTGACTTTAAGCTAACAGGCGACTTTACAGGCTTAGAAAACACTGCAATCTGTATGGCAGGATACCTCTTTGATGGCGCAGTTGCATACTTAAATGCAAACGCTTCAGGCGAAGCTTCTGACTATATTACTTACGGTGAGCTTGTAACTGCCAATGAAGAAGAATAATTAACACATTAAAGGCGAGTGAAATTCACTCGCTTTTTGTGTTGACAAATTACCTATGATATGGTAATATTATCTTGTATAAAAATAAATTATCAAGGAGAAACAAAATGAAAAAGAAAATTCTTTTAGTAGTAGCAATTGTAGTAATGTTAATTTGTGCTCTTGCTATTTCCGTTAATGCTGAATACAACAAAAACGAAATTTTTGTAGCTGCAGACGGAACAGAGCTTGCTCTTTATGATGCAAACGGGAATGCTCTTGCTTGGTTCTATGATTCTACCACAAGCAAGTATGTATCATACAAGGTAAACGTTGATTTCACAATGGCTCTTTCAAGCGGTAGAGAGCTTCTTCCATCAACAGTCATTTCTGACACAGATGGTGATGATTCAACAACATTCCCATACACAGTATCTAATATGATACTCTTAAACGGCAGAGATTATGCTGCATTTACTTACATCAGTGGCACATGGAAGGACCTTCCAATTGAGGCTATTTATGTAAATAACAACTTCAAATGGATTAACAAAAGCTCATTTAATGGCAATAAAACGTTAAAGGTTTTTGATATTCCTGAGGACACAGAGTCCAACCTTCACTTTGGCGGTTCTGCATTTGCAAACGCCAGTGCTCTTGAGTATATTTATATTCCTGTAAACTCTTACTTCGAGAACACATCAACATTTGAATACTCAGGTATTAAGAGTGCAAAGTTCCACGACCAATGGGCAAGCACAATGAAGGGCTATGAGTTCTACTCATGCTACTACCTTGAAAGCGTAGAGCTACCAAGCACATTAACTGAAATTGCAAAGTTTTCATTTGCATTCAAGAGCGTGGTAAACGACAATACAACTAACTTTAGAATTAACATTCCATCAAGCGTAACAACAATCGGTGAAAAGGCGTTCCAAAACAACACATCACTTGTTGAAGTTAATTTCGCTACAACTAAGAACTTAACTAAAATTGATAGCCCTGCATTTGAAAACTGTAAGAGACTTCCAAAGGTTGTTCTTCCTGAGGGCTTAACAACACTTGGTAACTGTGCATTCTTAAACTGTGCATCATTAACAAGCGTTACATTCCCATCTACTCTTACAACAATTAACGGTAACAACCACTTTATGGGCACTGCACTTACTGAGGTTATCGGTCTTGAAAACACTAAGCTTACAAAAATGACACACCAAATGTTTAGAGGCGTTAAAACATGGAAGCCTGATGTAATTAAGCTTCCTAACACAGTAACTGTTCTCGAAACATTCGCGTTTGCAGATGTTGGAGTAAAGAAGGTTATTTTAGGCTCAAGTGCTGTTACAATTAACAATGAAGCATTTACAGGCTGTAAGTCAATGACAGAGTTCGTTCTTCCATCTACTCTTACAACTATCAACTTTAACAATAGCACAGCAAGATTGTTCTTTGTTACAAGCACAGATGAAACATACTTAAATACAATTAACTCAAAGGTAAGCGGAACAATTATATCTTATGCAGCTTATAGTGCAAATCCTGAAAACTATGCAAGCGGTAAATACGTAATCTCAGGCTATAACGTGTGTGAAGCATTCTATGACGGTATTCACGCTCTTGACCCTGAAAAGTCAAATGCATGTGCAGGCATTTGCGCAAACTGCTTAGAGGCTCAATTAGCTGCTAACCCTGTACACAACTATGTAACAACTATTGCATACGCTAACTATCTTGCAAACGGCGTTAAGACTATGGCGTGTCAAAACGATGGCTGCGCACATAAGACAACACCTGTTACAGAAAGTGTAAACCCAATTATCCCTGACTTTAAGGGCTTCTCAGTAAGCAATGACGGCGACGCTATTACATTTGGATACGTAATCGACTATGATGCGCTTGATGAATTTGTAAAAATTACAGGCAAGAGCGTTGAGCTTGGCTTTGTTGTAGCAGTAAAAGCATTTGCAGGAAGCGATGCTTATACAAGCGATAAAGCAATTAAGGCAAGCGTTGTAAATTGGACAACAGACGATGAAGCAAATAAAGAGGTTGCAAAGTATGCAGGCGCAGACTTTATTCTCCGTGGCACATGGGATAAGATGGTTGACCTTGACGGCGATAAGGTTGAAGAAACTGACGTAAAGAACGTTGAATTCTACATGGCAGGCTACTTAACAGTAGGCGGCGTAGCTACGTACCTTAACGCAAATGCTTCAGGTAACACAGCCGACACAGTTACGTTTAATAACTGTAACGTACCGGAAGCTGAATAACAATTAAAGAGAGCAAGAGCCTTGCTCTCTTTTTTGTTGACTTTTTTTCTAATATATGGTAGTATAGTACTGTAACAAAAATTAAAGGAGTATAAAATGAAAAAAAAAATTCTTTTATTCCTATGTATCGTGTCAATGCTCGTATGCTTGCTTGCAATCAGTATAAGCGCATCGACAATTTATAAGGATGCAAACGGAAATCAGCTTTTTAGCTATGAGGTGTTTGCAAATAGCGATGAGGTAACGTCTTATTTCGGATTTGCAAACGATAATTCCATCGGCACAATTAAATCATATGAGGGAAGCTTCCCAAAAACTGACGCTGAAGGAAATGAGCTTACTTGGTATGTAACAGGAACTGAAACTGTTGGCAGTGATACTGTAATTACAGTAGCATCAGGCACAACCGTTGGGGACGTTGGTACAGTAAACGATTCCGGCGTATATAACCTAAATTCAGGATTTAGCAAGGAAAAAATCGTAAGTGTAAATTTCCCTGATAACGCAGGAATTTTAAAGCTTGGCTTCGGCTCATTCGGCTCATATTCAAGTGCGTTCCCAAAGGCTAACTTTAATTTACTTTTCATATATTGCCCAAATACGTTAGTTGAATTTGGCTTTAATTTCGTTCAATCAATGCCTGTTATTGTTTGTGAGGTTGATGATGAAACACCTGTTACAGAAATCCCACAAAACTTCGCCCACGATGCAAGAAACCTAAGAGCAATTAACATTCCTGCATCAGTAGTTACAATGAATGGCGATAGCGGTAAGAATGGCGCACCATTCTATAATAACCACTTACTTGCAAGTGTAACATTTGCATCTGACACAACTCTTAAGGTTATGAAGAAAAGCTGCTTTACAGGATGTTATAGCCTTACAGAAATAAAGTTACCTAACTCAGTTACAGAGATTGGCGAAAGATGCTTTGAAAACTGCAAAAATCTTGAAAAGATTTACCTAGGTGCATCACTTGAAAAGACAACGGGATATAGTGTATTCAGACTTTCAAACAAATTAAAGGTTTACTATATTCCAAGCACATATACAACAGTATGTCAGCATTCATTTACACACGATAGCGGAAGCGGACCTGCTGATACAGTATTCTTCTACACAGGCACAAAGAGCGACTTTGCCGTGTTCTATAACGCTTGCGTTACAGGTAAAAACAACGATAGAGTAACAAGCGGATATAAGGAAGAGTACGTTATAGAGTGGGACTCAACAAAATCTGATAGCTACTACACAGACCTTGCAACGTTAGAGGGTCATAAGCTTTACGTAGTAAATTACAGCAAGTGTGAGGCGTTTTATGACGGCGACCACGTTGAAATAGAGAATGATTGCGTGTTCCAATGCGATAGATGTGATGCATTTGACGGTCAAACTAAGGAAAATGCAAAGCATAACTACGTAACAACAGTGGAATACGTAAACTACCTTGCAAACGGCGTTAAGACTATGGCATGCCAAAACTCAGGCTGTGAGCATAACTTAACACCTTACGTAACAAGCGTAAACCCAATTATCCCTGACTTTAAGGGCTTCTCAGTAAGCGAGGATGGCGATGCTATTACATTTGGATACGTAATCGACTATGATGCCCTTGATGAATTTGTAAAAATTACAGGCAAGAGCGTTGAGCTTGGCTTTGTTGTAGCAGTAAAAGCATTTGCAGGAAGCGATGCTTATACAAGCGATAAAGCAATTAAGGCAAGCGTTGTAAATTGGACAACAGATGATGAAGCAAATAAAGAGGTTGCAAAGTATGCAGGCGCAGACTTTATTCTACGTGGCACGTGGGACAAAACCGTTGACCTTGACGGCGATAAGGTTGAAGAAACTGACGTAAAGAACGTTGAATTCTACATGGCAGGCTACTTAACAGTAGGCGGCGTAGCTACGTACCTTAACGCAAACGCTTCGGGCAACACAGCCGACACAGTAACGTTTAATAACTGTAAAGTACCGGAAGCTGAATAATAAATTAAAGAGAGCAAAATTTTGCTCTCTTTTTTGTATTAAGGAAAGCGTTATTTTAATCACTTCCATTTATGTTAGCGCACGCGCACAATAATATTATAAAAAATCATTTTTAGTCTTTACTTTTACTATGTTTTATGGTACAATAGTGTAAAATAGGATAATATGGGCTTTATTAAGAGGAAAGACAAAAGAGAAGTGCGAAATGAGGCGGAAGCGATAAAGGCTTCCCACGGAATTTCCCTTAATTTATCGGTAAAATTTGTCGATAAATGCACCTTTTTGTTTGGTTTTAGTATTCCCATATCCAAAAATAAAAAAGGAGTAGTGAAATGGCAAACACTTTTTTAGCAGCAAATGAGCCGGGCTTAGCTTTTGTATGCTTCTTTGGAGTTGCAGTGGTCTTTATCGGTCTTGTAATTCTTATCGGTCTTGTTTACTTAATGAACTATCTTTGCGATAAATTCATTAAAGCAGCACCACAAGCAAAGAAGGAAACGGCGATAGCGCCTGTTCAGACAGCAGAAATCCCTAACCGCGAGGAAATCGTGGCAGCAGTAGTAGCCGCAATTGCGGAAGAGGAAAAAACGGATATTTCAGCAATCCGTGTTCTATCATTTAAAAAAGTATAATTTTTTCGGAGGAATTACATAATGAAAGCTTACAGAGTAAACGTTAACGGAAACACATATGAAATCACATTAGAGGTTATTGACAAAGCAGAAATCAAGACACCAGCTCCAAAGGCTGAGGCTCCAGCAGCAGCTCCAGCTCCAGCAGCAGGCGCACAAACAGTAGCCGCTCCAATGCCAGGCACAATTCTTAAGGTAAACGTATCAAACGGTCAAGCAGTTAAGAAGGGCGACGTTTTAATGATTTTAGAGGCTATGAAGATGGAAAACGAAATCATGGCTCCATGTGATGCAACCGTATCAAGCGTAAACGTAGCAAACGGCGCTTCTGTTGAAACAGGCACAGTTCTTTGTACTCTTGCATAATTAGTAGGAGGCTACAATGGAAGGCATTATAAACTTTTTAAAGACCACAGGTGTGGCAGGCTTCTTTGAAGCAGGCGGATGGAAGTACATTGTAATGATTGCTATTGCATGTCTTCTTTGCTACCTTGCTATCGTAAAGAAGTTTGAGCCATTACTTTTATTACCAATCGCTATTGGTATGCTCCTTACAAACCTACCGGGGGCTGACGTATTCCACGAGGAATTCTTTGCAGGCGGCCACGTTCATTGGGACTTAATCGGCGCAGGCGGAGCAGGCTTAATTGATATTTTATACCTCGGCGTTAAGCTAGGCGTATATCCATGTCTTATCTTTATCGGCGTTGGTGCTATGACAGACTTCGGTCCACTTATCGCAAATCCAAAGTCCTTAATTTTAGGTGCAGCTGCCCAAATCGGTATTTTCGCAACAGTTGCAGGCGTTATGGGCGTTAGCGCAATCGGTCAAGCATCAGGCATTGAGGATATTATCTTCACACTTAAGGAAGCAGCATCAATCGGTATTATCGGTGGTGCAGACGGTCCTACCGCTATCTTTACTACATCACTTTTAGCTCCACAATTACTTGGTCCTATTGCAGTAGCGGCATATTCATATATGGCTCTCGTTCCTGTAATTCAACCACCAATTATGAAGGCACTTACATCAAAGAAGGAAAGAATGATTGTAATGAGCAATCTTCGTCCTGTTTCAAAGACACAAAAGATTTTATTCCCAATCGTTGTTACAATCGTAGTTGCTTTAATCGTTCCATCTGCAACAGCTCTTGTTGGTTGCTTAATGTTTGGTAACCTCTTAAAGGAAAGCGGCGTTTGTGAAAGACTTGCAAAGACAGTTCAAAACGAGCTTATGAATATCGTAACAGTATGCCTTGGTATCTCAGTAGGTGCAACTGCAACTGCTACAACGTTCTTATCACTTAAGACAATTATCATTATTGTAATGGGCGTTGTTGCATTCGGTGTTGCGACAGCTTCAGGCGTGCTTATTGCAAAGCTTATGAACGTATTCTTACCGGAGGGCAAGAAAATCAACCCACTTATCGGTTCCGCAGGTGTATCCGCAGTTCCAATGGCAGCTCGTGTATCACAAAAGGTTGGTCAAGAGGAAAATCCATCTAACTTCCTTTTAATGCACGCTATGGGACCAAACGTTGCAGGTGTTATCGGCTCAGGTATCGCTGCAGGTATCCTTATCGCGCTTCTAGGCTAATAGGGGGAAAATAATATGGCAAAGAAAATTTTAATTACAGATACAATATTAAGAGATGCTCACCAATCACAAGCCGCAACTCGTATGAGAATTGAGGATATGCTCCCAGCTTGTGAAATGCTCGATAAAGCAGGCTACTGGTCCCTTGAATGCTGGGGCGGTGCTACCTTTGATAGCTGTATGCGTTTCTTAAACGAGGACCCATGGGAAAGACTTAGAGCTTTAAAGAAAGCAATGCCAAATACAAAGCTACAAATGCTCCTTCGCGGTCAAAACCTACTTGGCTACAAGCACTACGCTGATGACGTTGTAGATGCATTTGTAAAGAAGTCTATCGAAAACGGTATTGACGTTATCCGTATTTTCGACGCGTTAAACGACCCAAGAAATATGGAAGCAGCAATCAAGGCAACAAAGAAGTACGGCGGACACGTTGAATGTGCAATTTCATACACAGAGTCCCCTGTTCATAATAAGGAATACTTTGTAGCACTTTCAAAGCAGCTTGAAGAAATGGGCGCTGATACAATTTGTATCAAGGATATGGCTAACCTACTTTTACCATACGATGCTTACGATTTAGTTAAGGCGTTAAAGGCAGAAATCAAGGTTCCAATTCACTTACACACCCACAACACAACCGGTACAGGCGATATGACATACTTAATGGCTATCCAAGCAGGCGTTGATATTATCGACACAGCATTATCTCCACTTGCTAACGGTACATCACAGCCATCAACTGAGGCTATCGTTGCTACACTTCGCGGTACTGAGTACGATACAGAAATTAAGCTTGAGGACTTATCCGATATTGCCGCGCACTTTAGAAATGTAGCAAAGAAGCTTAAGGAAGCAGGCAGCCTTGACCCTAAGGTATTAAACGTTGATCCAAATACACTTTTATACCAAGTACCGGGCGGTATGCTTTCAAACCTTATTTCACAATTAAAGCAAGCTAACGCTGAGGATAAATACTATGAGGTTCTTGCTGAAATTCCAAGAGTAAGAAAGGACTTCGGTTATCCACCACTTGTAACTCCTACAAGCCAAATCGTAGGTACACAGGCAGTTCTCAACGTTCTTTCAGGCGAAAGATACAAGATGATTACAAAGGAATCAAAGGGACTTCTCCGTGGCGAATACGGTAAGCTTCCTGGCGAGGTAAACGAAGAGGTTAGACGCAAAGCAATCGGCGATGATGAGATTATCACATGCCGTCCTGCTGACTTACTCTCTCCTGAGCTTGAAAAGTACAGAGAAGAAGCTGGCGACCTTGCAAAATCCGATGAGGACGTTCTCTCCCTTGCACTCTTCCCACAGGTTGCAAAGAAATTCCTTGAAGCAAAATATGCTCCAAAGAACGACACAGAGGGCGACGAGGGCACAGTTAAGGAAATTTTTGTTGAGTTATTATAAAAGCATAAAAACAGCCACATCTGTGGCTGTTTTTCAATTATTTAGTTCTCTACTGCAATGATGGCAATATTTAAGTAAGCTATTGACATAATTTTCATTATATGATAAACTGAATATGTATTTAAAATATTTAAGGAGAAAATATTATGAAGAAGAGAATTTTACTAACTATTTGTATAATAGCAATGCTTATGCTTGCTCTTGCAATAGTGTCAAGCGCTGAAGCTCCTGCTATGTACATTGAATTTGGCGCAAGATTTCCGGGTAGCGATGAGTACGTAAGCGTTTATACTCAAAATGCGGAAAGCTCAAGCAACCCAAAAATTGACTTTGCGGGAAGCAAGTTTTATTCCGATGCGGATTTTACAACTGAGGTTGATATGTCAACCGCAACGGGAATTGACTTTTCAGTTACAAAAACATACGTTAATGGAGCAGAGGGAAAAGCGGTAACAAGAATGGTAAAGCCGTCTGACCCATTTACTAACTGCGTAGAGGTTAAGTGGTTTTTAGAGGGAATGCCAACAGTTTCTTATAACGGTTCATTCTTCCAAAATTGGACAGGACTCAAATATTTTGATTTCGGTAACGCAACTGCTATTAACGATAATACTTTCCAAAACTGCGGTTTTGAATCTATTACTATTCCTGCCTCAATTACCTCAATCGGTGGCTCTGCATTTAAGGATTGTCTAAGCCTTAAATCAGTTAAATTTGAGGGTACTATTTCAAAGTATAATAACGGCGCAACCTTCCGTGGCTGTACAGCTCTTACGTCAGTAGATATAGGACCTAACACCTCTATTGGTAACGGTATGTTCTACGGCTGTACAAAAATAACTGACTTTAATCTTGAGGGTATAACCTCTATCGGCTCGCAAGCATTTAGAGAAACCTCACTTACGTCTCTTTTTATTCCTAAGGAGATTACAAGCATAGGAGGCGAAGCGTACTGTAACTGTAAGAGCCTTACGTCAGTAGTATTTGAGGAGGGCTTTAGCGGCACTCTTGGCTCAAGCGCATTTATGGGCACGTCAGCTCTTACAACTCTTACGTTGGTTGAGGGTATAAAGGAAATTCCATCACAATGCTTCTGGAATGCAGGGTCTAAGAGCGTAATTGAAAAGGTTACACTTCCGGATAGCGTTGAAACGTTAAAGGGCAGAGCCTTTAACGGCTCCACAATTAAGGTTTTAGAAATCAGAGAGACCTCTAACCTTAAATCAATTACAGGCGACGCCTTTGCAGGCATGAAGCAAATGGTAAGCATTTATCTTCCAACAGGTGTTGTAATTTCCTGTGATAATCTTTTCCAATACTGCCATAAGCTTGAAAAATTAGAGAATTTTGAAAACGTTAAATTTAACGTATCAAGCTACGGCGAAAACGTATTTCCGGGCAGTACTTTCTATGAGTGCTTGGCACTTAAGGAAATTAAGATACCAAATACAGTAACTGCAATTGCAGGCACATCATTCCGTTATTATGCAGTTGAGAAAATTTATATTCCTGCATCCGTTACTTCAATAAATAGCGGTTGGTTAAATGATACGACACACATGCCAAAAACTGCAACGTTTTTCTACTGTGGCACAGATGCAAATAAGCTTCTTTCGTTAACTGATGACGGTACAGGCGTTGTAAGCACAAGACTTGCTTCAATGATTGAAAACGGCAGCGTAGCTGAATATAAGGGCATGAGCGCAACCTACGATAGCGGCGTAATTGTGTATAACGTAAACGGCTGCGACGTATATTACGGCGGTATTCACACTCTTGATGAGGAAAAATCAAACCCATGCGCAGGCATTTGCGCTAACTGTAAAGAGGTACAGCTAGCATCTAGCCCTGTACATAGCTACGTAACAACAATCAATTATGCAAACGGATATACAAAGACAGGTATAAAAACACAAACCTGTCAAAATACAGGCTGCGCACACGAAAACGGATATGACACAGACGTTGACGCAGTAGTAGATTTTAGAGGCGTTTCCGTTAAGGAAAGCGGCGATGCGTTAACCTTTGGCTACGTAATTAACTATAACGCCCTTGATGAATTAGTAAAAATTACAGGCAAGGAAGTAGAGCTTGGCTTTGTAGCAGGCGTTAAGAGCTTTATTTCAGGCGAGGTGTACGGAAACGAAAACGCAGTTACAGCAAGCGTTGTAACGTGGAAGGTTGAAACCGAGGAAGTAAAGAACGAAGCGGTATATGCAAATGCAGACTTTATTCTCCGTGGCACATGGGACAAAAACGTTGACCTTGACGGCGATAAGATAGCTGAAACCGAAGTAAAGAACGTTGAGTTCTATATGGCAGGCTACCTAGCAACAAACGGAGCAGTATCCTACCTTAACGCAAGCGACAGCTTCCTATCCCCGGATGTTGTAACCTACAATATGTGTAGTAGCATGGAATAATTGAAAAACAGCCACACCTGTGGCTGTTTTTTGCTTTATATGGAAAATTTGCGCACTCAAATTATTAAAAAAATTGATTTTATATGATATACTTAAAAAATGCTAGATTATAGCCTGCAAAAAACAAATAAGGACGGATATTATTATGGATATGAAATATAATTATTTGAGATTTCCCGACGGAAAAGCAAAAGCAATAACTCTTAGCTACGATGACGGAAGCAAGGATGATATTAAATTTCTTGAAATTATCAATAAATACGGTTTAAAATGTACCTTTAATCTTGTTGGAAAGGACGTTGAGACCGAAAGACATTTAACTAACGAATTTATTCGCGAAAATATGCTTGGAAAAGGACATGAGGTTGCAAACCACGGCTATTATCACAGAGCGCAAAACAGAATACGCCCAATGGAGGGAATTCGCGATATTATAGATTGCCGTATCGCTCTTGAAAAAGCATTTGGAGCTATTATTCGCGGTATGGCATATCCCGACTGTGCGCTTGACCCTATCGCAGAGCCTAATACCTATGATAAAATTCAAAGCTATATAAAAGAGCTTGGAATTGTTTATTCAAGAAATTGCACAGGGGACAACGATAAATTTGCTTTACCGGACAACTGGTTTAATTGGCTTCCGACTGCGCACCACAACAATCCTCAAATTTTCAACTACATTGATAAATTCCTAAATCTTGACGTAAACTCACAATACATAGCAAGCAGAACACCAAAGCTATTTTATATGTGGGGTCATAGCTTCGAATTTGAGTGTAGGCACAACTGGGACCACCTAGAAGCTCTTTGTGAAAAGCTCAGCGGCCATGAGGACGTGTGGTACGCAACCAATATTGAAATTTACGATTACGTAAACGCGTACAACTCACTTGTATATAGCGCCGACGGAGCAACCGTATATAACCCTACGTTATTTACTATCTGGTTTGATATAGACAAAACGCTATACACAATAAAGCCGGGCGAAACGCTAAAAATAAGCTAAAAGACTAAAAGGACACTCAAAGGAGTGTCCTTTTTTCGTTGTTTAGAGATACACGTGCATGTCTTGAAAAAATTTTTATTGTTGTTTTAAACGGTAATTAGATAAAGTAACTTTATTAAACTAAAAATACCGAAGGAAAATCCTTCGGTATAGTGAAATTTATTTAAAATTTATATAAGCTTCCTGGGCGTGTTAATTATCCCTGCTAAATAGTCTAATGAAACGTTATAAAATTTAGCTAATGTTATAACGTGATGAAAAGGGATTTCTTGCTTTCCAAGCTCGTATTTGTTGTATTGTTCCCTTGCAGTATGCAATATATCTGCCACTTGCTTTTGTGTCAAATCGTTATCTTCACGCAAGTCTCTTAAACGTTGATAAAAGTACAACAAAACCCCTCCTCTTCACTATATTTTACTTAATTAAATGTATTATTCATCCTTTTCAAAATGTAGAACATCAGATATTTGACAGTTTAAGGCGTTGCAAATTTTGTTTAAAACGTCGCTGTCGTATCTTACAATCTTGTTTTTGTAATAGTTATCTATTATTTGATATCTGATACCTGTTTTCTGTGCCAAGGCGTATCTTGAAATGCTATTTTTATCAAGATATGCATTAAGAGTTAGCTTAATCATTTTATCACTCTCCTTTGATATACATTCTAATTTATATATATCTACTTGACAATTCTCATAATTAAGTATATACTTATATAAGCATATAAAAAGGAGACAAAATATGGAAGCAGTAGGCATAATTAGAGAGCTTGACAGCTTAGGCAGAGTTGTTATACCAAAGGAATGGCGCGACCTATATAAATTTGAAGGACCGCTTGAAATTGTAGCAACCGCAGAGGGCGTTTTGATAAGACACCCAAAATATAAGCTGGTTGAAAGAAAAAGAAAAAAGAGATAAAAATGCGCGCGGACAGGGGACGGGGGCGTGTCCGTGAGGAAATTATCGCTACGCGATAGGTATTCTATCCACCCTGTGAGGGTCGCGAACCCCTATCCCCTATACCCTGTCCCCTTACAAGGAACACCAAATAAAAAATCCGCTTGTTGCCAAGCGGAAATTTTTATTTAATGTGTTCCATTGTCTTCTTCGCCATGTCGGAAATTTTTACCTTATCATAGCCAAAGAGGGTAGTTTCAAGAGTGTTATTAAATGGCTCCGTCCATTTTTTATCAATACCGTCGATACCGTTTGTGATACCTAAGATTGAACCAACGGTTGCGCCGTTACAGTCGGTGTCAAAGCCTGCTTGAACTGCTAAGCAAATTGTTTTTGAGTAATCGTTTTCGCCATAGAGAAGTGATGCTGCAACTATCATAGCGTTAGAGATTGTATGACACCATTCGTGAGAATTGTGGTCGTCCCATTCCTCATAAATCTTGTTAAAGCACTCTTCACTTGTAAGTCCCTCATTGTACCAATCAAGAACCGCGCTTACTCTTTCATAAAGACGTGATGTGTATGGAATTTGAGCAAGACCGCACTTGATAATATCTACCATATTATTAGTTGAAAACGCGCATGCAATCATAGCGGAAGCCCACATTTCGCCGTAAATGCCGTTCTTTACGTGGGAAATTGAAGCGTCCTTAAATGCCATTTTAGCAGCCTCAACAGGGTTTTGTGGGTTTATGTAGCCAAAGTAGTCGCCGCGAATTTGCGCGCCAATCCATTCTCTGAATACGTTCTTATAAGTAGCGGAATGAGGTGGCTTAAATCGGTTAGTAAAGTTAATAAACGCGCGTCTTTCCGCTGTGCAGTATGATTCCTTAGGCTGAAGCAGCTGCCAAGCAAGAGCCACGTGGCCTGCGGAAAAATCTCTGCCGAAGCGTTTTACGATTTCATATCCCATTACCATGTAGTTGGTATCGTCATCAAAGGGAGCATAGCCGTTTACCTTATCAATAAACGGTCTATTTAATACCCAACCGATATGCTTCATATCCTCTTTAATATCGGTGGTTTTTACATATCTTTGAAGTGGGAAATTGTCTGAGGATTTAAGGATTTTCCAAATATCCTCTTTCCAAAGACACTCAATAGGCTTACCAAGCATACAACCGCAGATTCTGCCAAACCACGCACCCTGTATCTTTCTTTCAAGCGCTTTTTTTGATAAACGCACCTTTTTTACAGGGTATTTTTTAGTTAATTTCTTAATTTCCTCATAATCGGAAGGCTCAACGTACTTGTAGCCCTCACGCATTTTTGATTCGCATACCATGTTGAAAAGAACGTCGCAGATTTCTTCCTTATGCTCACTTCTTTTCATTTTTGATACTGCTTCAAAAACCTCTTTTAAATTTTCAACGTCAAGTCCTTCCTCATAGGATTGACGGTATTCAGTCATAATGTCATCACAGTAGAATTCCCACCATGCAGGTGAATCGTAGTCTTTAATAGGTTTCATAGTTCCCCTTTTCTTGTTCTCCAAGAAAAGGAGAACAGTTATGATTGCCTTAAGGCAAGTTATAATTGCTTCGCAAGTTATGAAATGCTGCGCATTGTTATGATGTACCGAAGGCACAGCTTGAGATTACTTTATAGCAATCATATCATAACATTCGCTTTGCGAATTCATAACGATTGCGTAGCAATCTCATAACGCTTGACTTTGTCAAGCCCATAACACAAAATAATTTTATCATACATAGCAGTAATAGTCAACAAATTATGTGATGAAAAACTGAAAATTTTTGCTAATATTAAATATATTATTGATTTATTTTATATTATATGCTATACTCTATGCTGTATAAGTGCGAAATAAGGTCGTTAGCTAACCGCTAACTGCTAACGGCTAACCGCTATAAAACTACCAAAGGGAGTTTTTTTATGATTGAAGTACAAAACCTAGTAAAAAAATACGGCGATAACTACGCTGTTGATGACGTTTCCTTTACTATTAAGCAAGGGGAAATCGTTGGCTTTTTAGGTCCTAACGGTGCAGGAAAGACAACAACAATGAATATGCTGACAGGCTATCTTGCGCCCACGTCCGGCAAGGTGCTTATTGATAATATTGATATCATGGATAAGCCTATTGAGGCTAAAAAGAATATCGGATTTTTACCCGAAACACCGCCTCTTTACGTGGATATGACGGTATATGAATACCTTTCCTTTGTTTATGAGCTTAAAGGCTGTGATATGAACAAAGAAAAGCACTTAAAGGAAGTATTAAACACCGTAAAAATCTATGAGGTTAAGGATAGACTTATAAGAAATCTATCAAAGGGCTATAAGCAAAGAGTGGGCATTGCCTCAGCTATCGTTGGCAACCCAAAAATCATTATTCTTGACGAGCCAACCGTAGGTCTTGACCCTCAGCAAATTATTGAAATCAGAAGCCTTATCAGAATTTTAGGTAAGAGCCACACGGTAATTTTGTCATCACACCTTTTAAATGAGGTACAGGCAGTATGCTCACGTATCTTAATTATCAACCACGGCAGAATTATCGCTGATGAAAAAGCATCAAACCTCTTAGGCTCACTTGGTCAATCAACTAAAATCAAGGTTAAGGTTTCCGGACCTCAAAAGGAAGTTTACAACACTTTAAGAGCGCTCCCGGGCGTTACTGACGTTAAGGAAATCGGCGTTAAGGAAGGGGACGCGTTTACGTTTGCGGTTGAGTCTAAAAACGGCATTGATATAAGAAAGCCAATGTTTAACGCTTTAGCTACAAAAAAATACCCGATTATGGGTCTTGAAACCACCGAGGGCGAGCTTGAGGACGTATTCGTTAAGCTTATCGACGGGGATAAAAGAAGATAGGAGGACAGAAAATAAATGTTAGCAATTTATAAGCGCGAAATGCGCTCATACTTTACAACCTGGACAGGCTACGTATTTTTAGCAGTTGCTATTTGCTTATCTGCATTTATATTTTCATTGTCCACAATTTTAAGCTCAACGTCTGAGCTAAGCGGTTATTTCTCAATAATCGTTTACGGCATGGTAGTATTTTTACCTATCCTTACAATGAAGAGCTTTTCAGAGGAAAGAAAGCTAAAAACAGAGCAGCTTTTAATGACAGCCCCAATTTCCTCATGGGAAATGGTGCTTGGCAAGTACCTTTCAGCCATCACAATGCTTGGCATTTACCTGATTTCAACCTTGATTTTCTTCGTTCCGCTATTTGAGTACGCGGTGGTTGACGTGGTAAACGGCTACGGTCCAAACGTTGCGCTTATGTTCGGTAACATGCTTGCAATGTTCTTAGTTGGCGCATGCTTTATTGCAGTTGGCGTGTTTATTTCCTCACTTACTGAAAACCAATTTGCTTCAATCGTTTTAACAATAGTAATCCTGCTTGCATTCTTACTTATCGGCTCTCTTAACTCACTTATTGAAAATGAGAGCGTAAGAGTTGTGCTTGACTGGTTTTCAATCTATTCAAGATATCAAAACTTTACCTACGGTATGTTTGATATATCCGCCCTTTTCTACTACATTTCAGTAGCGGGCATATTCGTATTTTTAACAACACGCGTGTTTGAATCACGCAGATATAATTAAAGGGGGAAGAGAAATGGATAAGATTTTTAAAACCCCTCGCGCAAAGAAAAATGCCGTTACCGTGGGCATAATCGCATTAGTGATTGCATGTGTAATTATGCTAAATGCAATAATCACAGTTCTTGGCAACAAATTCAGCTGGTATGCCGATATGACCGATGAGCAAATCTACACAATATCAGATGCTTTAAGAGAAACCTTAAACGGCGCAAACATGGACGTTGACGTTGAGGTAATCTTTACTTGCTCTGAGGACTACGCCAAGAATAACTTCTCAAATCTTTCAAGCGGAGACGCGCTATCCTACGTGTATTCAACCGCAACGCAAATTGCTAAGGAATACGATAACGTAATTATTTCATATCACGATACCGCAAAGGAGCCTGACTTCTTTAAAACAAAGTTTACGGAAATTGACAGATTTTTAAATAGCATTGAAAACCCTGTTATTATCGCAAGAAGAACTGTGGACGAAAAGGGCGAAATTACCTATGGCACACACTTTAAGGTGTATGCAGCCCGTTCCTTCTATGGCTTTTCATCTAAGGATTCATCACTTTACGCTTATAACGGCGAAAAGGTGTTCGCATCAGCTATTTTAAGCTTAACTCTTGATAAAGCGCCTGCGGTTTACTTCACAACAGGCCATAACGAAAAGCTTTACAATAAAACGTCAGAAAGCACAATGCCAATAGAGCTTATCAATCTTTTCTACTACTGTGGATTTAAGGTTGAGGAGCTTGACCTTGATAATAACGACATTCCAAGCGATGCTAGAATGATTGTTATAAATCAACCTGAATTCGACTTATCTGCAAATATCATAAATAAGCTTGATACCTACATGGGTAATCAAGGAAGCGTTATGATATTTACAAACCCTGACTTTAATGAAAATACACCGAAGCTTCTTTCATTCCTTGAAACACGCTGCGGTATAACTACAAATATTGGAGATAAGGTTACTGACAATAAGTCAAATATAATTGATGATAAATTCTCATTCCGTGGCGAAATTTCATCAAATAACGCGGCAAAAACATATCTTTCATATTTATCTAACGCAACAGGCGCAAAGCCATTTTTCACAAATGCAACGTCCGTTACAATCAATGATAAGTTTATGTCCAGCGACGGAGCGTACGAGGGAGATAGCTACATTTACACGTTGCCATTATTCCAAACTGCAAACAGCGGAGAATATAAGGACGTAAACGGCAACCACTACGTAATGACAGCCACCTCAATCTTAAAGGGCAAGGATAACACCGATAAGTATTCATATCTTGTATATTGCCCATCAAACGGCTTCGCTTCCGATGAAGCATTACAAAACCAAGCATATCCAAACAGTGATATTATTTTATCATTAGTTCACGCAATGACCTCTGCTCAAACAACGGTAGAGATTGACTATAAGGCATTCGTAAATTACGATCTTGACATTACAGAATCTCAGGCTAAAACAGCCACAGCGTTACTTGTAATTTTAATGCCAGCCGTTGCTATCGCAGTTGGCTCAGTACTAATCTTTAGGAGAAAACGCAGATGATAAAGAAAAGGGACTATATAACACTAGGTGTGTTAGGCGGAATTTTCCTTTGTCTTTTGCTTGTATTTGTCTTTGCAGTTGCACCTCTTTTAAAGGAAGACAGCGAAAACCGTGTGCCGCCTGAAATTAAAGACGGCGAATATACAAACGGCGTAAACGTATCGCTATATCCACCTATTTCCGATGCAAACCTCTTGGAAATCAAGGTAGAAAACGGTACAGGCGAGTATTCCTTTATTCAAAAGACGGAAAAAGACAAAACCTCAATGGTTATTAAGGGACACGAATACGTAGCTTATGATAATGCCGTTTACGCATACCTTTCAGTATTTGCAAAGGAGCCAAAGGTTCCAATGGACGGCGTAGTAATCAGAGACGTTACCGACGCTGAAATGTCTCAGTACGGTACAACGGAGCTTTTATGTAAGGCAAAGGTTACTGTAAGCTATAAGGTAGGAAGAGAAACCAAAACACACAAATTACTAATAGGCAATAAGGTTATGTCCTCGGCTCAAAGCTACTACGTAGCAGTAGAGGGCAGAAACCACGTTTACTGTATAAACGCGCCATTTGTTGACAATGCAATTTTAAAGGGAATAAACGATTATATTTCCCCTGCTATTTATACGAAGTATAAAAACGCCGCAGAGGCAGGTCTTGCAATTAAGCAATTTATTATAATGCTTACCAACCAAAAGGGCGATATTGAGGCTAAGGAAATTGTAATGGTTGAGCAGGATAAGGAGCTTATCGGCACGTCAACCTCATCAACCTTTAAATTTACCTATCCGGGTGTTTACCCACAAAAGATAATTGCCAGCAACGATTACGTTTTAGGCGTTTACGGTCAGCTATATATAAACTTCTCAGGAGACAGAGTAGTAGCTTTAAATCCCGACCAAGCAACCCTTGAAAAGTACGGTCTTGGCAAGGAGCAGGAGCAGTTTATGATTTATGCTTCAGTTCATGACCAAACAGACGATAATTATATTCCTGCAATTTACGTAAGCAAGGAATTTATTAAAGAGGTTGACGGAGCTAAGACACCTGTCCACTACGTAATGTCAGGCTATCATGCAGAGGTTACTATTGTTGAAGTACCTGCCGAGCAGATGTTCTTTTTAAAGAGCGATGACCAAACGATGCTTGACTGGTCAGCAACAAACTCAATTTTCGCAGGCTTTAGCGAATACCTTCGCCCTGAGCCGGACATCAATGCGCCGGGCGTTAAGGTTATGAGAATTAAAACAAAGGACTTTGATGAAACCTTTGATATTACCATTGATAAAAACGGCAGATTAAGCGCAATTTCAAGAAGCGGAAAATATTCCTTTATTGATAAAATCGGCGCAACCGAAGCCTATACAACAAACCAATTCTCAAATCTCTATACGTTGCTTCTATACTACCCAATGCCTTCACGCTTTAATACGTTAAGCGATACCGAGAGGGACAGCGTAAGGACAGAGGAAAACATTATTTATCAGCTTGAGGTTGAAATGAATGATGGAACGCTTTATAAATATACCTATTATACTCTTGATGAGATGTATTCAGGCTACGCTCTTTGTGAAAGCATAGAGGGCAGAATAAACGGAAACGGCGAAGCAGAATATAAAGCTCCGCAAATCGTATTCGACGTTAAATCAAGACATATCGGACTTATTGCCGAAAAATACAAGATAATCCTTGAAGGCGGCAGCTTTAATCCGATGGATTACATTTACTAACCCGCGGTTAGTAAATAGGGGACAGGGAATAGGGAACAGGGAACAGTAAATATTGTTTTCCACCCACCCATTTTCTTGTTCCAAAAATTGCAATATATTATATTGAACTTATATTTTGAGGATAAAGACAGTTAAATAGGGCAAAGGTCTAACCTTCCCTGTGAGCGTAAGCGAACCCCTATCTCCTGTCTCCTATCCCCTGTAAAATTACGAAAGGAATTTTTACCATGAACTACCAGTACGGACATTTCAACGAAACAGGCGATGAATTTATCATCACAGCCCCAAACACACCAAGACCATTTGACAACTTCCTCTTTAACGATTCCTGCTATGCAAACGTGCATCAAACAGGTATCGGCTGCTTTGACTACCAAATCAACGGCACAGAGGGTATTCAGCTTTACACAGGCGTAGGCAGAATTTGCGACTACGACGTTTTCGGTAAGGATCACCTTTACAACCGTCTTATCTTCATTAGAGATAACGAAATAGGCGAATTCTGGACTCTTAACTGGGAGCCTGTATGCCATCCATATCAATCATATAAGTGTGTTCAAGGCTTAGGCTACACCTACGTTGAAAATAAGACATGCGATACACTTGCTTCAATGCGTATTTTCGTTCCAACCGGTACAGATGCAGTTGAGCTTTGGAAATTAGGCATTAAGAACGAGGGCGACAAAAAGCGTTCATACTCAATCTTTACATATAGCCAAATCCAATTTAAGTTCAAGTGGGGCTTTGATAGCTACGGCGACACAATGTACCGTTGCACACGCTTCGACAAGGAAAGAAACACGTTCTATATGTCTAAGCACCCATTTATCGTTCCACACAACTACTTAACAGCGTTCATGGTTGCTGACTATGAAATTTCAGGCTCTGAGGGATGTCAAAACGTATTTGTTGGCGAATACGGCACGATCGCTTCCCCTGAGGTAGTTCGTACAGGTGTTAGCAAAAATTCAATCGGTTCAGCTAACGCTACAATCTGCTCACTTCGCTTTGATGTTGAGCTTGAAGCAGGCAAGGAGCAAGCAATCAGCTTAATGCTTGGCGCTAAGGAATGTGAAAACGATAGCATTGAATTAGCTGACAAGTACCTAAATAACCAAGACAAATACTTTGAAGAAACAAAGAAATACTATAAAGACCTTTACTCCAAGAACGCAATCAAGACAGAGGATGAGCATCTTGACCGTCTTATTAACTATTGGGGCAAGCATGCAACTCACTTCGGCGCTACTTGGTGCCGTTGGGGCTATAACGGCTACCGTGATATCGTTCAACACGGCTTTGGCGTAGTTTCCTTTAAGAACGAAAGAACAAAGCAAATTTTAAGAGAAGCAGTTTCTAACCAATATGCAAGCGGTATGGCAGTTCGTGGCTGGAACCCTGTTGACACCAAGGCATACTCCGACTCTGCGCTCTGGCTTGAATTTACTTTAACTGCATACCTCCGCGAAACAGGCGACATCGACTTCTTAAACGAGGTTGTTCCATTTAGAGATGAGGGAGAAGCAACCGTTCTTGGCCATATGGACAGAGCTTTAGACTTCCTTGAATCAAACAAGGGCGTACATAACCTACTTTTAATTAAGTTTGGCGACTGGAATGACTCTTTAACAGGCGTTGGTAAAGAGGGTAAGGGAGAGAGCGTATGGCTCTCAATCGCATATGCACAAGCACTTCTTGAAATGGCAGAGCTTGCTAAATTCCTTGGCGACACAGAGAAGGAAAAGAACTACCTTGCAAGACGTGAAAGCATTAAGAACGCTATTAACGATAACGCTTGGGATGGCGGTTGGTATTTAAGATGCTACACCGATAACGGCTCTCCTCTTGGCTCAAAGGAAAATAAATACGCTAAGATGTTTATGGAATCACAATGCTGGTCCCTTATCTCAGGCGTAGCAAGTGAGGAAAGAGCAAACACAGTTATTAAGTCCATGGACGAAAACATGGCAACACCTGTTGGTTATATGCTCTTAACACCTTCATTTAAGGAATTTGACTCAACAATCGGTCGTATTTCTGCTATGGAGCCAGGCATTTGCGAAAACGGTACAATCTACTCACATACAAATATTTGGATGATTTTAGGTCTTCTCAAGTACGGTAAGGCTGACCTTGCATACGAGCTATTTAAGAAGATTGCTCCGGGCTATATTATCGGCGATAACGCTGAAATTAAGAATAAGTGCTTACCATACATGTTCTCAAACTGCTACTTTGGTCCAGAGCATAAGAACAGCGCATTCCAAATGGAATATAGCTGGATTACAGGCTCTGTTGCTTGGTACACAAACACAATGGAAAGCTACCTAATCGGCGCAAGACCATCATATAAGGGACTTGTTATTGAGCCACACCTTCCATTCGAATGCGCTTCAATGAAGCGTTCATTCCGTGGCGCAGAATACGAAATTACCGTATCTAACCCACAAAAGAAAGCTAAGGACTACACAGTATCATTAGTAGTTGACGGTAAAGCAATCGACGGCAACGTTGTTCCTGACTTCCGCACAGGCACACATACAGTTGAAGTAACAATTAAATAACGTACAAAATGCTTCCGAGTAATCGGAGGCATTTTTGTTTAGGGGACAGGGGTCAGGGGTTCGCTTCGCTCACAGGGAGGGTTAGTTATTCCCTGCGAATGTAATGAGCCCCTGTCCCTTGTCCCTTGTCCGTGTTTGTTAAAACCAACCTTGTAATCTGTGGTTTTTTTTCTGTCCTTGCTAATGCTTACAATATACGGTGTGGACTTTTCGAAAATTCTTGAAACAGTAGCCTCATCAAACTCAATTAAATCCTTTAGAATGAACTCACTTGAAATAATTGTTTTCTTGTTACTTAACAAACGAG
>JAZQWM010000049.1:0-1091 GCA_045632345.1 Eubacteriales bacterium | reverse complement strand
CACGGACAGGGGACGGGGGCGTGTCCGCAGGACTTGTTTGAGGAGTTTTGGAAAGCATATCCTAAAAAGGTTGGCAAGGGATACGCTTTTGATTGCTTTAAAAAGATAAGAGTATCGCGTTCTCTTCTTGATACCATGCTTGAAGCCATTGTCAAGCAAAAGAAAAGCGACATGTGGAAGCGCGACAAGGGACAGTATATCCCTAATCCCTCAACGTGGCTGAACCAAAAGCGTTGGGAGGACGACCTTGACGGCGAAGCTGACGACGACGGTCAAATTCCATGGAGCAAATTTAACCTTGGAATTGTTTTGTAATTTATTTTAAAAAAGTTTGATTTTCGGTAAAAGTGTACCGGTCAGTCCCGGTTTTTTTATGCAATAATAGAGTTACAGGGGACAGGATACAGGACACAGGGAGCAAAATGGAATACTTACAAAAACAATTAGAAATGATGGAAACTGCAGTTGGTAATATGCATGAAAAGGACGGCTATAACTGTGAGCTATGCAAAAACAAGGGACTAAGATTTCGTATTCGTGGGGAAGAAATCGTATCAAGACAATGTGAGTGCATAAAAACAAGAAAATCACTTTACTTACTAAAAGAAAGCGGTATTCAACAGACCGTAAACGAAAAAACGCTTGACAATTTTAATGCAAGCGAAGCGTGGCAAAGAACTATGCACGACCAGGCTAAAGCGTACATAGAACAAAAAACAAACAAATGGTTTTTTGTGGGCGGTCAATCCGGCTGTGGTAAAACGCATATTTGCACGGCAATTTGTATGGAGCTTATTAAGAAAGGTAATTCCTTAATCTATATGAAATGGGCAGATGCTACAAGAGAGCTTAAGGACTCAATGAATGATTTTTACTATGAGGAAATTATTCAAAAGTACAAAGATATTGATGTTTTGTATATTGACGATTTTTTCAAGGTGCAAGCAGGAAAGGAGCCGTCAAGCTCAGACGTAAGAATTGCTTTTGAAATCTTAAATTCTCGTTTGTTAAGTAACAAGAAAACAATTATTTCAAGTGAGTTCATTCTAAAGGATTTAATTGAGTTTGATGAGGCTACTGTTTCAAGAATT
>JAZQWM010000048.1:0-36315 GCA_045632345.1 Eubacteriales bacterium | reverse complement strand
GTTGCCCCACAGCCCTATATTTAGGGTTGACGGGGAGGGTGTTAACTAAATGTAGTGGCGTTCAAATCTCTCGAATAATTTTCCCACCAATCATTTATATAACGCTCCCACTCTGCAGAATCTCGTGAGGCGTCAGCTGCTAACCTTGCTAAACATTCTTCTTTACTTGTGTCTATGAATATCTGTCTAGCTCCTAGCTCTGTAGTCAATCTATCTCGCTCGCTTTGTAGTGGATAGCCGCCAATGATATAGGCGTTATTCCATTTGCCTAACCTATACTTAACTGAGTCCAGTAATGTATCTCGTAGCTTAAATACGATAGCCTTTAACCTGTTTGGTTTAATGTATCTATCGCAGCCGCTAACAGCCTGCCATAGATTGTCCATATCTATTACTAAATCGCCCTGACTCATAGCCTCTTTGACAAAAGAGCTTTTTCCTGCCATCGGCGAGCCGTAAACTAAATATACCTGCCTCCTGCTATATCCTAGTTTGTTATGTATATAGTTATGACAGCGAGCGTGTACGAGTGCTACATTATCAGGATTAAGCGATATATCATAGTCGTTAACGTTTTCGTCCGTTAGCTCCGTCTTATGATGCCCTATAATGTCATAGGCTTTAATTATTGGCTTGCTGCAATACTCACATATCAGCTCGCCCTCTGGCGTTAACCTGTCTATTTTTAGCTGTGCCAATAGATTGCGCCACGGCTTAGACTGATAGAAATTATCTAATGTAAACATACGGATTAAATAGCTATTAGCTCTCCTTCTTTGAGTAAAGATAATAGTTTTACGTTCTGTGCTGCTGTTCCTGTATAACTGCTAATTCCATTTACTGCAGCTATTTTTTTACGATTGTTAAACGTAGAATCTACTCCAATTTCTGCCAATGCGTCTACTATGCTAATAGCATTCCCTGCGCATTTTGGATAATATTTTTCATCTGTGTTTTGAACTACTGGACTGTCAAATAAAGCCTTTTCTGCAGCTCTGCGCTTAACGAGTCCTGCTAACACTTTTCCTGCAGCTTTGTTGTAGTTTGGTAGTCTAGCGCTGATCTGCTCTAGTGTTCTCTTTCCTGAGTCTGTTATCTTTTTAAGATTTCCAGAGCCGCAGTTGTAAGTAAATGAAACTAAAGCGTCAAACTGATTAGCGTTGTAATTGTATTTATATTTATTAACAGCTTTCTCTGCTGTAGTTAAATCCTGTCTTAAAAACGCATCTGCCTGCGCCTGTGTTATTTTCATTCCTGCAGTTACATTTTTCGTGTGTCCATATCCGATAGTTAGAACTCCGGCTGCGTCCTTATATGCTGTAAGTCTGCATCCCTCAAATTGTTTAATAAGCTCTATTCCTTTGTCTGATATTTTCATAGAACCTCCTTACCAATTATCTTGCTCTAACTTCTTTTGTTGCAGTTCAACGCTCTTGCGTTTAATATCCATTGTCTGCACGTCGTCGTTGTGCCACTCTGGATCTAAATTTTTTAGCAGTAAATGCGCTGCTCCTGTGTCTGGCTGTGCGTACTTTCGATTTATCTCTATGCGTTCTATCCACTCCTGATCTGAGTCAGCGTCCGGATTGTGGATTTTTATTGTTTTGACCTCCTCATAATAAAAACCTTTAGCTTTTTTCTTGAGAGTGTCTTTTAATTGTTGGACTAGCTTTTTTTTGCCTTTTTTCAGCGCCTCCTCCAGTTCTGGATTTCCTTGTTTGTAAGTAATGAACGAGCGTCTAGATATTCCTAATTTTTCGGCTATCTGTTCTTCGGTTAAAACCTCTACCCATTTTTCTATTTCTGCGAGACGTGGTTTAACGAGCTTTTCGTACTTAGTCAAAGCCATTAGAGCCACCTCCCCTCTTTTTAGAAAACGTGTAATTGTGCAAAATTAACAATTAATCATTGTTATTTAACCTCTTTTCTATTGCTTCTATACGTCTCTCGTTATCATCATGCAATCTAAAGAGTGTTCCTATTCTCTCGTTAGACTGCAATATCGCTTTTAAATTGTCGTCTATTTTTTGTGAGCTTTTGCCGTAGTTTTTTGCTATTTCCGTGATTGTAGTCAGGATATTATCTAATCTGACGTCTATTTGAGCGAAATGTTTTTCTATTTGAATTTCCTTAGCCTTACTAGAATCGCTCTCACGCTTAAAAGAAACGAAAATATTAGCTATAACGCCTAGCATTGAAATTATTGAGAATATCAACGACAGGCTCACTGTAGCATCTGTTCCCATGTAGCGCCCTCGCTGATATTTAGAGTTGTTCGTCGTTCTCGTCTACCTCTGGTAGTCCGGCTAATGAGGTTAAAATTGATAATATAGCTGCAACTAAAGCAACAGATAGAGCATAACCCCAATTAACCTCTAATAGAGCTACCCCTGTACCTATGCAAGCTATTAACGCTTGTGCAAACGTCTTTAACGCTCTAATTCCTGCTGCATACATCCACTGTTTATTCATAACCTCACCTCCCCAACGTGCGATTATATAAAAACCCTACTACGATAATAAAATCGTATCATTGTAATTACTAGAGCGCTTATGCGTGCATATGTCCATATTTAGACACACATCCATTTTTAGCAAAATAAAAAAGCCTAGAAAACTCTAGGCTTAAAGGCTTTTTGTGATTTAATTGTGAACAGCTGAGAGAGCTATAATAATGCGTATATGTTGCGCATAGATTGCGCATATAATGCGCATAAGTTAAAAAACATAAAAGAGCCCCCTGCTGCAATGTCAGGAGACTCCCTTAGCGGAAAATTATATAAATGAGGTGGAACATTTATTGATTGTATATTAACATAAGAGCTGTTTAGCCGAGGCGTTTTGTATTTATTCCGCAACGCCTGCCTCTATTAACGCCTCTGCTATGTCCTCAGTAACCTCCATTTGCTTACCATCCTTTTTAAGCGTTATAGTTACCTTTTCTCTAGCCTCGTATTCTAACCACGGGTTAATAGCATGATCTATAAGCCCGTTTATCTCGCTTAAAGCTACTTGCTTACTCATTAGCGTAAAATTATCATAGCTCTCAAAGTGTTCTAGAAACTCCATAATATTAATTCCCCAATTATAAGGATATACTTTGCGTCCCTCCCATCCGTGAGCCTTGACAAGTTTTTTTATCTCCTCCAGAGTCCTTTTAACGTCCTCTGCTGCTGCAATTTCCCATTTTGAATTAACTAACTTTACCATATAGAGTCCTCCTCTTTTTCCTTTTCTAACAAGAAATTTACCTGTCCTACAATCTCCTCAATAACGCAATTATAAATTAGTGCGTTTTTAACAAGCTCTTTAGCCTTTGTCTTTGATAACTCTGGATTAAGCTCCATAACTCTAAATACTGCTGCACTTAACGCCTGTGTAGCTGTCAGTTTGAATAATTCTCTCATTAATCCTCCTAATTCTCATCGTATGCTTTTTTTAGTTGTTCGTCGTGTTCTCGTTCTTCTGCTTTCGACAAACCTCTATATATTGCCTGTCCTGAATCCATTAGCTGTTTTGCATCCTCAACAGCTGCATACACTCTGATAAAGCTCGGATAAAGAGTCACCCATACTAATTCAGTTGGAATAAAATTCATATTGTCGCTCATTTCTTAATCCTCCTATTTTTTAAAACAATAACCCTCTTTACACTCTAAAGTTATAAAGTATGTCGAACAGGTTCCCCAACAGAACTCTACCTGAGTTTCTTTAACTCCCTCGTGTTCGTACTCTCTATCATACCTATTGACATAAAACTCGTCTCCCTCTGCTGCATCCTGAGTTTTATATTGGTTTAATGTATTCTTAAATGCTGCGTCAAACTTTGCTTTGCTGACCTCTATTTTTGTGCTTAAAATGCTGTCAGCTAATACTGACTCAATAAAATACTTCTTAGTAACTGGCTTTTTCATATTTCCTCCTATACCAGAGCTCTAAGGCTCTGGCTGATATTCTCTACTGTAAAAAGTTCTTTACAAAATTATTTAAATTATTTATAACTCTCTCGTCTTTTATTCGTCTAAACTTAATATCCTCTAAAATAGCCTGTGCAAGTTCCTCTCTTGTGTCCGCCCAATCGCAATTAAATTCTATAGTGTAAAAAGTTTCCTCTGCTGCCTTGCCCTTTTCGTTTAAATACTGCTTTACTACATAAAGCTCTTTCCATCTGCTGTTAGCTGCCTTTTTAATTTCTGCTACTGTCATTCCCTTTTTAAAAACTGCCTTTGTCATTTGTTTGCCCTCCTCATTGGCTCATTGCTTAACTTATGATATTATTATATATCATTTGCTATATATTACCATTGACGAAATAAACAAATAATCCTGCTGTTTATAGTTATTTTTGTATATCTTTTGTTATATAATTATATGCGCACACTACGAGCATACAAAAAGAGCTGTCCCTGCCACGGAAACAGCCCTCTTTGTAGATTTTTTAGAATTGTATTAGCTTTATCCTGTATTATAATCATTTCGTAATGCTGCTGCAATCGTTAGCAATAAAGATTAATATATCCCACCATCTGTTGTTTTGTCATTCCGTAGCCCTCAGAATCTAATACTTTGCCTGTCTTATCGTCAAATAACACGTATGGCGTCTCGCAAAATCTGAGCCCTGATATATACTCATACGCCTCAGCCTGATTGCTGTACTCTGTTATTCTCTTTTTTATTGGTAACTCCGGATAAAATGCTATTACTGTATATCTCATTTATCATAATCCTCTCATTGCCTGCTTAATCGCTTTTAATGCTCCCTTAGCCTGTTCTTTACTCATATAGATATTAATTTGCTCTGGTTCTCCGTTTTCGTTTTCAGGGATTTTTAAAGCAAATCCTACGCAACGTCCTACAATTTGAATAGGACTATTATCGTAATATAAGGACTTTTCTGGATAATTTGTTTGTCCTACTCCTATCATAATCCCTTGACCTAATCTAAACTCTCTTTTTGTCATAATTCCTCCTGCAGCTTTTCCTCGTAATAGTCCTCGTGCTTAATAAATCTATCGCTTTCCTCTGGATTATCGCATACTCCGTTTTTAGCATGGTTAGGATCTAAAGTATGATTGCAATATATCCCTTGCTTATTCTTTTCAGGGCTGCCGCATCCTAGAGTATTAGCACATTTTTTCTTTTTGTCACAAACGTAAACAATTTGCATAACTCTCCTCCCGTTCTTGCTTACTCTATATTTGTTTCTCCCTCCATAGCTTTTAGCCAATTTCCTAGAGACTTGTCACACTCTGGACATAAATCTATAGCGTGAGTATAGCGAGTATAGCGAGTAGATTGTCCATCTAGTCGCTGTAGCTTATAATGTGTTTTTGTCGGATCAGATAAATATAATTTCTTGCATCTGTCACACTGTCTAGCTTTTGCCATTAGCTCACCTCCTCTTTTTCATCCATTCTCTAGGCGTTTTCTCCCTAAAATAGCAGCCTTTATGTTTTATCCAAAAACAGCAGCCGTCACACGTAGGATAGCTGCTGCAATAGCTCTCTAGTGTTTCCATAGCATTATATATTTTATATAGTCTTAATATATCATTAGCCTCCAAGTTCCCCTCCTGCTGCAACCTTGCTAGAATATCATAATCCATAAAAATAATATCTTTTGAACTATTAGCGCCCATAGTAGGCAGAACGCCACAAACAGAGCGCAAAATAGTAAGCTAAATATTATCTTGTGATTTGTTGTCAGCCACTCTAGTATTTTTCTTAACATAGCTCCACCTATTTTTTATTTGCTCTAAAGCTGCCTCATATGATCCGTACTTTTCTACGCAATCATCACATATCCAATATTGCTCTACCAGAGCCAACGGAGCGTTATCGCAGTGACAACAATTACATAAAATCATGTATTTCCCCTCCACGTTTTAAAATTTCTTTCATAATGTCAACTTGCTCCTGAGAGTCTGCTACACATGATTTTGTGTCACTTATAAAAGATGTTACAGCAGCAATAGCCTCTGCCTCACTTATACCACCTAAATGAGCTATAGAGGAAATTAATACTTTAGCCGCAATAAATAAACAGTGTGGGTTATTAATACTCATTTTAATTCTAGGCTCCAAACCATGAATATCTATGTTGATAGTTCCCTTAGCCTCATTTAATTCTTTCATTGTTTCTGCTCTCATTTAATACTCCTCTCCTGCTATTCTATAAGCCTCTTTTATCTCTGACTCTAGCTCGCTTATTGTCTGTCCCTTGCGGATGCCTACTAGACAGCTCGGAGGCAAAACCATTTCTTTATAGCTGCAGCGCCATAGATGTAAACAGTTAGGCATATTGTTAACATAGTCTATTTTAGGTGGATGTATTTCTATTACAGCCTCGTCATCATTAAAGAATAGCTCTTTAATTGTGCTCATATCGTCCCATGTAGGTATATAATGTTTTTTTTGCGGAGAAACGCTAACGTGCTCCCATCCTGCGCCGTTAGATACTATTATCGTTCCTTTCCAGTTATGGAGCGCTATTATTCCTTTAAATCCGTCTTTAGTCTCACTAACCCAACAACAGCGCTTTATATTTCTGATCTCCTCGAATGTTTTCATTTTTCCTCCCTAATTACCCTTATACAATATCGCTGCGCATAATAACAAACAAAAGAATAGTCGCCATCCTATTTCAATCGTCATAGTCTACGCCCTCCTCTGCCTCCTCTGGCACGTTATCTGTAATATCCCATAAAAATATTTTAATTTTATATTTCTTATCACTGCGTTTAAGCTCTGCGCTATAACTTATCTTGTCTGCGTTAGAATCCTCCAGATCATCAATAAACTTTTCTAATGCCTCTATAGCTAACATATCTATTATATTTTCTAACATTCATTTATTACCCCCTTTTTTCTAGATCTTTTAAAACTCGTATAATCTCAATAGTGCAGTCACTGCAGAGGCAAAACCTTCTGAGGTTAAACGGAGCTTTAACCGTTTTTCCGGTCTTTTCGTTGTTAAATTTAAAACTGAGACAATCCTCAAACTTATTTCTGCAGCCCTCACTGGCGCACAGCCCTATAATATTCTTTAATCTATGTATTCTCATTTTCTATAACCTCTTTAATCATTTCCAATATTTCCCAAGCCTCTAGGTCGTACTCGTCAATTATGCGTTCTATCTGTTCCAACTTTGCCCTTATATCTTCATAAGACTCTAGATCGGAAATAATCTTTGCTCTTTCATGGTAAGTTAAGATTTTGTTTTCAGAAATTTTATTACGCAATTCTTTGTTCATAGCTATTCTCCTATATTTCTTAGAATTATTTTTTGATAATTCTGAACAAATAAAAGTTTGCTCTGCAACAACCTTTAACCCATCTTCATCAGTAAAATTTTCTTTTATAGCCAATGGTAGACCATTATACCAACTTCCACGGTATTCGTTTTCTTTTAATCGTTCCATGGCTTTTACTCCTGTTCTAATACTTCTTTAATCTTTAGAAATCCGTCAAATTTATAAAATTGATATTGTTCGACTATCTGCTCTATTTTTTCTAACTTGCGTAAATCAGATATAGCTTTAGTTACTGTTTGATGTTTAAATGGAGTACCTTTAGATTGCTTTAAATTATTAATACATTCTTCTCGTGTCACTTCTCCTTACCTCGCTTTTCAAAATCTGCGCAATAAAAATCAAAGCTATCAAAATATCCTGTTTGTTTACAATTTTTGTGCTAATCTCTTTCCGATTAATTCAGTAATTGTTATCATTTGCTGTCCTACTTAACCGGATCAGAATACTCTCTGTCATTTAGAACGGCTCCAAACAGCCTCTTTAACATTGTTACGTGCTCGCCACACCAATTAGCCTCTGCCATATCCTCGCACTGGTCAATGAACGATATTAAAGTATATGCTGACTGGTCTGTTATATTCTCCATGTACTCCTTTTTTGTCATTGTAATTTCTTTCTTGTCTGGTAAATCTATTAACTTAAATGTTGTGCGCATCTTTTCACCTCAATTTTTAAATAGTCTGCAGTATATGGGTCGTTATCAACTATAAGATATATAACTTCTTTATCTCCAAACTGTGAGAGGCTAACCTGTCTGGTTGTTCCAGAAAAAAGCTCTTTAAACTTGCTCTCTCGGATAATTATCTTTTGTCCATGTTCTAGATACCTCAACAGCTCTCGTATAGTCATAACTCCCCCTCGCTACGCCTAAAACTTAATCAATACTGCTGCAATCGCCATGATAACAAGCTCTACCATAGCTCCTATAACAATTCCTAACGACAGCTCGTTATATTTTAGTCTCTTATTTTTCATCCTGAGGACGTGCTCTCTGACTGTATTCATGTAGAGGTGATGCACGGCTCTAACGTCGTCTGAGTATTGTTTATAGTCTATTGTGTTATCTATGTAGTCTATCCAGTCTAATAGCTCGTATTTATCAATCATATTTTGCCCTCCAGAGCTACAATGGCTCTAATAAATCTCTGTTCTCGCTCCTGTAGAGCTTTCTGATACCACTCCTTAATTTCTGCAGCCTGTTTTTCGGCTTGCTCCCACTGCTCGTCTGTAACATCGTCGTCAAACGGCTCAGGCAGCTCGTGAGTCTTTTGCTCATACTCATAAGATAGCTCCATCCCCTCCATTTCGTAGCTTTCGAGCAGTTCTTTTACTTTTTCTTCTTTTGTCATTTGATTAAATCCTCCTAGTTAATGTCATTGTATATAGCTAGACATAGCCTTTTTTTATTTCTAACGACAGTAGACACGTCAACGTCTAGCTCCTCAGCTATAGTGTTTATGGGTTTTCTGTCGTAAAAATACATAGGGATTATCTTAAAATATGGATCAAAACGTTGACTCTGAATAGCATAGGCTACGCTTGTGTCCTTAGGCTCGTGAGTATAGTAATCTGTTAAGATCTGGCTCACTTCTGAATATGCTACGTCGTCAGAGTCTCTAAGTAATCCGCTTTTTTTGTATGCATCTATACTTTTTTGAATTGCGAGCTCTATAATCCTCTTTATTTCCTCCTCTGGCATAGCTTAACCTCCCCTAAAAGCTATTTAATGTCAATCTAACCAACTATTATCCAGATAATAAAAGCCTCCTACTGCTGCAATCGTTAGTATTATCCATAAAATCCAGAAAACAACCTGACTATAATCTCTGTTTTTAGCCTCTAAAACCTCTGCTATAGTTTGATTTTCATAAAGTCGATTGCTGTCCTCGATTGTGCCATCTTTAAGCTTTGTAAATATTGTGCCTGTATGCTCTGGAGGCGTGCCGTAATATACATAGCGAACGTGACTAGATTTATAGATTGTGTCTATATAGTCAATGTCTGCTACTTTGATTTTTTTATAGTCAAACTCAACGCCTAAAAACGTTATTTTTTCTGAGTGCTTATCCTCAGAGTAAACTGTGTCCCACGTCCAATACTCCTCTGTCGTGTAGTATGTATTGCCCTTAGAGTCTGTGTCCTTTACTTCTCTCGTGTGCCTCGTATATTCCTCTCGTCTTTTATCTATCCAGAGCCAACAGCTGCCTATCTCGTCATAGGTTACAGTGTCCACAGCTGCAAACTCGCCATATACAAAAGCATTTCCTACGTTTGTCTCCATGCCGTATTTAAACATTTCCGGAGTGTCAACTTGTAAAGCCTGATTATACATCCTCTTTTCGTTCTCTACGCTGTCTGCTATCTCCTCAGAAATAGCAAAGCCTGCTATAAGCATAAAGGCAACTATTGAGACGCTAACTATAATCTCTCGCTTTGTTATTTCAAAGTCTCCAAAATCAAAAATAACCTTGTCGTTATCTGGCTTAATTAAAGAAACTAATTGGCTCGCTGTCTGTTTTATCTGTTGAATAATATTCATACTGCTGCACCTCATAGCCTATAAGGCTTAGAAACTGTCTGCTAGGAAACTTTCTAACATAGCGATTGTATGATTTAATCGACGCATTATAAGCCTGCTTATATTGAGCTATGAGGTTTTCAGTTGTAGCTATCTCTGTCATAAACTGTTTATAGTTTTCCTGACTTTTTAGCTCTGGATATGCCTCAGCAACGGCGTTAATCTGAGCTACAACCTCGTCAGCCTCTGACTCAGAAATATTTGCGCCTCTAGCCTCAATAACAGCTGTGAGCGTTTCGTACTCGTGTTTATCGTATTGCTTAACACATTCTGCTAACTCTGTAAGCACGTTATAGCGTCTCTGTAGCTGCGTGTCCACGTCAGCCTTTGCTGTCTCTACGCTCTCCTCATAGCCTATAGCTTTATTGCCTGAGCCTTGTACTGCAAATACAATCATCAAGATTACTGCTGCAATGGCAGCGATTGAAATAATCAAAGTCTTATAGTTTTTCATTTAACCTCCTCTCAGCAAGCTACTTTTATCCTGCTACAACTGTTTTAATAACCAATTACTATAAGAGTGTGTTTTATTGTAAACTCGTATGTCGATTTTACTAGTATTTTCATAGACTATTTTCCAGAGCTCCCACTGACTCAGGCGCCGCCCGTCTGCCCTGCAAAAATTATTTGCCGCCCATATGTTTAAATAGCGGCTTAAATTTACTTCTAGTGAGCTGCTACTTACGTAGATATTAAGAACGTCAGCCTTATTTGTGAGCCGTTTTACTGCTGCAGCCAGAGCCGTTAACTCTGCTATATCCCTTGTTGCCTCAATCTCCTCTATAGCATGAACTGTAGCCAGTCCTTTAGTGGTTTCTGTTTCCAGTAGATATATATACTTACCTGCTTTCTTACCTACGCCGTTTATATTGGTTTCTACGTAAAGATTAACAGTGCTCATTACTCATCCTCTAAGTATCTGCCGTAACTAATGTTCATATACTCGTATACGGAGATTTTTCCGTCGATATAGCCGTTAACATAGCCAAACTTCCACGGCTTAGACTGCTCTTTATAGCTTTTCATATCCGTTACTAAAGTCTCTCTATCCTTTTTGAGCTGCTTAAAAAGCTCGTCGTATTTCTTAGCTTTAATAACAGCGTCAGCTAATTTTAGATTGTTTGTTTTTGGCATTTCTGGCGTTTGCTTGCCCTTTAACTCTGCAATCCTTTTGTTAACAGTTTTTTTATCCATGCTCAGCCCTCCCATAATTCCACCCGTTTTATATGGCTTTTCCTAAAACCTAAATAAACTCCGTTTCGCTGTAAAACGTAATAGCAGCCTCGTTTAAGAAATAGTGGCTCTGTGCAGATTTTGTTGAATAACAAATAGCCTATAGCTATAGTGCTGTCGTAAAAAGTGATCCGAACCTTTTTTCCTAAAAGCGAGTCTAATTTATCGCTCCTGTGTGTAGCTTTCATAGCTTGCCCTCCCTCGCTTTATCTAAACACTGCTGCAACAGCTGATAATACTCGCTCTTGAGCCACATAGGAGACAAATAGCCGTAGCTTAAATGCGCTATATCTAACTTACTTAGTGCTCCTGATAACATGGACAGCTTAGTAGCTCTGTCTGCTGCATCGTATTTAACCGCCCATAGCGAGTCGTGAGGTATTTTCTTGTGTTTTCGAGCTCTAACGATATTCACCTGAGGAGCAGAGCCCTCTTTTTTGATGTTATCGCAGCTTTTGGCAGCATAGGCGTATAACATATCCTCAGCTCTATCTTTATGGCTTTTCTTGCTCATGCACTTGATATACGACGCCTTTACCTTTTCCGGATGTTTCGTCCGGTATTCTTTTTGGTGACGTCTGGCAGCCTCTTTTTTACATTCCTCCGAGCAGATACAGCCTCCGGCTCGTCCCTCATACTCTCTGCCGCAAATTCTGCATATACATATCATTCAACAACCCTCCAACCCTCAATATTCATCAGCTGAAACGACGCTGCTATGTTGCCTTTTAGGTCATAAAATAGCACGTCTCCTGCCTCAATAAACGTAACTACACTAGCAGCTTTAACTGTTATCCGTTTGCCTGAGCACGTATAAACCTCGTAGTTTTTTTCCTGTACTACAATTAGCTTGTCTGCCATTAGCCGTCCCCTTTAATTATTTTGACGTACATATAGTCTCCGTACTTGTCTCTCCAGTCATACGCCTCAGCAAGTGAGTTAATCCATACGTCTATAGACTGCCCGTTTTTGATGCTGTCGCCTCGCCCGTCTCCGTCCGTGTCCATGCCTGCGCCAGTATCGCAAAACTCAAAAAAGCCTACAAAATCTCCAACGCTGCCGTCTGGATTAATCTCGTTTAACTCTGCAACATATCCGAGCCACTCTTTACGCCCTGCTGCAATGCCGTAGCGTGTTCTTATTCCTGTTGCTGTCGTTCCATGCTCGCAGTAGCAGCTGACTCTCATTCTAGCCGGTTCAACAAACGGATTTCCCTGCACAGGTTCAATAGTTGCTGTTTTGCTCTGCGCCTCTATGCTCCCCCCCATAGCGAGCGATAGAGTTAACAGAGCTGTTAACACTATTCTTTTTATTTTCATAACTACCCCCTTTAAAACCTAGCTAATATAACTAAATATTGTCATTTGCTCGTAGTCGTTCTCGACTGCTGCAAACGAATCAATATATTTTTTCGTCAGATCAGAAACGTATTTAGGTTTATCGCATTTAACCCACTTTCCGGAGTCTATATCCTTGACTCTCCACTCTAAATCCTTGTCCTTAGGTCTGGCTAAATCTAACGGCTCTAAGCAGCTTTCTTTTAATCGTTTCTGCTCCGTCCTGCTGCACAGAAAATATATATACCTATACTGCTTGCCTTTATAGTGACGTATGTTTAGCTCTCGCATTTGCTCTAGCGTAGGTCTAACTGTTAACCTCTTGTCATTTCTATAGTCGTTGCAGAGTATTTGTTTCATTGAGCGTACATGAATTTTTACTCCGTCCTTGAGATAAAACTCGCCTCCAACGAATCCGGTATAGATAAAATTGCTTGCCTGATATACATAGCCGCATTTCCCTAACATTCCGTCCGCCCATGTAAAGAGGATTTTAACCTCTGGACAGTTTCGTTTGAGCCACTTAACGCAAGCGCTCAACATTTGACTTTCGCTATTTCGTGGCATTTCGTCAGTCATACACATACGACCTATCTCGAAATAGTCTTTTGTCTCCAGAGTAGGAAATAGCTTTTTGATTGTATGCAGTGGTCTAGTTCCCCAACCGAGCGTTATCACTCCTACTAGCACCCCCCCACAAAAAATCCTAGAAAATGCTTATTTAATCGTGGTAGAGTGTTGGAATAGTGGTATTTTTGAACCATCTGCAGACATTGTTCTTTTGTTATTTCTTTAACCTCGTAGTTATATTTCATGTTTCCTCTGCTGCGTCTCTAAATCGCTATAGTGCCATTTTCCGTCCTCGCCTTTATATACGGCTCCACCTGAGGAACCTAATTGCTCCTCGCACTCAATTAAATCCTTTGTTTTGCGCTCTATAACTCCGTCAAAGTATTTGCCGCAAACTTTGCAATATAAGCCCTCATAGTTTCGAGCCTCGCTATTTTCTGCTCTGCAGTACGGACACTGAAAGTAATAGGCTGAGAGTCCCATATGATATATCAATGGCTTTCGCTTATAACTTTCCGGCTGTTGCACTCGTTCTACGTCTTTAAGATAGTCTGCGAGCTCCATCTGTCCGTCGCATACATAATTTTCAAACGGATTACTTTTCATGTTCATTGCTCCATAGCTTTTTTAATCTCTTGAGAATATAGTCTGTCTCCTCCTCGGATAAATGCCGAGTAATACGCCTAAACAATAGCTCCATATGCTCAATTTTCTTTTTCTCCCTGTACTCTCTGGTATAGGCTGCCTCACATGGTCTGCAGTATGTAACATAGTCGCCAGTCTTAGGGTCTGTCCTAAAGTTAGACGGACAGAGCTCTTTGTATTGTTTGCAACGTGGACATTTTTTAACCATTACTTAACCTCCGTCAGCTGACAATGATATTGTTACGTTTAGGATCTAGCGCACGAGCTGCAGAGCTTTGTATCATGTTTTCAAGTTCTTCGTATTGTTTATCTCTGGACGTCTCACGCTTGTAATTGCAGCGTCTGTTATTTTCTTTAGCCTGTGCCAGTGGATAGAATGTTTTGCTATTTGTATGAATAGCATTATTAACAATGGTTAGTAGCTCCTCAGGATTAGAGGTTAAAGTTAATAGCTTGTTAATTAACGTTCTGAGAGCGTAGTCAGTCAGAGGAGCGTTAATATATTTACGCATCTTAATATATTCAATGAGAGCCTGCTGCAAGTTAGGATCTAAATCATAGCTTTGTATTATCTCGTTGTAGGAGCTCGCCGCAGAGCTTTCTTTCTTACATACATCTTTACTTAGTAATTCTTTATTTAGTAATTCTTTATTTAGTTGTATGTCCCTCTCCACTTGTCGTTTTTCCACTTGTCCTTTTTCCACTTGTCCTTTTTGGGCACATGGTGAAACCTCTTGATTTTCCTCAGTTTTTTCGACATTTGTCTGAGGTTCCTCGAAAATGTCATAAACAATTGATGTGAAGCGTCCGCTATCGCCTCTTACTTTTGTCCTGACTAAATATCCTGCAGCCTCTAGCTCTGCTAGAACAGTTCTAACTGCTTTTTCTCCCTCTTTACTTATGGCTGCGAGTCCCTTGATTGAATAGTCCCAATCCTCAGGCAATGAGAGCATCTGGCACAGTAACCCTTTAGCTCTAAAGGATAGGTTTCTATCTCGCAACGCAACATTACTGATCGTCGTATAGTTTTTATTCTTGTTAACCCTGATTACGCTCATTATTTCCTCCCCTTTTTACGTTCTCCTGCTGCTGTTTCTTGCGTTTCTTACGTTGATGTGTCGCTAGACTTTTCTTTTTGCGTTTTGCCATTTCTTAATAGTTCTCCCTTTTCAGATTTCTTTTATCTGGATGCCGTAGACAAATAGCATTAATTTTCTTTTGATTAGATAGTCCTTTGTTTTAAAACCTTTAGTGTCCTCTACCACTGTTTCGCCTGTTTCGTTAACTGTATAGACAAAATCAGCAATATAGCTGCACTCTCGTTCTAGTAATCTACCCTCTTTAATCCCTCCACGCTTTCCAACTGTAGCCGGCTCTCTCTGTGTTGGAATTAATATAAATTTGACTTGTCTACGTATATCCGATATAATTCCATCATTCTGTAAAAATCTGAGCTGCTTATATCTGAGCGCCTCTTTTTGCGAATCAAAATGGAGTCCATCAAATTCAATGGACTTTGCGTTATACTTATTCTTTTTGCTCCGACGAAAGTAATTAGAATACATAGACGCCCCCTTTGCTCCGCCCTAACGACCAATTAGGACAGAGCTTTTATTTTTGTGTGGTATAAATCACTAAATTAAATGGCAGCATTTAACCATATAATTTCTAAACGTCCATCTGAGGACTCTCTAGGCTCTCTCACGAATCCTAACAGCTTGCCATCATTAACGATTGCGCTGTAGCCGTATCGCTCGTAAAGTCTTATACAATCCTCTACTGTGTACTCTTTTTGAATTGCGTTTTTAACCATAACTCTTACCCCCCCTGTAAAAAGTCACTTACATAAAAACGTCAAATATTTCATAGCTCTTTATATCCAACGGACTACACAACATATTGATTTCCTCGAGCGTAAAAGGTCTTTTAAAATGCACTTTATGCCATGCCGTTTGGTAACATATGCCTAAAATCTCGGCTATATCTTTAGTGTCTTTTTCTGCATAAATCATCTTTACAGCCAGTTGCTTATATCCCACTGCTATATCGCCTCCAAAAACTAGTAAAAATAATGTGATATAATAAAAAAGATAGCGTTATATAAACGCTATCTTGAATAATCGGATGAATATCTGTTTATCCGATAGATAACGTTTATTTAGCTGCATTTTTAATATATCGCTTGTTTTACCTTTATTGTAGCGGTTTCACAAAAACTTCACATCTGACTTATTAGCCAAAATATGAGGCTCGTTTTTGTCAAACACTCCTACACCTTATCGTATTTTGTATATAAATACAATATCTTGTGTAAATTATTTGCGTTCTGCAAAATTCCATGAGTATTATTACACAACAAAAAAACACCCGTCGAGCGTTACGGGTGTTTTTCTGAGGATTTAGACTTGACTTTAAGAAAGAAGTTCTCTATCAAATGACTAGCTCTATTATATCATTCTGGAGCTAAAAGTTAATACAATACAACAAACACAGCCTTAAATTTCAATTTTGAGGCTTTATTTTTGTTTAACCTTATATTTTATCGTCTTTGGCTCTAAAGTTCCTAGATTTTGAAATTTACCCACATAGCGCCCATCGATTTTTATTAATCCGGTCAAAAAAATGTCTTGCAATCGTTTTTTAAGAGTGTTAAAACATATTTATGCGCACAGTATACGCAATGTATACGCATACAATACGCATTACTATCAAATGACAGGAGAATATTGAAAAATGAAAACTGTATTAATTTGTAATCAAAAAGGCGGCGTAGGAAAAACGCTTATAGCCGACGAGCTCGCCTTTGCGCTAGAACGTGACGCAATCCCGTTTAACTTTTATGATCTGGACGCTCAGGGCTCAGCTATCCACCAGACTACAGAAATCCCTGACGCTGTTGTTTCAATCGTGGACACAGCCGGAGCTTTACAGAGTAATCTAGCTAAATGGATTGAACAGGCAGACTTTATAATAGTTCCTACAATGATCTCAAACAGGGACGCAGCTCCTCTAGAGCGCATGATACAGATATTAGAAAATTATAAGCACGTTCCTACTCTTTATGTTTTTAACAGGTGGAACAGGTTTAATATAACTAAAGAGTTTATAGCATGGTTTAACGCTCGCTATCCCGATTTAAAGACAGCCATATTAGCAGATACAACTGCTTTTAATCAGGCAGGCGCCTGCGGAATGGCTTTAGCAGAATATCAGCCGTCTAATATTGGATGCAAGCAGATTGAGTATATTTACGGCTCGATTAAGTACGAGCTCAATCTTAAAGATAGGAGGAACGCTTAACCATGCCTAAAAAACAGAGTATGTTTTCTATAGATGCTGCAGCCAGAGCTCAGGAGCAGACGACTATAGAATCCTCATTAAAAGGGATGAAAAAATCTAATCGTAAAGTTGCTATGAATATTTCTTTATCGCAGGACTACAAGGACAGGCTCATAGCTTACGCTAGTTCTAAAGGGCTGTCTGCATCAGTTATAGTTCAGATGTGGATTGACGAACACTGTAATTAATACGCATAGATTGCGCATAATAAGCGCATACAATGCGCATACATAAGCATTAAAAAAGAGGGCTAATTGCCCTCTTTTTCTTCTATCTCTCCCCAATCAAAAATAAAATCCTCTTTGTCCTGATCCCATACGCTGCCGCCGTCTAACGTTTTTGCCAGAGCAACAGCTGCCTCTTTTTCAGTGTTTGCCTCTACAGGGATATAATCATAATGTCCTTTATAAACTAAATACATCTTAAATCCTCCTATTGTGTGCCAGAGCTCTAGGCTCTGGCTTATTATAAATTTAAGCGACAGGCTGAATATAATCAACCTCGCCGCAAAAGCCTGTAGCCAAAATTGACTCTAAGGCTTTTTTGCCGCCCTGTGGGCTATATGGATTTTTGCCGCCGTCCAGACTAACAAAGCCCTTACCCTCAACATAGAGAGCGTAATTGTTACGTCCTGAGAACGTATAGACGCCGAATGCGTCTCTAAATTTAATGTTTTTAAGTGATTTAATAGTCATTATTGAATACCTCCAAAAGTGTTTATTGCTTTAACTGATAATACTATTATATATCAAATGATATATATTACCATTGACAATATAGACAAATATCCGTCCTGTGTTTTGTATGTTTATATACTTTTTGCTATATAATCATTATGTTACAATTGCTATATAAAATAAATAAACTTATTTACTTACTTTTTAGGAGGTTTTATGGAAAACAATAAAAAAAGAGCCCCAATATATGAGGCTCAAACTAAACTTAAATCTGTTAGATTAGCGTCTGGACTCACTCAAAAAGAAGTAGCTGAGCGAGCCAGTCTTAGCACTGCGCAGTATGCTCAATATGAGCAGGGTTTTAGATCTATAGACGGATGCAAGCTAGTAACGCTACTTAGGCTCTGCAAGGCGTTAGAGTGCAATTTAGTTGATATAGTAGAGAATCCTGAGCTTATAGAGCTTTTAACTTTAAATCAATTTAATTACTAATACGCATTAAATGCGCATAGTGAAGTCCCACCTGTTAAAAGCAAGTGAGGACTTTTTGTATAACAACTATGGCTAGTGTTGTTAACAATTAAAATTAATTTATTGGTACAGTCCAATCTGTTCCGTCCCACTGCGCATCATATTTTTGGTAATTAGTAATAGCTGTTCCTAAAATACAGATTTCTCCATTTTGTATTAAAGCAGCACCACCCTCAAGACTATAAGGCAGAGTTGAGACGCTCGACCATGTTGAACCATTCCATTTGTAATGGTCAGTCACATAACTTGCACCGCCCAAAACATGAATTTCGTCGTTTAATACTACAGCTGAGCTGTTTACAAAATAATGAGGCGGAGTTGAGACATTAGACCATGATGAACCATTCCATTTGTAATGTTTTGTAGCACCATTTCCACCGATGATATGAATATATCCTTCACATATTACAGCACAACCCGAATAAAAACTAAATGGTAGAGTTGAGACGTTAGACCATGATGAACCATTCCATTTGTAGTGTGAATAATGAGAATTACTAGTCTGGCTACCTAAAATATGTATCTCATTATTATAAACAACCGCACAACTCGAAGAAAAACTATATGGTAAAGTTGAGGCGCTTGACCATGATGAACCATTCCATTTGTAGTGCTTTGTTTCATTGTCGCTGCCTCCTAAAATATGAATTTCATTATTGTAAACAACGGCTGCACCATGAGAAAAACTATATGGTAAAGTTGAAACGGATTCCCATGTAGAGCCATTAAACTTATAGTGTGCAGTAGGGTTTCCGCTGCCTCCTAAAATATGAATTTCATTATTGTAAACAACGGCTGCACCAAGATAAAAATTATATGGTATTTTTTTGAGAAGCTCTCTTACAATAACACTTACGTTAAAAAAAGTATTGGCTTCATGGTATGCAACATTAACTTGTTGAGTGCCTTGCGTATTTAATTGAGTGCCATTAGGAGGGCTAAAAGTTGCAACGCTTGTAACGTTTCCACTTAATACATCTGCTGTTGCAGTAACTTCTACCCCTGACAAATTCAAGTTTTCTCCAACTAGATAACGTGTCTTATTAGGCATTTGAGTTACAACTAAAGAATCTACAGCTAGTCCTCCTCCAGAGCCCACCTTTGATGATCTAAATAAATTAGCCATTAGCTCACCTCCCTAATAGTTAGATATACAGTTACTGCGCTCTCCTGCTCCTCAAATGTATATGTGAGCTGTCCAGATGTTGAATCGTCTACGGCGGTATAGTCTAATCCTGCTACGCTTGTATATACGTCAATCAAATTATTGCCGGTTGTTGGTATTTCAGTAAACGTAACTGTAGTAGAGCCTGCAGCAAGTGTAGCTGTTTTAATTGTTGCAGCGTTCTCTTTTGTTTTTAGTAGATTCTGTGCAGATATTTTTTTAGTTCCATTTGTGGCGTTATCAACTGCCAAAAAATCGCCAGACGCTGCGTCAGTTTCTTCTGTTAACTGTATAATTCTTTTATCAGCCATCTTTCTAACCTCCTATATTAATGTTATCTCCGTTATTAGTTACAATCTGGTTGCCGTTTGAGTCAACCATTGCTGCAATGCCTATTTCAGTTTTTAGAACCTCGATAGTAATGTCCTGCTCAGCTGTGAGCTCCTCAGCAAAAATAATAGATACTATGAGTGTAGAACTAGAACTGTTAACTTTGTAGTCAACGTTAGGTATTCCTAATAATCCGTTAATATAAACCTTAATAACGTCTGTAATGTCTCTAACATAGTTAGTAGGACTAAACGTTATTGGATAAATATATTTGCCACTCTCAACAGTACTTGTGCTTGAGGAGTCTAACGTAGTATCTACTCTAAAGCTAGTTAGATATGTGTTAACTCTCAGAGTTTCCGTCAGAGTCTGCATAAACTCATTTAGCTCTTGATTAATCTGAGCGTAATAATTCTCATAGGCTGTTTGCCATTGGTTAAAAAGTGTAGATGTGTCTACCTGCTGAATCAGTCCTGCAACCCATCCACAAACAGTAGAGTCTGCTCTCATATCTGTTATGTCAGCGTCTGTTATCGTCTGAGCATTAGCTGCAACAGATACGTCCGCTAAACAATACTCGATTAGCGAGCTTGTTCTAGTTAGTGCCGCAGGCTCTGGATCAGCGGCGGCTGTACCCTTTTTAATTTCGATGCCAAACGTTCTAGCCTCGTAATCTAAATAGAAAATAACTCTATCTATTCTGCCGTTTAACACATCTGCATTGTCGAGAGTTAAAACAATATCTGTTGTGCTTTCCACTTTGCGTCCGTTAATCCAACCTGATCCAGATTTAACAATTAAATCTAATCCAGTGCTTGCTGTAACTTGCAAGTTAGTAGACGGATTAGGGAATACGCCAGAACCTACAAGCAAATTTAAGTAATTACTAAAATCCTCTGCAGAGTACGTTCTGTCCCATGTGCCGTCCGGATTAGCTACAGCGTCGAAAAAATAACTTTTTATAGCCATATGCTCTCCTCCCTTTAATCTCCAAACGTAGGAATAATTGAGTATTTACCTGACTCGTCAATAGACTCAATTATCTCTATAATTCTGGCGTTAATACTAACGCCTAAATCAGTGTCCTCTATTACGCATATATCGCCTATGTCCACGTCCTGCTTATATTCTAGATTGCTAAAGTTAACCTCGCCTGCAAACTTTGTTAGATACGTTGTTAGGCTTGCTCTGCCTGCCTCTGCAAGCTGATTATAGTAATCTGTCTCGCTTATTTCGCCATCGTTAGAGCTTATATTACGAGAGTCATCATAATACTCAAAACGATTTAAGCCTGTAGGCTCCTCTGAGTTTTGTACCCATATAGTTTTCCTATCAGCTCCCTCGCCCTCTCCTGCAGCAAGGACGGCTGTAACGTAATTAGTAGCGTCTCGCTGATATTCTGCGTTTATAAGATTATCGTAAACGTTGCTAAATATAACATATGGGTTAGAGCTCTGGTTATAGCTCCTGTCCTCGCCTCTGTATAGGCTAAAAACAAAATCGTTGTTGTCGTCTAGGATTATCTTAAAACCTATGCCATATTGCAGAGCTATTGCGGATATAACCTCATAAAGGTTTTTCCCTGTGTACTGCGCCTCTATAGTGTCGTCTATAGAATATGTCCCTAACTTGAAATTGCTTATTGCTCTTTCTGGAATGTCAGGAGAGATAATAGCGTCAGTTATTAGCTTGTTGACAGCAGTATCAACTCTGCTATCTACTTGTGTTTGCTCTGCTATTATACGTCTGGCTAGTATAGCTGTTAGAAAACGTCCGGAGGCTGTTAACACCTGTTCGTTAGTCTCACTTATTCTAACGTCTATCTTTTCGATTATGCCGACGCTCTCGTCGTCGTCCCTGACTATATAATTTCCAATCCTTAGCAGCTCTAGCAGCTCAGCCGTTACAGCTGCCGTTAGTTGGAAATCTCCATGGTCGTAGTATCTCGTAGTCCAGATTAGCGACTGATAGCCCTCAATTAACGCTATTCTATTAAACTGGCTATCCATAACGATAGGATATATTACTTTGCTCATGCTATACCCCCTCGTATAAATCATTATGACTAATAGTTATTTCTGCAAACTGCTCTGAGCCGCTAGGCTCTACTGTATAAACATATGTAGCGCCGCCTGCCGGTAACTGTAGCCACGTACTGCCAAGGACTAGAGAGTTAAATATATTTGTACGTATTCCGTTTTTAATGGATGTTATACTCTTTTCGCCCTGCACTGTATTAATTACTACTGTCTCTCCAACCTCAAAAGTATAGTCTAAAGCTATATACTCTTGAGTGTCGTAGTTGTATATTGTTGGATTGCTAAAAGCGTTGTTTTTGCAGAAAATTTCTATAACTATACCTGTCTCAATGCCTCCGTTATTAACAACGATAGCCTGAGCAGTGTCCTCAATATGTCCAAAAACTAAATCCTGCTCATCTACAGGATTGTAGAACGGAAAATGAAATGATCTAATCAGGTTACTTAACTCGTCTATTACTGCCGCAGCGCTTTTTAAATATGGCTGAGGGCATAGAATACTAATAGTTGCTTTTTGCTTTACGTCAAAGTGTCCAACCTCTATAGACTCTACATAGCCCTCGATATATACATCTAACTTGCTACTTTTGTAATACATAGTGATAGGCTCTTTAGGACGCAAAACTTTGTATATCGTAAGCCTGTTAGACTCTACAGGATATTCAATAGTGAACGCCATATTGATTGATCTGGAATTAACCTTAGCGCTATTGAACGTTGAGCCATCTACGAGAGCTGACTGACTAGTATTAATCGTAGTCTTAGGAGGATAGAGCCCCTTAATGTTAGTGATATTGTAAGCAGCTCTAAGGCTATTAAATTCTAGCTTTAAACCATCTTTGTTTTTTATGATTAAACTATACATCTAATAGCCTCCTTATAAATTTTGCGCAGAGAATAAAAGCGAGCTTGTTTCTCTATAAATGGAGAGTGCGTCTAATGCCTTAGGACTTGTGTTGTTTTGAGTAAATGTATAAGTGTTATTTACTACTGCTGTAGCTGACGCAGCTCCTGCAAGTCCCTCATTAATGAGCGTCTGCTTTAACGATCTGGCTGTTGCTGCTATCCATTTTCTGTTATTTTCGAGAGGTATAACAGCCTCAGCTCCTGAACCCTCTAACAGAGCTAACTGTCCTTTATTCAAAACACCGCCTCGTGCTAAAAGTGGTATTTCAGGAATATCAAAACGGCTAATTAGTCCCTCAAATGGCTTGATGCCTAAAATCTCTGCTGTCCTGATTTTATCGAGCGTATTGTTTATAGCATTAAACGGAATAGCAATAATTTTATTGATAGCCTTAATAATTCCGTTAACTACAGTCTTAAAAGCGTCTACGATACCCTCTTTAATGCCGTCAAAAATCTTGCCTCCAACAGAAAAAACATCTTTAACCGCTTTCCATGCCTTGCTAAACTTATCCCTGAACCATTCTGCGACAGGGCTAAATACTGATTTTATGCCCTCCCATGCTGCAGAGGCTTGCTCTTTAAGTCCACTCCATAAATCGTTAAAGAATCCTGTTACTGGCTGTATGATTGTAGTATTAAACCAGTCTGTAACAATGCCCCAAACTGCTTTAACTCCCTCCCATGCTGCAGAGGCTTTTTCTTTTAATCCATCCCACAGCTTAGTAAAGAGCTCAATTAAAGGCTGAACAATTGTCTCCCAATACCACGTAACAGCCATTATCCACGCCCGTTTTATGATCTCCCAACATCCTGCGCCTAACTGAGCTATGATCTCGAACAACGTTCTAAAGAAACTGATAACAGGCTCAAAGAATGTCAAAACCGGTTGAATGATATTATCGTTAATCCATTCTGCAATCGTGCTAAATATGATTTTAGCAGCCTCCCATTTTTCGCTAAACCACTCTGTGAGGTTGCCCCATGTATCGCTAATAGCCTCCCATGCACCGCTAAAGAATCCGCTAATAGCCTCCCATGCTGCGCCGGCTGTTTCTTTTATTGTGTCCCATAGTCCTATCCAGAAATTTCTAAAAGCCTCTGACTTATTCCAAAGAATCACAAACGCCGCAACAAGTGCTGTAATAGCAGCTATAACTATTCCTATTGGGTTAGCATTCATAGCAGCGTTTAGAATCCACTGAGCAGCTGCTGTGCCTTTAATGGCTGCTGTAACGCCTGTCCATCCTAACTGCATAATCTTTAGAGCCGTTGTGTAGCCTACATATGCGGCTACGCCTGCCGCCATAGCTCCTAAGGCTGCTACAAACTCAGCGCTATGGTCTACAACAAAATCAACAGCGTCTAACAGCTTATCTAAGACCTTAACGCCATCCCTTAAAGCAGGCTCGAATTTTTCGTATATTGCAATCTGAACTCCCTCTAATTTAGATTGTAACAGCGTCATATCACCGCCTAAATTGTCGAGCATTGTATTAGCCATTTTTTCGGCTGCACCATCTGCGCCCTCAATAGCCTTAGTCAGCTTATCTACATCCTCCGGAGCAGCATTCATTATTGCAAGCCATCCGCTCAAAGCCTCCTGTCCTGCAATAACCTTTCCATAGCTCGTCTGCTGCTCAGCTGACAGTCCGGACCATGCCGTTCTTGACTCGTTTATAATGTCGCTTAAATTTCTGACTGTTCCGTCCGTGTTATAAAATTCAACGCCAAGCTCATTGGTCAGTGTTCCCAGAGCGCCAAAACTATTAGCGGTAGCTCCTGCGTCTGTTGATAGTCTTGTCAATATACTTCTTAAAGCCGTTCCTGCTTTTTCGCCTTTAATTCCTGCATTCGCCATTAATCCGACAGCGACGGCTGTGTCCTCCATGTTCATACCTAAAGCGCCAACGATAGGAGCTGCATATTGGAACGTTGCTCCCATCATTTCAACATTGGTATTTGCGTTTGATGAGGCTGCCGCCATTACGTCCGACAATCTGCCTGCGTCTTTTGCAGAATAGCCCATAGCTGTTAATGCGTCTGTTACTATGTCTGACGCTGTAGCAAGATCTGAACCTGATGCCGCTGCTAATTGGAGAATGCCGTCAATGCCGTTTAGCATATCCTCAGTTTTCCATCCTGCCATAGCCATGTAATTAAAAGCGTCAGCCGCCTCACTAGCTGTAAATTTAGTTGTAGAGCCCATTTCTTTAGCTTTATCTCTTAACGCCTGTAATTCGTCTGCTGTAGCTCCAGAAACCGCTCCAACTTGAGACATAGATTTATCAAAAGCTTTTCCTGCCTCGACTGTGCCGGCTACTACGTCCTTTAGAGAATTTATGAGACTAGATAAAACATCAGCTACTAGATTACCGACAGCGACAGTAAAAACTGACAGTCCTCCGCTTGTTGTTTCCTCTAACGACTCGTCGAACTTATCAGCTGCTCCCTCAGCCTCTGAGAGCTTTGTTTTATTTTCGTTTAAATCGCTAGAGAGTTTAGAAATCTCTGCAGCAAGTTCTCTAGCTGAGGCAGAGTTACGTCCCTGCTCTAATACGACGTTAGCGTACTCGGATTTTAAAGCGCTTAAATCTGACTCCTGAGCCTCTATAGTTTTCTTTAACGAGTTAAAACTATTAGACTGCTTTTCTGCCTCTTTAGCGCTTGCTGCCTGCTCTTTTTCCAGTTCTTCAAGAGCTTTTGTATAGTCTGCAAGAGCCTTTTCGGATTTAATAACCGCTGCTCGCTGATATTCATATTTAATTTTTGCGTTATCAGCCTCTTTAGAATTTTCGCCGTATTTTTCAATAACGAGCTCCATTTCCTGCTTATAAGAGGCTAATATTTTTTTCTGCGCTGCTAATACTTTATCAGTCTGCTCAATCTTAGCAGCTAGTCCAGAGGTTGAGTCGCTCCACTTATCCATAGAGGCAGACGCAGCTTTAAACTCAGCATTAGCGAGTTTAATTTGTCTGTTTGCCTCCTGTATGCCCTTTTTTAGATTTGAAATATCAACGCTAAATTTTGCGGTTGTTTCGTTAGGCATAATTCAACCTCCTAAAACCATGTATCACCTGCAGGACGTCTAATAATTTTAGGTTTTCCTGCGTTCTTACTTTGTTTTTTGGCATAACCTGCGTAGCGCACAATTAGCCTAAAAACGTCTACAGCTCTCTCTTTTCTAATGCTTAGAGGAGTCATAGCCGGAAATCTCTCGCACAATGACATTTCCATTTCAAAAAATAGGTCATATATGGACGTGCTAGTAATCCCTGACACGTCCCCTGCTAGTTTTTTGAACTAGCTAAAATGTCCATAGACTCCATAATAGATGTTCCTATCTGGACAATTAATCTAACTAAATCGTTAGCCTTAATCTGTCTATAGTCCTCCTCCTGTAACTCAGGAAATATATCCATAATTAGAGGCTTGAGCTGCTTGTATCCCTTAGCTGCCATCTTAGCAACCTCAGTTTTATCGTTAATCTTATCGAGATCAATAATATTGATAAAATCGTCTACTGTACCCATCATAAGGTCGTAGCCGTCAGCCTCTAAAGTTTTTTCGATTTTGCGCTTGTCGTGCTTGTCATAGATATTTAATTTAATACTTGCCATATATTAAGCTCCCTCATTTATGCGCAAAGCCTACGCATAATATGCGCATAGTCTACGCAGATTTTAAAAAGTAGGGACGGAGCAACCTCCGCCCCAAAAGGAAAACATTATGAAACTGTTATTGCTGCTGTGTCTGTAAAGTTGCCATCTTCTGTAGTAACAGTAATTGTAGCTGTTCCTGCAGACTTGCCCTCTACTACGCCTGCGTCTGTAACTGTAGCGATAGCGTCGTCGCTTGAGCTCCATGTTACAGTCTTGTTTGTAGCGTTCTCAGGCGCTACTGTCGCTGTGAGTGTGATTGTATCGCTAACGGAGATTGTATCAGTCTCAGGTGATACAGTAACTCCTGTAACTGCGACTGTTGCAGCCTCTACTGTAATTGCACAGGTAGCAGTAAAACCTCCGTCTGTAGTTGTAACAGTAATTGTAGCTGTTCCTGCTGCTACTGCTGTTACAACGCCGTCCTCTACTGTAGCTACTGCCTCGTCACTTGAGCTCCATGATACAGTCTTGTCTGTAGCGTTCTCAGGCGCTACTGTAGCTGTAAGAGTCTTAGTCTGTCCTGCTGTAATAGTAGCTGTTGAATCGGAAAGAGTTACTCCTGTAACGTCAACTACTGTAGGCTCTGGATTGACCTCGATAGAATCAGGAGTCTGGATAGCGTCAAAGAATGCAGAGACGTCTGCTAATCCGTAACGAGCGTCAACTACGATGCCCTTAACGCCTGCAGGACTCCATGATGTACCATCATAGACGCCCTTTGCAAACTCATGCTCTGTATAGATGCCTGTAAAGGTGATCTGTGTGTTGTTTGTGTCTGTTCCGTCGTTTTCTGTCTGATATGTCTCCTCAGGGATGTTAAACTGTCCCTTGAGACGAGAAACGTATCTATAGCCGCCGTCTGTACCCTTTGTGCGGTACGTGATAGCGTAATACTTATTCTGTCTAGGACTGTCTACTAACATTCCTGTTGTAGCATCGAAACTCTTACCGATCAGCTGAGCCAACTTATCGAGTGCAGGTGGAGCAATGGTTAAAGTAATTGTGTCTGCGCTCTCAGAGTTAACTACGATCATAGCTTTGTTGTCATAGTAATGAGCCTCGCTAGAGCTATCTGTAGACTTACCGATTTCCTGAACTGGAATGTGAACAGGAGTAGAAGTCTCATAGCCTGTAGAGTCGTCTTTTGTTACTTCTGCAAAACAGAACTTATCGACGCCTCTAAACTCAAAAATCTGCTGAGAAGTGTCTGCCATTTTCTTTACCTCCTATTAGTTTTGATTTTCTAAATACATAACTACCATGCCACGTCCTGTGTGAGTAATTTCGTCGCTTGCGACGTCATAGCCTTTTTGGGATATAACATAGCCTGCGCTCTTTAGGAGCGTTCTAGCCTCTATTTGTAGACTATAGGTTAAATCAGGATCAGTAGAGTATACGTTTACCTGAAAAATCCAATCTGTGTTAACCTCGTCGTTATCGTAAAAGCTGTGCGCTGCCTCCTCGCTGTTCCAGAAAGTAAAAAACGTGTCTGGATATGCCTCGTCAGGAGCTAAAGAGCCTTGTCTAATAACTGGATAACCTAATGTAGATAGCAGCTCGATTAAATTATCAACCATATTTAACCCCCTGTTGCTATGATTTCTAAAGCGTCGTTTAAATACTCCATAATGTCTCTAACTAATTGCTTTTTGTAGGTTTTTCTAACAAAAATATTCTCTAGCTTATAGTTAGGCTGCATTCGTGGCGTGCCTGTAATGAGCCATGAACCGGCGTTTGGTTTTTCTTTACTGAATCCGTAACCAACCTCGCCGATAGTTCCACTCCATCTAGGCTTAGGATTTTTATCAATTGCTTTTCGTGTAATTCCTCTAGAGTATTGTCCTTTAGCAGGTAAATTTTTAGCATCCATAGCCTCGTTAACATCAAACTGCACGTTTTCGGCTGTCTGCTCCATAACGTCGTCGAAAATTTCTTGCAAGTCTGCGCCTAGTCCGTCTAGCTCCTCAGCCAGTTCCTCAAACTGACTAAAATCTAACCCAAACTTATTACGTCTATACTTTCCTCCCTTGTTCCACTTGTTGCCTCGTGGATTAGGAATACGTCTAGCCATAATTAAGCGCCTCCTCGCACTGCCCGAACTTTAAATTTGCAGAACTGATTTCTCATATCAATATTTTCAGGCGTGTTCATTATCTCGTAGACCTGCCCTGTAGATAATACTTTAATTCTGCAGTCTGCTGTAATGTCTGGACGGTACCACGTTTCAACGTATGCTGTGTCCTCTAGAATATACACATCATTGCTAGTCGTTTCTGTGCCTCCGTATGTCTTAAAAGAGCAGTTCAATCTAATACCCTCCTGAGTTGCAGGAAATGTTTTAACAGTAACGCCCTTTTTAGTCTCATACACAGGGATTAACAGCTCTATAGCTGTTGAATATGGGAATGAGGGTTTATATGTTTTCATGACACCCTCCTTACTTATAGCTCAACTGAGTAGCTCGCTGCATGAAATACGGAGAGAGTTTTCCGTCAGCTGCGCCATAGTTCCACAAGTCAGAAACGCCTCTAGCTACAATGCCAGACGATATATTAGCAGGGCTCACTCCTGCGTCAGACAAAAAGGACACAACCTCATCAATATATCCCGAAATAGTAGCGTCCTGATATTCTCCCTCAATTCCGAGTAGGGTTTTAACACTTGCTAATAATGTTGCGTCTGCCATTTTTAAACCTCCAATTACGCTATAGGGCATTGCCCTATAGCGCTATGATCTTAACTAAAATCCTACCTTAGCAACTGTAACTGTACCTGTTGCAAGAGTAGCTGTGTAAAGTGTAGAGCCGTCTGCTACAACTTCGCCTGATACTGTAGCTGCAGCTCCGTTTACTGTGAATCCCTTAAAATTGAGAGCAGGGATAAAGTAAACTGTAGCTGACGAAACGCCTGAGTTAAAATCCAATGTCTCAACAGGCTCAGCTGCAAGCAATGTTGATGCAGCTGCTGTAGCTGTTACGTCAAATTTTCCAATGCTAGTAGCCTGCAATGCAGCTACTGATACACTGGCAATTTTAAGGATATTTCCATAGAGTGTAAGTAAATCTGTCGCCATCACAGGGACAATTCTCTCTGTATTAATCATTATTTTTTCCTCCTATATTATTTTATGAACTTGCCTTAGCCCAAACGCCCTCTACAACCTTGAGAACGTCTCCGTTGTCCTCGCTTGTAACAGCAGGTAACTCTGTAGGAACGGCTGCAGCCGCCCACTCGCCCTCTACTACTGTTAATACCTGTCCATTATTAGCTCCGGTAACTTCTGGCAGGCTAGAGCCTGATTCGCTAGGAACTACTGTAGCGATAGCGTTAATCATATCTGCGATAGTGCTAACGTCTGCTACTGTTGTAAGATTGCCGCCTAAAGCAACGTATAAAGCCTTTAGAGCTGTAACATTGTTATCCATATTGCTACCTCCCTGCTATGCTTTTTTCTTAATGAGAACAAATCCCTTAGGATTAAGTACACGTCCGTCAACGATCGTGATGAGCTTGTTAACCCACTTGTTAGTCTCATCATCGAAATAGCGCTTCATAGCCATTTCGAGGTTAGTGTTGATTGCGTACTGATCAGGCTGCCAATAGATGCCGATAACATCGCCGTCGCTTGCTGTATCGAAATCAGCAATAACATCTGGTTCAACGAGTGTAATAGCACGTCCGAAAAATGTTCCGTTAGGATTAGCAGCGTCGCCGTCATTGACCTCAAGACCTGTAGCCTGACGGAAAATAGGATTGTTATTAGCGTCTGCCATTGTCTCAAGGTAGCTGTCAACTGTTGCAAGTGGGAAAATAAACTCGCCTGCTCTGTAACCGAGTGGCAACTTAGCGAAGAATTTCTTTCTCCATGCTGTCCAGTTATTGATTTCTGCAGCTGTAAGCTCTACTACGTTTGTTACTCTAGGATCATTGATGATGCCTAACATCTGTCCCTTACCTGTACCCTTGACGATGCCAATATCCATAGCCTGCAGATATGCTTTAACCATGATATTAACAACCTCTCTCTCGAACAGGTCGAGCGCAACGATTGAGCTGAGGAGTGACTGAGCTACCCTAATCTCTCCGATGTTGTACTCAAACATAATATCTCCCATTTCCCCGCCGTCCTGACGTGGGCTAACTGTAGACTCAGAAATCCAATGGAAAGTAGCCTCTAACTCACCAACTGGAAATCTGACGCCGCCCTGAACGTTGAGCTTACGGGTCTTATTGTAAAGCTGTCCGTATACCTTGCGAACTTCGTTGATAAACTCCTGAATGAGAGTCTTAGGAATGATAGCGCCTAACTGCTCTGTGTTAGCTGCGTTACCATTACGTTTCTGCATATACTTAATGCCGTCCTGAATCAAAGCAGACATTGCGCCACGCTGCACATAATCCTTAAAAGCCTGTCTGTACTCCATAGAGCTAAACATATCCTCGTTAGCTCTTTCCTGAGTAGGAGCTGCGCCCATGCCAAAACTTGCAACTGGATTAACGAGAGTAGCATTAGCAGGGATGTTAGAGCGTCCCTCTGTTTCTCCCTCAGCTGAGCCCTCAGGTGTACCCTCTGCGGCGATTGCCTCTAACTCTGCCTCTGTCTCTCTGATTTCTGCGTTAACGTCCTCCATTTCCTCGGTGAGAGAACGAACTTCGTTAGCGTCTGTAGATGCATTGCAGCGCTCTACTAACTTAGCTTTCTTAGCGTTGAGACGTGCTAATCTCTGCTCTAAAATTTTCTTACGCATATTTGATTTCCTCCTCTGTTAAATTAATGTTCTAAACATAAACTTTGCTTTTTCGAGCTCTAACTCGTTTGAGTCTGTGTCCACAGCCTCGTCACGCTGCTCTCTGGCTTTTTCCAAAGCTAGACGGGCATTGTCCAACGCCTCCTTTGAGCGAGCATTTATAGTAGTGTCGGTGTACGCAGGAAACGTGCACGCAGACACTTCTACTATCGTTCCTAACTTTTTTACTCTCCTAACAGGATGCTCAGAACTTAGGTCGTCCCATTCCTCGTCGTCAACTGAGAACATAAACGACATTCCTGTTATATCCCCTCGCTGCACAGCTGAGTAGAGAGCTCTAGCCTCTGAGTTATTTTCTGTGTCGAGCAGCACCTCTATAGCCATTCCCTCGTAGTCTGTTATGAGCTGCATAGTTGAATTGCCGTTATTACGTCTACTTCTAGCGAGTGGTATTCTGCTTGTATCATGGTTTACTAAAAATCTAACGTCTGTTAAATCTGCCCCATCTAAAGCGCCTCGCTCGATTACCTCGTCGAACCATCCTAAATCTGTTACTGACTCGTAAACTATAGGACGTCCTGTTATGATATTTCCTCTTTCGCTTTCCTCTGCCCGAACCTCAAAGCTGTAGCTACGAGACTCTAGAGGCTTGCGCTGTGTCTTATTTTTATCTCCCATCGTTAAACCTCCCTTTTAAGCATGAATAATGTTGTTAGACTCGCTCCACGTTGTCCATGTACCGGCTGTGCAGACTCTTGTTTTTACTGCGCCTGTAGCTATGTCGGCTGCAAGCTGAAAACAATTATTTGCATCTATTCCACAAACAATGAGCGCTGCGCTCGTAAACGGGCTATGTGTAGCGCTGTTTACGGCATAAAATCCGCTGACGAGTATATTATCAAGGTCTATGGTTGAATCTAAAGCCATAGAACCTTTAGCATTTTGGCTAATGCCTGCAATAGTGCTATAGAGCTTGTCGTTAACGCCTTTAACTGCTGTAAATATTCCGCCTGATTTAACAGGGTTATCTGAATTTTCAGTAGGTGAAGCGTCAAAAGTTAATGTTGCCTGCTTTCCTGCAAGTGCTGTAAATAATCCTCCGGACTTAACAGGATTGTCTGAGTTTTCTGTAGGCACCGAATCAAAAGTTAGCGCTGCCTGTATGCCTAAATCGGCTAATGTATTGTTTCCAGAGGCTAGAGTATGGCTATTAATAGCAGGTTTTCCTGAGAGTCCATCATATGACTCAGTGCCGCCTCCTCCTGCCTCGATTATCTGTTTTAATTCAATTAATAGCTCCTCGATATGACTCTGAGGAGGGTCAGTGTACTCTGTGCCGTCAATAATCGACTGCAATATTGCTGAATTTCTCCCCCATTCAACGCCCATTTTTAAACCTCCTCTTTTTCCTCGTCTACTATGTCAACTTTAACGTTGTCGTTCTTGCCTACCTGATATTCACTAGCGTTATTAGCATCTATCCAGTTAAGACTCATGTATCTCTTACCCTCTAGCTCTGGCAGAGGACTCAACCCAAACGCTACACGCTTTTCGTTTTCCAACATTCCTCCTGTAGGAGCGAGTAGATTAACTAAATCAATCGTCTCGGCTACAGTCATAAAGATTAACTTTTTAGGATAGAGCTCTATACGATTTCCGAAACTGCGAGCCCTCCGAGTAAACATCTTCTTAGTAAATGCCTGACTCATAGCAACGATAATAGGCTCTAGTGTTTTTTGATAGAACGCCTCATATTGAGCTTTTGTATAATCGCCTGTTAAGATGCACAGCGGAACGTTAAAGTTACGTAGGATTTTCTCATCGATAAATTTGAGCGTGTTCTCGTCTACTATGGCTGACGTATGCGGTAACGCTGTAAACTCGCTCTTTAGGTCTAGAGGTAAAAATCCACTTTCGCTATTAGCAAGTTTTTTTTCTAAATCTAACAGAGCTGCCTCGGTTTTTCCGTCGTCCATCAGTGTGTTATATTTAACTACTCCGTTGACCGCATAGCTTGCTTTCATAGCCTTAGCTACGCCCTGCAACAGCTGATAGTTTAAATCTAGAGTTGATAGTAAAGCTGTATGATCTGGCTCTCCTGCAGCATTGCCTCCCATGTACTCGTTGACTGAGTAGTTGTAACGAATATGGATTACATCATCATATTTAAGAGTCGTGTTTTCTCCGTTTGCGAACCAAAATTTAACAAAAAGTGTGCCGCTAGAATCCTCTAGGAAATCTACCTGAGTAGGGTTAATAGGATATAACGACTCATAACGACGGCGTTCGACTGTAATCCTATTGCCGGACTCGTCTATTTCTTGCTCCTCCCATGTGTAATATGTGGGAATAATAAAAACGTTGTAGTTTAGGAGTAGCAGCCAGACCACTTTTTCCAAAAACTCACTAGTAGTCATAAGGTCGTTAGGACTGTCTAGCACGTTCTGGATGTTTCCTTTAACAGGAATAGGGTCAGAGCCTGTATATCTAACATGAGACGGGTTTAGTTTTTTCATTTCATCGACAATACATTTAAGTGCCTGCTGAACTACATCAGACGCATAAATATTAGTCCCAAACTGCGAAAAAATTGGTGTAAACCCGTTTAGCATTGATGCGTAATGAGTGTTTTTAGGCTGTTTTTTAAATAGTTTGTCGAACCATTCCATTATCTAGCGTCCTCCCGTCAATTTCTTAAACTCGCTCTTATATCGCCTAAACATTTCGTATAGGGACACTAACGTAACAGTGCCGTCTATTTTCTTTGTGTCGTCCTGCTTTATTACTATTGCCTGTCTAGCCTCGTTCAGCTTTAGGCAGCTATTACTAAAGCACCATCTGTCTACAGGATTTTCGTTATAATTTATGAGTCTTGCCTTTAGATCAGCCTCCACGAGGTTAATAGCATTGTTTAGAGTCTTAGCATCCTGCAGAATCATTTCTATATCGCCGTACTCTTTAGTCCAACCATATGCCTCCATCTGGCGAAGCCAGTCTTTAGCAAATTTCTGGTCGTAACCGCATTTATATAGCCTTATGCCGTGCTCTTTCTGCAGCCTAAAAAACCAATCTGCAACAATAGTTAGATCTATATCGTTACCCTCACAAACTGTGATATATCCTTTTTGAGCCCACTCGGAATATTTAGCGCCTGCGTTATGGTCGTCGTTATCGGGCTCTAGCTTGCTTTGTGGTATAAAATACTGAGTAATTATGTATCTAATTTTATCTTCTGGCAGCATTACCAGAGCTTTAGCACAACATAGGTCAGTTGTTTCCGCTAAATCGACGTGTCCTAAACAGAATCCGCCTCTAAATTGTTCTATATCATACGTTGCGCTATAGGTGTAGTCCTCAATATTGAGCCATTGCGCAACGCCGTTTTGTTTTATATTGAAATCCTTTGAGAGTACAAAAATTCTATCAGCCTTACTTGTTTTGGCTAAATCTACCTGCTCTCGCAAGTAATCGTATCTCTTAATGATCCCGATAGTAGGGTTAGACTTCTGCCAACTCCTCTCGCTCTGGAATATTTCCTGTTCGGAGTCCTGAGTATATAGCCACGGCAGAAAACGCTGCGCTGCGATAGAATCATCCTCGCCTTTTATTATTGCTCTAGCTTTCTTTAGCTCGGTATCTAAATAGCCATCGTTGACAAAACCCTCTGTCGTAATCTCAAATAGCTTAGGATTTTCTTTTAACGATTGTGATTGTTCTATAGATTTTACAATTACGTTATCTTTCATTTCGTGAACTTCGTCTATGATTGCAAAATCTATGTTACGTCCCTCTTTATTGCGTGTAGTGCTTGAGAGTTTCCATATTTTTGTATTGTTGATTTTATTTAAAATAAAACGCTGATTGCGTTTAGTATCTAGATCGTTAGGGTCAAACAGCTGTCTCATTGTGTCTATAGCATCATAGACAATAGACGCTTGAGCGTCGTCGTTAGAGCTACACACTATATCAGAGCCCTCGTTACCAACGATAAACTCAGCATTTCCTAACCCTGAGCAGGTTTCTGATTTTGTATTTTTTCTAGCAATGAGTAGTAGAATCCTTTTAAATCTGTCTATTATTTTTTGCTGCTCTTTAAAGTCCCTCGCCATTTTGAACGAGTAGGACGCCTCAGTAATAGCCTTTTGCCATAACATGAGTCGCATTGGCATTCCGTAATAGGGTGACTTAGTGAGCTTAATGCAATTTTCCATAAAGTCCATGCGTAAATTTGCCGCCTCAGTGTCATAAAAATAATCATCATTATGAAATAAATCCTCCACTAAGTTTTCGAGCTCCATGTAGAGTTCCTGTCCTACTAATATTTTGCCCTCGTCAATTGTGGCTTTGTATAATAGCAGATTGCTATTGTCTGGCGTCCAGACTTTCCTCTCATTAATTAGCATTTATAACAGCTCCTGCCTTGCTTTAGCCCATTGCCTCAGAGGGCTCTCCTCCTCAGGCTCTCCTCCTAAATCTCCGCTTAGCCTAAATAGCAGCCTCAGAGAGTTATTATATTGCTGTAACAGTTCTTTATACTGTTTAGCTGCAGGAGTAGCTTTTTGCTGCATCGGGTTATTAGGATTGATATTTATAAATGGCAGCTTTTTTAGCTCTATCAGCTGTTCCTCGATAAAAACTATTTCCTCAATTAGCTGAGTGGCTTTTATGTCGTTGTCTGCCCCTGATTTTTGGATCAGGTTTAATAGCTCCTGTTTTCTGTCCATAAGTATTATTCAAATAATAAAACCATTCCTGTAAAATTAGCCCATCCCACACCTGACGCTTTGTATGCTATTGAGGGATATCTGAAAAAGTTATCTTCTTCGTCATACCCTCCATAAAATGTGTATTCTCCTATGTCAACATCTCCAATGATTTCCGAACTTACTTTTGTTTCGTACAAGCTCGCACTTACTATAACTGCACAATTAGTTAAATCCGTATCTTCTGGCAGCTTTATTCTGCGTGTTGAATCATAAAAAGATAGATTATAACGTCCTGCTGCTTCAACTTTTATTCTAAGATCATTTATTGGATAAATCGCTTTTATAGCTTTAAAATAGGCTTTGCTTTTATCGTTATCGTTAAAACCATAGGTCATATTATTAACCCTCCTGTTTTTTGATGTTAAAATAGCATTTCGATACATTTTTTAACGTTTTTTGACATTAACTTGAAATTTTTGAGATTTTTTCGTCTGAAAAATCTCATTTTTTCGGTTTCTGCGCTAAATACCAAGTCGG
>JAZQWM010000047.1:0-5568 GCA_045632345.1 Eubacteriales bacterium | reverse complement strand
TAATGTGGTTTGCCCGCATTGCAATTCAAAGCTCACGTACTATGAGAGTGACATTCAGCCGTCATACGAGAGAGCGTACATTGTTTGCCCCTGCTGTCACAAGGATATATTTGTCATGGACGACGAGCCTACATGGTTGTGCGAGTGGTGTGGTGAAACATTTAGTGGTGAGCCTTATATTGGTGTGCATGGTGCAGAGTGGGTTGACTGCCCAAGTTGTGGTGAAAGAACTTATGTGAGCGAAGGTATTGAACTTACAGCTGATACGGTAGAGTACCCCAAGCATTTCTATTCCTACAGCAAGGGCAAGCCCGTAGATGACGAGCAAATTAATGAGTGGATTAAGGACGCTGTAAATAACCTTGACAAAGGCATTGACTATACTGGTCACGCAAGTGGAGACACCATAGTTCTTGCCTATAAATCGGACGAGGATTACTCATCGGCAACGGTTATCGTGGCAAAGAAATATCAAGAGTGTGAAGTTAAAATTCCCAAAGAAAAATTTTAAAAAAACTCTTGACAAATAAAGAAATTAGGTGTATAATATAATTAAGGTGGAACGACCACCAATTTGTCATACTTCGACAAAGAAACGAATTAGTGTTATATCCCTCGTAACACTCGCAACAAATGAAAGGAATGGTGATGAGCAATGAAGAATAGAGTTTCTTCTCGCTACCGAAGTCTCCTCGTGAGAGGAGGAGCAGTATGTGCAGTTTCAATCCTACTGCTTTGTGGAACAGGCTGCCACGACAGTAAGGACACAGGCAAGAGTTCAGTCCAGCCTACGACAACAACCGAGGTGAGTACAACTTGTACTACAACATCTACGACGGTTACTACCGTCAGCAACTCAACAACATCATCTACGACCACAGACACGACAACGATAACTTCTACGGCGGAGACAGTTTTGATGACTCTACCAACAGTGCAGATCCCGACGACTGCTGTTGTGATTGAACCAACTACGGCGTGGGTTGAGCCAGAGCCAGTATGGAACAATGCGCCTATAAGTGATTATGAGCGTATCTTGCTAAACAACGTTGTAGCAAGAGAATACGGCTCGGATTGGGTAAGCGTGTATGACAAGGCTTGCGTCGTGGCGTGTGTGATGAACAGAGTTAATAGTCCACAGTTCCCAAACACGATAGAGGGTGTTCTTACACAGCCCTATCAATTTAGCGGTTACTATGCCTGTAATTATGAATGGAGTAATGTGACCGACAGTGTGAGAGAGTCTGTTGACTACTATTTCAACCATCAAGACGAGTTTGGCAATTACCTGTATTTTTTCGGTGATGGCACTCGCAATTATTTCTATTAATAAACAATCCCCGATTTCCCATCGGGGAGAAAGGGGAAGAAAGAATGGCAAATATTGTAACAAGCTACAATCAAAAAGTTAAAGAAGAGCTTGAGCGTGACATTGATATGAGGAACTGGCAGAACGAAAATCAGCCAGTATACACACGCCAAATGACCGCAGAAGAAATGGCGGCTATATTTGGCGGCAATCCAGACGCAATTAAGAATATAAGCAGAAACTCCGACGAGAAAGAATGGAGAAGAATTAAATGAAAGTAGAAAACGTAAAAGTCTACGGACTTGAAAACGCTGTGCGATGTAGTAAATTTCCTATGCAGACGGACACAAGTCTCTGCACTACGGAAGTAACTAAGACCACTGACAAGCTTGCAATGTGTGGTTTAGGTGAAGCCCACGATAATTTCCTTAATGGCATAATCGTACAGTTTGATTTGACCTTTAGCAATAAAGCTTGGGTTGAGTTGCAAAGGTATCACTTCATTGACTTCATTTCAAGTCAATCAACAATGCACCGTATTACAAAGTTTAACCTTGATGAAGCCTATAATGAATATGTAGATTGGCGAGTGATTGATATTATGAAAGAACTCGTGGCTGAGTATAACAGCAAAGATTTGGCTGACCGTACAGCCGAAGATTATTTACGAATATTATATAGTAATCCCGCAGGTTTTGAATTGACCGCAGGAATGACTACTAATTATAGACAACTCAAAACGATATACAGGCAACGCAAGTCGCACAGACTCCCTGAATGGAGAGAGTTTTGTAACTGGATAAAGAAGTTGCCGTATTCAGATTGGATAACAGGTGAGAACAATGAGTAAACCATTACTGTTATGCTTATTGGCAAAGTCGGGAAGTGGTAAATCTACCATCGCCAGTCGCCTTGAACGTCGATATGGTTATGTACAGGCAAAATCATACACCACACGTCCAGTCCGTGAGGAGGACGAGAATGACATTAATACACACACCTTTATAACACGAGAGCAGATTGCAGACTTCCAAGACGACATTGTAGCCTATAATGAATACAACAACAACGCTTACTTTGTCACCCGCAAAATGCTTGAAGGTTGCCAGATTTACGTGGTAGATAGAGAAGGTCTTATACAACTCTACAAGAACTACCACGACAAGGACATTCTCTCAATTTACATCGACTGTGACAGCTCAATAGCAAGCCGCAGAATGGCGGAACGTGGCGATACTAATGAGCAGATAATGAAGCGGTTGCAGTATGATGAAAAAGCATTTGCCAATTGTCAAGAACTCTGCGATTTCGTTATTCCAAATGAGGTGCAGAACGGCGTGAATGATATAGTCGATTGGATTGACGGATTATATAGGTATTACAGAGTGAGAGGTAAGTAATGAATATTTTGTATGTAGATGACCGCTATGAGAGCACAGAACTGATTAATCTGCTTGATAAGACGAGCGTGGAGTATGAGATACATAGCGAGTGTGAAGCGAGAAGAAAAGGATATAAGAACTTGCCTGTATTGGTTATAGGCGACAAGGTTCTTGAATATAAAAAGGCAAAGAGATACGCAAGAGAAAGGGTGATACCAAATGATAACTTTATACAGTAATGATTGTCCCAATTGTGCTGCTTTAAAAGCTGATTTAGACAGGGCAGGTCTGAGCTACAATGTGTGCTCAGACATAGACACTATGATAAACATGGGATTAAATGAACTTCCTGTATTAGAGGTAAACGGAGAGTTATTAAACAAAAATGAAGCAATCGCTTGGGTTAAGAAAGGAGCAAAAGCATGAAAAGTAGTAAAAATATTATCGAAGGTTACCTTAGAAAGCAGGATTGGAGAGTAAAAGAAAATTCAAACTCGCCTTATTCTTATGGCGGTTTAGGTAAATATATCGTTGGCGAAGTCTCAAAGGATTACTGGCTGAGAGAAGTTTATCCTGAGTATATTGCAAAAGAATATCTTGACGGTAAGATACACATACACGATCTCGGTGGTCTGACACTGTACTGTTGTGGATATTCCTTAAAGAAACTCATAACCACTGGTGTTAAAGGTGTTCCAAATATCCCGACATCAGCACCCGCAAGACACTTTGATTCAATACTCAATCAAATCTCAAACATGGTAACAGTATACCAGAATGAGATAATGGGCGCAGTTGCATTTAGTTCTGTTGATACTTTACTTGCTCCTTTCATCAAAAAAGATGAACTCAAATATTCCGAAGTAAAACAGGCATTGCAGAACTTTATTTTCAGCATAAACTCAAATTCTCGTGGTGGAGCAGAACCAGCGTTCTCAAATGTTACTCTTGACTTAACGCCACCAAGAGACTTGCTCAACGAGTATGCAATGATAGGTGATGGTTTTGCAGACTTCACTTACAAGGAATGTCAGCGTGAAATGGATATGTTTAACAGAGCATTTTGTGAGCTTATGATAGCAGGCGACGCTAATGGCAGACCTTTCGCTTATCCAATACCTACATATAACATTCACGACAGATTTGATTGGGACAACCCCAACAACAAGCTTCTTTGGGAGATGGCAGGTAAGTATGGTTATCCTTACTTTGCAAATTTCCTCAATAGCGACATGAAACCAGAGGACGCAAGAAGTATGTGCTGTAGACTCCGACTGGATTTAACCGAGCTTCAGAAGCGCAACGGTGGTCTTTTCGGCAGCGGAGACAGTACAGGTTCTATTGGCGTTGTAACAATCAATTTGCCCCGTATAGGTTACGAGACTAAGGGCGATAAAGAAGCTTTCTTTGCGGAGCTTGACAGAGTTCTTGATATTGCAAAGGATTCTCTTGAAATCAAGAGAGAATGGCTACAGAAGAATGTAATCGGCACAAGGCTTATTCCAGCATTTGATACATATGTTGGCACTATGCGTAATCATTTTTCAACCATCGGCGTGGTGGGAATGAATTGCTTATGTGAAAATTTCTTTGGAGAAGGCATTGACATTTTAACTGACGAAGGCAAGACTTTCTGCTTGGAGGTTGGTAATCATATTAGAAATAAGCTTCTCGAATATCAAAAAGAAACTGGCAATCTCTATAATTTTGAAGCCAGCCCCGCAGAATCGACGGCGTTTAGACTTGCCAAGAAGGACAAAGAACTTTATCCAGATATTATAACGAGAGGAACGGCAAAAGCTCCTTATTACACAAATAGTTGTCACATTCCCGTAAATAAAATAAAGGGTATCAAAGAAACTTTTGAACACCAAGAAGCTTTGCAAATTCTCTTTACGGGCGGCACGGTGATCCACATTTTCTGTGATGGTGCGATTAGCGGTGAGACTGCGAAAAATATCATTGACACAGTTTGCCACGAATACAAAGTACCGTATGTAAGTATTTCGCCTTTAAATAGATATTGCCCAGAACACGGTTACATAGCAGATAAGGTTGACAAATGTCCTGTTTGTGGTGCGCCGTTGAAGCTTTATCAGAGGATAACAGGTTACCTTCGCTGCATCGACAACTATAATGACGGTAAGAAGGCTGAGTTTGATGACAGAGTACAGCTTAAACCAGAAGATTAATTATAAGATTATAGAGTCCGAGAGAGTTGAGGACGCTCCCTTTATGGGAGCACTCATCTCGGCTTGTGACTGCAAGTATAATTGCCCAAACTGTTTCAATCAAAAGGTGAAGAATTTAATGACGGTTAGCAACTCAATAGAAGAAATACTGAAAGCCGTTAAGTCAAATCCTTTTCACAAAGGCATTATCTTTGCGGGACTTGAATGGTCTTTGCAAATGAATGAATGTATTGCACTGGCAACGGCAGCTAAAGATGTGGGCTTGCAGACTATTGTTTATACAGGAGCAGATCAAGACAGTTTGGTTGTGAAACAATACATTAAATCAAACGCTTTTGACTATATCAAGTGCGGCTTATACAAGGAAGAACTCACCACAGCAAATCATATTGAATATGGAGTTGTGTTGGCTTCTTCTAATCAACATATCTTAAAGAGAGGAGTGGACTATTAGTGCTAAAGATAATCAAGAATCCCAACAAAGAGTTTTATGACAAGATTACACAGGCAGTCAAAGATAATTCAAATTACTGTCCGTGTATGCTTCAAAAGACTGACGATACGCTCTGTATGTGTCGAGCCTTTAGAGAGCAAGAAACCGAGGGCTTCTGTCATTGCCAGAGGTACATGAAAGTCGAGGTGTCCGATGAGTGAGCTTTGGGAGAAAGAATTAGATACAACCGAG
>JAZQWM010000046.1:0-7950 GCA_045632345.1 Eubacteriales bacterium | reverse complement strand
AGCATGCGCAATGCATGGCAGCAGGATTTAATTGACATGTATCGCTTTGAGAGGTGATAAAGATGAAAGCAACCGAAAGACAAAAGGATCATCAAAGGCTCTTGGATAATCTCAGGCTCATTCAGAAAAACTACACCGTGTCCGAACTTTCGGAGCTGCTTGGTATATCAATCAATACGTGGACGAACAGAATGAAAGAGCCGTGGAGATTGTTTAGCTATGATGATTTCAGGGCGATATCTTCATACTGCAAGGTAGAGTTCTCACAGCTCATGGAAGGAACACTACAGCTTAGATAAAGGAGAGAAAAGAAATGGAGACACTTGCGGCAATTATAATCTTATTCTTATTATTGGTGGAAGTATACTGCGGTGCATGCTTCTACTACTACTTCAAATGGCGCTCGGAGAAACGAACCGAAGCCAGGAGAGCGGCATCACGTCCGAGGATCTATAAGAAAGTACACGAAAGCTGGACTATTGACCGTAATAGGCGCAGCTTATGGAACACCATTGAAAAATAAGGGGGAGACTGTATGTATAAAGTATCATTCAGTATGCGTGGCATTCCTTGTGTTATTGGCACTTATCCGACATTAAAGCTTGCAATGAGCGCAGCGTACTTCAACAAGCAGTATATAGGCGCTGAATACCTGACAATTCATTACGGCAAGAAACTTATAACTTATGTTCAAATGGAGGGATAATGATGAAACTTACAGATTATACAACAGGCAAAACAATGGAAATCGATTCCGATTGTGTTATCGAAATGCATAATCGAGGCATTTACAGGGAGATCAAAGCAGGCTTAAACGGATTATGTGAGATCAAGTACAAAGTTACAGAGACCGTGCCTCAGATCCTTGAAAGAATCAGGGAGGATAAGCGGAAATGAGTACAAGAGAAAAAGCAGGAAAGCTGTTATTAAAGCTTTACCTTATGCGGCGGAGGGATTTTGCATTGATATCCATTGATGATATTCTTGCAAAAGCCACAGATGAAGAGATTAGTTATTACTACTATATGATATGCGTAAGGAAGTGTGGTTCAGATGCTTAAAGTGCTTGTGGCTTGTGAAGAATCACAAAGAGTATGCACGGCTTTTCGGGAGAAAGGACATGAGGCATACAGTGCTGACATACAAGAGCCGAGCGGCGGACACCCTGAATGGCACATCTTAGGCGATTGTTTAAAGATTTTACACGGGGGGGAGTTCCAAACTATGGACGGCGTAATGCATGATATAGAAAAATGGGATCTTCTTATAGCACACCCACCATGCACTTATTTAAGCAATGCAGGAGCTTGCAGGCTTTATAAAGTTATCAATGGTAAGACCTATATTGAGCGTGAGCGCTTTGAAAAAGGCTTAGATGCAAAGGATTTTTTCTTTGAATTTTATAATGCTGATTGTCAGCATATAGCCATTGAAAATCCGATACCTTCCGCAGTTTTCAGAATGCCGCCATACACTCAATCGATTCAGCCCTATGAACACGGAGAGCCTTATTCAAAGAAAACGTGCTTGTGGTTGAAAGGTCTTCCGAAGCTTTCTCCTTCAAAGCTGCTAAGTGCATATAAACCCTATGTTTCTTGTGGTACTTCAATCAACAAAGGCAATAAGGATAAAGCAGGCGTTTCAAGAGCAGGCGGAGCGGCAAAAGTGAGATCAAAGACATTCAAGGGCATAGCGCAGGCAATGGCAGAGCAATGGAGCGACTATTTATCAGGCAATTGTGAGAGGCAGCTATCTTTTTTCAAAGGCGGTGATTAAATGAAAATATTTTGTCCTTTATGCAAACGCTATGACGATTATCACGTTCACTGCAAAGCCTGTGATGAACCTTTGTATTGTGGTGACGAGATAATTAAAGTTGCTGAAAGTGATATATACTGCCTTGACTGCTGTTGGCATACACAGCTTGAAGTACCTGAAAGAGATTATGATCTTGAAAGAAAGGCAAGGCTAGAAGATGGTAATTAAGCTTAACAATCGTGAAGAATGGCTCAAAGCACGCCAGCTACAGGGCATCGGCGGCAGTGAGGCAGGGTGTGTACTCGGTGTAAACAAGTATCAAAGCAATGTGGACTTGTGGGAACTTAAAACAGGCAGGCGTGAAGCGCAAGACCTTTCAGGAAATGCAGCTGTCCAGTTCGGCAAGTTCGCCGAACCGCATTTGAGAGAGCTTTTCAAGCAGGATTATCCCGATTATCAGGTTGATTATCATGAGTTTGATATGTATGTCAATGATTTGTACCCTTTCATCTTTGCTACACTAGACGGCGAAATAATAACGCCTGACGGCAAGAGGGGTATTCTTGAAATCAAGACAACAACAATCATGAACAAGTTGCAATGGGACGATTGGGACGGAAAGATACCTGACAGCTATTATGCGCAATGCCTTCATCAGTTAGCCGCTACAGGTTGGGACTTTGTTATCTTGAAGGCTTATATTCGTTATTATGTGGACGGCGAAGTCCGTGTATCAATTCGACATTACAGGATAGATCGAGAAGACGTTGAATCGGATATTAATTATCTTATCGCACGTGAGACGGCATTCTGGAATAACGTTCAGAATGATGAAATGCCAGCGCTGATACTGCCTGCGATATAAGAAAGGAGATCAAAATGAGAATCGAGGATATCGATAGAGCTACTAAGCTGAAAGAAAAATACAGGGAAACTCAATGTATATTAACTGAATTAAGGCTTTTTGAAAATAATGACGCTGTAACTTTAACTTATGGAGCTGCATTTCGCAGGCCTATACCTGAAAGTATTAAAGAACCGCTATATCATATGTTGAAAGATTATTACACGAAAGAGTTGGATAGTATTTTGCAAGAAATAACAAGTTTATGAAAGGAGGAATGAAAATGGCACTTGATGAAGCTATAAAGCATTGTCTTGAAGTGGCAGAGGATAACGAAACGAAGGCACGAAGAATAGGTCAGCAGTATGAAGGAACATTACTCGACAGAGATGCAAAAGAGTGCCGAAGGTGCGCCGCAGACCACAGGCAGCTTGCTGAGTGGTTAACAGAGCTGAAACAATGGCGCAGAGTATACGGTATTTGTCCGAGTTATGAGATGTGTATTCCTGAGTGCAAGGAAGGTTATAATGCTCAGATAGCCGAGTACAAGCGGCTTCTGAGACTAGCAGTTGAGGGTTTCGAGTATATAAAGCCGTATACATCACGCTGTGACGGACATTGTAATAATTGCCCTTTTGAAAATGAGGGTTGGTGTCGCATTGATTGGAAATACGCAGATGAAGCAATGAAGCTTATAGGGGGTGATACAGAATGACGATTGACGAGGCTATTGCAATACTTAGGCAGCATAATACAACTGGCGCATCTGTTATGCGAATTACAGGAGGCAGAGCTTTAGAACAGGAACTACTTGCGCAAGTGCTGGACAGATGTGAACAGAATGAAGCAGAACTAAAAGAAGCGAAAAGGCTGTTGAAGTTAGCGGTTGACGATGCAAACAGCGAAGCGGAATCGCTCTGTGCGTTTTGCAAGCATAATCATCCAGTTGACGGTTGTCCTTATATCGAAAGCTATTCTGAGTGCGAATATATTTGGCGCTATACAGATGAAGCCTTAAAGCTGATAGGAGGTAGTGAAAATGGCTGAGTTTTTTCAGATCGGATTGACCGATAAAATTTCAGAAGTCAACAATCGTGTTGATGATGCTTTTATTGAACTAAGCGTTCTTGAAGATAAAACAGGCGGACTTGACCGCAAATATGCGGAGCTGAAACGTGAGCTTATAAAGTTACAGGAAGAACAGATTTCAAACCTTTTGGGATTGAGAATATTAACAGGATTGTCAGCAATGATGTGGGTAATACTGTTAATTCTACATTTTATTAATTAAGGAGGGCTGGAAATGACCGAACCGAGAGAAATAATTGAGATCATTGATAAGCCTGATATGAGATATACACTACATATCAAATCAAACAAGAAGGTTGAGCAGAGGCTGCTTGACTATTTGCTCCAAAGCGTGGTTGACGTATTTGAGGATACAGGAATCAGTGCAGAAGTAAAGCCTATGAGCGGTGCAAGAATGGACGGAGGTGAACAGAATGGAAGATAAACTTAGAATTAGCGTATATCGCCATAAAGTATATAAGGACGTTTATTTAGAAAGGAACTGGAACGTCTGCGGTGTTTGCGGCAATACCTACAAAGCAACAAATTATCTTATGAACGCAATTGAAAGTGCCAATCATAAGGGAAGTAGTAATTTTACTTACTATTTCAGTGATAAACTGACAGTTGATTATAAACTAAAAAAAGAAATGGAGTTTGACGGCTATTCAGGGACACTTGAAAAATTAGTCAAGCTGAAAGTTACCGACTTTGAAGAAGTCGTTTTGAGTGAAATTTAAAATGTGCGTGAATGAAAAGGGTATTTTTGATTGATGATGATAAGGTATTTTATTGAAAAGAGGAATAAAAATGACAGACGAAATGAGAAATTATGAAAAAGCTATTACTGAGATAGCAGGCGTTGAAGATATAGGTGATGTGTCAGACGGATTTCACACTTTTAATCAGCTCTATCATCAAAGGGCGATGCTTTTTGCCTGTATAGTCAATCAGAATAGCGATATATCATGGAAAACACATAAGCATGAGAACGGAGAGCCTTGTTTCGGTGGTGGTTGGTTCTTGGTGACAATTGACACACCACAGGGAGCTTATGGTTATCACTATGAAGATAAATACTGGGATTTATTCAAGTGCAAGGAGCTTGACAAGGCAAAGCACTGGGACGGTTACACCGAAGAAGATGTTGACAGGCTCTTATCGCTGAATGGTTAAAAAGGTAATTTTAATTAGAAAGGTGATTTTATGGAATTAGTATTAAAATCGGCAGAAATCAATCTGCCAAAGGAAATTGAAAACTTAGAGGCGCTTAAAAATGAGCTTGCGCCGAAGCTTGAAAAGTATAACAACCTGGTTGTTACGGAAGAGAGCATAAAGGCGGCGAAGGCTGACAAGGCAGCTCTTAACAAGCTCCGTACTGCTATTGAGGATCAAAGGAAAGCGGCAAAGAAGATGTATCTTGAACCGTATACCATTTTGGAAACACAGTGCAAGGAAGTTGTTGCATTGATCGATGCGCCGATACAGGCGATTGACAAGCAGCTGAAAGTGTTTGACGAAATCGAGAAGAATAACAAGTTCACGGATCTTCAAGAGGCTTATGCTACACTGAACGCTCCTGACTGGATCGATATTGGCGATGTGATTAACCCGAAATGGGAGAATAAGACACAGAAGCTTGATACGCTTATCGATGAAATGAAAGCTAACTATGAAAAGCTTATGTCCGAATATGCGCAGTTAGAGAAGTTATATGAAAACTTCCCTCATAAAATTGCTATTATCGATAGGTTCAAAAATGAACAAGACTTCTCTCAAACTATGGTATATGCAAAAAAGCTTGAATTTGAGTATAACAGAGAGCAGGAGTTAAAGGCTCAGATGCTAAAGGCAGCTGAGGAAGAAAAAGCAAAGCAGGCTGAGAACGTTCAGAATGCACAGGAACAGCCCACACCCGAAAGCAATGAAAGTATACTGACAACAGAGCAAACAGGTGCTAGCGTTGAACCTGAACAGCCTCAGACCGTTTCACCCAAAATGATTAAGGGCAAATTTGAAGTTGAAGGAACTGCTGAGCAGATTAAAGCACTTGGAGCATTTATGAAAGAGAACGGAATCAAATTTACCGTTATCAAAGATTAATTAGGAGGTTATTATCATGGCAGTACAGAACAATCTTGTTAAGCAGGGCGCAAAGCCCAAATTCACGGTAGTTATCAACTCTGACGGATATAAGAGATTGATTAACAATACTCTCGGTGATCCTAAGAGGGCGGCACGCTTTGTTACGGCTATTACATCAGCTGTCAGCACAAACTTAGAACTTTCGGCGTGTGATCCTGCGACAATCGTTTCCGCTGGTCTTCTCGGCGAAACTCTGAACCTTTCCCCTAGTCCGCAGCTCGGACAGTATTATCTTGTACCTTTCAAAGACAAGAAAAACGACAGAACAGTGTGTCAATTTCAGCTCGGATACAAGGGATACATACAGCTTGCGATACGTTCAGGGCAGTATAAAAAACTGAATGTCCTGCCTATCAAAGAGGGCGAACTTGTTTCCTTTAATCCTCTTGACGAAGAAATCATAGTGAATCTTATAGAAGACGAAGCGGCAAGGGAAAAGGCCGCTACAATCGGATATTATGCAATGTTCGAGTACACGAACGGATTTAAGAAGGCTATGTACTGGAGCAGAGAAAAGATGCAAAGCCATGCGGAGAAGTACAGCGCAGGATACAAGGCACACAAAGGTTATACGTTTTGGGAAAAGGATTTTGATGCAATGGCATGCAAGACGATGTTACGCCAGCTGATATCTAAGTGGGGTATCATGAGCATTGAAATACAAAAGGCACTTGAAAATGATATGGGAGTTATCAATGCAAACGGCTCTGTTGATTATGTTGATACGCCAGCGGAAGAGCCTGTTGCGGAAACAGAAACCGTCACAGCGGAAGTTGTTGAGGCTGAGGCAGTGGAAGTCCAGCCCGAAACTGAGGGACAGGAAAGCTTTGCTGACCTGTTAGGCGGCTAATGGAGTTCACTGTATACGGTGAGCCTGTTGCAAAAGGCAGACCGAATTTTTCAACAAGAGGCGGCTATGTAAGAGCGGTAACACCTGAAAAAACGGTAAACTATGAAAATCTTGTGAGGCTTTCATATCAGCAGCAGTGCGGTGATAAGCCTTATGATAAAGATATTCAGTTGAGAGCGCATATATACGCTTATTTCCCGATTCCGAAGAGCGCAAGCAAGAAAAAGCAGAAGGATATGCAGGCAATGATATTACGCCCTATGAAAAAGCCTGATCTTGATAACATTGCTAAGGCAATACTTGATGCGCTTAACGGCATAGCCTTCTATGACGATTCTCAAATCGTACAATTACAAGTTGATAAATTTTACAGTGATATTCCTAGAGTTGATGTATTTATTGATACAACGTTTAGGAGGGAAAACGATGAATAAGGTAATTCTTACAGGGCGCTTGACAGCTGATCCCGAATTGAGGCAGACACAAAGCGGCGTTGCTTCATGCAGATTCACAGTTGCATGCAACAGGAAATTCAAGAATGAGGCAACAGGTGAATATGATGCGGATTTCATTTCATGCACAGCTTGGAGGCAGACCGCCGAATTTGTGTCTCGGTACTTCAATAAGGGCAAAATGATTTCAGTTGAAGGAACGCTCAGAAACAACAACTTCCAGGATAAAAAATACCCTGACGTGACACACTACAACACCGATGTGCTTGTTGAGAATGTGGAGTTCTGCGGTGACAAGGGCAATAACAGCGGACAGGCTCAGACAACACAGCCGCCTCAGCAGCAGGCACAGCCTCCAGCTAACAATGATGTTATGTCCTATAGTGATCTTAGCGCATTTGAAGAGATCCTCAGTGACGGCGATGTGCCATTCTAAGGCGGTGGGGATATGGTAGGCAAAAAAAGCTTTATCGTCTTTTGTGACAGGATAAATGAATTGGAGTTGCTTTCCGATGAACAGGCAGGAAGGCTTTTCAGAGCTTTAATTAAATATTCTTTATCAGGCGAAGCTTTATCAGATGATGAAGAGATTGCGGTAAAGCTCGTTTTCAGTGTTATGAAAAGCGCTATTGACGAAAATAACAACAAGTATGAAAAGCGTTGTGAAAAGAATCGTCAGATAGCTCTTGAACGTGAAGAAAAACGAAAGCGCGAACGTGAACGAACGTATACGAACGTGAACGAACGTACACGAACGTTCACGAAAAGCACCGATACTGATACTGATACTGATACTGATACTGATACTGATACTGATACTGATACTGATACTG
>JAZQWM010000045.1:0-2697 GCA_045632345.1 Eubacteriales bacterium | reverse complement strand
CTTTCCTGCTAACCTTGCAGAATTAGGAATACCAGATTACAGCAGTAACGACGACAGCAGTTCTGCACGAATGACAATTACCAAATTGCAAGTGCTTGATTCAGCAGTTACAACACCTAGTCATGTTGTTTATAAATGGAGCTTGACAGATTTTCGTGGTGCAAATACTTATTTTCAATTTGCTCGTTTATGCCTGTACGCTAATCAAGTGCGATTGGATCAGGAAGCGGGTTGCGTCGCTGCGTGTTGGGTAGATGAAGAAAAGCCCACATATTCAAGCGACAACGAAACCGTTAAAATGTTGACAGGCGATAGAAACGGCAAAATGTGCGCCGAACGAGGTGGAACGCAAGATATTTATTTTTCAGTTCCTTATAGTTCCGATCCTGTTGACGAATATTCGTATATTACAGCGAACGACGAAGCTGACCGCGACCCAGTGAGTTGGAATTTATATAAATCCATTGACGGCGCGGTAACTTGGAGACTGCTTGACAGTAAAACTGATATAGCGGACCCAGGACGAGGACAAGAAACAGATATTTGGGAGATAGACAACCCAGAACCGCCAGACCCAGACCCAGACCAACCAATACCAGGATCTAGCACAAGCAAAAAAACAGGACTTCCACCAATAACTTACCCTAGTGACGGCAGCAATTTACGCGACTGGGAGATAATAGGCAGAGTTGATAGTGAAACAGGTGTTGGCGTTGGAATAGCGCATACTAATTTATTTCTTAACCACGTATGGGAAACTTGTTATCGTCAGCCATATCCATTACAATCAACACCAGTTGACAGGAAACAAACAAAAAACTATTATCTTTCAACTTATGACGTTATACCAGTTTCACCTGAAACAACATATACGCTTTCATTTACTAACGGAAATGTAACTGACTATGGTAATATATTTATCACCTATTACGACGATACAGTAACAAATACCGTTGAACCAACAGAACACGAAGAGGGCGTGGATAGTGCATATATTGCGTATACATGGATCAATGTTTCCGGCGGCAAGACTTACGGAACATTTACAACCCCTGCTCGCGCGGCGTATATCCGTATTGTAGTCGGTAACGAAAACGACCCGAATATTAATACAACGTATATAGGCAATACAATGTTGAATATAACACGTTATCCGTTCCCATATATAGCGACACCTGGACAAGTTAAATATGCAATACCTGTTGTCAATACTTGCGGAAGAAAAGAATTTTTTCACGTATTCAGTTTAGCGCAGCCACTAGGGACCGGCGAAACGCTTGACAAATCAACTAGCGGGGTTGATTTTCAAACATTTGACGGTACTAATATAATTACGGTTGACTGTCCAACGCTCCCATATATGTCAATTGTTTATAATGAAACTTATACTAATTTATTTAACACGCAACAATGGCTCAATGCACTTTACACACACATTGTAATAATTGGCGGCGTGGAATATCATGGATATGTTGGCGGCACAGTTACACCAGTTACAGGCGGTTTCCGGATTGACACCAACGGGCTGCAGCAAACGACAATGACACTGTCAGCGCAATATCCGTCCAGCTCATACGGAATACCTATTGCAGTTGAAAGCGGGAAACAATACACGTTATCATGGCAACAAGACGCGTCACGATCAACGACATTCGTTGCAATTTATAACGGTTCAACAAAAGTTGCAGAAACAAGAGCTATAACCGAAAGATCATTGACATTTACCGCGCCGAGTGATTCGATTTGCATTTTGATTACATTAGCTAACGCAGATACAGACCGCCAAAGTGTAACCTATACAAATTGGCAGCTCAAATAACCCACACGAAAAGATTGACAAATGTAAAGCTTTATGTTATTATATATATGTCTCCTTTCTTTTGTTCTTAGAGAGTTAGACTTTTAACCCCAAAGCAGCTTCAATGTTCGATCCAGTTGAAGCTGCTTTCCCCTTTTTATGTAAACGCGTATTTTAACGCACGTTTTAACGCACGCGTGTTTTAAATTGTGTTTTAAACGCGCATTAGAGTGTTAACAGTTAACGTTGACAAATGTCAATGTTTATGATATAATCATTGTGGGTGTATATTGTTTTTCATTTTATCCTTGTATGTTTGTGTATTTGCTTGAACGTCTGATACTAATAATGTCAGGCGTTCAACTTTTTATTTACTTGACAAATGTCAAGGTTTATGTTATACTATACTTACACGTTAATTGATGACATGTGACACAGCAAGCAGACATGGTAAAGGAAAGAGCAGCCGAGTAATAAACGGCTGCTTTTTTCTGTATTATAATAAGTATGGCTCAACGTGCCAAAATGTTCGTGTCAAATCCGTGTCAAAATTCGTGTCAAATGGTCGTGTCAAAACCGCTATTCACCGTGTCGAAAATGAACCGTGTCAAATCACAAGTGAAACGTGATATAAACGAAAAAAGGTGCTATAAATCGAGAAAACCCGAAATATAGCACCCTGTTGAATTGGCGCGGATTGAGAGATTTGAAAACTCTTGTATTCGGCTTAAAATACGCAATATACCGTGATTTGAAAATTTTGTGTCAAATTTCGTGTCAAGTGATATTGGCAAGCCTCTATTTTCCGTCTTTATTATCATTGTTTTGCATGAGATTTTTAAAGCGATCAGACAACGCCTGCGAATACTCTTTTTCTTTATCTTCAAACAAATGTTGAT
>JAZQWM010000044.1:0-4902 GCA_045632345.1 Eubacteriales bacterium | reverse complement strand
GACTTCATTGTTAATATCTTCTCTAAAGCGTGGGAACGCGTCAAGGCTGTATGGGAAGTTGCAACAGCAGTATTTAAAGCTATTTTCAACGGTATAAAGAAGATATTTGAACCAATCGCAGATTTCTTTAAAGAAAAGTTTGAAACGGCTGTAACTGTAATTAAAGTTGTTTTTGGGGCAATAGTTTCATTCTTTGAAACGATATGGAACGGCATAAAAGCAATTTTTGAACCTGTAATAAACTGGTTCAAGGAAAAGTTTGAAACGACAATAGCAGTTATAAAGATTGTTTTTAATGCTCTTGTTGACTTCATTTCGGGAGTATGGGAAACAATCAAGTCGATCTTTGAACCTGTGGCTAAATGGTTCAAGGAACACTTTGAAGAAGCATGGCTAAAAGTCAAGTTTGTATGGTCGGTTGTTAAAGACTTTTTCAGCAACATTTGGAACGGCATTAAAAACATCTTTTCAAGCGTTGGAAACTTCTTTAAAGACGCATTTACAACTGCTTTCAATAATATCAAAGCTGTTTTCAATGGTATTACTGACTTTTTCAGCGGTATTTGGGATAAGATAAAGAATATCTTTAAAAACGTTGGTTCAAAGATAGGTGACGCGTTTTCAGGTGCTTTTAAAGGTGTTGTAAATGGCGTTTTCGGTACTATTGAGAAAGCAATAAACGGCTTTTTCAATCTGCTTAATGGAGCTATACACATAATTAATAAGATCCCAGGCGTTGAACTATCTGACATTAACCCCGTTGAATTACCGCGACTTGAAAAAGGTGGTATTTTAGCAAAAGGTCAAGTTGGATTGCTAGAGGGCAGCGGCGACGAAGCCGTAATACCTTTAGAACGTAATACAAACGGCTTGAAACGAATAGCGGGTATGATTTCAGACGAAATGCAAAGAAAAGGTAATCTAATAAAAGGTAATAATGGTACTGAGACAATAAACAACTACAACTTTAACCAGACTAACAACAGCCCTAAATCACTTTCAAGGTATGAAATTTACAGGCAGACACGTAATTTAATAAACGCTGCAAAGGGGGTATAATTCATGTTTACGCTGAAAATACAAAATACAAATGGTGATATATGGGAACTTACACACAATTCAAATTATCACGTTAAAAGCGTTCAAGGATTAACGCCCCCGCCAACAGTGGTCAATACAGCAACAGCGGGAACAATAGACGGTTCTTTTCATAACAGTTCACGCGTTGAACAACGTAATATTGTAATAACGTTAGTTCCAAACGGTGATATTGAAGCAAACCGACAGCTTTTATACTCAATGTTCCCACGAAAAACAAAGTGTACGATATATTTCAAGAACAAGTACAGAAACGTCAAAATTGACGGATATGTTGAAACACTTGAAAGCGATATATTTTCAATGCGTGAAGAAGTGCAGATTTCTATTATTTGCCCGCGTCCGTTTTTTGAAGATTTAGCATTTATCTATAAAGAAATATCAAGCGTTGTTGCTTTGTTTGAATTTCCTTTTAGTATAGCTAATCCAATACCATTTTCTGAATTACTTGAAATACCGCAACTAAAAATCAATAATGTGGGTGACGTAAATTGTGGAACGTTAATTGATGTATATTGCTATGACACCGTTGAGGGCTTAAAGATCATAAATACAACAACGTCTGAATACTTTGAATTAAATTATACTTTTGCAAACAATGACCATATTATTATAAATACAAACAGCGGTCAAATGGGTGCAAAATTAATTCGTTCCGGAGAAACTACAAATCTTTTGAACTATGTAACACAGGGTTCAAAGTGGTTTAAGATCATACCAGGAATTAATATATTCACTTATACTTTGACAACTGGAACAGACGCAAGTTTAAAAGTGTACTTTACAACGTCTTTGATGTATGGGGGCGTGTAAAATGATTCTATATTTAAACAAGCTTGAAAATGATACATTTACACGTATAGCGGTGATTGATAACGCAACTTCTGTTATATGGATAAAACGTTTTAATGCAGTCGGACAGTTCGAAATATATATTAAGGCTTCAACAGAGCTGTACAACTTGCTTGACGGTGATATTTTTATTACGCGTGATGAAAGTAATGTTTTGATGTACGTTGAAAAAATCACATTGACAACAGACGAAGAAAACGGCGATTATTTAACGATTTCTGGACGTTCCGCAGAATGTATATTATCTTGGCGCGTTGTTATGCGTGTGGTTTATTCGTCAGCTTCAACAACAGCTGAATATATCATAAGAAATTCAATTGATAAAACTCTAATAAGTGATATAATCCCAAACAACAACATTTCTTGGTTGACACTCGGAGAAAATCACGAATGGCAAGACTATATAACAAGACAATATACCGGAAAAAATGTGCTTGACATTGTTCAAGACTTATGTGTTACATACAATTACGGTTTTGAATTTGAATGGAACGGCAGCGGGTGCACTATAAATCTTTACAAAGGTACAGACCGCAGTTTTGGACAATCAGAAAATACATTTGTTGTTTTCTCACCTGAATTTGAAAATCTTGGTAATACTGAGTATATACAAGATACAATGAATTATGCAAACGCTGCAATTATCGGCGGTGAAGGTGAAGGAACAGAAAGAAAGTTTGCTATTGTATTGCCGCAAGGCATTACAGGCTTTAAACGTAGAATGATATATATTGACGCTCGGCAAAGCAGTAGTGACGATTTGACAGAAAGTCAGTATACAGCTATGTTGATAGCACAAGGCAAGGAAGAACTTGAACAGCGTAAAGTTACAACTGAGTTTAACGGTGAAATTCTAGATTATAACAACTATACATACGGAACGGATTATAATTTAGGCGACAAAGTAAGCGTTATTAATGAATATGGTATTAAAGGTAATGCAACTATTACCGAAATAACAGAAGTTGAGGACGAAAGCGGTTACAGATTGATTCCGACGCTTTCAGAGTGGACAGTTATTGAATACGAAGAGGAGGATTAATTAAAATGGCTGTAACATATGGTTTTTTTGATTCTATAAATGGAGATCGTACATATAACGCCGACGATATAAGCAATTATTTTTTAAAGCTTATATCAAACGGAGTATTTGCAACACCGTCAACTTCTATGCAAGTACAAGCAGCAACAGGTATGAATGTTAATGTTGCGGCGGGTTGGGGCTTTATTAACTGCAAATGGATCAATAATGATTCAGATTATACATTGCAGCTTGACGCAGCTGACAGCAGCATGAAACGTATTGACCGCGTTGTGCTACACCTTGACACGTCCAGAACCGCAAGAAGCATAACAATCGAAGTTAAAACAGGAACACCCGCAGTTACACCGACAGCTCCAGAGCTTACAAGGTCAGGCAATGTTTACGAGTTATCACTTGCACAAATCGCTGTTTATTCCGGCACAACACAAATAACACAATCTGACATAACAGACGAAAGACCTATTGTAGAATTGTGTGGTTGGGTAACTGGTTTGATAGACCAGTTAGACACAACAGAACTATTTGCACAGTTCACAGCGTCTTTTAACAACTGGTTTACCAATATAAAAACCGAGGTTCAAGCAACAACAATTATGACAAGTTATAGCGGCTGTTATATTACTTCAGAACCAAACGAAGATAGAATTGAAATACCTTTTAATAACTTCAATTCAACGCTTGATATTCTTACAGTCTATATTAACGGCTTGAAATTAATACCATATACAGACTTTATTATTGACGGTTCTGATATTGTGTTAGCGCGTCCGCTTGACGTTGTTGGGACAACTGTTGAATTTGTGGCTTTCAAGAGCAACGACACAAAAGAAGCTGAAAGCATAGTAACAGAGGTTGTTGTTATTGAAAATAAAGTTGAAAATATTGACAATACAATGACAGTAGTAGAGCAGAACGTCACAAATATAATTGAAAATGTAACAGAGATAAACGAAGATATTACAAACATTGAAAACAATGTTACAGAAATTCAAGGTGATATAACTAATATTACAAACGAAGTACTTGACGGTCTGAAATTCTTAAAACTAACACAAGCAGAATATGATGAAATAGAAGAACCAGACGAAAACACAGTTTATATTATTGTACCCGCAGCGGAAGTTGGTGAATGATATGATTTTAAATAACGCCGAAAATATTATGAGCGGTTCAGCTGAAGTTTCTAAAGTTTTCTGCGGTGTTCATTTGGTATGGAGCAGAAACAGCCCAGTTAATCCTATAAGCAATTTTGAGCTTGATGTAACAAGGTTTGACGCAGCAAATCCGATTGTTTATGATACAAATGGGAATATAATCGGTGAAATTATACCAATTGGCGGAAGTGTAAGCAATTGTCAAACAACAAACGACGGTTTGGAAGTTTCAGGAAGTACGTCAATGAGAATTGCCGTGAATTTGCCCAAAAGTCACGCGTGGACAATTATTTATCGTATTAAGTATTTTAATAACAACGGTGATGTAGTTTTTGTATTTGACACAAAAAATGAAGAACTTGAAACTTGCAAAAATAACAGTATATACGGAATACGTCACAAATTAGGAGCAACGGAGCTTGGCGACAATTATACACTTTTAAACAATGCTTTCACGTTTGAAAGTAACAACGTTCAAGCTGGTATTTGGGACGAAGCGACACGAACCACAGAAATGCAATATTATGAAATGGATTACAGGTGGGTCTGCAACGGTACAACCTTGTTACTGTTTGTAAACGGCGTTAAAAAAATAGAGACTTCTCTTGAACACTTTCCTGCTAACCTTGCAGAATTAGGAATACCAGATTACAGCAGTAACGACGACAGCAGTTCTGCACGAATGACAATTACCAAATTGCAAGTGCTTGATTCAGCAGTTACAACACCTAGTCATGTTGTTTATAAATGGAG
>JAZQWM010000043.1:0-2872 GCA_045632345.1 Eubacteriales bacterium | reverse complement strand
GAGGTAGTGGAACTACTGTAAGCATCAATAATTATCGTGTCACAGATGGTAAGCTGTATGGAATGCTTGTTACTGAGGCACATTATAAACTGAATTGTTATGATGTTATTCATGCGATTTGCAAGGAACGCAATCTGGAATAGAAGTTTGATTTTATTGCCAATTTAGCAACGTAGAATAGGCATTTGTGGGCTTTAATTTTAGGCTTACAAGGCAACAAATTAGAAATAAGGAGGATATATGGACAGCAGCTTACAAGCTCATGCAACACAGGCAATATGCCGTTGGCTTCACGAGAAATACGGATATTCAAAGAAAGAATGTCAGGCTTATATTAAAGGTTATGAAGATGCTACATCCTATATGGATAGGCAGATTAAACTTTGTAGCGGAGAAGAATATTTTCGTATAACAACAGGCAATGATGTAGTATCGGATATTGTTGAGGGCAGAGGATTAAAGCCTTTGTCTCCAACCGAATGAAAGACGAATTTTATCAAATTTGAAACAACGTAAAATAGGCAAAAAGTGGGTGTCGAAATTCACTTAAAATGTGTCTTTTATGTGAGGTGATAAAAATGTATAACGTAGGAGATAAAATCATATTTTACAATGCTGTTGGCATGGAATTGTTTGGTGCGATAACGGGGATTTGGTATCATAAACCTCCTATCACATATGAAGTGTTTTACTTGGGCGAATCTCTCCTTGTAAAACAAGAACATATAATTAAAAAAATCTCAACAGAAGAATATAAACAGCTTTTGCCTAAAATGAGTTTTTGAGATTGGTGGTGATATTATGGAATGTTTAAATTACAAGAAAGGTTTGACTTGTAGCAATTACAAATGCCAGTTTGGTTATATAAATTGCGCCAATTTTAAATATGATATATGGGATTTTAATAAATGTCGAAATTACAATTTAGAACCAAGTAAAGATGTAACGGTAGAAGTAAAGGACGGTGAGCAGAAATGACAGATGAAGAACTATTAGAAATATACATAGAAAAGCATGGTATGAAAGGTAATATAACATTACCTGTAAGTTCCGTTATAGATTTGTTACGGTATAATAACGATAATAAAAGACAACTGAAAGAAGCTAAAAGGTTGTTGAAGTTGGCGGCAGATGATATCGAAACCGCTATGACAGAAGAAAAATGCAAGGTATGCGGACTTGATTACTGCGGTAACGATACAATATGCAAGTGGCGTTATGCTGACGAAGTTGAAAAATTTCTAAAGCTTTAAAACGGTTCTTTAATTGGATTCATAGGGTAGGGACTACCCAAATTAACGCTTGTTGAGTTCTAATATTGGAACGTTGACGCAAGAAGCTATTTAGCAGTCCAGCGGTTCTTTTATGAGGTGAGGTGATATTTGATTGTTAAAAGCTTATAAATGCAGATTATACCCAAACGTCGAACAAGAGAAACTCATTCAAAAGACATTTGGATGTGTGAGATTTGTATATAATCAATGTTTGGCGTATAAAATTGACCGATATAATGCAAACAAAGAACCTTTGACTAAGTTTGATGTAAACAATTATAAAAATCAAGTTCTTAAAAATGAGTACGACTGGCTTAGAGAAGTGGATTCATGGTCTTTGACTAATGCGGTTATGGATATGGATTACGCTTATCAAAAGTTCTTTAGAGAACATCGTGGTTTTCCAAAGTTCAAAACTAAAAGAAAAAGTCGTAAGACTTATAGAACAACCTGTATTTATAATGCCGTCCCGTCTATTATAGTAGACTTCGAGAACAAAGTGATTAAGCTCCCAAAACTTAAATTAGTTAAGATTAGAGGTATTAGAAGGTTTAATGGCAAAATTAAGAACGTAACTATTAGTCAGTCGGCAAGTGGTAAATATTATTGCTCTATTCTCGTAGAACAAGATGATGAAAAGTTTCTATCCAAGACTGGTGAAAATATAGGGATTGACTTGGGCATTAAAGACTTCATCATTACTTCTAATGGAGATAAAGTGTCGAATCCTAAATATCTTTCCAAGTCCGAGAAGAAGATTGTTAAGTTGCAAAGTAAGCTATCTCGAAAGACAAAAGATAGTAACAACTACAACAAACTCAGAACTAAGTTTGCAAAGGCTTGGGAGAAAGTGGTTAATCAACGAAACGATTTTCTACACAAACTTTCAATCCAACTAATCCGTAATTATGATACGATATGTTTAGAAAATTTGAACATAGTTGGTATGATGAAAAGGCATTGGATAGCAAAATCAATATCGGATTGTTCTTGGTTTGAATTTACAAGAATGTTAGAATATAAAGCTGGTTGGTATGGCAAAACCATCTCAAAGATTGATAGGTTTTATCCAAGCAGTCAAACGTGTAGTTGCTGTGGGTATATCAATCCGCTAATAAAAAACTTAGAAATCAGGGAGTGGGTTTGTCCCGAGTGTCATACAACACATGACCGAGATGTAAACGCAGCTAAGAATATTTTAAAACAAGGTTTATTAGTTGTTTAATGTTTATAGGATAGGGGCTATCCGAATTTACGCTTGCGGAGTTCAAACTATAAAGGACGATGAATCAAGAAACTCTTATGAGTAGCCCAGCTTTACTTTTATTGATTGACAGAGTAACAAATTAAAGATAAGGAGTAATCAAATGCTTAAAGTATTAGTAGCTTGCGAGGAATCGCAGCGAGTATGTTCCGCCTTTAGGCAATTAGGTCACGAGGCGTATAGCTGTGACATCATTGAGCCGAGTGGCGGACATCCTGAGTGGCACGTTCTTGGTGACGTTCTGCCGCTGTTAGAGAGAGAGAGAGTTCACCACGATGGACGGTGCAACTCACACTGTTGACAAGTGGGATTTGATAATAGCACACCCGCCTTG
>JAZQWM010000042.1:0-3483 GCA_045632345.1 Eubacteriales bacterium | reverse complement strand
TATCCTTATCGGAACAAATGCCGTTAATAAAGTTCACGCTGTCAGCACACATCTGCTTCAATTCGCTATCTGTATAGTCTATGAAACTCTGCACCATTTGGTAATTGAGGTGAGATTTCTTAAAATAATCCTCTTCAACATTACACTTACCCGCACGACAATTGTATTTCTTGAAGCGATTTTTATAATCGTCCCAACTGTCAAAGTACGCCGCCATTTTGAGTTGACTTTTAGTGAAGATGATTTGGATATTATCATCAAATATATCCCACACCTTACCCCAAATATCCTTTACCTTAGAGGAACAGCCAGTCTCGGTGATAAACGCCTTAAAGTCAAATACTCCAAGAAGTCCCTTAGTCCACGGCATACGCACCATAAAATTCTTGTCACTCAACTCAGGACTTATCATGCCCGCCCCGTCAGTATGAGGAATAGCCACTGGCATTGTTTGACGGGTAATACTGTAGTCTCTATCGTCAACGTAGTCAACCTCAGTAACCACATTTGTCTCAAAGTCGTCCACGACAATACAACGGTCTATGTCAAAATCTTCCCATTCTTCTGTGGCAGATCCGCAGAGTGCAAGATAAGCGTTGTACTTGTTTAAATTCATGCCGCCCTTGCTGTTAATTTCACTAACCGTCAATCCACAAGCGAGCCTGTTCCAATTTTTATTTAGCAAATCTTCTTGTACAAACACAGCTTTCTTGGTGCGGATTTGACCTGCGGAACTTGCAAAGTAGACATATTTATTTCCGTTGTGATAGAAACCTTTATGTATCATATTCTCTAAGACTTCAAAGTAAAATACTGACACCACCATCATTTGCTCATTTACAGTCGTGCTTTCTACAGTCTGCCTAACATCAAGATTTAAAGGCTGCATTTGCAAACATCGCGTCAACTCACTGTCAAAGACCGATATGCGGTTGTGTGGATTTAACTTAGCCTCATTAATATGACGACATCTGCTCATATTGCCTTTCATCATCGAGATGAGTATTTCTTTTAGGCGAGACAATTCCTTTGAAACTTCTTTGTATTTACCTTCTATGACAACCCTCACGCAATCATCAAGGCTGCCATCTCTGAGCAATTCTTTATAGGCGGTCTTTTCACTACGGATTTGATACATCTTCTGTTCTACGTAACGCTCATCATCAAAGTAGAAGGCAGATGTGTCAATCCCATAGATACAATATTGCTTATCTAAAGCCAAATTTACACCTCCATTACGACTTCATTTAATTTTTCAGATATAAATGTTCTATACCATTCCTCAGGCATAACTCTTAACTTTGAGTACGATATGGGGATTCTTACAAGTTTAATACCATTATCTTCACAGTAACGATTTTTTATTTCGTCTGATTCCCTTACGTGCTGATATTTAGATGAATTGCCTCTATGCGACTCGTCATCAATTTCTAACAAATATTCTAAATCTCCGTCTTTTGACATAACACCAAAGTCAAAACGATACTTGTTATTCATATCTCCAATGAGATCATCAAACGTATATTGAGGAACTATATTTATATCTCTGGCAATATACCAATCCCAAACAGCCTTTTCTGAAAAGCCCATATTACAAACAGGACACCATCTGCCTTTGTATAGATTATTGAGCGACACACTCCATTCAAAATTATGCTTTAAACATTTTACTCTTACTGGCGTTGAAGCATTTTCATATTTGCCAAGCATTTTTCCACCCTTAGATTCAACAATTGTTTGCATATCACCTGCAAATGTACCCTTACGCCCACTACACCAAGGACACCAATGTTTGCCACTAAACAGAGAATCAGCGGTTGATTCAAATACTGGGTGATTCGGATTGTCACATTTGAAGTGATAAACTGTCTTAGCTCTAACCCATTCTTTTTCTATGACCGTTCCACCACGATCAGCACAATAATCTACAAGTCTGTTATAAAAATCTTCTTTACTCATTTTGTGACCTATAATCTCGGATTTAGCTCTTTTCTCACCAGCACATTTTTTACAAGGATTAAAAGTAGAATTAAACACATTCTTAGCATTAAGTGTCTTTACTGTATCTCCATGTTTCTCACAATGATAGCAAATTGTTATTGGTCTTTCCTTTCCTTGAAACTCACTTAGTATTTCTACTTTGTCCCCGTACTTAGCTCTGACCTTTTCAAAATATCTTTCTGTCTGTATCTTCGCCAACCCCATCACTCCTTATCGCTAATTTGTTACTCTGCCCACACAAAAATAAACGAATATTTCAGCACCAAACCAGTTTCAACTCCCACGGCTTAGTATAGTTCAGCACTTCCCAAAGATTATCAATTGTCTTAAACGGGAACTCCCTACCGTTGTCATCTGTCCAAACTGTGTCCCAGTCTCCCCAATTTGTATCATACACATACGATTGAATAAACTTATCATCACAGCAAGCAACCTCTAAAAGCTGAATCATTGCGTCAACGCCGTCAACCTTTTCGATTAGCTTTTCACAGTCGCCAATCACATTTTCTATCTCTGTGTACGCCTCGTCCAGTCTATCTTTATAAGCTTTAATCATACTCATGCTTTTTACAAATGTCGGTTTATCAATTCGCATACTTAATACCCCCTGCAAACTTCGTGAAGCCTTTTTTCGATGCGTTCCATCTCGTCAATGTATTCTCTAATAGTGGCGATTTCTCCTGCGGCAATCTTCTCTCTCACCAAGAACTCGGCAAGTCTCCGCAACATTGCCGTGACAGTGCTAAAGTAGCCAACCTCGTCTTGCTTAGTCACCATTTCACCACTGTCTACGCCGACCTTGCCAAATATGCCCTTTGCCTTTTGATACTCGTGGACAAGTACATACTGAAACTCGTCTATCTTAAAATACCAACCGTCTAAAATTTTTATCATTGCAATCCTCCTTGTAAATTACTGCAAAATTCTCGCTCTACGTTTTACCATATAGTTTGACCTGTAAATGAATAATGTGGCAAATTCACAGTAATTTTACAGTTATTTATCAGTATATAATCTTATTTCGCCGTCTTTGAGCTTCTGTAAGAAATACAAACCCATTTCATTTGTGATATCAGATAACCTTGTAGTCCCAAAGAAGTCCATCAATGCTAGCAAACTATCTGACTGGTTTTCATCGCGGCTGTATGCTCTTATTGCGCCTGTAACTTTTGAATCCAATTTAATCACCCCATTCGTATTTGTCGTCATCGTTTGAATAAAAGTCGCATTTTGTGCGATTTCCCGCACATTTGCAAGGCTCACGGTCTTTTGTGCCGTTGCAAGTGCCGCAGTCTTTCAAGTACCAGTGACCTTCCTCATAGCACGAGCACTTCTGCTTTTGAATCCAACTATCAGCCATTTTGTCGTTTATAGGCGTGAGGTCATAGTCATCGCAATGGTAGAACTTAGCAAGTTCCTTTAGCGCAGATCCTTTCTTGTCACCCATTTTAAGGACTTCCATCATCTTAGCAATCGTCATTC
>JAZQWM010000041.1:0-3222 GCA_045632345.1 Eubacteriales bacterium | reverse complement strand
GCGACGCAGAAATCCGTATTAGCTTCATTGAAAACTGTATTAAGCTTACAAAAGCACCGTATTACGGTCAACCGATGATATTAATGCTTTGGGAAAAGACATTTATTGAAGTCGTTTATAGTTTCAAGATAAAGTCAATTGATACTGGTAATTGGGTTGATCGCTTTCAGGAGATATTATTATTAATTACACGAAAATGCGGTAAAACTGAATTGATAGCTGCATTACTTCTGACAGAATTAATAATTGGTGACGAAGGAATTGACATTGTTTGTTCCGGCATGGACGACGGAACGGCAGATTTAGCATATCAAGCTGTTGACACTATGCGTTTAATGATAGACCCGCAAAGCATTGACACTTGGAGAAATCAAAAAGGCATTAAATGCTTTATCAACGGTTCACATATATACAAGTTATCAAATTCAACTCGTCAGCGTGAAGGACGCAACATAGACGTTTGTTCTATTGATGAAATATGGAGTTTACCCGCTGACGGTGATATATATAAAAGCGTGCAGCAATCAACGTCCGTTAAGGAACGATATAAAATCTTTATGTTTGGTTCTGAGGGATTTGTAAATGACGGCTTTTTAGATCATAAAAGAAATGAATATCAAGCAATCATAAAGCAAGAGGACGACAGAGAAAGCGCAAAGCGTAAATTGCCGTGGTTCTATACGCAAGACAGTGAACACGAAGTTTGGAAAACAGACGCAAGCGGCATTTCTAAACTTTGGGAAAAGTCAAATCCGTCCATTGGTAAAATTAAAAAGTGGTCGTATTTGCGCGATAGAGTTGACGAAGCACGCAAATCAAAGTCAGATCGTGTATTTGTACTTTGCAAGGATTTTAACTTTAAGCAAAATTCAGCGCAGGCGTGGTTGAATACTGAGGATTACAAGTATTCAGCGGTTTATGATTTAGAGCAATTCAGAAATAGCTTTTGTTTAGGAGCTGTTGACCTATCCGAAACCACAGATATGACAAGTGCGAAAATCATGTTAATAAAAAAAGATGATCGCACAAAATACATATATCAACATTACTGGATCCCAGAAAGCAAACTAACGTCAGCTGACGACAAAGCAGCGGGTGCAAAATATAAAGAGTGGGCGAAAGACGGTTTATTGACAATCTGCGAGGGAAACGACATTGATTTATCACTTGTTGCGGATTGGTTCTATTCTCTTTATAAAAACTATGGTTTGAAGCTGTACAAATGCGGCTATGATGTTAAATTCTCTAAGGATTTTTTGAAACGTATGGACGAATACGGATTTGAATGTGAGATCATACAGCAAAACAAGCAGACACTTTCAAACGCTATGAAGCTTTGTGAAAGTGATTTGAAAGCACAGTATGTTAATTACAATGAAAATGAAATTGACGCTTGGTGTTTGGGAAACGCTGCAATGGAGATTGACAACGTGGGAAATGTGCAGGCGGTAAAGATCGCGGGGCAACCTGGAAAGCGTATTGACGGAGCTGTAACACTGATTATTGTTTATGAAGTATTACGCCGTTACCGCAGCGACTTTTATAAATTGCTGAAATAAAACAGAGGTGATACAAATTGAAGTTTTTTGACAGGTTTTTCAAGAAACCGCCGAAACAATCCAAAATGGCAATGACGCTTGACGGCTTTAGTGCTTGGTATTCTCAGTTTGGCGACAATATCTATATGTCTGATGTAGTACAGCAGGCTTTAAAGTGTATTGTTGATGAAATGAAGAAATTGAACCCAACACATATACGCGTAAAAGGTAACGACCCTGTTCCCGACGCAGAAAGCACAATACAGAAAGTGCTTGATAATCCTAATCCGTTAATGACAACAGCAGATTTTATTGAAAAAATAACTTGGCTGTTGCTGCTTAACTACAATGTGTTTATCATACCGATATACTACACTTGGATTGATGAAAAAACAGGGGCAACACGGCGATATTATGAAGCGTTATACCCTATAAAACCGTCACAGGTTGAATTTATAGAAGATGAAAGCGGCGCGTTGTTTGTTCACTTCTATTTCTTGAACGGCTTTGACACAACAGTAAAGTATGATGATGTAATTCACATTAGATACAATTACAGTGTTAACGAGTATATGGGCGGCGATTATATGGGACAACCAAATCACGCTGCTTTACTTGAAACATTGAAGCTAAACAACGATTTGTTAACAGGCGTTGCAAAAGCTATGAAAGCAAGTTACGCAGTTAACGGCGTTGTAAAGTATAACACACTTATTGACGACGGAACAACAGTTGAAAACCTTGCAAAGCTTGAACGTAAATTGCAGAACAGTGAAAGCGGATTTTTGCCGCTTGACTTGAAAGCAGATTTTACACCGCTTGAACGCAAAACTTCAATCGTTGACCCTAACACGCTAAAGTTTATTGATGAAAAAATATTGCGTAATTTTGGCGTTCCCCTTGCTATTCTCACAGGTGATTACACGAAAGAGCAGTACGAAGCGTTTTATCAAAAAACGCTTGAACCGCTTGCAATAGCATTTTCACAGGCGTTTACAAAGAAGCTGTTTACAGATCGTGAAAGAGCTTTCGGCAATAAAGTTGAATTTTACCCTAAAGAATTAATCTTTATGACGGTAACGCAGACGCTTGAAATGATAAATATACTTGCTCCGACAGGCGCATTATTTGAGAATGAAAAGCGTGTTGCGTTAGGTTTAAGACCTTTACCAGAATTAGAGGGTAAACGGTATATGTCCTTGAACTGGATAGACGCAGAAAATGCGGCACAGTATCAGACAGGCAAAAAAGTAAACGTTGACGTTGTTGACGAAAGTAAAACAGTTTCGGAGGTTTAAAACATGATTACAATTGAGAATAAACCTATATATCAAGGTAAAAGCACCGATAATAAACCAACAGACGTTGAAGTAAATTCAAAATTTGAAGAGCTTGACACAGGCAACGTTTATTTTTATGACGGTTCAACATGGTCTAAGATCGGAGGTTAATTTATATGGTTACGCTTAAAGGGTATACCGCAAATTATGCGGGAAAATCAACAGATACAAAACCGACAGACGTTGAAATTAATACAATATTCCACGCACTTGACACAGATAAGTATTATTACTTTGACGGTACACAGTGGAATGAAATACCAAACACAGGCGGCGGCGGTGGCGGCGGTGACATAACGTCAGCAAACGTTACTGCAATGACAGGTTATGCGATTGCAGAAGAA
>JAZQWM010000040.1:0-293496 GCA_045632345.1 Eubacteriales bacterium | reverse complement strand
AAGCATGGTATCAAGAAGAGAACGCGATACTCTTATCTTTTTAAAGCAATCAAAAGCGTATCCCTTGCCAACCTTTTTAGGATATGCTTTCCAAAACTCCTCAAACAAGTCCTGCGGACACGCCCCCGTCCCCTGTCCGTGCGCATTCTGCGTGATTTTGCCTGCGGCGGATGACATACAACCTTGCGGTTGATTACATGCATCCCATTGGGATGAGGACATGCACGCATTCTGCGTGATTTCGCCTGCGGCGAAGGGAGAAGGGGTTTGGGGTTGAGGGTTGCTCCTTTCTTCCTTTTCTTGCTGAATAGGATTGGCAAGTGCAAAGCTGTCAGCCTCGTTATCTTCCGCATGGCTATCCTGCTGACTGCTACCTGCTAACTGCTGACGGTTATGTTGATTTTTGTAATAAATTGACATCTTGTCCCAATCGTCGATACCATCGTCCTCTTCAAGCCACCTATCAAGGTCTTTTTCCGAAGGGAAAGAAAATTCGTCCCTCTGCTGACAGCTGTCGGCTGACTGCTGTCGGCTATATATAGATATTCTTTCATTCTTTTCATTCTTGTTTTTTTCTTTTTCTTTATCTTTTTCTCTTTTGCTTCTTTTCTCTTTTTCGTTTTCTGTTTCTTGCTCCGTTGGTCGGTCGTTGGTCATTCGTTGGTCATTTCGTTGGTCGCTTTCACATTGATAAAGCTCCCAATCTCTAATTGTTATAAGGCTTTGTTGCCTGTCCGACCGTTGGTCAATCAGTTGGTCATTTTTAAAGCATTCTAAAATTCGTTTAACTTTTGAATCGCTAATGTTCAGTAGTTTACTTATTTTGCCTCTTGAGGTTAGTAATTGTCCTTTCTTTAATGTAGTTTTTCGTCCTTCAAAAATGCAGTTAACCTCAGAAAATGATGCATTATGTAATAAATACATCCAAACAAAATAATACTCACTATCTTTTGCTATATACGGGTGTTCAAACCACTCCCTGTACGATTTTACCCAGCCTTGTTGTTCCATTTTTACTCCTTTATAATTGTTTATTTACTTCTGATACAATTATAAAATAAAAAAACCGGGACCGACCGGTACACTTTTACCGATTAATCTCGATTTTTTATTATTTATTATTTAGTTATTAGCTTGCAAGCAAGCGTTATAAATTTGGCGTTGCCAAATGTTATGATTTTGCTATGCAAAAGTTATGATATGATTGCCATAAAGCAAACTTAAACTGTGCCGCAGGCACATCATAACTACGCGAAGCGTATCATAGTTTACGTAGTAATCATAGCTTGCCGAAGGCAATCATAGTTGGCAACACAGTTGCCCTGCTAACCGCTAACGGCTGATGGCTGCTACGCAGAGCGAGCCTTACTTAAGCAGCTTTTTAATATCACTATTTAGCACGCTATACTCAAATGAGCCAACGTAGTGGGCAGTAATAACGCCGTTTTGGTCAACAACTAAGGTAATTGGATACGTTCCCTCAAAGCCGCCCATCATTGAGTAGTATTCTTCAGGGTCGGTAATCTTTCCGCTTGAGTTTGGTAAATCTCTGCCAAAGAGAATTTTTGATTCAGGGAAGTTTTCGTTTATGTATTCAAGCGCAGGTGTTGAAAGACCGTTTGTGTGAATTGCAAGCACCGTTATCTTGCCGTCATGCTCTGTTGCAAGTCTGTCAAGGTCAGGTAAAAGCGCAAGGCTTGGCTCACACCATGTTCCCCAGAAGGTAATAACAGTAATGCCGCCCTTATTGTCTGCCACGTTAAACGTATTTTCTGTAATACCGTTTTCGTCATAGAGAGGAATGTCCAGCTCTGCTGCGTTCATATCAACCATGTAGCCCCACGTTATTGTATATTTGGAGTCGGTGTTTTCTGACCACCATTTATTCCAGCCTGTCGGAGCCTTTGCCGTACGGCAATAAAGTTTTATGGAAACACAGCCCTCAAATGCGTACATGCCGATTTTTTCTACGTTTAGAGGAATAACGATTTTTGCAAGTCTGTTGCAATCCTTAAATGCGTTTGCGCCGATTTCCTTAAGGGACTCAGGTAATGCGATATCTGAAAGATAAACACAGCCCTTAAAAGCGTATTCGTCAATCTTTTCAAGACATTCGCTGATTACAACCTCTTTTAAGGACACGCAGTTATAGAAAGCGCTGTCTCCGATTTCCTTAACGCCTGAAATAATCACACGCTTTAAAAACTGACTGTTTCTGAATGCGTTTTTAGGAACGGATTCTCCGCCGTTTAATTCGATTATCTTCAAATTATCCTGTGAAATTTCCTTAATTGCGCACACAGGTACGACTGCATTTTCAATAGGGCAGTCATCAAATGCTTTTTCTCCTACGCTTGCAACTGTGCCGGGAAGTGTAATTTTTGTAAGAGCAGTATTGCCTGCAAAGGCGTATGCGCCAACGGACGTGAGCGTGTCAGGAGCTATAAACTCAAACTCCTTTTTGCCAAGAGCGTATTGGATAAATGACGCACCGTCCTTTGTGTATAGGTTGCCGTCAATGGATTTAAAGCTTTGGCTACCCTCATCAACTGAAATATTAGTAAGAGCAGTACATCCGCTGAAAATGCCCTCGCCAATAGACGTTACGCTAGACGGAATAGAAATAGAAGTAAGAGCGATACAGCCCTCAAATGCGTTTTTGCCAAGTGAGGTAACTGTGTTTGAAATTGTAACGGAGCTAAGCGCTCTGCAATTACTAAACGCAAGCTCTCCAACAGAGGTAACGCCTTCTGTTATGGTAATTGACGTAAGTGCTTTACAGCCCTTGAATGCTTGCTTGCCGATAGACGTTACCGTGCTTGGAAGCTCAATTTCTTCAAGCTTGTAGCAATTTTGGAACGCGCCCTCCTCGATTACCTGTATAGTGTTAGGCAATGAAATTGTAACTGCATTTTCGCAACCAAGGAAGCCCTTTTTGGCAATGGCAACAACCTTTTTGCCCTCATGCTCCTTTGGAATTACGATTTTGTCAAGATACTTGCCGTCGCTAATACCAACGGAGTATCCATCGCCGTATTCGTAAAATTCAAGACCTTCCGTTGATTTACCGCATGAAGCAAGCGCCACTAAAGCAACAACTAAAAGGGAAGCTATCAATAATAAAGTAAAAATTCTTCTCATTTTGTACTCCTTTATATTTTTCTTACTAAATTATACCATAATATGATTAAAAAGTAAACAACTTTTAATTTTTACGCTTAAATATATGCTTGCAAGCACACACAGACAGGGGACGGGGGACGTGTCTGTGGGACGTTGTTGCGCAAATAATCATAACTTCCATGAGTACACAATAAAATATAGTTAAGAACGTTTTGGGGGAAAATATGAAAAGAATACTGTTTATTTTAGCTTTGGTTACGTTGCTTTTTATGTCTTGTGGCAACGAATACGATATTTTATCGTACCAAGAAAATGAAATTGTGGCTGAGTGCCAGGTGAACGAAAAATTCGATTTAGAAATTAAAAAAGCGGGGGGATGTGTGCGAATTTGCGTGATTTCTCCTGAGAATTTAGGCGGTACTGTGTTTGAAATTCGCAAGGAAGGCTCCTTTGTTATTAAGGACGAATTAAAAATTCCTCTAGATAATGAAAGCATTTGCGGCATCTATGCGCTGTCTCAAATTTTCTCGCTAAATGAGGAAGCAATTACCACCGCCACAAGCGAGGGCGTAATTTCCTTTGATACAGACCACGGGCTATATACAGTTACCTACGGAGAAAACAATTTGCCTGAGCTTATCACAATTTCAGGCGACGTCTTTGAGTATAGCGTAAAAATCAACGCCATTTCACTAAATTGATTTTCTAACGCAGATTTGGGCGGGAGATTTCCCAAGCGTCAAGATTTGATAAACGATTGCATTATCACAAAATCTATGGTATAATTACATAAATCAAAAACTAATCTTGCTAACTGCTGACGGCTAACCGCTAACGCCTGTGAGGGACGCGAACACCTGTCCCCTATACTGCTTAAGGTAAATTTCTTTGCTTTGCAAAGAAGGTAAATTGTTTTGCAGAATGCAAAACAGGTAAATTACGTTGCACGCAACATAGGTAAATTATTGCTACGCAATAGGTGTTTCTAACCACCCCTGTGAGCAAAGCGAACCCCTATCCCCTATCCCCTATCCCCTATCCCCTGCGACAGAAAGGAGCCACCTATGAAAAGAGTTATAAAGCAGTCGTTTATAGACACTCTCCCCGTTATGACGGGATATTTAGTGCTTGGCTTTGGCTTTGGAATTATAATTAAAGCGTACGGCTATGGCTTTTTGCATGCATTCTTAATGAGTGCTTTTGTTTATGCAGGGTCAATGCAGTATGCCGCAATCGGACTTTTCACAGGCGGCGCGACGCTTATTACCGTTGCAATTACCACATTTATGGTAAATGCAAGGCATATTTTCTACGGTATTTCAATGATAGATAGATATAAGGGGACAGGCATTAAAAAGCTCTACCTTATTTTTGCATTAACTGACGAAACATACTCCCTTGTCTGCACCGATAAGCACGGATTTTTAGGCAAGGAAAGAGAGAAATACTACCTTGCTGTGTCGATATTTAACCACATCTACTGGGTTTTAGGCTCAATTTTAGGAGCAATTATCGGCTCAGTAGTTAAGTTTAACAGCGAGGGAATTGAGTTTGCTTTGACCGCACTTTTTGTAACGGTTTTCGTTGACCAGTGGCTAAATTCTAACAAGAAAAAAGAGGAAAAATACTCCCTAAAACGCGATATAAACGCCCATTTCCCTGCAATCATGGGTGTTTTAGCTTCGGTAGCATGCATTTTAATCTTCGGTAGGGACAATTTTTTAATCCCTGCCATGCTAATTATCGCATTTTCCCTTTGCTTATATCCTGACAAAAAGGGGGTAGAGGACAATGACTAACACTCAAGTATGGTATGCTATCGCGATAATTGTGTTGGTTACAGCACTTACAAGATTTTTACCCTTTATCCTTCTTTCAAGCAGTAAAAAAACGCCAAAAATCATTGACAAATTAGGCAAACTCTTGCCATTTGCCATTATGGGCATGCTTGTTGTCTATTGTTTAAAGGATATTTCTTTTACGTCAGTAAGTGGCTTTCTGCCCGCCATTATCGGCTGTATTATCGTTGCCGCCCTCTACGTATGGAAACGCAACACACTCCTTAGCATAATAGTCGGCACCGTTTCCTATATGCTTTTAGTGCAATTCGTGTTTTAGTGGTTCGCTTCGCTCACAGCCGTCAGCCGTTAGCGGTTAGCGGTCAGCGAGGTTAGATTATTGAATTATCTAGCCATATTCGTAAAGCGAAAGCATATCGCGACCGAATTTATTCGGTTATATCGCTCTGCAAAGCAGACAACATCGTATATTTCACAACAAAAAGCTCTCAATTTTGAGAGCTTTTTTGTATTTTAGTTTGCTATATCATAAACGGACATAAAGGAAATTTCCTCTAAAATTTCCTTTTCCGTAAGGTCGGTTTTTGCAGAAATAGTGTAAGGAGTGTCGCTTATTAGGTCAAAATAGTTATCACTTAATATAATATCGTGGTTTTTAAATGACACCTCAACGTTCTTTGCAAAAGCAGTTGCTTTTACTGAAACGTAAGCTACGCCATTTTCCTTTTTAACGGTGGCTGAGATATTTGGATTTAAGAATTTAAAATGCTTTGGTTTTACGCCAAGCTCTGTATTTCTTGCTAAAATCTCACCGTTTTCGTTGTATAGCTCACAGTAGAAGAACGTATCACGGCTACTGTCAATAAGGTCGCTAGCGTATGTCGCAACGTCGCATGAAGCAAGTGAGGAAACTGAAACGTCTCTTTTGTCCTCAAAAATCACAGTAAAATCGTTTTTGATTACGCCAATTTTAATATATCCCTTAAAGTCCTTTAGTGTTTCGTTTGCTACGTTAACTGAAATTTTTCCGCTTTCGTTAAATAAGCCAAGGGACATGCTTTGATAGAATTTTTTAGCAAAGTAGTGAAGCGCTTTGTATCTGCCGTAATAGTCAATGCTTGACCATGATGCAACAGGCCAGCAGTCGTTTAACTGCCAATAAACAGAGCCCATTGTGTAGCCACGGTTTCTTCTAAAATGCTCAACGCCGTACTTAATAGCGTTTGCTTGGTTTAACTGTGAAGCGTAAACGATTCCCTCTAAATTTTTCGGTATTTGGTATTGCTCTGCTAAAAATCTTAATATTTTAATGTTACCGCCCCAACACTTTTGATGAGCTTCCATGGTGTAGGAAACTAGATTTCGCTCATTTTCAGGGCAAAAAGCATCAATGGTTTTTATGTTCGGCAAGCTCTCATATCCATATTCGGAGCAGAAGCGGAATTTATGCTTTCTGTATTCATCAAAGCCGCAATCTCCATGCCAAACGTCCCAAAAATGCACGTCTCCACGGTTGTGTCCGTTTGGATCGTCAAAATTACCCCCTGAGGTTGGGCTTGATGGCACGTAAGGATGATGTGGCGCATACTCAGCGCAAATTTTTGGTAAAATAGATTCGTAAAGCTCTAAGTAATCCTTTCTAACAAGCGGATCGTTACCGTCAGCGCAAGGCCAATATAAAATAGCCATTTCCATTTCGTTATTACCGCAAAGAAGCGCAAGAGAAGCGTGATTTCTAAATCTCTTAACGTTGTAAATTGCCTCAGCCTTAAATTCCTTTACAAATTCATCCCTTAACCATACGTTAGCGCAAGCTACCATAAAGTCCTGCCAAACAAGGAGTCCGTACTTATCGCATAAATCGTACAGGTAGTCATCGGGATAGAAAGCACCGCCCCAAACTCTTATGCAGTTAAAGTTGGCAAAAAGACAATCCTTTACAATCGTTTCAAGTCTTTCATTTGTCATTCTTGACGGTAGGCTATCAATCGGCACAAAATTTGCACCCATTGCAAAAATCTTAACGCCGTTTACCTCAAAGCAAAATTCTTGTCCATCCTCATCATTCTCACGGCATAGCTTAATGGTTCGTAAGCCTATTTTCTTTGACACTGTGTCGATTAAATCGGTATTTTTATAAAGCTTAAACGTAATATCGTATAGATTTTGCTCCCCAAAACCGTTAGGATACCATAGCTTAGGATTTTCAATTTTTATTTGTCCCTTGCCGTCTTTTAACGTAACGCTTTGACCGTCAATTTCGCACACAATATCTAAATTATTCACACAGTGCTTGGTGTTTACAGTTAAATCAAGTGTAACTGCGCCGTTTTCGTGGTGCTGTAAAACCTCAAAGTCCTCAATTTTATCAACGTCGTAAGCGCAAATTTCAACGTCGCGGAAAATACTCATGTTAGGAAGCTTTGGCGCCCAGTCCCAGCCTGACATGTAAAACGCCTTTCTTAGATGGCAAGCACCCACGGTTGAGCCTAAATCCATATATACGTGGTGCTGATTTTCCATTTCGTAGAAGTAATTTACAGGAGACTTAAACTCAAGGCGAAGAACGTTATTTTCCTTAGCCACGTCCTTTATATCGTACTCATACTTTCTGTGCATATTCATAACGCGGTCAATATACGCGCCGTTTACGTAAATATCGCAAATAGTGTCAAGACCGTAAAAAATTAAGTCGATTTTCTCTTTCTTTAGCTCATTTTCGGAAAGGGAAAACTCTGTATAAAAGGAGCAGTCCTTTTTTGAATATTCAAATAAAATTTCCTCATTTGTGCCATAGTATGGCTCATCTATATAGCCGTGATTTAAAAGCGTGCTATACATATCGCAGGGCACAGTACATTCAAGACCGCGGTAATTTTCATAATCCATTTTAAAGCTAGTAATTTTCATAAAATCCCCCTAAAAAGTTATATTATAAGTTTATCATAAAAGATAAAATAAATCAAGTGTAACATACTTGCAAAACAATATATAAAATGATATAATTAAACCAAGATTTGATAAGGAGCTTTAACATGAATTTACAAGTAAAAATTCTAGAAAATGAGCTTTGGTACGGCGGCAGCGTTGCCGATGCAATGAAAGCTCCATTTAATAAAAATACAAAATATTTTCTTGATATGGAATGCGGCTTAAACCAAACAATGCCATTTTTCTTATCCACTAAGGGCAGATATATTTGGTGCGAAACGCCAATGGTTGTTACCGTGGAAAACGGTGTCTTTAACATAAATGCGCCCACCGAAATTATCCTTTGGGACAAAGGCGAAAATTTAAGAGACGCGTATTTAGACGCTTCAAGCAAGTATTTTAAATTTAGCGGCAAGGTGCCCCCTCTTAAATTCTTTGAGAGCGCTCAGTATAACACATGGATGGAGCTTGATTATAACCAAAATCAAGAAGCGATTTTAAAATACGCCCACGGTATAGTTGATAACGGCTATGAGCCGGGTGTTATTATGATTGATGAGGGCTGGCACACACGATATGGCGCGTGGGAATGGAATTTTACAAAATTCCCCGACCCTAAGTCAATGATTGAGGAGCTACACTCCCTTGGCTTTAAGGTTATGCTTTGGATAGTGCCTCTTGTTACATGCGATGGACAGCATTTTATTATGAATTACTTTTCCTATCTTAGCTATTTAGATGGAGCATGTGGCGATAAAGAATACTTTTTAAGAACAGATGATGGCAAGGTAGCTATTATAGAGTGGTGGAATGGCTTTAGCGCAATACTTAATATGTGCAAAAAAGAGGATAGAGACTTCCTTGATAAAAAGCTTCAAAAGCTCACTAACGAATACGGCGTTGATGGCTTTAAATTTGATGGCGGAACTATTGAAATGTACCACCCTAAGCATATTGTAAATGGCACTCAAACAAAATATACTCCTGCTGAATTAAATATCGCTTGGAATGAATTTGGCACTAGATACGAATATCACGAATACAAGGACACCTTCAAGGGTGGCGGAAAAGCGGTTATCCAAAGGCTTCGTGATAGATGTCATAGCTGGGACTATGAGGGCATAAATACAATCATTCCATCAATACTTATGCAAGGAATTATAGGACACCCCTTTATTTGCCCCGATATGATTGGCGGCGGAGAATGGTCCTTTAACTATAAGCCAGACTTCAAGGTTGATATGGAGCTTTTTGTAAGAATGGCACAGGTTAGCGCATTACTTCCTATGATGCAATTTTCATGGGCGCCTTGGCGCATGCTTGATAAAAAGCACGCTGAAATGTGCCTTGAAGCCGGCAAGCTTCATAAGCAATTCGCACCGTATATAATTGACGAAGTGAAAAAATCAGCAGTCAGCGGAGAGCCTATTGTGCGCTACATGGAATATGAATTTCCACACTGTGGCTACGAAAGAATTTACGACCAATTTATGCTGGGCAGCGACATTTTAGTCGCCCCTGTGGTTATAAAAGGGCAATTTAAGAGAGATGTTGTTCTTCCAAAGGGCAAGTGGAAATACCTTGGAAATACCGAATATGAGGGCGGAAAAACAGTTACGGTTGACAGTCCTCTTGAAATTTTACCGTACTTTATTAAAGCAAACTAATTTTAAGGAGAATAAAAATGAAAGTAACCTTTATGGGTGCAGGAAGCACCGTGTTTTCAAAAAACGTACTTGGAGATACAATGATGTGCGAAGCATTTCACGATTGTGAAATTGCGCTTTACGATATTGACTCTCAAAGACTTGATGAATCCTACCTTTTAATTACAAAAATGAATGAAAGCGTAAATGAGGGCAGAGCAACCGTTAAAAAATATCTTGGCGTTGAAGAGCGAAAGGATGCGTTAAGAGGTGCCGACTTCGTTGTAAATGCAATTCAAGTAGGACTTTACGACCCTTGCACAATTATCGACTTTGAGGTGCCAAAGAAGTATGGACTTCGCCAAACAATCGGCGACACACTAGGCGTTGGCGGTATTTTCCGCGCTCTTCGTACAATCCACGTTTTAAAGGATTTTGCCAAGGATATGGAAGAGGTTTGCCCTAATGCGTGGTTCTTAAACTACACAAATCCAATGGCAATGCTAACAGGCTATATGCTTCGCTATACCAAGGTTAAAACAGTTGGTCTTTGCCATAGCGTACAATGCTGCTCCGAAAATCTTTTAAAGGATTTAGGCATGAGCGATAAATTAGAGGGCAGACTTGAAAAAATCGCAGGCATTAACCATATGGCGTGGCTTCTTGAAATTACCGATAAGGACGGAAACGACCTTTACCCTGAAATCAAAAAGCGCGCTAAGGAAAAGAATGCTACCGAAAAGCATGGCGATATGGTAAGATACGATTATATTGATAAGCTCGGCTACTACTGTACAGAGTCAAGCGAGCATAATGCAGAGTATAACCCATTCTATATAAAAGCAGGCAGAGAGGACTTGATTGAAAAATTCAATATTCCTCTTGATGAATATCCACGCCGTTGCGTAAATCAAATTGCAGGCTGGCAAAAGCAGTATGAGTCCTTAATGTCAGGGGATAAGGTTGAGCATACACGCTCAAAGGAATACGCTTCCTACATTATGGAAGCAATTTATACAAATAAGCCATACACCATCGGCGGTAACGTGCTTAACCGCGGCTTAATTTCTAACCTTCCATACGAAGCGTGCGTTGAGGTTAAGTGCTTAGTAGATGGCAGAGGAATTCAACCAACATACGTAGGCGACCTTCCACTTCAGCTTGCGGCAATGAACTCATCAAATATCTATCCGCAAATGCTTGCAATCGAAGCTGCTCACGAAATGAGCCGTGAAAAGCTTTATCAAGCGGTAATGATGGACCCACACACAGGCGCACAGCTCTCAACCGATGAAATTGTAGCAATGTGCGATGAGCTTATTGAAGCTCACGAAAAGGCTGGTTATCCTGTTTTTTAAGGAAAATTGATTTTCCTTAAAAAACAATCAACACGAAGTGTTGTATGTAATCAACGCGACGCGTTGCATGTAATCACAACAAAGTTGTGTATGTAATCAACGTAATACGTTGTATGTAATCATAAAAAGCAAGTTGAAAATTCAACTTGCTTTTTTTCTTATACTAGCTCAAATTCAATAAATGAAGTACAAGTGCTATCCTTGCCGATAAATAAGTGGAATTTACCCGTCTCAGAGCCGTAGGATAAGTCTCTGCGGACAAAGCGAAGCATTTCTTCGTTAATTACAAATTCAACCGTCTTTTCCTCGCCTACATCAAGCTCAATTTTCTCAAATCCCTTTAGCTCCTTAATAGGTCTTACAACTGAGCCAACAAGGTCGCGTATATAAAGCTGAACAATTTCCTTAGCTTTATATTTGCCTGTGTTTTTTACCTTAACTGAGGCTATGATGCTTGTATCGTTTGTTAGCGTAGTTCCGCTTAATTTAAAATCGCTATATTCAAAGGTTGAATAGGATAAGCCGTAGCCGAAAGGATAGAGAGGGGAATTTGGACTGTCAATATATCCACTTTCGTAAAGAATTCTCTTGTTATCGTCTGTGCGTAAATTAGCAGTTCTGTGATGGTTGTAGTAAATGGGGCATTGTCCCTCATTTCTAGGAAATGACATGGTTAGCTTACCGCATGGAGATTTTTCTCCGAAAATTAAGCTGGCTACTGCATTTCCGCATTCCGTTCCGGGGAAGTACATATTAAGAATTGCCCCCACGTACATCTCAATATCCGTAAGCACAAGGGGTCTGCCTGTAAATAGCACAAGCGCTGTATTTTTATTTGCTTCGCACACTCTTTTTATAAGCTCTGCCTGCACGCTTGGTAAATGTAAATTTGACTTGGAGTTAGACTCTCCGCTATCAAGCTGGTCCTCTCCCACACATAAAATTACACAGTCTGCATTTTGCGCCACCTTTACCGCATCCTCTATTCCCGAGTAATCGTTACAGGTTAAATCAACGTCGCAGCCCTTAGAAAAAGTTACCTCTGTGTCGCTTAAATATGATTTTACTCCCTCTAAAACGGTAACGGTTTTGTCAGGGTCATAGGCGCACCACCAGGAGCCAACGACTCTTTTTTCGTTACCGTGAGGACCGATTACCGCCACGTGCTTAACGTCCTTGCTAAAAGGTAAAATGCCGTTGTTTTTAAGAAGCACCGCGCTTTCCTGCGCACTGCGCCTTGCAATTTCTCTGTGGGACTCACAGCCTAAAATTTCCTTTGATTTTTCTATATCCATATATCCGTATGGATTTTCAAAAAGCCCAAGCTTTTCCTTTAATTTAAGCACGCGCATAACTGCAGTGTCAATTTGCTCCATTGTGATTTTGCCCTCGTCAAGGAGCTTTTCAATATTGTTTATATAGCAGGTTGAAACCATTTCCATGTCAATTTCAGCATTTAATGCTTCATAGGTAGCATCAACCTTATTTTCGCAGTAGCCGTGGGTAACTAAATTTTCAATAGAGCCGTAGTCGCTGATTGTAACACCCTCAAATCCCCATTCATTTCTTAAAATATCCTTTAAAATAAAGGAATTTCCATTTCCGGGAACACCGTTTATGGCATTTTGAGCAGGCATTGCAACCATAGCCCCCGCATCAACTGCCGCTTTGTACGGTGGCAAATAAACCTCTCTTAGCGTAAGCTCGCTGATATCTGAGGAGTCATAGTCCTTTCCGCTCATTGGCGCGCTATATCCTGCAATATGCTTTACGCTTGCGCCGATGGTGTATTCTCCACCATCCCCTTGATAGCCAATAACACTTTCACGAGCCATTTCACATGTTAAATAAGTGTCCTCTCCGCAGGATTCCATGCATCTGCCCCATCTTGCATCTCTTGATACGTCAAGCATAGGCGCAAAGGTTAAATGAATACCGTCAACGCTGGCTTCCTTGGCTGCCATTTGACAGCATTCTCTAACTAGCTGTCTGTCAAAGGATGAAGCAAGACCTAAATTTATTGGGTAAATAGTGTGATAGCCGTGAATAACGTCAAGCATGAACGCAAGAGGAATTTTGTTTTTACTGTTTTCTAAAAATTCCTTTTGTATAGCGATATTTCGCTTAGCTCCATAGGAGTTATAAACAGACGCAACATCGTATTTGTAGTCCTTGTCAAACTGTAAATAGAACTCAGGACCTGTTATTGGCATATTTTTGTCTGCCATATAAAGATTTGAGTTTACCTGTTGAAGCTGATAGCATTTTTCCTTCAGCGTCATTTTGTTAAGTAAAGCACGTAAGTCCATAAAAAACCACCTTAAATAAATCTACTAAAAGTATATCACAACAAAAAAACGATTGCAACAAAAACCCTTTAAATAACTACTTGAAAAAATAAATATTATATGCTAGAATAATGATGTATAAATATATTTAAGGAGTTTAATTTATGAGCAAAAGAACAGAAGAAATTCTTTCAAGATTATCACTTGATGAGAAAATTTTCCATTTGGTACAGCTTACAACAGCTACGTTTGTGCCATCACTTAAAAAGCCAAACGTTGTAACAGGACCAAACAGCAAATTACATCTTGATGAAAATATGATACATGAAGCAGGCACGCTTCTTAACCTAGTTGGCGCAGAAACTATGATTGAGGGACACGACTACTTTATGTCTAAAAATAAAAACGGTATCCCACCTGTATTTATGCAGGACGTAATTCACGGACACAGAACTTTATATCCAATTAACCTAGCCGTTGCCGCATCCTTTGACAGAGAGCTAGCCAAGGACCTTGCAGCTATGGCGGCTAAGGAAGCAAGCCTTGACGGTGTTGGCGTAACCTTTGCCCCAATGGTTGACTTAGTTCGCGACCCAAGATGGGGCAGAGTTATGGAGTCAAGCGGAGAGGACCCATATCTTAACTCCGAAATGGCAAAAGCAACCGTTGAGGGCTACCAAGGGGATATGGGCAAATACAATATTGCCGCATGCGTAAAGCACTACGCCGCATACGGAGCAGCTGAAGCGGGCAGAGACTATAATACAGTTGACGTAAGCGAGCGTAACCTTAGAGAATACTATTTACCTGCTTATAAAGCGGCAGTTGATGCAGGCGTAAAAATGGTAATGACTGCATTTAATATAGTTGACGGTGTTCCATGCGTTGGCAATAAGCATTTAGTTAAGGATATTTTAAGAGATGAATGGGGCTTTGACGGCGTAGTTATCAGTGATTACAGCGCAGCTGAGGAAATGGTTGTTCACGGTGCCGCTGAGGATAAAAAGGAAGCCGCATATCTCTCTATGGAAGCAACGCTTGATATTGAAATGATGTCAAACTGCTATCCTAAGCACCTAAAGGAGCTTGTTGATGAGGGCAAGATTTCTGTTGAGCAAATTGACAAGGCAGTGCTTAGAATACTTAACCTTAAGGAAGAGCTTGGCATACTTGACAACTCATACAGAAGCGTAAGCGTTGAGGAGTCAAAGAGAGTTCAATTATCCCCTGAGCATAGAGCGTTAGCGCGTAAGGGTGCTGAAGCAAGCGCAGTTTTACTTAAAAATAACGGTATTTTACCACTTAGCAAGAACGCAAAATCAATAGCCTTAATCGGACCTCTTGCAAATACAGGCGTTATCCACGGAAGCTGGCAATGCGGCGGTAAAATCGAGGAGACTATTCCTGTATATGACGGCTTAAAGCGTATCTACGGCGACAGAGTAAAATTTGCGTTAGGATGCCCTATTGAGTATAACGCTACCGATACGTCAATGATTGACGAAGCATGTGAGCTTGCTAAGAATAGCGAAATCGTTGTGCTTTGCTTAGGCGAGCATCAGGACTACTCAGGCGAGGGCAACTGCCGTGCAGATATTGATATTCCGTCTGTTCAATACGAGCTTCTTGACAGAGTTCTTGAAGCAAACAAAAACGTTGCAGTAGTTCTTTTCACAGGCAGACCTCTTGCTATGGAAAGACTTGACAAGACTGCTCCTGCAATTTTAAATATGTGGCAGCCCGGAACTGAGGGCGGTAACGCTTGCGCTAACCTTTTAGTTGGAGACGCAGTTCCATCTGGTAAAATCACAATGACGTTCCCAAGAGTTTTAGGTCAGGTTCCTATCTACTATAATTCATTTATGACAGGCAGACCAAAGCTCCCTGAGGATGACTTTAACAGAGTTCGCTTTACTTCTTCATACCTTGATATTCCAAATAGCCCGCTTTACCCATTCGGCTACGGCTTATCATATACTGAATTTGAGTATAGCGACCTAACCTTAAGCGCTGATACAATGAAGTCAGGGGACACCCTTGTAGCAAGCGCGAAAATTAAGAATACAGGCAACTATAAAGCCAAGGAAATCGTTCAGTTCTATATAAGAGACGTTAAGGGCTCTTGCGTAAGACCTGTTAAGGAATTAAAGGGCTTTGAGAAAATCGAGCTTGATATTGGAGAGGAAAAGACAGTTTCCTTTGAAATTACAGAGGAAATGCTTAAATATTGGAACAAAAATCTTGAATTTGTAGCTGAAAAGGGCGAATTTGAGGTGTTTATCGGCAAAAATTCAAGCTGTCAATCATTTGCGAAATTTAATTTAGTTTAATTTCATTAAAGGAGAGAAAAAAATGAAAAAGAGGCTATTATTTCTATTAGTAGTATTGAGCCTTACGCTTATGCTATGTATGACCTCTTATGCTATGGACGGCAGCGGAACTGAAAGTGATCCGTATATCGTTAAAACGTCAGAGGACTTCGTAGCGATTAAGGATAATCTAAGCGCTCATTACAAATTAGATGCTGATATTTCAGTATCTTCAAACACAGGCGAAATAGTTAATGGTCCGTTTAAAGGCGTTTTTGACGGAAACGGATACACTATCGACGTGAACGTCGTAGGCGCAACAAGCGGCACTAACACGTATGAAGCGTTATTTGGCGTGGTTGACGGAAACGGCAAAATCAAAAATCTTACTGTAACAGGCAAAATTAGCGGTTCAGATAAGGTTGCAGGCATTGTAGGCAAGCTATGCGGTAGCGGAAAAATTATCAACTGTGTTAACTATGCTGAAATTTACGGCAGAAAGAACGTTGCAGGTATTGCAGGCGCAATTTTTGATAGCGGACGTGTTGAAGGCTGTATCAACTACGGTAGCATCAGCGGTAAAGCTATGAGCAACGGCGTTGATATGGGCGGTATTGCTGGCTGTATATGGAATTCAAATCAATCAACCGTATATATAATCAACTGTGCAAACGCAGGTAACTTAAACGGCGACGGCTCAAACGTTGGCGGTATTTGCGGATACATAGATAAGGGTACTATTGTAAATAGCATCAATACAGGCGTAGTTACTGCAACAGGTAACCATGCTACGATGGTTGGTAAAACAGAAACAAACGTTACGTTAAACGGCTATTATTCATCCGTTGACGGTAAGATTATTGACGAAAGAAGAGGTACCGTTGTAACTAGCGAAGATTTTGTTGTTGAATCAGCAGGCGTTGCTATTTACTTAGGCGCAGGCTCAGGTATTCGCGGAGAATTCCATATGAGCATGGGCTTACTCAATATGTTTAAGACCGTTTTATCAACAATGGATATTGAGTACGGCGTAGTTGTAACAACAAAATCAGTAGCTGAGGAATTAGGCGGCGATTTAACGTCAGAGGAAGCAAATAATAGCGGTAAGGTAATATTTGCCCCTGCTATGAAAAACGGCGAAATTCTATACTCATATAATGATGCAAAAAAGGGAGAGGACTATCACTCCTACCGCTTTGCTTTAACAGGCTTCCCGGATAATAAGCAGTCATATAATATGGAATTTGTAATTCTTGGCTATATGAAGCTAACTGATGAGAACGGAAATACGTATATGCAATATACAAACACCGTTAAGTCAGCTAATTTGGCTTCTAACGTTAAGGGTACAGATCTAAATGCGGTTAATATTCTCCGTGTTGCTGAGGTAACGATTAAAGACGGCGACTTTAAGAATAATCAAGAAGCGCTAGACGTATTAAATCATATCGTAAGCCTAAAAGCATACAATAATCAAATTGAAATTGACGGTATTACAAGCTACGGTCATGCCAACGCTAGCTTTACTTCACGTCAAAGCAGCGGCGACACAATCGTGGTTGAAATTAACAATACAAGCAGGGAAGAATTAGACCCTTATATGAACGATCTTGTTTTGGCAGGCTATGAGAAGGTAATGGAAAACCAAATAAACGGTAATTACTTCTATACCTACCTAAAGGGAGATAAGCTAATTCATATTTCCTATTTCCCAAAAACAAATGAGGTTAATATTTCAAGTGAAACGTTATCGGGCGCACTTGATAATATTACAGCTCCAAGCTACGAAAAGAAAAACGATTCTTCAATCACACAAATCAAGCTTGCTGATAACGTTAGCATTAAGGAAGGCATGTCATACGTTATTCATTTAGCAGATAATACCTTCTTTATTATTGACGGCGGCTGGTGCTACGATAACTATCTTGAAGCAGATAAGCTTTACGATATTTTAAAGGAGCTTGCAGGAGAGGGTAACGATATTGTAATCGCAGGCTGGATTTTCACACACTGCCACGGCGACCATATCGGTACGTTTAACTACTTTGTTGAAAAGTATCACGATAGCGTAACTATTAAGGAGCTTCTTTATAACTTCCCACCGGACAACGAAATTGCCGCAAGTGGTTCATCATATATGCTTAACGATACTAAGCAAAGATATAACTATTTTAGAGAAATGATAGCTACTTACTTAACAGACACAAAAATCGTTAAGGTACATAGCGGTTATAAGCTCTACTATGCAAACGCTGAAATTGAAATCCTTCAAACCTTTGAGGATTTATATCCCGGTACGGTAGCAACCTACGACTTTAACTCATCTTCAACTCTCTTTACAGTTAAGATTGAGGGTCAAAAGCTCCTCTTTATCGGAGACGTTGACAATACAGGCGCAAGATTACTTAATAATAATTTTGGTAGCGCGCTAAAATCAGACTTCGTACAGGTAGCACACCACGGCTTAAATGCTTCGGATATAATTCAGCAGATTTATGCAAATTCAGGCGCAAGCTACGTTTTATATCCTGCGCCAAATGAATGGTACAGAAAGAATATAAACAGTTACGCAAATAACTATCTAGAGAAAGCTACGTCAATAAAGCAAATTTTCGTTTCAGGTATTGAAACGTTTAAGATTATGCTTCCATATGACGGAACACTATACGACGGTGTTAAGGTACCTGCTCCAACGGAAAAAACAGAGGCAGACAGACCTGAAACAACGGTTAAAGTGCCTGATGCAGTATTTGATTTAGATTTAAGCAGCGGTACACCAACTGACACTAAGGGCAATACCTTAACGGTAGTTGGCGGTACAGTTAAGGAAACAACTGTAACTCATAACGGTCAAACGCTAACAGGTCTTGCATACACAACTGACGGTAGCGACATGTATTATATGAACCTTAAGCTAAACGGCGTTGCAACGGAAAATGATATGAAGGAGTTCGTTATGGGCTCATTCACCTTTGAAATTTTCTTAAAGCTTGATAAAATGCCGGGAGCTACCGCAGGTCTTATTACCTCATGTAATAGCGGTGGCGTAACGCTTTATTTAAGAAAACAGGCAGGCGGTCAAATCAATCTTCAAATGGGCTCAACCAAGCCAAACTCTAACTCAGTCGGTAACTATTCAGCCGCAGCAGATATGAACGGCGTAGGTCCGATTGTTACAGAAGACACGCTTTTACACATTGTAGGTAGCTACGATAGCGCAACTAATATGATGAAGCTCTACCTAAACGGCATACTCCTTTGCTCAATGGAGTACGGAGAGGGCGACTATAAACTCGGTAACGGCGATGATACGGTAATCGGTATCGGACACAATCCGCAGTATAGCGGCGAGGTATTAAGCCAATTTACAAACTATGAGCTTTACGAAGCAAAGATTTATGAAGTTGCATTAACTGACGATCAAGTAGCGCAGGAATACTGGAACTGCATTGACAATCTTTTTACGGAGGCAGAAAATGAATAAATATATTTCCCCTGAAATAGAAATACAAAATCTTCATAGCGCCGACGTAATTACGTCAAGCGGCGGTGTAACCTACGGTCAGCTTGATGGCGTTGATGATGAAAATAGCAAGTCTGCAATTTTCAACGTAAGCTTTTGGATACAGTAAGATTATGAAAAAAGTTATTTTATTTGTAGCCTTGTTTACGCTCTTAATGATTATATCCTGCGGCAATAACGACACGCCACCTGATACGGATACCGGCGTAAGCACCGATAGCATCATAGATTGCGACACACAGCTTGACACACAGCCAAGCGTGGATAGCGATATAATTATCGACACAGATAGCGATATAATCACTCCCGACACAAGCTTAGACACAAACACCGACACAAATACCAACACAACCGTTGACACCGAGGAAATTATCGGCACGGACTCTGGCGTAATTACCGATTCCGATGTTGATACCGACACAGAAGAAAGCGGTGACGATAACGAAAGCGGCGGTAATCAAGAGGATAACGACTTTCCAAACGATAACGGCTCAAACGAGGATTTGTGGACGGACAATAAGCAGTAAAATATGATTTTAGTTATGAGTTTACTATCGTAAACGTTATGAACTTGACGTTGTCAAGTGTTATGAATTTTGCAAAGCAAAATGTTATGATATGATTGACATAAAGTAATCCTAAACTGTGCCGTAGGCACATCATAACTACGCGAAGCGTATCATAACTTGCAAAGCAATCATAGCTTGCCAAAGGCAATCATAGTTGGCGACAATGTCGCCGTTGTGGACGGATAATAAGCAATAAGTAATAAAAATGAGGACAAACGAAAGTGAGTCCTCATTTTTTATTGCAAAAAAAGTGATAGTGTGCTAAAATTAACGTATAAACTGCAAGGAGCGTAAAACATGAAATATATCTACAATAAGGAAAAGCTTCCTCGCCCTATTTTAGAGGGACGTGAGGATTTTATTAACCTTTACTATCAAGCATGGGAGCTTGCATTTAAAAATATTGAATATATAAATAAGGAAGGCTGGAAGGATATCTTAACCTGTATGCCGGGAGTAGGCATTATGTGGCAATGGGACTCCTGCATAATGACCTTTATTACCAACTACTCAAACGGAACTCTTTCAGCATTAAATAATCTTGACAACCTGTATATGCTCCGAAGAAAAGAGGACGGCTTTATGTCAATGGCATACAACCTTGATAACGGAGAGCCGACCTATGGTGAAAGAATAAATCCGCCTCTTATGGCATGGGCTGAATGGGAGCATTACTTAATTTCAGGCAACTCCTCACGCTTTGAAAAAGTGTTGCCTGCGCTTGAGGGAATTTATTCCTTTATTGAAAATAACAGGAAAAGAGAAAGCTGCGACCTTTACTATTTTGAGGACACAGGGTCAAGCGGAATGGATAATTCCCCTGTCAGCGGATACGGAGCTAAGCACCTTGACGGCAGTGATACATGCTTTATTGACCTTGCTTGCCAGCAGGCTTTAAGCGCGCTTTGTATTTCAAATATCTGTAATACTCTTAACCTAAATGAAAAAGCCGAATTTTATAAAAAAGAGCATGAAAGAATTTGCGACAATATAAATAAGCTCCATTATAGCGAAAAAGCAGGCTGGTACTTTAACTTTTTTGCGCGTACATGGAAAGGCGAAAGAGTAAAGTTTATTAACTCAAAAACTGCCGCAACGTTTTGGACTTTGGTGTCAGGCGTTGCATACGGCGAAAGACTTCGCTCAGTGGTGGCTCATATGATGAATGAAAAGGAATTTTACACAAAAATCCCATTTGCAACTCTTTCTAAGGACGACCCAAATTACGATACCGCAGGGGGATATTGGCTAGGTGGCGTATGGGCGCCAACTAATCTTTGCGCAATAAAAGGTCTTTGCAAAAACGGCTATCACGAATATGCAAGGGAAGCCTCAATTAAATATCTTGACGGCATGTGCAAGGTAGCAAGCGATATTGCATACGGCAGTATTTGGGAATGCTACGCGCCTGACGCTTATCGTCCTGCCACAACAGAATATAACACACTCTCCCGTGATGAATTCGTAGGCTGGAGTGGCGTTGCGCCAATTACCTTGCTTATTGAAAATATTATCGGTCTTGAATTTAACGCAAAAGAAAACCAAGTAACCTTCCACCTAAACAACCGTGAAAAATGCGGAATAGAAAACATGATTTTTAATTCCAATAAATTAAGCATAGTCTGCACCGACTATAAGCCGTTCAAGGGCGAAACCACAATCGAGGTGGAAGCCGAAAAGCCTTTTAAATTAAAGGTAGTAACAAAATACCTTTGGTATCCTGTCGAAATCGACGTACCAAAGGGCAGAAGCGTGTTTAGTGTCTAGTGTACTACGTTGACTTCTTCGCCGCATTATGTTATACTAAAATCACAATACTAAGTAGTTGAGAATTATATTGATTAAAAATCCGCAGATAAGGATTCTATTTCTATTCCATATAGCCGTGTACAAGCAATGCAATGGCGCGACAAGATAGATGATACTGTTCGCGCGATTAAGGAAATCATAGGCGAGGTTAAGGATGCTATAATCGAAACTGCAAACGAGTTTAAAGAGACAACAAACAGGATTTGGGATGCAATAACATTTTGGAATTAACAATTTTGGAGGTATTTTATGTGCAAACATATTGCAGCTTTTCTTTTAATATTCACAATGTTAATTATGGTTTCTTCATGCTCTCCGTCATCAGCTTATGGGGTATGGAAAGATATGTGTGATCAATATCCTGACCAAAAAGGAAAGATTCAAATTATATCAGATAATGATGATGGAGACTATCACATTGAATATGAAGGCGTTGATTATAATATCGACAAATTAAAGTTATTTAGAGTAAGAGAAAGCACCCATGAAATCCCTGAAGATGATGTTCTCGTTGGTTGGAATGCGTTGCCATTTGGTTTAGGATACTTAGATAAATATTATTCATACAAAAATGATAAAAGTGTATATTCGATATTGTTTAATAATTTTGCGACAATAGACTATTACGTTTATGAAAGTGAGACAAAATGAAAAAAATAGTTAAATTTATTTCTTTAATAATGTCATTTGTGTATATTGTAATTTGTTGTTCATCTTGTGCATGCCTATATTCTGATGAATACATCTATTTGAAAGAATATTTTTCTGTTGCATACCCGAAAAGTAACAATGTTGTTTATGTAACTGATGGAAATACAACCACATACTATATGGAAAAGATATTATTTTCTTCCTCGGAAAAGGGAGCACCTATATATATTTCAAAGGATAAAATTTTCACGCTTGAGTTTAGCAATGGTATAAACAAGGTATATGAGTATGATTTTAATGGAAATAATAAAAAGGATATTTTTGAATACAAAAGTAAAAACTCGAAATTATATATGCATGATGAAAATAATATATATCGAGGATTTGGAAAAAAATAGATATTTTATTAAAAATATAGAAAATCAAAATGTCTTGGAAATTACAAAGGAAGAATTCAATGAATCGTTTTATAAGAATAATTATTATTCAGTAAAAGAAATCGACAAAGATGGTTGGATAGAAGGCTATGAGATCAAAAATGAAAATACAGATGAAATCAAAACGGTCTTAAAAGAGCAATTTAAAAATGTTGAAATTGTAAAAAAACTATCTGAGTATGATGAATTTTACTTTGTGGATTTTACTTTAAAAAACGATAATATCTTTTTTTTATGTTCAAGCTATTCCTTTCATCTAGTATTTGAATATAACTTTGAAACCGAAGAAATTCTGCTTGTTGATTGGTCTCCGTTTGATTTAAAAATCTTTGAGACAATGAAAATTTTTATTTTAGAATAGAACGTACAGACAGGGGACGAGACAGACAGGGGACGGTTCTGTGGCACACTTAAAAATAACATAAGTGAATACTTGCAAAATGAACCCGTGAAGATTGCTCCGTGGATTCTCACTTCGTGAGGCTTTTGCCCACGGCTTATGCTAGCGAGCTCCCCCCGCCTTAGCCTTGTGTCCGCACCACATTTTGCAACGGAGTTGCAAAGAGTGGTACGAACTACCACTCATCGCAGCCAAACAAAAAAGACAGGCATAAAACCTGTCTTTTTGTTTGCGAAAGAGCAGTAAAAAGGTGTGTAGATGTAGGTAAGAACAGTAAAAAGGTGTGTAAGTTGGTGCGATAAACCACAAATTAGATGATTATTTCGATACATACCACGCTTGTTTATTATATTCATCCCATTCTATGCTTGCATTTTTAAAGTTAAAGCAAACTGTAAAAATGGATCTTTTGACATTGCATCAATAAAATAGGTATTTGGCTCTTTTTCACCTAAATCAAATATTGTTAGACCGTTTTTCAATTGTTCTAAAAAACGAGCACGTGCATATTCGTCGGTTAAAATAATCTGTGGTTCGGTAGGATGAAACTCGCCATGTTCGTCTTGTTTCCAGGCTACCCCTGGTTCATAGGACAACAAATTGAACTCTTCAAAGGTAATGTAGGCAAGGTTGATTTCCATGTCTGTAGTATATTGGTTTTGCTCTGCATCTTTATGAATATTTAAGTAATTTGCCTTAACTCTTAAACATTTGTTATTGAAGACCTCAAGTGCAAATTCTGCATCGTGAAATTCAAAATCAGAGAGTTTATTAACAGAAATGTATTTCATACAATTGCACTCCTTTGTCAAATTTAATGTTGTTGAAATTATTATACCATAATTTTGTAAATAAATCAAGGCATAGCCTTGTATATCATCAATTCCGCAAGGAATTGCATATCATCAACACGGAGTGTTGTATATCATCAAGCCGCAGGAAGATGCACGCTGGCGCGTGATGAGATACAGCCCCAAAGGGGCTGATGATATGCACCGCACGTTGTGCGGCGATAATATGCCAAGCCTGCGGCTTGGATAAAAAAAGACAGGCATAAAACCTGTTGGAAAGAACCCGTGAAGAGACGGAGATGAGTGGATATATTGCCTATGGCAATGCACTTCGGCACGGCTTTTGTGAGCAAGCTCCCCCGCCTTAGCCTCGTGTCCGCACCACATTTTGCAACAAAGTTGCAAAGAGTGGTACGAACTACCACTCATCGTAGTAAAACAAAAAGACAGGCACAAGACCTGTCTTTTGTTTTACGGAATAAAATGAACCTCAGTTGAACAATATTAAAATGCCCAAAAGCCTTGTGGCATAAGGCTTTGCGACGTTTTGGAAAGAGTAATACTGTTAATGGGATTATAAATATTTTAAAAAATTCACTTTATTTAGCAGTATCAGTAGGAAAAGCAACAAAGCAATACTCTGATTTAATTCAAAGACCGAAAGTAAGAGAAAAGCCGGTTGAGAGCTTTAGTAAGCAAGAACAAAAGCAGATAGAAAACTATATTAAGGGAAAGAATATACCTAAACTTTATGGAATAATTATATGTTTGTACACGGGCTTACGAATTGGCGAATTGTTATCATTACAGTGGAGCGACATAGATTTACAAAAGCGAATTATTTATGTATCTAAGACTTGCAGAGATTCTTGGGTAAATAAAGAGTATATAAAGATAATTGATACAACAAAAACAGAAACCTCTGAAAGAATTATTGTTTTTCCAAAGCAACTGTTACCCATATTGAAAACGATGAAGCAAAATAACAAAAGCGGATATGTAGTAGACGGTAATACAAAATATGGTGCCGAGGTGCGCTCTTATCAAAGAACCTTTGAAAGAATATTAAAAAAAATTGGTATTGAGCATAAGGGCTTTCACTCATTAAGACATACCTTTGCCACAAGAGCATTAGAATGCGGAATGGATGTAAAAACACTATCAGTTACATTAGGACATAAGAACCCTACAATCACTTTAAAGCGATATGCTCATTCTATGATAGAACACCGAGCCGATATGATGAACAAGATAGGAAAATTGCTTGATTAAAACAAAAAAGGCAGCTAAACATAGCCACCGAAATATGTACATCTATCTGTATAATAAATGTACTATTTTTCAAGAAAAGTTTATCACAAGGCAATGAAAAAGTCAATAAATACATAAAAATCTATCATAAAAGTACATATCAAACAAAGATATGCGTACAAAATTTTCCAAATAGATACATACAATATACAGTTGTATGTACTTATAAAAAGTACGATATGTACATTAAATTTAAGGAGTAAATTATGCTTGAAAATTATGATGAACGAGTAAAAAAGAAAAGAGAAGCTTGGGAAATTTATAAATCACTAAGAAAGGATGATTGTTATAAGCATTCTGAACTGTATGAAAAAGCATATTTAAAAGCAAAGCAAGTCCTTATTCAATTTTATAAAGACTATACCTTTAAACATTCTAATGCTTCAAATGAAGAAATAGAAAAATGTATGGCTGTTTTATCCGACATGGAAACATCTAACGAAAAAACAATGGAACTCACCGATAAAATTATCAGTGAGTTCCTAAAAAACAATTAGTTATTCAGTAACAGGTTCTAAACTTATTATAATTTTCTCTATTTCCTCCCAACCAAGCGACTCATCACAACTGAGGTTGAATGAATATCCATACTCTAACCATTTGACAAAATAAATGTTATTTTTAATGGTGTAGTAAACTTTTTGTTCGCCAATGTATGTTGTTTCATATGATGTGTTTTCTGCATCTAATGTAATATCACTATTCATGACAACATGTTGAGAAAAATTAATATCGAAATCATCTTTTGACCATACGGTAAAAACTGATATTTTTCCATTATCTTGTTTGATTTTTTCAAATTGGTGATTATGTAAGTAAGAAGGTTCATATATAGTTTTCATTGTTGTTGGATTTTCATTGATATCATTATCTTCAATAAAAAAAGCTGCAAATGTTTCATATATCTCAACAAAAAAGTCAACAACGGCAGTTCTTACTTGAGCAGAAACTGTAAACATAATTAAAAAACAAATAGTAAGCGTAGCCACAAGAATAAGAGTGATTCTTTTTGGTAAACGCTTTTTTTCTTTTGTTCTTCCATAAATCAAATCATATATTTTATTATCATAGCTTCCGTCCGTGGTTATGTCGGGATAGTCCATAGCTTCAATTAGTCGAATTCTTCTAAGAGATGCTTCAAGCAAAGCATTTTCTACAATACCAGTGCTATCGTTTATCATAGATTCAAATCCTCAAATCTTTCGTTAAGTAGTTGTTTACCTCTGTATAGCCTTGACTCAACTGTTTTATATGGAATGTCTAATATGCTTGATATGTCCGATACTTTATTTTTACAAACAAGGTATAGAGTTAAAACAGAGCAATAAATTACCGGCATTTGCTCAATGTAGTCTAAAACCTGTTCGCTTAAAATTTTATTTATAGTATTTTCCTCTAAATCATCATCTGAAGGAGTATAAAATTGATCTTCTATAGAGAAAATTGGATGTTTATTTCTTCTGGTTGTTATTGTGTAACAAACATTTCTAATAGCAGTTTCAAGATAGACTTTTAGTGTAATAGGATTACGAGGAACACTTTTGATATTACGTGACATTCTTAGAAATATTTCGTGTACAACATCTTTTGAATCCTCGGTGTGTTTGATGTAGTTATAGGCCGTTTTTAACATCCAAGGCTTATAGTCCTTATAAACCTTACTTAACCAATTCCTATCATCTTCATTATCTATCATTGATAAATAAAAAAGTAGCATGTTTCACCTTATATAGATTTTTTGCAAATTGTAACATAAATATGTAAAATAGTCAATGTTTTACATAAAATTTCAAAAAAACAAAAAAATTTCAAAAAAATTGCAGGGAAAAGCCGTTTTAATTAGTCTTTATATATAGAGGCTAATTAAGAAAGGAGGTGAAAATATGAAAAATTCTAAGAAATTAATTTCTTTTGCTATGCTTGTTTTAATGCTGTTTGCCATGGCAGCACCTTCATTTGCTACAGAAAATGAAATAATGCCATATTACAACAATACTGGTTCAACAGAAGCTAATTTTATAATTAATGATGAAGGGCTAGCAATCATTGCATTTACTTGTTTGGGATACACAGATATAACAACAAGAATTGTAGTTGAAACAAAGATTGAAAAGAAATTCTTATGGTGGTGGAATGATGTAGATGGTGCATCTTGGACAGATGAAACAACAGAAGACTATTTACATAACGAACATTCCATTCAACTAACTAAAAGCGGTACATATAGATTAACTATAACCTATACCGTTTACGGCACAGCTGGTGAAGCTGATGTTATTACAAGAGAAATAGAAGACTCTTATTAAAGCAAGTTATATGATTTTCCTTGCAAATAACAGGGAAAATCAAAAATTATTAATTAAAAAAATAAATGATTTTAAAGTAACTTGAATTTTTTGCAACTCATTCAAGGAGAGGGATAGCGAATTTTCGCTATCTCTCTTCAAACCACACAGAACAAAACTATTAATATCATCGTATAAATACTAATAAACCAATCACAAGTATGTTACAATAATTTTGCCTAAATCACTTATTACAACTATTACTTTTTTATTCGCAACATCCAGCTCAATTAAGCCGAATGTTACGAAGTTATAACCATTATGAAAATCATAAAATTTTTGATTAGTAGTATTCATATTTTCACCTCCTTAATCTTCTATTATCTTGAACCAAATGATGTAGTGAACTTGTGTTTCGATTGTTTCATAGCTGATAACTTCTGGATTTCTTTGTCTTTCATCCTTTATAGGAGCATCAAATTTAATGAACTCTGAATAAGTTCCTTTAAATTCATCTGATTTGTTCATTACAGGGAAACAATATTTGATGCAATCAGCAAAATTCTTAATATATGCTGAACCCTTGCGGCTCAAACGAGCTATGAGCAAATCACTCTCTGTGATAAAGCCGACTCCTGTGAGCTTGTCGCTCTCCTTTTTAGATAGATTTGTGATAGAATAAATTACCTTTTTCATTTTTCTTTCCTCCTATTTTTAGCCTTTTGGCACGAAGTGCTGACACTACTGACCGGTTATATGCTTATTTCTTTTTGTTCTCAGGTGTTTGTCAACATGCAAAAACTTTTTGTGGAGGACACCAAAAAAATTTTCTAAAAAGAAAAAAGCCAAGTAACGAATACTTGACTTAAAAGAGAAAAATTTTTTGGAAAGAAGCGTATTTATAAACACGAGGTCTGTGGTAAAACGGAAACGCAAAAGACTAAAAGTAGGGGGAAAATTAGAAAAAAGGTAATGGTGATTCTTCACAAATATATCGTTAAGAAAAGGAGTGCAACAAAACGAACAGGACAAAGGCTTTGAACTCACTCTCCAAGAATGCGATTTCCATATGAGAGAGCAGCAGTAAGAGTAATATTAACAGAAATCAAGTAGAAAATTTATAAAAATATGACCTATTTTTGTTGGATTTTAATTATCTTTGTAGAGGAAGTTAAGATTTAATAATTAGGTCATAATTATCAAGTGCAGTAGATTTTAAATAGTTTTAACACCTCTTAAAATCATTTGGATTGGAGGTGGTAAAATGACAGTTTATCGTGACATTGGTCGATTTATACGAGATAAAAGAGAGTATAAGCATTTGACTGTTGCGGAGCTTGCCGAATCAAGTGATACAAGTATAACAGGACTTGAAAATATTGAGCTCGGTGATGCAGATCTAAAGTGGTCAACGCTTAAATGAATATTTATGGCATTAGAAATTAATGCCGGAGATTTGAGCATATGCGTTTACGGAAAAGATTTATCGTTAGTATAAGGAGAGAAAATGAAAAGGTACATACTTACAACTACGACATACCATACAGAAGAGGAGCTTGATTTTTACGGTGTTGCTCTTGTGGAACAGGACGGCAATTCATATGAGCTAATAAGGGCCTTTAATGATTTGACACAAGACAAAACTGCCATCGAAAATTTAATTGATGATTGCAATGAACTTGGATTAGAAGAAATTCATTTTAAAGATGTTGTAGAAGACTTAATGTCGTTTAAATAAAACTAAAACTCGGTAATGTGTAGATAAAACCTACAAATACCGAGTTTTTTAATATTAAAAAAGCATTATCTTGGGGGTAAATTATTAAGGCTGTTTATACAGTTAAAAAGATTTAAAATATCTGGAGAAATTTTATCTGTTTTTAAAAGCTCATTTATTAAATTAATATCTTTTAGTGCTGTAGTTTTACTATCAATTAATAACGATGAGTGACATTTTAAAAACAATTTACTGATTATGCTTGTTCTATCATCATCGTTTATGCCATCAATAATTATTCTATCACTGGTATAGCAGCAAGAATTAAAGCACTGGCAAGCATAATCGTCCATAAATTCCTGTATATTTTCGGCACCGAAATTATTTAAAACTGAAATTATTTCGGTTTTTCCAAAATCATTATGTATTGCCACACGCAAATTTACAGGGAATTTTTTCAATATTTCTGGAATCTATTCTATGTTTGAATCTTTGTCTAAAAGCAAAATAATTATAGGACGAATGGGACTGTATATGTAGTTTTCAACTACTTTATGTATTGTAGTTAAAGTTTCTTTATTTACTTCAATTATTATTGGATCTAAAATATTTGGTCCTACTGCAATTGATGGTATAATATGTATTAATTTTGCAAGAATTTTCAATAAAATGCTTCTTTTAGCACTTTTGCACTCTTCTAAATCCCTAATAAGTTCATCAACATTATCTTGGTGTTTTCGCATACTCTGCATGGTTCTTCTGAAAAAATCTTTAATTTTTTTACCAGATGAAATATAATTAGGTTTGTTTATATATTTTTCAATAAATTCTCTACAATATTTCATTTTAAATCCGAAAGAAACTATATTTACAGAAGTATTGGTATTATTGGGATTCAAGAGTTCTTCAATGTTTGTGCTATACATTTTTTCCTCCAAATAATTGTTAGTTATTTGAAGTAAAAATTTTCTGAATACAACGACAAAAAACCGAGTTTTTAAATGCTTATGAAAATAAAAAAGACTCAGCGTAACCACAGGGGTTCAACTGAGTCTTTCTTGGCGCATCGTGTTAAATTTGAAACTTATGTGGGTAATGAGGATAGCGGGTAATGGTTTCAATCTTTTAAATGAGTAATAATGTTGGAATGGCAAGATCATGTTTGTTATTTACTGGTTAGTATGAAGTAGTGAATGTTTTGTATTAAAACAGAAAAACTCAGTCAAACAAAAGTAGTTCAACTGAGTCTTTTTTGGCGGAGATGAGTGGATTCGAACCACCGCGCCGGTTATCCCGACCTACACCCTTAGCAGGGGCGCCTCTTCGGCCAACTTGAGTACATCTCCATTTCAAATGTACGCGTTATCCGTCTTGGGACAACACACAAACCGCCGTTTATTAGTTTGCTATAATATTATACTTGATTTTTTTCTGTTTGTCAAGACTTTTTTTGTTTTTATTAACTATAATTATTATGAGGGTTGAAAAACCGCTCTTTTAATGATGTTTATAGTCTATTATGCACAAAAAAATTTAAAAAAATCAAAAAAATTCAACAAATTGCACAAAAACTGTTGCAACTTTCACTTTCCTGTGCTAAAATAATTATATCACAATAAAATAGGTCTGCAATAGCGGACAAAATTATAAGAAACGAGGAAAACTACAATGGCTAAGTTTATCACTAACAACATCCGTAACGTTTGCTTAATAGGACATAGCGGAAGCGGTAAGACCGCAACTATCGAATCTATGCTTTGGAAAGCAGGAGCAACAGACCGTCTCGGTAGAGTTTCCGACGGTAACACAGTATCCGACTACGACAGCGAAGAAATCAAGAGAAAGATTTCTATCGGCTTGTCAGTTGCTAATCTTGAATGGAACGGAGTAAAAATAAATATTCTTGACTGCCCAGGCTTTTTAGGCTTTGCGGGCGAGGTTGCAAGCGCGCTAAGAGTATCCGATGCTGCGCTTATTATGGTTGATGCTAAGAGCGGAATGGAAGTAGGTACTGAAATTGCTTGGTACAATGCAAAGGAAGCAAATCTTCCAAGAGGCTTCTTTATAAATAAATGCGATGACCCTGACGCTGACTTTGACAAGGTATTCAATCAGCTTCGTGATGAATTTGGTAACGCTCTTTGTCCTGTATTTATTCCTATTAAGGAAGCAAACGGCGTTATGATGGTTGACCTTATGACAATGAAGTGCTTCCGTTACCTACCAAATGGCGAAAGACAGGAAGAGCCAATGAACGACTCGCGCCGTGTTATCGCCGAAAAATACCAAGAGGTATTTATGGAAGCTATTGCCCAAACTAATGAGGAAATGCTTGAAAAGTTCTTTGAGGGCGAAACCTTCACACAAGAGGAATGCGCATTAGCTCTCCATGAGGGTATGATTTCAGGTGCTATCGTTCCTGTATGGTGCGGCTCCTCTGAAAATATGAGAGGTATTTACTCAATTTTAACAGCGATTGCTGACTCCTTCCCAAGACATACAGCTAAAAAGGTTGAAAAATCAGAGGACGGCAGCGAGATTGCTATTGAGCGTGAGGGCGAATGTAAGCTATTTGTATTTAAGACAATCGCTGACCCGTTCGTAGGCCGCTTCTCATTCTTCAAGGTTATGAACGGCGAATTAAAGAAGGATATGGCTCTTAAGAACGTTCAAACGGGAGCTACTGAAAAGTTTGCTAAATTCTATACAATTTGCGGTAAGAAGCAAACTGAGGTTGACTCACTTGCATGTGGCGATATCGGTGTAATCGCTAAGCTTTCCGACACAAATACAAACGATACTCTTTGCGAAAAGTCCGATACAGCATATAAGGGCATTAAGTTCCCTGAGGCTAATATGACAATGGCAATTAAGGTTGACGCTAAGGACGAGGATAAGGTAGCTACTGCTATTGCAAAGGTACTTGACGAGGATAAGACAGTTAAGTACGAAAACTTCGTTGAAACAGGCGAATTACTCCTTAAGGGTATTGGCGACGTGCATCTTGACACAGTTGTTTGCAAGCTAAAGAACAGATACGGCGTATCAATCGCGCTTCAAACACCAAAGATTGCTTATAGAGAAACAATTAAAAAGACAGTTTCCGTTGAAGGTAAGCATAAAAAGCAATCAGGTGGTGCAGGTCAGTACGGCCACGTTAAGATTACATTCTCCCCAAGCATGGATGATGGCTTAACATTTACACAGTCCGTTGTAGGCGGAGAAGTTCCAAAGGGCTATTACCCAGCAGTTGAAAAGGGACTTATCGAGGCTATGGAATACGGCGTACTCCTTGGCTATCCAATGGTACAGCTTGCGGCTGACTTAACAGGCGGTTCATACCACGACGTTGACTCTAACGAAATTTCATTTAAGCTTGCTGCAAAGCTTGCATATAAGGAATTAACAAATGCCGCTCCTGTATTACTTGAGCCTATTGGCGTTCTTACAGTAAGCGCACCTGAATCAATGGTGGGCGACGTAATGGGCGACCTTAACAAGCGTAGAGGTAGAGTAACAGGCTGGAAGCCAAGCGAAACAAGACCTAAGTACACAATTATTGAAGCTGAAGTACCAAAGTCTGAAATGGTTGACTATGTCATCGCACTTCGCGCTATGACACAGGGCAGAGGCGAATTTACATTCCACTTCGTTCGCTACGAGGAAGTACCTGCTCAAATTGCACAACGCGTAAAGCCACGCGAAAGAGACTAGTAATATAAATCCTCAAGCGGAAACCGCTTGAGGATTTTGCATTGAAATTTACACCTGCGTGTGCTATACTGTGGTTAAGACTACATAAGGAGAATTATCATGAGAATATCCGACTTTTTACAAACTCCATTTATTTCTTACGATGACAAAAACATGATATATATTAAGGTGGCGGATTGGGACATGTGCAATCCCTATTCTGTGGATATTACCGTTGGTAGTAAAACCGTTTATAGCGGAAAAATATTTGCGCAAGAGCTTTCCGCCATGATTCCTTGCTACGATAGTGAGCGTGTAGCCACCGTGCAAATTACTCCCTTTGAGGACACAGCCATAGAAAAAGAGTTCACTCTGTCCCCTGTCAAGTACTGGGAAATTCCTCTTTTATATTCATCCCATGAGGACCTTGGCTATTGTGCATATATTGAAAAGCTTCACTACGAATGCTACGAATATTTAAAGAAAGCCATGGAGCTATGCAAGGAGCATGACGCCTTTAAATATATGATAGAGCATTATTGGTGGCTTGATGCGTTTGACTCTTATGCAACAGAGGACGAAAAATCTCAGCTCAGAAATCTTATGAGGGAAAAGAAAATCGACCTAAACGGAGTCCATAGCGGAGTTCATACCTCTTGGGCAAATTCCGAGCAGTTAGTTCGCGAAATGTATTTTGGTTGCAGAGAAGCAAAGGAAAAGTACGGAATTTCTCCAAAATGCGCATTTTACGTTGACTTATCCGGAGCTAGCTGGTCCGTTGTAAACGCGTACGCCAAAATGGGCATAAAATATATAGGATTTTTCCCTAACAACTTTAGAAACTGTGAGGCAAACGCCGATATTCCGCCGATTTTTTGGTGGGAGGACAAAAGCGGAGAGGAAAAATTGCTCCTTTGGTATCAAAGAGCGTACAGACAGTACGGCTTAGATGGAATTTGGTGCGACACACTTCGCCAATATCCTGAAGGACAGTTCTATTTTGATACCACAAAAATGATAAAAACGGAAAAATGGTTTTCCGAAAGAATACGCAAAATTGAACCCTGCGGATACGATATTTTGCCAATTAGCTTCTATGATGACAGAGAAATACCCACAACAATGCTTTTAACCGTTTGTGAGGAAATGAACAAAAAGTGGAAGTATCCTAAATTCACAATGGAAATTCCTTCCGTGTTCATGGAAAAATTAGAGCAAAAATACGGCGATACAATTCCAACTTTAAGGGGAGATATTAGCGACCAATGGGCAGATTTTGCCACCATTGCGCCAAATCTGCTTTCTAAAAAGCGTAAAGCAATGCGCATGCTATACGACATGGAAATGCTATCAACAGTTGATACCGTATTAAACGGTACGGCGTATGACAAAAAAGCATTCCGCGACGTTACCTTTAAGCTAAGTGAATTTGATGAGCATTGCTGGGCAACCTCCTCAAAGCATCCTCAAAAAATGCACCGCCACAATATTGAGGTGGTTAAAAAGAACACGGCTGAGGATGCGCTAGGTATATTAGAAAACGCGCTCAACTCACTTTGTCCTAAACCAACGGGAAATGAAATTAGCGTAATTAACACAATCCCTCAAAAAAGAAGTGATTTTATTTATGCAGAGGAAAATAGCGTAATTCCTAAAAACCTAAAGCATCAAATTTTACCAAACGGAAACGTTGTTACCGATAAGGCGGATTTTGACGGCGTTGAGATAAAAACCTTTGAGGGAGTGTCGCCAAATGCATGCTCAAATGTGATAAACGCCGATTTTATTGAAACCGACTACTATAAAATCACCTTAAATAACAAAACCAAGAAAGTTGTCAGCATATTAGACAAAGCCACAGGCAAGGAATATATTGACAGCCAATCAAGATTTGAGTTAGGTCAGTTTATTTACGTAAATACTGAGCATAAAACCGACAAAAATCTTAGCTTTGAAGTGCCAAAGAAAACTGAATTTACTCTTTATGAGGGCGATTTATCATACGTTTTAGTGCAAAAAGGCTATGAGGAGCAAAGCGGAGCTAACGTTACCTCACAGCTCGTATTCTACAAGCACGACAGAAAAATTGACGCCTACTTAAAATACGAAAATGCATTAGGCTTAATCGGCGATTTTTACGATAGATACAAGAAAAATTACTTTTTTGCATTCCCATTCAATTTTAAAAAGCCTGATTTTTATACTGAAATGCACGCAGGCGTAAAGCATGAAAATACGGAGTATATTCCGTTAAATGCAAGCGATTTTACAATGACACAAGGTTTTGTTGCAACTGAGGACGAAAAATGCGGCGTTGCGATTTATTCAAGGGATATGAACGTTTTCCACTTAGGAGATATAAAGTACAATCAGTTTAATAGGGACTTTATAGGAAATAGCGGACACGTGTTCCTATATGCAAGCTCCAATAGATGTAATAATTTAATCTACACGTCCCCCGACCAATGTAATGCTCAGTACCACCTTTCAATATTGCCTTACCAAGGCAAGCACGCCGATACAGTTCCATCTTGGAGCAACGAAAATGAGCATCCTCTTATAATCACCGAAAAACAGCCTGACAAAAAGCTATTTTCACTCTCAAAGGAAAATATTAAGCTTGTTTCTCTTAAAATGTCCGAAAGCGACGAAAATGCAATGATTTTCCGTTTTACTGAAACTAAAGGTGTGGACACGGAATGTAGATTAAAGCTATTTTTTGATATTAAAAAAGCAGTATATGCAACTAATGACGAAAAGGACTTGAAGGAAATTCCATTTGTCGGTAACGAAATAGAATTTACCTGCGGCAGGTATTCATATACCACAATAAAGGTGTATTTTTAAAAGCACTTGCAATTTGTTTTTATATGTGGTAAAATTGTAGTAATCTGACACTTGCAAGAAACATTTAAAAAACGAAAAGGAGAAAATAGAAATGAAAAAGAGAATTCTTTTAGTAACTATGTTAATGTTACTTTTTGTGTGCGTACTTGCTATTTCCGTATCTGCCGACGAGGTTCTTGATTGGAGTGAAATTACGCATGTTGACGGTATGACTGATAAGACTACATTTGGCACGGATGGCACCTCTTATGCAACCTCACGTGTTTTAATGGATGACGGCAAGACCTACCCATCATACTACATTTTTAAAGATTCTACTACAATGGGCTTTGATTTTTCAGAGCTTAATAAAAAAAGTGGCATGTCATACGGTTATGCTAACATTGTAAGAATTGAAATTCCAAACGGTATAACTACGCTTATTGCATTTTCCACAAGCTGCACAAAGCTTTATGAGGTTGTTGTGCCTGAGGGAGTTGAAGCTATTGTAAAGCAGTTCCTTAACGGACACACAACGGTTACTAAGGTTACGCTTCCATCTACTATTAAGACTATTGGCGATCAAGCGTTTTATAAAACAGGTGATATTGAGCATTTTGTTATTCCTGAGGGATGCACCTCCATTGGCCGTATAGCATTTAAGTATTCTGAAATTAAATCTGTTATTATTCCATCTACTGTTGTGGATATGTCAACTGAGGTATTTATTGAGTGTAAGAGCTTAACTGACGTTGTTTGCAAATCTCCTATTATCAGTAAACAGATGTTTAAAAGTTGTACAGCGCTTGAAAACCTTACACTTGAGGGAACAGTTGAAATAGGCGAGCAAGCATTCCATTCATGCGGCCCTATAAAAAACGTTAATATCCCATCAACATGTACAACAATCAATGCTTACGCATTTAAAAACTCAAAAATTCTTTCTATAACAGTTCCTTCCTCTGTTACTACAATTGGCACGGAAGTGGCTTATGGTTGTACCGAACTTAAAGAAATTAACCACCATGCACAAATTGCAGGCATTTATATGTACAGGGACTGCTCCGCAGTAGAAACTCTTGAAATTGACAATTTGGTAACTGCAGAAACATATTCTTTCTATGGCTTAACATCACTCAAAACCATTAACCTTCCAAGTACATTAACAACTGTGGGTGACTTTGGATTCTCAAAACTTGGCGTTGAAACCTTAATTGTGCCTTCTTCTCTTGTAAACCTTGGCAAAAGCGTATTTTACTCCAGTGCTACAATGAAAACTGCCGTTGTTTTAGGTAGTGTTGTGTCAGAAAGTATGTTTGCAGGCTGTCCTAATCTTTACAACATCGTAATCACATCTAACGTATCAACATTTACAGGTAATCCATTTAACTCAAGTCCACAAAACTCGGTTACAATTTACTTTTTAGGTGATGACTACGAGGCTGTAAGAACATTAACAAAGGACAATACAAGATTTAACGGACCTTTATGCGATTATGAGGAATTTGACCGCGCTAATTTTGGCAATAAGAACGTGTTTGTTTATAACGCTAACTATTGTGAGGTAGCTTACGGTGTTCATTTAGAGGACAACAATCCATGCGTTATAAATTGTGAACGTTGCGGCGTTATGGGCAAGGCTGAGGAAAATCCAATTCATAAGGAAACCACGACATTAGTATATGCAAGCTACGATAAGGACGGTCAATCTGTTACAACGTGTGATAATAATGGCTGTACTTATAAAACAACAAAGGATATTCCAGCTCTCTTTACCTGTCTTGGCTACTCAGCGCCTGAGGGAGACAGAGACGGAATTGTTATAAGCTATATGGTAAATACTGATGCGCTTAACGAATATACCAAATATTTGACTAAGATTGGCAAGACAATGAAATACGGTGTATTTGCAGTAGCAAAGGAAAAAATCGGAAATAACTATATATTCGGCGAAAACGGCGCAGTAGCAGATTACGCGGTGGTTGCTGAAATTTCAGACTATGATTTCGTAGCGTTTGACCTTAAAATAGTAGGCTTTAACGATGAAAATAAGAGTGCACCGCTTGCTCTTGGTGCATATGCAATGACAATCGACAAAAACGGCAATGCTGAATATTCGTATATGCAATACGGCAAGCCAAACGAAAATGAAAAATACTGCTTCATTTCCTATAACGATTTAGCAAATTCATAAAGTAGATAGAAAAAGACAAAAACGCCTAATTTAGGCGTTTTTCTTTTGTGGGCTTTATCGCATAATTGTTAAATAAATTTGTTGCAAATCTCGCTGACCGCTAACTGCTAACGGCTGACAGCTGTTCGCGTAGCGAACCTTATTTTTCTATCCAAAGCTTAATTACGTTGCCGTTACCGTTAAGTCTTGAATACGGTGGGGTGGAAACGAAGTGAGCAGTTTTGCCCTCAACCAAGTAGGAATGAACGTTCCACGGGTCTTCCATTGAAAGTAAGCTGCCGTCGCAGAGAAGTGTTGCGCACTTGATTTTGTCTGGAATATTGTAAATTGCAATATGCTCTCCGCTATGGTCTTGAATATACAAATAATAAGCCTCATCGCTTTTTGTAATTCTGCCAAATTCATGCTTTTCAATACCGGAAAACGTGCAATTATAGATACATTCCCCGTTCAATCTCATCCATTCGCCAACCTCATTAAGAATTTCAACGCTCTTTTCAGGAATATTTCCTCTTGCGTCAGGGCCAACGTTCAAAATAAGATTTCCGCCCTTAGATACACATTGAACTAGCATGTTGATTACATTTTTTGCACTCTTATAGTTTTCATCCTTTTGGCTGTATCCCCAGTTATTATTAAGGGTCATGCAGGTTTCCCAAGGAAGCGGATTGCCCTTATAATCGGTTAAGCCCATTGCAGGAATCATTTGCTCAGGAGAGCCAAAGTCGCCAACGTAAATAGGCTTATTTTCAGCACGGATATCTCCGCCTAAGCGGTCGTCAATAATAACGTCAGGGTTGATTTCGCGTACCATGTTAATGAGCTTGCTAGCTTCCCACTTTTCCCCTGTCATATCGTCATAGTGGAAGTCAAACCACAAGATATCAATCTTTCCGTAGTTTGTCATAAGCTCCTTTACTTGGTTGTGCATGTATTCAATGTATCTTTCAAAATGCTCTCCGTAATGCTTATATGCTTCATTGCCTCTCATAGGATGGTGAGCATCGTTGTAAGCAGGGTAGTCTGGATGGTGCCAGTCTAAAAGAGAGTAGTAAAGACCAACCTTAATGCCCTCAGCACGGAATGCCTCAACGTACTCCTTTACTAAATCGCGCTTGCAAGGAGTGTTCGTTGACTTAAAATCTGTATATTTACTGTCAAAAAGGCAGAAGCCGTCATGGTGCTTTGACGTAAGCACAGCGTACTTCATGCCTGCCTTTTTAGCAAGCTTCGCCCACTCCTTAGGATTGTAGTCCACAGGATTAAACGTATCAAAATATAATTGATATTCTTCGTCGGTTACTCTGTCAACGTTTCTTATCCATTCACTTCGTGATGCTCTTGCAGGAATTGCATAAAGCCCCCAGTGAATGAACATACCGAATCTTGCTTCTTCAAACCATTTTGTTCTTTTCATGTTTAAACTCCTTTGTTTTAGGGGATAGGGGATAGGGGATAGGGGATAGGGGATAGGGGATAGGGGATAGGGGATAGGGGTTCGCTTCGCTCACAGGGTGGTTAGTAAACAATTTTCTTCTAAAATCCCTGCAACGAAGTTGCCCCTGCGAATGCAATGAGCCCCTATTCTCTGCACACGCAGTGTGCCCCTGTAATAAATTTACCCCATGACCGAAGCCACGGGGCAAAATTTATTTATAGGGTAAATTTATTATTTACGTGGGTTCTTGATAGCTGCTTGAGCTGCTGCAAGTCTTGCGATTGGAACTCTGTATGGTGAGCAAGAAACGTAGCTTAAGCCAATTCTATGACAGAAGTCAACAGATGTTGGGTCGCCACCGTGCTCGCCGCAGATACCGATGTGCATGTTAGGTCTTGCTGCCTTACCCATTGTAACAGCCATATCCATAAGCTTACCAACACCGTTTTGGTCGATTCTTGCGAATGGATCGTTTTCGTAAATCTTGCTTTCATAGTAAGCAGTTAAGAACTTACCAGCGTCATCACGGCTGAAGCCGAATGTCATCTGTGTTAAGTCGTTTGTACCGAAGCAGAAGAACTCAGCTTCCTTAGCGATTTCATCAGCTGTTAAGCAAGCTCTTGGGATTTCCATCATTGTACCTACTTCGTACTTGAGGTCTGCGCCAGCAGCTGCGATTTCTTCATCAGCAGTAGCAACAACGATCTTCTTAACGAAGTTGAATTCCTTAAGTTCGCCAACAAGTGGAATCATGATTTCTGGAATGATGTTCCATTCTGGATGAGCCTTGTTTACGTTGATAGCAGCTCTGATAACAGCTCTTGTCTGCATCTTAGCGATTTCAGGGTAAGTAACTGTTAAACGGCATCCACGGTGACCCATCATTGGGTTGAACTCATGGAGTGAAGAAATAATGTTCTTAATATCTTCAACTGTCTTGCCTTGAGCGTTAGCAAGAAGAGCGATGTCTTCTTCTGTTGTAGGAACGAACTCATGGAGTGGTGGGTCTAAGAAACGGATTGTAACTGGGTGACCTTCAAGAGCCTCATAGAGCTTCTCAAAGTCGCCTTGTTGCATTGGTGTGAGCTTGTCAAGAGCAACTTCTCTCTCTTCAACAGTGTCAGCACAGATCATTTCTCTGAATGCTGCGATTCTGTCTGGATCGAAGAACATGTGCTCTGTACGGCAAAGACCGATACCTTCAGCGCCGAAAGCTCTAGCTTGCTTAGCGTCTGCTGGTGTATCAGCATTTGTTCTTACTTGGAGTTGTCTGTATTCGTCAGCCCAAGCCATGATAATACCAAACTCGCCGTCAACAGAAGCAGGAACAGTTGGGATAGCCTCGCCGTAAATGTTACCTGTTGAACCGTCAAGTGAAATGTAGTCGCCTTCAACGTATGTCTTACCAGCAAGAGTGAACTTCTTGTTTTCTTCGTCCATCTTGATAGCGCCACAACCGGATACACAGCATGTACCCATACCACGAGCAACAACGGCTGCGTGTGATGTCATACCGCCACGAACTGTTAAGATACCTTGTGAGTAGTGCATACCTTCGATATCTTCTGGAGATGTTTCAAGTCTTACAAGAACAACCTTTTCGCCTGCCTTGCCCCATTCAACAGCGTCTTCAGCAGTAAATACAACCTTACCGCAAGCAGCTCCTGGAGAAGCTGGAAGAGCGTTAGCTACTGGCTTTGCAGCCTTAAGAGCCTTAGCGTCGAATTGTGGGTGGAGAAGAGCGTCAAGCTGCTTAGGATCGATCATAAGAAGAGCTTGCTCCTTAGTGATCATGCCTTCGTTAACAAGGTCAACAGCAATCTTAAGAGCTGCCTTTGCAGTTCTCTTACCGTTTCTTGTTTGGAGCATGTAAAGTTGACCGTGTTCAACAGTGAACTCCATGTCCTGCATATCTCTATAGTGATTTTCAAGGATACCGCAAACCTCAACGAATTGAGCGTATGCTTCTGGGAACATTTCTGCCATTTGTGCGATTGGGTATGGTGTACGAACACCTGCAACTACGTCCTCGCCTTGTGCGTTTGGTAAGAACTCACCCATAAGCTTCTTTTCGCCTGTTGCTGGGTCTCTTGTAAATGCAACGCCTGTACCACAGTCATCGCCCATGTTACCGAATGCCATAGCTTGTACGTTTACAGCTGTACCCCATGAGTATGGGATTTCGTTTTGCATTCTGTAATAGTTAGCTCTTGGGTTATCCCATGAACGGAATACTGCCTTAACAGCGCCCATTAATTGTTCCTTAGGATCAGATGGGAAGTCTGTACCGATCTTAGCCTTGTATTCAGCCTTGAATTGGTTAGCAAGCTCCTTTAAGTCATCAGCTGTAAGCTCGATGTCTTGTGAAACGCCCTTTTCTTCCTTCATTTTGTCGATAAGCTCTTCAAAGTACTTCTTACCAACTTCCATAACTACGTCAGAATACATTTGGATAAATCTTCTGTAGCAGTCCCAAGCCCAACGAGCGTTACCTGACTTTTCAGCCATGTAGTTAACAACGTCTTCGTTAAGACCAAGGTTAAGAATTGTGTCCATCATACCAGGCATTGAAGCTCTAGCACCTGAACGAACAGAAACGAGAAGTGGATTTTCAAGATCGCCAAACTTCTTGCCAGTGATCTCTTCCATCTTGTCGATGTACTCCATGATTTGCGCTTGGATTTCTGGATTGATTTGTCTGCCATCCTCGTAGTATTGTGTGCAAGCTTCTGTTGAAATTGTGAAGCCTTGTGGTACTGGAAGACCGATCTTAGTCATTTCAGCAAGGTTAGCACCCTTACCACCGAGAATTTCTCTCATTGATGCGTCGCCCTCTTTAAAGAGGTAAACATACTTCTTTGTACTCATTCTAAGTACCTCCATAAAATAATAATAAACTGTGTAAATTTTTGTCTGCGCGGTAGTAAAACAAGCGTGAAAAATCAAGCCTGTCTATGCACGCACACGGCTATTATAACATATATGTAAGGAAAATAAAAGAATTTTTTTCAAAAAAATGAAATTTTTATTAATTGTAGAAAAAATTCTCTCATTATATATGTGTATTGTACAAAATGTACAAAACTAGTGGTCAGCACGCACCGAAGGTGCATATCGCGCTTTCGCTTGGCGAAAGCATATCGCGACCGAATTTATTCGGTTATATCGCGACCGTGCGAAGCATGGTCTATATCGAGCGTACATAGTACGCTATATCGCTCTGCGGAGCAGACATGTTATTTGTGGTTCGCTGCGCTCGCAGCCGTTAGCAGTCAGCCGCCAGCAGCTAGCCGCTTTGAACGTAGCGAACAAAAAAGAACGCTTGCGCGTTCCTTTTTATTTCTTAGGTAAGGTTCTCTTTAAGTAGCCTTGAGCTGTTCTTATAAAGTGGTATGCGTTCATTTCCGGGTCTGTAACGTCGTAATCATATCCCTTTGTAGCCTCTGGGTCTGTGGTTGTGAACCACTTTTCAGTATTTTCAAAGGTAACCGTATTTAAGCCCGCCTCATAGAATGCAAGTCTGTGCATTTGGCTTGTGTTTTCAGGAATAACGATTTCCTTTAGCTTCTTGCAGTTGGAAAAGCATAATTTTTCAAGCTTAACTAATGAAGATGGTAATTTAACGGAGCTTAAGCTGGAGCAGCCTGCAAATGCATTTTCGCCGATTGCTGTAAGAGTGTCGTCAGATTCAAAGCTTTCAAGATTGTCAAAGCCAAAGAATGTATATGATTTAATAGCTTCAATCTTTTTGAGCTTCAAATTTTTAAGCTCTCTGCCTTTTACAAAGAAATGCTCAGCCTGGTCCATAGGGGAAGAGTTGCCAAGCTCAAAGTCAATGTTGCACCAATCCTTGATTTTACCCTTATAGTACACGTTTTCAAGAGCGGTACAGTTATAAAATGCGCCCTTTTGAACAGTTGTAATTGTTTTTGGAATAGTAATTGACACAAGCTTATCGCACTTAGAAAAGCCTGTTGACATAATGGTAGTAACCTTTTTGCCGTCATGCTTCTTTGGAATTACAATTTCAGTAGCGTCAACAGCCTCGCCGCACTTTACACCGCACTCTGTGTCGCTAATTTCAACAAATTCGAGTCCCTTTGTCCCCTTGCCACATGATGAAATAAACGCAGCCGCAGCAACAAGGCACATAATAAATAGTAAAATTAATATTTTTCTTTTCATACTGCTTCTCCTAACTGTATTTATGGCTATATTTTAGCACATAACCTTAAATAAAGCAAGCAAAAAACTTTACTTTATTAAAAATATATGGTAAAATGTACCTATAACAAATTTGTGAGGTGTTTTTATGAAAATAATGAGCTTTAATACTCAACATTGTCTAAATTTTTCAGAAAGAAAAATTGATTACGATATAATGGCAAAAGCCATTTTAGACGTGGGCGCGGACATAGTAGGGCTTAACGAAATGTTTGACGGCGGTGAAAACGCAAAATATACTTATCAAACCAAGGAGCTTGCAGAGCGCACAGGCATTGAAAATTACTATTTTGCCAAGGCTATTGACGATTGGGACGGACCTTACGGTAACGGATTTTTGTCTAAAATTCCATTTAAGAGCGTGGAAACCATAAAAATTCCCGACCCAAATCCAAAAAGAGTTGAGGGCGGCTACTACGAAACAAGATGTCTTTTAAAGGCAGAATTACAAAACGGACTTTTAGTTTTAGTAACACATTTTGGCTTATGCATTGATGAGCAGGAAAATGCAGTTAAAACGATTTTAGAGCATATAAGAGACGAAAAATGTATCCTTATGGGCGACTTTAATGTAACCCCCGATAACGAGCTTTTAGCCCCTATAAAAGCTAAAATAAAAGACACGTCCCTAGGCTTTTGCGAAAATAAGAGGTCATTTCCGTCAGACGACCCTAGAATAAAAATCGACTACATATTTGTGAGTAATGACATTGAGGTGGTAAGCGCCGATATTGCAGATATTATCGCATCCGACCACCGTCCACACATAGCGGAGGTAAAAATATGACTTGGATTTTAATGGCAGTTTTATCTGCAGTTTTCGCAGGACTTACGTCAATTTTGGCAAAGTGCGGAATTAAGAAAACCGATTCTGACCTTGCCACCGCCATTCGTACGGTAGTTGTACTTATATTCTCTTGGATAATGGTGTTTATCGTTGGCTCTTATAACACAATCGTTGATATTCAGCTAACGTCCTTAATTTTCCTAATTTTATCGGGACTTGCCACAGGCGCTTCATGGATTTGCTACTTTAAGGCGCTTTCCATGGGCGACATAAACAAGGTAGTGCCTATTGATAAATCAAGCACAATTTTAACGGTGCTTCTTGCAATTATTTGCTTTGGGGAAACAACAAATTTATGGATGAAGCTCCTTGCTACGTTAATTTTAGCCGTTGGCATTTTCCTAATGGTTGAAAAGAAAAATTCCGACAAGGTAGCAAGCGGAAAATCTTGGATGATTTACGCTATCTTCTCAGCGATTTTTGCCGCCGCCACGTCAATTCTTGCAAAGGTAGGCATTTCAAATGTTGAATCTAACCTTGGCACAGCAATCCGTACAGGTGTTGTGCTTATTATGGCGTGGATTATCGTTTTTGCAAGAAAAAAGCATACAGGGATTAAGGAAATCAACAAAAAAGAGCTGCTCTTTATCTGCTTATCCGGCCTTGCAACAGGCGGCTCATGGCTTTGCTACTATTATGCTATCCAAAACGGAATTGTCAGCGTGGTTGTGCCTATTGACAAAATGAGCATTCTCTTTACAGTAGTATTTTCCTATTTCGTATTTAAGGAAAAGCTTTCTAAAAAAGCACTTGTAGGACTTATTTTAATGCTCACTGCAACACTTTTGATGGTATTCTTTAAATAACCTAACACGTTATATACGGTTGACAACGCAGGAAAATTATGCTAATATATTATAGTATATAAAATTTCACAGGAGAAAAATAATGAAAAAGATTAAATTACTTGCGTTAATGCTTGCTTTAATAGCTGCACTTTGTGTTATCTTCGTTGTTTCAGCATCTGCTGAGGAAGAGCAAATTGTAGTTACGTATAACAACTTTAGCGGCTCAGTTTGGAAAACAGCGACACCAAACGCAGACGGAAGCTATACCTTGTTTACAGCTAAGAAATCAGGCAATGGTACAGCAACGCTTGCCAACGGCACAAAGGTTGACAAGGAATTTTATGGCTGGTTTACCAAGGACGGTACACTTTACGCACCGGGCGAAACAGTAACGTTTACAAAAAGCACTCAGCTTTATGAGGCATACGGTGTAACTGTTGATAACGCTGAGGACTTAGATGCAGTATCAGGCGATAGCCAGGTTACTATGTTTGTTAAGCTTGCTAACGATATTACAAGCACTACAAAAATCGGCGCTTCATGGGCAACAACAGTCGTTGACCTAAACGGCCATAATCTTACAGTAACAAACAATAATTCCGCATTCTACGGATACCGCGGTGCTTGCGTTATTATCGGTAAGGGTAAGGTTACACACGCTCCTGCAACACTTAATAAGGATGATAAGGCAGGATTTTTCTTCCACGACCTTCACACTTATGGATACGATAGCAACCCACAGCTTTGCTGGGTAGGTAAGGACGTTGAAATTGAAACACCTTATAATTTAGTTTACGTATCAGCAAGCGAAAACTCTGCAAACGTACCAAATATTGATATTTATGGCACAGTAACAGCAAAGACTATTGTAAGGGGTGCTATTTTCAATAACGCTAAATGCAATATCCATAGCACAGCCAAGGTTACATTAACAGGTACAAATATTTTTAATTTCACAAACGTAACGGGTAAAAACGTGTATATGCGCTTATCATTAGACGGCGAAATTACAGTAACTGACCCAGAAGCAGTATTTTTAAGTGATTTCGTGATGTCAAGCAGCATTGAGGTAAGCCATATTACAGGCGGTAAATTCACAATTTCAAGTGCTGATGCTGAAAATCTTAAATCTTTTGTTGCTGAAACACACAAGCTTAGTGCAACAGAAAATCAAGACGGCACAGTTACGTACAGCGTAATTCCTACCGACTGCGTACACGAATGGGTAGTTGATGAGGAAGCAACGGTTAAGGCAACCTTAGATAAGCTAGGCATAGATGCGCAAATATGTGCAAAATGTGAAAGCAAAAAGCAAACAGTAGTTGCTTATGCACCATACGATGTTGAAATTTCCGTAACCGTAAATGAAAACGGCGAGGAAAAAACCTACACAATGTTAGCCGGCGACGTATTCAGCTTTAGCGTAACTGAAAAGAACGGCTCAAAGCAGGTTTCTATGATTACAGACGTAATCTACCGCAAAAACGATATCGTTAAGCTTGAAATTCCTCACGGAGTAGAGCTTATTAACATTTTCTCAATGTCATCATTAAAAGAACTATCATTTATGGATAACTCATGTGTTGACTTTAAGAAAAATGCAGTTACTAACTGTCCTTCACTTGAAACGATTATAATCGGTAAAAGAGATGTAACGTTTATGGCAGGCACAAATGAAAATACCGAAGCAGGATTTTTCACAAACTGCCCAAGCCTTACAACATTAGATGTAAGCGAAGCAAATGCAAGATTCAACGATTATGCCTTCGCAAGTAATAAGACCATCAAGTATCTTAATATGGGAGAGGGCAATACATATTATTTTGGACAATACGCATTTGCGCATTCAAGCTTAAAAGAGGTAATTATCCCTGATAATGCACCAACCACATTAAACAAAAAGAGCTTTGCTGAAACAGAAGCTATTGAATATATCTATGTAGGCGCTAACAGTATTTCAAATAAGAAATTAGCTGACCAATCATCAATTTTCGGTGGCAACTCCTATCTTTCCAAGGTAGTGCTTATGGACATTGAATATATCGGTGAGTGGGTGCTTAGCACAAAGAAGCCAAACAATAAATATCAACCTCTTTGCGACTTGGTTGTATATTCACATAGCGAAAATCTTTCAATACATAACGCATCATTTAACGATAGAACAGGTAACTATACAGTATATCTCTACACTGCAAATGCAAATCTTTCAGCCACTCCAGAAACAAGCAATTATGTTGTATTCAAGGGTATAGGCCACGCATACACGGAAAGCGTAATTTATGAATCAACCTGTGTAACACCGGGTAAGGGCGGATATGTAACAGACTGTCCTTGTAATATCGATTACAGAGAAAACGGTTATACAACTGTTTCAAACAAGATTGACGCATATAAGAATAAGACATTTGAGGCTTGCGGCTCAGCAGAATATGACTTACCATTAAAGACAGAGCATACTCTTAGCAATGTTGTAAAGAGCATTGAATTTGAAAACGGCTTTTTAAATCTTGGCACACACGTATATAAGTGCTTATACTGTAATGAAGCAGCAGGCGTTGAGGAAGAAGCATCATTCCCGGCATTATTCGCATTTAACGGATACTCAGTTCCGGAAAACGGCGACCTTGCAATTACAGTAGGCTATACAGTATTCCAAGATGCTCTTAGTGAGTATGAATCAATTATGGGTGCGCTTGAATTTGGCGTAGTTGGCGCAATTTACGAAAAGCTCGGCGGTCTTGCTCCACTTGCACAAAGCGTAGCTCCTGTGGTTAAAGCTCAAATTAGTGCAGAATATGCTTCATTTGACTTTATAATCAGCGGCTTTACAGCTGAGCAAATAGATTTAGGCTTAGTAATGTGCGCATACGTGTATGACGGAACAAAGTACGTATATCTACAAGAAGCACAGACTGACAACCCAACATCAGTATCTATAAACAGCATTTTAAATTCATAAAACAAAATGGACAGAGATTTTTTCTCTGTCCATTATTTTTAAGCTACTGTTGAAAGCTCTTTTTTCTCAGCTTTGGTTTCGTTTGTGTCGATAATCTTAGCTTGATTTTTCTTTTGAATTAAGCCATATATATGGTAGAAGCCAACTAAGTAAATTACAAATATGCCGACAACCACAATCGGATAAAGCACAGGGCTACCGCCAACCATATTGTAGAAAATGCTATACGGTGTGCCGTCGTGATACATTAAGAACATGTAGTTATAATCGAGAATAACGTTTGCAACGTAAGCCATTACTGAAAAACCGCCTAAAACCCCAAGGCAAATAGGTAAATTTTTCTTTTTTAAGCTAATCATACCTGAAAATGCTATGTAAAGAGAAGCAAAGCCGGAAATTGAATGTGTAATTCCGGAGAATACGTTATCCATAGATAATACAGGATAAGCAGCATAGTTTTGCGTTGCGCCAATAGTGCCGAAAACTGCGCCTAAAATACCGAAGGTTAAAACGAAGTCAAGACACGCTTCCTTAATTCTGCCCTTGCAAAACGCTGCCATAGGAATAGCAATTAGCTGAATTGAGCAAAGGAATAAAGGTAAAACGTATAGGAATTTAAGTGGATTTTGTGATCTTATTGTAAGAACTATAATTTTAACAATTTCAAAGCTATCAATTAAAATAGCGGCTACAATTAAAACCTTGTTCTTTTTCTTGTAGTCTGCATTTTTGTTTTTCTTGCCAAAGAAAACAGCAAGAGCAACCATTGCAATTAAAATAAGGGAAACAAAGGTAAGATGCTGCCAGCTCCATGCACCCTCGGCAGCACGGAGATAGTCGTATTCGCCGTATTCATCAATGCTTAAACCGAAAAATTCTCTCATAAAATCTCCTTTTTTTGAGTTTTTTCTTCAAATACGGACACATTTTACCACAAATTTAAGAATTTGTATATAGTTTATTTAAAAAATTAACAATTAAGACATAAATTAAAAAACGATATGGTTATTGCAAATATTATAAAATAATGATACAATGTAATTAACGATATTTAAAGGAGCAGAAAATGAAATTTATTCATATTTCCGATTTGCATTTAGGCAAAAGATTTAATGAGCAATCCTTAATTGAGGACCAAAAATATATTTTAAATAAAATTGTAGAAATTATTGATACCGAAAAGCCCGACAGCGTAATTATTGCAGGGGACGTGTACGATAAAAGCGTGCCGTCATCTGAGGCAGTAATGCTTTTTGACGATTTTTTAAATAGCCTTGCCAAAAGAGATTTACAGGTGTTTATAATCAGCGGTAATCACGATTCAGCTGAAAGAATGTCCTTTGGCTCAAAACTTATGGAAAAAAGCGGAATACATATTGCCAGAGTGTATAACGGAGTAATACCCAAATATACTCTTACCGATGAATATGGCGAGGTGTGTGTGCATTTATTGCCATTTATTAAGCCTTCAAATGTTAAACCGTTTTTTGATAATGAAATTAAAACCTATACCGATGCTATAAGAGTGGCGCTATCAAATGCTGAAATTGACAAGGACAAGCGTAATATTTTAGTTACGCACCAATTCGTAACAGGCGCAAGCCGCAGCGAATCTGAGGAAATTACAGTAGGCGGAACTGACAACGTTGATGCGACCGTGTTTGAGGGCTTTGACTACGTTGCGCTAGGTCATATCCACGGACCTCAAAATTGCGGTAGCGAAAAAATAAGATACTGCGGCACTCCCTTAAAATATTCATTTTCCGAAGCCAAGGACGAAAAGAGCGTAACGGTAGTTGAGCTTAAGGAAAAGAACAGCATGACAGTTACAACAGTACCATTAAAGCCCCTTCATGACATGGTTGAAATCAAAGGCAAATTTGAGGATATAATGGCAAAATCCTTTTATGAAAATACCACCTATGAAAACGATTACGTAAGAGTAACCCTTACCGATGAGGATGATATTCTTGATGCAATAGGCAAATTAAGAACGGTTTACCATAACATTTTGCGCCTTGATTATGATAATTTAAGAACAAAAGCTATAACGGAAATTGATACGGCTGATGTGGATAATAAATCCCCCTATGAGCTATTTTCCGAGCTTTTCGCTATGCAAAACGGTCAAGAAATGAGCGAGGAGCAAGCGGCTCTTGTAAAATCACTAATTGAAAAAATATGGGAGGATAAACAATGAGACCTCTAAAGCTAGTAATGTCTGCATTCGGTCCGTACGCCGACAGAGTTGAGCTTGACTTAACTCAGCTGGGAGAAAAAGGACTTTACCTTATAACAGGCGACACAGGGGCTGGCAAAACCACTATTTTTGATGCAATTACCTTCGCATTATACGGAGAGCCAAGCGGCGAAAACAGAAAAAACGATATGCTTCGCTCAAAGTATGCTTCAAGCGATACGCCAACCTACGTTGAGCTTACCTTTTTATATAAAGGACTTGAATATTACGTTAAAAGAAATCCTGAATACGAGCGCCCTGCAAAAAAAGGTGGGGGTACAACTAAGGAAAATGCAAGCGCTGAGCTAATTATGCCAAACGGCACGGTTGTTACAAAATGGAAGGATGTAAATAACGCGGTAATTGATATAATGGGCATTGACAAAAATCAATTTACCCAAATTGCAATGATTGCCCAAGGGGACTTTTTAAAGCTACTTCTTGCCAAAAGCACAGACCGTCAAAAGATATTCAGAAGTATTTTCAATACCCACAACTATGAAAAGCTTCAAGAAGCATTAAAACAGGAGCTTTCAAAGGTTAATAAGGAATACGATAACGCCAAAAACAGCGTAAACCAATATGTTGACGGCATTAAATGTAAAGAGGATAGCGCGCTTTTTGGACTTTTAAAGGACAACAAAGCAAAGGGCGTGCCTACTCTTGATATTTGTGTAGCTCTTGAAAATCAAATTATTTATGACAAAAATGAAGCGCAGAGTGTGGATGAAATCAAAAATGATGTAAAAGACCGGTTAAGCAAATCAAAAGCAGTTATTGAAAGAGCTAATGAATATATAAAAGCAAAATCAAGCCTTGAATTAAATGAAGCGCTTTTAAAAACAGCTAAGGAAAAACTTACCGACCTTGAAAATAGCCAAAGGGAAGCTGAGAGCAAAAAGCCAAAGGCAGAAAAGCTCTCTGAGGAAATAACCACGATTAGCAATATGCTCAGCGAATATAATGAGCTTGACAGAAAGCAAAATGAGCTAAACACAAGCATAGAAAACAAGGAAAAAGCCAAGACAACAATAGATAAGTGTAAAAGCTCACTTGAAGCGCTAACACAGGACGTTAAAAACAAAAAGCAGGAGCTTGACAGCTTAAAAAGCGTTGAGGTTGAAAAAGCCAACTGCGAAAACCAAAAATCTCAGCTTAGCACCAAAATTGACGACCTTGTTAATATTTTAGCTGAGCTTGAACGTCTAAAGGAATTAAACGCAAAGCACGAAAAAGCTAGAATTGCATACACCCAAGCGTATGAAAGCTATACTGCGAAAAACGAGGAATACGAAAGCGCCTTTAAGCGATACCTTGATGAGCAAGCAGGCATTTTAGCAAGCAACTTAAAGGACGGAGAAAAATGCCCTGTTTGTGGCTCAACTAACCATCCATCACTTGCCAAAAAGTCAGAAAATGCGCCTACAAAATCAGAGCTTGACGTGCTTAAAAATCAAAAGGATAAAGCGGAAAAAACCGTAAGAGAGCAAAGCGATAACGCTTCAGCATGCATAGCTTCTGTTAATGCAAAGGTGGATGAAATTAGCTCACTTCTTGCTAAAAACTCCCTTGATGTGTCTGTAAATGATGCAAAAGACGTTATTTTAGAAAAGAAAAATCAGCTAAATAGCGACCTGACAGCCATAAATGCTAAAATAACCGACCTTGAAAACAAGACGGAGCGAAAAGCAGAGCTTGAAAAGGAAATTCCAAATCTTGAAAAAGACGAAAACGATATAAAGGAATTATATCAAAATACTAAGGAAGAAAAAGCAGGACTTGAAAGTAAAATAACAGAGCTTGAGAATGCAGTTAAGAAAATCAAGGAAAAGTTGATTTACGAAAGCGAGCAAAAGGCAAATGAAGCAATTACTTCCTTTGAAAATGAAAAAGCGTCAATTTTATATAAGATTGATAGCGCAAATAAAGCAGTAAATGACAAAAAGAATGAAATCGCAGGTCTTGAAGCTTCAATCAAGGAGCTGAAGGAGCAAACGAAAAACGTTTTAGAGATTGATATTGAAAAGGAAAAACAGAATATTATCGAGCTTGAAAGCAAGGAAGCTGACCTTGAAAAACAGCAAAAGAGTATTTTCGCTTGCATAAGCTCAAACGAGGAAAGCCTAGAAAACATCAAATCAAAGCTAGCGGACATTTCAAAAATCGAAGCTCATTACGGCTGGGTAAAAGCTCTTTCCGATACTGCAAACGGTACGCTTAGGGATAAGGAAAAAATCATGCTTGAAACCTACGTGCAGTGTACCTATTTTGATAGAATAATTGCAAGAGCCAACACAAGACTTCTTACAATGTCAAGCGGTCAGTACATATTAAAGCGTAAAAAAGAGGCGGATAACGTAAGGAGCCAAACAGGACTTGAATTAAACGTTAAGGACTTCCATAACAGCACGGAAAGAAGCGTAAGCTCACTCTCAGGCGGCGAGTCCTTTATAGCCTCATTATCACTTGCATTAGGCTTGTCTGATGAAATTCAGTCAATGGCAGGCGGCATTAAGCTTGATACCATGTTCGTTGACGAGGGCTTTGGCTCACTGAGTGAAAATACACTTAACGAAGCATATAAAGCGCTTACAACCCTTGCCGACGGCAACCGACTAATCGGTATTATCTCACACGTCAGCGAGCTAAAAACAAAAATTCCAAACCAAATCGTGGTAACCAAGAAAAAATCCCAAGGCAGCGACGTAAAAATCGAAGTACAATAACAAAAAAGCTATCACGCTTGTGATAGCTTTTTCCTTTATTTTATAAGCAAAGAATTTTGGTATATGACCGTTTTTTCATTTCTTTTGCCAAGCTTTTCTTTTTGCAAAGAAAAGCGGAGTGTTACTCAATAATTACCGTTCCGTCAGGCTCAACTGTAATAGAATCGCCTGTTTTAACTGTTTCTAAGAATTCGTCGCCTAAGCTATCAATTACAGGCATATAAGCGCCACCCTTTAGCCAAACGTCAGCTAAGATTGCACCTGCTGCCGCAAGAGAGTCAATAGGCTTTGAGAATAAAATGCAAGCAGGCTGACGGCGCATTGAGCATGCGCAGTAAAGAACAAGACCGCCTGTTGTTGAGCCGATTGTTTGCGGAATACAAAGAGCCTTGCCTGCCATTTCCTTTTCGTAAAGGTCGGGATTACTTTGGTCGCCACAGGTAACCTTTTTATCTCCAAATTGAAGCGCGCCTTGGAATGAAGCAAGTGTATTTAAGCCACCGTGAGAAACTAACGCCTCAATGTGTCTTGCTTCGCCTGAAACTACAACTCTACCTTGAAACTTTTTCATTTATTTGTCCCCCTTTACAAGCTTAGCTAAGATTTCATCATCAGTATAATATCTTGCGGTAGTATATGTACGAAGCTTATTTGATGACGTAATAACGTTCATTTTTTTGCAAAGCGGATTATTCATATACATAAGTGGGCAAATGTAGGAAAGAATAACGCCGGTAGCTTCAAGTCTTTTTGCGTATTCTGTTTCTCTAAATTTCTCAATAACCTTTGGAGCAGACGTGAAAACAGTAGGAATAAGCACCTTTTTGTTTCCGTTTTCCTGAAGTCCCTTTTCAATTTTAACTGTCCATTCCTTTAACTGAGCTAATGACATATGAGGACATCCCATAAAGCAAAGCTTTGGCTTGCCATCCTTGTTTTTCCAAACAACAGGATAGCTGTCATATACTCTTTGAAGCTCCTCATCGTCAATTACGTAAACCTGCGCGCCTTCGTTGATTAAGCTCTCCTTAAGCACCTTAGCCTCAGGTGTAAGATTTTCAACGTGGTATAAGCCAACTGCGCCGTTTGAAGCAGTAGCCGCGCCAAAATCCTTTAAGTATGCGCATGCTTCATCGTTTAATTCAGTACCAAGATACTTGTCAAGACCCTTAATATAAGGAACGTCCTCCATTACCTTCATACCGATAGCAGAGCCAAGTAATTGTGCGTCTGGCTTTTTAGTTGTTTTAAGCTCAATAATCCAGGTTGCCTGTCTTCCCTCATCAGTTAAAAGACCGAAATAAGGCACACATCCTGCCACAGAGCCCATAATATCAATAATACCTGAGTTACGGTTACATCTTGCGCCCAAAACAGAGTTAGCGTAAACAACGGCACTAGATTCACTCCATGAAAGAATATCGCCCATTCTTGGCTTGTTGCCAACTTCATCTAAATAGCAAGCGCAGGTGAAAGCATCCTTATCCATAAGACCAAGCTTATTAAGCTGCTCCTCATAGAAGCTTTGCTTTGAATACATAAACTTATTAAAAACAAGCTTTTGTAAGAAGTTAGCAGGTACGTTCTTATCAACAGGACGTGGGTCGCAAGAGAATTTCTGCTTTGAAATTGCACCCTCCTCAATAAGCTGATTCATTAAATCATAAATAGGGCCAATCATTTTAAGACCAAAAGACGTTACTAAGTGGTTATATTCACTTGAAATATCAATCATCTTTTCAGCTCCGAAAAGCTCGCCGTATCTTACAAGAGTCTCCATAACCTTAGCGTAGGTCTTACCCTTTTTGCCCTTAAGCATATCATATTGCTCGTCAGTTAAAAACATTTTTTGCTCCTTTCAGTCGCTTTTAGTGGTCAGTGGTCAGTGGCTAGTGATTAGTAGATACACAAACCACCACACGACACTAAAACGCTAATAAATTTAATTTTAGGGGAGCAAAGCTCCCCTAATTATATATTTGATTGTGGGGAATAAAGTTGTTCTTCGGTTAGGAAGTTAATCTAATCGCTGATCACTGACCACTAATCACTGACCACTAAATTTTCATACAAACGTCCCAAGCGTTCCAGATAACTGTACGGAGATTGCCAACCTCGTTAGCATCGCCAACGTAATGTACGTTCTTTTTCTTCTTGAACACAGGATTTGGCTTGTAGCCAAGAGCAGTAATAACTGTGTCTGCCTTAATCTTGAATTTACCCTCGCTATCAGAAACCATAGCACCATCGCTATCAACGGAAACAAGCTTTGTTTCAAGATATACAGGAACATCATTTGCATTAAAGAAATCACGAAGGAAGCTTGCATTTGCAAAAGGAACCTTATCGGAAACGATTAAATCGTTTTTCATTTCAACGATAACAGGATTCTTGCCCTTTAAGTATAAATCGTAAGCGATTTCACATCCTGTAAGACCGCCGCCGATAACTACAACGTCGCGACCGATAACTTCCTTGTTAAGTAAGTAGTCAACAGCAGTAACAGCTCTGTCAATACCCTTAATCTTTGGCTTAATAGCCTTAGCGCCTGTTGCAACGATAACCTCGTCTGCACCTAAGGTGTCAAGCTCCTTAACCTTTGTGTGAAGTAAAACGTCAATGTTTGGATACTTTGTAATTTCGCGCTTGTACCATTCAATAAGCATCTTATCCTTTTCCTTAAAGGATGGAGCAGCAGCTGCAATAAATACGCCGCCAAGCTCTCCGCTCCTTTCGTAAAGTGTTACGTTATGTCCGCGCTTAGCAAGAACGATAGCAGCTTCCATACCGCCAATACCGCCACCGATAACGGCAACGTTCTTAACAGTCTTTGCAGGCTCAATCTTATATTTGTCAGATTGCATTACTCTTGGGTCAAGAGCGCATCTTGCAATATGGCTAGCATCGTGAATTGATTGCGCATTAGCAACGCCCTTATAGTGCGCCATGTTAAAGCAAGCATTATGGCAACAAATACATGGACGGATGTCCTCAAGTCTATTTTCAATAAGCTTTGTTACCCACTCGCTATCTGCAAGGAACTGTCTTGCAACGCCCATAGCGTCAATCTTACCGCTTGCAATAGCTTCAGCACCGGTTGTTGGCTCCATTCTACCTGCGCAAACAACAGGAATATTTACAAATTGCTTAATGTGAGCAACGTCATCAAGGTTACAGTTCCTAGGCATATACATTGGTGGATGTGCCCAATACCAGGAGTCATACGTACCGTTGTCAGCATTTAACATATCGTAGCCTGCTTCTTCAAGATACTTAGCCGCCTTTTCGCTTTCCTCCATATTTCTGCCCATTTCGGTAAATTCCTCGCCGGGAACTGCGCCAACACAGAAATCCTTAACCTTAGAGGTTACAGAGTAACGGAGTGAAACAGGGAATTCCTTACCGCAGGACTCCTTGATAGCCTTAACAATATCAGTTGCAAAACGGTAACGGTTTTCAAATGAGCCACCGTATTCGTCTGTACGCTTATTTGTATATTCAGTAGTAAATTGGTCAAGTAGGTAGCCCTCATGCACAGCGTGAACCTCAACACCGTCAACGCCTGCTTCCTTGCACTTAAGCGCAGTCTTAGCAAAAGCATCAACAATTTCCTGAATTTCCTTAACCTTCATTTCACGGCACTTAACCTTATCGCTCCAACGTGATGGCAACTCAGATGGAGAAGCGCTTTGATATGGAATGTTGATAATTGGCTTAATAAGGTCGCGAACAACAGGCATATTATGTAAAGCAACAAGAGGTGTTGGGATAGCGAATGAACGACCCATACCTGCTGTGATTTGGATAAATACCTTAGCGCCTGTCTTATGGATTTCATCCATAAACGCTTTAAGCTCCTCAAACATCTTATTGTTTTTGTAGAGCCATTGACCCTTATACGTGCTCTTAATTGGTGCAATACCAGGAATAATAAGACCTACGTTGTTTTGAGCTTTTTCAAGAAAGAACTTTGCAGCCTCCTTGTTAAACTTGTTACCGCTAAGGTTCATCCAGCCAAAAAGTGATGTGCCACCCATTGGGCAGAGAACAATACGGTTTTTAATTTCAACGTTACCTATCTTCCAAGGTGTAAATAACGCTTGATACTTTGGATTTGAATTTTCCATAAGAAAGCTCCTATCGTATAAAAAATAAAATTTTAGTTATAATTAGTATAGCATAATTTAATATATATTGCAACAACAAAATTTTAAACAAAAAATTAAAGCTTCATATAATAAGCAAGAGGGTGGTTAGCAAAACGAGAGTAAGATACTAACCACTAACCACAAAGAAGGACTTTAGAGGGTGAGGGAAAATTTGTGAGTGCGGAGTCGTAGGCGTACTTGGTACGGTAGAGACCGCAATCGCAAATAGAAAAGCAAAATTGGAATTTCTCCCAAAGGGAAAATTCCTACAATAAAAGGTTCGATATCGTCTCGACCAACGAAAATAATTGTTATAAAATTTGCTTTTCGGTTTCACCAGTCTGTAAAGTCCGCAAGGAGAAGATATGGGGAAATATTTTGGCACAGATGGCTATCGCGCTGAAGCGGGCAGACACTTAACCGCGCTTCATGCATTCAGAATAGGTCAGCTTTTAGGCTACTACTTAAAAAACGAAAAGAAGGAAAAGCCAAGAGCAGTAATCGGCAAGGATACGCGCCTTTCCTGTTATATGCTTGAATATGCAGTTGCATCAGGTCTTGCATCAGTTGGCGCAGACTCTTATCTGCTTCACGTAACCACCACGCCAAGCGTAGCGTACGTTACGAAAACCGATAAATTCGATATCGGTATTATGATTTCCGCAAGCCATAATCCTTATTACGATAACGGCATTAAAATTCTAAACTCAAATGGCGAGAAAATAAACGATACGCTTTCCGACAAAATTGAAAAATACCTTGACACCCGTGAAACAGTACCGCTTGCCAAGGGAAGCGAAATTGGAAAGATAGTTGACTACTACGAGGGCAGAAACAGATATATCGGCTATCTGGTTTCCCTTGCAAAGTCATCACTAAAAAGCTTCAAGATAGGTCTTGATCTAGCAAACGGTAGCACGCATATGATAGGCAAAGCGGTTTTTGAAGCGTTAGGCGCGTCCGTTTACGTAATCAATAACCAACCAGACGGACTTAACATAAACGAAAACGCAGGCTCAACTCACATAGAAAATCTTCAAAAATTAGTCAAGGAAAATAACCTTGACGTGGGCTTTGCTTTTGACGGCGACGGAGACAGATGTATTGCAGTAGATAACAACGGAGAGGTTGTAAACGGCGACAAAATCATGTACCTTTTAGCCAAGGATATGAAGGCGAAAAATGAGCTTCTAACAAATACCGTTGTTACCACGGTTATGTCAAATTTAGGCTTATATCAAGCGCTTGATAGAGAGGGGATAAAATACGAAAAAACAAGCGTAGGGGACCGCTTCGTTTACGAAAGCATGGCAAAAAACGGACACTCACTCGGTGGTGAGGAGTCGGGACACATAATTATAAGTAAGTACGCCTCAACGGGAGACGGTGTTTTAACTGCCATAAAAATTATGGATATTTTAGCTGATAAAAAGCAAAAATTATCATATCTACTTAAGGATATTTCACTTCTTCCTCAAAAAACACTTAATTTAACTGTCAAAAATAAAAACGAAGCACTAAGCAACAAAAAATTAAAAAACATTTGCACCGAAATTGAAAATGACCTTAAAGACAAGGGCAGAATACTTGTGCGCGCAAGTGGCACAGAACCGAAAATTCGCATAATGATTGAATGTAACGATATGGAGAAAATGAATGAGTATTTTGAAAGGATAGAGGAAGTAATAAAAGAGGAAAATTTAGATGGATAGATTAACTGTAAAATCACTTTTTGATATTGAAAGCACCATAGCAAAGCCGCTTTTTGAATCATACGTTTACCCATGGGAAATTATACCGAAAATACGTGATTATATTTTCCTAATCGGCGAGACATTAGATACACGAGAATACGCAAAAATGGGGGAAAGTGTCTATATTTCCCATAGCGCCAAGATAGATAAGGATGCAAGAATTGAGGGCGCGTGCATTATCGGACGCAACGCCGTATTAAGAAAAGGCGCGTATCTTCGCGGCAACTGTATTATTGGAGACGGGTGCACAGTAGGTAACTCCTGTGAAATAAAAAACAGTATCTTATTTAACGAAAGCCAAGTGCCGCATTTCAACTATGTGGGCGATAGTATTTTAGGCTATAAATCCCATATAGGCGCAGGGGTTAAAATTTCCAACCTTAAAAGCGACAAATCAAACGTATTGATAAGGATAAATAACGAAATAATCAAAACCGACCTAAAAAAGATGGGCGCAATCCTTGGCGACTATGTGGAAATCGGTTGTAACTCCGTCTTAAACCCCGGCACAGTGATCGGCAAAAATACCACCGTTTACCCTCTTTCAAGCGTAAGAGGATATATAAATGAAAGCAGTATCTATAAAAATGAAAACAACATAATAAAAAAGAGTAAGCTATGAGCTTGCAGGCAAGCGTTATGAATTCGCTACGCGAATGTTATGATATGATTGCTAAATTTATTATAAAACGCCGTCAGGCTCATAACTGCGATAGCATCATAACGGCGAAGCCTCATAGCTTGCCGAAGGCAATCATAACTGCGTTGCAAAGCAACGCTGAAAGGAGCGTATATGTGCGGAATAATCGGTTATGTGGGAGAGGAAGCGGTACAGGAAAAATTAATAGAGGGACTAAAAGCTTTAGAGTACCGCGGCTATGACTCTTGCGGTATAGCAACACCTTGCCAAATTACGAAAACAAGGGGGAGAGTGTCTAATTTAGAGGAGCTTTTAAACGGTAGATACGATAACTCTAAAATAGGAATAGGACACACACGCTGGGCAACCCACGGCGCAGCCAATGAAATAAACGCCCACCCTCACAAGGTAGGCAAAATTACGCTAGTGCATAACGGAATAATTGAAAATTATATGGAAATAAAGTCAAAATTACAGACACAGGGTGTTAATTTTGTGTCCGATACCGATACTGAGGTAGCCTGTGCGCTAATTGACTATTATTTTAATCAAGAGCGCGACATTATAGGCGCAATTTTAAAAGCCAAAGGGGACCTTGTCGGCTCATACGCATTTGCCATAATGGTTGACGGTCAAGACAAAATCTACGCCACAAGATATAAAAGTCCCTTGATAGCTGCTAAAAGCAAGGATGGTTACTATTTAGCCTCTGATATGAGCGCCTTGCTACCATTTACTAGAAAATATTACAGAATGAACGAGGAAGAAATTGTTTGTCTTTCTAAGGACAATATCGAGATTTACAATGCAAAAATATCAACGCCCCTTTGGGAAATTTCCAATTTAAGCATAGAGAATACAAGAAAGCAAGGCTACGAGCATTATATGCTCAAGGAAATTTACGAGCAAAGCGAGGTTGTTTCCTCTACTCTTGCCAAAAGAATTAAGGAAGGTCTGCCCGACTTTACAGAGGATGGTCTTGAAAATGACTATTTTAAGGACATTTCTCAAATACACATAATCGGCTGTGGCTCTGCTATGCATGTTGGCTTAATAGGAAAGGGACTTATTGAAAAATATGCTATGATACCCACAAGCGTGTTTGTAGCATCGGAATACAGATACAGTCCCCCACTTAAAAGCGATAATACATTATGCATTTTCATTTCTCAATCGGGCGAAACCGCTGACACTCTTGCATCCTTAGATTACGCCAAGAAAAACGGATATAAAGCTCTTTCAATAGTGAATTCCCAAGGCTCATCAATCGCCATTGAGTCCCATAATGTAATTTACACCTATGCAGGCGTTGAAATTGCTGTTGCTACCACAAAGGGCTATACTACTCAGCTTGCAGCTTTAAGCTTAATTGCATTAAAGCTCTCACTTGACAGAAAAGCACTTGCAGAAAACGAGGTAAGATCATTAACAAGTGAGCTTTATAACGATATACCGAATATTATTCAAGCGACATTAAATAAAAGAGCGGAAATTAAAGCTCTTGCCGAAAAAATTAAGGATAGAAGCGATGCATTTTATATCGGCAGAGGAATTGATTATTATTTATGTATGGAAGGCTCACTTAAGCTAAAGGAAATTTCCTATATCAATTCGCAAGCTTATCCCGCAGGGGAATTAAAGCATGGCACAATATCACTAATTACCGAAAATACACCTGTTATTGCAATTTCCAATAATGATAATTTGCTCCCGAAAACAATAAGCAACCTAAAGGAAGTAAAATCAAGGGGAGCATTTACCGTTTTAATTACAAATTCCAATTCAACCGAGGCGGATTTTGTCATAAATACAAATGCCAAATGCGACCTCGAAGCAATCTTTGCAACCGTGGTAACAACTCAACTAATTTCCTACGAGGTAGCGTTATTACGCGGTTGCGATATCGACAAACCTCGCAACCTCGCAAAAAGCGTTACGGTAGAGTAGTGGTTAGGAGACAGTGGTCAGTGGTCGGTGGTCAGTTATGGCGAAATATAACAAAAGCTCACAGATTAACTCTGTGAGCTTTTTGCTATGTAGATTTTTTTTATTCCGTAATACTTGAAAAGTTCTATTGCGCTTTGGTTTATTCTTTCGCCGCATACTGCAATAGATACGGCAGGGGGACAGGAAACTGTTGTTCCCGCATAGATACAACCTAATGAATTATCCACACTTGTAAGCACTTTTTCTGAAAAATATGCTTCTCTTGGGGATAAAACAACATCAAGTGGTATATATTTAAACGCTTCTCTTTTAATCTCTTGCTTTTTCGGTATGCTCTTTAAGGTGTCATGCAAATAATCTAACTCTTGCTTGGTGGTTTCACTTGATGCCATAAGCACTATAAAATCATTATCGTAAAACTCAGGAACAATATTCTTTTCCATAAGCAACGCGGCAAAATCGTTACCGTTATAGCCGAATGCTTTTGTGTCTAGGGTTATTTTAGTTTTTTCATTTCCTAAAAACGTGTAACCACACTTGCTTAATTGATTTTTTGCATTATCAATTAGTGAAATTACAGATTGTAGCTTTTCTCTAATTTCATTTTCAATATAGCAATTACATCTATCAAGGGACTGTAAAATCAAATATGAGGGACTTGTTGAGCCGTAAATACACATTACATTTTTTGCATGCTCAATAAAATATGCAGGAGCATTTTTTGAAATATGTAAATACGCACTTCCTGTTAAAGCAGGTAGCGTTTTGTGAGCAGAATCACAACACATATCCGCACCAAAATCAAGGGGATGTGTAGATAATTTAGTGAATTTCATATATGAGCCGTGTGCATTATCTACAATTAGAATAACGCCGTGCTTTTTGCAAACCTCGGAAATTCCCTTAATGTCGCTTACGTTTCCTAAATAGTCGGGACTTGTTACAAAAACTGCAAAGGGTAGCTCATTTACGCTGGAAAGCATTTTGTCAAGCTCACTTGGGACAATCTCACAGCTTAAATATGATTTATCATTTTTAGGGTAAATCCATTTAATATCAAAATCAACTAAAATCGAAGCTGACACAAATGCAGTATGGGCATTACGCCCCGCAATAACGTACCCACGGTTATTTCCGCACTTATACGCTTTTGCAAGGTGTAGCATTGACTTAATGCAAAGGGAAGAGCCCTCTGCGGAGTAAAATGTTTTGTAGCTCCCAAAAAGCTTACTTGCACTTTCCTCGCTCTCCTTAATTATACCGCGTGCGGTATAAAGTGCGTCTGCACCGTCAATTTCAGTTATATCGCCTTGATAAGATTTGCCCTTGTGCCCCGGCATATGTAGTCTTACGCTGTTTTTATTTTCGTAGCTTTTAACGAAATCACAAATAGGTGTTTTCATAAATTCCACCTTAATATTTTGATTAGTTTTTCTTTAATTCTCTTGCAACTGCAACCATAAGCGCACATTCCATACGCTTCTTAAATAGCTCACAGCCATACTTGTAAACGCCTCTTACTGAGCCTGTTGCGTGATAAGCATTTGCAGCGCATCCGCCTGAGCAGTAAAGCTTAGCCCAACAATCAGCGCAGTCTGGACGAGCATATACGTTACAGGATGCAAATTCGTTTTGCGCTTCCTTGTTTGTAACGCCGTTATAAATATCGCCTAGCTTGTATTTTTCCTCGCCTACAAATTGGTGGCATGGGTAAAGGTCTCCCCAAGGTGTTACCGCCATATACTCAGTTCCTGAGCCACAGCCAGATATGCGTTTATAGATACATGGTCCGCCCTTTAGGTCAATCATATAGTGATAGAACGTAAATGGCTTGCCTTCATCATCCTTTTCAAGCATCAATTTTGCAAGGTCCTCATATTGCTTGCAAACGATAGGGAAGTCATTTTCAGTTAATTCCTCTTTATCGCCCTTAGCGCAAACAACAGGCTCCATTGAAAGCTCATTGAAGCCAAGGTCAAGCATAACCTTAATATCCTCTAAAAAGTCTGGATTGTTATGTGTGAACGTGCCACGCATATAATAATTTTTTCCATCTCTTGCATTTACAAGCTTTTGGAATTTAGGAACAATCTTTTCCCAGCTTCCGTTGCCTAAATAGTCAACTCTGTATTTGTCATGAACCTCTTTACGTCCGTCAAGGCTTAATACAACGTTGGACATTTCACGGTTGGCAAAGTCAATAACGTCATCGTCAATAAGAACGCCGTTTGTAGTAAGAGTGAAACGGAAATTCTTATTGTGCTTCTTTTCAATCTCTCTTGCGTAAGCAACTAAATCCTTAAGCATTTGGAAATTCATAAGTGGCTCGCCACCGAAGAAGTCAACCTCAAGATTACGGCGTGTGCCGGAATTTTCAATTAAAAAATCAAGCGCTCTTTTAGCCACGTCAAGAGACATAATCGCTCTTTCGCCGTGATACTTGCCCTGAGAAGCAAAGCAGTATGAGCAGTTAAGATTGCAGGTGTGTGCAACGTGTAGGCAAAGCGCCTTAATAACGCCTGACGTCTTTTGCTTTAGCTTGTCTGCCATAGGCTCAAAGGTGTCAGGAGTAAAGAGCTGACCGTTTTTCTTCATTTGGCAAATAGCATCGTAAAGCTCGGAAATTTCTTCCTTGGTTACGTTACATTTTTCGCCGTATTTTTCGTAAATTGCCGGGATAATTTCTTCTTTTGTGTTGCTTTCAAACATTGCAATAACGTCGTATGCGATATCATCAACAGCGTGAACTCCGCCTGAGCATACGTCAATTACAATGTTGTAGCCGTTTAATTTATATTGGTGTACCATAAAATTCCTTTCGCTTTGCGAAGGAAAGCCGTCAGCTGTCAGCGGTCAGCAAGCTACTTAAACGCTGAATTGACAGATATGAGGCGTTCCTTGGTAAAATGTGTATTTAATCGTTAAGTAATCAGCTAACGGCTAACGGCTATCGGCTGACTGCTAAAAATAATTAAAAAAGCTGCCTCATAGCAGCCTTTTTAATCAATTATTTGTTTTCGCACTGCTGATTTGCGATACCACAGCTTGTCTTGCAAGCAGATTGGCATGATGTTTGGCATTCGCCACAACCACCGTTCTTAGCGCTTTCGCAAAGATTACCTGTATTAAGTGTCTTAATGTGTTCCATTATGAAATCCTCCGATTAACATTTAGTTGAGAAAAGTATATCACAAAAATTTCTTAAAGTCAATACAAATGTTTTTCCAAAATCAAAAAAATGTTGATTTATTATGCGCCATGTGTTAAAATAGTTTAGACAAGGAAAGAAAACTAATTTTTGGAGTATATTATGGCAAATAAGAAAAAGTTAACAAAGAATAGAAAAGCCAGACTTGAGGAAAAGGCAAAAAAGGAAAAGCAAAGAAAGCGTAATATGATTATTATTGCGATAGCTTCCGTAATAGTCCTTGCGGCAATCATTGTAGGCATTGTATTGGCAGTAAATTACGAAGCGCCTGCTCCTAAGTATTATGCGGAAATTCAAATTAAGGACGTAGGTACAGTAAAGATTGATTTAGATAGCGAAAAAGCGCCAAAGGCAGTTGGCAAGTTTATTGAGCTTGCAAATAAGGGTACTTATAACGGCGTTTCATTCTATGAAATAGCAAACGGCAAGCTCTATGCAGGTAATAAAGAAACCGAGGTTGCTCAAATCTTAGGCGAGTTTGATAACGGCTTAACCAACAAAAAGGGCGTAATATCAATGGCAAAAGCAAGCGTAAACACGGTTAACCCTGCACTTTTCTACATTAACCTTCAGGACAACACCCAAAACGATAAGGAAGCAGTTGAATTTGGTACAGTTATAAGCGGTCTTGACCTACTTGAAAAGCTAACCGTAACAGATGAAAACAGCCCAATTATCGAAAAAATTACAATTATAGAGAAATAATTTACGAAGAGAAGAGAATGAGCAATTTACTGATACTGGGAAGAGGACAATATAGCTATATAGTTGAAGAAATCGCAAAAGCGACCTTTGACAAAGTTGATTTTTTAGATGATAAAAGTGAAAATGCTATTGGCAAAATATCTGACTATTGCAATTTAATTGATAAATATGAGTATGCAATTGTTGCAATGGGAAATCCTGATGTGAGATTAGATCTTACAGAAAAATTAGAAAGAGCAGGATATAATATTCCAACCATAATAAGTGAAAAAGCATATGTATCATCTACGGCGAAAATCGAAAAGGGATGTATAATTGAACCATTGGCTGTGGTAAATCCTAACACAACGATTGAAAAATGCTGCATTATATCCGCATCAGCGGTTGTAAATCACAATTCTACCGTAAAGGCGGGGTGCCATATAGATTGTAATGCGACAATTTACTCAAATTCCGTCGTTAACGAAAAAACAAAAATCAATCCAGGCGAAATATATAAGAGCTAAATTTAAGGCAAGCACGATCTATTTAGAGTCAGTGCTTGCGTTTTTCTTTCTAATATTTCATATTGACAAAAAATGCTTTTAGTGGTATTATATATAATGTTTATATATTATTAAAGAAGTTAGGACATTAAAATGAAAAGGCTTGAAAAGAGAATTCCGCTAGCAACACCGACAATGCACGGCGATGAAATTAAATACGTAAATGAGGCGTTTGAGAAAAATTGGATAGCTCCTCTTGGATTTAATTGCGACAATTTTGAAACTGAAATGAGCAATTATTTAAGCCAAGGACTTGATAAAAAATACCACTCCTTAGCACTCTGTTCAGGTACAGCTGCGTTGCATTTAGCAACAAAGCTTGCAGGACTTAAAAGAGGCGAAACTGTTTTTTGTACTGATATGACGTTTGCCGCAACGGTAAACCCTGTAACGTACGAGGGTGGCAAGCAGGTATTTATTGATACTGAAAGAGATACATGGAATATGGACCCTGAGGCTCTTGAGCTTGCATTTAAGAAATATCCTGATACTAAGCTTGTTGTAATGGCTCACCTTTACGGCACACCCGGTAAAATGGATGAGCTTCTTGACGTGTGCAACCGTCATAACGCTATTCTTATCGAGGACGCCGCAGAATCTCTTTCAGCTACATATAAAGGCAGACAAACAGGTACCTTCGGTAAATATAACGCAATTAGCTTTAACGGTAATAAAATCATTACAACCTCAGGGGGCGGTATGCTTCTTACAGACAGCGAGGAAGCAAGAAAGAAGGCGTTTTTCTGGGCAACACAGTCAAGAGAAAATGCACCGTGGTATCAGCATGAGGAAACAGGCTATAACTACCGTATGTCAAACGTAGTTGCTGGCATCGGCAGAGGTCAGCTTATACATATTGATGAGCATAGAGCGAAAAAGGAAGAAATCTACAAGCGCTATCAAAAGGAGCTTGTAAATTTACCTATCACAATGAACCCATACCTTGACTGCACTAAACCAAACTTCTGGCTATCTGCAATGACCATAAATAAGGATTGCAAGGTTCAGTTTATGGACGTTATAAATAAGCTAAACGACTTGAATATTGAAACAAGACCAATCTGGAAGCCAATGTCCTTACAGCCTGTATTCAAGGGACACGACCTTATCAAGATTGAAAACGAATCCGTTGGCTTAGATATATTCTCTCGCGGTCTTTGCTTACCAAGCGATATTAAAATGACCGAGGAAGAGCAAATGACAGTTATTCAAGCAATCAAGGAGTGCTTCTAATGACTTTTGATAAAATTTTAAATACATTAACAACCGAGTGGTGGGGAATAGCAATTCTTAGCGTCCTTGCGCTTGCTATTTGGGTAACACTTTCCGCGCTTTTATACAGAGTATTCTTTAAACGCTTTTACGATATACTTTTAAGCGGAATGGCAATTTTAGTCCTCTCTCCAATTTTGCTCATACTTATAGTTGTGGGTGCAATCAAAATGAAGGGCAACCCCTTCTTTACACAGCTTCGCCCGGGCAAAAACGAAAAAATCTTTAAGTTAATCAAATTCCGCACAATGTCAAATGCCAAGGACAAGGACGGCAAACTCTTGCCTGACGACGTGCGCTTAAACAAATACGGCAAAATCCTTCGCTCAACCTCACTTGACGAGCTTCCTGAGCTATTTAACATCTTTGCTGGACATATGTCAATAGTCGGTCCAAGACCGCTTCTTGTAGAATATCTTCCATATTACACTGAGGAAGAAAAGCACCGCCACGACGTCCGTCCCGGACTTACAGGTTTAGCACAGGTAAACGGCAGAAACGCGATTTCATGGGATTTGAAGCTTGAATATGACGTTAAATATGTATCTAGCATTACGTTGTTTGGAGATGTTAAGATAATAATCGAAACTGCCTTGAAGGTTTTAAAAAGATCTGATATTCAAGTTGGAAGCGAATTTAAAGCAGGAAAATTTATAGACCAAAGAAAACAAAGATTGAGCCAAGTGAAAGAGGAAAAGGATGATTTTGCACGAAAATAATATTTCTTTACGTGATTTTCGAAAAGAGGATATTGAAAATAAAGTGAAGTGGATAAATGATAGTAGCAATAATGAGTTTTTGCACTACGATATTCCATTGGACGTGGAAAAGACAATTAACTGGTTTGAAAATAAAAATAATGAGACAAGAAAAGATTTAGTTATTGAGTACAACAAAATTCCAGTGGGCTTAATTGGGTTAGTTTCTATTGACAAAAGTAACAGCAAAGCAGAATTTTACATAAGCATGGGCGAGGTAGAGTTTAAAGGCAAAGGAATAGCCACACGTGCTACAAAAATGCTTTTAAACTATGCATTTAATGAAATGTGCCTAAATAAAGTGTACTTGAATGTAGATGAGGAAAACAAAATAGCATGTAGGTTGTATGAAAAAACTGGGTTTAAATGCGAAGGTGTTTTTGTGAGAGATTTAGTTCATAGAGGAAAATTCGTAAACAGAAAGAGATATGCTATTTTGAAGGAAGAATTTTTTACAATCGTGGGGGAAAATTCATGAATATTTTGATATTAAGCGCAGGCACAAGAAACAAAGTAATACAGTACTTTAAAAAAGCATTGAACGGCAAGGGACTTGTAATTGCAACCGATTGTAGCACAGTAGCTCCTGCAATCTATGAGGCAGACAAGTACTATATAGTACCAAGAATGACAGAGGTTGGATATATTGACGTTATTCTTGATATATGCGAAAAGGAAAAAATAAGCGGTGTATTATCTCTTATTGATCCGGAGCTTTCATTGCTTGCGGAAAACAAAGTGCGCTTTGAAAAGGTTGGAACTACCGTAATCGGCTCAAGCTATGAGCTTTGTGAAAGAACCCTTGACAAAATGGATATGTATAATTGGCTTACAGCACATAATTACAAATGTGCAAAATCCTATACCGACAAGGAAGAATTTTATAGGGATTTAGGCGACGGAAAAGCCAAGTTCCCTGTGTTTGTAAAGCCTGTAAGAGGTAGCGCAAGCATTGCAATATCAAAGGTAAACGATAAGGAAACAGTTGACTTGCTTTTTGCGCATAACAACAATCTTATGATACAAGAATTTCTTGACGGTCAAGAAATAGGCGCAGATTGCTATATTGATATGGTAAGCGGTCAGGTTGTGTCTATTTTTACAAAAAAGAAGCTTGTAATGAGAGCAGGAGAAACGGACAAGGCTGTTTCATTTAAGGATAAAAAATTATTCGACTTAATAAAGAAATTTGTAAGCGAAAGCGGATTTAAGGGTCAGATAGATATAGATATATTTGATGTTAATGGAGAGTATTACATATCAGAGGTAAATCCACGCTTTGGCGGCGGTTATCCTCACGCATATGAAAGCGGTTGCGATCATATGTCATTGATCGTTAATAACCTTGACGGCAAAGCAAATAAAGACCAAATCGGCAATTATGAAGACGGCATTTATATGATGAAATATAATGAGGTCATGATTAAAAAGATATAGTGTAGTCAGCATGACTAATCAACAGGGAGAAAAGATAAAAATTTTACTTGTATGCTCAAAATCAAGTGTGGTTGTGGGCTTTAGAAAAAAGCTTATAGAAAAGCTTCAAGAGCTAGGACATCAGGTTGCTGCTCTTGCATTTGATAATGAGCATGAACAAACCATAAAAGAAATATAGAATTTCATTATTTTAACGATGCAAACAGAAGCTTAAACCCATTTAAGGTTTTAAGCTTAAAAAACAGATATGCAAAGGCTATTAGGGAAATCAACAGTAGCGGCGACAGAGTTGGCTATTATTCCGTTGAAGCGACTTCCAGAGAGGAAGCGTGGCGTAAGCACGACCTTGCAAACGAAAGAATAAAAGCAATATCCATAAACGGCGACAACCTAATAAGACACGATATAGTGGTAAAACGATAAGTTAAGCACCTTTGGTGCTAATCCCTTATGCAAATTATGATTAATGCAACAGGAGAAATTATGGCAATTACTTTAATGTACATAACCAATAACCCACAGCTTGCAAGAATTGCGCAGGATGCAGGAGTTGATAGAATATGGGTTGACCTTGAAACCAAGGGCAAGGAAGAAAGACAAAAGGGTATGAATACCGTAAAATCCAAGCATACCATTGAGGATATTCACGCACTACGTCCCTATGTAACCACATCCAAGCTTATGGTTAGAATAAATCCTTTGGATGATGAATCCGAAAAAGAGATTAACGATGTAGTAAATGCGGGAGCTGACTACATTATGCTACCTATGTTCAAGACAAGAGAAGAGGTAGAAAAATTTATAAAGCTTGTTAACGGCAGAACGAAAACGATGCTTCTTTTGGAAACTAAGGAAGCAGAGGAGCGCCTTGAAAGTTATGTTGACATAAAAGGGATTGACGAAATACACATCGGTCTTAACGATTTGCATTTAGCTCATAAGAAAACGTTTATGTTTGAGCTTTTAATTGACGGAACAGTTGACAGAATAACAAAAATATTAAGAGAACGTGGAGTACGCTTCGGCTTCGGTGGATTTGCAAGAATAGGCTACGGCATTTTACCTGCTGAAAATATTTTAACACACCATTACAAGCTAGGCTCTCAAATGGCAATTTTGTCAAGAGGCTTTTGCGATGCCAATATAACTGATAATCCGGAAACAATAAAAGAAATATTCAAAGAAGGCGTTTCTAACATAAGAAAAAAAGAAAAAGAAATTTTAAACTATACAGAAGAACAGTTTAAGGAAAATTATGAAATTGTTTGCGATAAGGTTTCACAAATAGTAGAAAATATCAGGAGTAAAAAATGAAAAAAATTTGTATAGTAACAACAGCGCCGGGGACATTAAGATCCTTCGTTTTACCGACGGCTCAAAGATTGTATAAGTGCTGCGGGTATGACATAACATTAATAGCAAGCTATGATGAAGCATTTGAAAAGAGCTTGCCTGAATATATTCACTACATTCCCGTGAATATGAAAAGAGGAGTAAATCTCTCCGGCTTTGGCGCAATATCTAAGCTTCGCAAGATATTCACGAAGCAAAAATTTGATTTAATTCAATATTCAACACCAAACGCCGCGTTTTATGCAAGCATTGCTGCTAAGCAAGCAAAGGCGCCTATTCGTTTGTATGCTCAATGGGGAATCAGATACGTCGGTTTATCCGGAGTTTCAAGAAAAATATTTAAGTTTATTGAAAAAATATCCTGTAAGAATTCTACACATATGCGCAGTGTTAGCCCTATGAATATGGAGTTTGGCATTAGCGAAGGACTGTATGAAAGAGAAAAGGTCAAGGTTCTTGGCAGAGGCGGAACTGTAGGAGTAAGCATTGAAGATTACGACATTTCTAAAAAGGATGAATGGAGAAACACTGTAAGAGAGCAATACGGAATACAGGAAAATGAATTTTTGTATGGATTTGTGGGCAGATTTTCCACAGATAAGGGCTGTAAGGAGTTACTTTTGGCGTTTAAAGAAATTTTACAAGAAAAGCCCAATGCCAAGCTTATGATTATTGGCGCAAATGAAGCAACGAGTGAGAGCCTTATAGAGCTTGTAGAGTGGGCAAAAACCTGCGAAAACATAATAATGACAGGCAGAATAGATAAATCAAAAATGAGAGAATATTTCTCAGCACTTGACGTTTTGGTTCATCCTACGTACAGAGAGGGCTTCGGTATGGTTATCCAAGAGGCAGGAGCGCTTAGCGTACCTACCATTACCACAAGAATACCGGGCGCATCTGAGGTAATGATAGAAAATGAATCATGCTTGCTTGTTGACCCTAAAAGCAAGGATCAACTAATGAAAGCTATGGTTGAGCTTATCGACGATGATGAAAAGCGCATTTCATTAGGAAACGGAGCATACAAAATGGTATGCGATTACTATAACAGAGAAAAAATGCTTGACAATTTACAGGCAGACTATATGGAGTTACTAAAATAAGGAGAATACAATGGAAGCCTCAAAGCCAAGAATTTTAGTTATTACTGTGCCATCGTGGAATTCCAGAATCGGTGCAAACAGCTGGGCTACTTTACTTGAAAAATACGATAGCGACAAGGTTGCCAATATTTACATAAGAGATGAAATACCCGACAGTACTATATGTTCAAGATATTTCTGTATTTCTGAAAGCAAGGTAATAAGAAGCGTACTAAAAAGAAAAATTAAAACCGGCAAAGAGGTTCAGGCGTGTTTTCAAGGTGATAACGAAACTCTTTCTGAGCATAATAAAAGATATGCTAAACACTCCAAAAAGCGTAGATACGCTATGCTCTATGCAAGAGAGCTTATATGGAAGCTTGGTAAGTGGAAAACAAATGAGTTGAACCAATTTCTTGATAGCTTTAAGCCTGATATAATTCTTCACTCTATGGAAGGATATATACACCTTAACAGAATTATAGAGTATGCTATTAAGCGTACAGGCGCTAAGGCTATTGGATATGTATGGGATGATAATTTTACGTACAAGCAACATAAATCTTTTGGTTACAGACTTTACAGGCTTTTTCAAAGAAGGTCATTAAAGCGTCTTGCTAAAAAAACAGACGGTTTCTTTGCAATTTCTGAGAAAACCAAGAGAGAAGCAGACGAATTTTTCAAAATAAATTCTACTGTTTTAACAAAGCCTCTTTCTTCTGTTCCTAACGTATGCTACGGAGAAATTCAAAAACCTATAAAAATGCTTTATACGGGCAATTTGATTATTGGCAGAGACAGAACTCTTTTAAAGCTTGTTAATGCAATAAAGGAAGCGGGCTTAGAGGAACAGTTTGAAATAGATGCTTATACTAAAACCGTTTTAAAGGATGAGATAAAATTAGCCTTAAACTGTGGCTTTTGTAGGGTGCATGAGCCAATTCCACAATCAGAGGTTTTGGAAAAACAAAAAAAGGCGGACATATTACTTTTTTTAGAGGATGTTGACGGAGAAAACGCTAAATCTGCAAGACTATCATTTTCCACCAAAACAACGGATTATTTATCGTCCGGAAGATGCATTCTAGCGGTGGGAAATAAAGATCTTGCACCCATTGAATATTTGAAGGAAAACGAATCTGCCATAGTAGCTACAAATAATAATGAGCTTGAGTTGGCAATAAGTAAAATAGTTGAAAAACCAAATATTCTTGTAGAGTATGCAGAAAAAGCAGCAGAGCTTGGGTTGAGAAACCATACAAGAGAAAAAATAGAGCAGGTTTTTTACGGTAAAATAAATAGTATTTACGATGTAAAAATCTGAATGGACTAAGGAGAAAAAATGTTACCCTATTATATAATGTTAGGCGTGCCGATGGCAATTTCATTGCTGTATAGTAGTGTTAGTGATAAAGTAAAATATCAAAAAAAGCAGAGAGTTATAATGTCTGTGTTTTTCATCATACTTTTAACGATGTTGGTATTAAGATATAAAACCGTTGGTGTTGATATTCGCAACTATTTAATTATGTTTGATATGACGTCTAAAATGTCATTTTCAAAAATCATCGAATTCTATGACGGAGAATGGGGCTATTATATTTTAACTAAGCTTATCAGCTTGGTAACAACTGATGAACAGTGGTTCATTGCTATAATAGCAATTTTAACTACTGTACCTCTTGCTGTTTTGTATATCAAGGAAAGCGAAAATGCGATGCTATCAATAGCTGTATTTATGACAACGTCTAATTTTTCTATAATGTTCTCTGCATTTAGACAATTCTTGGCGCTATCAATAATTGCAATCGCGTATACTTTTATTAAAAAGAAAAAGCTATTTTGGTACATAGTATTTGTTATTCTTGCTATGATGTTCCACAAATCGGCATTTATTGCGATTTTATTATACCCATTCTATCATATGAACATCACGCGAAACAAGCTGTTTATCTTTGTACCGATAACAGTAACAATACTTATATTTAATAAGCCTATTTTTGAATATTTGCTTAAATTCATGAATGACTATGGATATGAATATGAGTATGAAAGCACCGGCGCATATATGATGATTATTCTATTGGCACTATTTGTTACTCTTTCCTATATTGCGCCTGTTGAAGAAGAATTGGATAAAGAAACCAATGGCTTAAGAGGAATAGCGGTTCTTGCAACCATGCTTCAGATATTTGCGCTTACAAGTACCGTTGCTATGAGAATGAATTATTATTCTATGATGTTTTTGCCAATTTTGCTTCCAAGAATTATCAACAGAACAACTGAGAGAAACAAGCAACCGTATAAATATATTGCCATAATAATGATAATTTACTTCATAGGCGACTATATATACGGTATGCATACGGGAGCCGATATATTAGAGCTTTATCCATACAAACCGTTCTGGAAATAAAAAGGTGTTAAAATGAAAATAGTACAAATAAATGCAGTTTGCGGAAAGGGAAGCACCGGGAAAATCTGTGTTGACATCAGCAAGCTGCTTACGGAAAACGGAATAGAAAATTATATACTTTATTCCTTGGGTAAAAGCGATTATCCACTTGGGATTAAATTTACCGATGAAAAATATTTAAAGATTCAAGCACTCAAAGCTAAGCTTTTTGGTAACTATGGCTTTAATTCTGTAAAATCTACAAAAAATTTAATAAGGGAGCTTGAAAAAATAAGCCCTGATATTGTTCATATGCATAATATACACAGTAACGATATCAATTTGGAAATACTTTTTGACTATTTTAGAAGAACGAAAATAAAGTTATATTGGTCTTTTCATGATTGCTGGGCGTTTACCGGCTACTGTCCTCATTTTGAAATGGTTGGCTGTGATAATTGGAAAAGCCTTTGCCATAGCTGTCCGTTAAGTAAGCGTTATAGTTGGTTCTTTGATAAAAGCAAAAGCGTATATTTAAGAAAAAAAGCAATTTTTGAAGGCGTTGATTTAACTGTCATCACACCTACAAATTGGCTAACCAACGTTGTTAAAGAGTCGTTTTTAAAGAATGTGGACTGCAAGCTTTTGAGATACGGACTAGATTTAGATTTATTTGCACCCGTTGAAAGTGATTTCAGAGAAAGATACAACCTACAAGATAAGAAAATTGTTTTAGGCGTTTCCTTTGGTTGGGGATACAAAAAGGGACTTGATGTATTTATAAAGCTTGCAGGCATGCTTCCGGCGGATTATCAAATAATATTGGTTGGAACAAACGATGATGTTGATAAGCAGTTGCCAAGCAACGTAATTTCAATTCATAGAACCAACAATCAAAGGGAGCTTATAGAGATATATACGGCGGCGGACGTATTTGTTAATACAACAAGAGAAGAAACCTTCGGTCTTGTAAATACCGAGGCTCTTGCGTGCGGAACGCCTGTTATTACATTCAAATCAGGCGGTAGTCCGGAGGCGATTGACGAAAGTTGTGGCGTCGTGGTTGAAAAGGATGATATTGAATGTATGAAAAAGGAAATTATCCGCATTTGTGAGGAAAAGCCTTATTCAAAAGAGGCTTGCCGTGCAAGAGTGGTTGAAAATTTTGAAAAAAATGCTAATTATCAAAAATATTTAGACGTTTATCAAAAAATAAATAATAATCAGTAAAATTTTGCAGAAAAATGCAAGTTATTTAAATCAATTTGACTGCAGCATGGCGGTTAAATTGTAGAAATAGTCAAGAATAAACGATGTTTGATGCGCATTTGTATTTGAATTAGTAGGCAAGGAGATGAATTATAGAAATGACACAGAATAAAGCATTTAAAAATGCAAGCTGGATAATCGGCTGTAAGATTGTCCAAGCCATACTTAATATATTTGTTTCTGCGCTTACTGCACGCTTTTTAGGCTCATCAAACTTTGGTGTTATTAACTATGCCGCTTCAATAGTAGCCTTTTTTGTTCCTGTTATGCAGCTTGGAATTAACAGTGTTATTGTGCAGGAAATTGTAAACAATAAGGATGAAGAAGGAAAAATAGTAGGAACCTCTGTTGTTCTTTGTTTTATTTCGTCTATTTTAAGTATATTTGGCGTATTTCTTGTGGCATTGATGGCAAATGGCGGAGAAAAAGAAACAATAGTAGTTTGTGTGCTGTATAGCTTGCTTTTAATTTCTCAGGCCTTTGAAATGATACAGTATTGGTTTCAAGCCAAGTATTTATCGAAATATACGTCTATAATAATGTTAATAGCATATGTGATAACTACCGCTTATAAGGTGTTTTTACTTGCAACTCAAAAGAGCGTTTATTGGTTTGCATTATCGCATGCAATAGACTATATCTTAATTGCCATTGGCTTATATGTGGCTTATAGATACTTAGGAAATCAAAAAATATCATTTTCATTCCCGGTTGCTAAAAGGCTTTTAAGCAACGGAAAATATTACATCATATCAGGTATGATGGCAACGATTTATGCAAATACCGATAAGATAATGATAAAACTAATGATAAGCAATGAGGCAACAGGAAATTACTCTGCCGGGGTTGCATGCGCAGGAATGACAAGCTTTATTTTTTCTGCAATAATAGACTCTATGAGGCCTCTTATTGTAAAATCTAAAAACGATTCTCAAGAACAATATGAGCATAATTTAAAAATGCTTTATTCGATAGTTATTTTCTTGGCTTTGGCTCAAAGTATATCAATGACTGTTTTTTCAAAGCTAATTATATCGATTCTATACGGAGCAGAGTACACAGGAGCGGTAAATGTACTGAGAATAATTGTATGGTACACTGCATTTTCATTGATAGGAGCTGTTCGCAATGTATGGATTCTGGTTGAAAATATGCATAAATATCTTTGGAAAATTAATTTAATAGGAGCATCAGCAAATATTGTTCTCAATTTCATGTTCATTCCAATCTTAGGAATTAACGGAGCGGCAATCGCATCCCTTATTACTCAAATTTTCACAAACTTTATAGTGGGGTATATGATAAAGCCGATAAGACCGAATAATAAAATAATACTTGCGTCTCTTGATCCGAAAATTTTGTTAAAAGGCATAAAGGGATTAGTTAAAAAAGAAAAGAAATAAAGACAAGCGCTTAGCTTGATATATAAATTATTGTATAAATGAACGCTTCAACAAGAAAGAGGTACAAAATGGAACAATCAATTTTTGCGGGTAAGACATTAATGATTACAGGCGGCACAGGCTCATTCGGTAATGCGGTGCTTAACAAATTTTTAAAGACAGATATTGGGGAAATTCGTGTATTCTCACGTGATGAGAAGAAGCAGGACGATATGCGCCACGAATTCCAAGCGAAGATGCCTGAGGTTGCTGAAAAAATCAAATTTTACATCGGCGACGTAAGAGACCTCGCCAGCGTTAAAAACGCTATGCACGGTGTTGATTACATATTCCACGCAGCAGCATTAAAGCAGGTGCCATCCTGCGAGTTTTTCCCTATGGAAGCGGTAAAAACAAACGTAATCGGTACTGATAATGTGCTTACTGCCGCCATTGACGAGGGCGTAAAGACAGTAATTTGCTTATCAACAGATAAGGCTGCATATCCTGTAAACGCTATGGGTACGTCAAAGGCAATGATGGAAAAGGTTATTGTTGCAAAATCAAGAACAGTTGACCCAAATAAAACAAAGATTTGCTGTACTCGTTACGGCAACGTAATGTGCTCCCGTGGCTCAGTTATTCCTCTTTGGATTGACCAAATCCGCCAAGGCAAGCCAATTACAGTAACAGACCCAACTATGACACGCTTTATTATGTCTCTTGATGAGGCTGTTGACCTTGTATTATTTGCATTTGAGCATGGTACAAGCGGTGATATTCTTGTTCAAAAGGCGCCTGCTTGTACAATCGAAACCCAAGCAAAGGCCGTAATTGAGCTTTTTGATAAGGAAAAGAAGAGCGAAATCAAGGTTATCGGTATCCGTCACGGCGAAAAAATGTACGAAACACTTCTTACAAATGAGGAGTGTGCAAATGCTATCGATATGGGCGATTTCTACCGTGTACCTTCCGATAAGCGCGGACTTAACTACGATAAATACTTTAAAGACGGAGATGTAGAAAGAAATACGTTAACCGAATTTAACTCACATAATACAGAGCTTCTTGACGTGGAGCAGGTAAAGGAAAAGCTTCTTTCACTTGCATACATTAGAGAAGAGCTTGCAAAGGACGAAAAATAATCCGAAATATAAGTATTTTCCAAAACAAAGAAAGGATAAAAGCTATGAAGGTTGTTCAAATAAATGCCACAGCAGACAGAGGCGGAACAGGTCGAGTTTGCTCGGGTATAAGCGAGCTTTTGACTGACGAGGGCATTGAAAATTACATACTTTACGTGGGCGGAAATAGCTTTCCTAACGGAATAAATTGCGCTAGCAACTTTGAAATTAAGCTTCAAGCGTTAAAATCAAGAATATTTGGAAATTATGGTTTTAATTCAAGGATAATTACTAAACGACAGATAAAAATAATTGAACGCATCAAGCCTGACGTTGTTCACCTACATAATTTACATGGACACAACGTAAATTTGAAAATGCTATTTAATTATTTTAAGAAAAATCCGCAAATCAAGCTATTTTGGACATTCCATGACTGTTGGACCTTTACAGGCTACTGCCCGTATTTTGAAATGTCTAAGTGCGATAAGTGGAAAACACAATGCGATAACTGTCCTCAAGCGAAAAAATACAGTTGGTTTTTTGATAAGAGTAAAAAACTGTTTGATAAGAAGAAAAATCTGTTTGGATGCCTTAATTTAACTATTGTAACGCCGTCAAAATGGCTTGCGGATTTAGTAAATCAGTCATTTTTAAAGGACTATGACGTTAAGGTAATCAACAATGGAATTGACACAAGCAAATTCAAGCCAACCGAAAGCGATTTTAGAGCTAAATACAATTTAGAAAATAAAAAAATCGTTTTGGGGGTTGCTGCAGGTTGGGAAAAAAGAAAGGGTATTGACGTTTTTATTGAGCTTTCTAAAATTCTACCAAGCGATTATCAAATTGTGTTGGTAGGAATGCAAAGTAAACATAGTATAATTTTGCCCGATAATATAATTACAATTCCAAGAACGGAAAGCATAAAAGAGCTTACTGAATTTTATACAGCAGCAGACGTTTTTGTAAATCCAACAAGCGATGACACATACCCAACTGTAAATATGGAAGCGGTAGCCTGCGGAACACCTGTTGTTACCTCGAAAATTGGTGGGAGCCCCGAAACAATTGATGAAAAAACGGGAATTACAGTCGATATAAGTGATATTGACGGATTTAAAAATGCAATAATCTATGCATGCGAAGGTATTCATTTTTCTAATGAAGCTTTTATGGAAAAAGCCAAAACCTTTGATAAAAAAGAAAAATTTATTGAATACATTGAACTATATAAAAAATAAAGGAAGAAAACATGCTAACAAGCTTTGAAACAGGTATTATTACCTTACTTAACAATGCATTAAAAGGCGAAAATCAGCCACTCCCTGCGGATTTTGACTATTCTCAGGTGTATGAATTTGGCGTAAAGCACCAAATTTTGCCTATGCTTTTTTATGGCGGAGCTGAAAATCCTGAATTTATGGCTAATGATACAGAGGGGAAAATTCTCATTACCTCAATGCAGCTTACAGCTCTTAGCGAGAATCAGCTTTTCAAAATTGAAGAGCTGTGCAAATCCTTTGATAAAAATGGAATAGAATACCTTAAGCTAAAGGGCTCAATCATTAAAAAGCTTTATCCGCATCACGAAATGCGTGTAATGAGCGATGCTGATATACTTATTCGCGAGGAGCAGTATGACTCCATAAAAACAGCCCTTACAGAGCTTGGATACACCTTTAAATATACTAGCGACCATGAGATTGTTTGGAAAAAGGACGAGCTTACTATTGAATTGCACAAAAGAATAGTTCCGTCTTATCAAAAGGATTTTTATGCATACTTTGATAACGGATGGAAGCTTGCTAAGAAAAAAGATGAAAATTCGTGCGAATACGTAATGACCTTAGAGGATGAATTTATATACCTCTTTACACATCTTTCCGAGCATTACAGAGAAGCGGGAATTGGCATAAAGCATATGACGGATATATATCTGTTTTTAAGAGAACACAGTGAACTTGACCTTGAATACGTATATGCAGGGCTTGAAAAATTACAGCTTCTTAATTTCTTCAAAAACGTTAAAAAGACCTTAGATGTGTGGTTTAATTCAGCTGAATGTGATGAGGTTTCAGAATTTATAACAGCTAAAATTTTCAACGACGGAGTTTATGGCAATAGAATAAACAAGCTAAAATCTGATGCTGTTAAATATGCAAAGGGAACTGACGAAAATGGTGCGAAGCGTAAAAGAAGATGGTTTGTTATGTTTTTACCGTATAGGTTTATGTGCAACATTTTCCCTGTGCTAAAAAAAGCGCCAATACTATTACCATTTTTCTGGGCATGGCGTTTAATTCGTGCTGTTTTATTTAGACACGATAAAATCAAGACAATTAACGATAACATAAACAGCTATTCGAAGGAAACAATTAACGAATTTCAGCTTGAGCTGAATTACGTAGGACTTGACTTTAATTACGAGGTATAAAATGAATATATTGGTAACAGGCGCGCAAGGATTTGTAGGAAAAAATCTATGCGAAGCGCTTAAATGTATTAAAGACGGCAAGGATAAAACAAGAAATATCAAAATTGATGAAATATACGAATACGATATAAATACCCCCGAGGAGTATCTTGATTTGTATGCTTCTAAGGCGGATTTTGTATTCAACCTTGCAGGCGTAAACAGACCTAAGGATGAAAAGGAATTTATGGAGGGTAATTTTGGCTTTGCAAGCAAATTGCTTGATAGCCTTAAAAAACACCAAAATAAATGCCCCGTTATGATTTCATCATCAGTACAGGCTACTTTGGTTGGCAGATACGCTAACTCCGATTACGGTAAAAGCAAGCTTGCAGGCGAAGAATTAGTATTTGAATACGGTAAGGAAACAGGAGCTAAGGTGCTTGTTTACCGTTTTCCAAATTTATTTGGTAAATGGTGCAGACCTAACTATAATAGCGCTGTTGCCACCTTCTCACATAATATAGCAAACGACCTTCCAATACAGGTAAACGATAGAAGCGTAATGCTCGAATTACTCTATATTGACGACCTTATTGACGAAATGCTTAATGCTTTAGAAAACAAGGAAAGCTACTGTAATTATGATGGCGTTGACGCGGTTTTAGACCAAAACGGTCGATACTGTGTGGCTAAAACCACACATAAGGTAACGTTAGGCGAGATTGTGGACTTGCTTTATGAGTTCAAAAATCAACCAAAAACCTTAGTGCTTCCGGAAATTCCTAAAAACTCATTTGCAAAGAAGCTTTACTCAACATACTTATCATATTTGCCAAAGGAAAGCGTATCCTTCCCACTTAAAATGAACGTTGATGCAAGAGGTAGCTTTACAGAGCTAATTAAAACGAAAAACTGCGGACAAGTGTCTGTAAACATATCAAAACCGGGTATTACAAAGGGACAGCATTGGCATCACACAAAATGGGAATTCTTCATTGTTGTCAGCGGACACGGACTTATCCAAATGAGAAAAATTGGCTCTGAGGACGTTCTTGATTTTGAGGTAAGCGGCGAGAAAATTGAAGCAATTCACATGCTTCCTGGCTATACCCATAACATTATCAATCTCAGCGAAACCGAGGACTTAGTAACGGTAATGTACGCAAATGAGGAATTTGACCCAAATAAGCCTGATACGTTTTTTGAAACAGTTTAACATTTAACAACTACTTTACAACAGGAGTAAAACTATGGAAATGAAATTAGACTATACAGACGTTAGCTTTAAAAACGATGGCAGATTAAAGCTACTTATTATCGTAGGCACAAGACCTGAAATTATCCGCCTTGGCGCTGTAATCAATAAATGCAGAAAGCATTTTGATTGCATACTTGCTCACACGGGACAAAACTATGATTACAACCTTAACGGAATTTTCTTCCGCGACCTTAAGCTTGATGACCCTGAGGTATATATGAACGCAGTAGGCGACGACCTTGGAGCAACCGTTGGTAACATCATAAATTGCTCATATAAGCTAATGAACCAAATCAAGCCTGATGCGCTTCTTATTTTAGGCGACACCAACTCATGCTTATCTGCAATTTCCGCTAAGAGATTGCATATTCCTATTTTCCATATGGAAGCAGGAAATCGCTGTAAGGATGAATGCTTACCTGAGGAAACAAATCGTAGAATAGTTGACATTATTTCCGACGTGAATTTAGCATACTCCGAGCATGCAAGAAAGTACCTTCACGAGTGCGGTCTCCCTAAGGAAAGAGTGTACGTAACAGGCTCTCCAATGGCAGAGGTTTTACACCAAAATCTTGATGAAATCAAAGCGTCAAACGTACTTGAAAAGCTAGGACTTGAAAAGAAAAAATATATTCTTTTATCTGCTCACAGAGAGGAAAATATCGACACAGAGAAGAACTTTTTGTCTCTTTTTAACGCAATTAACGCTCTTGCTGAAAAGTACGATATGCCTATTCTTTATTCCTGCCACCCACGCTCAAGAAAGCGTCTTGAAGCATCAGGATTTGTCCTTAATAAGCGCGTAATTCGTAACGAGCCTTTAGGCTTCCATGACTACAACAATCTACAAATGAACGCATACTGCGTAGTATCCGATAGCGGAACACTACCTGAGGAAAGCAGCTTCTTTACAAGTGTGTCAAATCCATTCCCTGCGGTTTGTATCAGAACGTCAACAGAGCGTCCTGAGGCTCTTGACAAGGCATGCTTCGTTCTTGCTGGAATTGATGAAAAATCACTTCTTCAAGCAGTTGCCACAGCCGTTGACCTTAACGATAACGGCGATAACGGTATCCCTGTTCCGGACTACACCGACGAAAACGTATCTACTAAGGTTGTAAAAATAATTCAATCTTATACAGGAATAGTAGATAAAATGGTATGGCGTAAATACTAAAAAACACCCACGCTTTGTGATGGCTCACAAGGCGTGTTTTTTAGTTAGAGGTTCGCTATGCGAACAGCCGTCAGCCGCCAGCCGTCAGCCGCCAGCCGTCAGCGAGATTAGATTACCTAATTATCTAACTATAATCACGCGGAGCGTGTATATCATCAATCCGCAGGATTGTATGTCATCACGCCAAAGGTGTGTATATCATCAAGGCATAGCCTTGTATATCATCAGCCGCAGGCTGCATAAATCCTCCCTGTGAGCGTAGCGAACCCCTATATCCTAGCCCCTATCCCCTTTTAATGTGATGGCTTTGTGAAGAAACTGAAAATACTGTGAAGTATGCTTGAATGTTTTTCCAAATCCAACAATTTTTGCAAAAAGTGTGATATATTAATAGCGTAAGAAGCACGGCAACCTCATAAGGCCGTGAAAAACGAGTTTATGAAGGGCAGAAAAGCCTGAAAAAACAACAATTTTCCCGTTGGCAAGGAAGAAAATTGGTAAAAATCCACAATATTTAAAATTTAAACCCAAACGAATTTTAAAGAAAATTGTGCAACCTGCCAAAATCTTTTCATAGGTCGCAACATGAAATATTTTTTTGTTGCAAACACACAATTAAAATGCTATAATATAAAAGTAACGGATTTACTTGAAGGAGGTAAATATGGATTTTAAGGATTTGGTGAAGCCCTTTAAAAGAAAGGTTGTCATCGAGGCATTTGTAAGAGCGATTGCTACCGGCTTGCTTTACGGTTCAGGCTTATCACTTTTACTTGCATTCGTTTTCAGAGTTATTGCAAAGAGCGATATGACAAATATCTTTGTCGTTATCTCAACTATCGCTGCCGGCGTAGTATGTGCAATAGTTATGGGAATTATTACTTACAAAAAGCGCTATGCTGCAAATGCAGACAAGGTTGCTAAGAGAATTGACTCTTTAGGACTTGATGAGCGTTATACAACTATGATGGAGTACCGTAAGGATAAGTCATACGTTGCAAAGGTACAAAGAGAAGACACACAAAAGAGACTTGAAAAGTTAGACTCTAAGAATCTTAAGGTTAAAACACCTTACGCAAGATTTACAGCAGTTGTAGCAATGATTGTTGCTATTGTTCTTCTTTTCTTAATCCCTGTTCAAGCTGATAGCTCATTTGATCAGCAAATGGAAGACGTTCAAGAAACACTTGACGATGCTTTCCAAGAGATTGAGGACAAAATCGAAGATTCCGAGGTTGATGAGGAAACCAAGGAAGAACTCAAAGAAGAAATGCAAGACTTCAAGGAACAGCTTGAAGACATGTTAAAAGAGCCACTTGAAAAGGACGAGACAATTCAAGACAGAATTGAAGAGATTTACGAGGAAATTAGAGAGAAGGAAGAGGAAATCCTTGATCAGCTCGAAAAGGACCAAGAAATTATCGATGAGCTTCAAAAGGATGAAACAACTGAGGATTTAGCTGACGCCCTTGATAAGCAGGATAAGCAAGAAATCTCCGACGCTCTTGAAAAGATGGAAGAGCAATTAAAGGACGAAAACCTCACAACTGAGGAAAAGAAGGAATTGCTTGAGCAAATCCAAGAGTCCCTTGAGAATGCCGTTAATAAAGACGAGCAAGAGCTTAAGGAACAAATTGATAAAATCATGAAGGACGAAAACCTCACTGAGCAAGAAAAGCAAGAGCAAATTGAGGAAGCAATCCGTAACGAAAGCCCTGATCTCAAGGATAAGATCGATGAGATCATGAAGGACGAAAACCTCACTCAAGAGGAAAAGCAAGAGCAAATTGAAGAGGCTATCGACCAAGATAAGAGCCAGCTTGAGGAAGCGCTTGAAAACTTAAAGGAAAACCTTGAAAAGGCTGAAGAAACTCTTGATAAGATGGAGCAAAATGAGCAAGAGCTCCAGGATAAGCTTGATGAAATCCAAAAGGATGAAAACTTAACAGAGCAAGAAAAGCAAGAGCAAATGGATCAAGCTAAGGAAGAGTTCCAAGATAAGCAGGATCAGCTTGAGGAAGAATATCAAGAAAAGCTTGATAACGCTACTGACCAAGCAAGAGAAGAGCTTCAAGAAACAGTTGATGAAAATCAATTAAAGCAAGAAATCGCTGACGTTCTTGATAAGCTTGAAGAAAATTTAACAAGCGAAGAGGACAAGAAGATCGACGATATTATCGAAGAGAACCGTGAGGAAATCGCTGACTCTGACCTTGACAAGAGCGAAAAGGATGAGCTTAACGACATGCTTGACGATCTTGAAAACAAGCTTGATGAAATCAAAAAAGACGAAACAATGACTGACGAAGAGAAGACCGAAGCTAAAGAGGATGCTATTAAGGATGCTCAAGACAAGATTGAGGACGCTCTTCAAAAGGAACAAGAAAATAGAGAAGAAATCGCTGAAAACATGAAGGATGCTGCTGAAAAGAACGAAAGCGCAGACGAACAAATTAAGGAAGACATGAAGGACTTAGCTGACGCTATTGAGTCCGGCGATAAGGAAAAGGTTGAAGAGGTTCTTGACCAAATGAAGGAAGACCTTAAGAACTCAACCGACCAACAAAAGGATGCTCAAGACATGGCTGACATGATTGAGGATGCTATGAAGGATATGCAAGACTCCGATATGAAGGATGCTCTTGAAAACATGAAGGAAAATCTTGAACAAGTAGCTGATAAGGCTGAAAAGAATGACCCTTCAACAGACCAAAAAATTGAGGATACCTTCGAGCAAGCAAAGGACGAAATTACCGATGCTATGGAAAAGGAAGAGGTTCTTGATAACATGAAGGAAAACTTCGACAACCTTCGTGAGGAATTAATCGGCGAAACAGAAAAAGAGGTTAGCGACTTAGTTGAAGACCTTGAGGATATCGTTGAAAACTCAAAGGATAAGGTAAGCGAAGAAACCTACGACAAAATGCAAGACGTTCTTGATGACTTAAAGCAAGACCTCCAAGAAAAGCTTGAAAACGATGCTTCTAACATGGAAATTAACAACTCCATCAACGATGCAAAGGAAGAAATCAAGGACATTCTTGAACAAGAACAACAAAAGCAACAGGATGCAAGCGACGCTCTTAAGGATAAGTTCGAGGACTTAGCAGACGCTATGGAAAAGAACGATACAGAGCAAATGAAGGACGCTATGGAAAGCATTAAGCAGGAGTACGAAAACCTTACAGGTAGCGACCTTAAGGAAAAGCTTGAGGAAATTGCTAAAGACTTCAACAGCGCTGCTAATGAAATGGAAAATCCTGAAATGTCTGAGATCTTCAAGGATTTAGCAAACGAAATGTTTGATGCATCTGAAATTCCAGAGTCCGGACCATCTGAAAAGGATGAAGAGGCTAAGGATAAAGCTGACTCTGCTCTTGATGACGCTATGGAAAAGCTTGAAAATCAAATGCAACAAAACAAAGAAAACCAAGATGCTGCTCAAGATATGGTTGACAGAATGGAAGAAACTCAAGAGAACATGATGGGTCAAGCACCACAACAGCCTCAAGAGCAACCACCTGAAAGCCAACAACCAAGCGACCAAGAGCCACAAGAGCCAAGCGACCAACCTTCTGAGGAACCACCAAAGGAGGATCAAGAAGGCGGCTTAGGCGGTAACGGCGACGTTCAAATTGAGGAAGAGGTTTATATCCCAGGTAGAGGTATGGTTCCACTTTCATCACTTGGCGAGGAAATGGCAGCTGAGCTTGATAAGATGTACGAAAAGGGCGAGCTTGATGAAGAAACATACAAGGCTATCCAAGCGTACTATCAAATGCTTGCAGGCAACAAAAACGAAGAAAATACTGAAGAGTAATTTTCATAGCTTGCCAAGAGCAAAAAACGAAATTTGAAAAAATTCAAAAAACTTTTTGAAAAATGCATAAAAAGTCCTCAAATACGCTGAAAAAAGCGTATTTGAGGTTTGGCATTACAAAATTGAAAAATGAAAATTAGGTGAAAATTGATTGAATTTACCATGAAGTTCATATGAAAAGCATATGAAAATCAGCCGAAAATTCATCAAGAAATTTACATAAAATATTTTAAGGAAAGAACCGGTTGAAAGTCTACATATATTTATTGAATAGTTAGACTGACGGAAAAATGTATTTAAAGTGGACGATAACCACTAAAAATAGAAAAATAAATCTAATATACGGAGAAAGATTATGGGATTATTTAATAAGAACAATGAAGCGAAGAACGCTCCAGAGGTTGAAGCAAAGGTTGAAACCGCAGAGGTTAAGGAAGAAATAAAGGCTGAAGAGCCAAAGGTTGAGGCTAAGCCAGCACCAAAAGCTCCAGTAATGAAGATGGACGCAGCTGCTGAAAAGGAATTAAAGCTTTTCGCAGAAAAGTGCGACAGAATTTTCCAAGAAATTAAGAAGGATATGATCGGTCAAACAGAGGTTGTTCAACAAACAATCATCGCTATTATCGCAGGCGGTAACGTACTTCTCGAGGGTGCGCCAGGTCTTGGTAAGACACGTCTTGTTCGTTCACTTGGTCAAGTATTTGATCTTCCATTCTCAAGAATTCAGTTTACACCAGACTTGATGCCTGCCGACGTTACAGGTACAAACATCATCACAAGAGACGAAGACGGTAACTCAAAGTTTGAATTCCAAAAGGGTCCTATCTTCAGTAACATCGTACTTGCCGACGAAATTAACCGTGCTACACCAAAGACACAGGCTGCTCTTCTTGAGGCCATGCAGGAGCATAAGGTAACAGTTATGGGTGTAACACGTAAGATGGATGAGCCATTCTTCGTTCTTGCTACACAGAACCCAATCGAGCAAGACGGTACATACCCACTTCCAGAAGCTCAGATGGACCGTTTCATGTTCAAGATTTTAGTTCCAAACCCATCAGCTGAAGAGCTTGGACAAATCGTTGCAATGACACAAAAGACAATGGATGAAACAGCTTGCGCTGCATGTACAGGCGAAGAGCTTCTCAGAATGAGAGAGGTTGCTAAGAAGATTCCGGTTGCTTCCGAGGTTCTTGAGTACGCAATGGTAATGGTTGCTTCAACACACGCAGCAAGCGAAGTTGCTACTGAAACAGCTAAGAGATTTATCCGTGACGGAGCTTCTCCTCGTGCTGCTCAGGCTCTTATCACAGCAGCTAAGGTTCGCGCTCTTATTAAGGGTAGATACAACGTTTCATACGACGATATTAACACACTTGCAATTCCTGTACTTCGTCATAGAATTAAGCTTGGCTTTGAGGCTGTAACATCAAAGATGAACGCAGACGACGTAGTAAGATCAATTATTGCAGAGCTTAACAACCAAAAAGGTGCAGCAGCTGTATTAAATAAGAAGAAATAATAGGCGGTAAAAATGAAAAGAAGAATATTAGACGGTGAATTTCTAGACCGTCTAGATGCCGCCGCACTATGTCTTAAATCTCAAATGACAGGTTATTTCGGAGGTACAAGAAAAGCAAGAACGTACGGTAATACCGTTGAATTTGCTGACTTCCGTGAATACTTCCCAGGTGATGATATTAGAAGAATTGACTGGAACGTATATGCGCGTTTCGAGAAATACTTCATTAAATTATTCACAGATGAAAGACAGATGCAAAATCACATTTTGATTGACTGCTCAATGTCAATGGCATGCGGTGAGCCTGAAAAGGCAGCAGCAGCATTGAGAATAGCGGCAGCATTTGGATACCTATCAGTTTGCTCAATGGATAGAGTTTCCTACAAGCTACTTAAGGGTAACGACGCAATCGAGCTACCATTTAATGTAACAAGCAAGGATTCATTCTACCGTGCAGCTCAAATTCTAGAAACAACAGAATTTGAGGGCGATACTGACCTTGAAAAATCAGTATTAAACATTGGCAAGCCTGGCTATGATGACGGTCTTACTATTATAATCTCTGACTTTTTTACAGAGAGCAATTGGAAAAAAATGATCGACTTCTTAGTTTACAGAAGAAGAGAGGTTATTATGATTCAGGTTCTTTCTCCTGATGAATTATACCCTGGCTTTGACGGACGTATCGACATGCAGGACTCAGAAAGTGCTGACAGAAACATGAAGATGATGGTAACTAAGAAATCAATGCAAGCCTATCAGCAGGCGCTTGATGATTATGAAAAGGAGCTTATTGACTTCTGCGCATCCAGAGGCGTAACGTTCTTTACAGTATCATCTGATGAACCTATTGAAAAGGTAATCTTTGGAAAGGGCTTTGAAGCGGAAGTAATCAAATGAGTTTTTTACAACCTTTAGGATTACTGGGACTGATTGGCGTACCGATTATTATTATAATCTACATTATAAAATCTCGTTACGTTCAAAAACCGGTTGCCAGTACTTTTATCTGGAAACGAAGCTTAAAGTATGTTAAGCGTAAGATTCCACTAAGCGTAATTTTATCATTATTGCTTATATTACAAATACTAACGGTTGTAGCAGCCAGCTTGGCTATCTCAAGACCAACCGTTAAGCCGTTAAAATCAAACGAAACAATTTATATTTTAGATGCATCTGCAAGTATGCAGAACACTATGGACGGACAATCCCGCTTTGAAATTGCTAAGGAATATATCCTTACCGAAGCGGAAAACATCGGAAATAACAGCCGCGTATCTGTAATTTTCGCTGACACAAAGGTTGCTCCGGAGGACGTTCTCGTTTCAAGAACTGAAAACAAAATCGACATCAGATATCAGCTTGAGGACGTTACCTGTACCGATGGCGATGCCGATATTGAAGGCGCGCTTGAGGAAGCAAGTAAAATTCAAGAGCTTAATGCCGGCGCTACAATTAAGCTAATTACCGATAAGGACTACGAAAACGTAGAAGGACTTGAGGTAGTTAATATTTCAAGAGTAGGCGAGCATAACGTATCTATTCTTAGCGTAGTTGAGGAAACTCTCTTAACAGGCGATTACCAATTTACAGCTGAGGTTGTAAGCTATGGTAAGGGCTCTGAGTGTGTAATGGGTATTTACATTGACGGAGTATTTATGGGCTCTAAGAGTGTAATTTTACCTAACACAAACATGAATGAGGGTGGAACTGTAAGAGTAATCTTTACTCCTAACATTTTAACTGAATCCTCTGAAACACAGGTAATTGTTCCAATTACTAACGTTAAGGAATACAAGGAGGTTAAGGTTGTTATTGAGGCTAAGGACGGTATCCAAGCCGATAACCAATTCTTACTTTACTCCTTAACAAAGACACAACCAAAAATTTTATTCGTAAGCAGTAAGTTTAAAGCATCATCTGACGGCTCAGGCGTTGATACAACTAAGCCAACGTCATTATCTATTGCGTTAGCCTCAAACGGCTACGTAACAAAGGGCGAGGACATGTTCCTATCCGTTGATGCGGTATTAAATAGCGGCAGAGAGTTTAAGGGCTATGACCTTTATATCTTCGAGGGCGTTGAGCCACCTGAAGGCGAGGACTTCCCAACTGACGGTGCTGTATGGTTATTTAATCCATCAAAGATTCCTGACGTAGTATCAGGTGTTGAAATCTTATATGATAACGAACAAGACGGCGATTTTGAAATGATGCTTGCATCACAATCACAGACAAACGTTTATACTACAATCACAAAGAACCTTGATGCAAAAATCGGTCTTGGTAGATACAAGCCAATGAGCCACCTTGGTAACTTTGAAAAGATCTTCTCCTGCGATAATAACCAGCCTGCAATTATTGCCGGTACATCAGGCGGAGTTCGTATGGTAGTAACAAACTTTGACTTTAACCATTCAGAATGGCCATATAAGGTAACTGACTACATTATTCTTATGAATAACTTAATGACCTATTCACTTCCTGACGTTTTACCGTCAAGAGACTTTGAAATCGGTCAAACAGTTCAATTTAACGCGCCAGCAGGCGCAACACAGCTCACGTTTAAGTATGAGGGCATCATTCTTGATGAAACAACTGACCTTGACATGAAGTTTGTTCTTGACAAGGTAGGCGTATATGAGGTTGAGGTTCTCTTTAATGATGAAACAACAGCATCATACATGCTTCCAACTCATATTCCAAACGGAGAAAGTAATATCGTTATAGTAGGCGAAAACGTGGTAGCGGCTGAAATCCCGGCGGATTCAGTTGTTGAAGCAGAGCCAATCGAAATATTCCCATATTTAATTGCGCTCTTAATTCTCTTGCTTGTAACAGAATGGGGGGTATACCATCGTGACGGAGTTTAATTTTGAGATTGCACGCCCTTGGTTGCTTCTTATCGTAATACCTGCTCTTATTCTTGGTATTATTCCGTTCTTTAAGCTTCATAAGAAGAGAAGAAAAGCGACCAAGCACATCATTCCATTTATTATACATATGATTCTTATAGTTTTACTTTGCTCATTGCTCGGTGGCTTTAGAATCACAGAAACAACAACAGCTCCAACCGATACAAATATCGTATTTGTAGTTGACGTGTCCAAGAGTAACGAGATTATGAAGGACGAAATGAACAAGCTGATGCATGAAATTGTAACCGCCTCTAAAAATGAGGGTGGCAATGTTCAGTTCGGCTACGTTCCGTTTGCCAACGAGGTAATGGAGGATGACGTTAAGAAATTTGGAGAGCTTGATATTGACGCTTCTGACTATATTAAGTACAGCAGCTCAGCAGAGGTTTCCGAATCTAACATCTATGCAGCGCTCAAGTATGCTCAGGGTATGTTTACCGATGAAAGACAGAATAAGAGAATCGTTCTTTTATCTGACGGTCGTGAAACAGAGGGCGAAGCAAGAACAGCTGTAAGAGGTATTCTTGATGACGGCATTAAGCTTGACTGTGCGCACTTTGACCTTACAAACAGTGGTGAGGCTGAAATTCAGCTTATCTCCATTTCAACAAACGGTAAGGTTTCAGTAGGCGGCGAGGTTCTTATCAACGTTCAAATCAAGAGTACAGACAACGTAAAGGGTACACTTACAATCCATGATGGCGATTTTGAGCAAGAGGAAAAAATCAATCTTGTAAAGGGCGATAATAAATTCCAATTCTCATACATGTCTCAAGGCGCAGGTATCCATACGGTTTATGCAGAAATTGAAGTAAACAGCGATACAATCGTTGAAAACAACCAATTAAGCTCATGGTATAAGGTTGACGGCATTAACAAGATTCTTATTGTTGACGGCGACGGTGATCAAACACGCCAAATGAGCGAAATCTTGGCCGACATCGGTCAAGAGCATGAATACACAATCACACGTCCTCAGGATTTCCCAGCAACAATGGTTGATCTTCTTGAGTATGATGAGGTTGTTCTCATGAACGTTGACTTCAACCAAATGCCTGTTGGCTCAGATGCGTTAATTAAGAGATACGTTCAAGAAAACGGACGCGGATTAGTTGTAACCTGCGGTAATAACGCTTACGACTATTCAAATGACGCATACAATGATTCACCAATTAAGGATATCCTTCCTGTTGATTTGAAGATTGAAGATGAAAAGGAAACAGTAGCTATCGTTATCGTAGTTGACTTATCATCATCAATGAGAGAAAAGATGGGTAACGAGGGTAAAACCCGTTATGACGTAGCTCTCGAATCAGCTAAAAAGGCTCTTGACGGTCTTGACGAGGAAAAGGACTACGTAGGTCTTATCGTATTCGATGAATCCGCACACGTTGCAGTTCCTATGTCTCCACTTAAGGGCAACATAGACGCTATTAAGGATAGAATTGACTATGAGTTTGAGCATTACTACCATCTCCACTACTTAAACGAGGATGGTACTGAATCAGACATCAGAGTAAATCCTAAGGATGGCGACACATATACAAAGCAGGGCTACATTGACCCAAGATCGCTCCAAAGCTACACCTTAACCAACGACGATAAGGGTACAGCAGCTATGGGACATGACGGCGACTACATAAAGGCTCATGGTACTAACTACCGTTGGCCAATTAATGAAGCAAGTAATATGATTTCAACAGCAATGCAATCTGTTAAGCTTGATATTAAGCAGGTTGTATTCATGTCAGACGGTGCGCCAAACGACTCAGGCTCAGGCTATGACGGAGTTGTAAGCCTTATGACAAAGGCAGGTATTGTAACCTCAACGGTTGGTATCGGTAGTGATCTTAACAGCAACGCTATCAATCAGCTCGAGCTTATTGCTACAAAGGGTAGAGGCGAGCTTGTAGTTGTTAAGGATGCGCAAGCACTTCCTGAAAAGCTTTACGAAATTGCAAATGCAATTCAAGGCGACTACTACAACGTTAGAGACGTTAAGCCAATTATGTACACAGAGAGCGACATTTTAAGAGGTGTTGAGGACTTTGATATAATCGGCGGTTACTACGGTACAACAATTAAGGACGGCGCAGACTTAGTTCTTTACGTTGATAACTTAAAGCCAATCGTTGCAGCATGGGATGCCGGTCTTGGTAAGGTAACGGTATTCATGAGTAACCTTGGTAACGTTTGGACAACTTCAATGTTCAACGACGAGGACGGCTATGCAAATAAGCGTCTTGTTAAGAACATTATGCTTTCAGCTCTTAATGAACAGGTTGATTCAACCGGTATTAAGATCAACAGCACAAAGCGCGACGGCGAAAAGACAACAATTAGAGTTGAATTACCTACAAACGTAAGAAAGAGCGAGGTTCTTAAGGCTATTGTTAAGGATGTAAATGGAAACGTAGTTTCTGACAATACAATCTTTATCAAGTCAGCTAACAAGAAGTACCGCGCAACAATTTCAACACCTGATTTAGCAGGCACATACATTATTGAGCTTGTACTCGCTAATGTTGAGGGCGTTGAGGATGTAGTATATGATATGACAAACCTTGCAGTAGTTGGTTACTATGAGGATGAGTATGATATATTCAAGGTTGACGGTAAAGCTGTTCTTACCGATTTAGTTAAGGTTGAATCACTTTCAAACAAGCTTTTAGCTAACGCAGAAGCTTTCTTCGACATTGAAAAGCAAGACGTGGTACAATATTTCCACGATGCCGAAACACCTTTTGCTATTGCAGCATTAATTCTCTTTATGCTTGCAATCTTCTTTAGAAACTTCACTTTCCAAAAGTCAAAGCAAAAGAAGGTTATGTCAGACGAAGAACAATATCAATCAATGCGTAGCAGCGGTAGATAAAACAAAAATACTCCCGAATTTCGGGAGTGTTTTTTATTTAGCTCTATTCGCCCACGGCGAGTTATGGTTACTTTGCAAGTTATGGGGCGAATAGAATATCGCTGAAGCCTAATGCTTCAATATCGCTTCCCGTAAGGGAAATATCACTCTTTGCTTTAGCAAAGAATATCACCATAAGGAAAATTCATATAGGTAATTTTGCTGACCGCTAACAGCTAACAGCTAACAGCTAACGGCTGACAGCTGGCGACCTTGTCGCCTTATTATAAAAGCTCTTCGTCATAAATTGCGCGAATACCGCCAATGAATTTAGGACGTACTCTTGCGCAAAGTATATTTGCTTCACAAAAAGCCTCCCTTGTGTAAAGGGAGGGGGACCACAACCGTGGTGGTAGGATTGTTAATTAAAGCAATTCCTCATCATATATTGCGCGAATTCCGCCGATAAATTTTGGGCGTACACGAGCGCAAATGATGTTTGCTTCTCCTATTTTATTGATAGAAAGTCGCACAGGCACGGCAACCTTTTTAAGGTGCATACCAATAAGCGTTCCGCCAATATCAATACCTGCATCAGCCTTAATTTCCTCAATCACAACAGGATTTTTAAAGGAGTGATATGCTTTAGTAGCAAGTGAGCCACCTGCTTTCTTTTGTGGCACAACGTTTACCTTTTCAGCGTAAGGTACAGCTTCCTTTTCCACAACAATAGCGCGATTTAAATGCTCGCAGCATTGCACAGCCATATAAATGCCACGGCTGCAAAGCGTTTCATATATAGCGTTAAATACCACCTCGGCAGTATCAAAATCTGAGTTAGTTCCAATTTTTGAACCCACAATCTCACTGGTTGAGCAACCGATTACCATAATATCGCCCTGCGTTAGCTTAGCCACGTCGCAAAGCTCATTTATTGCTAAAATACATTGATTTCTAATATCCATAGTACACCTCAGTCATACGTTTATAATGTATTTTAACATTTTTATAATAAAATGTCAACTATAATACATTCGTTCTTGATTTATTCGCAATTTTAGTGTATAATATTATAGAAAAATTTATGAAATGAGGTTTAAAACAATGGCAAAGCTTCTTAAAAAATTAATGAATCCAATCGGAGTGAAAGGTCCTGTTCTTACAATCGTAATGGACGGCGTTGGCATCGCTCCTGCAACTGAGGGTAACGCGGTATATAACGCTTACACACCAACTCTTGACGCTATTATGAGTAAGTATCCATGCGTTAAGTTAAAGGCGCACGGTACAGCAGTTGGTCTTCCAACAGATGACGATATGGGTAACTCTGAGGTTGGACACAACGCACTTGGCTCAGGACAAGTATTCGCTCAAGGCGCAAAGCTCGTTTCTCAATCAATCGAAAACGGCAAAATGTTCGCTTCAAGCACATGGCAAAAAATCGTTTCCAACGTAAAGGACAACGGTAGCACACTTCACTTTATCGGCTTATTCTCAGACGGTAACGTTCACTCACACATCGACCACTTAAAGGCTATGCTTGCTCAAGCAAAGAACGAAGGCGTTAGCAAGGTAAGAATTCATATTCTTATTGACGGACGCGACGTTGGAGAGACAAGCGCGCTTGAATATATTGATCCATTTGAAGCATATCTTGATACACTTCGCGATGACAGCTACGATATTAAGATTGCATCAGGCGGCGGACGTATGGTTATCACAATGGACAGATACGAGGCTAACTGGTCAATGGTTGAAAAAGGCTGGAAAACACACGTTCTTGGCGAAGGCAGACAGTTTGCATCTGCACACGAAGCAGTTGAAGCATACAGAGCAGAATATAAGGTTATCGACCAAGATCTCCCACCATTCGTTATTGCAGAAAACGGCAAGGCTGTTGGTACAATCAACGATGGCGATAGCGTAATCTTCTATAACTTCCGTGGCGACCGTGCTATTGAAATTTCAAAAGCATTTGACGATAAGGAATTTAACAAGTTTGACAGAGTTCGTTATCCAAGCGTAGTATATGCAGGTATGCTTGAGTATGACGGCGACCTTCATATTCCATCTAACTACCTTGTAAACCCACCTGAAATTACAAATACAATGGGCGAATACCTTGCAGATAACGGCGTATCACAGCTTGCAATTTCCGAAACACAAAAGTACGGACACGTAACTTATTTCTGGAACGGTAACAAGAGCGGTAAGTTCAGCGATGAGCTTGAAACCTACATTGAAGTTCCATCTGATGTAGTTCCATTTGAGCAAAGACCTTGGATGAAGTGCGCAGAAATCACAGATAAGCTTATTGAGTGCCTTGAAAGCGGCAAGTACAACTCATTAAGAGTAAACTTCCCTAACGGCGACATGGTAGGTCATACAGGTAACATTCTTGCTACAAGATGCTCAATGGAAGCTCTTGATTTACAGCTTAAGAGAATCCTTGACGTTGTTGATAAGCTTGAGGGTGTGGCTCTTATTACAGCTGACCACGGTAACGCGGACGAAATGTACGAGGTTGATAAGAAGGGTAATCCAAAGGCAGACAAAAACGGAAACTTCAAGGCAAAGACAAGCCATACGTTAAATCCTGTTCCATTTATCATTTACGATAACTACTATAAGGATAAGTACACAGTAAAGGCTGACCAAGGCGAATTCGGTCTATCTAACGTTGCTGCAACTGCAATCAACTTCTTAGGCTTCGAGGCTCCAGAAATGTGGGATGAAGCGATTATTTTAGCAAAATAATCGCAGCTATGATTGCCGTTGGCAAGTTATGAGGCTTCGCCGTTATGATGCTTCGCAGTTATGAGCCTGACGGCGTTAAAAATTACATTAGGCAATCATATTATAACTTTTGCGTAGCAAAATCATAACATTCGCAAGGCGAATTCATAACAACGAGCAAAGCGAGTTTTATAACTAAAGGTGAGAATATGTCAGATAGTATTTTGAGAGATAAATCAAAAGAATTTGCTAAAGAAATTGTATTGCTTTGTAGAAATTTGAAAAGTAGTGGAGTTGAGGGAGCGCTGTACAATCAACTAATGCGATCAGGAACTTCCGTTGGCGCAAATGTGCATGAAGCACAATATGCTCAGGGTACAAAAGATTTTATTTCAAAATTTGAAATTGCTCTTAAAGAATGCAATGAAAGTGAATTTTGGTTAGAGCTTATATACGAAACTGAGGGAATGTCAAAGGAAGAATATGAAAATATGAAAAAATATTGCATTGACATTCGCCGAATGATTGTTTCAACCGTAACAACCTTGAAAAGTAAGTTGAACTAAATACAATATGATAAAAATCTATTATGACGATAATGACATAGTTGTTTGTGAAAAGCCTTACGGCGTATCCTCTCAAAAAAGCGGTGGAGACAACATGGTTGATATGCTGAGCGAGCAGCTGAAATCTGAGATTTTTCCTGTTCATCGCCTTGATACAACCACCACCGGAATAATGGTGTTTGCTAAAAATGAAAAGAGTGCAGCCGTGCTATCACGGCACGTGGCAGAACGAAAATTAATCAAGGAATATTTGTTAATTTGCCATGGATGTGTGGATAAAACAGGCAAAATGCAGGATTTTCTCTATCATGACAGAATAAAAAACAAGTCCTTTACCGTGGAAAACAAGCGTAAGGGAAGCAAGGAAGCAATTTTAGATTATACGTTAATTTCCTATGATGAAAAAAGAGATTTATCGTTGGTTAACGTTGTTTTGCAAACAGGCAGAACACATCAAATCAGAGTTCAGTTTTCATCAAGAAAGCACCCCTTATATGGCGATGGTAAGTACGGCGCTAAGGATAACGATAAAATCGCGCTTCACTCCAACAAAATATCATTTACTCATCCAACCACAAACGAGGAAATGGTATTTGAGTCAAAGCCGGACAGAGAAATATATAATTTTTAGATAAACAGCTTCATTAAGAAATAACCCAAAATAAAACAAACAGGAAAGACGGCGGCAAAGCTTACTAAAAGCTTCGTTGTTGTCTTTTTGTTTATTCTTTGCTTTTCCGAAATGCCCACTCCTATAATTGATAGGCATTTTATGTCTCCCGTGCTGACGGGCATGCCTAAAATGGAGCAAATAAATAATGATAAATACGTGCCTAAATCGGAGGAAAACGCGTTTTTGTCCGTTATTTTTATTATGCTGTTTCCTACTAAGTTTAAGATTTTTCTACCACAAAACAGAGTGCCAACGGCAAGAATAAAACTAACGGATAATGACAAAAATATAGGTTTTTCTTCTCTTAAATTGACGTTTAAAAGAAAGCAAAGAACGCCTAAATATTTCATTCCGCCCTGGTATCCGTGCATGAATGAATTGAGTATGCAGGACAAAATTTGTAGCATCTTATACGGTAGCTTTTTTGTGAAAATTTTGATTGTTAGAAAGCTGATTAAAAAAGCTAAAAAACAGGAAAAAATACCAAAAACAAACACGTCCCCCAGCTTTTTTAATGAGCTTACGTCATTTGATAAGCAAAAAACAGCTCCGCTCATGGCTGAAAGCATAGCGTGGCTTTCACTGGTGGGAACACCAAAATAGGACGTGAAAACTCCAAAGACTATCATGCAAAAAAGAGAAATGCAAACAACGTGGCTTGCATATGAGCCGAAATTTCCAAACGAAGCAACAAACTCAGCAACCGAGGTGTCAATGAAGCATCCTGCAAAAGCACCGAGTAGATTAAAAAGAGCGCATAGCAAAACTGCTTTTTTGTACTTTATTGCTCCACAGGACACGGCGGTGGCAATGGAATTAGGCGCGTCTGTAAATCCGTTGACAAATAAAACGCCGAAAATTAAAACTATTGGTATTATCATACTTAAATATTCGCTACGCTCACAGCTGCTGACTGTCAGCATGATTAGTTTATTGGTTTTTCACGATTTTTCTTCTTCAACATAATATATAGTGTAATGGAGGGGAAAATATGATACTTGAAAAAACGTACAACCGTGAAAATGCGGTGGCTTATGCGAGAAAATATGCGCTCGTGCGAAATCCAATTTTTTACACCTTCGAGGGAATAGGCGGAAACTGCACCAACTTTGTATCTCAATGTATATTAGCAGGAAGCTGCGTTATGAATTTTACACCCACGTTTGGGTGGTATTATTTATCTGTAAATAGGCGAAGCGCATCATGGACGGGTGTGGACTTTTTCTACGATTTTATGGTAAATAATCCGGGCGTAGGTCCTTATGGCAGCGAAATCTCCTTAGAGGACGCGCAAATTGGCGATATTATTCAGCTGAGTAACGGTCAAAGCTTTTACCACACGCTGATAATTTCCGAAATTACGGAAAACGATATTTTAGTCTGCGCAAACTCCGTTGACTCTCTTGACAGACCCTTATCAACCTACGATTACGCATCGTACCGAGCTATCAAAATAAACGGCGTAAGATACGATACCAGATACCAAATTGACTGCTTTGACGCTCTATACGGGGATAATATGAACTAAATTTTAAGGTTTATTAAAGCATCAACAAAAAATGCACAGAAATTATTGTAAAAAACCAACAAATTTGTTAATAAAGTATAAAAAGTATTGACAAAACTCCTATTTTAATGTATTATATATACGTGTACAAATCTATAAATTGGTTTGTTAAATTTCATTCGGATAAAACGTAAATAGTTCGAATAAAATCGGAGGAAAACAAATGAAAACAAAGCTTTTTGCATTGCTTTTAGTATTAGTTGCTTTTGTTATGGCGTTTTCTTTAATGTCATGCGACTGTAACGGCGACGGTAATACCGACACTTCAACTGATACAGGCAATACAGACTCATCCACAGGTACAGATAATCCTGATACCCCTGGCACAACCATTAATGCTAATACAGCTAAACCGGTTGTTAAGTATTTAAGAATACTTGAAATCGGCGAGAATAAGGTTACTATTAGATTTAATGCAATCGGTTCAAACATGAAGTTTGATATCAGATATAGCGATAATCAAATCACAGAAGAAACCTTTGACAGCGCAACAAAGGCAGAGTTTACCATTACTAACGATAAGGAAACTCACGTTGCTGTAATTAACAACCTTAAGGCAGATGCTGACAATAAGCATTACGTTGCAGTTAAGGCGTACGTAGAATACGGCGATGCAACTCTTTACAGCGAAATTAACACAATTCGCGCAGGCGGTATCGAAATCATTCCATTAGATACTACACGTAGCGACCTTATCTACTGCGGTGAGGTTATCAAGGGCTTTACACAGCTTGTTAACGAGCAAAACGTTGCTGACCCACTTAACGGAAGAATTGACGGTATGCCAAACTCCAAGGTTCCAAAGTACTATTGGGGCGCAGGCGAGCTAACACCTGGCTCATATGTACCTCATGAGACAACTCACTCCAAGTACGGTATGACACTCCGTCCAATTATCGACCTTGAAATGGACTACTACGTAGAAGCTATCTACGTTTACTACGGTAACGAATCATATCCTATCTCAGTTAACACATCATCAAAGGCTGCTAACTATGATACACTTGAGGCTTGGGACGGTATCCACTATACTAACGAAAATCCTGCTTCTAAGGGCTGGACCAGAATTGACGTTAAGAAGGTAACAAAGTACGTTCAAATTTGCTACTGCGATACAACCTTACAAGAGGATGTTTCACAAAGAGTTGAATCACAAGCTCCTATTGAAGTATTAATTTACGGTTATGCTGTTGGCGAAGGCGATACAGTAAGCAACAACACACAAAGAGATCTTCCAAAGTTCAACGAATTCATGGGCGCATGTGGATTTACTGCCGGTGGCGGTGGTAATACATCACCAACACAGCTTGGCTGCTTCGGCGTTCTTCGTGAATACGTAAACTTAGGTTGGGTATATAGCTGGGCAGGCTTCCCAAAGAAGGCAACAGTAGTTGCAACGTCTTCAATGGCAGACTTTGACTGGAACTATACAAACAAATACAGCGACCTTATTATTCTTCCTTGCTTACAGTGGAATGAATCCTCAAACCCTGCAAGACTTTACGACAGAATTAATAACAAGCTTTCAGCAGAAATCGCATCCGAGGCTGACAAGTTCAAGCCTGAAACCTACGCAGCATATGCTGACGTAGCATATCAATATGCAGCAAGATACGGCTCATCAAGAATGGGTTACTTACTTGATAACGTAAGAGCTCACTCAATGGGTACACCAAAGGTTGGTCTAAACTGCTTACAATGGATCGAGCTTGGTAACGAGCCAAACGGTGAAGACCAAAACGGTGCAACACCATACCAGCTTGCAGCTTTAACGTCTGCGGCATATGACGGACACCAAAGAACAATTTTAGCAGACGTATTCAACCCAGATGACTTCGGTTACTTCCTTGGCGGTAAGAACGCAGACCCAGACTTCAAGTTTGCTATGGCTGGTCTTGCAGGTATCGGTTCTAACTACATCACATCTATGGTTTACTGGATGAAGGCAAACCGTACAGATGGATGCATCGCTATGGACGCGTTTAACGTACATACGTATTTCGGTAAATACTTCACACTTAACGGACAACAAATTTGCGTAGGCGTAAGCCCAGAGGAATTCGGACTTATCGACGCAATGGCAACACTCGTTGAGTTCAGAGATAAGTACTATCCAAACGTTGAGGTATGGATTACTGAGTTTGGTTGGGATACAAACCAAAGCTATGAAACAATGACATCTGCTCACGCTTACGGCGAATACAGCGGACGTGAGGTTCAAGCTATGTGGCTTGCAAGAGCATACCTTGCACTTGCTGCTGCCGGCGTTGATAAGGCTACTATGTACATGGTAGAGGACATGGCTGATGACAGATTTACATACGGTAAGTACGGTACATGTGGCGTTTACGCTCCAGAAGTAATTGATACATATGACGAAACAACAGGTAAGCTTATCGATCACCAAATGACAGGTAAGATGATACCAAAGGAATCATTCTACATTCTTTATACAATGAAGAGAGCTTTAGGAGAGATGAGATTCCAAAGAGAGCTTTCATCAGGTAATGACGACGTGTGGATTTATGAGTTTGCTGACGATAACGGCAACTACGGTTACGCTCTCTGGTGTCCAACATCAGACGGAACTAAGGTTGAGGGCTACAAGCTCTACGTTGGCGACACAACAAAGAAGATTACAGAAATCTCTAACAGATTTGAAGACCACAGAGCAGTTAGAACTGAGTACGGTCAAGTTCTTGAAGAGCATACATACACAATCAGCGGCGACGATGTAAATCTTGTTGCGGAAAACGGCTACGTTTCAGTTGACGTATCTGAAAACCCAATCTACGTTATCATCGGTAACGCAGCTGACAAGTACACAGCTGAACAAGAAGAGGCTGTTAAAAAGCCACAATAATCAATAAAAATAAAAGCACGGAATTTCAATTCCGTGCTTTATTTTTTGTTTAGTGGTCAGTTTGCCAAAGGCAAATTCACTAAGCGAAGCGACTGCAATGCGAAGTAACTTCACTAAAAATGTGAGGTTTTAGCTAACGCAAAAGTGAAGTTTTGTTTCACAAAGTGAAGTTACGCGTAGCGTAATGAAAACACCTGCGGTGTAGTGAAGGGTGTAGGGGATAGGGGGTGCATTAATCTAACTATCCCTGTGAGCGAAGCGAACCCCTGTCTCCTGTCCCTTGTCTCCTGTAAAATCAAGATTTTATTGATTTTACAATTAAAAAGTTAGGCTTAATATATTCCTTTACAATATCGGGATAAATTTTAATTGCTTCGTTGCTTGGTAGAGGCTCGCAAACGTCCTCAATTATAAATCCTGATTTTGCAAGAGCTGTCATTATAAAGCCAAAGGTACGGTGATACTTAATTACGTCATCAACAAACCATTTTATATGGCGCATGCCCATTTCATTGTAGCCTGACATGGTATAGGAAACTCTTTTTCCGTTTTCATCACGGTTGTAGTGCCCCTTGCCGTCAATAGTTGCTGTTACAATAGGATGCTCCTGTGAAAATAAAAGCACACCGCCGTCGTTTAGGCAGTTGTACATTTTCTTTACAAAGCTTTCAAAATCCTCTATATAATGAAACGCGAGAGAGCTGTATATTAAGTCAAATTTTTTGCCCAGTGTGTCAATATCCGTCATGCTCATATTCAAGTATTCTATTTGTTCGTGAGCATTTTCTTTTCTTGCAATATCAAGCATTTTTTCTGAAATATCAATGCCGATAACACTTGAAGCTCCTTTTTAATAAACTCTAAGCAGTTATGACCGTAGCCACAACCAAGGTCAAGGACGCTCTTTCCATTTAAAGCAGGAAGAAGCTTTTCCATAGCAGGCTGTTCAAGTAAAGTGTTTAAGTTTTGTTCGCCGTTTCTTAACTCGATATAGCTACTAAAAAATTCCTCGTTGTCAAAAATATTTTGCTTTTCTGCCGCTGTCTTATCCATACTTACCTCACTAATTTTTATCTTTATATTTAGTATATCACACGCAAAATAAAAGTCAATAAAATATTTCCGCTCTGTTGCTTTTACAGTAAATTTATGGTACAATATAGTTGTATGTTTTAGCATACTAAAACGTTTTTGGAGAGATATATGAAGCAGGTAGAAAAGAAATATAGATGCGTCCCATTTTGGTCATGGAATGACACGTTAAAGGCTGATGAGCTTGTAAAGCAGGTTGAGTGGATGAATGATAACGGCGTTGGCGGATTTTTCATGCATGCAAGAGGCGGACTTAAAAGCGAATACCTAGGCGAAAATTGGTTTGACTGTATAAAGGCATGCTCCGAAAAAGCTAAGGAGCTTGGCATGGAAGCATACGCCTATGACGAAAACGGCTGGCCAAGCGGTTTTGTTGGCGGTAAGCTCCTTGAGGACATTGAAAATCACGATAAATACCTAACCTACGAAATCGGCAAGTACGATGAAAACGCCTTGGTATCCTACGAAATCAAGGGACAGTACCTTTTAAGAACAAAGGAAAATAAGGACAACTGTTTAAACGTGTATGAGCATTATTCTGCATCTAACGCCGATATATTAAATCCCGAGGTGGTTGATAAGTTCATTGAGCTTACCCACAAGGAATACGCCGACAGAGACACATATAGCCTAAAGGGCTTCTTTACCGACGAGCCTCAGTATCAAAGATGGGGCTTCCCATACACTAAAATGATTCCTAAATACTTTAAAGAGGTATATAACGAGGACGTTTTAGATAAGCTTGGCTTACTTTTTCTTGAAAAGCGCGGATATCGCGAGTTCAGATATAAGTTTTGGAAAGCAATGCAAACCTTAATGCTTGAAAACTTTGGCAAAAAAATTTACGATTGGTGCGATGAGCGTGGCTATAAGCTCACAGGACACTATATTGAAGAGGGCTGTCTATGCGGTCAAATGGAATGCTGCGCAGGTATAATGCCTTTTTACGAATACGAGCATATTCCGGGAATTGACTATCTTGGAGCATGGCTAGGTAATGAGCTTTCCGGCAAGCAAGCATCAAGCGTTGGCGCTCAGCTTGGCAAAAGACAGATTTTAACTGAAACCTTTGCAGGCTGTGGCTGGAACGTAACTCCTATGACGCTTAAGAAAATCGCAGAGCTTCAATATGTAAGCGGCGTAAACTTAATGTGTCAGCACTTGCTTCCATATAAGGAGCAGGGACAAAGAAAGAGAGACTACCCCGCACATTTTTCAAAGGTAAATCCATGGATAGAAAAGAGCTTTAAAGACTTTAACGATTATTTTTCATATCTTGGAAAGACCTTGGCTGAAAGCGACGAGGTAGTAAGAGTAGGCGTTTTACATCCTATAAGAAGCGCGTACTTTGATTATAAGCGTTTCCCAACTACTGACTGGCACGGACTTGGCGACCTTGAAAGAGCGCTTGACGGACTTTTAAATAAGCTATGCAATTTAGGCATAGGACATCATTTAATTGATGAAACGCTTCTTGCAAAATACGGCAGAGTTGATGGCAAAAAGCTGATTTTAGGTAATTGCGAATACGATTATATAATCCTTCCTAAAATCTATACAATGGATAAAACCACCGAGGAGCTTTTAAGACAGTACGTGTTTAACGGCGGCAAGGTGCTTTTAACCGATAAAAAGCCAACGTTCTTAGAGGGCAAAAGATATAACTATAATTATCTTCGCACAAACACCTCATTTGATGAAATTATAGACACAGAGCCTATTAAAATAACAAATAACGGCGACGTTCGTATTACGCATAGAAAGGACAAGGACGGCAAAGACCTTATTTACTGTGTAAATCTTGGAAAGGAAGTAACCGTCAAATTTGACCTTGAAAACTATACGTCATTTGAAAGCTACGATATTTTTACCGACACATGGTCAGTAATTCCAACAGACGTTCATTTTTATGAGGGCCAAAGCTACTTGCTTTACGCATCAAACAAAAAAGCGGACACGCAAAAGAGCTTAAAGGAGCTTACCTTAAAGGGAAAAATGGATATTATAGGCGATGTGGATAACTACATCACGCTAGATACCGTCTCATACTCCTTTGACGGAAAGGAATTTACGTCTCCGCGCTATCATATGTGTGCATTCAGCGAGCTTCTTGATAAGAGATACGAGGGCAAGCTATACTTAAAATATACGGTAAATATAAACACACTCCCTACAAAATGTGAGCTTTTATGTGAAAATACTCAGCTCGAAAAGCTATATATAAACGGCAAAGAGGTAACAAAGAAGCTTAAGAGCGACTTTGACGTAACGGAGCTTTGCTATGACGTGTGTGATTTACTTACCGTAGGCGAAAACCAAATTATAATGGAAGTAAACTACTTCCAAAGCGAGGCTGTTTATTATGCATTGTTTGGCGAAAACGTAACGGAAAGCCTTAAAAACTGTCTTGCATACGATAGCGATATTGAGCCAATTTACTTACGCGGCGACTTCGGTGTTTACGGCGATTTTGAAAATCATAAAAATGAAGCGGTAATTTTAGGAGATAACCTATACCTTGACACCCAAAAGAAGCAGGTTGAAAATCTTATTTTAGACGGATTCCCATTCTTCAAGGGAGATATTACCTTAAAGCAAGAAATAGATCTTGACATAACCGACTATGAGCTAGTATTACCAAAAGAGCTTTTAACGGTTGACGTGTCTGTAAACGGCAATTTTGTAGGCAGAATGATGTTTACAAACCGTCTTGATTTGTCAGAGCATTTAAAGGTAGGAAAGAACGAAATTCAGCTTAATATAACCGTAGGACTTCGCAACCTTTTAGGTCCGTTCCACGATAACGAGGGCGAGCCTTGCTTCGTAGGTCCAGACACATTTGAGCGCTTTGGCTCATGGAATGAGGGCAAGAGCAAAAATTATAATCCTAAATATTCATTCAAAAAAGGAATAATATAACAAAAAATCACTCTGCAATCGCAGAGTGATTTTATTATTATTTACCGTAGGAATTGTAGCTTACGTATGCAAATTGATTATTTACAACTTGATTTGTCTGTAAATAGTCAACGGATACGGTGTTTCCGTCCTTATCTGTAATATGCACGTATGAAGCCATAAGAAGCATAGCGTCCTTGTGCGCTTCTGTTGTAAAGCCTGAAATTCTAAGCTCGTACGTAGCGTACTCAATTTCGCTGCCCACAGGAGCCTTGATTACTGCGCCTTTTTCAAGAGAAATTGCATCTCCGTTTTTATCAAGAGGAGCGTTCGAGCCTAAAATAGCTTGCGCAGCCGCAACAATACCGAAGTTAACCTTATTGCCGGAAATTCTCTCATAATCTGCAATAGCATCATAATTTGCGCTGAAGCAGATGTAGATTTCAATATCTCCGTTTACAGGAATTGAAATTCCCTCAAACTTAAATAATGCAGGGGCAGTAACGCTTTCTTCCTTGCCGCATCTTACGCACTCGCCTGTAATAGAGCCGCTTTCAAGGAAGCTGTAATATGAAATAGTAGAGTTATCAAAGCTTACGCTATGGGATGTGTAAATCAGCTCTTTAGCTGAGCTTTCAAAAAATCTGATATATGAGTTAGGCGCAATATCGTCAAATACTGTAGCGCCGTTTTCAATAGCAGCCTTGTTAGCTTCGTTTGACAAGATAATGCACTTTAGTGATGTATATTCACTTCTTGAGCTACCGCCTAATTCAAAGTAGAATGGACCGTATGAGTTGGTTGCAATGGCTGTAACGTCGCTCTTAAATTCGATGTATTCAAGTCTTGGAGCGCCCAAGCCCGTTTCACTTGCTCTTACGCTAAATGCCTGAGTTTCAATTTTTTCAACCTTTTCTCCAAAAACCAAGCTTGTAACAAACGTTGTAGCATTGTTAAATGCGCTTCCATTGATTATTCTGGCATTGATAACCAGCTCCCCGTGGAAGCCTTGTCTTGTTCCGTTAAAAGCGCTACCCTCAATGGTGTCAAGCTGAGCGGTTGGGAAGTTTTTAACCTCCTTTAATTTTGAAGCATTTGCAGCAAAGCAATATGGAATAGAGGTAAGCTGTGAGTTTTCGCCAAAGTCAATTCCTCTTAGCTGTGAAACACAGTCGTTCATATCGTGTGTTTTTGTCATAGTGCCGGGGAAAACAACGTATCCGCACACACCCTTGAAGTATTTACTTACTTTAATACCGTATTGCCAGTCAGTATTTACGTTGACGTAAGTAATGAGAGTGTCGTTTAAATAAGCAGGGAAAACAAACTTAGTTAAGTATTTTGTACCAATTCCGTCTGTAATGCCTAAGCTGGCAAGGGACTTTTCAATTTCATCAACGTTGAGGTGATTTATTGTATCGCCGCTTCCTGTATAATATTTTTCATCATCAAAAACGATAAAGTGAGTAACTGTATCGCCTTCCCAAAGTAAATTTTCAGGTATTGGCTCTAAATATGCTTCCTTTGCACTTGCAACAATTACAAGAGAGCATAAAGCTAAAACCACGAAAAATACTGATAAAAGTAGTTTTTTCATAAATTTCTCCTTAAAATAAAATCGTGCTATAAAAAATTATAGCACGAGGATATTTATTTGTCAATTAAAATAATAACAAAATACATTCAATTATAAAAGCAGATAAGCAAGAAATAATAGCAACAAAGGTAAGTCCCTTACCGCGATACGCAAAAACGCCGCCTACAATCAAGCCGCAAATGCTTGAAATAACGTGCCCTGTGGCTGTAAAGGCGTATGGAATTGTCATAGCTGCAAGAACAGCAAACGGTATGTAGTGTAAAAAGGATCTGACGTACTTATTTGAAATTTCCTTTTTAACTGCCACAAATGGAACGGCTCTTATAAGATACGTAGAGCCTGACAAAATCAAAAGATAAATCAAAAAATCACTCATTTATGCACACTCCCCCTCGTTTTTATCTTGAATAGGGAACGTAAATGCTCCGATAAGAGACGCTATAACTGCGCTTATGCTTATTGAAATACCTGTTGGTATTTGGTTTAAGTAAGGCACGTAATGTAAAATACAGCTTATAAATACTGCAATTACTATTACAATAACGATAGGCTTTGATTTTTTTGCAGGCGGAATAACTATTGCCAAAAACATACCGTAAATTGCAATGCAAAGAGCGTTCATAACAATAGGCGGAAGCACGTTGCCAATTAAGCTGCCAAAAAGAGTGCCAAGCGTCCAGCCAATCCATGGCGCGGTTGATAAGCCTAAAAATAGCTTGGCAGAGGTGTCCTTTTCCTGTGATGCTACTGCAAAAATTTCATCAGTCATAAAGAAGCCAAGGAGCCACCTTTTAATGCCGCGGAAATTCTTTGAAACAGTCTGCGTTAGAGAAACAGACATAAAGGAATATCTTACGTTTATAGTTAGCTGTGAAATCAGCATGGTAATATACTGTCCCGGATTTACCATTACCTGTATGCCTGCCAGCTGACCTGCTGAGGTTAGCGTAAGCATGGAAATTAACACGGCTTGATACCAATAAAATCCGTAGGAAACAGCCATAATGCCAAAGGTAAACGATACGGAAAGGTATCCAAGACCGATAGGCACGCCTAATTTTAATCCTCGTAAAAAGTCCTTCATTTTTTTGCCCTTCTAAAAATTTATGTTAGCATTATAGCACAATATAGAATACATTTCAATATAATTACAAATAAAATTTCATTAAAAAAGAGACACATCTAACTGAAAAAACCGTAAGATGTGTCTATAAACGCTATTTTATGTATTCAAATGTGTCAATTTTAGTAATACCTATTTTCTTTAGCAAGCTAACTGCGCCTTATATCTTTTTTGTTATTCAATAAGTTACTCTGCGGTATGGCTTGCCGTGTCCCTCACGCTCAATTATCTTGTCCGACTCCAGCTTGCTAAGAGCTTTTGCAGTACGCTTAAAGCGCCAGCCTAATTTTCGCTGAATTGTGGCAATATAAAACGTTTCAAAGCATTTGACGGCTTCTAACGCTTCGTTAACGTCTAATTGTTCCCTTTCCCGTTTTGCTTTAGCAACGGTCATAAATTTATCAATTTCTTCAATTAACTCAAGTAAATCCTTGCTCATATGTATCTCCCACTATAATTTTCTGTTAACAGTATATCATAGTGAGAAAATAGCTATTTGAAATTATTCCATTTATGACAGTTTGTTTCTTTTTATGGTAGGAATATTGTCAACTAAAATTTGCATTTCGCGCTTGGTTTTAACGCTTCTTGCCTTTGAAATGATTTCATTTTGCTCATTATCATCTAAGGACAAAAAAGCGTTAAATGAGCTTACGTTATGAGCAAGCGCCATAGAAAATCCAATAGGAAAGCTGCCTTCTGTATCCATTTTCTTTTCTCCTAAAAAAGTGTCGTTACTAATATTATAAGCGCCCACGTGGAAAATAATATCTGCCAAAAAATGTTCATCTTGACAAATTTTAAAAAAATGATATAATAATAGCGAACTAATCTGGACGGTTGCGCCATAGAATGCCGAAAGGTACTATGGTGAGGAAAGTCCGTGCTTCGCAGGGCAGGATAACTGATAACGTCAGCCGAGGGCGACCTTAGGGAAAGTGCAACAGAAAACTACCGCCGAGCAATCGGTAAGGATGAAAACGCGAGGTAAAAGCTCACGACACGCCATGGTAACATGGGGTGGGTGTAAACCCTATCCGAAGCAACACCGCATAAGAGGATTTTTATTTGCCCGATAAAGCTTTACGCTGTCCTCTTGGGTGGCACGCAGAAATGCGGAGCTATATGGCGACATGTAGCAAAGATAGATGACCGTCTTTAACAGAACACGGCTTACAGGATTAGTTCATAAAAAAGCACTTGAGCAATCAAGTGTTTTTTTATTTTGCCATGGTTCGCTACGCTCACAACAATCAGCAGTTAGCCGTTAGCAAGATAGCTTTACGGGAAATAATGAAATGAACAGATTTGCACTTGCCAATCCTATTTAGCCAAAGACGAAGAAAAAATAAATCCCTCAACCCCCTACCCCCTTCTCCCTTTTGCCGCCACGGACACGCCCCCGTCCCCTGTCCTATGCGCACCGAGGGTGCATATCGCTCCGCCTATGACGGAATATCGCGCTTAAACACAGTTTAAGCATATCGCGCGCTTGTCGCATATCGCGTAGCAAAGCAACAAAAAAGCCCTGCTTTGCAGCAAGGCTTAGTTCTTTGAAAATTGAATATTATAAATGATTTTGCTGTTGGCAAATTTCGCTAACCGCTACCGGCTAACCGCTAATTCAACCTGCGAGGTTGAATTAACACCACCGCAACGTCGTTTACGTTTGTGCCTGTTGGACCTGTCATTATAAGTCCGTTTGCAAGCATAAGCGCGTTGTATGCATTGTTATTGTCAAGCATCGCTTCAGGGGAAACGCCATGCATTGTAATAAGCTCGTATGTGTAGCCATCTGTAATTCCGCCTGCTGCATCGGTAGGACCGTCAGTTCCGTCAGAGCCAACAGAGAATACGCAAGCGTTATCAATACCCTTAATTTCAATAGCTGCGCTTAATGCGGTCTCTTGGTTTCTTCCGCCCTTGCCGTTGCCCTTAACGTTTACAACCGTCTCTCCACCTACAATAAACGCAAGCGGAATATCTGTGTTTTGATGCTCCTTGGCAAGATTACCAAGCGTGATGCCAAGGCTTTTCGCCTCTCCCTGCTCATTATCGCGTAAAATTTCAGCTTTATAGCCAAGCACTTCTGCGTATTTTTTAGCGCTTAGGCAAAGCTCGCTTACGCTACCTGATATAAAATGAGTTGCATTTTCAATATTCTTAGGTGTTTCACGCTTAATTAGGTCTAAAACGTCATTGTCAACTGAAATACCGTATTTCTCTAAAATATCGGTAGCTTCCTTAACGGTAGTTAAATCACTACATGCAGGACCAGACGCTATCATGTCAAGACGGTTGCCGATAACGTCGCTTAAAACCACGCCGTAAACTGTGGCAGGAGCGCAATGCTGAGCAAGTTTTCCGCCCTTAACGTTGGAAATATGCTTTCTTACCGTATTTATTTCCTCAATGGACGCGCCACATTTTAAAAGGTCGCTTGTAAGCGCTTGCATTTTGCTAAGAGGACAGGAAATATCCTCAAACAGAGCAGAGCCGCCGCCTGAAACAAGGAATAAAACTAAGTCGTCCTTAGTTAAATTTTCAGTTATCTTTAATGCTTTTTTTGTTGCAATAAGAGTGCTTTCATCAAGGACAGGATGTGAAGCCTCACAAATCTCAATATTAGGCAAATCCGCACCCCTGTGTCCGTATTTCGTGATAACAATACCATTACCAACACGGTTTTCTAAGCACTCCGAGGCGGTTTTCGCCATTTGATAGCCTGCCTTACCGATAGAAACTAAAATTAGCTTGCCGTTATAGCTTGGCAACGTCTCAATCGCCTTTTTTACCGCGCTATCTGGTAGGTTGTCTTTGATTGCATTTTCATATATGTATTTTGCTTCTGTTCTGAACATAGAAAAATTTTCTCCGTAAATTTTTAGCCGTCAGCTGTTAGCAAGGTTAGTTAAGCTATTAATATCCAAGAGATTTAATATAGTCAAAACTCTTCTTTAAGCACACAAATGGGTCCTCTCCGTTGCAATTATCTTGCTCAACAAGTGCATATTCAACGCCGATTTCCTTTGCGGTCTTTAAGATTTTTACAAAGTCCATACTACCTGAGCCGATAGATGCCATTTGATGCTTATCCTCAACGATAGCAAGGTCCTTTAAGTGAATACATTCGCATCTGCCCTTAAGCTTTTCAAGGTAGGAGCAAACGTCGCCGCCGCCGTATTGTACCCAATATGTGTCAAGAGTAAAGGACATTTCATCAGGCTCAAAAGCATTAATGAGCTTATCGAAAATCATTTCTCCGTCAGAGCATCTGTTAAATTCGCAGTGGTGGTTGTGGTAGAATAGCTTACCGCCGTTTTCCTTTAAAATCCTTGCAGGCTCTTTGAAGTCAGCAATAAATTTGATTGTGTTTTCCTCTGTTGCCCAAGGTGGCATACAACCGATACCAACGTAGTTACAGCCGAAAACCTTATGCTTTTCTAAAACCTCTTTTGTGTTATTTTTAATGTCCTCAGCGCCCCAGTGTGTAAGAACGCATTTTAAATCGTATTTTTTTAGCTGCTCAGCTAACCATTCAGGCTCATAAGCGCAAACGCCTGAAATTTGCACGTAATCGTAGCCGATTTCCTTTACCTTTCTAAGACTTTCGCTAAAATCCTCTAAAGTCTTGCAGTGGTCTCTTAATGTGTAGAATTGTGCACCTATATGCATAAAAATTTTCCTCCGTAAAATTTTTATAGGGGATAGGATACAGGGGATAGGGGTTCGATAACGCTCACAGGGAAGGTTAGACCATTGCCACCTCAAATATCTTTATCCTCCAAAAATAAATTTAATTTAATGTATTGCAATTTTTTAGAACAATAAAAATGAGTGAGAAACAAAATGTGTGAGTACAGTCAACATTTACCGCTCCCTGACCTCTGTCTCCTGACTCCTGTCCCCTATATTCTGTTAAGTATATCCTTTAATGCTTTAACGCCTGCATCAAATGCGGTGTTATTGTCCGGATAAACAGGAGCAGAGTCATCAATGCTCTCGCCGTTTTCAAGGTCTTTAAGACCATCAAACACCATAAGGTGTGGCTCTAATGTTACAACCTCGCCGCCCTGAGCGTGGTACATATTAACAAGCTTTTCAACGTTGCCAATGCCATATCCTGCAGGAACAACTCTTTTGTCCTCTAAAGCGTCCTTAATGTGCATATAATCAACGTATGTGTGTAGCTTTTCCCATGCCTCAAGAGTGTTTACACCACATTGAATAAAGTTGGCAGGGTCAAAAACCATCTTGATTCTGTCAAATTTTTGATGGATTTTGAGGCAGCCCTCAATATCGTCGCCGAAAATGCCCTTTTCGTTTTCGTGGCACATAATAACGTCCTCTGGGCATACGTCAACAAATCTTTGTAAATTTGCAAAAACCTTTTCCTCGTCCTTAGAGAAGAAGCTAAACATTCTAATACGCTTTGCGCCTAAAATCTTGGCAAACTCGCAAAGCTTTTTAAATTCCTCAACTTGTCTTTCAAAATCGTCATCAATCTTATATTTGCCCACAGGAGAGCCGATAGACCAAACCTTAATCCCGTTTTCATCAAGTGTTTTCTTAATCTCTTGAATTTTTTCGTAGTTGATTTCCTTAATATTTTGTCCATCAACTCCACGAATTTCAAGATATTCAATATTATTTCTCTTTAAAGCCTCAATTTGTCCAACTAATTCGTTTGAAGCTTCATCAGCAAATGCGCTAATTTTAATCATTGTAAAATTTCCTCCATAAATTTTAAGTTGTTAGACGTTAGCAAGGTTAGATAATTGCCTTGCTATTAAAAATTGTAATAATTGTTTATCAAATTTCGCCATCAGCTTACTGCTAATCGCTATTTATGTAAAAGCTCCTTAAACTTTTTCATATAAACGTTCCAATCATATCGTGAAAGGAAGTGTGTTCCTTCGCGAAGGTGGAATGTGATATTTCCCTCTAAGAAATGGTCGCCCACAAGTGGCAGTCTGTTTTCTGAAATAAAGCCGTCCTTACCGTATAGCTTCCAAATTGGAGAAGCAAGGTAGCAGGAGAGCATTTGTCCCTCGTTGTCCGCCCATACGTCCTGGATAGCACCGCCTATCATAACAGGTCTTGGCGCAACTAAGCTAAGGAGCATATGCTGGTCAAAGGGGAGAGCGTCCTCATTGTCTCTGTACTTGAAATATTCCTTGGTAAACCAAAATGGAAACGTATCTGTAATTTTAACAATATTTTCGTTTGCATCTATCTTGCCACGGGATACCGACGCACCGCAGCAGCCGCTATTATTGACACAGGTCAGGTCAAATCTGTCATCAAGTGCAGAAGCAAGCAGAGCAGTTTTACCAAGGCGTGAATGACCTAAAACTGCGATTTTGCCAATATTATTTCTTGCTTTTAGGTAGTCAAGACATGCAATAGCCATATACGCCCAAAGTGAAATTTTACCAAAGGAGCATTTACCCTCACTATCGCAGAATAAAGAGCAAAGACCGTTTGTAAAATCGTTATCATCGCTTGTTACGTTTTTGTAGCAGAACATCATAACGCCGTAGCCGTTATCAAGTATTTCCTCCATGGGTAGATACTTGTTAGGCACGCCTGCTTCAAAATCAATAAATACGAACACATCTGCGCACTTTTTGTCTCTTGGAAGAACTAATTCGGTGCGTACTGTGTGGCTTTTTCCCTCTTTTTCAAAGGTAAAAAATACGCTTTTCCAATCTCCCTTACCTGCAAAGCCAATGTATTGCTGCTCCTCGGTAACGGTTGGCACGATTTTCTCGGGCAAAAAGCCGTATTCCTCTCTTAAAAAAAGCTCCTTAATTTCGCCTCTTTTTTCTTCCCATTCCTCTTTTGTAGTAATACCCTCAAAGAAGCTTGGGATTTTTCTTTTTTTTGCTTCGTTATTTAGCATAATTTCCTCGTTTCATATGCTGTTTTGTGTTACCTTAAAGTATATCATACAGTAGCATTTATTGCAATATTTTAAAGAAAAAATTTAGTAAAAAATTGCAAAATATAAGTGTATTGACACATTCTGTATTTTATGTTATAATATATGATGTAATATTATAGCGTTTTATACGCATTAAGGAGATTGATATGAGAAGCTTTAAAAAATCACTTTTATTACTATCCATACTTGCATTTATATTGGTGTCTCTTTTGATGTCATCCTGTGAATGTAAGCACGAATACGGCGAATACCAGGTTACAGAAAATGCAACTTGTAGTAGTGTCGGCATAAAGGAGGCAATCTGCAATTTGTGCGGAGAAAAGGAATTCGTTGAAATTCCTAAGGACATTACCGCTCATGCATATGGCGAATGGATTGTTGACTCAGAGCCTAGTTGTATACTAGCAGGTGCTAAGCATAGAGTATGCAGCCTCTGTAACGACATTGACGCTCAAGCAATGGCTGAAAATGGGAATTACCATACATTCTTAAATGCATGGCAGACCATCATCGAGCCAACATGCTCAAGCGATGGCAAGCAGGAAAGAGAATGTGCTTGCGGATATAAGGAAAGTGCTATTTTGCCTAAGCTTACAGAGGGCGGACATACATACGGCGAATGGGCAATTTCCATTGAGCCGACATGCTCAAGCGAGGGACAAAGAATTAGATACTGTCTTGATTGCGAAAAGCCACAGGCAGAAAAGCTTACCGCACTTGACGAGGGCGGACACTCCTATGGAGAATGGTACGTAACACTTGAGCCAAACTGCTCCGAGACAGGTACTAAAATGCGTGATTGCGCATATTGCGAAAACAAGGAAAGCGATGAAATTCCTGTATTAACATCAGGCGGACACGATTTTGGCGCATGGCAAACAACAAAAGAGCCAACATGCTCAACCGAGGGCGAGCAAAAGAGAATTTGCTCACGCTGTAACGTGGCTGAATACGATACCTTATCCGTGCTTACAGAGGGCGGACACTCCTTTGGCACATGGTACGAAACTATAAAAGCAACCTGCGATACAGAGGGCGAAAAGCGCAGAGATTGCAGCCTTTGCGAAAACTACTTTGAAACAGATGTAATAGAAAAATTACCTATCGTTTATACAATTACACTTGATATTGATGGTAAGGAAAGCGTAGTAAATTTACCAGCTGATGGTATTTACTCTCTTACAGAGCCAACAAAATTAGGCTATGTTTTTAAAGGCTGGCTTGATGATGATAGAGAATTTAATGCAAGTGGCATTGTAACGGAAAATAAGAAAATTACAGCAAGCTTTGAGCTTTGTGAAACAAAGACATTTAACGAGCTTAAAACAAGAATTGATGGTGGCGTTGATAAAATCCTTTTAGGTGATAATATCATTTTAACCGACACAATTTATGTAACAGGCAATACTGAAATTACATCAAAGGGCAATTATACATTAACAAGAGATGCGCAGTTCCTTGGAGACCTTTTCGTGCTTGGCGAGGATAATCTCGGTAATAACCTTATCTTAAAGGACAAAAAAGCACAGCTTACAATTAAGCCTGAGGAAAATGCAACCATCATACTTGACGGTAATAAAGCAAATCTTACCGACAAGGTAACAGGTACAGTATTCTTTATGACTAACGGCTCTGTGCTTAATATCTATGACGGCGTTGTAATTCAAAACCACAAGAAATTAGGCAACGAGAAAATTTTAGATACAAAATATGCATTAAACGAAAACGAGCTTATCGGCGGTAGTGTTGCTATCATCAATGACGGCGTTTTCAATATTTACGGTGGCGTAATTAAGGATAATGAGGTAAACCTTGCTTACAACTCCTCAACACCTGAAGAAGAAAAGGTTGAGGGCTATAAAAACTCAAGCTACGGCGGCGTTATCTACAATGCAGGCACAGTTAACGTTTATGGCGGTGAAATTTCAGGTAACAAGTCAAGCTATGGCGGATTTATCTTTAACGGCAGAGAATTTAACGTAGAGGCAGGCACAATTAAGAATAATGAGGCTACCTCGTACGGCGGCGTTATGTTTGCTTCCAATGCAAGCAGTGCTATTACGTATCTTGGCTCAATGGATGGCGATAACAAGACAATTAATATTGTAATCCAAGGTAATACTGCCAAGGGCGGTGGCGCTCTCTATGCACAAAACAACAACGATATAGTTATTTACGGTAACACGTTATTTGACTCAAATACAGCAACAGGCAAAAACGGTGGTGCTATATGCAATTCATCAGGTCAGCTTCAAATTTTCTATGCAGAATTTAAAAATAACTCCGCTTTATATTACGGTGGCGGTATTCATTATACGTATTCAAGCTCCGATACTGAAACGCCTACCTTAATAAAAAATGCGGTATTTGAAAATAACTCTGCTAAAGGTGGCGGTGCTATTTCAATTACCGACGGTAAAATGACAATTGAATCCGTGACAGGCGAAGGCAATATTGCAACAACTAAGGGCGGCGGATTTGCATATCTTTCCGGCTCTACACTTAATATTTCAGGCGGTACAATTTCGGGTAGCGTATGTAACGACGCAAACGGCGGTGCATTTTACTTAAGTGGCTCTAAGCTTAATTTAACAGGTAGTGCTGACAAGAGAATTTTAGTTAGCGATAATACAACAGTAGGTAACGGCGGTGCTATTTGCTCCTACGTGCAAACAGAGGAAATCGTAACAGGCACAGATGCTGACGGTAAAGATATTATCGAAACTAAGAGCACTCGCTCAGTAGTTACCATATCATATACCGACTTTAAGTCAAACTCTTCAACAACTAAGAGTCCATACGGCGGCGGTGCAATTTATTCATCTAACTCCGACTATATAGTTGATAATTCAATCTTTGAATTAAACAGCGCTATTTACGGTGGTGCGGTGTCATTATTCAGTACGTCAACGTTTAAGGGCAACGTTGTCTCATTTGTAAGCAATGCGGCTCTTGAAAATGGCGGTGTTATGTACACTTCAAAGTCAACTATAGAATTAACTAACGTTACTTTAAGCGACAATATGGCTAAGGGTCATACTGAAATAAGTAATGTCCTTGATGAAACAACGGGCGAGCCAACAGGCGAAACTACCGAGAAAGTAACAATAGGTAAGGGCGGAGCATTCTATATTAACTCCAATTCAACCTTTAAAGGCGCTAACGTAACCGCCACAGGCAATAGCGCAGGTAACGGCGGATTTATGTACTGCGCATACTCACAAATTACCATTGATGGAGAAAACTCATTTGTAAATAACGAGGCAACCTCAACAGGTAGCCAAGCAGGTGGCGGAGCATTCTACATCGATGAATGTACAGGATCTATTGAAAATGCAGAATTTAGCGAAAATACTGCATCAAACGGTGGCGCTATTGCAATTTTCCAAAGCACAAGCTACGAAATTAAATCTTGTACCTTTGATAAAAACACAGTAACCAAAACCGGTGGCACATTCTACATAAATACTTCGTACGTAACTATTGATGGCTGTACTGTAACAGGAAGTAATGCGTCAGACAACGGTGGTATCATCTACTCAACAAGCTCAAAGGGCTTAACAATTTCAAATTCAACGTTTGAGAAAAATAACGGTGCAAGCGGTCTTATTTACTTAACAAAAACAACGCTTACATCCACAAATGATAAGTATTTAGAAAACAGCTCAAAATACGGCGTTTACTATATCAACACTAATTCAGTAGTAACTATTAATAACGGCACAATGAACGATAATACCGCAACTAAGTTCGGTACGTGTATTTACATTCCAAACGGAACACTTACAATAAACGGTCTTACAGCGAAAAATAATATTGCAAAGGACGGCAACGGCGGTGTAATTAATATTTCATCAAAAGCAGGCGTTACAACAACCGTAACAATCAATAATGCTACGTTTGAAGGTAACAAGGCTAAGTCAGGCGGCGCAATTAGTATTACCTGCGATTTATCTGATGTAACTGATGAAAAGAAAGCAACATCAATTCTTACTGCAAATAACGTTACATTTAAAGGCAATATTGCAACTCTTGACTCAACAGAAGGCTTTGGCGGTGCTATATACGTTAATAACGGTGCAAGTGTAGAGCTTACTGATGCAACGTTCACAGAAAATGAATCTGCTCACGGCGGCGCTATCGGTATATTAACCGGTAGCGTAACCGTCAACGGTATATATGCTAACGGAAATAAAGCAACAGGCTATTCCGACGGAGATGGCAAAAAGAGCGGTAACGGCGGCGTTATTTCAGTAGCGGAGGAAAAAACTGCTTCTATCACAATTGGAAAAGGTACAACCATTACACAAAACGTCTTTAGTAACAACTTTGCAAACGGCGGTGGCGGTGCAATCTATATTTACAATACAAAAGCAACATTTACTGCAAACGAAATTATAGCAACAGGAAATAGCTCCGTTACAAACCACGGCGGCGCACTCTACTTTAGAGGTAGCTCTGTTGGTATTGATATTGAGGTGCTTACTCTTACAGGTAATACAGCAGGCTCAGGTAAATCTGCCGGCGGTATTTACTTATATGCACTTAAGAATGCTCAGCTTGGCACAGTATCAGCAAGTGATAACACAAGTGGCGCAAGCGGCGGCGCAATGTATTTAGGCGGTAGTGCGGTAGTTACTATTGATAACTTAGCCGAGGCAAGCAATAACGCAGTTCCTTCAGGAAAATACTACGGTGGATTTGTCTACATTACAGGCTCCTCCTCATCTCTTACAATTAATGCAGGAACTTTAGGCAAGAACACTGACTACAAGGGCGACGGTATTGTAAATAACGGTGGTAAGCTATATATTAATCTTGCTAATTTCACTTATAGTGCTGAGGATATTAACGGTACAATTACTGATATTTCCGAGGGAGCTAACTAATGAAATTAAACAAAAGAATTTTAATTTCGCTTCTTTCTCTTGCTATACTTTTTAGTATCCTTTTTATAGCGTCATGTAACGGTAATACGTCATCCGACACGTCCACGGATGACGTAAACACCGACACAGGTGTGGATACAAGCACTGACACAGGCAAGGAAGAGGAAAAAGAGGACGTAGAGCCCGAAAAGCCACTTACCATTGATGAGCTAAACAAGCGTGATGAGGTAATGGCACCCCTTGATAATAACTATTTAAGCAGAAACGAAATAGTTTATAAGGACATAAACGGCAAGGATGTTACGATTTACACCTCCTTCCGTGAAAAGAACGAATCGCAAAACAATCCTAACTTTGCCCAAATTCAAATGGTTTATCAAGCGATACAGTATAAGAAAAAATATCCTGATAAAAATGTGGATATTTGCTTAACCTCATACCGTATATCCGGCTCACTTGCAGGCTGTCTTGATGAAAGCAGTGAGGAATACGGCAATCTTAAAAACCTCTACGATGCAGATTATGATTTAGAGACAGGCTATTACCGTCTTACGTTCCTACTTTGCGAGGCGGCAAGATACGGTATTAACGTAACCGTTATAGGTCAGCTTAATGCGGGAAGTGTTAAAATTAACGCATCTAAGAAAAAGGCAGACGTGGACTTTATTAAGTACTTTAACAGCCACTTAAACGACCCTTGCTACATTGAGGGCAAGGTTATTTCCGACTATATGGTGGCTATAAAATCAGGCTGGCTTCTTGATAACGGTGGAACGAATATGATGCACTTAAAGACGTGCACCGTATCAAATTACATTGACAGAGAGGGTAACGACAGGGGCAAGGCTGTATGGGTAGGCTGTACGAATGTTGACGGCGTTGACTACCTTGGCAGAAACGGTCTTGATTACAGACAAACAGGCGCGGTTATTTGCGATCACGATGAAATTTATCGTGTAACATATAATTTTGTTCAGCTAATGGCAGATTATCAAGATAAAAACGAGCTTGTTTTGTTTAGACGTCTTGCTCAGCTTCGTACCACAATGCAAATTGACTTGCTTTTAGACGGCAAGGGCGATATCATTCCTTTGGATGAGCAAATTGTTTATATCGGTACAGAAAACGATAAGGTTTTCGAGCTTTATTTCACACCGTTGGGCGGACCTGCCGCGTCATGGGATACTACCTATAATCCGTACTGCAAGTACGTAACAAAGCTTGTAAATTCCAAGGATGAGGACGGATATATTGAGTTTTTAATTAATAATCCAAAATACATAACGGACAGCTTCTCTGTTGGAACTACAATTATTGAATTACTCGCTACGAAATTCAAGAGTAGCGCTAACGTTGAAAATAATCTGCACATGCAATCCCCGGGTCCTGACTTTTCAATCTTTGACGGACTTGTTGAGGGCGAAAATATCGGCGCATTACAGTTAAACGAGCATAGAGCATTGCACTATCACACAAAGGATGTTCAAATGTCCTATGTGGAAAACGGCACAAGATACTATGTAACTCTATATAATTCCCTTAACTTCCACGAGGGAGCAATGTTCTATCAAACCAACTCAATTTTAGTAATCAAGGAAACGGAAGAAACAGGCAACGATTTCTATATCGACTATGCTATTATGTCAACACCGGATATTAACTTCGAGGAGCATAGATATACTGATTAGTCAGTACGAACCATAAGCACAATTCATTTTTTAGGAGAGAATATGAAAAGAAAATTGTTACTTATCACAGTTATTGCCATGGTATTCTTTTGTGTTTTTGCAATAAGCGTAGGCGCAAAGGGGCTTGAAAGATACTGTGATGTAAAGCTTACATTTACAGACAATACAACAGCAACAGCGTACTGTGAGATTTACACATGGGGCAATATGTGGGTTGTGGGCAGAGATAACCTTTACAAGACCTTAGACACCGCAGACGGCACGTATAGCTGGAAAGACGTTAAGGTTGTTGACTTTAGAGATTTTAACTATACAGAGGGATATGCGCCTAAAGCATTACAGGGCTTAAACTGTAACGGCGATGCAATAAACGTTACAACCGTATATTTACCGTCAACAACTACGATAATTTTAAACACCTCATTTACAAGCAGCTGGAAATCCCTTGAAACTGTTTATATTCCTGCAGCCGTTGAGGATATACAATATGATGCATTTAACGGCGCACCTGTAAGCAATTTAGTATTAGAGGAGGGCTCAAGGCTTAAAGCTATCGGCTCAAATTCTCTTAGAGGATGTAAGTTTACTTCATTTGATTTCTCAAAAACTCAAATGCTTGAAACTATTGGCTATTGCGCATTCTATACAACACCACTTGCCGGAAATATTGTGCTTCCAAACAGTGTTACAAAGGTTGAGGATGGCGCATTCCGTGCAACAAAAGTTGAATCCATAAACTTCGGTGATGGACCTATTAGCTTAGGCTATAACATTGTTGGCGATGAAGGTGGCACAAGCAAAACTAACCTTCAAAGGGTTTATATTCCATCAGAAGCGACCTTCTATAATCAACCGCAAAATGCTTGGTTTAGTAACGGCTCTATTCTTAATTTCTACGTTGTAGGCGAAAACGATGCTGAAATAGACGCGTTCATCACTACACTTAAAGGTACAGGCAGAGTAAAATTCGCAACTGAGGATGAGGTTGCAAACGGAGCCACCGGCTATAACGCGGTTATTTATAAGCGTTATGATATATGCGACGTTTTCTATAACGGTAATCACGAAAAAGAAGACGAAGGCGCGTTAAAATACACCGATGCAGTAACCGAATTCTATAAAGCTACAAAGTGTGCAAAATGCGGTATTGAAATTAAAACATGTCAAGTATATGACCCAATTATTACGTTTTTAGGCTACTCAATAAAGGACGACGGCACAGCTCTTTGTGTTGGCTATGACGTAAATGAAACTTCCTATAAAGCATACACACAGACATTTGGAAAAACACTTAAGTACGGCATTGTAGCTTACGGCGCAGGCGATAATAGCTCCGCCATTGAAATAAAGGACGGAAGCGTGTCCGTAATTGAGGGCAAAAAAGCAGTTTTAGCAGAGATAAGCGTTCAATATTCAAGCTTTGAATTTAAGCTTACAGGCTTTACGAAGTCAACCTTTAATACGTCGCTCATAATGTGTGCATACTCATATGACGGCACAGCAATCAAATATCTGTTTGATAAATCCCAAGACACACCAAGTGCTATAACCTACGCACAAGTAAATAATTAAAGTAAACAGTCCCAAGAGATAAGCTCAACGGGACTGTTTTTTATTGGATATCAAATCTAACTACTGACAGTTAAAAAATGTTGACAAATTTATATAATAATGCTAATATATAAAACGGACACAAAATCAAAGGAGTGTATTATGCCAAGATTTTTTATTAGGAGACAGCAAATCGAAGAATACGAGGGACAAAAAACTATCGTAATAAACGGCGATGACGCTCATCACATTTCACGCTCACTCAGGATGGCGGTGGGAGAGAAAATTGAGGTTTGCGATATGCAAAAAAACGTATATTCATGCGCTCTCTCAAAAATAACCGACACAACCGTATATGCCGCAGTGGAAAGCGAGGCTCAAAGCGATACGGAGCCCAAGCATTATATCAAGCTATATCAAGCGCTATCCAAGGGCGACAAAATGGAAACAATAATCCAAAAGTCCGTAGAATGTGGAGCTTGTGAGATTATCCCCTTTTCATCTGAAAGATGCGTTGTTAAAATCGACAAAAAGGACGAGAAAAAGAAATTAGAAAGATACCAAAAAATCGCCGAAAGCGGTGCTAAGCAAAGCGGACGCGGAATTATACCAAAGGTTGAAAAAATTCTTGATTTTAAGTCAATGCTTGAAGAAGCATCAAAATGCTCACTTGCAATTTTCTGCTACGAGGGCGACGGCACAAAATCATTAAAGGATATCTTAAAAAGCAATGAAATCGGCGAGGATATTGCCGTAATAATCGGCTCTGAGGGCGGTTTTTCACAAAAAGAGGTACAGCTTGCCAAAGAAAAAAATATGCATTTGGCAGGACTTGGCAAAAGAATTTTAAGATGTGAAACTGCGCCAACCTTCGCTCTTTCCTGTATTGCATACGAAACGGAAATATGAATTTTTGTGTAAAATCACAACAAAATGTGCAATTTTCACAAAAAAGTTTCAAAAAACTATTGAAAAAACCCTAAAAATAGTGTAAAATGATAACAACCATGAACATTTTGCACAAAAATCACGAAAATATGAAAAAATATCGGAGGGTAAAATATGTCAAACAGATTGTTTCAAGGTATCATTCATCAAATGCACGATGCAGTAGATAGAGTTATCGGTGTTATTGATGACACAGGAAGCGTAGTTGCTTGCAGCGACCTTTCAAAAATCGGCAACGTACACGAAAAGGCAAAAGAGGATATGACCTTCACTACTGAATCATTAGTAGTTGACGGCTACACCTATCGCCATATCGGAAGCGGCGCTAAGGTTGAATTTATGGTGTTCGTTGAGGGTAGCGATAAAACTGCTGAGAAGTATTCATCAATTCTTGCAGTAGCATTATCTAACATTAAAAACCTCTATGATGAAAAATTTGACAAAAGCTCTTTTGTTAAGAACATCATTATGGATAACATTCTTCCAAGCGACATTTATGCAAAGAGCAAGGAGCTTCATTTTGACGGAAACGAGCACAGAGCAGTTCTCTTAATTCGTTTCTATTCAAGAACTGAGCTTTTACCATTTGACATTATTCAAAATATGTTCCCTGACAAAACTCGCGATTACGTTATTTCAACAGGCGAGCAGGATATCGTTGTTGTAAGAGAGCTTGAGGATGACGTAACCTCATTACAGCTTGAACAGCTTGCACAAAGCGTTAGCGATACGTTAAATTCTGAATTTTACTGCAGAGTTGGTATCGGTATCGGTACGATTGTTGACAATATTAAGGACCTTGCAAGATCCTATAAGGAAGCGCAAATCGCTATCGAGGTTGGCAAGGTGTTTGAAAGCGAAAAGGAAATTATCAGCTACGAAAACCTCGGTATTGGCAGACTTATTTATCAATTACCAACAACACTTTGCGAAATGTTCTTAACTGAAGTATTTAAGCACGGCTCACTTGAAACACTTGATAAGGAAACACTCCAAACAATTCAAGTGTTCTTTGATAACAACTTAAACGTGTCTGAAACCTCAAGAAAGCTTTTCGTACACAGAAACACGTTAGTATATAGACTTGAAAAGATAAGAAAATTAACAGGACTTGACCTTCGTCAATTCGACCACGCAATTACCTTCAAGGTAGCGTTGATGGTTAAGAGATATTTAACATCAAAGCCTGTTAAGTTCTAAGACCTCTTTGGACAAAATACAAGAGGAGTAAAAAGTGGAAAACCAAGAAATTTTTGATAATGAAATGCAAAATGAGATGCAAAATAAAATACAAAATGAAGGAATCGCTAATGCAGAAGTGAAAAAATCCGGAGTTAGCGTATTGGTTCTTATTTTATCCATCGTTTTAGCAATTCTTATCACGTTTGAAACAACGTTTTTAATAATGACAGGTATATTCAACCGTGAAAAAGCGGAAATATACGAGGAATACAATGACATTATCGAGGATAAATACGGCGAAATGGGCGTATTCAAATCGGTTGTTGAAATGTTTAACTCATTGCCTGAGGATAACAGAAACGCAGAGCTTTACTACAAGCTTGCAATGATTGATTACTATTATCGAAACGCATACGCCAACAAAATTGATGAGGATAAGCTTCTTTACTACGTAATGAATGGTTACGTTGCAGGAGCAGGCGACCATTATGGCGAATATTACACCGCAGATGACTTTAAAACTCTAACCCAGGAAAGCCAAGGCGAAACCGTGGGCATCGGCGTTTACGTAAATTATAGCCAAGAATATGACGCAATAAAGATTCTCTCTGTTATGAAGGACTCCCCTGCACACGAGGCAGGCATCCAAGCTGGCGATGTAGTAATTAAAATTGACGGCGAAAGCGTTAGTGAGCTAGGCTATTACGTTGCTCTTGATAAGGTTAAGGGCGAAAACGGCACAACCGTTCAGCTTACACTTATTCGCGACGGTAAGGAGCTTACAGCCACAGCAACACGTAGAAAAGTAGAAACGGAAACAATATTTTATCATCAATACGAATATGATAAAACAGTTGGAGTTATCCGTATTATTGAATTCAATAATGCAGTTCCGGAACAATTTAAAAATGCAGTTGAGGATTTAAAATCCAAGGGCGTTACTTCCTTGGTATTTGACGTAAGAAGCAACCCGGGCGGAACGCTTACCTCAGTAATCGAGGTGCTTGATTACTTGCTCCCTAAGGGAGATTTAGCGTACGTTACCGATGCAAGCGGAAACGTGTTAAGAACACACACCTCGGACGCAAATTACGTTAAGGGCATTGACTCAATGGCTGTTTTAATAAACGAGAACACCGCAAGCGCAGCTGAGCTTTTTGCATGTGCATTAAGAGATTATGATAAAGCAATTTTAGTAGGCACAAAATCCTACGGTAAAGGCTCAATGCAAACAATTTATATGCTCCCTGACGGAACAGGACTTCGCTTAACCACAAACAAATATAATCCGCCAAAAACGGAAAACTATGACGGCGTAGGCATAGAGCCTGACGTTAAAGTTGAATTAAGCGATGATTTAAAGGGCAAAAGCCCCTTTGAATATACCGACAGCGAGGATAACCAATTACAAAGCGCCGTAAATACCATGAAGGGCGCAAATTAAATAGTTAATAATTTTGAAATATAGAAGGCAGGTAAACCAGTATGGCAGAGCAAAAGAAAAAATATACCCAAGAGGGCTATCAAAAATTAATTGACGAGCTTGATTTTTTAAAAACCGTAAAAAGAGAAGAAATTAAAGAAGCACTTAAAGCAGCAAGAGATTTAGGCGACTTATCAGAAAACAGCGAATACGATGAAGCTAGAACCCAACAGGGTATGAACGAAGCAAGAATTGCTGAGCTTGAGGAGCTTATCAAGAACGCTATTATCATGAGCGATGAAGAAGCAAACAAGGGCGTTGTTTCAATCGGTTCAACCGTTGTAATCGAATATAAGGACGGCTCAAAAAAGACTTACGATATCGTAGGCTCAAACGAGGTTGATCCACTTCACGGCAAAATCTCAGACCTTTCCCCAATCGGTAGCGCTCTTATCGGCCACGAGGCAGGAGATATTGTTTATATCTACGCACCATCAGGCGAAAAGGAAGTAACCGTTGTTTCTATCGAAAGAACAAAGAAATAATCGGTAAATAATAGTAAAATCGGAGACTAATATAAAATGGCAGAAGTAATTAACAATGAAAACGTTGTAGCTGAGGAAGACCTCAGCGAGCAAAGACTTATAAGACGTGAAAAGCTAAGAGTTATGCAGGAAGCAGGCAATGACCCTTACGCTATCACAAAGTATGACGTAACTCATACAAGCAAGGAAGCGGTTGCACTCTTTGAAGAAAAGGAGCCAACCTTAGCTGAGGGCGAGGAAATTCCTGTAAGAGTAGCAGGTAGAATGATGTCCCGTAGAATTATGGGTAAGGCTTCATTCGCTCATTTACTTGACGATGCAGGCAAAATCCAGCTTTACGTTTCAAAGAACGATTTAGGCGAGGAAGCATACGATGCATTTAAAAAAGCATGGGATATTGGCGATATTATCGGTGTTGAGGGCTTCGTTTTCAGAACAAGAACAGGCGAAATCTCAATCCATGCAAAGAAGGCAACACTTTTATCAAAGTCCCTTCATCCACTCCCAGAAAAGTATCACGGCTTAACAAACCAAGAGCAAAGATACAGACAAAGATACGTTGACTTAATCGTAAATCCAGAGGTTAAGGACACATTCTATAAGCGTTCACAAATTCTTAAGGAAATCAGAAACTACCTTGACAATAAGGGCTTCTTAGAGGTTGATACACCTATCCTTGTTCCTATGGAAATTGGCGCAAGTGCAAAGCCATTTGTAACTCACCACAATACACTTGACCTTCGTATGACACTCCGTATAGAAACAGAGCTTTACTTAAAGCGTCTTATCGTTGGCGGTATGAACAGAGTTTACGAGGTAGGTAGAATTTTCAGAAACGAGGGAATGGACACAAAGCACAATCCTGAGTTTACATCTATCGAGCTTTACCAAGCATTTGCTGACTATAAGGATATGATGGATTTAGTTGAGGAGCTTTATAAGCTTCTTGCAGAAAAAATCTGTGGCTCAACAAAAATCACGTTCCAAGGCGTAGAAATTGACATGGGACATTGGGAAAGACTCACAATGGCTGAAGCAGTTAAGAAATACGCAGGCGTTGACTATAACGATTGGGCGTCTGACGCAGAAGCAAGAGAGGTTGCAAAGAAGCTCCACGTTGAGGTTGACGACGATGCAACAAAGGGCAGAGTTCTTATCGAATTATTCGACGCTTACGTTGAAGAAAAGCTTATCCAACCAACGTTTATCTATGACTACCCAGTAGAAAACAGCCCACTCGCAAAGAGAAAGCCAGAGAACCCAGCGTTCACAGAGCGCTTTGAATACTTCATTAACGCAACCGAATACGGCAACGCATTCAGTGAGCTTAATGACCCAATCGACCAAAAGGGCAGATTTGAATACCAAGTGGCACAAAAGCTCAAGGAAGACCCTAACTCACTCGCAGAGGTAGACTACGACTACGTAAACGCCCTCGAGTACGGCATGCCACCAACAGGCGGCCTCGGCTTCGGTATCGACCGCCTCGTAATGCTCCTTACCGACTCCCCATCCATCCGCGACGTGCTCCTCTTCCCAACAATGAAGCCTCTCGCTGATAACTAAGAGTTGAAAACCCTTATGTTATAAGACCTTTTTGGCACTTTTGATATCAAAAAAGATAAGCCAAATAAGCCAATCATAAGCCAAATTTAGATGGAAATCTCAACAAATTGAATTAACCCATACGATGAATTTCGTATGGGTTTTCTTTTTATGGTAAGCAAAGGTGCAAGTTAAGGTGCTTTTTTAATTTCTTGATATTAACCTCTTGCAAAAAATACTTTAATGTGTTATAATTGTTATGTGTTATAGAACATAGAACACAACGGATGAAAAGGAGGTAATTATGGCAAAGAAAAACTTTAGTGAACAAAGCGAAGAAAAAAGTGCTTTGGGTGAGTTGATTTCTAAATTGCGTAATGAAAAGAAACTATCTTTGCGTAAGTTTGCAACTGCCGTAGGATTATCTCCTTCTAATGTGACTTACATAGAAAAAGGAATAAATGCTCCAACATCAGAAATTTATCAAAATATAATCAATGCTCTTAAGCCAGGTGGTGAAAATCAAAGGGAATTAGATAGATTATATTCGATTATCCGAAAGGTTCCCCCACCTGACGTTTGTGAAATATTAATGAAAAATCCTGTAATTGGTGAAAAACTAAGATTATTAAATAATCCTCAATTGACAAATGAGCAAATACAACAAATGGAAAAACTATTAGCATCATTCAATGTCGATACGATTTGATTAGGAGAAAGCAATGTTTTGGAAAGCAATATGTGATAACTTAGGTACAATAATTGGCGTTGTCGGCTCAATATTAGGCGGCGTTGTTGGTTGGTGGCTTAACAACTTATCACGCAAAGGGAAATTATCCATTTTTGCAGGCAATGGCATTAATGGGGAATTTCAAGCACAGGATGAGTGTGAGGCGACATCAATAGAAAATTCAGAGACTTTTGGTTACAAAATATTTCTTGAAATTTATAATTCAAGCGCAGACACTAAACTTATAAGAGATATAAAAGTTGTGTTTTATAGTGGCAAAGAAATTCTTCTCACGCATATTCCTTATGATAAAGCCTTGAAGGTTTCAAATGGAAGTTATTTGCCACAAACGCATAAAACAGTTCAACTATTTAATATTCAAGCAAAATCCGCAATTAAATTGGAATTGTATGGTTGGATACATAAAGAAGACTTGGAGAAGGTTTATAAATCGAATATGGTTTTTCTGTATTACAAAGATGAAAACAACAAACAACAAACCAAGTTAATTGAAACGAAAGATTATAAAGATTATGAATTCTACAAAGGAGAAGAATAATGACGAATAAATATAATTACGAAGTAATGTTTGACGATAAATCAATAGACGTGAGTAAGGAGGTTAGCCTTGTTTGGTCGATAGCTAACTCTTTACGTGGCGCTTATACTTCCGATAAGTATAAGGACGTTATTATCCCTATGGTTATTATTCGTCGTTTTGAGTGCGCTTTGGCAGAGAAAAAAGATGCCGTTATCGCTAAATATAAGGCAAACCCTAAGCTTCCTGCGGCTCTTTTGTGCCAAGTTTCGGGCTATCCTTTCTATAATACGAGCGAATATACGCTTGCTAAACTCTTAGACGATAGCGATAGTATTGCAAGCAACTTCCAAAGCTATATCGAAGGATTCTCCGCAAACGTACAAACGATTATAAACAACCTTGATTTTACAAAGCAAATTGAAAAGATGGATAAAAACAACCGTCTTTATAGTGTTGTTAAAAAGTTCTCTGAAATCGACTTTAACCCTAAATCGGTTGATGGTATGAAAATGGGCTATATCTTCGAAGACATCATCCGTAGATTTTCAGAAAACGCCGAAGCAGGTGACCACTACACGCCGAGAGAAGTTATCCGTTTGCTTGTAAACATTTTGCTTGCCGAAGGTTGCGACGACCTACTTACCGAAGAAGGTAAAGTCGCAACGGTTTTAGACGCTGCTTGCGGTTCGGGTGGTATGCTTTCCACTACTTACGACTTTTTGCGTAGAAAAAATCCGCAAATAGACGTTCGCCTTTTCGGGCAAGAAATCATAGACAACTCGTACGCTATTTGTCTTGCCGATATGATGATAAAAGGACAAGATACGAAAAACATTATGGGTGGCGAAAAGGTTGCCAATACCTTAAAGACCGACTGTTTCCCTAACCAAAAAATGCGTCTTGTAATTATGAATCCACCGTTTGGTCAAGCTTGGGGTGGGAAAGATGCTCCCGAAGGACAAGAAAAAGACGTTCGTGATGAATTTAAGACAAACGGACGTTTTGAACACGGCTTGCCTGGAACGGGTGATGGTCAACTGTTATTTATGCAACACGCTATAAATAAGATGGATGATAAAGTTGGTAGAGCGGCTATCATTTCTAACGGTTCTCCTTTGTTTGCAGGTGGCACAACAAGTGGCGAAAGTCAAATCCGTAGATGGATGCTTGAAGAAGACTTAATTGAAGCGATTATTGCCCTTCCTTCCCAACTTTTCTACAATACGGATATCGGTATTTATGCCTTTATTCTTTCTAAAAATAAACGCCCTGACCGTAAAGGCAAGGTGCAACTTATCAATGCTGTCGATATGTGGAAACCACTTCGTAAATCGCTTGGTAAAAAACGCCGTGAAATAGACAAAGACAGTATGTCGGCAATCGTAAACCTTTACGCTGACTTTGAAGAAAATAAATATTCTAAAATCTTCCCTGTCGAAGAGTTTATGTATAAAGAATACGCCGTTTATCAACCACTTCAAAGAAAGGCGGTATTAAATAGTGAAAGCATAGAAAAACTTCGTACAAGCGCTTACTTTACGGCAAACTCTTCTATTTTCAACGAAACTGAATTTGAAGAGTTGAAAGAAATGAATCCCCGTGAAGCCAAAGACGAAAATAAATATCAAAAATACGTAGCAGGACAAAAGTTTGCAAGCGACGTGCTTTCTATCTTAGAAGAAAACAAATCCGACAAGGTTTATATGGATTATAGCGAGTTTGAAAAGCATTTGAAATCTTTAATCGGTAAGGTTGAAGGTTTTTCGGCAAGCCGTTTAACGGGAATTGCAATGGTATTATCCGAGATAGATAAAACCGCAGTCGTTCAAAAAGATAGAAAAGGTAATGCTATTATAGACACTACCACGAAAGATACCGAAACCGTAAAACTCACGCAAGACGTAGAAGAATACTTTAAGGCGGAAGTTTATCCGCACGTGCCTGATGCTATGTGGTTTTACGAATTTGATGAAGAAAAGAAAGAAAGCGCAACCAATAAAGAAAAGAAAGGCGCAGAATTCCCTTTCACTCGATTTTTCTATGAATATAAAGCACCTGAAAAGGCAGATGATTTGTTGAAAAACTTTATGGAACTTGAAAAATCGTTAACAGCGAAAATCGCTGAATTACAATAAGCGAGGTTTATTATGGTAGAACAAATGAAACCAAGCGGAATTGATTGGATTAAGGAAATTCCTGTTTCTTGGAATATAAATAAAGTGAAATATTTGGCAACCGATTCAAACACCTTGTTTTTAGACGGCGATTGGATTGAAAGCGATGTCATTGAAGATTCAGGAATCAGATATCTTACAACAGGCAACGTTGGCGCGGGCTATTATAAAGACCAAGGAAGCGGATATATTTCACAAAAGACTTTTGACGAATTACATTGTTTAAAGGTCTTCCCTGGAGACCTTATGATTTCTCGATTAAACGAGCCTATCGGTAGAGCTTGTATAGTTCCAGATGGCGAAAATTTTTATGTTGTTGCCGTAGATAATGTGATTTTGCGTCCAAATGCAGAATACAACAAAAAGTTCATTATGTATGCAATGAATACCGATGGTTATGCCGAACACGGAAACATAATTGCTCGTGGTGCAACCATGTCAAGGGTTAGTAGAAGTCAACTTGGTCAATTTTGGATAGCATACCCTGAATTACGGGAACAAAATGCCATAGCCGATTATCTCGATACTCAATGCTTAAAGCTTGACGAGATTATTAGCGATTTGGAAAAGCAAATAGAAACTTTGCAAAAATATAAAAAGTCGTTGATATTAGAAACGGTTACCAAAGGCTTAAACAAAAACGCCCCGATGAAATCAAGCGGTATAGATTGGATTGGTGACATTCCTACGCATTGGGATATAAAACGAATCAAAGACGTTTCTAAAATGCAAACAGGAACTACACCACCTAACAATGAAGGTGTTAATATCGACGGCGATGGTGTTAATTGGTTTACGCCTGGCGATTTTATCGATGGTTCTATTGAGTTGCTTGATTCCGAAAAGCACGTTAATAATGAAACGATACAAAGAGAGGCTATAAAAATCTATCCTAAACACTCTATACTCTTTGTCGGTATTGCATCTATTGGGAAACTTGGATATTTTGAGAATTCTTGTTATAGTAATCAACAAATAACAGCGATTAAACCTAATAATGTAGAAAGTAGTAAATATATTTCTTACTCATTGTTGGCTTCTATGGACTATACAAAAAGTAATGCATTATATACTACAGTTCCTATAATCAATAATGCTTATTTGGGAATTATTAAAATTCCTTTCCCCGAAGTAAAGGAACAAAAGGAAATAATTTCTTATCTTGATAAAAAGTGTTCGCAAATTGACGCAATAGTTAAAGGCAAACAAGAACAGTTGGAAAAGATAAAACAACACAAAAAATCGCTTATATACGAATACGTTACGGGTAAAAAGCGTGTAAAGGAGGCAATAAATGGCAATTAAAAACGGACAACTGAAAGAAAAGGAAGATTACCAAAAATATATTCTTGAAGCGTTATCCGAAGATAACGGTTATCAAGTGCGCCCTTCAACTGCTTTTAGTGCAGGGTACGGAATGGACGTGGACGTTTTGTTTGCCTTTTTAGAAGATACGCAAAAGGAAACGCTTATTCGCCTTGAAAAGTTATATAAGGACAAAACGAAAACAACTATTCTTAATTACATAAACAACGAAATCAACAAGAAAAATCGTTGTCTTTTAGACGTATTAAAGCACGGTATAGAATTTGATAACGGCGTAGTTTTACATCTTATGTATCGTAAACCAGCCACTTCGTTAAACCCGAAAGCGGAAGCATTATATCAAAAGAACGTATTTTCCGTTATGGAAGAAGTTTACCATAAAGAAGGCGAACGTATCGACCTTGTTATTTTCTTAAACGGTATTGCTATCTTTACTTTTGAACTTAAATGCAATACAAGCGGACAAAACTACGAAGATGCTATCCGTCAATACAAATACGAACGTGACTGCACTACAAGATTGTTAAAGTTTAAGGCAGGTTGTCTTGCGCACTTTGCTATGGACTTAAACGAAGTCTATATGTGCACCAACTTAAAAGGGAAATCTTCTTTCTTCTTGCCTTTTAACAAAGGTTGTGGTTACGGTATCAACTCGGGCAAGGGTAATCCACACAACGAAGACGGCATTAACGTTTCGTATATGTGGGAAGATATCTTAAAGAAAGACACTGTTCTTTACTTGATTGATAAGATTATTTTCTTGCAAAAGGAAACGAAGAAAGACCCCGACACGGGCAAAAAGACAACTACGGAAACGTTAATATTCCCACGTTACCATCAATTTAACGCCGTTCGTAAAATCGTCAACGACGTAATTGAAAATCACACGGAAAAGAATTATCTTATAGAACACTCGGCAGGTAGTGGTAAAACCAACACGATTGCCTGGCTTGCGCATCGTTTAGCATCCTTGCACGATAAGGGAAACAACGTTATATTTGACACCGTTTGCATTATAACTGACCGTATCGTTGTTGACCGTCAATTACAAGATGCCGTACTTTCGCTTGAACACAAAGCAGGACTTATCAAGGTTATGGATGAAAAATGCACATCTGCCGACCTTGCAACTGCGCTTAACGGCAATACGAAGATTATCGTTACCACTATCCACAAGTTTATGTATATCAAAGACCTTGTGGATAATATGAAAGATAAAACGTTTGCGGTAATCATTGACGAAGCGCATTCTTCCACCGCAGGCTCGGCAATGGAATCGGTTACCTATGCGTTATCGGAAAGCAGAAAGTTAAGTGATGCAAAAGTGCTTGACGTCGAAGAAACGGACGTTTCGATGGCTGACGTTATCGAAGATGAAATTGCTCGTAGCGGTAAACAACCTAACGTATCTATGATTGCGTTCACGGCAACGCCGAAGCCTACTACGTTACAACTCTTTGGGTGCTTAAACGAAGAGGGTAAAAAAGTCGCTTTCGACCTTTATTCAATGAAACAAGCAATCGAAGAAGGCTTTATCATTGACGTTTTGCAAAACTACGTTACCTATAAAACGTACTTTGAACTTAACAAAGCTATCGAAGACGACCCTGAACTTGAAACGATTGCGGCAAAGCGTAAAATCGCCAAATACATAGAATTGCATGAAACGAATATCGCTCAAAAAGTAGAAATTATTATCGAGCATTTCAAAAACAATGTTATGAAAGAGCTTGGCAATAAGGCAAAAGCAATGGTTGTTACTTCTTCTCGTCAGGCGGCGGTTAAGTATAGAAACGAATTCATTAACTACGTTAATAAACACGGTTACGAAGGTATCCACGCTCTCGTTGCTTTTTCAGGTACAGTTAAACTCGATGGTAAAGAATATACCGAAACGGTTATGAACGGCATATCCGAAGAAGAATTACCCGAAGCGTTTGATAGTAGCAATTATCAAGTATTGCTCGTTGCTAATAAGTATCAAACGGGCTTCGACCAAAAGAAACTTTGTGCTATGTACGTTGATAAAAGGTTACGTGGTGTTGCGGCGGTACAAACTCTATCTCGCTTAAACCGTATTTGTGCGCCATATGATAAAAAGACTTTTGTGCTTGATTTTAAAAATGAATATGAAGATATTCAAAAATCATTTGCTCCATATTATACGGAAACGGTGCTTTCGGAAACCATAACTCCGTCGGATATTCGTGCCGTAGAAGCGCAAATCGACCAATATAATTTCCTTGATTATGACGACATTACTGCTTTCAACGAGTATTTGTATCAAGAAAAGCGCACTTCGAAAGATAAGGCAAAAATGTGGTCGTTGCTTGATAGTGCATTACAAATCATCAATAAAAATACCGACCTTGTTAAGTTGGAAATTCGCGCCACAATCAAACGCTTTATAAGATTTTACAGTTTTTTAATTCAAGCAACGTGCTTTGAAAATGTTGACTTGCATAAAAAGTATAACTTCTTAACCTATCTTGTTAAGGAAATTGAAATCGGCGGTGGAGGAAACGATTTTGATATAGCAGACAAAATCACGGCATCCAACTTCCAACAAAAAAAGACTGGCGATAAAACTTCTCCTATTGAATCTGAACCAGATGTTGCATTGCCTAAGCCAAATCCTGTATTTATTGATGAGGCGGTAAAGAAAAAATTATCGGAAATTATTGATGAAATAAATGCTTCTTACAACAAAAATTTTGATATTGATGTTGCAACAAAATCAGCGCTTCAAATGAGAGATATTCTTTTGAAAAATGGTCACTTAAAGGATAGTGCTCGCAGTAACACTCTTAAAGATTTTAAGTTCGCTTATTTCGATGCGGTTCAAGACGCACTTATTGAAGGATATGAACAAAACCAAGATTTCTTCGCTTTGCTTCTTGACAACGACGAACGAAAGCGTGAGTTGATGCAAGTTTTCCTTGAAGATGTTTATAAGCACTTAAGAGAAGAGTAGACAAATTTAAAAATTGAGAAACCAGCTCATAACGGGCTGGTTTTTATCTATCACAAAGGTTATTTTATTATTTCAAATTCATCAACTTCTGGAACAATAGCGCAACCTACCCAAGTTCCGTGTATTTGACCGGCGTCGTCTATATGAGTTATCACACCGATTCGATTGGTATAATGAGGTTCGTCTTTCATTTCAATTATTTTAATTGTATCACCAATTTTAATATTTTCCACATTTCCCTCTTAAGCTGATTTGATTTCTTTTTTATATTTATAGTACGAGTTTCGAGAACAACCATAAAGTTTGATTACGTCGGAGTCCTCAAGTGTACCACAAGTTTAAGAATATTGAAATCACTCGCAGATAACTAAACCTAAAAACAAAACAACCACGGAAAAAATCCTGTGGTTGTTTTTTTGCTTACAAATTGATTGACCGTTTAGTTGTTTTGTGTTATAATAATAAACACCTTGAATACTACAAAAGGAGTTACTATGGACTTAAAGCAAAGTGTTTTTCCCAGGTGGAGAGGGTTTAATATACTTGGAATGTTTTGTTCCAAGGAGTCTTGCTATAACGATTTTCGCTCGCCGGGATACTTTATAGAAGAGGACTTTAAAATGATGGCGGACTGGGGCTTTGATTTTGTCAGATTGGCACTTTCATATAGGCTTTGGAGCGACGTGAAAAATCCTTACGAAATAAACGAGGAAAAAATATCACGCCTTGATGAAGCAATATATTTTGCCGAAAAGTACGGCTTACATACAAACATAGCAATGCACCGATTACCGGGCTATTGCGTAAACCAAGACGAAAAAATAGAAGAAACAAACAATCTTTGGTGCGACAAGGAAGCACTTGACGCTGCCGCTTATCAATGGTCCGAAATTGCCAAAAGATACAAAAACGTAAGCACAGACAAGCTCAGCTTTAACGTTATAAATGAGCCCGACAGGAAAATCACACCATTACAGTATAAAATCGTAAACGAAAGAGTCATAAATGAGGTAAGAAAAATCACTCCCGATAGACTGTTCATTCTTGACGGTATTTGCTACGGCGACATTCCGCCTGTGGATGCTATGCGATATTTTGAAAATTGCGGATATAGTTGCCGCGGATACGAACCGCGAAGACTAACTCACTACGGTACAGGCGAAAACGACGAATATCCTAAATGGCCAGATATGAGAAAATTCGATGCATATGGCGATCAAGCCATCCGCGACAGAAACGAATTAGAACAATTCTTCGGCATGTGGGCATCACTTGCAGAGGTTTTGAAGGTAGGCGTTCACTGCGGAGAAATGGGCGTTTATTACAAATGCCCTCACGATATTGCTATGCGTTGGCTAGAGGACACCTTAGACGTCCTAAAATCATACAATATCGGCTACGCATTTTGGAATCTCCGCGGCAAATTCGGCATTATGGATAACGGCAGAAGTGATATCGAAATGAAATCCTATAACGGCCATACCCTTGATACAAAAATGCTAAAGCTCCTACAAAAATATTAAACCACAGGGCTACCCCTGTGGCTTTTTGATTATTTTAAAAGGCTTTTGCCTTCCCATTCGTCATCTGGATAAACGCCAAGTAACTTAGTTACAGTTGGAGCAATATCCTTAATGCTTGCACCCTCAAAATCAAGCTCAATGCTTTCTTTTTTGCTAAGCACCATCATCGGAATAATCATATCCTCATTAAGCTCCGTGCCGTGAGTTCTGTCATGCCCGCCGTGGTCGGCTGTAACTATAATTACGTAATCGTCAGGCAAAGCGTTATATAGCTTAGTAATGTTATTAAAGCTATTTTCCATAGCCGCCATATACTGTTCACTCATCCAACCGTGGTTGTGTCCTGCCATATCCGTGTAGCCTAAATAAAGAAACGTAAAATCAATTTCATTCTTTGTTAAAAAGTCAACTGCCGCATCTGTGATTATATCGTTTGCCTTATCGTATCCGTATAATCTACCCTTGCAGAAATACGAAAACGCAAGGGAATTTGGTCTTGCAAGGTCTCTGATTTCCTCCCAATTATAGAAGAAAGCAGACGTCTTTTTATAATTTAATAAAACCTCACATAAGCCGTTAATTGGTCTTACGTTTGGCGTATAAACGTTTGTGGTTGTGCCATGGCGCGAAGGGTCAACGCTGTGGAAAAGGGACATATGACAAGGAAGCGTAACGGAAGGTGTTACCGTTCTTGCATTTAAAGTATATTTTGAATTCTCCAAAAGAAATTTTGCATTTTCAGTTTTAACAAGCGCATCCGGGCGCATGCCGTCCACAATAACTACTAATGTTCTCATATTAACTCCTTAATTCTTTTTTATAATTGTAGCACAATCCGGAAGTACTGTCAATGAAATTGTTTTATCGTTTTGTGTTGATTTGTCGTGGGACAAATGATATAATAAAAGTATAAGATTAATTCGTATAATAGAGGAGAAAACATGTATAAGTACATACTTTGGGATATTGATGGAACGGTGCTAGATTTTCATAAAGCTGAGCATCTTGCGATAAATGCACTATTTAAAAAGTACAAAATCGGCGTTTGCACCGATGAAATGCTATCACTTTACAAGGAAATAAATATAAAATATTGGCAAAGGCTCGAGCGTAACGAGCTTACAAAGCCTGAAATTTTAGTAGGCAGATTCAGAGATTTTTTTGATGCAATCGGCGTGGACCCCACTATTGCTAAGAGCTTTAACGATGACTATCAATTAGCCCTTGGCGACTATATTGTCTATGTTGATAACGCCGAGGAAATTCTCCGTTCCCAAAAGGGAAAATATGTGCTTTGCGCAGTTACCAACGGAACAAAAATTGCCCAAGAAAAGAAGCTTAGACTATCAGGTCTTGATAAGGTTTTTGATGAAATTTTCATATCGGAATGTATTGGCATAGAAAAGCCAAACCAAGGATTTTTCGATTTTGTATTTAGTAAGCTAAAAATTACCGACAAAAAAGAGGTAATCATAATAGGCGACTCTCTAACAAGTGATATGAAGGGCGGCTTCCTTTACGGAATTGATACCTGTTGGTTTAATCCAACACATCAGCAAAACAACCTTCCAATTCACATAACCTATGAAATCGATCACCTTAGTCAGCTTTGTAAAATACTTGACATGGCATTATAATTATGTTAATATTATTATGTAATATTATTCCAAAAAACAAGGAGAAAAACTATGAAAAAGAAGCTTTTAATCACTTTGTTTATGGCGATGATGATATGCATTCTTGCATTTTCAGTAAGCGCTGCAAATGAAGTAACGTTAGTAGACGGCACAACCGTTGACTTTGAAGCTGTTTTTAAAGTACAAAAAAGCGGTGGCGTTGAAAACGTTGTAACAGGATTTAATTCAGACTATGACAAAAATGATGTAACCGACGTTATCTTCCCAGACTACGTTGCAGGAATTGAATGTAACGGACTTTTCGGTAAATATGCCACAGCAGCATCTACAACCATTAGAACTCTTACCTTTGCCGCAACCGATGAATTTTTTATTAGCGGAGATAATATATTTTCAGAAATTCCGCTTACAACAGTAACCTTTGACCCTAACTGTGTTGTTGAATTAAGAAAGGGGAGTTTTTCTGGCTGTACCAGCCTTACACAAATTACTTTCCCAAAGTTTAAGAAAATAGCTGGCAGCGCTTTCAAGGGCTGTTCAAATATGAAATCCACAAACGACCTTATTTTTGCCGAGGGCATGACAGAAATTGGCGGACACGCATTTAATGGCTGTAAGCTGCTTACAGGTACAGTTTATTTCCCATCTACACTTGAAAAAATTCAAGAATATTCATTCCAAAGCTCAGGCTTTACAAGCTTTGACCTTAGCAAATGCTCAAAATTAACTGCAGTAGGCGGCGGCTATGGTGGACCTTTTACAGATTGCGATAGCATCACAAAACTTGATTTAAGCGGATGCACAAATCTAAAAGAAATAAAGAGTAGCTTTGCGGCGGATTGTAGTGAGTTAGTAGAGATAATTTTACCTCCTAACCTTGAAACAATTCCACATAAAGCGTTCGCACATTGTTATAAATTACAGTCTATTGTATTTCCTGCTTCATTAACGTACGTGGCTGACGAAGCGTTCCACTCTGCAAGAAGAGATCAAACAGTAAAAACATTTACAGTATATCTCCAAAGCGCAGTTGAGTTCCATGCAACGTATCCATTCCGTGATTCAAGCGCAAAAATAGAATACGTTTTACTTGGCGTATCAGTAGAGGACTTCCTCGCTGCAAACACGTTCTCAGGTATTACAAGCGCAACTGTTGTTGACTATTTAGACCCTGCAAGCCCATGGACGTACGAAACAGGCACGTCAATTACTAATCATACAATCGTAAAGAATTATTGTAAATCACTTGGCTTAACAGGTGAGCATGCATCTGATGAAAATCCTTGCGTAGTTAATTGCTCGGTATGTAAATTAGTAGCTCCAAAGGAAAACCCTGTTCATACTGAAAAATCAGTAATTTCATATGCAAACGGTTACGATAAGGTAGGCACAAAGCTTATTACCTGTGCTAACGCAGGCTGTAGCCACAAGGAAACAAAGGAAGCAGCGGCACTCTTTATATGCAGCGGATACTCAGTTCCTGAGGACGGCAGAGGTCAAATTTCAATCGGCTATACAGTAAACAGCGAAGCAATTTCCGAATATACCGCAAATTCCGGAAAATCATTAAAGTACGGCGTATTTGCGGTGCTTGAAAAGAATATCGGCGATGGCAATATTTTTGATGCAAGCGGAAATCCTTTAGCAAACGTTGTTAAAGCAGAGGTTGACGCTACGTATGCAAGCTTTGAATTTAAAATTTCAGGATTTACTGATGAATACAAAAACATCAATATTGCAATGGGCGCATACGTTGAAGCAACAGATAAGGAATCAACCGTATATTCATTTATGCAAGACGGCGAGCCACTTGAGGGCGCAAAATTTGTATTTGTTTCATATAAGGGTATTGTAAGCTTTGATGAAAACTAAAAATAAAGGCTTCGCTTTGGCGGAGCCTTTTAAATTGTCTATTGCAATTATTCTATATAAATGATATACTATCAATATACTTACGTTCAAGGAGAAAATATGAAAAGAATAATAGCTATTTTAATGGTTTTGTGCATGCTTGTATGCCTTATGGCTTCATGTAATGACAGCCAAAAGGACACGGACACAAATACCGACACCCAAAGCCAAATAACAGACACTAGCACAGACACAGGGGCTGATACCGATACCAATACCGACACTAGCACAGATACTGATACGGACACAGACACCGATACAGACACCGATACAGACACTGGTATTGATAGCGATGGCGGAGCAGATGAGCCTATTGATATGAGCTGGGCAGAGGACGGAGTTCTTAAAATTCTAGCAATCGGCAATAGCTTTTCAGACGATGCTATGCAGTATGTTTATGAGGTAGCTAAGGACGCAGGCGTTGAAAAAATTGTGCTTGGCAATATGTTTATCGGTGGCTGCTCGCTTGCCACACACTTATCAAACGCAAAAAATGAAAAGGGCGCATACGATTTCCGCACAAACACAAACGGCTCATGGTCAACAAAGGGCGGCACTTCAATTCAAACTGCAGTAACTAGCCAAAATTGGGACTATATCACGTTCCAGCAGGTAAGTGGATATAGCGGAATTGCAGACTCATATAATGACTTAAATGAGCTTATTAGTATAGTTAAGCCGCTTTGCCCTGATGCAACTCTTGCATGGCATATGACTTGGGCATATAAGGTAGGCTCAGGTCATGCTGACTTTTCAAAGTATAATAGAGACCAAATGACAATGTATAACGCAATAGTAAATGCGGTAAATGAAAAAATCTTAACCAACACAGAAATTTCCATAGTTATTCCATCAGGCACCTCAATTCAAAACGTTAGAACGTCATTTATTGGCGACATGACACGCGACGGCTACCATCTATCAACAGGTCTTGGCAGATATATCGCTTCAATGACGTTTGTAAAGGCGCTTACAGGTCTTTCTATTGATAATTCCATATCCCGTCCAAATGACGTTGATACGTATGAGCTTAAAGCGATTATCGAAGGCGTAAATAATGCAATCAAAACACCGTATTCAGTAACAGAATCCTCATATCCTGTAAAGGATGCAGGCGCAGGTGGTAACGATTCCGCCAACGTAGGCGTAATTCCAGAGGGCTACGTACAGTTAACTGCTGAGCAAATGGGTCTTACCGAGGGTAGCTTCTATAATTCAACAGGCACAGATAGCTTTAACGGCACAAGCGGCTGGAATTTAGGCTTTATGGCAACAAAGAAGTTCACACGCGAGGAGCTTCCTGTTGGCACAATTATTGAAATTGCCGAGGGCTGGAGATACCGTCCCGAGGGCTGGAACTACACAGGAACACGTCCTGATAACGTAACTATTACACGAATCGTAATTGACGAGGACTGGTGGGGTTCATACACGGAAAGAGGCTTCAATATTTCACAAATAGACCACTCAACAAGCAATAATAAGGTTATTACTCTTTCCAAGGAAGAGGTAGCAAGCACAATCTTTAAAATTATAGTTCCTGAATCAGCAATATCCGCGGAATAAAACTAAGCATAAAAACGGCGCAAAAGTAATTTGCGTCGTTTTTTTATAAAAACAGGGGGGGCAAAATCCGTTGAATTGAAAAAATAGTTATGCTATAATATATTTGTATATATAAATTTTGTTTAAAATTATATTTTTAAAAATTTTAAAAAATAATATTTTTTAGCGTTTTTACTGCGAAAATACCACAAAACCCTTTAAAAAGACTAAAAAAGGCTTTTTTGCTAACAAACGTACAAATGAGGATAATAGCTTTCAAAGGAAAAAAGAAATTTTTTGGAAAAATGAAACATGACAAAAAACAAGTTGTTTTATAATATAGTCAACAAAACAAATTGAATTCGGGGGGACGTTATGAATAAGCAGATAAGTGATTTTCTAAACGAATGTCGAAGCTTTGAAGATCTCATTGCGCAGTATGCTCAGGGATTTAATGATTGTCATAATCATTATAATGGAAAAAGCAAAGACGAGCAGGCGCTATTGAACAATTTTTTTGAGCGATACAAATCACAAAAAAATCAAAGCATGAGACAAATGCACGAAACCGTCAATAGCCATAAGGCTGTATTAGATGGTATTTTAAGCTCTGTTAAAAGTAACGAAACAGCGATTAACGATAAAAGATACTTTAAATTTATAGAAGGCTTTACGTTGAACCAAGATTCCGATTCAGCTCCGGCTCATTACACTAAGCAGCAAATTGATGAGCAAGCAAGAAAGACTAAGGAGTCTATAAATAAGCTGGTGCAGCTAAAGTCTATCCCGAAAGCGTTCTCATACGTAAACAAAAATTTTCGCGAAAGCTTATTTACAGAAATCATAACCAATATTAAGACTCTTGAAAAAATGATCGTCTCCTTCAAAAATGATCACGATGCGGTTTATGAACGTGAAAAAAATAAGATCAATTCGGAAATCGCAGACCAAAAAACAGTAACCGACCAACGAAAAAACGAAAAGCAAAGTGAAATCCACGATAAAAAGCAAGAGTATTTAAGAAATTTAGTGCATTCCTATTTGGAAACGGAAGCGACGGACAAAGCGGCGGTAACGGCGGAGATTCCTCATATGCGGCAAACTGCACCTACTTAGGCGAAAATGACTTTTCAGGCAAGCTCACGTTGAAAAAGGGAACTGCAGGCAAGGGCGGTAGCAGTGGCAAAGGTGGTGCCGGCGGACTTTTTGTCTCATCGGGTAGTAACGGCTGGTCAGGATATAGTGGCGCACAAAGAGACTATTGCAGCGGAGAAATTTCCATATTTGGAGAAAACCTTTCATATATTGAAGAATAACTAATAAAATTCTGCTTATGGCTTAGGCAGAATTTTATTTTTTTGATTGCTTTAAAAATTAATTTGTGCTACAATTAAATAAGATAAATTACGAATGGAGATTTATAGATGAAATCACCTGAACAGATATTAAACGAGCTTACCTTAGACCAAAAAATCGCTCAGCTTGTGGCTCACGGTGGACCTGGCGATTTTGTGAAGGACGGAAAATTCAATAAGGAATTTGCCGAAAAGAATTACCCAAACGGACTTTTTGGTATAATGGCGCCTATTGACCTTTCTCCCTCTGAAATAGGAGAATGGACAAACGATGTTTACGAGCATTTTAAGAACGTATCTCCTGCGCCTCCTATTATAATGTGTGAGTCATTACACGGCGTTTTAGGTAAGGGAACAACTGTTTTTCCTCAATCAATAGCTATGGGATCAAGCTTTGACTATGACCTTATGGAAAGAGTGGCTGAGGCAATCGGCAACGAAGCAAGAGCATTAGGCATTCGTATGTCTCTTGCCCCCGACCTTGACCTAGGACGTGAGCCAAGATGGGGAAGGCTTGAGGAAACCTACGGAGAGGACTCCTATAACGTAGGCATGATGGGTGAGGCGTACGTAAGAGGACTTATAGGAAAGGACAAAAAATACGGTGCAACGGTAAAGCATTTTGCCGCCCACGGCTCTCCAAAAGCAGGCGTAAATCTTTCAAACGTAACCGTAACGGAGCAGGAGCTATGGGATAGATACCTGCCACCCTTTAAAAAAGCATTAGACGCAGGTGCTACCTGTGTTATGCCTGCGTATTCATCACTAAACGGCGTGCCATGCCATAGCAACTCATATCTAATAAATAATATTTTAAGAGAAAAAATGGGATTTGACGGCGTTGTCTTTTCAGATTTTGGCGGCATTGAAATGCTAACGTATTTCCAATGCGTAGCTGAAAACAGAGATGAAGCCGCAAGACTTTCATTTGAGGGAGGCATTGACGTTGAAGCGCCAAGCTCCTATGCATACGGAGAAAGCCTTAAAAAGTTGATTTGCGATGGCATAATATCAATGTCCGAGCTTGATAAAGCCGTGCTTCGCGTCCTTAATTTAAAGGAAAAGCTTGGCATTTATGAAATGACCAAAACAGACCCAAGGGAAATAAAAAGAGTTGTACGCTCAAGTAAGCATAAAGCGCTCGCAAAAGAAGCAGCTCAAAAATCAATCGTTCTATTAAAAAATAACGGAGCGTTACCTATTAAAAAAGGCGCAAAAATTGCAGTAGTAGGACCAAACGCCGACAGCGTTCAGTTAGGAGATTACGCTCTTGCAAAATTTGACGTAAAAACGCCGATTGAAGCCATAAGAGAATATGCCGAAAAAACAGGCGGCACAGTTGCATACGCAAAGGGCTGCGACGTTTACGGCACAGACTTATCAGGCTTTGACGAAGCCGAAAAAATCGCAAAGGATGCCGATATTGTTCTTTGCTTTATCGGTGGCAAGAGCATGAAGGGATACGGCGTTGGCTGGGGAAGTGAGGATGAGTCTATTTTAACCTGCGGAGAAGGCTGCGATATGCACGACCTAGTTCCGGGTGGACCTCAGCTTGATTTAGTTCGCAAAATGATAAAAACAGGCAAGGACGTGGCTGTAATTATGATTGACGGCAGACCCGAAACACTCCTTGACGTAACCGACACTTGTAACGCATTAGCTTGCGCATGGTACGGTGGAGAGGAAAGCGCTGATGCTCTTGCATCATTGCTTTTTGGCGAAAGCAACTTCTCAGCAAAATTGCCTGTAACGTTTCCAAAGCACACAGGTCAGCTTCCGCTTTGCTATGATGAGGTGCTAAGCAACTACGGTTTTTACCACTCCCCAGGCACACCGAATAAGCCGGGACGTGATTACGTGTTCCTTGATACTAAGCCTCAGTTTGAGTTTGGCTACGGCATTGGATATTCTAAAATCATTTACCGTTCATTAGACGTAAAATATGAAAACAGCCGCCTCTGTGTGGATATTTCCATAGAAAATGCAGGGGATATGACAGCTGAAGAGCCTGTTTTGGTATTTATCCGTGATGAGGTTGCATCTGTGCCTCAGCCTGTTAAAAAGCTTGTCCACGTTGAAAAAATTACGCTAAATCCAAAGGAAACAAAAAACCTTACCGCGTATATTCCAAAGGATGCTCTTACGTTTACGGGCATGGATATGAAAAAGCGATTTGAAAACGGATACTTTACTGTAACGTGCCAAAATCTTTCCTGTCGCATCAACGTTCAAGATGTGTAAATTTTATAGAACACGTTAGAATAAAAAAGCCTCTACCCAAAACGGGTAGAGGTATTTTTATATCGTAATTTTCACGTCTTCGTTTAAAGCAAACTCCTTGGTTACAGTACCGTTATCTAAAGAAATTTCTATTTCATAATTGCCATAGAAGCCACGAAAATCCACACATCCTAAAGAATTTAACGTGGAATCAAGCTCTGTGTGCCAAATTTTTTGAGTAAGCTCCTTGATTTTTAAATACGCAGGCTTCGGCGACATGTCAAATCGCAAAAGACCACCGTAATATACGTTTTCTCCCGCTGTCATATCTCCCTGTGTGCGCGCAATCTTCTCAGGCGTTGGGTCTGCCACATAGGCGTAACCGTCAACTAAATTCCAGTAGATAATTTGCTCCATATTAGGGTGCGAAAACCATAGGGTGTATAAATACTCAATAATTTTTGCTTGGATTTCCTCATCAAGAATTTCATTTGAATATGCAGGAATAGTAATTTCCGTAATTTGCAGCTTGTCAATTATCCTTGAATAAAAGTCAAGATAGTCATATAAATTTTTAGGGTTGTAAAGGCTTGAAGCTCTTTCCATTTCGCCGTTTCTATCGTAAAACATGTGAAATTGCATTCCCATAGCGTCAATGTCAACGCCTTTTTCAAGAAGATATTTCACGTAGGAATAATATCTTGCGCATGACCTTCTTACGTCGCGCCAGCTATCATCAACTGCCTCATTTACTACCAGATCATTATTAGGAAAGTATTTTCTTGCAGTTTTCAAGCACCATTCAATATAATCGTCCTCATCATAAAATGAAGTAATGCCACTCCACCAAAACATTTCGTTAGTAACCTCAATGGTTGGTATATCGTCCTTGTATCTTTTTGCAATTTCCTTAAATCTTTCCTCTAAAAGCTCCTTAACCTCACTTACGCTTTTATCCTTTACCCACCAAGGGAACATATGCTCATAGGCTAAAGCATGCTCTCTTGGTTCAATTCCGTGCTGTTTACAAAACTCTATACATAAATCAATGGATGGACGTCTGTAATATTTTGAGCAGCTTTTCTCAAAGCGATATTCCTTAGGATTTGGCTCAGTTGAATTCCAATAAAACGGCAATGTAGCCATGTTGAAAACGTCGCTGAATCTTTCCTTGTACAGTCGGTTTTTCTCATTGCTTTCAAGCTCATCAAGCATAAAAATATTAGCGCCGAACTTAAACTTGTGGCTCTTTTGCTTTATCTTAACGTGCGCATTTTTAATAGGTCTTCCGTCCTTATCGGTAACTGTAATTTTGCAGTCGCCTTTTCTGTATTTTTCAATGTTTGGCTTAACTGTGTTTTCATAAAAATCACTGTTTTTCTCAAAGCATTCAAGCACCTTTAATCTATCGTAGCCCATAATATCTCCTAAAAAATAACTTCTAAATCTATTATAATCACTTTTTGCTTACATTGCAATATAAAAAATCAATATAGCAATTCGCATAATAAATTGCATTGATTTTTGTGCAATGTGTAGAAATGTGTATATATACTTGCAAAATATTTAGTGATAATATATAATAAACTTATAATGTATTAAATATTTTAGGGAGGAATTATGAAAAAGACATTATTTATTCTTGCTTTTGTACTTACACTTATATTTGCTTTTTCCGTTGTATCATTTGCGACTGAAGCAGATAACACCTATTACGTAGTACAAAATGAGAATTCCGACATTGCCCAAGCATTAAGAGAGGAAGGAAAGAACGTTCTTGGAGTTAGCAAGCTCTACTCATCAAGAAACGATTCATTAAAAAGTGACTCAACCTACTTTTTAAATCAGTTTGACAATAAGGAAATCAATCTTATTTTAGCTGAGAGCGTAAGCTATTCAATCAGTAGCACTAACTCTCCTTTAGGAGCAGGCATCCGTCTTGATAAGGCAATTACCATGAACGTGTATTTTAACGGCTACTCCTGGTGGATTCCTGACGACTCAACATATGCAGGCTTCTTCGTTGCCAATGAAAAAGCAACACTTTCCTTAATTGGAAATAGAACGGAAGAAGAGGTTGAATCAGCTTCTTCACTTGCCACTGAGGTAAGCGCTTCAAAAAAAGCTGACGGAGTTGACTTTTATGCAGGATTTATCGGTCTATACGTACAGATGGGTAACCTAACTATTAAGGATGCTGTAATTATGGGTCACGATGAGGTTATATACCAAAAGGACTATTGGGACGGCGGAGAAGCAAGAGGCACGTCTATTATCCATCTTGAGAACTGTGCGGTTTATAATAGCACAAAATGGAAGCCCATTACGTTAATAGCTGAAAATAAAAACTCAACCCACGTTAAGATTGAAATGGACCATTGCTATACAAGCGATACGTCGCTGTATGACGTCGTAAGCGGCAGCTATATTAAAAACAGTAAGATGAAAAGCATATATACTGATAGCTGGCATGCAGACGACCTTATCGGTAAGGACTATATTTATATTACCGATTCAGTAATCGACAGCTATACAGCCATAGGCGATACTCAGCACCCTATCGCCGTAAACTCAACCTTTGGTAAAATTGACCTTCAGGGCGATTCGACAGGCGGCGGATTTATGACACTTATAAATTCCACCTATACAAGTATTAACTTAATCAGAAAATCAAATGCAAACACCAAAAGAAACGGAGCCTTGTATATAGTAACACCTGCTGACTGTGTAACAGCGGCGGTAAGAGTGGTATATACTTACGATGATTCGTTAAAGCAAGTTGTATCATCTATTGATGATGAGTATCCGATTGATAACCCTGCTTTAGGTCACGATACCAAGGGAGAAATAATCTCAATTTCATATGGCGACTACACAAAATACGGAGATATCACCTATGTATGCTCTGTATGTAGCGCAGTACATACCGTTGAAGATACAGCAGAGCCTTTAATTTTGGCTCAGGGCTATTCAGCTCCTGAGGATGAAAGAGGCGGTATTGCCGCAGGCTTTGAAGTAAATCTTGAAGCGATAGCCAAGTATGAAACCGTAACAGGTAAAAAAGTAAATTACGGTGGATTTGCAGTAGCGCAAGCTAAAATCGGCACAAATGATATTTTTGATAAGGACGGCAACAAAGCAAAGGGCGTAATTTCTGCCGACGTAACAGAATACGGCTTTAAGACCTTTGAATTAAAGATAATAGGCTTTAACGAAGAGCAAAAGGATGCAACACTTGCTCTAGGCGCATATATTAAGGTAACGGACGGAGATAAGGTAGAATATTCCTATATCCAAAAGGGTAAGGCACAAGAAAACGAAAAATACTACTTTGTTTCATATAACAGCATAGCAAATCCACCTCTTGAGGTGATTTACGTTGACGATATTACCTTAGAAGAAGGTACATCGGCAATTCTTGCTTCATCTGTAACAATAGACGGTAAGGAAATTGCACTTACTTATACCTTTGATGGAACAGATATTTCTATTGAAAATTACGTTCTAAAATCACTTAACAAAAACACAGAAACAACGGTAACAATATCAGGCGACGGCGTAACCGGAGAGTTTAAGGTAATTGTAACCGAAAGCACAAAATATAAATACGTGGTAGTTATAGGCGTTGACGGAGCAGGAGCGTATTTCCAAAACGCAATCACACCGAATATAGACACTATATTTGCAAACGGTGCGATAACGTATAACTGCTTAACGTCAAATCCAACAATTAGCGCGCAGTGCTGGGGCTCACTCCTTCACGGTGTAACACCGTCAGTTCACGGCCTTACAAATTCCATAGTAAGCTCAAGCGCATATCCAAACGATTCCAAATACCCAAGCGTATTCCGCGTTATCAAAGAAAATGATGCAAATGCAGTGCTTGCTTCATTCTGTAACTGGAACCCAATCAACGTAGGTATTATTGAAAATAACATAGGCGTACATAAGGTTGGCGGATTGTCTGACTCTAATTTAACTAACAAAATCGTTTCATACGTTGGCGAAAACAATCCTACCTTGCTTTTCGTTCAGTTTGATGAGGCTGACGGCGCAGGACACTCCTACGGATACGGCACAGATACTCAGCTTGCTAAGATAACTGAAATTGACGGATATATCGGTCAAATTTATGAGGCTTATAAGCAAAAGGGAATTCTTGACGATACGTTATTTATCGTAACCTCAGACCACGGCGGAAGCGGAACGAGCCACGGTGGACTTACAGATACTGAAAAGTACGTAATGTTTGCGGCAGCAGGCAAGAACGTTGAAAAAGGCACAATCGAAGATATGGAAATTCGTGATACAGCCTCAATCGTTCTTCACGCATTAGGATATGAAAGCCCAGAAACGTGGACTTCAAGAGTTCCATCAGGATTATTCCACGGCGTTACCGCAGGGGAAAGACCTGTATATATCGATAAGGAAAGCGATCGTTATCACGAAACAGAGCCAACACCTGAAAAGAACAGTGAGGGCTATATAACAAATTATATAAGCAGTGAAGATCATGCATTAACCACATATCTCACGCTTGATAAAACCGCGGAAGATACTCAAGGCAAAACAACAACCGAAAACGGAACGCTCTACTATATAGAGGACGGATATTTCGACCAAGCGGTAAGACTTGATGAGGGATATATCTCCATTAAGGATTTTGCCCAGGGAACAAACAGCTTTACAATTTCATTCTGGATAAATACACAGGGCGTAACAGGCGGTGATGACCCATGTATCATTTCAAATAAGAACTGGGATAGCGGCAAAAATAAAGGCTTAGCTATTGCAATTACTCAAAGCTACATTAGATTGAATTTCGGCGACGGCTCTAATCGTTCAGACTGTGATTACTATTTAAAGTCTGACTACAAGGAGGGCTGGATGCACGTAATTGCTATTGTTGACAGAGATGCTCAAAAGCTTACGCTTTGCATTGACTTTACTACAATAGTAACAGCTGATATTAATCAAGGTCTATATGAGGATTCAATAGACACGTCATACGGCTGCTTGAATATCGGTCAAGACGGTACAGGTAAATACGCGGATTCACTACCTGCAGCAATGGATGAAATCATGATTTTCCAAGGCGCCTTTGACCAAGAGGATATAAACAGCCTAGCTGAATATTACGGAATTGAAAAATAAATTATTATAGTAAGAAAAGAGGTATAAAATGAAATATATAACACCTAAATACGAAGCTGTAATAATTGAAGCAACAGAATTTATTACCGCTTCTTCTGACCCATACGAAATAGAAAAAGACAACACTAACGGTCATATTATAATAAAAGCGTCAAATATATTTTAATTAATCGTCCACCGACAAATGAGCAAGCTCATGTGTCGGTGGACTTAATTTTTATAAAACCCTTGACTTTTATATAGTAATATAGTTTAATATAAGTATCGGGGGTGATATCCTTAATATGAAAAGTAGTAAACAAGGTCAAATTGCAATCGGCGTAGATATAGGCACAACCACAGTAAGCATGGTAGCTTATGATATTAGTAACAAGAAGCAAATCGAAGCGTATTCCGTTCCTCACAATTCCTACGTTAAATCGGATACGCATATGAAATGCTTGAACGCTTTTTTAGAGATTATACAGAAAAATGCGGAATTAGCCACACGTCCCAGTATGAAATTATAAATCAAATTGCTAAAGAAGCTTACAAAAACGGCGAATCAGGTCTTACTGTTGACACCTCATTTTGCGGCAAAAGAAGCAACCCTAACTACCGTGGCTCCATTATGAATATAGGTAAAAGCAACTTTACACATCTAATCTGATTTTAGGCGTTTTAAGAGGAATGTGCGCTGAGCTTTATGAGCTTTATGAGAGCTTTTATATAAAATGCTCACACATAGTAGCCTCAGGCGGAGCGGTTAAGAAAAATGAAGTTTTGAAATCACTAATCAAGGACACGTTTTTAATGTCAGTTGTTGAAAACACACTAATAGAAGAGGCAGCCACAGGAGCTGCATTGTTTTCTGCGCTTGCAATAGGTAAAATTGACTACAAAAACGGCTTTTACGATTATTTATAATGTTAAAAGGAGCGTAATATGGATATTAAATTTGATTTTGAAATAAAAAATCTTCCTTTAAATGCTGTTTCATATGATAATGAAGCTAAGTCATTTGAGGTTAAAACAGAGGAAAATACATTAAACGTATCATTTTGGTATGATTACAGCGAAAAGCCGCTATGCTTAAGCGCAACAGTTAAAACAGGCGACCAAGTGTCAATAATTGTGCGTGAATACATAATTGAGCTATACGTAAATAATGAACTAAGAGACGAAAATTGGCAGTACGGCAAGAGATATTTTGAGCTTGGGGACAAAATTGAAGGCTATGAGAGCATAACCGTATCTGAGTATAACAAAGTAAAAGCGGAAGAGCCAAGCATTATATCGACCTTTGAAAACGCAGAGGGATGGTATCCCGGAAAGGGCGTGTTTGTTGGAGACTGTATGCCGTACAGAAGAAACGATGAATATCACGTTTTATATTTGAAGGACAGACGCCACCACGGAAGTAAATGGGGAATGGGCGCGCATCAATGGGCGCATATTTCCACAAGGGATTTTAAAAAGTGGTACGTTCATCCAATGGCTGTGCCTATAACGGAAAGCTGGGAAGGCTCAATCTGTACAGGCTCATGGATTGAAAAGGACGGCAAGGAGTATCTCTATTACACGGTAAGACGACCAAACGGACTTCCTGCAATAATTAGCCGTAGTGTGTCAGAGGATGGCTACCATTTTAAAAAGGATAAGGATTTCGGCTTTACTGTATCGGAAAAATTCAACGGACCCGTAACCAGAGACCCAAAGGTAGTAAAGGGCGAGGACGGCCTTTATCATATGTTTTTAACAACTGTATTGGTAAAGGAAAATCTAGGCTGTCTTGCACACTATATTTCTTCCGACCTTGAAAGTTGGTATGAAGCTGAAAAGCCCATACACGTGGTCGAAAACAGCGACCACCCCGAATGCCCCGACTACTTTAAGTATAACGGAAAATACTATCTGGTTTTCAGTATAAGAGGCAGAGCGAGATACTTAGTTTCAGGTAGTGAATTTGACGGCTTTGAGCGAATAGACGACACTTTAATCCCCTGTGCAGGCGTTCCAAAATGCGCTCCGTGGGGCGATAAGCTGATTTTCACAGGCTTTAAGGTGATAAACGGATATGCAGGCTCAATGACCTTTAAAACTGCCACCGCCGACGAAAACGGCAAGCTGATTTTTAGCGACTTGTAATAATATGTAAAAACACTTGATTTTGCGCACGTCATATGCTAAAATTAATCTGTTAATTTGAAAACTTAAAGGAGAAAAGAAATGAAAAAGAAAATTTTCATAGCTTCACTTATGGTAGCTATACTAATTTGCCTCTTTGCAATTACTACTGCTGCCGCAGAGTGCATTGACGGTATTTATTATGACCTTAGCGGCACAGAAGCGGCTGTATCAACAAGCAATGCATCAGGATGCCAGCTTGCAAATGTTGTTATTCCTGAAAAGGTTACTTTTAATGGTGTAGAATATACCGTTACTTCAATTAAGGAAAAGGCTTTTGGTAGCGCAACTGCCAGCAAGGGAAACGGCAAGGTTGTATCCGTAACAATTCCATCCACAGTTACAATAGTAGGACAATATGCTTTTGCAAACTGTGTGAATATTACAACTGTAAATAGTTACTCAACAATTCTTGGTAGCTATATGTTTTATAACTGTCCTTTAGTGGAAAATGTTACACTTAAAAATACAGTTAAGATTTCAAACCATGCTTTCTGTAACACTATTGCCGATAACAATAGTAAAAAGACAAATATTAGCTCTCTTGTTTTTCCTGAAACACTTCAGTTTATCGGTCAATATGCGTTTGCAAGATGCTTAATAACCAATATTGTAATACCTGCTGGTGTTACTACTATTGAAGGCAATGCCTTTACAGATTGCGATAGCTTAGAAAAGGCAGTTGTACTTGGCACTACACTTAACACTGCCGTGTTTAACAACTGTAGCGCCCTTGATGAGCTTGTTTTAACTGAAAAGATTGCTTATGGTCACAAGGATGCAATCAAGGACACAGTAAAGAACTTTACTACCTACTACACAGGAAGCGATCCTTCAGTAATAAAAACACTTTTTGCAGGAACATCCCGTGTTGATAGCGCAGTTGCTCAACCATATAATGCAGAAGGCAACTATACAGGATCATGTAAGATTATTTATGGCGTGAACCTTTGTGTAGCAGCATTTGACAGCGTTCACACAGAGCCAAAGGATGACGCTAACTGTGAAACAGCAGTTGTATGCTCAATGTGTAACGGTCATACCTTTAAGGCTGCAAAAACACACGTAAACGCTGAAAGCATTACGTATGCAAGCTTTATAGCAAACGGCTTATACACAGTTGGATGTACAAACGACGGATGTAGCGTAGGTACAAAGGAAGAGGTAAAACCGCTATTTGGCTTCTCAGGCGTTTCTACACCAATTGATGGCAGAGGCGTAATGACAGTTGGTTATTCAGTAAACTATGATGAAATTGCAAGATACGAATCGATTACAAATACAACCATTAGCTATGGCGTATTTGCAGTGTTAAAGGATAAGCTTGGCTCAAACGATATTCTTGATGCAAGCGGAAATCCTATCTCCGGTGCAATTAAAGCAGAGATTTCAAGAGAGTATGCATCCTTTGATCTTAAAATCTCAGGTTTTGAAACTAAAGACCATAAAGCACTTAAGCTTGCTCTTGGAGCATACGTAATTGATAACACAGGTAAGATTTTCTATATGCAGGAAGGCATACCTCAAGAGGGCGAAAAATACGTATTCGTTTCATATAGCGATGTAGCCACCGCTCCAAATAACTAATAAAACAGCCGCGTAGCAAAAGCTATGCGGCTTTAATATTTGTGTTTGATTACATGGTCCTCTAATATTGTATATAGTAAAATATTGACTTTTTAATACGTATATGCTAAAATATAAATATTATAAAATGAGACAGGAGAAATATATGAAAAAGAAAATCATATTAACGCTTGTTATTATGGCACTTCTTATGGTAGCCTTTTGTGTAACGTCCTATGCAGCATATATTTATCAAGATGCAAGCGGAAACGAAATGTTCCGCTTTGAGATGAACTCAAGCAACGTTATCACAACATATGAGGGTTCATTCCCTAAGGAGGATAGCGAAGGCAACGCTCTTACGTGGTACGTAACAAGCACTGCAAAGGATGCAAGCGGCAATACCGTTAAAAAGGTTGCATCGGTACAAACTCTTGACCCCGCATATTTCACTTTAGATGACGGCACCTATTCATACGGCGGAACATCTGGCAAACCTGTTACACAGTATAACGTAGTGTCAGTTAATTTTCCTTATGATAAGGGCATAACACATCTTAACCTTGAAAACGGCGGATACAAAAACGACAAATATAGCTATGCGCCATTTGCTACTGAAATTCTGTTTGTGTATCTTCCAAACACCTTGACTGAGCTTCCTGAAAGAATAGTCCAAATTTCAAAGGCGCTTGTGTGTGATATGCCGGATGATGCACCGTTTACGTCAATTTCACACGTAGCGTTTTATGAAGCTAAATGCTTACAGGAAATAAACGTCCCACGTGCCGTTAAAAAAATAAATGGTAAAAGTGTAAATGACGGCGTAGCATTTTATAACTGTGTATCACTTAAAAAGGTGACCTTTGCTGAAAATTCTCAGCTAGAGGAAATTCAATATCAAGCATTTTGTAAGTGCTCATCATTAAAGGAAATTACGTTACCGGACTCTTTAAAAACACTTGGAAAAGAAGCGTTTTTAGGTACAGCGCTTGTTGATTCTCCATTTACAAGGAATTCTCAATGCTCATCAATAGGAGAGGGCTGTTTTAGCGGTATTACAACACTTACGAATTTCATTATACCAAATGGAATTACGTCATTAAATGCTAAAAACTTCCTTCAAGGCTGTACAGGCCTTACGTATATAGGCTTTGGCAACAATTCAAAGCTTACCACAATTCAAAAGGATTGCTTTAAAGGATTAGGAACCAATAACGCTTGGCTTACAGACCTTAAGTTTGATACAATTCCGGATAGCGTTACGTATATAGGAGATAGTGCCTTTGAGGGCACAGAGGGTATGGCAGTGCCATTTACCGTTAACTCAGCGTGTACGTTTATCGGACACAGAGCATTTTATGCATGTGAGGATATTGTAACTCTTAATATACCAAAGAACGTAACGTTCCAAACTGACCTTTCTGCACACTCAGACAATAAAAGCGGCGTATTCATGAACTGCACCTCATTGACAACGGTTAATTTCCACCCTGAAACAACTGTGGAAATTTTACCGCCATATATGTTTGCATCCTGTACGTCTCTTACCTACATTAAGTTTCCAAACAGCGTAACAACCTTATCTCCACGTATGTTTGACCGCTGCACAGCTCTTGAAACAATTGTGTTCGGTGCAAACGTAACAGGCATAAATAACGGCAGAGCATATTCCGATAACCACAACAGCTTTACCTATGGTTGTACGTCACTTAAATACGTTTATTTACCTAAAACACTTAATATGTCAGAGGGACATACAGACGCTTGTCACGTATTCTCAACGTACGATTACACAACAAACAAATTTGAAAAGGTTACGTTTTTTGTAGACGGCGATTTTAACGATGCAGAAAGAATTCAAGCGTACTTTAAAAACGTTAAGTCCTGTAACCGTAATGACCGTATTAACAACGCTGAGATAATTTCCCTAGAAGCATATAGCCAGCTTTCAGAAATTACAAAGAACTACATCGTATATGGCGTTAACACATGTGACGTATTTTACGGAGGGCATATAGAGGATAACAATCCTTGCGTTATTAACTGTGAAAGATGTGAAAGTGAAAACGTAGCTGAGAAAAATCCAATTCATAGCTTATCCACAGTAATTGAATATACAAGCGCAGCTTTAGATGGCACAAAAACAGTAGCTTGTACAAACGCTGGCTGTAAGCATAGCGTAGTATCAAGCGTTCAGCCTCTTATGGAATGTAGCGGCTATTCAGTGCCTGAGGGCGACAGAGGCGGCATTGCCATTAGTTTTGTGATAAACAAAGAAGCTCTCTTGGAATATCAAGAGACCATGAAATTATCTATTAGCTACGGCGTATTTGCAGTTGCTGAGTCAAAGCTAGCTGATAAAAGTATCTTTGATGAATACGGAAATGCTGCAAGCGGCGTTATCAGCGCTGACTTAACCGAATATGAATTTACCACAATCGACTTTAAAATAGTAGGCTTTAGTGAGGAGCAAAAATGCTTAAGCCTTGCAATGGGCGCTTACTTAAAGATTGCTGATAGTGACAGCTTACGTTATGCTTACGTTCAGTATGGCACACCTAAGGAAAATCAAAAATATTGCTTTGTTACCTATAATGAAGTAAATAATTAAGAATAAGAGGTGACAACATGAAATATCAATCACCAAAATATGAGCTAACAGATATTTGTTCTCTTGATGTAATAACAGCGTCATCCAACAGTTACGAAATTGAAGAGGATAAAGAAAACAAGGGATTTGGCAATATAATAATTAAAGCATCAAATATTTTCTAACCATCACGAAAAAGCTGTGTGTTTTGCACAGCTTTTTTCTTATAAATATTGACTTATTTTGAAATTTATATTAAAATGAAATAGTACAATAAAATCATTATTAAGGAGCAGAGCATGTACACATTTGATAGACTTCATTATAGCATTAGAGGCTCATACCACGTATGGGACGCTAAAAACAAAAACACGTTAAAGCTAGCACTTATTCACGGTCATGGACAGGATATTTTTAACGGCACGTTATGTATTGACTTTGGCAAGGGAGCAAAAATGGGCTTTACCCCACGCGAGGTTACGGTAAAATACCCAGAGGGACAGGCAAATCTAACTCTTTTCGGAACAGACGGCACGTTCATTAAAGCAAGCGGCAAGGAGCTTTTAGTTGAAATTGCAAACACCCACGCAAAATTTGACTACCAGGTAGTACAAAACGGAGTAACTGAGCTTTGCGATTTTAAGGACAACTGCAGCCTTATGTTCTATGCAAATAAAGGCACAATCGCCATTGAAAAATCAAGAGGCGCAGGCAAAATCGCATCCGATTACGTAAACGTTAGAGTAACACCGGACGAAAACGGAGAGATTGAATTTGCCATTGAGTCAGACTTCCTTAATAAAGGAGCAATCGGTGCAAGAGGCATGAATTATGACTTCTACGCTGAAAAGGCTGAGGCTGACTATAAATTATGGGAAAAGAAATTTAAAATCAACAATAAATACGATAGAGAATGTGCATACATTTTATGGTCAAACATAATAGCTCCTCTTGGCAACTTTACAGAGGAAGCAATCGTAATGTCCAAGTCTGGCATGAGCAACGTTTGGAGCTGGGATAATGCATTTAACGCATTAGGTCTTGCCGACGTTGATTATCGCATTGCAATGGACCAATTTATGAACATGTATAAGCATATTAACCGTGTTGGCAGAGTGCCTGATGCAATTTCCGAATCCTATAAGGTATGGAACTTTGTTAAGCCACCTGTACAGGGTTGGATGTATAAGCAAATGATGAAGAGAAACCCTGAGTTTGCAACACCTCACGCTCTTGAAGAGGTTTATTTCGACATGAAGCGTAATACAGACTGGTGGTTAAATCTTCGCGGAGATACACCGTCATACTACCACGGTAACGACTCAGGACAGGACAACTCAACCTGCTTTGATAAGAGTGAGCATATTGAAACAGCAGAGCTTATCGCTTTCTTAGCAGTACAATGCCGTTTCTTATCTGAGGCCGCGGAAGCACTTAACTATCCAACAGATAAGAGAGTTTACGCTCAGCTTGCTAAGGAGCTTGCTGAAAAAGCAGTTAAGGACTACTGGGACGGAGAAAGAATTTTTACAGTTCTTTCCGAAACAAAGGAGCATTACTATTGCGACGCTTTAATGCCACTTCGCGTTATCGTTTTAGAGGATATGCTTCCAAAGGAAATGCAGGAGTATATTGTAAAGCAAATAACAGAGCATCACTTATGTAAGGGCGGTATCGCAAGTGAAGCAGTTGATAGTCCAATGTTTATTGAAAACGGCTATTGGCGCGGAGCTGTATGGGCTCCTGACGTGGTTATGTTCGTTTACGCTCTTCGTAACCTGGGTTATAACGATTTAGCAACACAAATTGCCGAAAACTATAAGTCATCTGTAACAAAATACGGCTTTAGCGAAAATACAAGCGCATTAACAGGCAAGCAGCTTCGTTGCAAGTGCTACTCCTGGGCTGTAAATGCATATCAAATACTATAATATATAAAAAACTGACGCTTCGGTGTCAGTTTTTTTCTTAAAAATATTGTGTATTTCCTTCCAATATGATATATTATAGTTAGCAATAAAACAACACGGAGTAAATTATGGATAAAAAATTACAGGACTGCCTAAACGGCAATCATGGAAGCTATATTTTGCCGTTCCTATGGCTACACGGAGAGCCAAAGGAAAGAGTAAAAGAGGAAATTTTAGCAATAAAAAATAGCGGAATAAAGGAGTTTTGCGCAGAGAGCCGTCCTTATGAGAATTTTTGTAAGGAGCAGTGGTGGGACGACTTCGGCTTTATTTTAAAAACCGCCAAGGAGCTTGACATGAACGTTTGGCTTCTTGATGATAAAGCGTTTCCGACAGGATATGCAAACGGCTATCTTGAAAAAGAAGAAAATGCGCACCTTCGCAAAAAGCTTGTAAGAGAGCTTCAAATTGAAGCAGTCGGACCTATGAAAAACGCTAAATTTTTCGTAGGCGGCAGAGTGTATGAGGGCGAAAAAATCATAAGCGTAGTTGCATATAAGCATAGAGAGGATAATAATGGCGAGGGATACGATTACAAAACCGCCATTGACTTAACCGGCACTCTAAATGACGGAATGATTTATTTTTCAGTTCCAAACGGCATTTGGCGTATTTGCGTAACCGTTGAAACGAAAATTTTCGCTCACAAGGACGATAGATTTTTCTACTACATAGATATGCTAAGCAAGGATTCCTGCCACGCTATGATAGATGCAATCTACGAGCCTCACTACGATCATTTCAAGGAGTATTTTGGCAATACCTTCAAGGGCTTTTTCTCCGATGAGCCGGGCTTTTTAAACGTTTTATATACGTACTACAATACTCTTGGCAAAATGGAATCTCCATACCCATGGCGCGAGGATTTACCTGAGCTTATAGCAAAGAGCGCAGGCATTGATGAAAAAACTGTAAAGCTATGTATGAGCGCATTATGGGAGGATCTTGGAGAAATTACGCGGGCTATCCGTATGCACTATATGGAAGTTATTACAAAGCTTTATAGTGAGAACTTCTCTTACGCATTAGGTAATTGGTGTCGCCATCATGACGTAATGTATATAGGACATGTAATTGAGGATATGGGTGCTCATACCCGTATGGGCTATGGAAGCGGACACTATTTTAGAGCCTTAGACGGACAGGACATGGCAGGCATTGATATTGTGCTTACACAAGATATGCCGGGAGTATTAAATACAGTCCACAGAGCGCTTTTAACAGACGGCGGAGCAGCTGACCCTGCGTTTTTCCATTATACGCTACCAAAGCTGGCATCATCTCATTCTCACATTCAGCCTTTAAAGAAAAACCGCGCCATGTGTGAGATTTTCGGTGCTTTCGGTTGGGCTGAGGGACTTCCATATATGAAGGGACTTGCCGATACAATGCTATCAAGCGGCGTAAATTATTTCGTTCCTCACGCGTTTTCTCCAAAGGAGGAGGACCCGGATTGCCCACCGCATTTTTATAACGGCGGCAAGAATATTCAATACCCAAAATTTAAAAGCTTAATGGAGTATATGGGCAGATGCTCACATATGCTAAGCGATAGCGTGCATAAGGCAGACGTGGCAGTTTTCTATAACGCCGAGGGCGAATGGACAGGCTGCAAAAACAGATTATTCTATGACCTGTGTCGCAAATTAACACAAAACCTAATAGATTTTGATATTGTTCCTTATGACGCATTAAAGGATGCGAAAATCAAAAACGGCAGACTGTGTGTCAATAAAGAGGACTACGGCGCTTTAATAATTTCAGAAAGTGAAGCTATGCCCTATGACAGATTATCACTTTTTGATAATTTTGCAAAAAACGGGCTTCCTGTTATCTTTGAAAACTCTTTGCCGAAAAAATCTGCTGAGAATATAGATATTTCCAAGCTTCTTCCAAGCTTTGAGGCGATTTCGTTTGACTGTATTCCGGCATCACTTAGAAATAAAGACCTTTGCCATCTTAATGGTTATGGCGAGGGAATAGAAAATCTGCGCTTCTATCACGTAAAGAGAGAAAATAAGGATATTTACCTATTTTCAAATGAAGATATCGTATCAACAATAAACGCTAAAATCAAATTTGAGCAAACGAGCAACCCTTTAATTTATGAGGCTTGGGATAATAAGCTATATAAGGCAGAAATTCAAAATGCAGAGCTTGATTTACAAATCGAAAAGGGAAATATGCTCTTTGTGATTTTTGGAGAGGAAACACCAAATGACTTGCCGCATTTCACAAAAGAGGTGGAAAGAACCACACTCCCCTTACTTTTTGATGTTGAAATAAAAGAAGAAGGCGAAAAAGAGTATCGCAAAATTGCTGAAAAATCACAACCGTTTGACATTTCAGCTCCCGACAAATTCCCTACCTTTAGCGGATATATTCGCTATACCGCCACATTTGATAGCGTAAAGGACTTTACAGTTATTGACTTAGGAGAGGTTGGCGAGGTAGCTGAGGTAAGCTTGAACGGAATAAATCTTGGCACACGCATAAATGCCCCTTATAAATTCAGCATGCTAGGTGCATTAAAGGAAAAGGATAACAAAATTGAAATTATTGTTACCAGCAATTTAGGACACAGGCGTCGAGATTTTCTTTCAACGTTTGTACAAATTCCACCAAGCGGACTTGTTGATGATGTTGAAATTTGTAAATATTTATAAAACACTCTTGATTATTCTGTATCTATATGCTAGAATATATAAGTAAAAATATTTATACTACTCAGGAGAGAAAAATGAAAAAGAGAATTTTACTATTCACTATGCTTTTAACGGTAGTAATCTGTATGTTTGCTATTGTTGCAAGCGCAGAAACTCCGGAAAAGTACATTGAATTTAGCGCCCGCTTTGAGGGAAGCAATGATTACATTACCGTTTATACTGAAAATGCAGGAACAACAGACGCACCTGCTATTGACTTTGCAAAAAAGACGTTCTATTCAGACGTTGATTTTACAAAAGCGGTTGATATGACAACTGCAACGGGACTTGACTTCTCAGAGGCTTATTCTAATAACACAAATGAAAACGTTAAGTCTGTAACAAAACCATCATCAGCATTTACAAAATGTGTTGAGGTCGTTTGGTTTGAGGAGGGCGTTACCACTATTCCTAACAACTTCTTCAAAGAATGGTCATCACTAAGCTCATTTGACTTTGGTTGTGCAGAAGTTATCGGTAGATATGCGTTTGAAAAAACAGTGTTAACTAAGCTTAATGTTCCTTTATCTGTTTCTGACATAGGCAACTATGCTTTTAGAAGCTGTGAAAAACTTCAAAGCCTCAGCTTTGAAAATGATGTTGTATTGGGACAGTCTGTGTTTGCAGGATGTACTTCTCTTGAATCTATTGACATTAGCAAATTAACAATTATTGGTAAATTAATGTTTGACGGTTGCACTGCATTAACGTCAGTTACTATTCCAAACACAATAACAAATATTGGCGACAATGCATTCCAAAAATGCAGCAATGTAACATCTGTCGTATTTGAGGACGGTTTCAGCGGAGTAATAGGCACAGGAGCATTCAAGTTTAATACCAACCTTGAAACTGTTACTCTTTGCGAGGGTATAACATCGCTTCCTAATCAATGCTTTTATCAAGCTGGAAAGCTTACTAAAATAGTTATTCCAGATAGCGTAAAATCCTTAGGAGATGACGTATTCTATCAATCTCCTCTTAGTGAGTTTGTGTTAGGTGAAAACACACAGCTTGAGTCATTCGACGGTAATACGTTTAGACATTGTAAGAGCTTAAGAAGTATTTCTTTACCAACAGGTGTAAAAATTGTTGCAACAAATCTTTTCTTAGGTTGTACCTCTCTTGAACGCGTTGAAAACTTTGAAAACGTTATATTTGCTTCCGAAAAGGGAGAAAATGTATTTGTGGGTACTACTTTTGAATCATGCTCAAGCATGAAGGAAATTAGACTTCCACTTTACACAGCAGGTATTGATGGAAATCTAAATCAGCTCACAAGTCTTGAAACTATTTACATTCCTGCTTCAGTAAAATCAATTACCAATACATTTGCGAACAGTATTTCTGCAAACGTAACTATTTACTATTGCGGTGGAAATGCAGTTAAGCTCCTTGGCTTAACCGACAACGGCAACGGCGTTACAAGTACAAATATTAAAACAAGAATTAACAATAAAAAGACAGTTGAATACAAAGGCGCTGACACAGAGTATCCTAAGGGATATATAGTATATAATGCAAACAGCTGTGATTTATTCTATGAAGGCGAGCATATTAAGAGTTTAGATTACCTCTTTACGTTCATTGATGAAAACGGTATTGCAACAGACAGAAAGTACGTTTCAGATTTAAAGGTTTCATATCAATGCTCACGCAACTGCGGCTTAGAGGTAACTGTTGAGATTCTTCCAGCTGTGCTTGCCTTTAACGGATATTCAATGCCTGAGGATGGCACAAACGCTATCACAGTCGGCTATCTTATCAACAACAAGTCCATTAAGAGCTATGAAGAATACACAAATTCAACGTTAAACGTTGGTGTGTTTGCGGTTGCAAAGAACCAAATAGTTGACGGCGATATCTTTAATAAAAACGGCGAAGCAAATACCGGTGTTGTTTATTCAGAGCTTAAAAACGATAAATATTTTTCATTTGATTTTAAGATTAAGGGCTTTACAACAGAAGCACATAAAAATGCGTTGCTAGCAATCGGAATTTATGTGTTCGATAATGACGGTACAGAAACTGAATTAACGTACGTTCAAGCGTCTGAGCCACAGCAAAATGAAAAATACTCATTTATATCATATAATCAAATTTTGAATTCATAGGACTAACAAAAAGCAGCCAAGCGAAATCTTGACTGCTTTTTGACGTTACCTTGTTTTAAATATTAGTTTTACCAATATTTATTTTGTTGCATATGTTGGAAAAAAACTTTTTTAAATCAAAATTGATGATGTATAATAAAAATGCAACGTCGTTTAGAAAGGGCGAAAAATAACAAATGAACGAATATGAAATAGAAGACGGGATATTGACTAAATATAGAGGATATAGCAAAAGTATAACAATTCCAAACGGAGTTACCGAGATTGGATATCGTGCTTTTTATAATTGTGAATTTTTAAGAAGCGTTTATATGCCTGATAGTGTTGAGATAATAAACGAGGAAGCGTTTTTAATGTGCAGAGCATTATCAAGTGTGAGATTTTCCGAAAACACATCATTTATTGGAAATAGCGCGTTTGATAAATGCGAATCATTAACAAGCATCGAATTACCTCATAAAACAGAAAAGGTAGAGCCGTATGGTTTTGCCGACTGCAGCCGTTTAAAAAGCGTAATTATTCCAAAAAGCCTTTCGCAAGTCAGCTACGGCATGTTTGCACACTGTGATAGCTTAGAAAACGTAGTAATCGCAGAAGGCGTAGAGCTAATTGGCGAGGAAGCGTTTGGCGATTGCGTATCACTTAAAAATATAAAAATCCCTTCCAGCGTATCCGTGATTGATAAAAATGCCTTTGCCAGTTGTAAATCATTAGAAAACGTTGATTTATCAGAGGGCTTGACCAAAATCCAAAGCGGCTCATTTTACGGTTGCACTTCACTAAAAAAATAAAGCTGCCTAAAACCTTGTCAAGAATAGAAATATCGGCGTTTAATGAATGTATTTCACTTACAAATATAGAAATAGATGCAGACAATAAGGTATATAAAGCAATAGACGGCAACATTTATTCAAAAAACGGCGAGGTGTTAATTAAATATATTCCTAAGCTTGGAGAAACAAAATTTAAAGTGCTATCAACGGTTTCAACTATCGGAAATTGTGCATTTTATGAATGTAAGGACCTTGAAGAAATTGAGCTTCCTGAGAATTTAAAAAATGTTGAAGCATTTGCATTTTATGGTTGCAAATCACTAAAAAATATATCTTTACCAAGCAAAACGTCTATAATTGATTACCGTGCATTTGCCAAATGCACGTCTCTTGAAAGCGTAACGCTATCTGACGAGCTATTATTAATTGATATGAAAGCCTTTGATAGCTGCATATCATTGAAAAGCATTGTGATTCCAAAAAGTGTTATGAAAATAGGCATGAGAGCGTTTAATGATTGCTACTCATTAGAAAAAGCAGTTATTCCTGGCGAAATGGATTGTATGGAAGCGTCAGTCTTTGCCAGCTGTTCATCTTTAAAGCACGTTATACTTGGAAACGGCATTAAGGAAATACCTGAAAAAACATTTTTTGATTGTTCATCACTTAAAAATATTGAGATTCCCGAAACTGTAACCACTATTGCTGAAAAAGCATTTTATGAATGTACCTCATTAGAAGCAATAAAGATACCATCAAGCGTGGAAACCATTGATGGTTATGCGTTTAGCAACTGTGAATCCTTAAAAGATGTTGAAATGTCTGACGGATTAAAGGAAATTTGAAATTATGCGTTTGCATATTGCTACGAGATTGAAAAAATAGAAATTCCTAACACGGTAACAAACGTGGAATTTCGAGCGTTTTACGGTTGCACCGCACTTAGTGAGTTGTGCTTGTCAAAGGGAATAGAAGCTCTCTCCTCTGCAGTTTTTCTGGAATGCGAATCTCTTGTCAAGATAGATATACCAAAGGGAGTAAAAAGCATTGGAATGTCATCGTTTAAAAATTGTAGCTCCTTAGAAGAGGTAAAGCTACCAAACAGCGTAAGCAAGATTAAGCATCACGCCTTTGCAAATTGCACGGAGCTGAAGAGCATAGAAATAACTAATAAATCCGCAACAATAGAGGAAGGCGCATTTGAAGACTGCAAGTTAATTGTTATCAAATGTCCAAAGGACAGTAAGGTATATAAATATGCGCAAAAAAATTCCATTAAAGTAGAGGAAATATAAAGCTGTCAAAGCAAATGTTTAAAGAATAACCAAAACAAAAACCACATCGTTTAAGCGATGTGGTTTTTCTTATGTAATCAAAAAATTATATAGTGTCATATTCCTTACAGCGAGTGCCGCAGCTTGGGCAAATTCTTTTCGCAGTCATAAAGGACTTCCATTCATGACCGCACTTTTCACACTTAAATAAATATGTAATAGGCGGACCGTAAACACATGCGGAAATATTGTCCTTGGGGTCAAATCTTTCTGTAACTATAAATTCCTTTAAATCGTCCTTCATTACCGTTCTCCTTAATTACTTAAATATTTTTTCATACATATAATAGGCGCACGCTTGTCGTAATCCCACGTATGAGAGGATTCTCCGCAGCAAAACTCACGGTCATCACATATGCTGCATTCCTTGCATAGGTATGCTTTATTTTGCCTATACACCTTAAATTTGTTTTTCCAAGCATCAACAAAGCTATCTGTATTAACGTTACCTTGTATCAGCTCATCGCGCCTTTCAATATCCATACAGCCGTAAATATCTCCGTTGCATAAAATGCTGGCAGTCATAATTCCTGCATAGCAAAGGAAATAAGCGTCTCTGGTTTCCTTTTCGTAGGGAACACCTAAATAATGTGAGCAGCCATATGTTACCTCTATTATATCACTGCCATTTTCGCGTAGCTTTGAAATATATCCAAAAAGTCTTTTGTAGTCATTCCCATCAAGCAAAAGCTCACTATGGTCAAGTGCGCGCCCAATAGGGTCAATGCCAATAGGTCGCCATGAGTGGACCCCTGACTTAATTATCTCATTGTGAATTTCCTCAAGAGTATCTATTGACCTTTTGTGTACCACCGTGGTAATTTGAGTATAAATACCACCCGCCTTAACTAACGCCTTCACTCCCGCCATGGCTCTGTCAAAAGCACCGCTTTGATTTCTGAACCAATCATGCATTTCCTTTGTGCCGTCAATGCTTATTGACACACTTCTAAGCCCTGCATCCCTTAGTCTTTTAGCGTTTTCCTCATTTATAAGAGTGCCATTTGTGGTTATACCACAGAAAAAACCCTTTTTAGTAGCATATTCAATCAAGTCATAAATCTGTGGATGAAGAAGCGGCTCTCCCCCTGAATAGCAAATCAAAATCTCATGAGGGTCATATTCCAGCGCAACCTCATTAAGCACCTTTTTAATAAGACCTGTGTCTAAAAAACGCTTATTTTTTGGCGAAGCGCAGCTGCCGCAATGTAGGCAATTCATGTTGCAAGCGTCAGTTAACTCGAAAAAGAGAGTAATCAAACGCGGACTCTTATAAAGCTCCTGCCTATACTGGGCGAGCTGTGTCATATGGTTTATTTTTGTTTAATTTGTTAATTTTGTCATTTCTTTTGATTAAGTGTTCCAAGCCTTCCTTGTGTAAAGGAAGGTGTCAGCGAAGCTGACGGAAGGATTGCTTTATTTTTTCTTTTGATTGAGAATTTTATCAAGATAAATTCCTGTATAAGACCTTGGATTTTTCGCAACCTCCTCAGGTGTACCTGTGGCTACAATTTCTCCACCGTTATCGCCACCCTCAGGACCTAAGTCGATAATATGGTCGGCAGTTTTAATAACGTCAAGATTATGCTCAATTACAATAATGCTGTTTCCTGCATCAACTAGTCTTTGTAAAACCTCTATAAGTCTCTTAACGTCATCGGTGTGAAGACCTGTTGTAGGCTCGTCAAGAATGTAAACGGTTTTACCCGTTGAACGCTTTGAAAGCTCTGTCGCAAGCTTAACTCTTTGTGCCTCGCCACCTGATAACGTAGTTGAGGATTGACCGATTTTTATATAGCCAAGACCAACGTCGCACATGGTTTGAAGCTTTCTTGCAATGGAAGGAATGTCGCTAAAAAACTGTGCGCCCTCCTCGGACGTCATTTCAAGCACGTCGCTGATGTTCTTACCCTTAAATTTAACCTCTAACGTATCACGGTTGTATCGCTTGCCCTTACATACATCACACTTTACATACACATCAGGTAAAAAGTGCATTTCAATCTTTTTAACACCATCGCCCGAGCAGCTTTCACATCTACCACCCTTTACATTAAAGGAGAAGCGAGAGGCTGTAAACGAACGCATTTTAGCATCAGGAGTTTTAGCAAATAAATCTCTGATTTCATTAAAAAGCCCCGTATATGTGGCTGGATTTGATCTTGGAGTGCGTCCGATAGGAGATTGGTCTATTGCAATAACCTTGTCAAGAGCTCCGTATCCCGAAACGCTATCACACTTGCCCGGATAGGTAATGGCACGGTTTAATTTTTGACTAAGAGTTTGTAATAAAATCTTATTTACAAGTGATGATTTTCCGGAGCCTGAAACGCCTGTAACAGCCACAAAGCATCCAAGAGGAATATCAACGTTTGCGTTCTTAAGATTATTTTCCTTAGCACCTCTGATTTTTAAGAAGCTGCCGTTTCCCGGTCGTCTCACAGTAGGCACTTCAATTTTCTTTCTGCCGGCAAGATAGTCGCCTGTTAATGAATTTTTATTGTTCATTACTTCCTCAGGCGTACCTGCTGCCACAACCTCTCCACCGTGAACACCCGCTCCTGGACCAATATCAACAATATAGTCCGATTCAAGCATAGTTTCCTCGTCGTGCTCAACCACAATAACGCTATTACCAACGTCTCTTAAATCCTTTAATGTCTTAATGAGCTTTGAGTTGTCTCTTTGATGTAATCCAATGCTCGGCTCATCAAGGATATATAATACGCCTACTAACGAAGAGCCAATCTGTGTGGCTAATCGTATTCTTTGAGCCTCTCCGCCTGAGAGCGTTGCGCTCTTTCTTGCAAGAGTAAGATATTCAAGACCAACGCTCTTCATAAAGCCAAGTCTTGCTTTAATTTCCTTTAAAATTTCCTTGGCAATTTTCATTTCGCTTTCAGTAAAGGTAAGTGAGTTTATAAAATCAAGCTCATCATTTACTGACATCAAGCAAAATTCAAAAATATTCTTACCACCGATTTTAACTGATAAGGATTGCTTGTTCAGTCTGTGTCCATGACAAACAGGGCAGGGAGTTTCCTCAATGAATTGGTCGTAATATTCATCGCCCATCATTTGCATTCTTTGCTCAATGGTGCGTATAACACCTTCAAATTTTACAGTTTGAACTCTCTTTTGCTTTGCAAAATATCTATTTACCGTGAAAAGCTGATCTCCTGTGCCGTATAAGATAGCATTTAATTGCTCTTCTGTGAAGTCCTTTATGGGCATATTCATATCTGCGCCGATAAACTCGCAAACCGCCTTAAAAAGCGGACCTGTCCAGCTTTCCTCATCAACGGACTTAAAGCCGTTTACTTGAATTGCGCCTTGACTTAAGGATAGAGTAACGTCAGGTATAATTTTGTCAGGAGAAATATTTCGTAGCTCACCAATACCAAGACAGTGAGGACACGCACCGAATGGATTGTTAAAAGAAAACGCTCTTGGCTCAAGCTCGCCAAAGCTGATTCCATGCTCCTCACATGCGTAGTTTGTGGAAAATTCATGTTCAACTCCGTCGCCGTCTTTTGGCACGGTAACAATGGTAACTCTGCCATCACTTGCTTTTAAAGCATTTTCAACAGAGTCGGAAAGACGCGGACGTATGTCCTCTTTCATTACAAGTCTGTCAACTACAATATCAATATTGTGCTTTTTTGTAAGCTCAAGCTCTATATCCTCATTCAAATCGTAAATAACGCCGTCAATACGAAGTCTTGCGTAACCGTTTTTTCTGGCATCGGAAATTACCTTTTCATGGCGTCCTTTTTTGCCCTTAACCACAGGAGAAAGCACCATGAAGCGCTCTCCCATAGGTAATTCAAGAATTTTATCAATAATTTGGTCAACGCTCTGTTGCTTGATTTCCTTACCACATTCAGGACAGTAAACTGTACCAAGACGCGCATATAAAAGTCTTAAATAATCGTAAATCTCCGTAACTGTACCAACAGTTGAGCGGGGATTTTTAGATGTTGTTTTTTGGTCAATAGATATGGCGGGGGAAAGACCCTCAATCATATCAACGTCAGGCTTGTCAAGCTGACCTAAAAACTGTCTTGCATAAGAGGACAATGACTCCACAAAGCGTCTGTGTCCCTCAGCATAAATTGTATCAAAAGCAAGAGAGGACTTACCGCATCCCGAAAGACCCGTTAAAATAACCAACTTGTCTCTTGGTATCTTAATGTCAATATTCTTTAAATTGTTTTCCCTTGCGCCCTTTATTTCAATGTATTGTTTCATTGCTTTCCTTTCTTTTAGTGGTTAGTGTAACTTGCTGACCGCTAACCGCTAATGGCTAATACTTCGCTATTTACGAAGCTCTTTTATCTGGTCTCTCAAATAAGCCGCCTTTTCAAATTCAAGCTCTCTTGAAGCCTTGTGCATTTCCTTAGTAAGCTCGCAAATAAGCTTTTCCTTTTCTTCCTTGGTAAGCTTCTTCTTTTTCTTTCTGTCCTCAGACTTTTTGCCAAGATCAATAACGTCGTGTATGCCCTTAATAACCGTCTTAGGAACAATGCCGTTTTCTTCGTTATACTTTTTCTGTACGTCTCGGCGACGGTTAGTTTCATCAATGGCATTTTTCATTGAGCGAGTAATAGTGTCCGCATACATGATAACCTTACCGTTAGCATTTCTTGCGGCACGTCCAATAGTCTGTATAAGTGATGTTTCGGAACGGAAAAGACCTTCCTTGTCTGCATCTAAAATCGCCACCAATGATACCTCAGGAATATCAAGTCCCTCACGAAGCAAATTGATGCCCACTAAAACGTCAAAATCTCCCAAACGAAGCGAACGGATAATTTCCATTCTTTCAATGGTGTCAACGTTATGATGGATATACTTTACCTTTATATCGTTAGAGGATAAATACTCCGTTAAATCCTCTGCCATTTTCGTTGTAAGAGTAGTAACTAAAATTCTTTCGCCCTTTTCGGCTCTTATCTTAATTTCGCCCATTACGTCATCAACTTGTGTTGAAATAGGGCGTATTTCAATTTCAGGGTCAATAAGACCTGTTGGACGAATTAACTGCTCAGCCACAGAGGTAGAATGCTCCTTTTCATAGTCCGCAGGGGTTGCGGAAACAAAAACTACTTGATTTAATTTGCTTTCAAACTCATTAAAGTTAAGTGGTCTATTATCGTAAGCTGATGGCAAACGGAAGCCAAACTCCACAAGATTTCTCTTTCTTGCAAGGTCGCCGCCACTCATGCCCCTTATTTGAGGCACAGAAACGTGGCTTTCATCAATAAACATAATGTAATCATCAGGGAAGTAGTCAAGCAGCGTATATGGAGTTGAGCCAGGCTCTCTGCCGGATAACACTCTTGAATAGTTTTCAACCCCGGAGCAAAAGCCTATTTCACGAAGCATTTCAAGATCGTATTTCGTTCTTTCCTCAATACGCTGTGCTTCAATCAGCTTGCCCTGTGATTCAAAAAACTTAACTCTTTCCACCATTTCGCGATGAATTTCCTCAAGCGCCGCCTCACGCTTATCGTTAGATACAACGTAGTGGTTGGCAGGGAATATAGGAGTATAGCTAAGGCTTCTTTTTACCTCGCCTGTAAGAGTGTGAATTTCAGTAATTCTTTCAACCTCATCTCCAAAAAATTCAACACGAATAGCCTTGTCCGATGAGGAAGAAGGGAAAATTTCAACCACGTCTCCGCGTATTCTAAATTTGTTACGGACAAAGTTTATATCGTTTCTTTCGTAATTCATATATACAAGACGCTTAACCAAGTCATCGCGGCTCATTTCCATTCCCTCACGAATATCAATAACTAAATTCTTATACTCGTTAGGGTCGCCAAGGGAGTAAATACAGGAAACGCTTGCCACAATAATAACGTCGCGGCGCTCAAGCAGAGAGCAGGTTGCGCTATGGCGTAGCTTGTCTATTTCCTCATTTATCATAGCGTCCTTTTCAATGTAAACGTCCTTACCCGGAATATACGCCTCAGGCTGATAGTAATCATAGTAGGAAACAAAATATTCCACCGCTGAGTCAGGAAAAAGCTCTCTCATTTCGGAGCAAACCTGTGCCGCAAGAGTCTTGTTTGGTTCAAGAATAATGGTTGGTCTATTTGTATTTGCAACAATATTAGCCATGGTAAAGGTCTTACCGGAGCCTGTTACACCAAGCAGCGTTTGAAACTTTTCGCCACTTAAAATGCCGTCGCTGAGCTTTTTAATAGCCTGTGGCTGATCGCCCATAGGCGTAAATTGGCTTTTTAACACAAATTTGTCCATCTTTCGCTCCTTTCAGTCGCTTTAGGGTATAGGATATAGGGGTTCGCTACGCTCACAGGGGTGGCAACGCTGTTGCCGATACGCCGTTTGAATCAAGCCTCACCGTTTACTACCCACGTACCATTTCCTATTTAAACATTTTCTCCACGTCTTTTTTAGTGAATTCATACTTCTTATTACAGAAGTTACATTCAAGTGTGATTACCTCATTTTCGCCATTCGCTTTTTGCTCTGCAAAAATAGTATCACATTCCTTTTTACCAACGCTGACAAGAGCGCGCTCAGTTCTTTCTCTTGAACAGTCGCACTTATATTCTACCTCTAATTCATCAAATAAATCGTACTCAATGCCTTCAAGTGCAATCTTTAAAATTTCCTCATTTGAAAGTCCTTGACTGAATTTTAGCGACACGTTAGAGAGGTTTTTGGCGTTTTCCTCTAATTTTGATACAACATCTTCATCAGCAAATGGAAGAAGCTGAACGAACACACCGCCAGCTGATTTACATGTGTGGTCAACGTCAACTAAAACTCCAAGAGCGCAAAGAGTAGGTGTTTGCTCACTTTGTGCGTAGTAGGATGCGATATCCTCTGCAACCTCTCCGCTTACTAGCTCAATAGCTCCGTTAAACGGCACTTCATCGCCTACGTCCTTTGATACAACAAGCGTACCACCGCCAACAATACCGCTAACGTCTAGCTTTCCGTTAGGCTTTAAAGGTAGGTCTGCCATAGGATTTGTAATACAGCATTTAATATTTCCGTAGTAATCGCTTACTGCAATAGTAGTGCCCGCAAGACCGTTGCCTCTTATTGAAACGGACATTGTACAGCCGTCCTCTGGAAGCATAGTGCCCATTACAGAGGTTGCAGTTAATAGTCTGCCCATAAGCGCAGTTGCAGTAGGCGCTGTTCTATGGTACTCAATAGCCTTATTTACCATTTCAGTTGAATTTATAACGTAAGCTCTTGCACTTCCGTCTCTTGTCATTGCTCTTAAAATTGTTGAACTCATTTTAATACCTCTCTTATTTTATACATCTTGCTACGAAATACCATTTTTCGTTTGTATCGGTAGCACCGTTTTTGTCAAGGTCTCCGTAAACCTTAATTATCTCAAATCCGCACTCACAAAGGGCAGACTTAATTTGCTTCATTGAATAGCATTTTTCCGTTTGTACCTCATCGCTTCTTTCGTATGAGCCGTCCTCGTTTTCTGAAAAAATACTTAAGTAAAATTTGCATATCTTGCTTTTTTCATTGTACTCATTACGCCAAGCAAGAAGGGAAGCCTCGTCCTCTAAAACGTAATCGTTATTGCCGTAAACGTTTTCAAATCTATATGGCGTATTTATATCAAAAATAAACACTCCGTCAGGGATAAGATAGTTATGCACGAGTGAAAAGCACTTTTTAACGTCGCTAATTTTAGTTAAATAATTTATACTGTCAAGACAGCAAACACAAGCATCAACCGTGCCGTAAAGCTCAAACTCTCTCATATCCTGACAAAGCCATAAAATATCATTTATGTTATTATCATAACAAGTGTCAATGGCTTGAGATAGCATTTCCTCACTTAAATCAACGCCTGTCATATTGTAGCCCAAATCGCGTAGAGCAAACGTAATTTTGCCTGTTCCGCAAGCAAGGTCTAAAACAAGACTTGATTTTACTCTCTCATTTTCCTTAATTTCGCTATCTAAAAACTCAGCATATTTATTATAGTCATATTCATCGTTTAATAAATCATAAACGCTTGCCAAATTAGAATATTGCTTCATTTTTTCAACCTCTCAATTTTATCTCATTCTATATTATACTATAAAACTATATAAAAGTAAAGAGAGTAAGCGATAAATTAGATTTAAAAATATTCCCTTAATTTGTTTATATCCCCAGCACCTAAAATCAAAATTACGTCGCAATCCTTTTTTAGCGCAGAGTCAACAATTTCCTTGTAGTTATCAATAAAAACACCGCCTAAGTGGCTAGCGAAATCGTTGTCGGTAAAGCCAAAGGTGTTTTCCTCTCTTGCTGAAAACGTAGGAGCGATAATTAAGCTATTCACACCGCAAAAGGCGTCCTTAAATTCATTGTAAAGATAATACGTTCTTGAAAAGGTGTGCGCTTGAAATACACAGCAAATTTTCTTATATCCCATTTTCCTTAAACCGCTTATAGTGGCCTTAATTTCCGTGGGGTGATGACCGTAATCTAGAAAAATATCCGCACCTGTGTCTGTTCTTTTAATAAATTCCATTCTTCTTTTTGTTCCCTCAAAGGATGAGAGCGCATTTGCAATCACGTCTGGCTCTATCCCATTTTCATAAGCAACAGCAAACGCACTTAACGCATCATAAACAAAATGCTCTCCAAAAATCTTTAATTTGCATTTTGCAATTTCAACACCGTTTTTTACAACCAAAAACTTATTTAAGGCGGGGGAGTGTGTGATTTTCGCCATATAATCGGCAGAATTATATATTCCGTACGTAACAGAATTACTGTGCTTTATCCGTTGAGATAGTGTATCATCGCTGTTTAAATAAATCCGTTCGTTTAAAAACGAGTATTTTTGAAATGATGAAACAATTTGCTCTGTGCTTTTAAAGTAATCCGGGTGATCGTAATCAATATTCGTTATTATGCTTTCGTTTGGATAAAAGTGCAAAAACGCGTCTAAATACTCACACGCTTCAAAAATAAAGTAATCATTTTTGCCAAGCACCTCATTTCCGTAGCCAACCATTTGAGCTCCGCAAAATGTGGTCGGCTCTTTATTTGCATATGCAAAAATACGGTTAAGCATTGAGGTAACTGTGCTTTTTCCGTGCATACCGCACACGCCTATTCTGTGAGTATATTTGCTCATTATGTAGCCTAAGAAATTCGCTCTTGAAACTAACGGAATATTCAGCCTTTTAGCGTTTTGATATTCAAAATTGCTTTCATCAATGGCAGTAGTGTAAATTACCATATCAACACCGTAAACGCCGTCAGTTGAGGTATAGTATTTTATGTGGCAGCTTTTTTCAAGCTCCTCTGTAATTTCCGTTCTTTTACTGTCGCAGCCAAATACCGTCTTGCCATCGTTTATGCAAAATTTTGCAAGAGAGGACATGCTAATTCCCCCTATACCGATAAAGAAAATTCTTTTTGCATTTTTATATATTGTGTCTAAATTGTGAATGGGAAAGCACGAGTTTTTTAGAGCCATAAGACAAAAATCTCCTAAAATTTACTAAATATTAGCGGTTTTCACAAAAAAATCAGAAAGATTTCATTTAAACATTACACAAGTGATAAAAATTATTCATAATTTAATGGTATAATCATTATTGTGAAAATCAAACCCACAAAACGGAGGACAACAAAATGATCGTAACCGATATCAAAATCAGAAAGTATTTCAAGGAAGGACCAATGAAGGCAGTAGCTTCAATCACTATCGGCGGCGCTTTAGCAATTCATGATATTAAGGTCATCAATGCAAGAGATAAATTCTTTATCGTAATGCCAAGCAGAAAGAATCCTGACGGAACATACAGAGATATCGTTCATCCAATCAACTCTGAGTTTAGACAGGAGCTTGAGGGCGCAGTAATTAAAGCATATTTTGACGGACTTGCAACAGCAGAATTTGCTGATGAAACAGACACAGTTGAGGCGTAATTTCAAAATTAAACTATCTGCAATATAAAAATGTCGATTTTTAAGTCGGCATTTTTGTTTTTTATATTGACATAAAAAATAAATGTTGCTATAATATGTTTAAATCTATTATATTATATGTTACTAAGGAGCAATATGGCACAGAAAATACAGAAGCCAAGAGGCACAATGGATATTTTTCCTGATGAAGCGCTTATTTGGCAAAAGATAGAAACAAAAGCAAGAGACGTAGCGTCAAGATTCGGCTTTGGCGAAATTCGCACACCGACCTTTGAGGAGCTTGCACTTTTTAAAAGAGGTGTTGGCGAGGTAACTGACGTTGTACAAAAGGAAATGTACACCTTTACCGACAGAGAGGATAGAGTATTCGCTCTTCGTCCTGAGGGAACTGCATCAGTGGTTCGTGCAATTATTGAAAACGGTAAAGCATCAGATGCTATGCCGCTTAAATATTTTTATATCATCAACTGCTTCCGTTACGAAAAGCCACAGGCAGGCAGAAGCCGTGAGTTTTTCCAATTCGGCACAGAAATGTTCGGCACTAAGGACCCAAGCGCAGACGCAAGCGTAATCGCTCTTGCAAGCACGCTTATTTCCGAGCTTGGCATTAAGGGAGTTAAGCTTCATATTAACTCAATCGGCTGTCCAAACTGCCGTCCTAAATACCGTGAAGCACTTGTTGATTACTTTAAGAGCCACGAGGAAAAGCTTTGCGACACATGTAAGGAAAGACTTAAGACAAATCCTCTCCGCGTTCTTGACTGTAAGAGCCCAATCTGCTCAGAAATCGCAAAGGATGCACCATGCACCATTGATTATTTATGCGATGAATGTCATGACCACTTTGAAAAATTAAAGGTATATCTTGATGCTCAGGAAATTCCATATTCCGTTGATACAAGAATTGTAAGAGGACTTGATTACTACACTAAAACAGTATTTGAGTTTATTTGCGAGGGCATCGGCGCTCAAAGCACAGTTTGCGGTGGCGGAAGATATGACGGCCTTATGGAACAGCTTGGCGGTCCATCACTCCCGGGCATCGGCTTCGGTATGGGTCTTACAAGAATTATCCTTGCTATGAAGGAAAGTGGAGCAATTACCGATGAAGCTCCTAAGCCTGTTCTTTATATCGCGCCAATGGGCGATAACGCTAAGGCGGTTGCAGTTAAGTATGTATCTCAGTTAAGAAACAAAGGCATTTATGCAGAGTGCGACATTTGCGCAAGAAGCTTAAAGGCGCAAATGAAGTACGCTGACAAAATCGGCGCTCACTACACACTTATTTTAGGCGATAGCGAGCTCGAATGCGGCAAGGCACAGCTTAAGGATATGACAAACAGCACACAAGAGGAAATTGAAATAAGCAATATCGTTGATATTATTTTAAAGAAATAGAGGACATAAAAATGGAAATGTTAGATAAATTTGAGAAAAACGATAGCCGTACCCACTACTGTGGCACTTTAACCACAGAGGATATCGGCAAAAGAGTATGCGTTCTTGGTTGGGCGCAAAAGCAAAGAGACTTAGGTAGCCTTATCTTTATCGACCTTCGCGATAGAACCGGTATCGTTCAGCTTGCATTTGACGAAAATACAGACAGAGAAATCTTTGACATGGCATTTATCGTAAGATCTGAGTTCGTTCTTTGCGCAAAGGGCATAATTAGAGAAAGAGCAACAAAAAATAAGAATATCCCAACAGGCGATATTGAGGTTGTTGTTGACGAATTTAAGATTTTAAATAAGGCTCAAACTCCACCGTTTGAAATCGTGGAGGGAAGCCAGGCTAATACCGAAATTCGTATGAAGCACAGATACTTAGACCTTCGCCGTCCTGACATGCAAAGAAACATCATTGCACGTTCAAAGATTACTAACTTAACAAGAAACTACTTTAACGATAACGGCTTTATCGACATTGAAACTCCTAACCTCATTAGACCAACACCAGAGGGAGCAAGAGACTACTTAGTACCAAGCCGTGTTCATAAGGGTAACTTCTACGCTCTTCCACAGTCTCCACAAATTTATAAGCAATTACTTATGTATTCTGGCTTTGACAGATACATTCAAATTGCAAGATGCTTTAGAGACGAGGACTTAAGAGCAGACCGTCAGCCTGAGTTTACTCAGATTGATATGGAAATCTCCTTTACAACAGAGGACGAAATTATTGCTCTTAACGAAGGATTTTTAGCGTACGTATTCAAGCACTTTATGGGCAAGGAGCTTAAAACTCCATTCCCAAGAATGACATGGCATGAGGCTATGGAAAGATACGGCTCAGATAAACCGGACGTTCGTTACGGCTTTGAGCTTACAAATATTTCCGATATCGTTGCTAATACTGAGTTCAAGGTATTTGCAGGCGCAGTTCAAGGCGGTGGCTCTGTAAGAGCAATCAACGTTAAGGGTGGCGCTAAATTCTCAAGAAAGGAAATTGACGCTCTTACCGATAAGGCTAAGCAATATCGCGCAAAGGGTCTTGCTTGGTTAAAGAATACTAACGGCGAAATTTCATCATCCTATGCTAAATTCTTAACAGAGGATGAAAACAAAGCAATCAATGAAAGAATGAACCTTGAAAACGGCGACCTTCTCTTAGTTGTAGCAGATAAAAACAAGGTAGTTTACGATACACTTGGCGCTCTCCGTCAAGAATGTGCAAAGAAATTAGGTCTTGCAGACCCATTCGACTTTAAGTTCCTTTGGGTAACTGAGTTCCCACTCTTTGAGTATAGTGAGGACGATGGCAGATTCTATGCAATGCACCATCCATTTACCGCTCCAATGGCTGAGGACTATCACTTAATTGATACAGACCCGGGCAAGGTAAGAGCAAGAGCTTACGATATCGTATTAAACGGTACAGAGCTTGGCGGCGGTTCAATCAGAATTAACACAACTGAAATGCAAGAGCATATGTTCAGCGTTTTAGGCATTACAAAGGAAGACGCTAACGAAAAGTTCGGCTTCTTACTTGATGCGTTCAAGTACGGCGTACCACCACACGGCGGTCTTGCATTCGGTCTTGACAGATTAGTAACCTTACTCTTAGGCAAGGAAGACATCAGAGAGGTTATTGCGTTCCCTAAGGCGCAAAACGCTTCTGAGGTTATGTCTAAGTGCCCATCATTTGCAAACCCTGCCGACCTTGAGGAGCTTGGTATTGCAATTATCCCACAGGATGAAGAATAATCGCACGGCTCCCTTGTGTAAAGGGAGCTGTCTGTTTACAGACTGAGGGATTGTTATGAAAATAGATGAAGCCTTAAACAAGTTAGAAAAATCCAATTTTCGTTCAAAATTTCATTTGTCGAAAAGCGATATAGACTATATAGATAAAAAAGGTCTTGATACCATAAGAGAGCATGCAAATGACTTTATAAGTAAGAGGCTAGCTCCTGCTTATATTCCAAACGACGGGGAGCAAACGCCAATGAAGGGTCATCCTGTATTTAAGGCTCAGCACGCCTGTGCCTGTTGCTGTCGCGGATGTCTTAATAAGTGGTATAATGTCAAAAAGGATGTGGCACTTACAGAAATACAACAAGAAAAAATAGTCAATTTACTTATGGCTTGGATTGAGAGGGAGTACAATGGAAAAATTACAAATAATTAAAGGCATAATTTTCGGTCATGCGGTAGCTGATGCTTTAGGTGTGCCGGTTGAATTTAAAACAAGAGAGTATTTAAGAAAAAATCCCGTAACCGATATGATGGGTTACGGTACTTACTGTCAACCTAAGGGTACTTGGTCGGACGACACGTCAATGACACTTTGCACTCTTGAAAGTATAACGAAAAACCAGGAAATAAATCTTACTGATATAATGGAAAGCTTCTCAAAATGGAGATGCTTTGGATATATGACACCAAACGGCGACTGCTTTGATATTGGAAACGCAACCTACTCAGCTATAAGTAGTTACCTTGAGGGCAAAAGCTTTCCATACGGAAATAATAGCGAATACTCAAACGGTAACGGCTCACTTATGCGCATAATTCCGGTAACGCTGTTTCATACCTTCAAAAAGCAAAGTCCCGTGAAGTATAGGGATGATATACATAATGTCTCCATGCTAACTCACGCCCACGAGCGCTCCGTTTTAGCATGTGGAATTTATGATTTTGTGTTGCAGGAAATCATTTAAAATCCAACTCTGGAAAGCGTAAGAAACGGCTTAGATAACGCATATTCAGTTTATAAGCTTACTGATGAAATTAAAACCTATACACGAATTTTTAAATATGATTTTGATAAAACACCAGAGAACGAAATCAAAAGCTCAGGCTATGTCGTTGATAGCCTTGAAGCTGCAATTTGGTGTGTACTAAATTCAAAATCCTATGAGGAGTGTGTATTAAAAGCGGTAAATCTTGGAGAGGAAACCGACACAGTAGGTGCTATTGCAGGGGGACTTGCAGGCGCGCTCTATGGCTATGACGCTATTCCAAAAAAATGGATAGATACGCTTATTAAAAAGGAAATGATTGATAAGCTTTGCGAGGATTTTGCGAAAATACTTTAATAAAAATCAATCGTCAAAATTCTAAAAACAAAACGGAAATTCCAACGAATTTCCGTTTTTCTTATTTAATTTTTCCAATCATAAAATCGCTTAAATATTTTTCTATAACGTCATTTTCGCAGCTTACTCGTATAATCTTGTACCTTTCGCTATTAGTCTCTTTAAAGCAAAGACGTTTTGTGTTATCATCATAAAAGCAATCGTTTAAGCTCTCGCATTTTAACAGTTCAGTTTTTTCATTAATTGCAAATAAAGAAGCAATCAAATCCCAAGACGACCGTGAAGCGTTAGCACCCTTTAACCATTTTTCGTAAGCATACCGCAAAGGATGTTTTTTAGGCAGAGTGTCGCTTAAATGACAACCGGTTAGCACGTTTGTACCGTCAGGACTTATATAAACGCTGGTAGGACAAAGGTCAAAAAATACCCTTGAAGAAATTTTGTCCATAACCCAATTAAAATCATTTTCTTTGTATGGATTGCCCATTGTAATTACTCGCTTAACCTTTTTCTTAAAAAGTTCAGCACCGTTAAGAGCAGAAATCTCATCAGGCATAGATAAAAGCACTTGCGATATAGCGGTAAGCATACCGACGCATACTACCGTTATGCTTTCATCATCAGCATTTGATAAAACTTTTCTATAAACCTTTACACAGCTTTCGTAATCTCTGTCAATCTTTGATAATTCTTTTGCAAAATCATAGTTGTAGCTTCTGTCTTCGTTAAAACAGTTTTCACTGTGCTTTATGTAATTTTCAAAATTCTCATTATCACAGTAATCGTTTGAATAAACCGTACCGATAGGCAAATCTACACCGTAATACCTTGCAATATACTCACAGCAAGGAGCAGCATATTTGCATACGGAATCCGTAATTACACACACAAGGCTAATCTTTTTTAATCTGTGTGCCTCAAGCAGCATAGCATAAGCACCTACGTCGTCGCAGTCGGTATCCATATCCGTATCAAATATAATCTTTGGTATTTTGTCATCCATTTTTATTCCTGTTCATTATAGTTCAACACCTCAAAGAGTGTCGGTACTGATTTTTGTGCTCCGTGACGAGAACACGCAATGGATGCCGCCTTTGAGCCAAAAGCCATAGCGCTTTCTACGGTTTCGCCCTTTGAGAGCATAGCGCAAAGACCGCCTGATGCAGTATCTCCTGCGGCAGTTGTATCTACTACGTCAACCTTAATACAAGGATAGATTTTTCCTTTACCGTTTTCATAAATTTCATATCCCTTTGAGCCTAAGGTAGTAATAATTGTTTTTATTCCGTAGCTTGAAAGTTCATTTATTCCGCCTAAAATTTCAAGCTCCGTTTCGTTAGGCGTTATTAAGTCAACGCACTGTAAATATTCCTTGATTTTAACGTTGGCAGGCGCAGGATTTAAAACAACAAAAAGTCCCTTTTCCTTGGCTCTTTTAAGACCGTAGCCGATTACGTCTATGGGGTTTTCAAGCTGAGTTAGGAATATATCTCCCTTACTTGCAATTTTAAGCATTTTGTCAATATCGTTTTCAGTTAAATGGGCGTTTGCGCCACTATCTAAAATGATACGGTTTTCCCCCTTTGTAACTACAATTACAGCCACACCTGTGGGGATATTATCAACCTTTCTTATGTAATCAGTGTGTACGCCGTCATTTGAAAGACTGTTTATTAAGCCTTCGCCAAATGCGTCGTTTCCAACACAGCCACACATATAAATTTCTCCGCCAAGCTTAGCACATGCGCATGCTTGATTTGCACCCTTGCCACCGTTATTCGTGGCAAAATCACTGCCCATAAGAGTTTCTCCGCCAACAGGCATGTATGGTGCGTGTATTACTAAATCGGAATTCAAGCTTCCTACTACAAAAATCTTTTTCATTTTCTCACCTCAAAAATGTACTAACTTTATTTTACCACATTTTATGAAAAATGCAACAATAAAATTTTAGTTGACTAATCAACTCTTTTATGGTAGAATATAGAAAAAGAAAGGAGCTTACTATGAAGCAAAAAACAAAAAAGAAATTAATTTTGACATCTATCGTAATCGGCTCAATAATCTTAGTATATTTAATTTTAGCATTATTCCCAAGAATTGATAATTTCAAGGGCGATAACTCCATGCGTAAGGACGGCGAATTGCCTATTTTAATTGCCCACGGCGGCGGTAATAAGGAATTTCCCGATAACACCCTTGAAGCGTTTTATAACGCGTATAGTGTTGATAATCGCGTAATGATGGAAACCGACGTAAGCATTACGAAGGACGGCGTTGTGCTTCTATCACATGATACCACCATTGACAGAAAAACAAACGCAATAGGCAATATACATGATTGGAATTATAGCGACTTAATCGCACAGGAAATTGACTTTGGCTACACAAACCCAACTAAAAACGGACAGTTAAACGGCGAAAGAGTGAAATTTACAGGTGCAGACGGACTTGAAAAAACTCCACTTGACGTTGAATATCCCGAAGGCGTTACCCCAAGACACGAAACAGTATTTTTAGCAACAACCCTTGAAGACCTGCTCATTTCCTTTCCAAATAATAGAATCAATGTGGAAATTAAGCAGGACGGAGAGCTAGGACTTAAATGCTTTGAAGCAATTCTTGTATTGCTTGAAAAATATAACGCATATGACAGAGTAGTTTTAGCATCATTCCATGATGACTTATATGATACGTACCTTGAATATATTAAAGAAGATAAGGTACCAGACACGTTTATGTGCTCCCCGGGCACAAAGGGCGTTACAAAGTATGTGATTTTAAGACTTTTAGGTCTTGATATATTCTTTACAGACAAAATGTGCGTATTCCAGCTTCCAACCGAGGAAGAAGCCGCAGGCATTACATTTGACCTTTCCACAAAAGCGCTCATTCGTAACGCCCACCGCCATAATCTTGCAGTCCATTATTGGACCATTAACGACAAGGAAGAAATGCGCGAGCTTATCGAAATGAACGCCGACGGCATCATGACCGACTACCCTCACCGACTAAAAGAGGTTTACGACTCCTATAACCAATAAAAAACTAGTCAAACTTGAACGTACCAACCAATCCCCCAGCCAAAAGCAAAAAAGACACCATCTGAAGTGAACCCCATTTAGTTCACAAAAAATAAAAAAGTACGACAAAGAACAGGAAAATCATAATGCAATAAAAGTCGTATACGTGCCTAGAGAAGATAATATCATTTTTTCTAGGCTTATGGACGCTGGAAAGGAATTGTACGGAAAAGTAACCAACGTTGAAACAAGAGGAGATCTTTTAAAGATAAGGGTTAAAATATATTTGAAGGATTAAAATAAAAAAGCTCGGTTAAAAAATAGACTGATTCTATTCTAACCGAGCTTAATTTTTATAAAAAGAAAAAACCAGTTGAACTACGGTTCAACTGGTTCCAACTTGTCAAGAGGCTACGAAAAAGATATTTTTTGAGAACCTCCACTAGGATTTGAACTCGAGGAAAAACTAATCTATAAATCCGTTTTCTATGAGTTCTGTTTCGAATTCATCTGTAATTTTGTAAAAATCCGAGTTCCAAACGTATTGCAGATAAAGTTCGCCATCAATCAAAACAATTTCAGGCCAAAAACTAAAAGGGGGATAATCTTCTAATGGGAACCTTGAAAAATTTACCACCAAGGCATGTCTGGATTCCAATTCAAAAGAATATGGAATTAATTCTTCAGTTATAATATCGCATATTTTAAAGGAAAATGAATCGCTAACGACACAATTATTGGTCATTATTAGCTCATCAATGTCCATTCCTTCTCTTATCCAAACATCTCCCCCTCTGGAACACGAAATGATATCCGGATTTTCCAAATCATCACCGTAAAACACAGAAACGGCACCGAGCAAATAACTATATGGCATCGTTGCGATTTTTACGCAATGCTCCGAATCATAATCGGTGCTTATTTTGCCGTTGTAATTATTTGTATTGATGTATTTAATACCGTTATATGTAATGCTGCTATCTTCTTCATTCCATACAATCGTGTCTTTTGGAGAAATTTCTCTGTAAAAAGTTATGTAATCGGGCAAGTACGTTCCACACGAAGTCAGTAAAAGGCAACATAATACTACTATTCCAATAAGAGCAAGAATCTTTTTCATATTCCCACCGCCTTTCTGGGATTAGTATAGCATAAAATCGGGGAAGATTGCAAGTGAAATATTCGGCTTACGCCGAATGTGAAATAATTTCCTTGCGGAAATTGTGAAATATTGCTCCCGTCGGTCGCAATGTGAAATGAAATTTGCCCACATTCGCGCCAGCGAATATTTCACATTTGCGAAGCAAATATTTCACAGCGAAGCTATTTCACTTGCCCGAAGGGCAAATTTCGTTGAAAAAAGACCAACTCACAAGTGAGTTGGTCTTTTTTCTGGCTGCACATTATGGTGCTTATTCGAACTCAATATTAAAATGGGCAAAAACCCTTATGCTACAATGGTTTGTGGCCTTTTTTATTTTTTTGAGAAAATCATAAATTCGGAATTTTTTAGAGAAATTTCTTTATTTTAATTAAGAAAATTAAAGAATTTTAAGTTCTTTACCTACCGGTAATTTTTGTTGAAACATATATTATTTTGTTGACTCACAATATTGTATGGTTTATAATGTAATTAAGCGGCAAACTTTATTAAAAAGGAGGTTAAATATGAAGATTGGAAGAAATTCTCCGTGTCCTTGCGGAAGCGGTAAAAAGTATAAAAAATGTTGTTTGTTGAAAGCATCCAAAGGATACAAAGCAACTGTAGAAAAAACTTTTTTCGAAAATGAAAGGTCCGATTTTGCTCACGTTACGGTTATTGCTGATAAATTATACGAAAGACTAAAAAAATACAGATATAGCGATTTGGTTAAAGCGATATATTGTTTTAATTTATGGAGAAAAAATAGGTCTGCTCTTTCTCAAGCTTTTGCATTAAATTATGTTTTGACTACTGGAAAGAGTTTCGGGGATATAGGTATTAATGACTATAGTGATTTATCAAAGTTATTTGATGAAATTTCCGACATATTAGAGATATCTGTGGCAGACTATATAATTGATGACTATGGTGAAATTTTTATAAATCATTGTGGCAAAACATATTCAATAATTACTGGAACGGGACACCAGCAAGTGTATGGCGCTATTAGATTTATGCAAACATTGGCTGATATTCGAAAAAAAGAAAATGAACTTACAATTTTATTGGAATACATCCAATTAATTATTGATACAACCAAAGAAACCAACGAGCCTAATAGTGATATGTTAATTACTTTCGAACTGCCTAGCCGAGATTTTTGGGAGTCTGTGTTATCTTTGTTTAACAATGATGAATATAAAACAACATGCATAGAGGCATCTAAAATTATGGGTTATCAAACAGGTCCAATTGAAAAGAGGCATTTTGTTAAAAATAACGATACCTATCTACCTCTTTGTAATTTATCTATATTAGTGGATTATTACAAATTGCTTTTATTAAATAGTACAGACGCAGAAAAAGATTTACATATCAAAAACACACTTTTCTCGTTGATAGATAGTTCGTATAATTTTTCAAACGATACACCTAATAGGGTCTTATTGCATCCTTGGATTTTCAAAGATACCCTTGAGCATCCATTAGTAAAAAGTGGAATCGCTTTTTCAACAATTGCTAAAAACAAACTAATTATTGCTTTAGACGATGAAATATATAAATCAAATAGCGACATACAAAATTAAAAAATGAAATCAATGTTTTTAAGGAAAAAAATCAGTTAAGGATACTCGAGCCATTTCAAAGAGAGGGAGCATATGGTTCATATGGTATTAAAATAGATAAAAATATTGATATCATATATATTTTGTTGGAGTCATTTACAGATATAACCTCTGATGGTATGTGGTTAGAGGATGGTGATGAGGAATGTTTTAATTGTACTGCATTAGATTTGCTTTACATAATCGGTTTTGCTGATGGTTTTGAGGAGATATTGGATTATATTTGTTATGATAGTAACGAAGAATCGCAAATTTTATCTTTTGGTGGAAAATTCAATCACTTTGCCACTTGGAAAAATTCACATCATTTAATTTCATCAGGTGCTATAGAATACAATGTGATTAATGTAGATTACAATCAAACCGAAGATTATGTTTTTTCATATTTTGCAAAATCGTTACATCAATATCCAAGAAATGATAGTGGCTTGTTTAATGACCCGTTAAATTGGAAAACAAAAGAACTACACCCCGGATATTTGCATTTGACTCATAAGGGATGCCCGGGATTTGGGGGAGACGTAATGCGAATTGGCTCAAATATCAACTTGTTCTTAGCACATAATGTTGAGCTATTTAGCCACGCTGATATGGAGCAAAATTTCGAAACGTTCCTTTTTATCATAGATGAACTTAACCACAAATTGTTTTTGAGATATTGAAGTTTTATTCAGAACATAAAGTTTTTGGAAGGTAAAACTCTACAATTATTATTCGTTCCTTGGGCGTATGCAAGCACTCATTATAAAGAACAGTTGCTTTCAGATTCAACAAGAAGCATTGTATATAGTGATGAATTTGTTGAAGATTCAATTATTATTCGTTATAGTGTTAATCCTAATAAACTGATGGAGGACTTGCAAAATATTGCTGATAGAACTATTGAAAACACTTATTTTAGAGAGTTAATTTCACCTTTATCAAAATATGCAGCAGGTGAATTCAAAGATTTGCAAAAGCAACTGAATGTAGATGATTCGTTAAAAAAGACAGTTTCAGCATTTACAATTGAACGAGAATATTATTATTCAGATAAAGCTATAGATACAGATATATCAGAAATTAGTTTTACTAAAGCACGAAAGGAAATTGCACAAATTTGTAAGCAATCAGGAATAATCCCTGGAGAGTATAAAAAGAAACAAGCAACAAAAATGATACGTGAGATGCAGTGTTCTTTGGCTAAAAGATTTGAAAAAATTATATCACAGTATGATAAATTTGATTTGCATAAAAAAACATTGAATTATTTAGCGATACAACAAAACGGCGCATACGTAAATTTAAAACGATATAGTGCATTTCAAGACATGGATAAACAGGTTCTTGAAGATTTTGAGCATAACACACGAGAAATAAGAGAAAAGTATCGTAGAAATGAAGATACTGCTATATATTTGTTGGAAAGTAATCTGTGGGTTAAGCATAAGGAAGATGCTGTTAAAAGCTCTGGAGAAGATTTTAATTTCTTGTTAGCGTATTCTGATTGGCTTGTTGTTTTGCAAGAGGCTTCGGACCTGTGCCATCACGGAGATGATACTTATAACATTGTTGTTGACAATGAATATAAAGTGGATACTGTGATGAACAGCGATGCTAATTTTAATATAGGTGAAATTTTATCTAGAAAATATAATTCTTTAGACTATCATATAAATGACGCCGAAGTAGATACTGAATATATTAAGAAAGTAGCACAGGCGTTTAAAGAAGATACCGATATTGATTTAGGAATCTTTTTAGCTCTTATGGAGTACATGGAATTAGCTGTTGTAGCAGAAGGTGTTGCTACTGAAATATATCCTAATGTTTTTGAAGTTGAACCAGATGTTTTAAAATCAGCATTTATTGCTGCATTAGAAAATGAGTCTTCCGTTGATAATGATGTTGTCAAAGCTATTGAATTTCTTAAATTAGAATCAGAAAAGCTTAAGGTTTTAGGGGGCGAAGTGCATAATTTGCTCCCAACCTGGGAACGTGAAAATCGTGATAATAGAATAGAAATAAAGCCTATAATTGAGCACAAAGGTTCGCTTATATTTTCTCCGGTGAATATAAATTATGTAAAAATAAGGTGGAAAAATGGCATTACTGATTGGTATCTACCGTTTGAAATAGGTTTACCTAAAGTGAAAGAAGTTCTTGTTTTGTGGAAAAAGCATTATGAAGATAAAATGGTTAGTGATATAGCACAAATGTTTAGAGATAAAGGATTTGATATTGTTGAACCTGAACTCGATTTTTTCAAACGCTATCCAAAAGAACAATATCCGCAAGACCTTGGCGATTATGATATTTTGGCTTTAAACAAGCAAAATCAAGAATTGTGGTATATAGAAAGCAAGGTTTTACAAAAGGTTGGCTCCGTTTATGAGATGCAAATGCAACAAAAGAGCTTTTTTAGGCAACACAAAGAGGATGAAAAGTTTCAAAGACGTATTAATTATTTGAATCAAAACACATCTAAAATGTTAAAGTCCATAGGCGTAGAGTGTGAGAATATAAAAATCATACCATACATGGTAACAAATAAAATTTTCTATTCTCGATATAAAAATGTGAAATTCTCTATTATTAGCTTTAGTGAACTTGCTGATTTGTTAGAAACAGAAGATTCATAATATCAAAATCTTTTTGTAACAAATAAAAAAGTCAATGGATAGTAAGTATCACTTTTACTTATACTGTCTATTGATTTTTTTGTGTTTTATTTCTGCTGTGATTTTTTATGCGTTAGAGCTACACTCTTAAGTATAGGCTTAATTGCATTTCTTTTTCAAGTGATAATGATGTTCTTGCATCACAGTTGGGAATATTGCATTGTCCGTATAAAAACAAAAGTCCTGATGATTTGAGCCATCAGGATTTTTTCTGTTAGTGTAATTACAGTACACTTCTATTTTGTCATTGTAAACGATAATTTCCTTAACAAATAAGAAAATCATTTGTTGCGGTTCTTTCTTTAAAACCGTCTTGAAATATTTAATAATTTCGTCTTTAGTTATATTAACCTTGTTCTTGGAAAGTTCTAATTTAATTTGAGTATTTACTTCTTCTAACCTTGCTTCTATGTCTGCAAGTCTTTTTTGAGCAGATGCACTAAATAAGCCCTGTTCAATAGCTGACATAATGTTATCAATATTCTTTTGAAGCTTTTCCTTTTCCTCTCTAAGAATATTTACTACTGACATATCTTTTTCCTTTATGTTTTGTAATTCAAGTACATCATCGGCAAGGCTTGACATAATTTCGGGATTGTCAATAGTTTTGTAAATAGCTTCTGTAATAGCTTCTTCAATGACTTCTTTGCGGAAAATATCTAACTCACATTTAGTGCCACGCTTTCTACCTAAGCATTTGTAGTAATATTTTACCTTGCCAGTGCTTGAAGTTCCAGACTCTCCTGTTAAGGTTTTACCGCAATAGCCACATTTCATTTTTTGTCTTAAAAGGAAAACTGCACCATTGCTTTTCTTACCAAATTTATTGTCGGCTATTTTTTGAGCAACCTTATCGTAAATTTCTTTAGGAACAATTCTTGGATATGTATTAAGGAACACCTCATCACCGTAGCGATAAACACCGGAATACTTTTCATTTTTAAGTATTTGATATACCGTATTTCTTGCAAATGGTTTTCCATTATTTAATATACCTCTGTCTGTTAGCTTTTGAATTATGTCCTTGACAATAACATCATTTAGATATTGCTCATAGATAAATCTGACAACCTCAGCCTTATCTTCATCAATTTCTACCTTTTTGTTTACAACCTTATAGCCATAAAGAATATGACCGCCTATAAATTGCTCCTTAATTCTGCTTTCTCGCATTCCTCTACGGACTTTTTGACTGAGTTCAACCGAGTAATATTCTGCCATACCTTCAAGCAGCGACTCCAAAATGATGCCCTCCGGAGAGTCAGGAATGTTTTCCATAGCTGATACAAGCTTAATGCCATTATCTCTTAATGTCTTTTTGTGCATAGCCATTTCATATTTATTTCTTGAAAATCTGTCAAGCTTATACACAAGAACAATGTCCCAAGCTCTCTTGGTGCAGTCTTTTAACATTCTTTGAAAGTCGGTTCTGTTGTCATTAGTACCTGTCATAGCTCTATCAATGTAGGTATTGACAATTAGAATATCATTTCTTTTTGCAAAGGCAGTACACTCTCTGATTTGACCTTCAATTGATTGCTCGGTTTGTCTTTCACTTGAATATCGAGCATAAATAACAGCTGTTTTCATTGTCATTCCTCCTTTCTGTATTTTTAAGTGTGTTTTTCATCGTTTTACCTCCTTCATTTAAAAGCATAAAGCAAAATCTCAAAGAATTTTAGTAACTGAGATAGCCCATTTTTCCTTCCTGTAAATGAAAATTTCCGCTACACATAGTACAGAAGTGCTATGAATAGCAGAAACAATCATTATTCAGTTGTATTCGCATTCTTTTGCGAAGCCTTTCGGCACCAAAAAGCCATCAGGAAAGGGATAGGCTGAAAACGGGCAGTTATTTCCTTTTAGGTATTGCCAAAGACGAAAATAACGCATTTGAATTTGTCCCTTTATGATTTTAAGCATTATTTTCTCCCTTTTCGGAATAGCCCTTTTCTGATAAAATAGCAAAACCGAAAGAGAAAAAAGAAAGGCAAAGCAGATTCTTGTACCACATTCGTACCTACCTTGATATAAAAAAACATACACTACCTTGAAAAATGTACCACTTGATGAACTGTTATTTAGCAAAAAAATCTGTTAAAGTATAAGTACAGACAAAGGAAAGGGGGGAAAATATTGATAGAGCTGGAATTAAAGAAAAACGGTACAGGCAAAAAAATTTATGTAAATGAGTTTCCAAGCATAGATTTAATGCCGGAGGGCGAAAGAAAGCTTTTTGTATCAAGTATTTTCAATTCTATCTCTGCCAAAATTGAGAAAAAAGCAAATAAAATGCTGAATAAACGACAAAAACCAAAATAGATGTCTTAATTTTTGTACAGCTCCGTGTTGACAATTAAAATCTTATGTGATAAAATGCTTTTGTCGATATAATCGACAGGTAAAATATGTGCTTTAAGTCCCGTTTTTAAAGCAAATATTACATAATTAAATATCAACATGAGGCACAAAAAAGTTAAGAAACTGTAGCAAGGGAAAGCTCAGCCCTGTATAATGGTTTTTTAAGTTCTCCACTTTGAGTGTTATCGAGAGCAAAGGAGGTCAAAATGATGAATTTAGCCACTACTGAAGCTAAGTTCGTAAAATTTAGATGTCCTGTTTGTACTAATCACATTTCCGGCAGTAAGAATAAGAAAGGCACAGTTACGGGAAATTGTGGTGTATGCAAATCTATAATTTTACGACGAGAGCTTTCACCAAGTGAAATTTTGTTTAGAATTATAAGAAACTAAAATTTAACGGATATATAGCAAAACAAAGGTCGTGCTGAAACAGAGCAAGTGATAAAACCTGTTCCCTACTATATATCTAAGGTTCGTGCAAAGCGTAAAAATAAACGCCTCTACGAGCAGAATCCCTATAACCAAGGGGGTACTGTTTGTAGAGGTTTTTTTGTTTAAGAAAAGGAGAAATAATAATGGTTACATCAGCAAATATCAAGGCAGATTTAGATAAAATCAGATACTATTACACACGCAAGGAAACATTTGACAAGGCATTTGACTCAGTAATTAAAAACAATATTTTGGATTTAATTGAAAAATACAATGTAGCAATGAGTGTAGCAGAGCCAAAGCTCTTTGAGCTATATGTTTGCGTTTACATTCACGGAAATACATATGATGCGGCAGCAAAGGAAATGGCATATTCAAAGGACTATGTTACAAAGCATCACCGTAGGCTTATGAAATATCTTATCAACTATTTTAATAATGAGGAGAAATAAGGAATGATTACGATTAAAGAGATAAAGAAGGACTTAAAGGAAATCAGAAGGTATTATGGTAATACCTCAGTATTTGAGGAAAACGCAGAAATCGTTGAAAAGGTGCAAAAATACAATTCAATGGTTTGCAAGGCAAATGTAAGGCTTTATGAATTGTACATTATTATGTATGCCGGCAATAACACAATGGAAAAGGCGGCTGAAATTATGAAATTCTCAATCAATTATGTTTGCAAAAGAAATGCAATGCTTGTGCAGTTTTTCTATGAGCAGCTTAACAAAAGTGAGGTGGCTTAAATGAAACAAAAATATATCCCTGACTTTATGGTAAATGCAAATAATGTATATAGAACAAAGCACTATATTGTAAAGCAACAGGTAATGATAGTAACATCAAATAGCAACGAAGCCTACCTTATTAGTAATGATACATATTATTTAAGGACGGCTCGTAGGGATTTTGAATACAGTTGTATTTTTAGTAAAAGGTACAATTTGGATGGGAAAAGGCTACCATCCTCCACATATACAAGAAAATATGTAGATTAAAAATCGGGGTGTGATTAGAAAAATAATCGCACCCTTTTTTCGTTCATTTTTAGCAAAGCAAGAATAGAAAACGACAGTCGTACCACCTCTGTACACCTATTAAGGAATAGCATATATTTCACCTTGAAAAGTTCATATACAACACGGAAAAATGGACCACATCAGTTTCTGTTTTTTGGTGTTCAAAGGCGATATACTGTTATCGTAATCACAAAGAGAGCAAGAAAAAACGATTGTATGTTGCGGTTCTACGAGGTAGATAACGGTGGCCACCGACCAAAACAGATCGCACAAACAAAATGTTTAAAATACGCTCCGATTACAAAAGTGAAAATTGAATACAGCTGATGAAGCGACAACAAAGAAATTTTTAAAATCGAAAGGAAATTTTTAAAATGGCTAAGGCTAATGAACCAAAGACAGATAACAAGTACAACCAAAGACGCTGGGCTGTTCCTCGTAAGAGAGCTGCGGGCTACGCAGAGGAAAGAAAGCTTAAGGTACACAAGTGGGGACAAAAGAAGGGTAAGGAGCTTACCGACTATGAGGCAGGCATCCGTTCCGGCTATCTCCAATGCCAAGGCGACCACGCAGGTCTTTTCAAGTACAAGAAAGCAATCAATGAGCTTAAAATGACAAAGGAACAGGCTCGTGAGTATTCACAAACTGTTCAGAAGAAATCAAAGTAATTATAAGGAGGAATAAGAATTATGGAAAAGACAATTTTTGTTGAAAGAGAGCCATACGAAAAGAATGGCAAGTCATATTTTACATACTTCATTAAGGGAGTTGTAAGAGGAAAGGATGTAAGGGTTGCAGTAGTACCACCTGACAATGGTGGTTATGTAGTTCTCGATATCGTATTTGATAAGGAAATGGCATGTGAGCTTGTGCTCAAGCCATATGAAATCAAGGACGAAAAGGGTAACGTTGTAAAGGGTAACTCATACGCAGTATGCTCTGCTGACGAAAACGGTGAAATCTACGAGTGTAAGATTAAGCCTTTCCGTGACTCAGACAAAAGACTTCTTGGTATGTTGCTTAGATAAGCAATAATTAAGTAGCTCTGCGACCTGTGTTCCCTATATTGTAAGCATAGGTCGCAGTTTTTATTTCAAAATATTAAATTATACTTTTAGGAGGATAAAAATGAAAAGAATTTTTGCACTTATTTTATGTGTCCTTATGGTGTTTACTTGCGTTTTTGTAACAAGCTGTACACCACAGGACCTAACCACAGACAATTCATCTACAGGTAAAGAGGAAAACACAGAAAAAGAACAGTTATCACTTGATAATATCCCTGATGTTGCAACACTTGATGGTACGCCTATGGTGTCAAATAAGACATATAAAATGGCATGTTCAGGTATGATATTTGCTACACCTACTGCAAAATCGAGAACTGCAAGCGAAGGAATTACACTCGTTGCAACAGCAGAACCTTCATATGCAGCAAATAAAGAGGTAGATTGGTATGTATCTTTTGAAAATGCTGAAAGCGTTTGGGCAAAAGGAAAGAATTCTTTAGATTATGTTACAGTAACACCAACCGAGGATGGCAGCTTAACTGCAAATGTAGTTTGCAATGAAGCATTTGCTGAAAAAATAGTAATTACAGTTGTTTCAAGAGCAAATCCAAATATTAATGATACTTGCACAGTTGATTATGCGAGAAGAATTGAAGGTCTTAGCATTAAAATTGGCAATGATATCACATTAACACCGGGAGACAACTATGTTCCTTTTGAGGTAGCATCAGGACATACAGGCGTTGGTGGTGATATTACATTTGATGTAGAATTTTCAGACATATACACTATTGATTCACTTGGTAATATGTCAACAGATCTTGCTGAATGGGGATGTGGTGCGTATGAAATCAATAATGTATTAGAAGGTGTTAATTCTGAAGGTATTCAATACAAAGCAGAACCTATGTATAGCGAATTAAATATAGGAAAGAATATTACTTTTGATGTTGATTCACTTGGAAATATCATGAATTATCAAATGCTTCAAGTAGGTACAACTAGTACTTATGTAAAAATTAATGAGATTGAACCTGATGAACTTATTCACATTATCGAAAGCGGTAAAGAAAACGGTAAGGACACGATTTTTACATTGTATATCATCAGACCAGATAACTATCGTTATGCTTTTGATGTCAAGTTTGGTGATTTAATAAACAGCGGAAGTGAAATAAACTCGTTAGAATTAAATGAAGTAAACTACATTTTCAATAATAGCGAGGAGGCTTAAAGCATGAATGCAAAAGAAAACAACATATATACAGCTCTTGCTGCCATTGTAGTAGTTCTTCTAATTGTTGCGGCAGTTGCATTTTGTGTAAAAATCTTTAATAAAACAAATGAGCAGCCTGAGTTTTACTTAGTAAATAAAGGCGTGGCAATAACTGATGAAACAACAGAAATAGTCTTAAATAAAGGCGAAATTGAAACCTTTAATATAACATATGAAGAGGAATATGATGGCGAAAAAGCAGAGTATGATATTTCAATAGAGCTTTTCCCAAATGAGAATAACTTTTACTTTGAAATTGACTCAGAACCATCTTCGTTTTATGCAACGCCAAGCGATGTAACAGAGTTTTTTGAAATTGATATACAAGAAGAATATTTTACAGTAACTCTTGATGAAAATTTCAAAATAACAGATATTATTGAGCAAATTTACGAAGGTAAAACGATCACGTTTTCTGATGAAGTTGACTGCTCAAAAGCATATTTAAAAATAGTTGTATTATTAGCAGATGAAACTAAAGCATATGAAATACCGTTTAAATGCATTTACAATATTGAAGAAATTTCAATAAATGAAGATTCAACTCCAAAATACTTTGGAGGCGAAGGAACAAATGATTAGTAAGCGTTTTAAGTCAATTTTATGCTTATTAGCGGTATTTTTAATCATATTCACATTAATTTTAAATCCATTAATCGTATCAGCAGACAACGCAAAAGAAACAAACTTTGAAAGCTCAAATGTACTTGATGACTTGTTTTCTTCTACAGTAAATGGACAAGCTTTCAATATTAAGGATTTTGTTTTTAACGAAAAGGAAAGTATACAAATTCTTAATTTCGTAGAGTATTGTTATACATATAAAGAAAGCAAGCAGGAAGACTTTGGACTATATGTTTATGTGTATAATCCACAAGGGTTAGATATAGACAAAACATCAAAGCAGAATAAAATCCAATTAGCAACGTATTCTGATGAATTTGGTGAGCATTCTGATAAATTTGAACTTGAATTTATCAATGAACCTAACAAAAGCAACTTTAAAGGACTTTTCTATAAGTTCAAAGTAATTGATAAGGAAGGCACAGACGGTAAAACACTCATTGATAGAGTAAATTCTAATGAAAGAGTATATAAGGTATCAGGCATTGAGCTTCTTACAAAAGGAAGTCCTAATGCAACCGAATACGGTGTTGGCGGTACGTATAAATTTACTGGTTATGCAAAAGGTTACAAAATGCTGAATCAACACATAATTGTATCGTAGAAAACCTTGAAACACTATCATTAGATGTTCATCACACTAACTACAGAACAGGTGTATCAAGTCTTGGTGCAAACCATTATAACGAAGTAAATACTGTATATTTTTCAGTTCCTAACAGAATATTTGAGGAATATGGAAATTTACAGAAAATACGAGCAGAGTGGTGGGAGTACAAAACAAGACCTGCACTTATTACAAAGGATATTGAAATATACAACGAGCTAATAAAGCACGTTGGAAAGGATGTAGGAACATACGACTCAAGCATAAAAGCATCAGTGTATGGTAATTCAAGCACATATATGTCGCCATCAGGTGCTTTTACACGTATCACCTATGATTGGTGTTGGAATAAGGATATAGGGACTTCCGTTGGGTTAGAGGTTAAATCAAATAAGGTAATTCCTATGATTCCATATGTATTTCATGCACCAAAAGCAAGTGATGTAGATGGAGTATTCAAATTCTTGTATTCATCTCCGGTTGCTGGTTCAGTAGAAGGAACACAGGTAGCTGACTACATATACAAGTATTCCAACAATTTAGGCAGAGGATATATCGACTGTAACGGTAGAAATATCAGCATAGATTTGTTTGAGAATACCGTAGATAGCGGTAGAACAATGGGATATAACGATAAAACAATTGATTTAGGAGATACATTTGACCTAAATAGTTATGACAGTAATCACACTTGGTGGAATAAACTTTGGGACTACGGTTTTTCATGGCCCGAAACAAGCGGAGACTATGAAAACGTAGCACCTATTTATGAACTTAAAGCATCTGATTTAACAGGATCAAACGAAGAAATTTCATCTAAAATCTTGGTAAATGAAGATGATGTAAGCGAACTTAGAGAGTTTTATGCTAATGCAACAGCAAACAAAGAAAAAGTAATTCTTTTCAGGTTTGCTAACACCGATTATTATTGCGAAAAAGCAACTGTTGTTGCAAATGGTAAAACAAGCAATGATACATCATATATAGCTCAGCAAACAGTATTTCTTGATTTTGACATTATCGAATTAACCTTTAATAAAGAAGGTGTTTACTACGTAATTCCTGTTGTTTCAAGTCCTACGGATATAGTTAATGGATTAACACCACCACCTGCAGAATTTGAATGGTGGAAGATATTAGTAGCATTATTAATTCTTGTTCTTATTATCGCTATCCTTGCACCTGTTATGCCATATATCATAAAGCTTATCATAACAGCAATCAAATTCATTATTTTTATTATTGTACTTCCATTTAAATTGATATGGAAGGCAATAAAAAAGAAACGAGAAAAAGATAACAAAAACGAATAAATTTTTATGAAAGTCGTAGGTGAGACTAATATCCCACTTATGCAGAAAGGAGAATTATGAAGAAATTTTTCACAGTATTTTTAGCAATCATTTTAGCAGTAGCAGTAATTGGAGCAGTAGCGGTTTTATTTACACCAAAAGAACCTGATGATAATCCAAGCACTGATACTGACACAAACACAAGTACAGGTACAGATAACGGTGATTTAACACCAGATATCGAACCCGAAGAAAAGCCAACAATTGAAGTAGAAGACATTAAAGAACTTTCAACTGCGCTTAAAACTATTGAGGATGGTGCAACAATAGCAATTCCTGCAAATATGGAGTTTACAGAACCTGTTTCAATAGGTAACAAGGAAGTAACCTTTGTTTTTTCAGAAGACTTTGATAAAACGGTTAGCTTAGAGCTTGAGGAAGGAAAACTAACTATCCTTAACGGTCATTTCAACGGAATTGATATTGGTGGCAAAGGTACACTCATTCTTGACAATGTAATGTCATTAGCAACAACAGAAGGAGATAGCGGTTTAGCACTTCTTGACGGAGCAGATATTACAGTAAAAATAGTGGGGAACGTATCTCTAATTGGTGCAAAAGACGGTGATGGTATTGAAGTGCCATATGGAACAAAGCTATTACTCACCGGCGATACTCTTGTAGCAGTTGGTAATAATGGACTTGAATATCTTGCCATTGATGGCTACGGTAACACAGATGATGAAACATATCTAAATAAGAGGGGTAGCGGCATTGGTGATGCAGTACATAATATAGGCTCTCTTACGATTAAAGATATGGCTTCACTAACAGCCAAAGGTTATGGCAACAAAGCTTTTGGTATTGGTGGTGGAGATAAGTCTGTTGTAGTTATTGAAAACACCGTTATTGAACACGCAAAGGGTGGCTTTGCTCAAAGCACCTTCATAGCTGGCGACCTTAATTATGGTAAGCAAGAAGCAGAAGGTGGTTGTGCTATCGGTGTCGGTTGTGGTGTTGATTTCGACTATGACTCAGGCATCCTTAAAATGAAGAATGTAACAGTAAAGAAAGCAGAAGGCGGCTCTAAGAGCGCTGCAATCGGAGCTCTTTATTGGACTGCGGTAGATATTTCTATTCAAAACTGTAATTTTGAAGAGGTTATCGGTGGAACTGCATCAGCAGGTATTGGTGGTAGCCGAGTATATAAAGGTGTTGGCAAAGACCAGTATGTAAAGATTTTTATTGACAACTCTCAAATCAATGTAAAAGGTGGTCAATACGGTGCAGGCATTGGTACAGGCTATGACTGCTATTGTCAAACCGACTATGCAGTATGCTACATAGAAATTATCGGTGATGAAACAGTAATCAATGCACAAGGAGGTATTAACGCAGCAGGTATCGGAACAGGACACCACAGTGCCGGACTTGCTGGATATATTCTTCCTGAATGCGAAATAACTGCTAAGGCAGGAGAAATGTTTATTTATGAAACAACATATACAGAACCGCAAGATATTGGTTACGGTATGTGTAACCCTGATAACGAGCTTGCAGGCGTAGCTTATGTATTTGATATCCAAGGAGAGGTAGTAGAAGAACCTGTAAAGATAATCCCAGCAGCTACACCTGATGATGAAAGCGAGGAATCTTAATATATGTCAGTGTCACCAACAAAAGAAAAAGCTAAAGAAGCTTGGGGTAAAACTAAGACAGCAACCAAAAAGGCTTGGGGTAAGACAAAGGAAACCACTAAAAAGGGTTGGGAAAAGACCAAAAAGACTTATGGTGAAACTCAAACTGATTGGAAGAAAGCTTATCGTGTTGGTTACAGCTCGGGAGCAGGTGATTACGAGCAAATTGCCACTCGTTTCGGTAGTCATATGATGGCAGCAATAGGCTACAAAAACGGTCTTAGGGAAGCTCATAGAACTGCAAAGCACTTAAAGAAAATTCAAAAGAACAAGAGCAGCAGTAAGGAGTAGCTTATGGCATTCAAGGCGTATGACTTTACAAAGCACTTCGCTTACATAGCGGATGTTTTAGGGGATGAAGTGTCTTACGACAATTTATCTTTACACCTTGATAGCAGGCTCTTTATAAGAAATGAAAAAGACGGTAATTATGCCCAGATTGTCTATCTCACAAATAACCGATTTAGGGTGATTTTGTGTCTTAACAAGATGGGCTGTATCATCCACACTACCTCAAAATCCTTTGAGAAGTGTATAGATTTCTTAAATGACAATGCCTTCATATCAACGGACACAATACGAAAATGGAAAATAGAAAATACGAAAATAAAGGAGATTACATAATGAGAAAATGGTTTGTACTTAAAGGTGTGCAAGGAAATTTTGTTGCAATGCCTAAAGAATGTATAAATGGCAGAAAGGTCTATGCTTCCTTTCACGCACCCGACTTTTATTCTGCTGTAAGAATAAAAAACAGTATGGTAAAGGATATGGGACTATAATGTTTGGATTTTTCAAAAGAAGAAAGAAATTAAAGAAAAGCCAAAAGCATCATAAAGAATGCAGCAAGGCACTTGAAAAGCGTAATAGCTATGGAATACCGGACCCGGATGATTGGATAAACCAAGTATATCATTCCCGTATATATGAGGTGCAGGGAAAGATAAAGCGAGTGCTTACTAAAGATGAACGCAAAAGAGTGTATAATGACGCATCCAAGGACGTATTCGATTATGTAGATAAAAATTTGTTCTCACTTAAGTAGGAGGAAAAGAATGAAAACAGTAAAAAGAATATTAGCAATAGTTCTTTTGTTACTGTTTATATTGGTAATCGGTTACTTGTTCCATACAGGTAAACGATTATTTTCTAATAATAGTAACGAGGAGGAGCTAAAAGGAACATTTTATCAAAACAACAATAAAGAGTATTTTTTAGAAATAACAGACACATTAGATAGCAAAATATACACAGGGTGTGGGAAATCCACTCAAATATGTTAGCTTTGAGGATGGAATAATGACATATTTAGATGGTGAAGCACCCTACTATTTTGCAACAGTTCCGGAAGGGCTTTTTGACTTGCAGCTCCAAGTAGTATTGGAGGTGAATTAGCATGAGCAGAAGAATGCAAATAATAAACACAATACTGACAATTATCATATTTGGCATCTTTATAGCACTTGCAATATTTCTATATAAGGACTCATACATGCGTGTTTGGGAGTCATTAAAGGGTTTTTGGAATAGCCTTAAATTCTTTGGCAAGGAAGTGTTTATGCTTGATATTGAAGCATATCCAACGGTAATTGACTATTCAGGAGTGTTGCATTGGCAAAACATTTTACCACAGGATTTTGGTAATTTTAAATTAAAATTCGGTGCATACTTTAGTCTGTTTGCAACTAACGGTAATTTCAGTATGTATATGTCAAATATAGGCACAGGGTTGGGTAATTTCTCAAAAGCCTTGGTTGTTATTATACCTGTTTGCTTAATTTTGTGGCTGATTATAAAGGCTATATATGGCAGGAGCAACACAAAGCATAATCACGATACAATTCCACTAAAGCTATATAAAAAGCTTACAGGAGTGTCGATTATTCCCATAAGAAGCTTTATTTCACAATATATTGATTTCTTTAGGAGCAATACAAATTTAGTTACAGCAGCTACAATTATTTGGCTTCTTAATTTCAATCTGATTTCGGTGATTATAGAGTTCTTGGCATACTACTTTTATTTTGTAGTTACATACGAATTATCGACACTGTATGTACAATTTGGTAAATTATTTATAGATTTGCAGGCTATTTTCATCCACGTCCCCTTGTGGATTATAATCATATTTATTTTAAGATGGTTACATAATCGCAGAAAAGGTATAGCGAAAGCACAGCTAAGGCATATGGAAGCACGCAACTGTGGTTTTATAAAGGAATTGCCTATTGTTTCAATCACCTGTGGCCCTATGGGTAAAAAGAAAACGACAGTAATAACGGATATGGCTCTTTCACAGGAGGTTATGTTCAGACAAACAGCATTTGAGCTTTTGCAAAAGAACGATATGCGTTTTCCTAACTTCCCGTGGATTTGCTTTGAGGACGAGCTTAAAAGATGTATCGAGCATCATACAGTATATAACCTTGCAACAATCAAGGATTGGGTAGAGCTTAAAAGGCACCGCTTTGAAAGAACGGGTAATGCACAAAGGCAGCTTTACGGATACGATATAAGAAGGTATGGCTTAGTTTATGATGATGGCTTAAAGCATTGGTATCTATTTGATGTTTTAAGTATTTACGCACAGCTATATTTTGTTTACATAATTGAAAGCAGCCTAATTGTCGCTAACTACTCTATTAGGACAGAAAACATAAAAATGGATACAGGCAATTTCCCAATGTGGATATATGCTTTCTTCCCTGAGCTTACAAGAGATGGTGGCAGACACGCACATATTATTGATTATGATGCTTTAAGACTCGGCAAAAAGGTTATTGAGGATAACCCTAAAATCGGTAGCTTTGAATTTGGTGTACTCGTTATGTCTGAAATCGGCAAAGAGCGAGGAAACAACTTAGAGCTTCGAGAGGTAAAGAAAAGCAAGGATGAAACAAACCAAAAGAACGACCTTTTCAATGCTTGGCTCAAAATGTGCAGGCACAGTGCCACTGTTGACAACTTCCCTTTCATAAAGGTATTTACAGACGAGCAAAGACCTGAAAGCTGGGGAGCAGATGCCAGGGATTTGTGCGATATATTAACTGTTGCTTCCTGTGGAAATCAAAGAATTGCTTTGCCATTCTATATTTACGAGGAAATGATAGTAGAAATCGCCTTTAATTGGTTTATCGGCTTATACTACGATTTTAGGCACAGACGAGGGGACAACACATTATTTGTATATATCCTTAAAAGTGTGGTGGCAGCGTTATTCAAATACAATGTCAGAAACTACAACAGATATGGATACAGTGTAGCAATTATAGAAAAAGAAAACGGACGAATGGATGGAAAAATAGTCAAGAAAAAGTATTTCCTAATGAACAAGAAAATATATAGCAGAAGATTTATGACTGATTGCTTTAGCGATTATTTTAATGACCTTGCAAGAAAAACAAATATAGGACTTGACGACTATATGGAATATGAAACCGAAAGAGCTACTGTAGATGAACTTAAAATGCAAAATAGCTATTTTATTGACGCATTATATTCAAGCACGGGCTCTACTACCCCATAGTAAATTTTAAAGCCTGTGGGAAGGAGGGATTTGTATGCCGTACTATCAAGCAAAGGTATATTTTGACGGAAGCCATTATATTGGTATTCCCCACACAGAAAGACCTTGTAGAAGAATGCTACCACCTCCTGAGGAAATAATTGAAGTCCCCGAGGAAAGCACTGAAATTACAGAGGAAACAGATGCAAATTCAGTACCGCCGTTTGACCTTGAATGTGGCGAATTTGAAGGTGAAATTTCCAATGCTAACGAGAATCAAGAGGACATAGAAAAGCCTGTAGAACAGTCTAAAATCAAGTCTAAAACAAGAAAAACAACCCGTAAAGAGTTGTTTGAGGAATTGTATAAGGAAACCATCAATTTAAAGAAAACCAAAAGGCGAGAGATAATGATAAAGAAGCTCCGTCCCTATTTCTATAACGATGAAAAAACAGAAAAATATGTTGACGAGCAGCTTGAAAGAAAGCTACGCAACCTTATTTGTAGGCATATAAGAATGTGCAGAAAGGCATATTTACAGCGATTTAACTATTTCTGCACATTTACCTATGATGACAAAAAGCACACCGAGGATAGCTTTAAAAGGCTTCTAAAAAGGAAGTTAAATACCTTTTCCACACGCAAGGGTTGGAAATATATCGGTGTTTGGGAAAGAGGACAAAAGACAAGCAGATTGCATTTTCACGGTATGTTCTATATTCCACCGGGAACGCTGCCGGAGGAAATACTACCTATACGAGATTATGACACAAGAAAGGGACAAATGCAGATTACCTATCAATCTACATATTTCAATGCACATTTTGGAAGGTCTGATTTTAAGGTTATAGATGATGTAAGAATCTTATGCGAGGCTATGGCTTACATAATGAAATACATAGAAAAGTCAGGAGAGAAAATCATCTACTCTAAGGGCTTGCCACAGTATTTCATTTCGGACATATTGGAGGATGATGTAGTATGTAACATAGGCTTAGAGGACAGAAAGCTACTGCTTTTTGATAATTTCTCGTGCTGGAGAGATGGCGAATACATAGGTGAGGTAAGCCCTGAGGTAATAAAGCAACTAAAAACATCAAATGTATAGCCAAAAGGAACAATAAAAAATACTGACATAAAATAACGAAAAAAGCCCGTCGGCAACGCAGAGCTTTGGCAAGCGGCTCAGCGCCAAACCTGCGTCCGACGGCTTTCGTTTTTGTCAGTTAGTTTATTTTTTGGTTTATTGCAGGGCGTGTGCTTGTCGAGCCGAGCGAAGCGAGGCTCTTGTATCAAGACAAGCACACGCCCTGCAAACATTACCACTGTTGAATATATGTCATAGTGGGTACAAAAGTGGTATGAAAAAATTATTTATTTTAAAATTAAAGTACGAAATATGCGTACAAAATACATAGTAAAGGAGATTAAAATTATGAAATTTAAGGATTGGCTATCCGAATGGCTTGAATATTACGTTAAGCCAAGAGCTAAATATAGAACTTATACAAATTACAAGCATCAAATTGATAAGCACATTGCAGTAAAGCTTGGAGATTATGAAATGGAGGATTTATCTGCATTGGAACTACAAAAATTTGTAGTAAATTTATCTGAGGCAGGGCTTTCATCAAATACCGTTAATGGTATCATAAACATTCTTAAAAACTCGCTTCATTTGGCTGTGTCAGTAGGCAAAGCAAAATTACAATTTTCCGATTTGATTCAAAGACCTAAAGTAAGAGAAAAGTCAGTTGATAGCTTTAGTAAGCAAGAACAAAAGCAGATAGAAACCTATATCAAGAAAAAGAATATTCCTAAGCTTTATGGGATAATACTTTGCTTATACACTGGCTTACGAATTGGCGAATTGTTATCATTACAGAGGAGCGACATAGATTTACAAAAACGAATTATTTATGTATCTAAGACTTGCAGAGATTCTTGGGTAAATAAAGAGTATGTAAAGATAATAGATACAACAAAAACAGAAACCTCTGAAAGAATAATTGTTTTTCCTAAACAGTTATTACCGATATTGAAATTAATGAAGCAGAATAGCAAAAGTGGATATGTTGTTGATGGAAACACAAAGTATGGTGCAGAGGTGCGCTCTTATCAACGAACCTTTAAAAGAATACTAAAGAAGCTTGACATTGAACACAAAGGCTTTCATTCATTAAGACATACCTTTGCAACAAGAGCATTAGAGTGTGGAATGGATGTAAAAACACTATCTGTTACATTAGGCCATAAGAACCCTACAATCACTTTAAAGCGTTATGCTCATTCTATGATAGAGCATAGAGCAGATATGATGAATAAAATAGGCAAATTACTTGATTAAAACAAAAAAGGCAGCTAATTAAAGCCACCGATTTATGTACATCTATCTGTATAATAAATGTACCTTTTTTCAATAAAAGTTTATCATAAGGGAATTAAAAAGTCAATAAATACATAAAAATCTACTGCAAAAGTACATATCAAACAAAGATATGTGTACAAAATTTTCCAAACAGATACATACAATATACAGTTAGATGTACTGATAAAAGAACGATATGTACATTAAATTTAAGGAGTAAAATATGCTTAAAAATTATGATAAAAGAGTAAAAAAGAAAAGAGAAGCATGGGAAATTTATAAAGCATTAAGAAAAGGTGATTGTTATAAGCAGTCTGAACTGCATGAGAAAGCATATTTAAAAGCGAAGCAAATTCTAATTGATTTCTACAAAGATTATACATTTAAAGAATCTAATATATCAAACGAAGAGACAGAAAAATGTATGAATATATTAGCAGACACAGAAATATCAAAAAGAAAAACAATAGAACTCACTGACAAACTTATCAGTGAGTTCCTTAAAAAAATTTGATTATTCGGTAATTGGTTCTAAGCTGGTTATAATTTTTTGTATTTCTTCCCATCCTAATGATTCGCTACAACGAAGATTAAAAGAATATCCATTGGCTAACCACTTAACAAAATATTCATCATTCTTAATCATATAAAATACTTTTTGTTCCTCAACAAAAGTAACTTCATATGATGTTTCTTCAATATCATATCTTATATCGTTTTCATCAATAATATACTGAGAAAAATATATGTTATCTATGTTCTTAGACCAAACATAAACATTATTAAATTTTGTCTGTATGTGCTCGGTGTTTTTATAGCCATTTTCTTCAAAATATTTGGATGTGTATTCCATTTCTATTGTTGCGGGGGTGAGTATATCGTTATCGTTTTGAATGAAAAGCGAAGCAAAAGTTTCATATACTTCAACAAAGAAGTCTATAACGGCTGTTCTAATTTGCGCAGAAATTGTAAACATTATTAAGAAGCATATAGTAAGTGCAGCAACAAGAATAAGTGCAATTTTTTTAGGATAATATTTTTTCTTATTTTGTTTCGCTTCTTCAAAATTATTTTTGATTTTATTTTTTAATTGTTCGCTTGCTTTTACAAAAGAATAATCAATTGCCTCTATTTTGCGTATTTCATCCAATGTGCTTTCAAATAAGCATCTCTTAAGCACTTCTTTACTTATCGTACTCATATATCTAAATCCGTAAACCTTTCTTTTAAAATAGCTCTTCCTCGTTTAAACCTTGTGGAAACAGTATTTAGTGGTAAATTGAATTCTTTGGAAATTGCCTTTAATGATTTATCGTAGAAAAAGTATAGTGTTAAAACATCCTTATATATGGGATTCATTGTATCAATAAAAGCTTTTAATTCCTCATAACTTTCGTTTTGTAAAGCAGATTCCTCTGTGTTTTCATCGGCGTATAAATTAAAAAGTTTATCAAATTCAACGATTGTAATCTTTTTCTTGGATTTTATTGCCTTTTTAATTCTGTTTCTCAAGCATACAAACAAATATGATTTCGTTTCATTAGCATTATCTGTAGGCACAGAACTATTAGTGCATATTATCTCCATAAAAACATCATCTACTATATCTTCAGCATCATGTATGTTTTTAGTACAGTGATATGCCATTTGCACCATCCAATCTAAGTATTTATCGTAGATTTTCTCAAATTGCGCCTTGTCTTCTTCGGTTTCAATTAATGATAAATAGAAAGATAACATTTTAAAGTCCTTTAAGTTTTTTGTGAATTATATCATAAAGCTTAATATAAGTCAATACAAAAATAATTATGAATAATTTGTAAATTGTAGATTTTTTGTAGAAAATTTGAACCATTTTGTCGAAAAATTTCCTTTTTAATTATAGAGAACGAATTAGAAGGGAGGTGAAACGATTATGAAACAAAGAAGAATTATTTCTTTTGCTATGCTTATTATAATGTTATTTGCTATGGCTATGCCAACATTTGCTACTGAAAATGGTATAATGCCCCGCTATAACAACACTGGTTCAACAGAGGCTGTTTTTGTTATTGAAGAAAATGGAGAGGCATCTATTTGTTATACTTGCTTTGGATATGAGGGAATAACAACAAGAATAGTTGTTGAAACAAAAATACAAAAGAAATTCTTATGGTGGTGGAACGATGTGGATGGTGCTTCATGGACAGATGAAGTTAACGGCGATTTATGTACAAGCATTCATTCAATCCAACTAAACAAAAGTGGTACATACAAAGCTGTTATAACCTATAATGTTTATGGCTCTGGTGGTGAAGCTGATGTTATCACTGCTGAAATTGAGAAAAAATATTAAGCTCAATTTTAAAACTGACATCAAGTCAAAAAAGGGTTAGACGCATTTTTACAATGCGTCTAAATCCTAAAACAAATTTTTATTCAGCAAATATTTTAAGGAGAATATTATGAAGCAGGAATATAAAATTTCAATGAAATTGTTTGCTTTCGTTATGGCATTGTTAATGCTTCTCGTTTCATTGCCTGTTGCAGCATTTGCAAATGCAATTAGTACAAGCACAGACGATACAAGCACAAGTGTTGATGCTGGAAGCGAAGCAGTTAAAAAGGATGTTATTGTCTTAGAAGAAGATGAAACATTAAGAGAAGAAAATATAAAGCATTTTAAGTTATCAGACGGAACAACAAAGGCAGTAGTTTACTCTCAAGCAGTACACTATAAAGATGGAGACGGAAAATGGATAGATATTGATAATGCTCTCACTCTTAACGGAAGCGAATATTCTTCCAACAACAAGCAAACCGTAAAATTTGCAAATAAATCAGGCTCTAATGGGCTTGTTAGTATAAAGGACGGAGATTACAAAATTGACTTTACTCCGTTAAATACAAACAAGGTAAAAGTAGAAATTGAAAATCCACAGATAAATAATAGTCGTAAATTCGAGGATATGTCTCAACTTGATAATCTTGTGTCAAAAGCAATTTACAAAAACATTTACGACGGAATAGATATTGAATACATACTCGTAGGCAATAATATCAAAGAAAATATTATTGTTAAAGAAAAACAAGATTCGTATACATTTTCTTTTGAGCTTAATCTTAACAAACTTAGTGCAGAGCTTAAAGACGGTACTATCATTTTGTCAGATTATGATAGTGGCGAGCAAGTATATGAAATACCTGCACCGTATATGTTTGATGCAAACAATGTGTACAGTGATAACGTTGAATACTCTCTTGTTCAAAACAATAAGTGGAAATATACATTTACAGTAACAGCGGATGCAGAATGGATAAATGCGGAAGATAGAACTTTTCCTGTAACAATAGACCCATCTTTTGGAGTGAATAACGATAATATTTTAGATTACACCGGTAATACAAGCGATAGTAGTTCACCTACATTAAAGGTTGGACCATACAACAATTCGTACATTAACATTGGAAATTTACCTACTTTGCCGAAATCTGCATATATTACAGGTGCAACAATTTCACTCAAACATATAAGCGGAAATGGAACATATGTAGGTGTATATCCTTACGGATCTTCTGAAATTGTCGATTTTAATGAGATAACGTATGTGCTGGTAGAAAAAGAGAACGAAATCGATGCTGAAGGGAATCCTGTTTATGAAGAGATTTACGGACAAGGCGGTTGGTTCACTTGGGATGTGTCCGATATCGTAAAAGATTGGTACAACGATAATACTCTTACAAGAACGTTTAAGTTTTCTGCACTGTCAGGCGATGAATTGATAGAATTTGCAGCAGAAGATTTAGGAAATGAAAGTAGACCTGTATTTGAAATTTCATATCATGATATGAAAGGTGTTGAATCATATTGGTCATATATATCCCAAAATACAGGTTTTGGAGGTACAGGTGTTGTAAATCTTGCAACAGGAAACCTAATGTTTGAAATTAGCACACTTACCACAACGGAAAACATTTTTGGTTATACCGCTTCAATGATATATGATTCATCACTTGCAGGTAAGAACTATGAATATTCTAATACTCAAAATGGATACTGGTACTCATTTGCAGCAATGGGCTTTAAACTTAATATGAATGAAACGTTGATTAAAAAATCCTACACAAACGGAAAAGGCGAAGTGGCTTATTATTATGTCTGGGCAGATGCTGACGGAACAGAACACTATTTCTTGCCATCAACGTTAGAAAACGAAGAAAACGTTTACTACGATGAAGATGGATTACAGTTAAAATTAGTCGTTGATTTAGTCGATGATAATGAAAAAACGTATTGTAAAATCGTAGATAGCAGTTATAATGAACGAATTTTCTATGTTTTAGGCGGTGCACCGTCATCACAGGGATTAGCAGTATACCATTTAGAACGAATTAAGGATAAAAACGGTAATACACTTAATTTTGTTTTTGATGGTGCTCATAAACCAAACGATTTAAGATTTACACCAAGCGGCACAACACAGTCAACACAAATGTTCGGACCAATTTACAACACAAGCAAAAAGGTATCGTTGATATGGCGAAATGAGACAAAGGAAGCGGTTCTTTTTAGACACTCTGACACACCGACGGGAGATTTGAATCCAACGGGAGGAATATATTTAAGAGAAGCTCTTTATCTAAAGTGTGATTCAAATATTTCTTGGAGAACCGTAAACAATGAATTTATTTCGGATTTTGATAACGAATATGATGGCATTACCGTTTGTGCTTATGCAAAATATGAATATGATGCAAACGGTCGATTAATTTCTGTATACGATGCAATGTCTGAATACAAGTTAGAATATACTTATTCCAATGGCAAGGTTGTTCAAATTAAAGAGTACGGAAAAGATAACGTACAGGGACAAACTGTTGGAATTTCTTATTATTCTAATTATACAGAGGTTAGAACCTCGGGTAGCGATGATATATATGGAACTAACGATGATTTAATTAACGTATATGTGTTTGACAGTCAAGGCAGAGCAATAACCGTATATTCAACCGATTCTGAAAAGACGGTAGTATATGGAGCACAAATGGGAGCATACGAGGAAAACAACGACAAAGCAAAAAATAACATTAAATCATCAGCGGTAACAGGATCAACCTCTGCAAACTATCTTTTGAACGGTAATTTCGAGGACGAAAGCAATGTCCTTAACCATTGGGAAACAATGGGGGACGTAACAACCTCAAATACCTCGACAGGTTGGAGATGGAACTATAATAAAGCAATTTTGAATGTCGGCAAGGATGAAGTATCATCCATATCGCAACAAGTCAAGCTATTTCCCGGTGAATACTGTCTTGCTGTATATATTCATTTACCGGTCGATGACAATGCACTTTTAACGTTAAAGGCATTGAATTTAAACAGTGATAATGATGAAACGGAAATGTTTACCGTAACCAATAATACTAATTACGTATATATGCCTTTTACCGTAGAAGGAAATAGTGGCACGTTGCAAACGGTAAATATTGTTTTAGAGGCAACCTGTCCGGACGGTCCCCCCAGCGATAAAACAAAATCGCAGGTCTTTTTGGATGATATTATGCTTTCTAAATCAACAGGGGCGCAAGATTATAATTTTGTGTTAAACGGCTCGTTTGATCAATTTACCACAGAAGAATTACAATCAAACGGAATTTGGAATCTTGGCGAAAACGGAACAATAGTGCAACATCAAAACGGCTCAAATTCTTCGTTTGGTAAGTCGTTGAAGATAGAAGGCAACGTTTTAGAAGAAAAATCAGTTGTGCAAACAGTGATTAGACTTCCGGAGGATGAATATCTGTTTCTTTCTGACTATGATTTTATCGTATCCGGCTTTGCAAAAGCACCTTATGCAATGAACGGTAATAAGAGTGTGTTTGCAATAAGAGTGGATATGACTTGTCTTATCAATGGTGCCGTCACTACGTTAAGCCAACACTTAAAATTCCAACCCGGTGTTGACGGTTGGCAATATACAGGCGGAATTATAGAGATTTTAGACGAAGACGGAAACACTCTTGAAAATGTTTTGGTGAACGAAATAAAGATATCTTGTGTATATTCGCATAACTATGGAACTGTATATTTTGATAATATTTCATTTGAAATAGATCAAGGTGAAAAAACGACTAAATATTACTATTATGAGGATACGGGTAGGTTAAAGGGACAAATAAAAGGTAATCAAATACAAGCATATATGTATGATGAAAACGGAAACATTATTTGTAGCTTTACAAAGAAAAGCTTAACTGACTATACATATGATGATAATAACAACATAGTAGAAGAAAAGAACTACACTCATAACACTTGGTTTGACCCTGCGAGTAAAAACATTCAAGGTATTTACGATAATATAAAGAATAAAATCGGTGTAGAAAATGGTATAGAGTTAGAAAGCACAACGAAATACTCATATAATACCTATGGCTTATTAACCGAAACATCAATTGCAGAAAAAAATAATGCAAAAAATTTGACCACAAAATACACCTATGAAACATCTGAAAGTAGCAAAATTTTTGGTGCGTTACTATCTTCAACCGATTCATTAGGCGGTGAAACAAGATATTTTTATAATAATAAAAATGGTGATTTAATTGCTGTTATAGAGCCGGATGGTACGGGCTTGTACTATACCTATGATGATATAGGTAATCTTACAATGGTTCAACCTGCAACATATTCATCCTCTAACGCACAAAAGGTTGAAAATTCAACTCAAATTGAGTACGAATATGACGAAGCATACAGATTATCAGAAATTAACGCAAACGGAACAATTTATACGTTTACATACGATAAATTTGGTAATCAAAGCTCAATTTCAGTTGGTAATACATCATTAGTTACTACCGAAACTAATGCTTATAATGGCAAGGTATCTAAGAAAATATATGCCGATGGAACCGAGATAAGCTATGAATACGATACACTTGAAAGAGTATCAAATGTAACTTATACAAAAGGCGATGAATCAAAGGAATATACCTATACGTATGATACAAATGGCAACCTTGTAATGTTCACAGACGGTAATAGCGAAACAACGGAAATTTATCGCTACGATGCAAAAGGTAATTTAGTTTACTTTATTGAATATGATACGGTAAGCTATAACGAGGTAATGGAAGCGCGATACGTTTACGATGACGAGTCAAGGTTAACTTCTGATTATCATTATATAGATTATTTGTATAGTTCCACTGTTGACCAGCTTACCTTACGTTATCAATATCAGTACAACAATGAAAAAAATCTATTAACAAATCTTAATATTTTGTATGATACGTTCTCGTTAGATTCCAATGCTTTTGGAATATCGTATGAATATGATGAATTTTATAGATACGTTAAGAAAACGTTATCCGCTTCAACCGGCGCTGTGAAAAATAAGGTTGAATATCAATATGTTACAAAAGAAACCACCAAGGATGATGGTACAAAGGAAATTAGCACTTCTAACGTTGTAAGTCAGTACAAGTCAACGATAGAAATAAATGGTGTAGACACATCTGTTACAGTATTTAATTATACCTATGATGCTTCAAACTTGAATATTACAGAAATAAAGAATGGTAGCACAACGTTGTATAAATACACCTATGATTCCCTTGACAGACTTGTAAAAGAAGAAAATTACGTGTTAGATAAGCAATATGAATTTACTTACGATAACAACGGTAATATTCTTACTTCAAAGGAATATGCAATAGGAGAAGGCAATAACTTAACTCTTTTAAAGCAAACCAATTATACGTATTCAAACGGAGATTGGAAAGACCAATTAGTAGAGTATGAAATTGTTGATTATACCATTACCCCAACAAAAGTAAACACATACCAAATTGAGTATGACTCCGTAGGAAATCCAACGAATATTTATCTTTTAGGCGAAGATGAAGAAGACTCGGAAGAAATTATTCGAGAGCCCAATTATAAATTAACTTGGGACAATATAAGAGAACTTGTTGAATTTGAAAACAATGAGTATTTGATAGAATACGAATACGATGGAAATGGTATAAGAACAAGCAAAACCGTCAACGGAGTTAAACATACGTATGTAGTTGAAGGAACAAAAATTCTGTCTGAAGCATATAACGACGTATTGCTAATATACCTCTATGATGAATTAGGAATGCCAATAGGCTTCTCATATAGGGATAGTAGCAACGCCGTAGGAGTATTTGAAAAATATTTCTTTACAAAGAACCTACAAGGTGATATAATAGAAATATACAAAGAAGATGGAACAAAGGTAGCTTCTTACAACTACGATGCTTGGGGCAATCATTCTGTTCTTGATGCTAATGGTGATCCTGTTGACAAAGAAGTAACTAATTTTATCGGTAATATCAACCCATTTAGATACCGTGGCTATTACTTTGATAGCGAAACTAATTTCTATTATTTGAATAGTAGATACTATAATCCACAAGTAAAGAGATTCATCAGTGCTGATAGTATAAATTATCTCGGTGCTAACGGTGATTTGCAAGCATTTAATTTGTATGCTTATTGTAGCAATAATCCCGTTATGAACATTGATCCAATGGGAAATTTTAATTGGGGAAGATTTGCTGCTGCTGTGGCTATAACACTTGCTGTTGTTCTTGTTGTAACTTTGGCAGCTACTGTTGTTGCGAGTGCTTTGGTTACTGCAAACATTGTGGCATCCACAATAGCGGTCGCAGGTACTACGACTGCAATATCTACCACCACTGCTGTAACTGTTGCATCCGCAACTGCAGGAGTTATAGCGGGGGGCTTTTCTATCGCTGATCAAATTTCGGAACGAGGCGATGACAATATAGATTTATTTGAAGTAGGATTATCCGCAGGCTCGGCATCGTTAAGAGGAGCGACATCATTAATAAATGGACCATTAAAAGTTATATTGCCTGCAATTATTGGTGGTGCAGAAGGTGGTCTAATCGCTACACATAGAGGATATGATAAAAAAGCAATAATCCGTTCAGTTAATGAAGGGGCGTTTGTGAGTTTCTTTTCTTACTGTGCCGGATGGTGCCTTTCTGAAGGTATGGGGAAAGTAAGTGGAGAAATAATTAAAAATGTTGTTTCTTCGGAAACGCTTAATGGTGTAATGAATATACTTCATAAGGGGAATTTAAAACAATGATAATTGGAATATGGAAATGGCATTTTACAGGAGAAGACGGAACACCTCATACATTAAAATTGGATAATAGTGAAGGAAAAAGAATAATTTTTTTGGATGACAACCAAATAGAAACCATTTCTTCAAAATTCAGAGGCATTTTTGATTTTGAGTATAAATTTTATGCTGCCGGAAGAGAATGTGTTATAGTGAATTCTGCACTTGACAATTTAAACAGAAAACCACCAAAATTGGCAATTGATGGAAAATATGTAAATCTACCGATAAAATATTTTCCTGTCCCTCCCATTGCAATGTATGGTTATGTGTTTACGATAATGGGGTACTTGCTTTTTTTGGTAAATATCATTAATGAAAGCTTGAATTTTTATCTGTACTCATTTTTTGGGTCTTTAATAATATTCTCTTTTTTATGCTTGATGATAAGAAAAGTTGTAAGTATGCCTCTGCCTTTTAATATACCAAGTTTTTTCATACATACCATAAGAATTGTTTTTTCATTACTAATATTGTCGTTTATGGTATGGTTTGTTTTTTGAAAGAAAGACAGGGGACGGTGGTGTGTCTTGAACGGCACCCACCCTCGCCCCTCGATTTTCGAATTGGTGATCCAAAGGAGACAGGGGACGGTTCTGTGTCTCCTAAACAAAATCATCAACCATAACTAACAGATACGAATAAGCAGGTAGTTTTCCTGCCTGCTTATTCCAATTTAAATATATTATGATATTAAATTTTTATAGGTTATTTGTACAAAAAGAAAAAAATGACAATTTTATAATGAAAAACATTAGAAGTTGTCGAAAAACCGAGGTATGCCTCGTGTTCAATATGAATTAAGAATGATAAAATTTTCCCGTTTGTGATTGGGAAGATGATATTATGAGAAATGAAATGGAGGCTATTCTCAAGGAAGCGTTTAGAGAATTAGCTTTAAAAACAAGATATGAACGAGGTTTGACACAAAATAAAATGTCAAGAGCATTAGTAATGAGTGAACGCTCTTATGAGGATATAGAACGAGGTAAGACAGGTTGTGGTGCACTAACTGTAGTTCTATTACTAATGGAAATTGACAATCCAATATTGTTTCTTAATGATTTCAGAAAGAAATTGGAAAAAGCATACGAAATGGCAGGTGCACCTGTATGAGTAATATTACATATGGAGTTTCAAAGGAAATATATTCATACAAAGGAATCACTCGCGAAGCATATGGCTTAGTCGCTTATGCTAATGCCAAGCATGATGGCACATCAACAATAGTTGCATCTGCAAATGATTTATCCTGTAATGAAATTAAACTACAAGAGCTTGCAAATAAGTGTAACGAAGGTAAATTAGAGCTCGTTCACTTTAACGATATTGTAGAATATTTCCTTGCAGGAGATATTGACACAACGAATTAAATAATCAAATAAGAAAGGATTAATTTCCCAACACAAATATCATATATAGTGAAATTTTTGCTTTCTTAGATTTGTGTTCATAATATTTTATGATATTTTATGTAACACATACCGAGCATAAAAAATGCCAGCTCTTTTAACCAAGGGCTGGCTATTTTTTGCAAATATATGAACAATCTGTAAACTTTAAACTTTTTTGTAAAAATTTGAACCATTTTGTCGAAAAATTTCCTTTTTATTTATAGAGAACGAATTAATAGGGGGATTATATGAAACAAAATAAAAGTATTTTTTTTGACACACATGTTACAATACCGTTTTATGTGATTGTTTCAAAAAATGTAATGAAAAGCAATAAAACATCTTGTTTTGATAATACTGGATAAATAAGTTTGTTTTGAAATCAAGAATGATACATTTGTATTTTTCTATATTGATTATTAAAATGATAACCATAGTTATATAGGCAAAATTATAAGGGATAGCTTTAATGTTAAATAAAACAACAAATAAGTTATCTTATAATAAGGGTGGATTATAGATATTTACGATAATGTTTGAATTATTCTTTATACAAGCAAATTTAAGAATAAATTTAAAATAACAAACTCACAAATTTGAATATAAGTTTAAGGAGAATTATGAATAATTTTGATCAAAGAAAGTTTTTAGAAGAATTAAATAAAATAAGGAAAAATAAAATTCCTAATTGCAGTTTTTGTGGAGGAAATAGTTTTACAATTCCAGAAGAGATATCTCCGGTAATATTGAGTAAAAGTTTAAATTCTATGCATTTAGGAGTATCAATGCCAGCAGGAATGTTAATATGCTCAAGATGTGGACACATAGAATTTTTTGCGTTGGGAGCTTTAGGATTACTTCCTAAAGAAGGTGATGATTGTGGCGGAGAATAAAAGAAGACAAAAATCAAAACAAAATATTCAACTTTATGCCGGGAATTGGGTTTGTAGGGAAACCACAATTCATCTTTCTGACGTTAAATTAAAAACAAGTTTTTCTAATATGTACGAGAGAGCATTAAATGATTCTAGAAAATTTTCAATCTGGAAATTTTATCAAATTCCATTTTCGATAGCAGGAACGTTAATGCTGTCATTGCTGACATGTGATTTTAAAGCTATTTTTGGTTTTTCAGAAACCGAGGTGGAAAAAACAGTTGCCATAGTAATGATGGTGTCTATTATTTTAGGAACAATTATGGTGTTTGCAAATTTATCAAAAAATAATAAAGACAGCATAAAGTTAAGGGATGAAGCAGTAGAGTGCGAACTCAAAAGTATAATGATACTGTCGGAAGGTATGTTGGATGAATTAGAAAAAGAAGAAGATTTTAAAAAAGAGGAAACTATTCTTGTTCCAGTTTAATTATATAACGCAAAATAAAATTTATTTAAAGGTTATAAGAGTTTAAAATGGGACAAACAAGAAAATTTTCTTGCCACTTATTTGTTGACAACAAACACAAATTTAAAAATATTATTACAGTATAAGTTAATGTTGTTTTTAAATTTAATATAGAAATATTTTTTGATTTTGACAAAATACTACTGGAATTAATAGTTTGTTTGAACCTCGATAACTTAATGTTTTTTATTAAAAAATGATCGCGGCACTATCTTTAGAGTTTGGTAATTTGAAAAATTTTCAACTATAACATTGTAGTAATTTCTCGAATCTCTTAAAAATAAAATTTCGTTTTTAGTTTCTTTTCTTGTATTACAGTGTGATAAGTTTTTAATAATTTTTTGGATATTCATGAAAACCTCGAATAATTAAGGAAGTAATAATTATGAAACAAAATATAGGAATATTGCATGTATCGGATATACATGCATCTAAGAATAATAAGGAAAAAATTAAACGTCTTGTATCTTTATTGATTGATGATTTAGAAACCTTAAAACAATCAAATAATTTATCCATAAATGCTATTTGTATAACAGGAGATTTAATATCTAGTGGGGATACGGCAGATGATGATTTGGAAGTTGTGATGTCTGAATTTATAGAACCAATAATTGCATCGCAACAATTATCAAACAACGAAGTCTTTATAGTTGCGGGGAATCACGAAATAAAGCGTTCTCAAATAGTGGATTATATAGAAAGTGGCTTAAACGCAATGTTAATTTCAGAGGAGAAAATTCATTCTTTTATGAAAGGAAACGTTCAAGACGCGACTAAGAGAATAGATTATTTTGAAAATGATTTTGTAAAAAACTTTGGAGGAGAGTGCATAAGTTTTAGCCCGTTCTATAAATCGTATGTCATAGAGGCCGCAGGGCTGAGAATCGGTTTTGTTTGTGTTAATTCTTCATGGAGATCTACTGGAAGTGGATATACAGAAAAAACAAAAATGATAATCGGCAAGGAAACCATTGTTGATGGATATGAATCCATTAAAAACACAGATATAAAAATATGTTTATTTCATCATCCTTTAGATTGGCTTGTTGATGACGATAAATTGGAAGTGGAAAAATGCATTAATTCATTTGATATAATTTTGAATGGACACATACATAAATTAAACACCAACTCTTATGTATCATTTAACGGAATATCACTGTTCAATACGTGTGGAAAATTTGATAATTCAAGCGATGTTTATAATGGATACTCAGTATTGTCTATAAATCCATTTAATAAAGAATGCAAGGTGTTGCTTCGAAAATATATAGACCATCCAAGAAATTGTTATGATTCAGCTATAAGTATTTGCCCTAATGGCGAGTTTTATACGGTCTTGGGTAAAAAAGATGATTTATTGGCATTATCCTATAACGTTGTGCGTTCCATTTCTAAAAAATTCTTGGATTTCGCAAATGGTTTCTTTGTGTCAAATATAACATCAGAAAAAATTGTTGGTGACTTTAATGAGTTGTTTATACCACCTGTTTTAAGTAAGTTTTCTGAATATGAAAAAGAAACCTTTTATTCACGAAATGACAATGAAGAAAGAGAAGCTTATACTGTCGATGAGATTTGTAATTTAAATAAAAACGTTTTATTGATAGGAAAAAAAGAAATTGGAAAAACGACATTTTTAAGATATTTAGAATATTATTATTTATCCAAATTCAATGAGTATCAGTTAGTTCCATTTCTTTTAGACTGTCAAGGTATAGATTATGCTGGAAAAAACATAATAGAACGAGCGTGTACAAGATTTGTAGAGGATTTTTGTAGTGATAGTGATTCTTTTTCAAAAGAACAAATTAGTTCTTTAATATCAAGCGGGAAATGTGTAATAATGTTTGATAATTACGAATCTATATCGGACAAGGAAAAGAACATAATAGATGAATTTATAAATAGGAACGCCAAAAATAAATTTATTTTTGCGGAAAAAGAAACGATTGGTGCTCGAGCTTTACGAGATACACCTTTAGTGCCGAACTGTGATTTTGAAAAGGTATATATGTGTTCTTTAACCAAAAATCAAATTCGAGCTATTACTAAAACTTGTATAAACGAAACATGTTCTACCGACAATACCTCATTGGTTGATAAAATTGTTTTATGCTTTAAAAAGACATCTTTGCCTAAAACACCATTTGTTCTTTCGCTGGTTTTATCTCTTTGCGACAATTCTGATTTTGCACCAATAAACGAAGTAAGTGTTTTAGAAAGGTTTATGGAGACCATATTAGAAAAGAATTCTCCAAATGAAATATATTCCAAAACATTTGATTTTAAAGACAAAGAAGATTTTTTAATATTTTTAGTATCAAAGATGAACGAAAAAAATGCCTATTATTTTTCAAATGACGAATTTAAAAAGATTTTGGATGAATATCACGATAAAATAGGTTTTTCAATTGATGAAACAGGATTTGATAGAATATTTTTCAATAATGGTGTGTTGATAAGAACAAGAAATGTTGTTACATTTAGATATTCGTGTATGGTTGAGTATTATTTGGCTAAAAAAGCTGCTTGTGAACCAGAGTTTTTAAATGTAATATTAACAAATAAAAACTATTTAAATTATGAAAAAGAAATATTGTATTATGCTGGTATGCATAGAAAAGATAGTTATTTAATTAATTTGTTGCGTAACGAATTATATTCATACATGGATGTTTTGAAAGAGAAGCCGTCTCAAATAAGTGATTATGATATAGGAATTGATATTGACATTCCCGAGGAAGTTTTTTCTCAAAAAATCGAGGAAACTCGTTTAACCCAAGCAGAAAGCGATACTTTGCGAGATGCCCCAGACAGTTCTGAAAAAACACTCCCAGAAACAATAGACAAAAATGTGGACTATAATGACGTTGAAGCATTTATAAATACATTACTTTTGTACGGGGGATGTATTAAAAATCTCGAATTGTTAGATTTCAGTGTGAAAACAACCGCATATAATGACTTTTTACTTGGACTAAGAATATTGCTTTCTATCCTAAAAGAGCTTACAGAAGAGTTTATGAAAGACACATTATTAGAAGCAGCAAATGAAACAGGCGAGGGCGATAAAAACATACAACTATATATAAATAATATTTTGAAAATAGCTCTTCCGCTATCTGTCCAAAGTATAGCTCTTGATACTATTGGAACGACAAAATTAAAAAGGGTTTTTGAAGAGATGTATCAAAATAATTCGATTGATGATTTTGATTTGTTTTTTTGTGTTTTTACTATGTGTGATTTGAGATTGCCCGGAATAAAAGCGATGATCAACGATTATATTCAAAAAACCAAAAATACATCATTGTTGAAAATAATATTTTTCAAATTATTGTATTATTATCAGTTTAGATATTTTGGGACAACCATGGATGTGTATTTGTTAGATAAGTTAGCGGAAATCAACCTTAAAATGAAGCATAAATCAAAAATGTTAAAATCTCAATATGTAGAACAGATAAAAAATTTTGTAAAAAAGAAAGAAGGATGAAAATAGTATTTTAAATTAACCAAAGTATTAGGCACATTTATAATTCTGCAATGTGTCTAATACTTAACTATTCAATATTAATAATTTAGAAAATTTTAAGGAGAATATTATGAAGCAGGAATATAAAATTTCAATGAAATTGTTTGCTTTTATCATGGCACTGCTTATGCTCTTGGTATCATTACCAGTATCTGCATTCGCAAGTGCTATTAACACAAACTCTAATGATGATGCAAGCACAAGCATTAATGCTGAAAGCGAAACAGTTAAAAAAGATGTAATTGTCTTGGAAGAGGACGAAGCATTAAGAGACGAAAATATCAAGCATTTTAAACTGTCAGATGGTACGACAAAAGCCGTTGTTTACTCACAAGCAGTACATTATAAAAATGCAGACGGAAAATGGGTAGATATAGATAATGCCCTTACTCTTAACGGAAGCGAATACTCTTCAAATAATAAGCAAAGCATTAAATTTACTAACAAATCTGGTTCTACTGGTCTTGTTAGTATAAAAGACGGAGATTACAAAATTGACTTTACTCCGTTAAATACAAATAAAGTAAGTGTGGTAATTGAAAATCCACAAGGAAGCAATAGCCGAAAATTTGAGGATATGTCCCAACTTAATAATCTTGTATCTAAGGCTATTTATGCAGATATCTATGACGGAATAGATATTGAATACATACTCGTAGGCAATAATATCAAAGAAAATATTATTGTTAAGGAAAAACAAGACTCATATACCTTCTCATTTGAGCTTAAGCTTAACAAATTAAGTGCCGAGCTTGTAAACGGAGCTATCATTCTATCTGATTATGATAGTGGTGAACAAGTATATGAAATACCTGTACCATATATGTTTGATGCAAACAATGTGCACAGTGATAGCGTTGAATACTCTCTTGTTCAAAACAACAAGTGGAAATATACATTTACAGTAACAGCAGATGCAGAATGGATTAATGCTGATGATAGAGTTTTTCCTGTTACTGTTGACCCAGCGGTTGGTGTAATAGAAAATTCTATTATAGATATAACAACTGATTCAAGCGGAGATATTTATCTATACAATGAAAATCATCTTTTAGCCGGAGATGACTTTAGAGCTTATGTACAATCTACAGCAATGCCAGTTTTGCCCGATGATGCTTATGTAATTGATGCATCAATTTCAATGTATCATATAAGTGGTAGTGGTAGTTATATTGGCGTATACGAAGCATTAGGGGCATGGAACGAATCGAGTTACTATGGTAGTAGTTTGGGTAATTCTCCAACAGACTATAATTATATAGTTCCTAATGAAGATGGCACTTACGGAAATAATGGCTGGTTTACATGGGATATTACCGAAATTGCCCGTTCATGGTATACAGATAATAGAATATATGGTGTTGCCTTTAAAGCAATAGAGGGTACATCAAATATTACTTTCGCTTCTGAAAGTTTTGGTGTCAATACAACACCTGTATTCTCCGTTTCGTACAAAGATATGAAAGGAACAGAGTCACATTGGACCTATGTTTCACAAAGTGCAGGATTAGCCGGAAATGGAAGTGTAAATCTCGCTACAGGTAATTTGGTTTTTGAAATACCAACACTTACAACAACAGATAGTATATTTAGCTATACCCCTACTATGATATATAATTCTGCTATAGCAGGAGAAGGATATAAGTATGGTAGCGTACAAAATGGCTATTGGTATTCATATGTAGCAAATGGTTTCAAACTTAATATGAATGAAACCTTGATTAAAAAATCATACATTAATATATCAGGTGAAAACGATATATATTATGTTTGGGCAGATTCTGATGGAACAGAACATTATTTCTTTAAATCTACAAAAGAAAATGAAGAAAATATATACTATGATGAAGATGGACTACAATTAAAATTAATTGTTGATTTATCGGATGAAAGTAATAATCCTTATTGTAAAATTGTTGATAGCGTTCATAATGAGAGAATATTTTATGTTTTAGGTGGTGCTCCCGCATCAGAAGGATTAGCTGTATATCATCTCACACAATTAAGAGATTCAAGTGGAAACATTCTTCGTTTCTATTTTGATGGAGCACATAAACCTAATGATATTAAATTCACACCAAGCGAAACAACGCAAACAACACAGATGTTTGGTCCGTTATACAATACAAGTAAAAAGGTAACAATGATTTGGCGAAATGAAACCAAGGAAGGTATTCTTTTCCGTCATTCCGATACACCAACAGGAGAATTAAATCCAACGGGTGGTGTATATTTGCGTGAAGCTCTTTACTTAAAGTGTGAATCCAGTGTTTCCTGGAGAACTATAGTTAATGATTTTATATCTGACACAGATAATGTTGCTGATGGAATTAAAGTAAACGCCGTTGTAAAATACGAATATGATGAAAATGGATATTTAACAACAGCATACGATACATTATCTGGATATAAGGTTGTTTATACATATTCAAACGGACAAGTAGTTGGGGTTTGTGAATATGGTAAAAATGGCGAAGAAGGACAATCTATCGCTATTGATTATTACTCGGGTTTTACTGAGGTAAGAACATCAGGCTCTGATGATGAATTAGGAACAGCAGACGATTTAATTAATGTATATGTATTTGATTATCAAGGTCGTGTTACAACAACCTATTCTACCAATTCTTCAAGAACAGAAGTATATGGAGCTACAAATGGCGAATATGAAAATACAAATGCAAACGCAACAAATAACATAAAAATTGCAACTACCACTGGCACTGTTTCACCTAACTATTTGTTGAATGCAAACTTTGAACTTTCACATACTGAACCATTGTATTGGGATAGTATAACAAACGAAACAGGAAACATATATTTTTCACCCCATACTCAAAACACCACTGAGTGGAGAGACTCTAAAGTAATGTTGCAGGTCAACAAAAATGGTATGGCGGCTATTACACAAGATGTAGAACTTGCTCCCGGTGACTATACATTATCATTAAATATTAGCTCATATGAATCAACAAATTTAAGCATTCAGTTAAAGGTTATTGATTTAGAAGATCCAACCAAGGAATATATTGAAAATGTAGCAACTAACGAAACCTTTGCTTCTGGAAGCGGTGGTTTTTCTTCACTAACTTTCAAAGTGGATGGTGAATATAATACAACCAAATCATATAGAGTTGGCATATATCTTTATGGAAATGAGAATGTTTCGTTAGCAGAGGACAAATGGGAATTTGTAAATGTTGATGAAGTAATGTTGGCTAAAGCAACTGGAATGCAAAAATTCAGTTGGCTAAACAACGGTTCTTTCGAACAAGAATATGAATATGACACTAATGGTTTAGGTTATTGGGCGAATGATTATTATGCAAATATAATTACAAGCAATACAGATACTTATAGTTCACAATTTCATAATTATCTTAGAATTAATGGTAATATTGCCGAAAATCGTGAGTCACAACAAATTTTATTTGAGTGTACTGATATTGCTAAAAACAATTATGATAACAATAAAGGTATTATAACCGGAACTGTAACTGGAGGTGAGGTGTTCACCGTTTCAGGTTTTGCAAGAGCTACGACAGCTATGGTAAATGATAAAAGCATTTTTGCCATAAAGGTAGAGGCTACATATTATCGTGGAAAAAATAACGATGAAATTGTTCAAACTGAATATTATCCATTTACAACATCTACTAATGGATGGCAATATGTAACTGGTGTTTTTAAATTTAAAACAAGTGAATTGTTAACAAAATTAACAATTTCTTGCGAATACTCTCACAATTATGGTTTTGCATATTTTGATGATATTTCCTTTAGACCTACAAATGAAATTAATCCAGAGGTTACAGAATATTTTTATTATGAGAATGGTAAATTAAAATCCACCAAAACAGGTAAAGATGTAACATACTACGGATATGATTCTAACGGTAATACAATAGATGTTTTATCTCATAGACAAAGAACTAAATATACTTATGATGAAAATCACAGAGTTACATCTGAGGAATATTATAAGCACAGTAGTTTTATTGGCTGCGAAGAGGAATATGATGCTTTGATTAAAAGGCTCAAAGAATCTGAATTGCAATCAAAAGTAACATATAAATACAATCAATACGGTCAGATAATTGAACAAACTGTATATGATCCCACAGAAAGTAGTTCATATATCACGTACAATACTTACGATAATAAGATTGATAGTAAAATTTTCGGTGCATTAACTCAAACTTCAACCTCATTAGGTGAGACTACTAATTTCTTCTTTGACACTAAAACAGGCAAATTATTAGCTAATATTCAAACTGACGGAACTGGCACATATTATACATATGATGATATGGGCAATTTAATCTATGTACAGCCAGCAACATATATTTCATCAAAGCTTCAAAAAATTGATAATGAAGCAAATGTTGAGTATGTATATGATATAAATGGCAGATTGTCAGAAATATTAGTAAACGGAACAAACTATAGGTTTTATTATGATGATTTCGGTAATCAAGAATCTGTTTCTATCGGTGGTACTACGATTGTATCACAGGAAATCAATCCATATAACGGAAAAGTAACAAAAGCAACTTATGCAAACGGAACTACCGTTTTATATGATTATGATGATTTAAGCCGAATTATAAAGGTTACATATCAAAATGTAGTTGGTGAAATAACCACTGAATTTTCATATGAATACGAATATGATTCTAATGGTAATTTAAGTAAATTTATTGATAATAAGACCAATAAAACAACAATTTATCAATATGATTACTTAAACAGACTCATTAAATTTATTGAATATGATGATGAAAGACTTATTAATGAATATGCTGGCAGTTATTCTTATGACAGTGAGGATAGACTTAGTTCTGTTCATTATGCACAAGATTATTTATACACCGTAAAGGATGAAAATGGTAATGTAGTTGGATTAGTTAATGGTGTATTAAGCCCTCATTATTATTATGGTTACAACAAGGACGATTCACTGACATTAATTTGGATTTCAATTGAAACTGATAGCGATATAGTAGTTAATTACACCTATGATAATTTAAAAAGATTTTCAACAAAATCTACAAACATTGGAACTAAAAATGTAGTTGAATACAGTTATATAGGTGCTTCTTCTATTGTATCTATATACGATTCATCAATTGTAAAAAATGATATCGTTTTAAATTCTGATGTATTTGAATATACCTATGATGAGGGATATAAAAATATTACTGCCGTATCTGACGGTACGAATGTTCTTCAAAAATATACTTATGATGATTTAAACAGATTGATTTTTGAAGAGAATTATGAGTTGAAGAAAACCTTTGCTTATACTTACGATAAAAATGGTAATATCGAAACTGAAGTAATAAAGGTTTATAAAGATAATGCTCTACAGGTACTAACAGATACTATCACTAATAACTACGACTATTCCAATACACTTTGGACAGACCAATTAACATCATACAACGGTGGAAATATACAATATGATGCAATGGGAAATCCTATATCATATTGGAATGGAATGGAGTTTACTTGGCAAAATGCAACAAATTTAATAGAATTAAAATTTGATAATAAAAATATATCATACACATACGGTAAAAACGGAACTAGAATCAATAAGGTGGTTGATGAAATAGTTCATACATATACTTATGATGGTTTGAAAATTGTATCTGAAACATATGATTACAGCACGCTTGTATACATATATGATGAAACATCTTCTCCCATAGGATTTGCATACCGAAATGCATCTTATGAACAAAATGATTTTGACAAATATATCTTTACAAAAAATCTTCAAGGTGATATAATAGGTATATATTCTGAAGACGGGACCTGTGTTGGTGAATATTCATATGATGCTTGGGGTAATCACACAGTTACTAACCACACAAATGATAACATTGGTGACATAAATCCATTTAGATATAGAGGCTATTATTTTGATGTAGAGAGTAATTTTTATTTCTTAAACACTCGTTATTATGACCCTCAAATTAAGAGATTCATTAGTTCGGATGTAACAGGTACTTTAATGGACACGCCTATGTCTTTAACTGATAAAAATCTATATGCTTACTGCGATAACAATCCCATTATGCGTGTAGATAATGGTGGTGAATTTTGGGAAACCATTTTTGATATTGTTTCGTTAGGCATGAGTGTTGTTGAGGTAGTTGCAAAACCTTATGACCCTTGGGCTTGGGCTGGTTTAGTAGGCGATGCGGTAGATTTAATTCCGTTTGTGACAGGTGTAGGTGAAGTAACAAGAGGTTTGAACACTGCTAGGAAAATTGCTGATAAAGCAGATGATCTCCACGATACAATAAAAGCAGTTGATAATGTAGCAGATGTAAGTAAAGGTTGGAAAGTTGGGGATAATATCACAGATTTGACTAAGGCTGGAAAAAATCCAAGTTGGACAACCGTAAAAAGTCGATATTGGAAAAATGAGGCTTACTATAACGGAAATATGTATGATAGCATTAATTTAGACAGAATGAAGAAAGGACTAGCACCACAAGTTGAATTAAACGGAAAATTATACTCAATGGAATTACATCATTTAAATCCAAGAAGATGTGGTGGCAGCAATGCATATGACAATTTAATAAAAGTAACACCGTGGGAACACGCAAGTATAGATCCGTTTAGACATTTTGTACCATAAAGGAGAAAATAATATGATACCTAATGATAAAGCTTTTAATGGCAAATCTTTTTTTGAGTGCGATGGAAAAAAATTTCAAAGATGGTTTTCCATAAATCAAACCGGCAGTTTCAATTTAGAATTTAAAATTATTTCAGTTAATTCTTCAAATAGGCAGGGAATAGCATTATTCTTTTCGGATTTTATTGGAACAATTTATTTAAACGGGACTCCTTTAAAGGTTTTAAAAGGTTTTAAACACTATTTATTTAAAGATGAAGATATTATTAACAATAAACTTACACTTTCTTTGTCTGTTGAAAATGGAGGCATTTTTTTCGGAAATGCATCTGAAGACAAAAGCATTCCAATGTTTCGAAGTGGGTCGTTTGGTTGTGCTTTTTGGATAGAGGAATTAACAGAAAATCATTTGAGATTTCATTGCAACGATCACGAATATGATGATGATTTTGATGATTTTATTTTCGATATGATATATTGTTAGATATATATTTTCTTTATTCAATTTAACATAGAAAGATGTGGGAGCAATCCCACATCTTTTGATTCTAACCACTAGTTATTATTAAAATCCAAAGCAAAACTAAAAGCCGTTATTTTTCCAAACGGCTTTGAAATATTAGTTTCATTTTAGACTTGTTTTTTACCATATTTGTGATAAAAATAATGTACACCTATTATGTTATTATATGTACATATTCTAATTATTACATATACAGCATTTTACCTATTTTATTCATCATTACTGTTTTATGGTCTAATAACGAATGAGTATACCGTTTCAATGTAACTGTCGGATTTTTGTGTCCTAATATAGCAGATAATGTCTTTATATCCATTCCACACTCTATGGCTCTTGTCGCAAAGGTATGTCTTAATGAGTGAAAGCCCTTATGCTCAATGTCTAATTTACTTAACAAATTTGCAAATGTTCTTTGATATGACCTAATCTGTGCACCGTATTTTGTTTTACCCGGTACTACAAAATTACATATTGCTATTTTCTTCATTGCTTTTAACATTGGTGTAAGCTGCTTTGGAAACGGTATTATTCTTTCTGAGCATTCTGTTTTTGGTGTATCAAGCAATTTAATATATGTACCATTTTTCCAACTGTCTTGACAGGTTTTTGATAAATATATCTTTACAAAAAATCTTCAAGGTGATATAATAGGTATATATGGCTGGGACGAAAGCATTTCTGATTATAATTGTGTAGCAAAATATGATTATGATGCTTGGGGAAATCATACAGTAACCAACTACACAAGTGATAATATAGGTGATATTAACCCATTCCGTTATAGAGGCTATTTTTACGATTCCGAAACCAATTTCTATTACTTGAATTCAAGATACTATGATCCTGAAGTTAAGAGATTCATAAATGCAGATGATATTTCTTATCTTGGAGAGAACCAAGACTTAGATTCATACAATTTGTATGCTTATTGTGGCAACAATCCTGTAATGGGATATGATCCAATGGGAACATGGAACTGGGGAACATTTTTTAGTGGTGTTAATCTTTTAGTCGTTGGCGTAACAGCTATTGCAGTTGCTGCAACAGTTTTATCTTGTGGAGCGGCTGCACCGTTAATGGTTGCTGTTGCTTCCGTAACAGTTGTAGCAGGTGCCGCCACAGCCGTAAATGGAGTTGCAGAAATAGTAGAAGCAGGTACTGACTATAATTTTGTGCGAGATGGTTTGATGGGCGGTAATGAAGAAGCCTATGAAACTTATAAAACGACAACACAATTAGTAGCAGAAATAGGAACGATGATAGTCGGAGGCTATTATGCTAAAAAAGGCGGAAATGTTTGCTTTGTTGCAGGAACGCTCGTATTAGCTGAAATAGGACAAGTGGCTATTGAGACCATTGAAGCAGGAGACTATGTTTGGGCAACAAACACCGATACAGGAGAAACAGAATTAAAGCGTGTTGTAAGAACCTTTAAAAATGAAGCAACAGAGCTTGTTCATATCACAATTGACGGTGAAACAATTACTTGCACAAACGAGCATCCGTTCTATTCGCCTGTAAAGGGCTGGACTGCTGCTTGCAAATTAAGAGCAGGAGATATGCTTGTAACCTTAAATGGCGAATATGTCATTGTTGAATGGGTACAGCACGAAATTCTTGAAAGCCCTGTAGCAGTTTACAACTTTGAGGTTGAAGACTTTCATACTTACTATGTTGGAGATAGTGATGGTGTGCTTGTTCATAATTCTTGTAATCATAAATCTGCATGGAATAAAGAAAGAAGAAATTATTGGAAAAATCAATCTAAAGTTGTTGAATTAGACGTAGACTATGGTTCTTTTGTTGCAACTGATAAAAATATTGCAAGAATGGCTACTGGAAAAGCTCCTATTGGATGGGATGGTTATTCGGTTCAACTGCATCATTGGGAGGGGATTGTCAATAATTTCAATAATTATTCACCTGTAAGCAGAACATTGCATCAATTAATTCATAAAATGTTGAGGTGATTAGATGATTAATATAGTTAAAGGTTTTGTGGAAGGAACAGTAGAAATTAAAGATTTTATTTTTCACCTTTTAAGTGATGATAAAGTGCGGCAGGCCGTAGATAATCTCATACCTAATGAGGCAATTAATAATCAAAGCCATTGCCTTTGGAAAAGAATTGGTTATTCGGCTTATGAGAAATTTAATTTTTCCATAAGTGCACTGCTAATAAAACGTTCTAAATTTGATTTAAGTTTGGGCGATAATCTTGATATTTGGGGGTCCATTTCTAAGTTTGCTGGATTTTCTTATCCTGAATGGAACTTTACAACAAAATATAAGGATGAATATGAACTATATCTTTCACTAGCAAATGATATTTATGAGGGTCCTGATGTTAACAAAGAGGTTGAAAAGATAATTAAACTGCTTTTAGAAAATTACTCAACAAAAGCTCAAAGACTAAAGATTGGAAAAATAATGATGAAAGAGCTTTTTCATTTGAGTGATAATCAACGTCCATATTGGCTCCAAGGAGCCGAATGGCCCGGAGACAAAGACGGCAAACCATTAAAGTTCATTTCACAAAAAAGAAAAAAAGATGAAAAGTCTAAATTTGAATATAAAGAATTTGCCTTTAAGGATGTTCACACAGGTGAAATTAAAACGGTTATTCAGTATTACTAAATCTTAAAGCCGTTGAATGGTATAAACATTGAGACAAGTTTTCTTGTACTTAAACACCAATTAATTTTCCAACTCAAATATCTGATATAGTGAAATTTTTGCTTTCTTAGATTTGTGTTCATAATATTTTATGTAAAACAGAACGAGCATAAAAAATGCCAGCTCTTTTAAGTAAGGGCTGGCTATTTTATATATTAGATTTTGTGTGTTAATTTTTATTTGGTATGTAATATTTCTTATCGTCCTGTACAGCCTTATACACTCGACCAGCTATGTTATGCTCAATCGTTTTAGGTCTGCCATAATCGGTTGCTCGTAAAACTACACAGTCAGGCTCATCCTTGGCTCTTGAAATATTACCGTCAAGAAATTGTGTATCGTCTGATACTTCAATTATTCTAAAGCCCTTTTGGAGCATATACACGCTAAATTCCCATATCTCGTTGAACTTACCGTTACTATCCATTATTACTGAAATGTTTTCCTTTTCGTTATAACCTGTTATTCTAAAGTATTTTGACATATCGTACATCCTTCACTTTCTTTAATTTTCGTAAAACTCTAAAATATTTGTTTCCGGTGTCACACCGGTTATGCTATCTTTTTAAGTTGTTTGTTTGCGTATGGTAACCAATTGTGGTAAACATATTCTTCAATTTCTTTTGCCGGCTTTGTATCGTGATAAGCATAGCATTGAAGCACCATTTTGCTTATTAAAGAATATTCAACCGTAACGAGAGGGACTTTCGGATTTTCCTTATCTCGTATAAAAAATATAAGGGACTGTTCGTCAACAAATTTCTTGTCATATCCCATTTTACCTACACAGTGATTTAAGGCTTTCCCTTCCTTTACAAGCTCGTTAGGTGATTTAGCTATAATACAAACATATGAGCCTTTGCAACTTTCCTGTAAAGACTCATATTTTTTAGCTATTATTTTAAATTGTGCATTAAATTTCTTTCTTGCTTCCTTTTCTGCCTTTGCCTTAGCACTTGCATATTCATTTATTCGTATGTCGTGCCATCTTTTAAATTCGTGTGGATATCTGTTTTTGTCTATGCTCATATCAATATTAAGATAATTACAAGCATTTAAGTAGTCTAAGTAACTGTTATTTGAAGTTCCTTGCTCCTTGATATATGCAAAGAATTTTTCGTAATCACCCTTTACTTTTAGCATATTCCTTATCGGCTGTAGCTCTCGTTCAACACAAAGCTGCTTTTTTAATGCTTCATACTTTTGTGCCCTTTCAAGAGTCCAGCCCTTCTTGTAAGCTAGGAGAATAGCAGAAACATAATAGCCACCGTTTCGTATTATCGTCCTGTTCCTGTATAGCCACTTGCAAAACTGCTTGTCTTTCTTGCATTGTCTTAAAAGCATAATGCTCATTGCCTTTGCCTCTAAACCCATTTTAACTAAATATTCTGCCTGTGGAAATCTCTCATATACCTTTAAATATCTAAAGAAATCTCCGTATGGGTATAGCTGATAAGCACAGTATTTGTATTGTGGGAATTTCTCAACATATTCCTTGTTTAAAACAGGACACCATATGTGAAAATGCTTTTCGTCTGCTACATCCCATTTGCCGTCAGCATACCAAACAGGAAATCCGTATCCCTCTGCATACCAATTAGTTACATATCCGCATATTGTAAAGCAGGCAATATCCTTTACAAAGCATTCATTTGAATTTAAGCTATGTACCACTACCTGTTTGCAAAGCCACTTTTTATATCTGTTTTTTACAGCCACAATAACCTGTACAAGCTCACCGTCATTCTTAGTTAAGTAAGAATAATATCTTGTAAAGCCATTTTGCTCTTTGTGCTTATGTAGGTCTGTTTTCTTAATTAGCTTAAGCATATATTTAGGTATCGGTTTAATCTTTTCAATTTTCATTTTAATATCCCTCCAAGTCATTTTCAAATATCTCTAACAGCTTAGCTGCAATTTCCATATTAAAATCAGGTGGCTCTATAATCTCACCTGTAGATTTGTCAACATCAATAACGGTTGGTACAGGCTCTTTTTTGCCCTCTAAAAGAATGTCGCTGCCACTTACTATAGCGACACTGTATTTCTTTAAAATTCGGTCTAAATAATCTCGTTCCTTGTGATACGGATAACCAATCATGGCAACTCTTTCGCTAAGTCCCATATCTCTGCCTGTAAGAGTCATTTCGAGCTCATTTGCTAAGATTTTTGCATTATCTCCAAATATCTCAAAGAAATCACCCATTCTGTAAATGATAATACGGTCAGGGTACATTTCTTGAATACTCATATACCTTTGATATACAGGACTGCCTTTAGTTTTTTCCTTAATAGGCTCTTCAACCTCAATTTCCTCGGCTTCTTCCTCTACAGGCTCTATTTCTTCTTTATCAGTCATAAATATATCGTCTAAGCCCTCAAACATTGAAATAACCTCACCTTGCTTTTTAACAGGTGGCTTCGGTTCAATTTTAACATCAGGCTTAGTGATAGGCTTCTTTACAGGTACAGGCTTTTTGTATTCTGTACCATCTTCGTTGTAGAGAATACCTTCGATTGACTCCTCCTCAAAATAATGGATAAGCCATCCGAATACAACAGCATCCTCAACCATAGCGACTCTTTCACTCTTTTCGGCTTGCTTTTTTGCTTCCTCTGTAGCAAAAGCCATAAAGGTTTCAAGTGTCTTTTTGTTTATTAAGGTCTTACCGTCCTTTTCGATTTTCACACCGTTGTTTATTTTCTCAATTAAACACTCGCTTGCATTTGCTTCAAGATAAGATTTTAGTAACTTGTGTTCCTTTGTTTTAGCTTCTAATGCTATATTGCTCATTTTCTTTTATCTCCTTTATTTTTCTGTATAAATTAAAAAATCCCATCTGCACAAATCCGTGTCAGAAGGGAACATCCTTTTCAGCCATCATAGCTTCATACCTTGTAATCGGTACTACTTTCCACTTAGCTGTAGTATTTAGCTCGGGCTTTTCGTTAAGTATGAGGATTTATCGCCTCTTGTATAGGTTAATTAGCTTTTTTGCACATTCCTTTGAAAAGCAATAATTAAGTAACATATATTTTGTATCCATTTTAGTTTTTCTAAATAGCTTGTAACCGTTAGTATGCTTCATTTTGTATTTCCTCGTATATGTCTTTTAGTCCGTCATAATCATCATCTGAGGTATTTGCCCGTTTATGATAAATGCTTTCACCTATGGCAGTTCCCCAATATGTGTCAATAAAATTCGATATTTCTGCATTCATATCCTCGATAGTCAAGTTTTCCATAATGCTCACTCCTTTACAATTTCGTATTTATCATCTGCATAAAGCATACAAACAAAAGGATTAAATCTTGCTTTACATTTAACTCCGTTATATTCAACGGTATAAACTGCTGTTGACTCACTTTCTGTATCAATGGCTATTACAGTAACTTCTTTTATTTCGCCATTAAGCGAATGTATATGTGCTAAATCCTTGTATGGTGTCATTTTAATTTTCCTCCTTATCGTGCCATTGTAAGCCACGCTTTTTGTATAGTGGTATCCAATGACTTTCGTAAAAATCATAACCGGCTCCGTCAATTCCAAAGAAATAACCAAATTCGTCTGAGTTATATATTCTAAAACCACATTCCGACATTTGCCTTATACCATCCTCTTCATCAAGCCAATAATCGTCAAGGCTATCACCGAAAGACCACATTGTACCCCACATTGGCAGAGTATCGTATTCGTTTCTTTCAAGCTCGTTTTCAGTAGTTGTTATTTCTTCATCATTATCAAGCTGAATTGTGTAAAGCTCGGTTTCTTCGTTGTAATCGGTTATATAGCCATATTCATTATGCTTGTAGCAATAGATTCTACAGCCACTATGTAATGCTGTAACCTCGTGCCAGCTATCAATGTCATTTTCCATAAGCTTTTCAATCATACTTCTTTGAATAGCATTCATTTCACGCACCCATTCCTGTGCGGCATCCTTTATTGTTGTTATAGTTCTCGTCATTGCTTTTTCATCCTTTCTAAAAATTTAAGATATTTTGTTTCCTCACCGAGCAGTTTGTTAAGCTCTGGCATAATTTCCTCTTTTGTACGACCAATACAGGAAAGAGTAAGCATATTGTAATTGCTATTTGTTATGTATATAGAGGTATATTTAAGTAAATTTGCTATATCTTCATCTCTGTGTCCGTTTGTTTGATTGATACATTGAATTGCTGTCAAGATAGAGTACAGCTCTTTGATATTTTTCAATTAAATCACCTCCGTTTCTTCATCACAATAATCTTCCAAGTCCTCTAGTTCTGTAAGAGGAAAAGGGGTATCTAAAGTTCCCATTGTGTAATCGTAATCATAATACTCGGAAGGATAGCTTCTTATTGCATCTAATAAATGTGCAGCAAGATACAATCCATCTTCATCAATTTGAATTTTAATGAAGTCCTTTAACACTTCCATACAGGTAATAGTGTTTTCTTCTAAGCTTAATTTTTCAACTGCTGTATAGAAATCAGTATTGTAAAGCTCTGTTTTTGTCATTGTCCTTTTCTCCTTATGCAAACCTTGTAATTCCGCCAAAAATGCTTCTAATGCCTATTGTTCCAAATTCTGAACAGCTATCATCAGTCTTGTTCCAAACATAAGCATAAGCGTAATGTTCCTTTCCGTCTGACTCAACTGTGTGCTTCCATTCACCCTTTCTATTGCTTAAATAGAGTAAAGAATAGCATTCACCAAATTCACAGTATTCGTGTGTAATTGCATAAACGGTTAAATCATATTTTTCTTCAATTTTCTTAATGCGTTGATAAAGCTCAGAGTCAGCATTAACCCAATAGCCCATACCTCTTTCAAAGTAGGTGATTTGATTGTTCTTGTCAAATTCCTCTATGTATGGTTGGTAAATCTCCATTTTCTTCATAATCTCGATTGCCTTTGCTTTTCTTTCTTGTAATGTTGGTTTCTTCATTTTAAAATCTCCTTTAAGTTAAATATTTTTATATACATCAAGTACAATAGCACTAATGCTATCTGCGGTTACATCAATTTTGCAACCTATCACGCCATCCTTGGCTAATAGATAGACAAACTCTCCTTGCCCCTGTAAATGCTCATATTCAGCTCCATACCAGCCTGTATTAGTAATTACAAGTAAAGAAGAAAGGACCTCCTTAACGAAAGCCCTTTTATCTTCTATAGTTCCTTTATATACTCTCAAGGTTATACCTCCTTTCGCTATGTATTTTTCAAACATTTTGATTACACCTCCTCAAAATCATTTACATTTATTTTTTCAAAATAGATGCCATATTCAAAGTAATAACCGTTTTCGTTTTCAAGCAGGTCATAGGTTACTACGCTAATTCTTCCACGATTTGTAACTGCAACTGTGATTTCTTCCTTTGAGGTGTCAATAGCGACAATGTTGAAGGTAATATCACATTCACCGTCATAGAGTTGAAATTCTCTAAGATAATAATTTTTAAATTCTAAATTCTTAATTTCTTTTTTCATTTTCTTTACCTCTTATTTATATTTTTTTGCCTTTCGGCAGTTCCCGGTAGCACTGAACGATATTAAAATCAAAAAAATTAAAGTAATATGTAGTTGTCAACATCTCTGACATTTTGAGTCTATAAGTTTGAAAAATATTGCATTTTGGTAACAAAAAAAGCCAAGCATTTCTACTTGGCTCTAATGTGATATTCAATTGAGGTTTTAAGCTATATTTTTCGTTTTGGTAAGAGGCGTTGACAACTACGAGTTCTGTGCTACCATAAGAACCCGAAAGGCATATAAATATTTTATTGTAATGCTTTTTAAGAGGTTTAAGCTTCATTAAATCACATCCTTTAAATCTTTTAAATGAGTGGAATCGCTAAGCCTATACATTTTCCTTTTCTTGTATAGATAAACTACAACCGTTTTATGTAAAGCAACCATTCTTTCAATATTTGCGTATGAGCCTTTACTTTCTTCATCCCATATAACGAAGCCCATATCTGCATCCTCTGTCATTTTAATATCTTTCTTTTGGTAGTATTCGTAGCCATTATTTGCTCCGTTTCCATCAACAGCAACAACTCTAAATCTACCTGCATTATTTCTCGGAAAATCGCCTACATAGTAAACAAATGTTTTCCTGTGCTTTTTCTCCTTAAGATATTCCTGCACCTCTAAATCTACTCCAATGCAGTCGCCTATTAAAATGTCGTGCTTTTTTGAAATGAGCTTATCGAGTATTCTTTTCATTTCCTCATTAAGATACTCAATTTTCTTTGAACCTGATACAAATACCTTCATATCATTCTCCTTTTCATATTTAATTATATTGCCTTTCGGCAAAAGTGGCATAGCATAGTCTGATATTGAGTTCTTACTATTTTGAATAATATGTATTTATCAACAGGCTAAATATCAACACTTGTGTGGGAAAATATTGTATAAAAAGAAAAAAGCCAAGTATCGCTACTTGACTTTGTAAGGTATATGTAATTTAGGTTTTCAACAATATTTGCTTCAAATCATATCTGTTGACAAATACGAGGACTATGCTAAAATATGCCACTCGAAAGGCAATTAAATATTTTATCTTCAAGTGTGCAATTTTGTACTCAAAATCAGTTAAGAGTGTCGCTTATATTTGCACTCTTGAAATCGTGCTTGAAGCCTTGTGAATATTGACTATTTGTTTTTAAAACAAAGTAAAAGAGCAACACTTGTACGCGAAAGCGGGTAGGTAGTAAAAAAGAAAGAGAAGTTTGATTTTGAAAAAATGATTTATAATACATTGGGGGCAATAGACTAAAGAGTTCGTGATGCATTATTTCCAAATTTTCTGATTTGCATATTATATTTGAATTTATAAAAAGAAAACACCATTGTTGTCCAAACCTAAAGATTCGGAGTTGAGTGGTGTTTTCAATAATAAACTGCGTCCTTTAGTGTAGCTTAATTCAACATAAAGTTGAGAGTTTTTAGTTGGGAGAGACATTGTATTTTTTCCACAATTGAACAATTTTACTTTCTTTTAACGCTTTCGAAATATCGATTTTGTTTTTTTGTATAAAATCAATGCCTACACCATAAGTGTCAGCAAAAGTTTCAACAAAAGAAATTAAAGCCTCACGAGACATGCTACAATATTTGAAATCATACAAAATATCGTGTATTCGATCAGTAGAAGGATAAACGAATTTTTCGTTTGGCTTGTATAATTCGAAAACGGTTCTTATGGTTGATATTATTAAATACAGAGAAAACATTTCATTAGGGCAGGTATATACCCCAGAAGATTCATTGGTTACAATAAAGGGTTTGAGTGTGTTCAACCAAAAGCATTCTATGGCAACATACTTGTATTCACACGGAAAATCTAATCCGTGGAAAATTTTGAAATAAAGCATTCTTTGATCTTGACGCTTGATAACCTCAAATAAATTCTCTTTGTGGATATAGTAATTCAAGTTATCTTCACCTTCGGATGATAAAAACTCTTTCCATAAATCTTCCATTACTTGAAAGCGGCGATTCATTTCATCTTGAGGAGGAACTACATATACCTCTGATGCGTTGTTCTTCATAAATAAAATCACACCTTTCGCACTACCGAAATTCGGAATCCTTCTTCTTTTAACATTTTGTTACCTACAACTACTGTTCGACTATACAAATCATCAATTTCATTTTTATCACTACACAATGTTGCACCAAAGCTAACAGTCGTATTTACAATAGATTTTTCACTATTTTCACAACAGGTTTTATATTCCTTATTTGATAGTTGGTGCCGTTTTTCCGTACCTACTTTATTGTTTGTCTTGTTTTTAGAGAAAATCCAGTTTGATAACATAGTCACAATAACTGTAACGGATATCGAAATAGTTATTATGTTTTCAGATAAAAACGACATAAAATTATCCATGATATTCACCTTTCTTTCGTGTATTAACTTTAATTTTGTTTGCTAATCTTTCGCTTCTTTTCTTTTTTCATTCTTTGAATTGCTTCAATAATAGCAAAAACGACTGGATACAATCCAAAGAATGCTATAATTGTAAGTGCCTTCTCGACATCATTTAGCATCAATCCTTTTGATGCCAAAAATATAAGAACTGCTATCAGCACTGTTCCTGCGAAGAATAAAAGTCTGCCGTAGCATAGCACATTAACTACATATGTTGTTTGATTGTTACAATCTCTATATCTCGAGTAAAAATCATAGAAAAAAGTTGCAGTTACAAAAAATTCAGCAAAAAGTAAATCATAGATGTTCTCTAAGCCAACAAACGGTGTTTCTGATATTAAAATGATCAAATCCAAAAACGGGAACAATCCTGCAAGTAGACTGTATAGAGTTATATCTAACAAGTTAGCGAATATGTATCCTTTATTATCGACATCTTCTGTGTTATTATTCATAATATGACCGTCGCAATTTTATGCGACCCCTCTCAACATAAATATTTGCTCTAAAATAAAACAAGATAGCAATAGTACGATACATGTATTTGCCTTATACAACTTTACCATTGAAAATTGTTGCGTATCTTATGGTGAATAGAACAGGATTAACATTTTGATAACTAATACAACATTTCTATCTCTTGTTTTTTGTGCTAATACAGATATAACATTATATCACAATGTGTATGAAAAGGCAAGAACAAGGCCAAAAATAATAGACAACAAATAAAAATAAATGTTTAAATTAGTAAGATCAAATATATTATACCATAAATTTGTGAACAAGTCACGACTTTTCTACAAAATACTACAAAAAATTTCAAAGTAAACAACCATATATTTTCAATGACTGCATTCTGTTGCTTGTTATTCGTATAATCTTTCGATTCGTGGATAAATATCGCTTCGATTTCATCTTTAGATTAGGCTCTTGTGCAATTGATTAAATTGTTTATCGCTATTGGCAATATTTTCTGTTTCGTCCATTGATTTACACTCATTATTTATAATATACTTGGTTAAAAATTACATGTGAAAATATAATTTTTAAAAGCTAATTTAGACTTTTATCGGCTCATGAAAATGTGAAATGTGTTAAAGTGTATTTTATATGTGTGAAACAAAAAACCGACTCAAACATAGCGTTCGAATCGGTATTTATTGGCTGGGGATCTAGGGCTCGAACCCAGACATACAGAGTCAGAGTCTGCTGTGCTACCATTACACAAATCCCCAATGCGACAATGATTATATCATAACAATAAGAAATTGTCAAGAATTTTTTATAAATAATTTACCAACGAATAAATAATTTCAAGAATTCAAAATATTGCCAAGCTGTTTACAATCTGAATTTTGTGTGCTATAATTTTATTAACGACATAACACAAGGAGAAACCGTTATGAAAAAAATTATAAGTTCATTATGTATAATACTTGCATTAATTATAGCATTATTTTCTTTTTCGTCTTGTCAACAATCTGACAAAAGTGATGAATCGGGAAGCTTATCGGATTCAGTAAGCGATAATCCTGACAATAAAACACAAGAGGAGCTTCTTCTTGAAATGAACGAGCTTGACAGAGCCGATGAATTAAGTAGGCTATCTGATATTGCCATGGGTGAAAAGCTTTCATATAAAACAACAATGATAGGAGAGATACAAACAACCTTACAGGGCGATGTTGTAATCGGCGAAATAAAAGGCGAGAGCGCATATTTATTTGGCAATACTGATGATTTTGTGTATCAAGAAAAGCTTGAAAGCACATCTAAGTATAAAGGCGAGGAAAGCGTTACGACTTTAATTGAGGGCTATCAAAATGGATATATGTATATTTACAATAAGAATGGTAGCATTACCACCACCTTTAAATCTCCTATTACCAAGGATCAATATTTGCAGCATATGAAGGATATGGAAATGGAGACAGATTTTGAGCTTGATAGAGAAGGCTGCAAGGAAATTACTGCTCAAAGAAACGAAGACGGCACATGGACTATCACCTATGCTAAATTTACCGAGGAAAGATTAGAGCTTTTATTAAGTGAGCTAAAAAATCTTGATGAGCAGCTTGATGAATCGTATTTAATATCCGATGTGAAAATTGATATCAATATTATGAGCGATTTTGCTATAAAAAACGCCACAATGGAGTTTGAATTCGCAAAAAATAAAGACATAAATGACAGCGCCACACCATTATCAGCGACCGAAGACACAGAAGGAAAAAACAAGCTTTACATAGAGATATCGTACGACTATAACCCACTTACAGTAATGGAAGAAATAGATTTAGGTAGCATAAGATATAAGGAAGTGGAAGACCTCAGATATTACTACAACATCCAAAAGAAGCTTGATGAGCTTAAAAATAGCGAAGAAGCGAAGGTAGTAATTGGAATTAAAAGCGATGTAGATTATAGAGGAATGGTTAGTGTAACGGAAGAAACAGACAACATTACCTTTAAAAACAAAGACGGAAAGCTTGAATATGAAATTGAGTCCATGTCAAACAGAGGCAACTACAAGATTTTATATGCCAACGGCTACCAAGATCTTATAGATGAAAGTGGCACTATGCAGCATGAAGCGGTAAGCGAAATGGAAGCAAGAGCATACCTTGAAAGCATGCTGGATGTGGCAGGATATAAAATCGATATTATAAGAAATATTGAAAAGATAAGCGACGGCGAATACATATTTACACTTAAGCCCAGCAATAGCTCGTACAAGGCTATTGTGGATGCGTACGGTGGACATGTAGAAGAAAGCAGCTCCACACTAACAATTAAATTGCTTAACGGCAAAATCGTGTACTACCATTACACATTTTACGCAGATGTATATTTAAGCACCGTTTCCTCATATATGGAAATAGATCAATCGGTTGTCTGCACATACGAATATTAAACACAAAAAACAACGCTTCGGCGTTGTTTTTTAGTTGACATAGATTCGAAAATGTTATATACTTAACTTAAACTTATTATATAATGAGACACAGGAGAAATTTTATGGCACATTACGGAAAATTAATGGACGAAATATTAGATAGCCAAGCAGAAATTGAGGAGCTTGATTTGCCAAGCGGAAATTTCGTTGCAACAATAAGTAAGGGATACAAAATTCTCTTTTTGTTAGCGGGAATTGTTTGCATACTAACAGGCATAGTTCTTTTAAATCTTGTTGAAGAAGTATGGTTAAGCGGTATTGTCATAGCGCTTGGTTTAGTAAGCCTTCTTTATTTACCAACCTGTCTTTCATATAAAGGATATATAAGCCGCGAAACAATGAGAGAGGAATACCTAATTGTATTTTTCAAGGTTATAAAAGAGGTAGAATGGAAGGACATTAAATTCAAAAAGCTAAAAAGAGACGAATACGGCGAGATAGATGGCATAAAATTATACGATGAAAATATGAAAAAACTAATGTCCTTTGATAAGGCAACCGTAGGCTTTACACGTATCGTTAAAATGGCGAAAAAAGGCTCAATCAAAGAGATTAAATAGGAGTAACTAATGAAAAAAATAAAAAACTTTCAAAAGGGAATGGGCATTGGCGGTTGGCTAACTAACTACAAGCGCTTTAATGTTTTACCCGACGATAAAAGATTAGAAATCACCATTGGCGATATGGAACATTTTGAGGAATATATCACCGAATGGGATGTAAAAAATATCAAGGAAATGGGACTTGACCATATCCGCCTTGGATTTGACCAAATTGTGCTTGAAGAAAGCCCATATGTGTACAGAAAACGCATTTTTGAAATCCTTGAAAGCTTTGTTTCTTGTTGCGAAAAATACGACCTTGGCATAGTCCTTAATTTACATAAATCAATCGGTAATTATTGCGATATAGCCGAGGAAGTGTCGCTATTTGATAGTGAGGAGCTGCAAAATCGCTTTATTGCATTATGGTTAGAGCTTGAAAAAACGTTCCATAATAAGAACGAAATAATGTTCGAGCTTCTTAACGAGGTAAAGGACATAAACCCTGATGATTGGAACAACCTTGCTGTGCGCACAGTTGATGCAATCCGCAAGCTAAACAAGGACAGAAAAATCATTCTTGGTTCAATCTGTTGGGGAAGAACCTTCAATTTAAAGGACCTTGTCGTTTTAGATGATGAAAATGTAATTTACACGTTCCATATGTACGATCCAAGCGAATTTACACACCAAAGAGGCGTGCTTCATTGGACAAAGCTCTACTATAACAGAAAACTAACGTATCCCTGCGATGATATCGAAAGGTACAGAGATTATTATCGCCTGCTCTTTAATAGAGAGGATGCATATAGCCACATTGAAAGAATGGATATTGAATATCTAAGAGAGCTTTTTGCTCCCGTTTATGAGTGGATAGATAAGCACCCAGATAAAATTCTGTGGTGCGGAGAATTTGGCACAATCCGACACGCCGATATGAATTCACGCGAAAACTATATGAACGATGTAATCAAGCTTTGCAAGGAATACGATATTCCATATTCCGTATGGAATTACCTAAGCACTCCAAATGATGGCAACCGCTTTAGCTTAGTTGATGACGATAGCCGTAAAATACTAAGTGAAAGAATGCTAAGAATAATCAATGGAGAGGTTGACTAACAAATAAAAATCGCATCCAAACGGATGCGATTTTTGTTATTTAACAAGATTTCTTCTAATCTTTCTTGTGGTTGTCTTTTCAAATGGCTCTTCTCTTATTTCAAGCTTGTTAATGTGCTTGTAAGCAGCGAGCTTTTTGTTGATTTTTGTGATTTCTGCGTTGATGTGTTCGTAAATCGCATCGCCCTCAAGATTAGCCTTCTTGCATTCTTCCTCGTTAGGGAATACGATAGCAACAATTTCAACGTCCTTAGTTTCAGCATTTTCTCTTCCTACAACTACAACCTCTTCAACCTGTGGAATGTTTTCAAGATATTCCTCAATTTCCTCTGGGAATACGTTCTTTCCGCTTGAAGAAATAATAATATTTTTCTTTCTACCGGTGATGTAAAGGTATCCCTTTTCATCAATGTAACCGTAGTCGCCGGTTCTGAACCAACCGTTGTTAAGAACAGCCGCTGTTTGCTCAGGATCATTGTAGTAGCCAAGCATTACGTTATCGCCCTTAACTACGATTTCGCCGAACGTATCGTCAGCCTTATCCTTATCAATATAAATCTGCATGCCTGGCATAAGCTTACCGCAGGACGTAGGATTATATTCAGTAAGTGGAACAACAGAAATAAGTGGTGCACATTCTGTAATACCGTATCCCTGTGATACAGTAATACCGAAGCTCTTAAATTCATCAACTAATTCTGGAGCTAAAGCAGCGCCGCCAACGATGAAATATCTAAGATTTCCGCCAAACGCTTCATGTACCTGAGCAAGAAGCTTTCTTCTTACGTCAATATGAAGCTTCATTAAGAAGTTACTAATGTTAATACCCATTCTAAGCTTCTTGTCATTGCCTTGCTTTTGAGCAGACTTCCAAATTGTCTTGTAAAGCTGATTTGCAAACATAGGAACAAGAGCTAAAACTGAAGGCTTAAATTGCTTAATATTCTTACCAACGTACTTAATACCGTCGCAAATATTTACAGTCATACCGTAAATCATTGGTGCTAAAATACCTGCTGACATTTCATAAGTGTGGTGGATTGGAAGAACAGATAATACAGAATCCTTTTCAGTTAATACGTTAAGCACAGGAATGATACCTGTAAGAACCGTGCAAACGTTCTTTTCACAAAGCATAACGCCCTTCGATGTGCCTGTTGTACCTGATGTAAATAAAAGGATTGAAAGCTTCTCTGTATCGTGGCAAATCATATCATCAGGTGCGCCGTTCGTTTCGTATAAATACTTGCCTAATGCTAAAACGTTGTTAAATGTTGTATACTTTTCCTCTGCATAAACCTCCTCAGGATCAAGAGTGAAGCTTTGCTTGTCTGTCTTGATAAAACGCTCAACCTTTGGAAGCTCATTTCCTCTTTCCTCAAAAAGAGAAGCAAAATGATCGGAGTAAACAACAACGGAAGCATCTGCTATATTGATAAACTTAATCATTTCATCAGGTAAAAGAAGTGGGTCAAATGGAACGATAATGCCGCCGGCAGTAACTACTGAAACGTATGTTGCAATCCATTGCACACTTGTTTCGCCCATTACGATAACCTTCTTGCCCTCAATGTTCATGTGCTTGTAAGCGCATGTCATTTTCTTTAAAAGCTCATCCATTTCCCCGTAAGTAACGGTAATCTCTCCGCTTTTATTGTTAAATCTATAAAGTGAATGGTCAGGTTGAATTTCTGCAACGTCATGGTATAAACCATATATGGTGGAAACCTTTTCTATCATTTCTTATCAATCTCCTTATTTGTAATCTTGTCAAGCTCTGTATCAATAGAATTTAAAACCTCATAAAATGTTTCTAATTTCTTAACAGGGGTGTTTTTGTTGATTTTTTGAATAAACTTATTAATGATATCATTCATAACAGCATAAACGTGCTTTCCCTCATCAGTAAGTAAAAACTTTGTTTTGTATTTTCCTTGCTTAGGACCAATGTCTCTGCTAATATAATTTTTTTCCATAAGCTCGCTTGTTATACGAGAAACAAACGCCTTGTCAACTCCGCAAACTCTTGAAAGCTCCGCTGAGGAAAGCCCCTCCTCGCTTTTTGCAAGCTGTAAAATGCACATGATATGCGCGCTTCTAATACCGTAAGGCTCCATTTTTGCATCGGCAAGCCTTTTGATATTCTTTGAGATTCTTTCGGTGTATAATACGAACGGTACAAATCTTTCGCTTTCCATTTAGCCCTCCTTTGTGTTGACTTGTCAACCAATATTATACTACAAATTGACAATTTTGTCAAGTGTATATATGTTAGTCTTTTTTAACAATAATATATTGATAAAAATTAAAATTTTCTACATTTTCACAACAAAATATATGTTGAAATCCCACGCAACAATATGCTATACTGTAATCAATGAATATATTAAAAGGAGATTTTCCCAATGGCAAGATTTATTTTAAACGAAACCTCATACTTCGGTGCAGGCTCAAGAGAAAACCTCGCTACTGAAATTTCAAAAAGAGGCTATGATAAGGCGTTCATTGTAGCTGACAAGGATCTTATCAGCTTCGGCATTGTTGAGCTCGTTACTAACGTTATCAGCGAGTACCCTTACGAAATTTTCTCTGATTTTAAGGCAAACCCAACCGTAAACAACGTTAAAGCAGGCGTTGAAGCATACAAAGCATCAGGCGCTGATTTCATTATTGCTATCGGTGGCGGAAGTGCTATCGATACTGCAAAGGCAATAGCTATTATTATCAACAACCCTGAATTCAGCGACGTAGTATCACTTGAGGGCGTTGCTGATACAAAGAATAAGTGTGTTGATATTATTGCCCTTCCAACAACAGCAGGTACAGCAGCGGAGGTTACAATCAACTACGTTATTACAGACGAGGAGTCAGGCAGAAAAATGGTATGCGTTGACCCTAACGATATACCTGTACTTGCAATCGTGGATGCTGACTTGATGGCTACAATGCCAGCAGGCTTGACAGCCGCAACGGGCATGGACGCTCTTACACATGCAATCGAAGGATATATCACAAAGGGCGCATGGGAGCTTTCAAATATACTCGAAATCAATGCTATTGCAATCATTTCAAATAATTTAAGAAATGCTACCTTCAACGGTAGAGACATGTATGCAAGAGAACAAATGGCTCTTGGTCAATACGTTGCAGGCATGGCGTTCTCTAACGTAGGTCTTGGGTGCGTTCACTCAATGGCTCACCCCCTCGGTGCAAGATTTGATATTGCTCACGGTGTAGCAAACGCTCTTTTACTTCCAATCGTAATGGAGTTTAATATGCCGGCGTGCAAAGCTAAGTACTGCAGAATCGCAAGCGCAATGGGCGTTAACGTTGCCGGTATGACAGAGGACGAGGGTGCAATGGCAGCAGTTGAAGCTGTTAAGAAGCTTTCAATAGACCTTGGAATTCCACAAACACTTCGTGAAATCAATATTCCAGAGGAAGCACTTGAACAGCTTGCATCCGATGCGTTTAACGACGTTTGCACAGGCGGCAATCCAAGAGAAATTACAGAAGCCGATATTCTTGAGCTTTATAGAAAAGCATATTAATCACAATTCGGTTTTAGAAGAAATAACCTTTCGCATAAATAAAAACATAAACCAACGGCATTGACCGTTGGTTTTTTATATCCTTAAAGCTTTTCTTATTTCATCATTTTTTATTATTTCAGAATATGTAAGGAGTAGAGAGGTTTCGCACCAGCACGAGCCGTAAAACACTCCGCCAATTCCGTTTTTTCCTTCCCAATCGCTTGTGTTAACTCTTTCACAAATCCAACCGCTTTTTAATACTTTCGGCTCCCTATCCCAAGAATGAATAGGACGCTCTTGGGTTGACACACACTGTGGAATAAATGAAACAATATCATATAAAAGCTCAAGATATTTTTCATTTTTCGTATATTTATAAATTTTATAAATCGCATCTCCCGATGATGTGCAAAGCCCTGGTGCAGAATGCTTATTTTGTGCATTTGCAAACACACTTCCCACCGTATTTATTTTTAGCCTTGCAAATTCACTTTCTCTTGGGAAGCGGTATGAATAAGTCATTACCCAGCTTGAAAGCAAATGTAAGCTATCGGTTGCGTAGTCAAGCCACGTCCTACTTTGAGTCGCTTCATAAAGAAGCACCGTAGCTTCAACCATAGCGTAGCAGCTTTCACTGTCAGGAGCACAAAGTGCCTCACCTGGACCACCGTAAGTAAGCCCCTTAGCTATAAAATCATTGTAGTATTTTTTGCCTGCACTTTTTGCAACTCTTAAATACTTTTCATCGTTAAAGAAACGGTATGCTTTAACCAATGCGGAAATGATAGATGATCCAGACGTTGTACCGCCAAACATCATTTCTCCTGTTTCGATATTTACGAATTGACCAAAATCGTCGTATCTATTATAAAGTCTTACAAAAGCATTGGCGCAATTTCTTGCAGCATTTATCCATTCTTCCTTTGGCGTAACTACGTCAAAATGCTTTAATAGAAAATATAGTCCATCGCCGCATTTACGTGTTAGCATAGCACTTTTCATATGCTCATTGTTAAAACCGTCGTCCTTAATAACGTCATTTTCTATCATAGTGTAGAAAAATCCGCTTGGCGCAATGTTTGAGGTTATAAAATCTAACGTCTTAATTGCATTTGCTTTTGAAGTCTCATTACCGTACTGTAAAAGTGGTAAAGATGACATTCCACCACCAACCCAACCAAGCTGATACTTTTTTGACGTTTCCGCATAATATTCGCCGCTAAAATTGTCATTATTCATATGTCTTTCAAGTATGTCCCAAAGCTCAGGCGTGTATTCCGCCTTGCAAGGCTCATTACTTAAAAGCAATTTTCTATTTTCAAAAAAGCACTTAAAAAATTCACTAATAGAGCTACACTCAAACTCCTTAATTATCACACTTGACGTAATTTTCTCATCCTCAAGAGTTACAATTCCGCTATCAGTTGAAATCTCATTTGTGCGGCACATTCTGTAACAGCCTGTGCGTATTACAGGAAATTGAATTTCAATCTCTCCACTTGATATAGAAAATCCAATATTTTTGCCCATGCATTCCTGCTCACAAAAAACAAAAAATCCCTCTTTTTTGTTCTTGTAATAAACACCGACACAGGGCACAGATAAATCTCCACTTGTTACCTGAATTTTACCGCTTCCGTCTGGATTTAAAGCAGGAATATCGGCGATCACAGGTGCAGGACAAATGCCTAATTCGTCATTTTGGTACATAGGCGGGTAGGAGCAAAAAGATTTTTTAAATCTGTTGCCGTCATAAACACAAGCGGGCATAAAAACGTAAGCATCACCTTCCCATTCTGTAAGCTTTATAGTCATAGAAAATCTTGTATCACAGCTATCGTTTTCACATTCTAAAGTAACGCGTGAATTTTCATATGCTATTTTTCCGTTATTTGTGTTAAGAAAAATTTCGTGCTTCATTTTGTCCCTCCTATTGTACTAACATGTAAATATTCTAACATAAACCACCTATCATTTCAATAAAAATAAGACTTTTGGGAAAAATAGGTTGAATATATCCTAGAATTAGTGTATAATAATGTCAACGAATTTAAGGAGAACTTAAAAATGGAAATGAACTTAAAGAAAATCGTATCTATATCCGAGGCTAATCAAAACTTTTCAAAGGTTGCAAGACAAGCTGAAAAGGAAGGCGAGGTTTACATCTTTAAAAACAATAAGCCAAGATATAAGCTAATAGACCTTGAAAAGGACACAACGGTAGAAATGACAGAAGGCGAAAAAATTGAATTTGTAGCAATGCGAGTATTAAAGAAATACCGTGTTGCATTTGAGGAGTTGGCAAAATGATAAAATTAAGCAAAGAAAAGGTAATGCTTTTACACGAAATGCTAGCAAAGCAAACGGGCGGCTCAACAGGAATTAGAGACACAGACCTACTTGAAAGCGCGCTTGAATCTGCATATCAAACATTTGGCGGAGTAGAATTATATCCAACAGTTGAGGAAAAGGGCGCATGGCTTGGATATGCACTTATATCTAACCACGCATTTGTTGACGGCAACAAAAGAATAGGCATGCTCTGTATGATGGTGTTCTTAGAATTAAACGGCGTTAGAATAAATCCAACTAACGAAAGCTTTTTTGAAACAGGCATAGGTGTAGCCTCAGGCAAAATGAAGTATGAGGACCTACTTCATTGGATAAGAGATAATAAATAATATTGAAAAAATATTTATATTGTGATATACTTATATGGATAAAATTTTAGAAGAAATAATCTTAAATACCGACACGGAATATAAGCTCTTTCAAGCCAAGCTAATTCCCGGTATTGATAATATCTTAGGCATTCGCGGACCTATTGCAAAATCTATTGCGAAAAAGTATGCAAATACTGACACAGGGGAAGAGTTTTTAAATTCACTCCCTCATACCTACTATGATGAAAATTTAGTTCACGGCTATATGCTTGGCTTTTTAAAGTGTGATAACCAAGAGCTTAAAAATCGCATAAATGACTTTTTACCCCACGTAGATAATTGGGCAGTTTGCGACAGTATGGTGTGCGGGCTTAAAGGATATTTTAAGCATAAAGAGCTAGTATCAAGCTATATTTTTGATTGCCTTAACAGTAATAATGTATATACCGTACGCTTCGGTATAGTTTCACTTCTTTTCTATTATGTGAATGACACTTACATTGATAGAATTATAGAGGAAACGCTAAAAATCAAAAGCGAAGAATATTACGTTAAAATGGCGATTGCATGGTTATATAGCGTATGCTTGGTCAAGGAATATGACAAAGCAGTAAAAGTAATAGAAAATAAGCTTCTTGATAAATGGACACATAACAAAGCCATTCAAAAGTCAATAGAAAGCTTTAGAATCACAAAAGAGCAAAAAGAATATTTACGCACGTTAAAAATTAAATGAGGTAAACATGATAGTTAAAATTAAAAAGCTAAACCAAAACGCAAAAATGCCAACCTATGGCTCTCCATATTCTGCAGGCGCAGATTTATACGCTTGCATAGATAATGAAATCACAATCGCACCAAATCAAACCGTTCTTGTTAAAACAGGTCTATCCATGGAACTAAGTGAAGGCTATGTGGCTTTAATTTATGCAAGAAGCGGTCTTGCCTCAAAAAGAGGACTTGCTCCTGCCAATAAGGTAGGCGTTGTTGACAGCGATTACCGTGGCGAAATTATGGTAGCGCTCCATAACCACTCCACAGTACCACAGACAGTAGCTACGGATGAAAGAATTGCCCAAATGGTAATCACTCCATATATCACAGCCGAATTTACCGAAGCTGATAGCTTAAGCGACACCGTTCGCGGCGAGGGTGGATTTGGCTCAACAGGCACAAAATAGGGAGTAGAAAGTGAAAAGCATAATTGCATTTATCCGTCATGGAGAAACAGACTGGAACACAAAGGGGCTTATGCAAGGAAGAGATGATGTGCCACTTAACGAAAATGGCAGAAATCAAGCCAAAAACGCCGCTATGTGTCTAAAAAACGCACTTGACAGATGTAATTTTAAATTTGATAAAATAATAACAAGCCCCCTTTCCCGCGCAAGCTATACCGCAGAGCAGATTACAAGCGCAATCGGTAACGATAACCTTACCTATGACGATAGACTTCTTGAAAGAGACTTTGGAATTCTCTCAGGCGGTCATTATGATAGATATAGCAAGGCGGTATTAGAGGATACTGAGGAAAATAGCGTTGAAACAGTAAAGTCCTTGCTTGACAGAGTGAATTCATTAATCAAGGATAGCGTAAAACCGGGAGAAAACGTAATTTTAGTAACACACGGAGCAGTATCAAGAATTTACGCAAGAAACGCAAAAAGAGCGGACAGGACGCGTGATATTGATATAGGCATGCTTGGTAATTGCAATATGGTTTTATACTCCTATGACGGAGAAAATATCCTTTTGCAAGGCTACAATATTGAAGCAAACGAATTTAACGGAGATATTTTATGAAGAAGATAATTTTAATCTTATCCCTTGCCATGTGTCTCATTTTCATTACACTCTTAATGGGATGCGACCTTTACAATGAGGACTACGTATATGACGGAACATCACTCATCGGTAAATGGATGGATGATGACTTAGACCCAAATTCCTATGACGTTTACGAGTTTATTGATAATGAAACTGTAATTTTAACTACCAACTGCCGTGGCATTGAGCTTGATAAATTAGAGGGTAAATACACGGTTACAGACAACAACCAAATCATAATTCAATCTGAATTTGGTAAGGAATACATTCGCTTTTCAATTACCAAGGACGGCAGATTAGTAATTTTAACTCTTAACGATATGAATTTACCTGCCGAGGGCGAAAGAATTATGGAAAAGTATGACCTTGACTACAACAAGGGAGAAAACACCCTTGTCGGCACGTGGAAAAGCCTTGATGATCCAAATGAAAAATTCATTTTCAACGAAGACTTCACAGGTAAAAGCGTGGGGCTCAACTCTAAGGGCGAAGCAGTTGAATATAAATACTATTATTCCTACAAAAATAATGAGGTAAACATTATCATTGAATATATGATAGGATATGAGGAAATGGTTAAAACCTCAAGCTTCAAAATTGAAAGCAATATCCTCACAATGTACGGCGAGGATAAGGAAGGCAACAAAATCGAAATAAAATTTGAAAGGGAAGCATAATGGAGCTTTTTGAAAAGAAGCTATCATCAAAGCAAATCTTTGACGGAGTAGTAGTTAAGCTTTTCGTTGATGATATTGAATTGCCAAACGGCAAAAAATCAATCCGTGAGATTGTAAGACACCCAGGTGCTGTGTGCGTAATTCCGGTAGATAGCGATGAAAACGTAATAATGGTAAAGCAATTCAGATATCCATTTTCTGAGGTTTTACTTGAAGTGCCGGCAGGCAAGCTTGAACCAAATGAAGATCCGCTTGAGGCTGTAAAAAGAGAGCTTGAGGAGGAAAGCGGCGTAGTTGCAGGTAACGTTGAATATATAGGAACAATGTACACAACCGTTGCAATTTTAGATGAAAAAATTCATATGTATTTAGCAACGGATTTAACGTATAAGGATGCACATCCTGATGCCGATGAATTTTTAGAGGTTGAAAAAATTCCTCTTAAAACACTTGTTGATATGGTAATGGATGGCAAAATTCCAGATTCAAAAACACAGATAGCCATTTTAAAGGCTGAAAAAATACTTGCATCGCGCAAAAATAAATAATCAAACAGGTAAAGAAATGAACTTTTTTAAATTAAGAAGAACAAAAATGCTTGACGATGCGGTTTTAGACCACAAGCCTCAAAGCATACTAACATTACTTCTTATCTTCTACGTAGTATTTTTCATAGGCGAGGTAATATCTAAAATTATCTTAACAATACCAAGCACAATTTGGATGCTTACCTATGATGGATTTATTGAAACGGTAAGAGAATATACAGATTCAGTAATGGCAGGAAATAAGGATGATACCGCTGTAATTGAATTTATAAATGAAATGGTACTAAATATGCCACCATGGTTATCGGTAGCAACGCTTGTTTCATTTGTAGGCATTGGTGCTGCTGCAATTTTTTATTGCAAGAAATTTGAAAAGAGACCGTTATCCTCCATGGGTATTCGCAAAAAAGGAGCAATTACCGAATCGCTTTTAGGCTTACTAATTGGTGGTACGTTAATTTCATTAACCGTATTAATTGCATTTTTAACAGGCTCTGTATCAATAAAACCAAATGGAAGCTTTGATTTTATGATAATTGTATTCTTTATAGGATTTTTAATACACTCCTTTTGCGAAACCACGTTTTTCTTTGGCTACTTTACAACAAGCATAGCAAGAGATTATAAATTATCATTTGCAATTACGGTAGGCGCTGTAATGTTTTCACTTTTACATAGCAGCACAGAGGAAATAAACTACCTGCTTTTATGTAATACGATGCTCTTTGGCGTGCTGTTAGGCATATACGTGTTCAAAAGAGGCGATATATGGGGAGCGTTCGGTATTCTCGGAATGTGGAATTTTGTTGGCGGATGTATTTTTGGCGGTAAAATAAACGGACTTGATAAAGCCCCATCATTATTCGCATTAGAAATTGATACAACAAAAACCTTAGCTAATGGTGGAAGCGTAGGAATAGAGGGCGGACTTTGCACAACGATAGCTTTGCTTATAGCATTCGCGTTAATTTTCCTACTAAAAACTAAAAAAGGCGAGGAATCGCTATCTGATGCAACTGATTTTGAATAAAATATAGAAAAATGTCAATAATTGTTTGTTTTTTTGGAAAAATATGCAAACAGTTATTGACATTTTTTATTAAAGTTGTATAATGAAAATGTAAAAACTTAAAGGGAGAGAGCATTGTGAAAAGAGTATTAGCCACACTTATGTGCATTTTTACGGTTGTATTAACGCTTGTGTCATGCCAAAGCAGTACCGACAGCTTAAAATGTATAGATATTCATTTGACTAGCGAAGAATATGCGTTTGGCGTTAATAAAGAAGACACCGAGCTTTTAAGCGCCACAAATGAGCTTCTTGCGGAAATCAAAGCAAACGGCAATCTTGATAGCATAGTAAATAAATACTTTTCAAACGATACATCTAAAATTAAAACCTTTGATTGCGGAGAGGAGCTACCCTGTAAGGATCAGCTAATCGTTGCAACTCATTTGCCCTTTTCCCCATTTGAATATATGATAGGCGACAGATACTGCGGCATTGATATTGAAATAGCAGGACTTTTAGCTGAGAAGCTAGGTAAGGAGCTTGTTATAAAGGAGTATAGCTTTGAGGAAATTATATCAGCAGTTGCAAATAAAGAAGCTGATATCGTAATGGCAGCGCTAACTGTATCAAGCGATCGTGAGGAAAAAATCACCTTTACAAGCTCGTATTTTCACGCCTCTCAAATTATCGTGTCTAAGGAAAGCGATACAACCTTTGATAACTGTAAAACTGCTGATGACGTCGTTGATATTCTTGAAAAAATGAACAAAAGCACAAAAATCGGTTATCAAACAAATACCGTTTCCCAATACTACGTAAGCGGAAATCAAAAAATGGGATTCACAGGCTTCAATACCAACAATATCGGCTATGACTCTGCATACGAAGCAGCAAAAGCACTAAATGACGGAAGCTTAGATTTCGTAATAGTTGATAGCGGACCTGGAAAAATGATAGTAAACCAATTAAATCAACAAATTAGTAGAAATCGCTCTGTATTCGCAGAGCGATTTTTACATATGAAATGAATATATTCACTAAAAATGCATAATATTCAAAAATATTGAAAAAATATTCATAAAACTATTGACAAACCAAATTTTAGAGAGTATAATATAGCAGTAAACAAAAAATATTTTAATTTTAGGAGAAAACAAAATGAAAAAAATTCTTTCACTTGCATTAGTATTCGTAATGCTTGTTGCTTGCCTTGGTATGCTTGCATCTTGCGGCGAAGAAAAAATCATTGTAAACACAAATGCATATTTTGCACCATTTGAATACTACGATGGAACAGAAATCGTTGGCGTTGACGTTGAAATCATGAACAAGGTTGGCGAAAAGCTTGGCAAAACAGTAGTATTTGAAAACACAGAGTTCGCAGTTATCATTGATAACGTAAAGGCTGGCGAGGTTTGTGATGCAGGCGCTGCTGGTATCACAATCACAGATCAAAGAAAGGAAAAGGTTGACTTTTCTATTCCTTACTACACGGCAGTTCAATACGTAATCTTCGATAAGGCAAACGAGGACGTAGTTACAAAGACAGTTGACGGTAACGAATACATCATTTGGGAAGCACTTGCAGGCATGACACTCGGTACACAAACTGATACAACAGGTTGGATTTATACTGACGGTGAAATCAACGCAACAGCTGATAACGACTACGGTTATGATGGCGTTCTTTACGGTACAAACACAGAGCTTCTTAACTTTGACAGCGCTCAGCTTGCAGCTGACGCTATCGGTAAGAGTGTTGACGTAGTTATCATCGACGAGCTTCCAGCTAAGTACATCGTTGACAACTACTCACAATATAAGTGCGTTCCACTTTACTACTCAGGCGAGACAGATGCTGATGACGCTCCAGTTGAAGAGCAATATGCTATCTGCGTAACAAAGGGCAACACAGAGCTTCTTGACGCAATCAACGCAGTATTAGAGGAAATGCTTGTTAAGGATGCTAACGGACAAACTGAAATTGAAAAGCTTGTTATGAAGCACATGGGCTTAGATAAATAATTGAATATACTACCAAAAAGAACTATTTCGTTATAGTTCTTTTTGGACTTTATAAAGAAACTTTTAAGGATTAAATAATGGATTTTTTAAAAAGAATTTTTGAACTGTTTTCAACTCCCAAATATATGGAAATGATATTTAAGGGCTTGGGAACAACTTTGTCAATCACAGTTGTGGCAACCATAATCGGTTTAGTGTTAGGTATTATAGTTGCTTTCGTTTCAATCGCGCCAAAATCTAAGGTAATGTCTGTATTTAAGGCTATTTGCAAGGTGTACGTTACTATCATTCGTGGAACACCTATGGCACTTCAGCTCTTTATTATGGCGTACGTTGTTTTTGCAATAAGAGACTTCCCAAAGTTTTTAACCGCCTCAATCGCATTCGGTATTAACTCAGGCGCATACGTTGCAGAAAATATCAGAGCAGGTATTTTATCAGTTGATATTGGACAAACTGAAGCAGGCAGAGCTCTTGGCTTACCTTATAAAGCAACAATGCTTAAAATCGTAATTCCGCAGGCAATTAAAAACGTTATTCCTGCAATCGGTAATGAGCTTATCGCGCTTATTAAGGAAACCTCTATTGTAAGTATGATTGGTATGTACGACTTAACAAATGCTTCAAAGATTATCGGTAGCGGTAACAATATGGCAAGCTACATAGTACCAATGTCTGTTGTCGCTTTATTCTATTTAGGTATCGTTTATCTTCTAACCTTCGCAATCAAAATGATTGAAAAGAAGCTAAGAGCAAGCGACAGAAGATAGGGGGATTACATGGAAAATATTAAAAGATTTGAAAACGACGAAATAATCGTTCGCGTTGAAGGGCTTCAAAAATCCTTTGGAGAGTTAGAGGTTTTAAAGGGAATTGATTTAGATATCAAGGAAGGCGAAAAAATTGCAATTATCGGTCCATCAGGATGCGGAAAATCAACGTTTCTTCGTTGCCTAAACTGTATGGAGGATCCAAACGGCGGTTCAATTTTCTTTGATGGCGTTGACATTGCCGACGTAAGAGTTGACATCAATATTCACAGAGAAAATATCGGCATGGTATTCCAGCAGTTTAACCTGTTTAACAACAAAACTATTATTGAAAATATTATGCTTGCCCCTGTTTACGTTAGACTCAAAAAGCTTAAGAAAGCAAAAAAGCATAATAGAATAATAAAAGTAACCAATATATTCAGAAAAGCAGAAAATAAAAAGCAACCGATTGAAATTACAGAGACAAAAAAGACCATTTTAAGAGGAGCAAAAGCTCAGGCTGAGGAGCTGCTTAAGAAAATCGGACTTGAGGATAAGGCAAACGTTTATCCATCAACTCTTTCCGGTGGTCAAAAGCAAAGAATTGCTATTATAAGAGCTCTTGCTATGAATCCAAAGGTAATGCTTTTTGACGAGCCAACGTCAGCCCTTGACCCCGAAATGGTAGGAGAGGTTCTTAACCTTATTAAAAAGGTTGCCGATGAAGGAATGACCATGGTAATCGTTACTCACGAAATGGGATTTGCAAAAGAGGTTGCTACAAGAGTATTATTTATGGACGAGGGTAAAATTGCCGAGGATGGTACACCAACGGAAATTTTTGACAATCCAAAGAATCCAAGAACAATTCAATTTTTAAAGGCTGTATTATAATTTATTGACAAAAAATAATTATTGTGATAGAATATTAAAATAATTTAAAAAGGAGGGACTTGCGGGTATGAAATGCGAAAAATCCTGCGGAACTGTTGTTTTTCGCAAAACAAGAGGAAAATACGCAGTTTTGTTAATCAAAAATAAATATACTGACTGTTGGTCCTTTCCTAAAGGACATGTTGAAGATGGTGAAAACGAATACCAAACGGCAATTCGTGAAACCTTTGAGGAAACAGGTATCGAGGTTAAGATAGAAAACGGATTCCGCATGGAATCAAAGTATATGATAGGCAAGAAAAAGAACGTGGAAAAGACGGTTGTATATTTTACTGCATTAACCACAAGAGCCTACGTTGTGCCTCAGCCTGAGGAAATTTCAGCATTTAAGTGGTTTTTTGAGGATGAATATCCTTATGACCATTCCTTTGAAAATGATAAGATTATCTTTGCCGAAGCATTAAAATTCATTAAAAACCGCTTTGGCGACGCTAACAAAAAGGATTTAAAATTTGTTAAATAAACAAAAGCCTTGATTTGGAAAAATCAAGGCTTTTTTATTGACAAAGCTTATTATATATGCTATTCTATATGTGTATATACATATTATAAGGAGAAGAATATGAAAAAATTTTTATTAGCTCTTACAATAGTGGCTATGCTTGTGTGCGTATTCGCTATTTCAGTAAGCGCAGAGGACAGAATGTCAATATCATATACTGATATTAACGGTACAACACATAATGTACCTGTTGTAAAGTATGATGATGCCACAGCAGAAAGCGTAGCGTTAACTCTTGGTAATAATGCAACTATGCAAGCACTTTTTGCCGACAACGGCGCATACTCAATCATCAAGGCAACAGACGGCACGTTAACCGCATATCCAACATGGTACTTAATTGAGCCATCAGGAAACAGTGCAAGCTATATTGCAATAAGTGAAATTGAATACGGCTATGTAAACTCAAAGTCAGACAAAACCTACAATAAGGGCGCAATGGTTTACGTTGAATTCCCAGAGGGAATGACAGCGGTGAGAAATAATGGTGTATTCGGTAAAAAGCATAATGGCGGTCATTACGAAACAAATGTAACTGATTTTTATATTCCAAGCACAGTTAATTCAATTGAATCGGAATCATTTAACTCAATGCCAAATCTTAAGAATGTATTTATTGAAGCAGGAAATCAAATTACTTCAATCCCAAGCAGCACATTCTCATATTCAACTGTTCAGTATATTCAATTTGAAAGTTTAACTGAGCTTGAAACTATTGATGGTTGTACAAGTACAAAGCTTACAGGGGATATTGACCTTTCAAATACAAAGCTTAAAACAATTAAAGCGGGCGCATTTGAGGAAAGCAGAAATATAGGCAAAATCACATTACCTAACTCAGTTGAAACAATTGAAACAAGAGCGTTCCAAAACACAGGTAACGCGTATCTTGCAAGCCCATATCTTCCAACAAGCTTAACATTTATAGGCGACAGATTCTTCGCATACAATAATAATCTTCTTGATACGTACATCTTCCCTGAGGGAGTGAAATCTCTTGGCAGTGAGCCATTCCAAGACTCTAAGGTTTCAGGAGACTCGGCAGGCAAAAAGCTTAACCTTGTATTCTTAGGTGAGGTTACAGGCGTAGTATATCTAAACGGTAACGGCCACCAAAAGCATGCCGAGGACGTTACAGTTTACTTTGCAAATAACACTCTTGACCAATATAACAAAAACGGATTTAAGGTAAAGCCATCTGGCTCATCATATACAGACGTTGAAAGAGCAATTAAAGTTGTATTCTGTAAGGGCAACAATGTAGCTGACCTTATTTACTTAACAAATACAGATGGTACAAGCTGGCAAACGGGCACATTTACCATGGAAGGCCATACACACTTTGGCTCAGCAACTATTGTACCAAACGATTGCGGTAACAACGGAAGCGAAACAGTTTCCTGTGTAATTTGTGATAGCAATATTGTCAAGGTGCTTGAAGCAACAAATGACCATAACTATATTGACGGCGTTTGCGACGTGTGCGGTAAATCACTTTGCCCAAGCGGAGCTGACCGCGTTATGAAGCGCGTTGCTATATATGAAAACGGCTTTATTGCAGTTGGCAGAATTACAAGCAAGTGCCAAAATGACGGCTGTACCTATGAGGTAAAGGAAAGCGACACCGAAGCTATATTTACGTTCAAGGGTTACTCTGCGAAAATAAACGGTAACAAAATCACAGTTAGCTATTTAGTAAATAACGAAGCGTTAAAGACGTATGAAACAATAAATAGCGTTTCCCTTAGCTTCGGAATTATAGCAAGTGTGGCTCAAGAAACAGAGAACACTCCTATTAGCGTAAACGCAGGAACTCTCACAACTGAAAATAACGTTGTAATGGCGCCTGTTAATAGCGAATTTAGTGGATTTGACTTTATTTTAAACGGCTTCACGGTGGAATACTATGATAAGGCGCTTATTATGTGTGCTTACGTATTTGACGGAACCAAGGTTTCATATTTATGCATTGACAATAATGACGTTATCGGTCAATATGACTATGCATATGCAATGACGTTTAGTAAATATGCAGAAGCATAAAAATAAAAAATACTCAACCCTGGGGTTGAGTATTTTTTATTCGTCATCCTCGTCATCTGATTTAATAGGAACAGCCTTTGACATGCAGTCTTCAATATAAGCTTTAAATTCCTCGTTCATTTCGACGATTATCATATCGTATTTCCCTTCAAGCTGAAAAAGAATGATATACTTATCCTTTGAAAAAATACCATGACTAAAATCATAGTAGCCTGTGCCGGGATGCTTTTTTAAAATTTCGCTTACAACTTCCTTTGTGTGCTTTTCAATCTTAACAATATCGGAAATATAGTAATAGCAAACGTAATTTCCGCGTCTGCCCATAGCTTTATTTACAAAAAACTCAAAGTCAGTTTCCTTTTCTCTTATAACGTATGTAAACGTTATCATTTCGCATTTAATAAGCAAGTAAACACCTGCAACTAAGCATGCAAAAGAGGAAAGAGTAAAAATAAGCTTCATTCCCTCAAATTCTATTGGATATAAAACAAATCCAATAATAATTAAAGCAAGATAAATTACTCTTACAATACCCGCGCGCTTTTTGTGCGAGTATTCCATATTTTTATTTTCCATATAAATCCTTTCAAATCCCTTCAAAGCCAATAAGACAAAAGACACTCAAAGGAGTGTCTCAGTCATCTTAAATTAAGCCTCTTCCTTAACGATGATTTGCTTATTGCCGTAGTAACCGCAAGCAGAGCAAACACGGTGTGTAAGGTTGTACTCGCCACACTTAGAGCACTTTACGATTGTTGGTGCTGTAAGCTTTGAGTTTTGTGATCTTCTTAAGTTTGTTCTTGAGTGAGACTGTTTTCTCTTTGGAACTGCCATCTTATTATCCTCCTTAAGTGATAAACTTTATTTTTTATTTTAATAACTTTAATAAATCTGCAAGTCTTGGGTCAACTTCCTTTATTGTGTGGCAATCGCATTGCTTTTCATTTAAGTTAGTACCGCACTTTGAGCAAATACCCTTGCAATCATCATCGCAAAGTAAAGTGTAAGGAAATTCAAGAAGTAAATCCTCAACTAACTCACGGTCAATATCTATAAGACCATTGTTTACAATAATGTAGGAATCATCTTCTTCGTTTTGAAGTGTTCCCTTAATTGCAACGGTTCTTGTAAAGTCAAGAGTGAACGTACCCGTAACAGTATCAAGACATCTTGCGCAATGTGAAGCGTAATCAATAGAGCATGAAGCCTTAAGTGCCATATAGCCCGCATTATCTGTAACGCAGCCGTTAACCTTGATAGGAGCTGTAAACTCTACGTCATCAGGTGGTAAAATAGGATTATCGTCGCTATTTTCAATGGTATATTCAAAATCAATTTTTGAAAGCTTACCATTGATAAGTGATGTAATATCTAATACCATACCGTCCCCCTGTTTTTTACTTGCCTACCTATTATATATAACATTTTCCCATTTGTCAAGTATTTTTTTGAAAAAACTTGCATATTTGCAAAATATATGCTACAATAGTATAAAAATTGACAGAAAGGAACATTAAATTGGAAAATACTGTAAATTACGAAAACATAGATAATAAAAATAACAATGACGAAGCTGAAAACAAAGGAGTAAGCAAGGCAACTAGAATAATCAATATATGCTTAACTGTTGCGCTCTTTACTTTTATTGTGGCATTTATGTTTAGGCTCTGTCAAGCTGACCATAAAGAGCTAAAGGAGCTTATAATTACTGAAGAATTTAAGGAAGCCTACGAAATTAGCACAGATATTCGCACTCACGTAGCAGGAAGTGAATTTTCAGATAACGGCGCCCTTTACGCATATTCCTTAGTTTATATTCCCGAGGCGCAGTATATGCAAATTACCGTTAGATATAACGTAAGACATATAAACGAGGTTTTGACCGCTTTAAATGAAAATGAAAAGATTTTAAATGGCGAAAATGCAAAAACAATTACACTTGATGATATAAAAATTCACTATACTGTAACCGATTCTAAAGAACTGGAATATTCTGTCAAAATTTTAGAAACAGAGGAAAAATACAACTATAAATACGCCAAGCTTGAGGTAACGGGCATTGCTTTTGAGAACGTATCATTATACGTAAATATGATGCTTGAAAACACCGAGGAAACGGAAATCGAAGCTAATGGCACGTCAAAGAAAACCCTTATTTATAAGGAAGGCTCAAGCTATAACGCAGGCAAATTAGAATTCCATAATAAAGATAATAAGTATATCCCGTACGAGCTTTCCAAAAAGGAGCTAAGCCAGCTTAATTAAAACTTTGGACTTCACACCCAAATTAAATATTTTGCATAAAATGTTACTACATAGGTTTAATCTTACAAATACCTGTCAATAATACCTATGCAGATATGAAAAATGGGGAGTGATAAAATGAATAATATAAGGCGTGGCGATATTTTTTATGCAGATCTAAGTCCGGTTATCGGCTCAGAGCAAGGCGGACTTCGCCCCGTTTTAATAGTTCAAAATGACGTAGGCAACAAATATAGTCCAACTGTAATAGCCGCCGCTATAACAAGCAGAATGACAAAATCAAAGCTGCCTACTCATATAGATGTGCTTGGCGAGCATGTGGGACTTTCTAAGGATTCCGTAATTTTACTTGAGCAAATCCGCACGCTTGATAAAAAGCGACTTAAAGAAAAAATGGGACATCTTGACGATAAGGTTATGAGCGAGGTGAACGAGGCAATCACAATAAGCTTCGGTCTGTCCGCAAGAACATACACCGACACCGTGGAAACCGCAGAAATAATACAAACCGCCACAGCAAATAATACAGCTATATTAACCTGACCTTGTGTCAGGTTTTTATATTGACTAAATTTAATATTTGTGATACAATATACTAAGAAAATTATTGAGGTACATATATGAAATATCAGGAAAATTACAACGTAAAATTTCACGATACAGATGTTAATGAGGTAATCGGCGTATCACAGCTATTAAAGCTTATGCAGGAAACCTCAATGCGCCATATGAGAGCGAGAAAGCCGTCATATGAGGAGCTTTTTAACGATAAGAAAGCATTTGTGCTTAGCAGCATAAGACTTGAAATTTACAACCAAATTTACGCCTACGATGATATCGTAGCAAAAACGTGGGCATGTCCAAGCCGTGGCTTTAGCTTTCTTCGTTCATATTCCATTGAAAAAAACGGCGAAATTATGGCAGAGGCAAATACATCATGGGCGCTTATATCCACGGAAGCAAAAAGACTATATAAGGTAACGGACGTAGATTTAAGTAATTACGATACAGAGGAAATGCTAACTCTTGAAAACCCTCTAAGAATCAGAATCCCATCTGAGGCAAAGCTATCCCTTGCAGGCGAATATACCGTAAGATATACGGATACCGACCTAAACGGCCACATGAATAACACCAACTATCCCGACATGCTTATAAACTGTATGGCTAATCCGGATAAAATGAGAGTTAAATCAATAGCAATCTCGTTTGTAAGCGAAATCAAAAGAGGAGATAGCGTAAAAATTTATACGGTAAAAATAGACGGCAAGCATTATTTTCGCTCAGTAAAAGAGGATGGAAGCACCAATATTGAGGCTGAAATTATAACTGAAAGCCTATAACCACTCATTGCAAAAAATGTCAAATTTTTAGCGTTGACAACCACAAAAATATATGTTATCATTTTTATAAAGAATAAAAAAGGAGTACTTATTATGTTAAAGATAATTTGCAAAAAATCCTACGATACCGATGCTTCAGAAATCGTTAAAAAGGTTACATACGGTAATTTTGGCGATACTGACGGCTACGAGGAAACATTATATGTTACATCAGACGGCTGTTACTTCCTTTACACAAACGGCGGCGTTGATTCTAAATATCCAAAGGAAGATATTAAAAGAATGGCAAAAGCTAAGGCTGAAGAATGGCTTGCTAACAACTAAATAAAAAATGTCAAGCGTGAGCTTGACATTTTTTTATTTATATTCCTTTGCTAACCTTTCAAATCCCGGTAAAGCGCCTAAAACAGTTTCCTTTGACGTGCAATAAGCGATTCTTACGTATCCGCTAACGCCAAAATCATCACATGGAACAACTAAAATTTCATGCTTTTTCGCTCTTTCGTAAAGCTCAAACGCATCGCCGGACGGAGATTTTACAAATAGGTAGAACGCGCCGTCAGGCTTTACGCAGTCAAAGCCGTAGGCAGTTAAATTATCATAAAGTAAATCACGGTTTTCCTTGTATGCTTCAATGTTTACCTTAGCGTTTATGCACTTAGCAATTACCTGTTGGAACAAGCTTGGCGCGCAAACGTATCCAAGTGAACGTCCTGCACCGCATACAGCTAAATAAATATCACCGCATTCGTCCATCTTAGGACAAACAGCAATATATCCAATTCTCTCACCCGGTAGTGAAAGGGATTTAGAGAATGAATAGCATACTAACGTATTATCATAGTAGTTCATTAAGTATGGAACGTCAACGCCTGAATATACAAGCTCTCTGTATGGCTCATCGGCAATTAAATAAATAACTCTGCCGTATTCCTTGCTCTTTCTTTCTAGCACCTCACAAAGTGCTTTAATTGTATCCTCAGAATAAACAACACCGCTTGGATTGTTAGGAGAGTTTACAATAATCGCCTTTGTATTTTCATTGATTTTGCTTTCAAAATCCTTAATGTCAACCTGTAAGGTTTTTTCAGCAGGCTTGCTTATAACAAGCTTACCGCCTGCGTTTTCAACAAACACCCTGTACTCTGTAAAGAAAGGAGCAAAAACAATAACCTCATCATTTGAGTTATCCTCAATAACCGCTCTTAGACAGATTGAAAGAGAAGCCGCCGCACCACATGTCATATAAATATGATTAGGTGTAACACCGGCATTAAATCTTTCATTTATGTTGTTAGCAATAACGCTTCTTACAGTAGCATCGCCCTGAGCAGAGGAGTAGCCGTGTAATAAAACTGAGCTTTGTGTGTCTAAAAGCTCCTTAATAGTTTCATCTACTTCCTTTGGAGCAGGCACGCTTGGATTACCAAGGCTGAAATCAAAAACCTTGTCCTTACCTATTTCCATAGCTCTTGACTTGCTGTATTCAAAAATCTCACGGATAATTGAACGCTTGCTGCCAAGGCCGTACATTTTTTTATTAAATCCCATAATATCACCTATAAACCAAGTAATTTACTTGCATTTTTATAAAAAATCTTATTTTCCGTTTCTTTATCAAGACCAAATGACTTGATTTTTTCTACGTTGTCCTTTATATCGCTCCATGGAGAATCGCTTGCAAACAAAATTCTGTCATCTCCATGTCGCTTGATAAATTCCTTGAACGTATTTTCACTAACGTAATTAAGCACGTAAGCGGTGTCAAGATAAACGTCAAGACCGCACAGCATATCAAGTGAGTCATTAAGCATTTCATTACCGCCAAGATGCGCTAAAACCAGCTTTGAATGCTTAACACGGTTGATAACGCTTTTTGCCATAGACGGCACACACTTTGTAGGCTCTCCCTTAAAGCCGCAATCATACCCCGTATGAGTAACGACAATTAAATCGTATTCCTTGGTGCACTCTAAAATGCGAATATACCTTTCATCGTCAAAAAACGTTCCTTGATAGTCAGGATGGATTTTTACACCTAAAAATCCACAATCCTTAATAAATCGCATTTTATTTTCAATATCATCACAGCTTGGATGAATACCGCCAAAGGAAATAATTCGCTTTTTGCTATTTTTATATTGCTCGTTTATTTCCATAGCATAACGGTTAATGCTATCAAACTGTGTAGGATTTGTCATAGCAGGCAATGCAACAGAAATGTCAACGCCTGCTATTTCCATCTTTTCAAGTAACCCCGATGCTTTTCCATCGGAAAACGAAGGAATACCACCCTTTTCCATTAAATAGCTAATAGTTTTATTTGCAATTTTGTCAGGAAAAATATGTGTATGAAAGTCAATTATCATTATAGAGTTGAAAGAGAAGCGCAGTCAAGTGTTTCAATATTATTATCAGCTAAAAGATTGTCTAGCTTAACAGCATCAGAAGATTTTAATACAACGTACGCCTTAGTATCTTCAATGGAAAGACCGTACATGTATTCAATATTTATTCCGTTATTGTCAATAACCTTTAAAAGAGCTTGAAGGCTACCGGACTTGTGTGGAATTTTAATGATTGAAACGTCAGAAAGCAAGGATGAAAAACCGTTTTGTGAAAGCTTTTCCTTGCCTAATGGCGCATTGTCAACTATAAGTCTTAATAAGCCGTATTCAGTAGTGTCGGCAAGACTAAGTGAAAGAATATTTACGTTGCTTTCCTTAAGTACGTTTAATACCTCAGAAAGACGACCTGTTCTGTTTTCAATAAATACAGTTAATTGCTTAGCAAACATTTTTAAGTCCTCTTAAACTAAATTTCTCTTATTATAACGTTGGCTTAAAGCCACAGCATGTAGTCAATTATGCCTCATAGCCCTTTAAAAATGCGTTTTTGTTAATTTCTATTGTCTTTGGCGGAACAGTAGATTCAATTACCTTTAACCAATCCTCTTTTTCAAATCCGATTGCCTTTGAAGCAAAGCCTAAAACAACTGAGTTAAGCACCTTGCTGTTTCCAAGCTCAATAGCAATTTTTTGACCGTCAATGGATGAAACGTTATGTTTTTTTGATAATCCTTCGATAATATTTTCAGGATATTCCTTAGCACCGATAACAACTGTCATAGGGTCAATTCTGCAATCGTTTATAATCAATTTTCCGTCTGCCTTTAAAAAGTGAGCATATCTTAACGCCTCAAGTCTTTCAAACGCAATAATAACGTCTGTTTGACCTTCCTCACAAACAGGCTCAAAAACCTTATCGCCATATCTTACAAAGGTAACAACGCTGCCGCCTCTTTGCGCCATACCGTGTACCTCTGAAATCTTTACGTCGTAGCCTGCTTCAAGAGCAACCTTACCAATAATTCTACTGGTTAAAAGCGTACCCTGACCGCCTACGCCTACAATCATTATATTTTTAGTCATATTATCTTTCCACCGTTTCTATTGCGTTAAATTTACAGTAATTCTTGCAAAGACCGCAGCCGTTGCACATAGTAGCGTCAATCTTAATTGTGCCGTCTGCATTCTTTGTAATAGCAGGACATCCAATCTTTAAGCACATACCGCATTTTTTGCACTTATCTGTGTCTGCCTTGCAGTAGTTAGGGAATTTTTGACCCTTAATAAGCACACAAGGAGCTTTTGAAATAATAACGGTTAGCGTATCGCTTGCAACGCTTTCCTTAATTGTCTTTTCAAGTAATTCAAGGTCAAATGCATCAACTGTAATAACAGAAGGAACACCGATAGCACGGCAAAGCTCAGCTAAATCAATAGCATAAGTGTCCTCTCCCTTTAACGTCTTACCGGTAGCCGCATGCTCCTGATGTCCTGTCATACCTGTTGTACGGTTGTCAAGAATCATAACGGTGGCAGTTGACTTGTTATATACCATGTTGATAAGTGAGTTTACGCCTGTATGTAGGAATGTAGAGTCGCCAATAACCGCAACCCAATTTTTAACGTAATCCTTTCCCTTAGCCTTTTCCATACCATGAAGTGCTGAAATACTTGCGCCCATACAAATTGTAGTATCAACAACTCCAAGAGGTTGAACTGCGCCAAGAGTATAGCATCCAATATCGCCACTTGCATGGATTTTAAGCTTCTTTAAAACAGAAAATGTGCTTCTGTGTGGACATCCGGGACAGAGAATAGGAGGACGTGCAGGAGTGTCTGCCTTTTCGCATGAGCAATCTGTACAGCCGAATAATACCTTTCTTAAAAGGTTAGCGCTGTATTCGCCTTGGCGTGTAAATACTTCCTTGCCCTTTACGTCATATCCCCAAGCTCTTACCTGCTCCTCAATAACAGGCTCAAGCTCCTCAAAAATATAAACTGTCTCAACCTTCTTAATGAAGCTGTCAATAAGCTCCTTAGAAATTGGATTTACAAGACCAAGCTTTAATACGCTTGCATTAGGACAAACCTCTTTTACATACTGATATGCAATACCGCATGTAATAAAGCCGATTTTTGTATCTTTAATTTCCATCTTGTTAATAGGAAAAGAAGCGGCATCCTTTGCCATCTTTTCTTCTCTTGCTTCAACAACTAAGTGTCTGCCAATAGCAGAAGCAGGCATCATAACGTACTTAGGTACCTGTCTTTCGTATGGTTTATCTTCAATCTCTTTTCTATCACAAAGCTCAACTGCACTTTGTGAGTGAGCTAATTTAGTTGTAGTTCTTAAAATTACAGGAGTATCATATTTTTCGCTTAATTCATAAGCGTAAACCATAAAGTCCTTAGCCTCTTGGCTATCTGCAGGCTCTAAAACTGGCACGTGTGAGGCTCTACCAATCATTCTTGTATCCTGCTCATTTTGTGAGCTTGCCATACCAGGGTCGTCTGCTACAACAAACACAGAGCCACCGTTTACACCTGTATATGAAAACGTGTAAAGTGGGTCGGATGCAACGTTTAAGCCAACGTGCTTCATACACGCTAAGCTTCTTACACCGGAGATTGATGCTCCAATAGCAACCTCAGCCGCTACCTTTTCATTTGGAGCCCATTCAGTATAAATTTCATCATATTTAGCAAGATATTCGCTGATTTCCGTGCTTGGAGTGCCAGGATATGCGCTGGAAAGCTTAACTCCTGCCTCGTATGCGCCTCTTGCAATGGCTTCATTACCTAACATTATAGTTTTCTTTGACATTATTTAATACCTCTTAAATCCTTTACTCTTTTTGCCTTACCCTCAAATCGCTGTAACGTGTTTGGAGATTCAAGCATAATTCTTGCATCAAGACCAAGCATAGTCTTTAGCTTATTCTTTACTGTTTTTGTGATTTTCTCAAGAACAGAGAAGGAGTCTGTTTCCGTAGCTAGCTCAACCTTAACTGTAAGCTTATCAAGATAGCCCTCACGCTCAAGAATAATTTCGTAGTGTGGACCTAATTCCTCAACGCTTAAAATTACTTCTTCAATCTGGCTTGGGAATACGTTAACACCACGAATCTTAAGCATATCGTCGCTTCTGCCTGAAAGATTTTCCATACGGCAGAACGTTCTTCCGCATTTACATTTATCGTAGTAAAGACGTGTAATATCCTTAGTTCTGTATCTAATAAGAGGAATACCCTCTTTCTTTATACATGTAATAACAAGCTCACCCTGCTCACCGATAGGTAAAACCTCTCCTGTTTGAGGGTCAATAATTTCAGGAATGAAGAAATCCTCATTTATATGCATACCGCAATGCTCGAGACATTCGCCTGAAACACCTGGACCCATAAGCTCACTCATACCGTAGTTTGACGTGATTAAAATATCTCTACCCCATACCTTGTGCATTTCCTCACGCATAGCGTCTGTTAAAAGCTCGCTACCAACAAGCGCAATCTTAACCTTCAAATCTCTTTCAGGCTCAACGCCCATCTCTCTTGCAACCTCAGCAAGACGGAGCGCGTATGAAGGAGTAGCAACTAAAAGGGACGTTTCAAAATCCTTCATATACATAATCTGCTTTTCGCTATTTCCCGTAGATGACGGAACAATAGTAGAGCCGATGTTCTCAAGACCGTAGTGAAGACCAAGCGCACCTGTAAACATGCCGTATCCAAAGCAAATTTGAGACGTGTCCTTTGAAGTTGCGCCACCCATGCAAGCAATTCTTGAAACACATTCAGTCCACGTTTCAAGGTCGCCCTGAGTATATCCAACAACAGTAGGCTTTCCCGTTGTACCGCTGGACGCATGTATTCTTACAAGCTCTTCCTTTGGCACGGCAAAAAGACCGAAAGGATAATTGTCTCTCATATCCTGCTTAGTAACGAACGGAAGCTTAGCCAAATCCTTTAAGGACTTAATGTCCGCAGGAGTCAAGCCAATGTCATCCATTTTCTTTCTGTATGCAGGTACTCTATTATATACACGGTTAACAGTTTCCTGTAACCTTTCTAACTGAATTTTTTCAATCTCTTCTCTTGGAAGAGTTTCTTCCTTAGACCAAATCATAATGAACCAACCTTATTTCTTTAATATTATATAAATTTTATATAAAGATAAAAAAATTATAGCACAACCGAATAGCAATGTCAACAATTCATTTGCTATTTTTAAAAATAAAATAGAAAAAATATACATATTTTATGTATAATTATTTACATTTTCTTGCAAATGATGTATAATAAACACAACGAAAGAAAGAGAGGATATAAAAATGTTAGAAATAGGACAAAAAGCACCGAATTTTACTTTACCAAATAAGGACGGACAAATGGTATCACTTTCCGACTTTTTAGGAAAGAAGGTAGTTTTATATTTCTACCCCAAGGACAACACCCCAGGATGCACAAGGCAAGCATGCGCATTTGCAAGTCTATACGAAGGCTTTAAAGCAAAGAATATTCAAGTAATAGGCGTTAGTAAGGATAGCGTAGCATCTCACGTTAAATTTGCCGAAAAATATAATTTACCATTCATTTTACTTTCCGACAAAGACTTAGAAGCCATTAAAGCATACGGCGTATGGCAGGAAAAGAAAATGTGCGGAAAAATCGGCATGGGCGTAGTGCGTACAACGTTTATAATTGACGAGCAGGGCAATATCCAAAAAATCATGGATAAGGTAAAGCCTGACACTAACGCCCAGGAGATTTTAGCAGAATTATGATAAAAAAAGAAAATAGCTACTTAGACCAAGCGCTATCATATTTAGGCAAAGAGGTCAAAATTAAAATTGACCGACCAAAAGATAGCACCCACCCAAAGCACAAAAGCATTGTTTATCCCGTAAACTACGGATATATTGACGGCGTAATCGGTGGTGACGGCGAGGAAATAGATGTCTATCTTTTAGGAGTAAATACTCCCGTTACCGAATACAAAGCAACCGTAATCGCCGTTATCCATAGACTAAACGATAACGAGGATAAGCTAGTTGCAGCTCCAAAGGGAATAACCTTCACAAAGGAGCAAATCATAGAAGCTGTGCGCTTCCAAGAGCAATATTTTGAAAGCGAAATATTTATGTAAAACAAAATCAGCAGACGCTCAAATCTGCTGATTTATTTTTATAGATTAGAAATTCTTAAAATTCTTTCATAACAGGTATCTAAAAATTCCTTTTGAGACATCTTGCCATACTCACCGATACTTTGAAACACCTCAAGCATAAGCGTACCTGTATAATTATATTCATCAAGCTTTCGCATCATTTTTTCATAATCATAAGTTCCGTCAAAGGGTAAAAGGTGCAAATCAAAATCTCCAACCCTATCCTCTAATTTACGGCTGAAATTATCGTGAATATGGGTACAACAAACCTTAGTTGTGAAAATATCTAACATTGACACCGTCTTAGTATAGCAATGCTCATGACCGCAGTCAAAGCAGAATTTTACGTTGTCCATTTTTTCGTATCTGTCCATAAGGCAGGTAAGGTTACCAAGAAGCCTTAAATTTTCAAATGCAAGGGTAACGCCTTTTTCTCTTGCGTATAACACAAGCTCGTCAAATCTTGAAAGCCCCATGTCGTTAACCGCAGGGGGATTCCAACCGCTGGACACGTGTGTAATAACGCAAGGAATACCGCACGCTAACGCCGTGTCAATGGACTCCTTCATGTAATCCATAACCTCTATGTATCTAATACCGCTTGTCCACATCTCATTTATATTATGAAAGGGCGCGTGTATAAAATCATAGGAAAGACCAAGTATATCAGCCTTTTCCTTTATTCTTTTAACCTCATTTAATCTATATTCACCGGTAAAAAATGCTTCAAACCCTGCTTCCTTTATTTTGTCAAGCGCATCATAAGGACTAACACCCTGTAAGCACTCCGCAATTATACCAAGCTTTCTTTCCATATGTCCACCTCTTTAAAGTTGATAGGAATATTTTACCATAAATGATACAAAAATTCAACAGATATTACTTGCATTGATAAAACCAAAATGATATAATAAAATCAAGCAAGAAAATTATCTTTAATTTCATATAAAAGCAGGACTCTGTGTTTATAAATGATAATCAAACGCTAAAAAACATATTAATAATGAGGTTTAAAAATGCAAAGCCTAAAAAACAAAATAGCAAAATCAGCTCCATTTGAAGGCGCGCCAAAAATAAATATGCCGTCTATTATCGGCGCTTCAAGCAAAAAGCCTATTCTTTTTAGAGTAGCCACCACAGGCAAACGCCCAATTAAGTATAGCGCCACTAGCTTACCAAATGGCGTTACGCTAAATGATAATATTTTAACAGGTACGGTAGAAAATGATGGGTGCTACGATTTTATCTTGATTGCCGAAAACGAATTAGGCAAAACGGAAAAGAAAATCACACTTGAAATCAAGGATCAAAATATGCTGGTAACCCCACTTTTAGGCTTTACAACATGGAACGCATTCGAGTCTGCCGTTACACAAAAAGACGTTGAAGAGACCGCACGGCTTTTAGTTGATTTAGGCATTTCCGAATATGGCTATTCCTATGTGAATACCGACTCCGGATGGCAAGAAAAATACGGCGGAAAATACGAGGCAGTTATGCCAAATCCTAAATTCCCCGATATGAAGAAAATGACGGATAAAATACACTCCCTCGGTCTAAAATGCGGAATTTACGCAACACCAATGCTCACCGCATGGGGATGTCCCGATGAATACGAATCTATCCCGGGATGCACACAGGGCGAGCCGGATGACCGCTTTTCATTACTGAACGGGGGCATCGGTACAATCCGTAAGGAAAGAAACAACGCGCTCCAATGGAACGAATGGGGATTTGACTATTTAAAGTACGACTGGGCACCCACCGACACAGTAAACGCCGACCTTATGCGTAAGGAATTAGTACAGCTAGACCGTGATTTTGGCTTTTGCGTAACAGTAAATGCGATCAAGGAATACGCAAATTATTGGTCTAAATACTGTAACTCCTATCGTTCAAACGCTGACACGCTAGGCAATTTTAAAAATCTTGTGGAAATTTACGAAACCTTCTTTACCTTTATGAACTACGTGTGCAAGGGACATTATTTCGACCTTGACATGCTTGATATCGGCACTTGCAGGCTTCGCACTCATTGGAATTCACTTACTGATGATGAAAAAATCATAGAATTTTCAATGCGCGCATTTTTAAGCTCCCCAATCCAAATCAGCAGCCAGCTTGACAAAGCCACAGATTTTGAGCTTGCAATTTACTGTAACGAGGAAATTATAGCTGTAAACCAGGACTGTAAGTTTTACATAGCAAGACCTGTTTTAAGAATAAAGGAAGAAAATCGCTACCTTGATATTCTTGAAAAGCAGCTTGAGGACGGCAACTACGCCTACGCCATTTTCAATCTTGGCGAAAAAGAGGAGAATATTGAAATCACAACCGAGAACAGCGTAATTCGCGACCTCTGGGCAAAGGAAAATATTTCAAGTAGCGACAAAATGTCCCTTACAATCCACCCACATACCGCAAAAATTTTAAAGATAACCAACCGAGCTTCATTCAATTAAAAACAAAAAGGCTTGCTCAAAATGAGCAAGCCTTTTTATTGTAGCTAATCAATCATCTGGGTCGCCTGTAATTAAAAGCTTCACGTTACGTATAGGATGCACAAACGCGTGCTTAACAATATGTAACGGAGCATAAGCGATAGAAGCCCACATGTCTCCAAAATCGTAATAGTCATCATAAGCTGTAAGGAAATTAAATATTTGTCCAAGCACCATGACAATTCCCGAAGCGAGATAACCTAAAGCGGCAGTTATCGGAACAAGAAGAAATCCGTTCATAAAGCTATCGCCATCGCCTGAAAACATGTTGTAAATAGCCATAATTACCAATCCGTAGATACCGATTGTTGCGAAAAATTCAAAAGCCCAAACCAAAGTTCTTGGCACAATTCTTAATCTTTGCATAATCTCTCCTTAAAACAAAATTTTTTACAAAAAATAGTAAAAGTTAAGTAAATTTTAACACTCAACGCGTTAAATGTCGAGCGAATTTTAAAAAATAAAAGACAAAATATTTAAAGCATCTAAAACGTGCTTTTACTTGAAAAAAACGATATAGTGTGCTAAAATATAATAAACTTTTAGTTAAGGAGCGACTATGAACACAGAATTTCCAAAGGTTAAGCACAAGGTAATAGACGGACACCTGCATTTTTATGACTGGTCAAGCAAGGACGGCGAGGAGTTTTTTCATTGCTTTGAGGATTATAGAAAAGAAATGGGACTTGCAGGTCTAAATCTCTGCGCGCTACCGTCAGGCTATGGCACGGACGTAACCAACAACATCATGTGCGCACTATACAAATTACTCAACAAAGATACCTTCGCCCATGCTGGACTTTTATATGATACGTACCCAATGAGCGACACATTACCCCCTGAAATGAGCTTTAAGACTCAGCTTGACGAGCTGGAAGAAATCGGCTTTGACGGAATTAAGCTAATTGAGGGTAAGCCTACAATGCATAGAACAATCGGCAAAAACCTCTTGAATTCCGACTTTGAGGAATTTTTTAGCGAAGCCGAAAAAAGAGGAACACATATTATTTTCCACGCAACTGACCCTGTCGAATTTTGGACACAGGAGGGCGGAGACTATTATGGGGATAATACCTTTGCAACACACGAGGAAATTTATAGACAGGTATATAAGATTCTTGAAAACCATCCTAACTTAAAGGTTACCTTCGCTCACTTCTTTTTTAAGTCCGAAACACCGGAGGAATTAATTGAGCTTTTTGAAAAATACCCCAACGTGTGTGTGGATTTAACACCGGGCTGGGAAATGTATCTTTCATTTTACAAGGATAAAGCATACTTTAAGGATTTCTTTACGAAGTATTCTAAGCGAATCGTTTTAGGCACAGATGCTTACTTCCCAAGACCTACCGAATGTAGCATGTGGCTTGTTGACAGAGTGTATAGATTCATTTCAAGTCCCGACGTTATAAAAGCAGTAGCTGACCGCTACGAGGGCGGACTCTGTATTCCTGATGAGGCTATAAATGATATTTCCTATCGCAATTTTGAAAGCAGAGTTGGCGTATCTCCAAAGACAGTAAACAAGCAAGCACTCAAAAACTACTACGAAAAATACAAGCATAAAATGATTGAAAAGGATATTAACCTTGTGGAAAAGGCTTTTTCAAAATATTTGGTCTAACTTACAAATAAAGCGTTGTACACAAAATAAAAAGCATCCAAGCTTATAAAGCAGGGATGCTTTTTTATTATAAATCCACCTTTAAGTTTTTAATTCAAAGTTATACGAGAAGGCGCACGCCATACGGTAATTTTAGATGAAAGAAATTCTTTTTTAGTGATTCCGTCAAGATCAGAGGTGGAGTTCACTTCCTTGTCATTAATGCCAACGATTACGTCGCATGGCAAAATTCCCTTAGCCGATGCATCTGCAAATTGGTCAACGTCAAGCACAAGCACACCGTTATGACCTGCCGTTGCGTAAGCCGACATTTCGCCGTCAGTCTCGATATTTTTCATCTTCATATCAAATAACGTAATAATATTTGACTTGCTCTTTTTTTGACTTTGATTGATTTTAGGTAAAACAGGAGTCTTTGCAAGCTTTTTGAGTGGCTCATAACGTACGCCAAACTCACAAGGAAAGTTTTCAAAGCCATCAATTTTTGGAGAAATTACTCTATAATCACTATGCCTTACGTCCTTGAAAACGCACCTTGTTTTAAATGAGCTACTATCCATACCGGTAATTTTAGTAAGCTCTGGTGCTTTTTTAATTCCCTTAGTATTCTTTGAATGTAATACGTTAAAATCAATGCTTTTTCCGTATCCGTGATCCATTAAAATTGGCTGATATTCCGTGAAAATAATGTTATTTTCAACCACGTCCCCGCTGTTTTCATACCAAACGTGCATATGCACAGAGTTGTTTACAGTTATATTGTTGTGAACGTATCGGTTAAAGCCCTCACGCAGCTTAATGCCGCCGTTTAAACATAAATTGTTGTAAATTTCGTAATTTGACGAGCCATCATCAAGGTCGATATCCCAGCCTCTGTCGCAACGGAATCTGCTATTTTTGATAACCGTTTTGTTGATACAGTCAAGGGAAGCATACTTGTAAATTTCATTTTGCGGTAAATCATATAAATGCCAAAATCTATCTCTGCCCCAGGAGTTAAAGCTTCCGTGATCGCCTGTTTCCTTAACTGTGTCAAATACGTCGCAGCCGTCAATTATATGACCGCCAAAGGTTCCCTCGGAAATATTTATTCCCGCACGGGAAGCATCGTAAATGCTTGTGTTTATAACGCTAATACCATAGGACATTGAAATTTCAACACCCGTCGCCTGCTTTTCAACAATACCAACACGCTCAATTAAGCAGTCCTCAACAGTGCAGTTCTTTGGATATTCATTATTCTTAGGACCTTTTTTCTTGTCGATGTCAAAAAAGCTTTGGCTTTTTGTAGCCTCAAATAACGGACTTCTTACAGAGCTTGGCTTACCGACAAAGCAAACGCCGCTTGCGCCAAGGTCCTTAAAATGACATTTTGAAACAGTTATATTTTGGTTTTTACCGTCAATAAAAACGCCGTTTGTTCCAACGTCAATAAGTGAGCATTTTGAAATAGAGCAGTCATATGAATTAGCAAAATAAATCGCACCGCCTCTGTAAATAGTCCAGTCGCTTCTTAAAAGAGGCTCATCTGTGTGCATAAACGTTCTTTTTGCGCGTCTTATCTTAATGCTTTCTAGGCTTACGTTTTTACATTCCTTAAACATGAAGAAGCTTGAATTTATGCAAATTTCAGCACCCTCTAACGTGTGTCCATCCTTTAAAATTACGTAAACACGCTTGTTTTCCTTATCAAAATACCATTCTCCAGGCTCTGTCATTTCCTCACGTACGTTTTCAATGTACTTGAAGTCGGAGTGCATACCCATTTGTCTGTTGTTTTGCCATCCGCCAATATACGTAAGATTTCCGTTTTCATCCTTACCCGTTACCTCATAGGAAAAGCCGCCCCAATTATGTCGGTGCATAGCGTGAATGTAAGCACCCTTTGGATTTTTCCACTCGTCTGCTTTTTCTTTTGACAAAACGTCTCTTGAAAAACCGCCAAAAATTCTTATATTAGGGTTGTACTTAGGGAAGCGCGCCATTTGATATTTTTCGCCGCTAATATAGAGCGCATCTGCATCGTATTCTGTTTTTGCAGAGAATACACCATTACCCTCATCAACCCAATCGTCAATTTTTACACAGCCCTGTATAACTGTATTTTTATCTCCGCGTATAACGATATTTTCGCCTTTAACCAAAATAGCACCCGTTAAATTGTAAATGCCATTTTTTAAAGCAATAACCGTTTTGTTTTCTTCCTTATAGCAGGTAAAGCCCATAATTTTCTTGTTCTTAATGATCGCAGAAAGCTTAGCGTTAGAGAGCTTTTTTAAACACTCCTCGCGTCTTTTTGCTTCTTTCTTGTTGCCAAATACCTCAAAATAGCAAAGACCATCAGGCAATTTTTTATAAAGTAAGTTAGAGGATACACCAAAACCGTATTTCCCCTCACAATATGTCAAATAGGTATAAAACATAATCCACCTCAAAAGCGTTTTTCTTAATTATATCTCAAAAGTTAAACCAAGTCAATTAAGAAAGGGAATATTATATGATTTTCTTTCAGTCTAATAACATTGACATACAAATGAATTCCGTGTTATAATAAAAATAACTCATATAAGTAAACGTTAAACTCTACTCTCGGTAGATGTTTTTGTTATATAAACCATTATTATTCGGTTGACAATAGGTTAAAAACGCTATATAATATAATTATATTAGCTTAACGGAAGGTTTACTCCTATCGGGAGTAGATAAAAAGACTTGAAGTAAAGGAGATGCTATGACAAGTGAATATAATTATGAAAAAGCCTTCTCGATAAATATGCGTAGATTACGTAAAAAACTTAATATGACACAAAAATCATTAGCGGATGCTATTGGGTATTCAGAAAAAACAGTAAGTAAATGGGAAACCGAGGGAAGTGTTCCATCTATTGAAACTCTTTTTAAGGTGGCTAATATTTTTCGTGTAAGTATAGAGGAATTTTTTCGATGCGATGAATCCATATATTACCTTGGAATTGATGGCGGCGGCACAAAAACAGAGCTTGTACTTTCCAATTCAGAAGGTGAAATAATATGTCGAAATTTCTTAGATGGATGTAATCCTAATACCGTTGGCATAGATAACGCAAAACGCATAATTGAGGATGGCATTACTCAGGTGTGTAAGGATATCCCGCTTTCATCAGTAGTGGTATATGCAGGAATTGCCGGATGTGCGTCAGGCAATTATGCAAACGAAATTAAGGAAATGCTAGAAAAAATGTCATTTGCTGCCTGTGATGTAGGCGGCGATTATAACAACCTTGTTGCCGCAGGACTTAATGGTAAAGAGGGAATTACAATGATACTTGGCACAGGCATTTGCTCTTACGCGGTTAAGAAAGACGAAACGAAAAGAATTGGCGGTTGGGGATATTTATTCGACAACGGCGGCAGTGCATTTCATTTTGGCAGAGATGCGATAAATGCTTATTTTTCAGCACAGGATGGCACAGGAGAGGAAACGTCCTTAGTGCAAAGCATAAAGCAACGCAGCAATTATTCAAACGCAGATTTTCTTAAATATCTATATGATGGCGGAAATAAATTAGTGTCCTCATATGCTATGTGTGTTTTTGAGGAGGCAGAAAAAGGCGATTTTGTGTCAATAAACATAATTAAGAAAAACACAGAAGAAATTGCTAAGATTATTCGCACCTCGCTTTCCCATTTTTCAAATTATAACGAAAAAATCCCTGTTGTACTTGGCGGTGGCTTGACTAACCAAAAGCTCTTAATGCCGTATCTTACCGATGCACTTGGAGATGACATAGAAAAATGTAATATTCAAATTTTATCTGTTCCGCCCGTATACGGAGCATTGGAATTAGCAAAATCTCTTTGGAGGGAAAATAGCAATGAGTGAGCATAAAATATTAAAAACAGAAATGCGTAATCCTAACACTAAAAATATAGACCGTATGTCAACCTCCCAAATGCTTGAATGCATACAAAAGGAAAACGAAAACGCGGTGCTTTCCGTAAGACAAGCACTAGACAAAATAGAAATTGCCTGTGATATAATCGCAGAAAAGCTATCCAAAGATGGCAGACTTATCTATATCGGTGCTGGAACGTCAGGCAGACTTGGCGTTTTAGATGCCTCCGAATGTCCACCTACCTTTGGAGTGCCAAGAAGTATGGTAATCGGCATTATTGCAGGTGGCGAAAAATGCTTGATTCAAGCCGCTGAGGGAGCAGAGGATAGCTACAAAAGCGGAATTAATGACCTAAAGGACAAGCAGCTTACAAAAAATGACGTGGTGGTAGGAATATCCGCCGCGGGAAATGCACAGTACGTAATCGGCGCTCTTGATTATGCAAACGAGCTTGGCTGTGAAACAATAGGAATTACCTCTAACGAGGATACTTTAATAACAAAAAGTGCAAAAATTTCAATAATAACAGACACAGGGGCAGAGGTTATTACAGGCTCTACCCGTATGAAGGCAGGAACAGCTCAAAAAATAATCTTAAATATGCTTTCCACCGTGGCTATGATAAAGCTTGGGAACGTTTATGAAAATATGATGATAAATTTATGTCCAACAAACGACAAGCTCACACTTAGAATGATAAGAATCGTTACGGAAATTATTAGTGTAAGCGAGGAAGAAGCGAAAAAATTACTTGAAGAGTCAAATTGGAATATAAGAAGCGCTGTTGAAAAGTACAACAAAAATACAAGAATTTAGAAAAGAGATTTATTATGCAATTTTTAAAAACATTTAATTTCAAAAACGGCTTTACCTTAAATCTTGATTTTGAAAACGGTAATTTATATTATACCGTTAAAAACGGAAAGCACCAATATAGCTTTTTCTCAAAGGACACCTTAAAAACCGTGGGATACTACAATATGTTAGGTCCTCGCATTGACGTTGAGGAAAGCGAAAATTCCTTAACAATTCACTCTTGCCCAACAGATGAAAGCGGTGTTCCAATCGGACCCGTTATGGCACACTACAATTTTGAAGTTTGTGGAGATAACGCTCTTCGCGTGCGCATGCATTTCACGTCAACTGTTCAATTACCAATTCATATGATGTCCTGGATGGATTTAAAGCTTGAAAGAAATAAGTTTAAATTCTGTCAAGGCTTTAAGCCGGATTTTTCAGTTGGTGTTAACGATATAACACATCAAGTTACACTTTCGAACTGTGCATTATGTGATGATTACGGCTATATTATGCTATCAAATGCAGGATGTACAGCATTTGCGCCAAAAAGCGTAAACGCCACAGTCCCATACCTTACAGGAGAAAACGAGGTAGAGTTTTGCTCACTAAAAAGTAATGTAGGTTCAAAAATAGATTTCTTTTTAAATATGTTAACTGAGCCATATGATTTATCGTCAGTTATTTCCTTTGGCGAGGGCAAGCCTGTATTACCGGATGTTACCAAGGAGTATTTCCCAAACTCTAAAAAAGCAAGTGGCGATAAATACGAAATCACAAGCGGTCGCCTTACAAGTGCAGTTTACGTAAGAAAGGACGGCGCTTCACTTGCTAAAACATCACTTTTAGATTATAAGCCAATGGATGAGATATGCACAAATCCAATGACAACACTTAAAATAAAAAACCTCAAAACAGGCGAGGTTGAAGCATTTTCATCCGAGCGTGGCTGGGATAAGGTTAATGTATGGAGTGGCAAAAATGAGCTTAAAGTAGTTTTTGAATTTCCTCATTCATTACCAATCCGTGTAATTATAACATTAAGAGCATATAAGAAGGATGAAATTACCTTTGGCTTACAGGTTATAAACGATAGCGCAGACTATACAGTATTGTCCGCATCTGTGCCATCAATTTCATTTGTCGGATACGAAAAGCCAAATTTACTAATAGCACAAGCAAGCGGTCAGCTTTTTGATAACGCCTACGAAAAAGAGGTGCATTGGAATTCTCACTATCCTAACGGCTTCGGCTGTGTTTCCCCTGTGCTTGGAATTTACGAGCCTACAAAGGATAAATCAAACGGACTTTACGTAGCCGTACATTCCCCAAGCGCTGAAAGATGCGATATGAGATGCGATATGTTTAGACGCGGAGAGGGAAGCTTCTCCTTTGAATACCCTGCAACCTCTATGGGAAAACCATACAATTCCTTTGAGCCTGTTGGAAAGGTCGTTATGCGTGTATTAGACGGCGACTGGTACGATATGGCTTGTATATATGAGGAATACGTTAGAAATCATGCCGAGTGGTATGCTCCAATCGGCAGAGACGATACACCAGATTGGTTTAAGGACCTTCCTGTTTGGCTAATGGACTGGATGCCAAACGATAATCCAGAGGCGGACCCTGTGCCAATTTCATTAAGAAGCTTAGTTCCGCCAAAAAGAGACGATTGGAAAAACAAGCCTATCGAATTTGCTAAAAAGCTTGGACTCCCCGTTGGCTATCATATATATAATTGGCATTTCATTCCGTTTAATAATGACTATCCATACTATTTCCCTGTAAAAGAAGGATTTATGGAGGGCGTTGAGGAGTTCCACAAAAACAATATTTACGTAATGCCTTATATCAATGCCCGACTTGTTGATACAAGAACAAGAGACCTATCTACCGAAAAATTTGAAAGAGAATTTTTAGAGGGCGCAACTCTTGATGTAAACGGTAATTTATGCATTGAAACCTATGCATCTCACGAGCCGGATGGCTCACTTTGTCAGCTTGCAGTAATGTGTCCGTCAAGCCACGTTTGGCGTGAGGAGCTTGCTAAAATTATTAGAAAAATGTCAAAGGAATGCCATGTTGACGGTATCTATCTTGACCAGGTAAGTGCGTCCGATGCAAATTTATGCTGCGCCCCACACCATAACCACGAGGGCGGTGGCGGCTCATGGTGGGTACGCTCCTACAAGAACATTATGTCTCGCTTAAAAGAGGAATGCTACGATAATTGCATCTTCACAAGCGAATGTAATGCCGAGCCTTATGCCGACCAATTTGACGGCTTTTTAACGTGGGCTTGGGTTGCCACAAACTATGTGCCATTCTTTTCAAAGATTTACGCAGGCCACGTTGTTATGTTTGGTAGAAGCACCAACGGATACAAAAAAGCAGACAAGGAATATTTCAGATTCCATGTAGGTCAAAGCGTTATGTTTGGTCAACAAATCGGTTGGATAAACGCTGACGTTGTTGATGACGAGGAAAAAATGGTATATCTATCCCGTATGTGCCAAATGAGATATGATTTTAAGGACTATTTCAATTACGGCAAAATGCTTCGCCCACCAAAAACAAACGATTTAATTCCAACCTTTGTTACAGACAGCGCAATCGGCTTTTCCGATGTTAGTGAAGCACCGTTAATTCTTTCATCCTGTTGGGAAAATGATGATAATATAGCTATGCTTATTACCAACTGCGATAAAAAGGATTATATCTTAACGTATGATGCACCGTTTGATAGCTACGATGAGGTTAAATATTACGGTCAAGGCAAAGTTGCATCTGTTGTCAATTCAAAAATTCAAATTACAATTAACTCAGAAAGCGCGGTTGCAATTGTAAAGAAAAAGTAAGGAAATATAAAAATGGAAATTAAGCGACTTAAAAAAGAGAATTATGATGAATTAATTTCACTTTTGAATCTTGTTTTTACAAAGCAGAATAAATGCACAATGGATTTTGAGAGGGAGCTTCCCAATATGTGCATAAGAGATGATGCACATATGAGAAAGCATATTGGACTTTTCTTGGATAATAAGCTCGTTTCAGTTGTTGGCGTTTACCCCTTGCCAACAATGGTTTTGGATAAGAAAATTAACTTCTGCACCGTTGGAAACATTGCCACACATCCCGATTATGAGGGAAATGGTTACATGAACCTCTTAATTAGTAAAGCAATGGAAATTGTAAATGAAGAAAAATACGATGCTTGTCGCTTAGGTGGCAACAGAGCCAGATATTTACGCTTCGGCTTTGAGCTTTGCGGCAGTAATTACTCTTATTACGTAACACCCAATAACACAAAAAAATCATTGCTTTCATGCTTCGGTCAAAATACAAGCGTAACTGAGATTTTACCAAGCGATGAAAACGCATTAACATTTGCAAGAAATGTATATCATCAAAACAAGGTAAGCGTTCTAAGAAACGACAACGATGAAATGTACAGAGTTATGACCGCTTGGCAAAATACACCTTATTTAGTGTCAAAAAACAACACACCTATCGGTTATTTTACGTTAACACCTGACAAAAGAACAGTTTCAGAAGCATATGCAGCTGATAAAAAGTCATATTTTGATACTGTTGTAGCAATATCAAATTATCTAAATAGCGGCTATTCAATAACGTTATTCGAGCACGACATAGATTTAGTAAGAGAAATGAATAAATGTGCCGAATATATGAGCGTCCAAATTCCATCTAATTTCAATATCGTTAATTTTGATAGAGTTGTCGATGCTTATATGAAATTAAAGTCAAGCTATACAAGCCTAATGGAAGGCAGTGTAACAATTTCTATAAAGGACTATGGAAAAATAAAAATTTATGCAAATAAAAATGACTGTGGATGTGTTAGCTTTGATGGCGAGTGCGATTACGAGCTTTCAAAAGCAGATACAACAAGATTTATCTTTGGTATGCACCCACCTGTGTCTGTAATCGAGCCAAATTTCTTTGCAAAAGCTAATTTCCCATTGCCACTTACTTGGAATACACAAAACAGAGTGTAAGACAAAATAATCGTATTTTGTGAAAAAGGAAAAGGTATGAACAGAAAAATTTTAAGAGATAAAATATTAGGCTGCTTTAACGGTAAAAATGTTGGCGGCACTCTCGGTGCACCACTTGAAGGAAAAAACGGATTTTTCGATATTGAATATTTTCTTCAGCCTAATATTGAAAATAACCCACAGCCTAACGATGATTTAGATTTACAAATTTCCTCACTAAATGCCGTAAGAAGATTTGGCAGAAATGTAAATTCGGAAATTTTAGCGGAATACTATAATACATTTGTAACTCCAAGCTGGGCAGAATACGGAGTTGGCAAATCAAATTTAAGACGCGGCATTCCTACACCAATATCAGGCTATCATTCCAATAGCTATAAGGATAGTTGCGGCTCATTTATCCGTAGCGAAATTTGGGCGTGTCTTTGCCCGGCTCATCCTGAAATTGCAACTCGCTATGCTTATTTTGATTCCTCAATTGACCACGCCGATGAAGGGACATACGGCGAGGTGTTTTGGGCAGCTATGCAAAGTGCCGCCTTTGTGGAAAGCGATATTAAAGCACTAATCAATATTGGTCTTAGTTATATTCCAAGCACAAGCGCACTACATAAAGCGGTTACGCTTATGGTAAGCTGCTACGAAAACGGCAAAACTGCCGAGGAAGCAAGAGATATAATCTTTAAAGAAATACCGGGCGCCTTTTCCTATCAGCATACAAAATTAAAGGATATTAAGCTAACAGAATACAAGCCAGCCCCTGCAGGATTTGATGCACCGCAAAATATAGCAATCGCTATTATGGGCTTATTATACGGCGAGGGCGATTTTGGTAAGAGTATGCTCCTTGCAGTTAATTGTGGCGAGGATGCCGATTGCACAGCAGGCACATTAGCCGCAACACTTGGCACTATTCTTGGTAACTCTAATTTACCTGAAAAATGGATAAAGCCAATCAATGACGTAATTATTACCGCAACTATCAACACGTTAGACTACGGAATGACAATGAACACACCGTTTTTCTTGCCTCATTCAACACAGGAGCTAGCGGATGAAATCATTCGTTGTATTCCAAAAATGCTAACAGTTGACACATACGACATCACAGATAATGGCTTAGAGGTATTCCCAAGCGAAAATTTACATTGTAACGATACCGAGGAAATTTATTATAAGGGAGCATTTGGTAATAGAGGTAAGGAATGCTTTAATACAACCGAGCTTTTAAACCTACCTCATTATTCTATATTCAAGGAATTTTCCCTTTTCAAAATGGAAGCAGCATATGAAAATGATTTCTATTTCGAAAACGGAAAGGAAACATCCGTTAAGCTAAAAATTTACGATAACGGAGAATCTAAAATTCAACATTGGATAACCATTCGCGCATATACCGAGAGCGGAGTAGAGATAAAGGAAAAGGTCTCAACCATGCTTTTAAATAATTGCAACGGCGACGTAACCGAAAAAATCTTCCACATTCTACCAACCAAAGTAGATTCCGACAAATTCGACGTGGTTTTCGATATTTCAATGGAAGGCCACGCAAGTATGAACCTATTCAAACTAACCTTTTTTGCAAAATAAAATTAACAACACAGAAAAATATGTCAAACATAAAAAAATATTGTATCTATACAATGATTTATAACGTAGGTTACACGTTTTGCACAGGCGCAATAATGCAAACCTTCTTAATTCAAGCGGGATTTTCAGAAAAACAGGTTTACGTTCTAAATTCGTTAATGCAGATTATGCAAGTAGCCATGATGCTCATTCTGACATTTTTGTCAAGCAAAATCAAGCAAGTAAAAATGGTTACAAGTATATCCTGCCTATCCCTTAGCCTATTAACTGCCGTATTCTTAATGGGCGCAATCAATCCGGAGCTAATAAAGCACGGATATGTAATCGCCGTATTTATCGTAGCAGGCGTATCCTACGTAGGCGTTGGCTTATATACCATTCTTTCATACTGCCTACCATATTACACAATTGATATGAACGATTACGGAAAAATGACAGGCATTAGCGTAGCAATCGCAGGCGGCACATCCTTTTTAGTGTCACTTGCTTATTCCTTGCTTTTATCAAAATTCTCGTATATGAAAACAACATCGGTGTTTTTCGTAATTGCAATAATATGCTTTATTTTAACAAGCATTGTGTGTGCATCTATGCGTGAGAAAACCGTGAAAATGAATACAGAAAGCCAAGAAAAAAACGATATTATAGCGGTATTTAAAAATAAAAGCACATATATTTTGTTAATTCCAAATTTTACACGCGGATTATCAATAGGAATTTTTAACGTAATTGCTACAATCGCCATTTCCGAGAGCATTTTAAACGAAACAACGTCTTCATACGTAAACGTAATTTTACAAATAGCAACCTTTATAGGCAATATGTTTTTCGCATTTGCATATAAAAAGCTTTCAACAAAAAATGTACTTTTGCTTTCCACCCTTGGTGTGTGCATAATCCTTCCATTTTCACTTAATATTGGTGTTATTGGCTTTTTCTGTTGCTTTACCGTTGCTTCGTTTTTCAAGTTCGTTATGGATACCGCAATTCCTGTTGTTATTACGGAAATTATTCCAAAGGAGCAAATCGGTCCATATACATCCATCCGTATGCTAATTTTCACAGGAGCACAGGCCATTGCAACGTTACTTGTAATTCCACTTGAAAATAAGGTCGGATATACAGGAGTTTTGATTTTCGCATCAATAATGCTATTTATTTGCGGCATAATGTATTATGCTGTTGCAAAAAGTGTAAAGCAAACTAACACCTACTAACTAAAAAGGAGCAAGAAGTTGAAGCAAACAAGCTTTATAATTCAAATGGATACCTATACAGGAGAGCTTGCAAACATCCCAGAGGATGAGCTTATAAAATGGCTTTTTTACTGTATTGATAATAAAGGCGTAAAGGCAGATGCGATATTTTGGGAGGGACATTGCTTATTTGAGCAAGAATTGCCGTTCTATAATACCGATATATACAGGAAATTTCAAGCCAATGGCATAGACGTTATGGCGCGCATTATTGACGAGTGTCATAAGCGTGGCATAAAAGCATATTGTCACCACCGTTTTTCAGAGGTGGAGCTTGATTTGTCCTCTGGCAGAAATGAAATAAAGCAAATGCATAAGGATTGGATAATTAAAACCTGGTGGCAAGAGGGACTATGGAATTTAGCGTCATCAGGGCTTCAAAAATTTAAGCTTGACTACATAACAAAAATTATGAACAAATACGATTTCGATGGAATTTGTATTGACTTTTTAAGACACCTTCCATGCCTTCCTGTTGGCAAGCAATGGGAATATAGAGAATGTGTTACTGAGTTTATGAGTAAGCTAAAGGATAGTATTAAAACACTTGACCGCCAAGTTGTGGTGGGAGCCAAGCTTCCAGAAAACGGCGAAGCATGTAATAATGACGGCTTTGACGTTGAAAATTGGGCTGAAAATAACCTAGTAGATTTTGTAATATGTGGCTCAAGAACAATTAACCCCGATATTGATTGGTACAAAAAGGTAACGGGCAGCACAAGCACCGCGGTTTACGCCTGTTGGGACCCATATCATGTGGCAGATGCACATCATAGCCAATCAAGTGATTTCTATCGCGGAATGTTATCTAATTGGATTAACAAGGGTGTCGATGGAGTAGTGGCATTTAATTTTGCTCCCGCTCCACACGAGGAGCTTGCCAAACTCCTCCCACCTGAAGAAATTCTAAATTGCTTAGGACAAGATTACGGCGACTTTTATAATATTTTCAGCGAGGAAAATAAGCAGGACAAAAAATTAAAATTCGCCGCCGACAGAAAATACGGCTATCCGTTTTTAACAGGATGCGGTGGCAATAATGTTTTCGCTCCCCTTCCTGCACCTGTTCCAAATGATGAAGCACCACTTAATATTAAAATTGACGTGTGCGGAGATTTTAAGGAAAGACAAGCAGAGGTAAGATTCGTTATAACCAACGCAAAATCCTCATGTGATAAATTTAAAATATTCTTAAACGGTACAGAAATAGAGAGCTTTTTTGAAAACTATTCCTATACGGATGAGCAAATTTTCTATCCCGACCCACAACCCGAAATGTTTACCGCCCACTCCTTAAACAAAAATCCAACACCAATTTTAGAAATCAAAGCCAAGGTCGACGGAAGCCTAATCAAAAACGGCACAAACACACTGTCAATTTCCGTTATTGATAGAATAAACTATTTCCTTGACTCCGATAGCATAAATGTCGAGCGCGCAGAAATTATCATCGGAGCTAAGGATAAAAGCTAAAAACAAAAGGACTATTCACATAGAATAGTCCTTTTATATTACTTTAACAAAATCTTGTCGTTTTTCTCTAGTTTAATTCTTGTAGGATCATAACCGCTCTCATTTTCATATGGCATAAAATAAGCAAGCAAGCTCCATCCCAAAAAAGGATCAAGACCGCAGCCTGTTTCTGTTTCGGTACCGTAATACTCACGGTCGCCAATGCGCTTAACCTGTCTGTACGTTTCGTTTGCAAGGTGTGTCGCTTCGTTAGTGTATCCATATCTACGAAGCCCCTCAAACACATAATAGTTAGTAGGAATCCAAGTGTTAGCACGCCATGAGCAGCCCCAGTCTCCAGGTAGCGGCGTTTCCACATAATTAGGAGTTGTAGCTGACATAACAGGATAGATAAATCCTCTATTAAACTCTTTAGGATTTAATAGATAATTTTCCACCATAGATTTTGCCATATCCTCAGTGGCAATCCCTGCCCACATTGTTGCAAAAGCACCAATGTATCTTACTTTAATCTGTTCACCTGTATGACGGTCAATATCGTAGAAAAATCCATCTTCGGTATTCCACATTTTTTCAAGAATGGCTTTTGATAGCCTTTCTGCATACGATTCATAAATTTCTGCAATCTCAACCTTTTTAAAAATTCTTGCAATAAGTGCAAATGCTCTGCACTCACGCACAAGATAACAGTTTAAATCAACGCCGCAACAAAAACGAGCAGACCAGTGTCCAGCCCTGTCCCGCTGATTATCCATACCGGTGTGTAGAGAGCTGTCCCAAAAAGCAAGACCACAGTAATTTTCAGGATTTAAAATCCAATAATCAAGATACTTTTTCAGTCGATTAAAATAATAAAAATTATTATCCGCTAAAAAATCAACCTTCCCATCACGGTTATAAATCAAAAGACAAATTTGAGACAAAAATGGCTTAACGTGCTCTAAAAGCTGATAATCACTACCATCCGAGGAGCGCTGAATATGCCCGTTTTTCTTTTGCATATCTAAAAAGATTTCAACACCAAGCCTTGCGTAATCGGTTGTCCAACCAAGATATAGCTGTACAATAGTCTCAAAATATTGATCCCAATCGTAAAGCGTAGCATACTCATAGCCCGTATAATACTGCTTTCCCGTGTCGGGGTTGGTAAACACACCCTTTTTTCGCATCATATCATCAATGCGTCTGTAATCATTTTGATACACAACTATTAGCCTTACCTCATAGAATAAACTTTACGCATATATTGTATCACTTTTAATGACAGTAATCAAGGCTTCTTAATCAAGTAATAGTAATACACGCCAAAACGTTATTATATCCAACGATACACCAATCTCATGACTTAATAAAAAAATGACAAGCCTAAGCTTGCCATTTCGTATCGAAGTGGCGTCACCACGCTCGAACCACATTTAAAAAGTGCGATAAAGCCTTGTGATAAAAGGCTTTGTGTCATTTTGTTGAACAGTTGTTTTTTGCAAAAATGTAAATTTTTAAAAATATTATAGAATTTTTAGTTTTTATTATATCCAAACTTTCTAGACTGAAAAACATCATTCCAAGGCAGATACACCCCCTGCCTAAACGGAAAGCGAATCTCCAAAAATGTCTATGCCAAAACAAGAGAAGAGTGCGAGCAAAAGCTCGCTGAGCTAATCGTACAAATGAAAGCAGAAATCGCCAAGCTTAAAAAGAAAAACGCATAAAAATAGATGGGTGAGCAAATGCTCACCCATCAAAATTCATTTCGCTAGTAAAAATGCTATGTTGACATTATATGATATAAATGATATAATTTTATGTACAAAATAGATATTGCAAGGAGAAAGAAATGTGGTTTTTTAATAGTCAAAAAAAGATTGAAGAAAGAAAAGAAAAAAAGCTTCAATTAATTAGACAACTAATAGACATGGTTCTGCACGAAACAAATCTTGTAGTAGATGAAACTACTAAAGAAAAAATAGTTAAAATAATGACACAAAATGTGCTTTATTTAGATGATAATGTAAAAATTTCTAATGCAACAATAAATGATTTGAAATTTTATACAAAAGATTTTAATATTAGGCAAAAATATGGTTTGAAGAAAATAGTTTATGCTATTATAGTTGATAGTTATTCTGGTGAAATAACAAAATATGATTTTTGGAAAGAATACATAATAAAACACTTAGGACCTGAAAAAAAGTTAACATCCGATGATTTGAAGAAAGTGATGAATTGGGAAATAGTGCGTCATGTCAAAGAATATTATAACAATTATGAAAGAGATTTTAATGTAAGATTTAGTAGAGCACCACAAAGAGAAGAAACTTTAGAAGATGATTATTTAGACTTAAAGAAAACATATGATGATTTGGATATGCATGCTTTTGACCAAGTGGAAAAATATATTGAGTCAATTTTTGTAACATATGTTAATACTGCGTTTTTAGAAAAACTAGTATCTTTATCATTTCCAATAAAAGACGAAAATGAAATGATAGAACTGGCGAAAAAATGGTTTGGTAAAATAAGAAGAAAACTAAGGCAAGAACTGTATAAAGGGCTAATTGAAAATAAATTTTTGACAATTTACGAAGGCGAATTGGCTGTGAATGAGGATAAAATAGTATCGCTAATGACATATTATATATTTGAGTTTGAAAGCGATCTGACTAGAAAGTATATTGATTATGTCATTGAAGAAAAAATCGCTTTAAAAAACATACCACAAGATGTTAGCATGAAGATGATAAAAGAGCAGATATTATTAGCAATAAATGCGTGCCCACCGATAATGGAAAAAGATCCAAAACGACTATACGAAAATGATATATATTTCATTTTAACTTCTAAAAATGAAGAAAAAATTTTAGAGATGATAGAGGAAGCTCAGGAGTATTACAGAAAACTCAATCAAGAGGAGTAAATGGTGAGCAAAATACGAGAATTGATTTTGGCAAACAAATATAAAAGCCTTGAAAACACTAAGTTTTCAAGGCTTTTTTGGTCGAAGTGCAAAGAAGCACCGCGTACTACGTTGCTCGTAACGCTTCGCAGTCTTATGAATGCAAGCATTCAACGCCTTTGCTCGCTAGGCACACCCCATTTTCGCAAGCGAAAAGCGGAGTTCTCTCAGCCAACACTACGATAAAACCAAAAAGCACTAAGTGGTGCTTTCTTGTTTTATGGTCGGAGTGATGTGATTCGAACACACGACTTCTTGGTCCCGAACAAATACGCCATCGTTTTTTGACTACTTTTGTTGACTTTTTGGTGCTTTTTAGTCCGAAAACGATGCTTTCCGATGCTCTTGTAAGCACTGTTTCCACGTAGTCCGAAGCCGTAGATGGTCAAAGATGTGGTCAAGCCACAATCCGAACCAACAAACCAAGCCGCGATAATAGCAAACTCATACCATCAGGTGACTAAACGGTTCACCCCGTGTCGAGTTTTTCTTCTGCCGTTAGTATACCATACTTCGAGAGATTAGTCAACCACCTTTGCTCAAAACGCAAAAATTGATGTGCGGTAGACGAAAGAAAACGCCTCGCAGAGAAAAGAAGGAAATCAATGCTACTGCAGCCGACTGAATAAAGACTGTATCAAAACGCAAAAATTGCGTCGCTGTAAGCAAAGAAAACGCTCGGCGAAAAAAGTTGGATTTATTTTCGAAAAAGTGCTGGACTTCCGCAACCTTCTGTGGTATGTTGTTGTGCTGACAGAAAAGGAGGAAAAACCTATGAAAAATATGATAAACGAACTATGGCACGGAAACATAATTCCTCAAGAGGACAGCAGAACCAACTCACCACAAATGAAGGAACTCCTCGGTTATATGTCAAGGCATCACGAGGAACTTGAAAAAAGCTTCACGGACGAGCAGAAAGAAACATTCGAAAAGCTCCACGATTGCTGGAGTGAGTATATGAGCCTCGCAGAAGCAGCCATATTCGAATACTCCTTTCGCCTCGGAGCAAGGCTTATAATGAATGTGCAGACGGACGAAGAATAATAAAATAATAACAATAAAGCAATCAGGCATCGGTGAAATATCCGTTGCCCTCTTGTTTTGCACTTATCAGGGTAAATGAAAAGAAATGCCTTGAATTATTCACACTTTTGTGGTATAATAAAATAAATATGCAAGCAATGCAAGCATAGGAGGACTTGTATATGAATATTTTACATATGAAATACGCAGTTGAAGTTGCAAGACTCGGCTCGTTGAATAAAGCGGCGGAAACGCTTATGATTGCACAACCGAATATCAGCCGATCCATCAAGGAGCTTGAAGCCGATCTTGGAATTACCATATTCCAACGCAGTGCTAAAGGAATGGTTCTGACTCCCGATGGTGAGGAGTTTATGGATTATGCACGTGATATTATTCACCGTATCGATAAGATCGAGCAGTCCTACCGTGACGGATCGCATAAAAAACGCAAGTTTTCAATATCCGTTCCTCGCGCGTGCTATATCTCTGCCGCGATAGCTGAATTTTCAAAAAACATTGGAGATGCTCCCGTAGAAATATACTACAAGGAAACCAACTCCAAAAAGACCATAAAAAAGCTTCTCGAAAACGAATACAAGCTCGGTATCATTCGTTACTCGGATAATTATGATAAATACTACAAGGATATGCTTGAGGAAAAAGGAC
>JAZQWM010000039.1:0-264492 GCA_045632345.1 Eubacteriales bacterium | reverse complement strand
TGTAAATACATTTTTTTACAGTTTAAGGAGAAGAAAATGAAAAGAATAATATTATCAATTTTAATTGTAAGCGTTCTTTTTTGCATGCTTGCAATTTCAGCCAGCGCAGCCGCGACTGACGAATTCGGCGAAGTTGAAATTTTAACTGGAATTAGCGAAAAATCATCATTTGGAGATGACGGAAAAGCAAGCACTTATACGTCAAAGGTAGTGATGTTCGATGGAGAGGAGTATCATACGTACCCTTCATATTACATTTTCTCAAACAGTAAAACTCCATCACTTAGCTTTTCAGAACTCAACACCGCTTCAGGCTATACGTATGAGAAGAATAGTGTTGTAAGAGTTGAAGTACCAAACGGAGTAACGTCAACAAATAAGATTTTCCAAAGCGCAACAGGCTTGGTTTACGTTCACTTACCTGACGGATATTTAACAATCGGACAGGACGGCTTCCACGGATGCTCAAATTTAGTATCTATAAATATTCCTGCAAGCTGTACTCAAACAGGCGCATGGTCTTTAACAGGCTGCTCAAAGCTAACAACGGTTACGTTTGAGGGTACTAGCTTTAAAACGTTAGGCGACAGAACCTTTGAAGGCTGCACTTCACTTGAAAGTATTGTGTTACCGGAAGGACTTGTAACAATAAGCTCACGCGCATTTTATAACTGCAATAAGTTAAGCTCAATTAATATACCAAGCACAGTAACAACAATCAAATCACAAGCGTTTCAACTCTGTAAATTTACTGAGGTTATAATCCCTGCAGGCGTTACGAGCTTGCCGTCCAAAGCATTTGACTATTGTGCGTTAAATACAGTAACACTACCAAAAACCTTAACGTCCATTGACAGTAACACGTTTTTAGGATGTGGAGTTAAAGACGTTACTTATACAGGTAGCGAAAATGATGAAATTGTAACAGCTATTAAATCAGCTGCCTCAAAGGCAACTATTACGTATGCAAATCATTGTGAGGTTTATTTTAGCGGCAACCATTCTGTAGGAGAAAGCAAGTATGTGTTTGCTTCATATCTTGAAAGCTCATATGACGAGGGTGCTTGCACAAATTGCGGTCAAAAGTCAACGCTTGCCACATACGATCCAATCATGGTTTTTGCAGGCTATTCGGCAAAAATCAACGGAGATAAAATTTGCATTGGCTATACAATCAATAAGGAAATGCTTTCAGTTTACGAAGCAAAGACAGAAAAAACACTTTCATTCGGCGTTACAGCTGCTGTTGTATCAGAAGGCACAGAGAAGTATGAGCCGGTAAATAACGATTTAACACCTATAAACGATAAAACGGTAGTGGCAGATGTCAACCGTGATTATGCAGGCTTTGACTTTATAATCTCAGGCTTTACCTCAGCTTACTACGAAAAGCTGCTCGTTATGTGCGCATACGTGTATGACGGAGAGGACGTTTACTACGTAAGCGATGCTTGCAACACCTACGCAACACCGTTTACGTTTAGCTCAGTAGCAAAATAATAAAGAAAAATGCAGAATTTTAAATTCTGCATTTTTTATATTTCAACCTTTATTTTGTTTCTTTTTTCATAGTAATAGTATCCGTCAAAGCCATATTCTTTAAGTAGATTTATTGTTTTATCAAATCCCTTTAGAACGTTTTGAGGAGCATGCCCATCAGAACCGAGAGATACGATATATCCGCCCATTTTCTTGAATTTTTCAATAATCCAATTTTCCGGCATGGTTGTATCAAAACCGGTATTAATACCCGACGTGTTTATTTCCATGGCGATTTCGTTTTCAATTATATATTCAAGAATTCTCGTGATTTTACTTTCGTATTTTTTAGAGGAAACGTTTAAGGCGTACTTGCCGTTTATATATCTTAACGGGCATGTAAGATGTGCCATAATATCAAAGATATTAAGCCTCATTGTTTGAAGCAGCTCATCAAAATATAAATTTAGATACTCGTCAATTTGTGTTTCGCTCATTTTTGAAAAATCAATGGTGGAGTAAGGCATGGTGTAGTCCTTATATCTTACGGCGTGAACCGAGCCGATTACCACGTCAAAATCAAAGCTATCTAAAATTTTACGCGTGCTTTCTATATCCCAAAGAGCTTCGCCAATTTCAACTCCCCTTAAAACCTTAATTTGTCCGTTAAGGAGCTTGGATGCTTCACTTGCTTCCTTATATGAAGCTTCAGTTAATGAAAAAGCGCCAACCTTCTCAAAAAACTCAATATCACAATGGTCAGTTATGGCAAATGCATAAGCGCCTTTTTTTATGCACTCGTCTGCCATTTCTAAAACGGTAGCGCTACTGTCGTGTGAGCTTCTTGAATGAATATGCATATCGCATAGCTTGGTCATTTCCACACCCCCTTTTTTATAGAAATATAATAATACAAACTCAGCCTTTTGTCAATGTATTTATTTGAAAAGCATTGAATTCCGCTGTGAAATATGGTAAAATCAAGATGTAAAAAACAACTCTTTAAGGAGAAAAACATGTTAGATTTTGCGCTTGATAAAAAACTATGGGAAAATGCTAGAAATAGTGATGACTTTACTCAACATAGAGAGGAGTTAAAGGAGCTATACGCTAAAGCGTTTAAGGAAGAACCAAGACCTCACAGCGCTGAGGATATTTTAAATAATAATGACCACGGATTATGGAGACTACAGTTTGATCAGCTTCAATCTGCCGCCCTTTTGTCCCTTATCTACCCGGAAAATGAGGAATACTATAATAACCTTATAAAGATTATTTGGGCGTATCTTAACGAATACGCGTGGGCGCCAATCGGTCATTACACAGAGCAATATTACGGCAAAACTCCAAAGGATTTTGATAACGGACTTATCGACATTTTTGCAGCCTCGGTGGGATTTTCCCTTGCAGAAATTAAAAACCTCTTTAGAGATAGATTTCCACAGCTTTTAAAGGATAGAATCAGCCACGAAATCAGAAGACATATAATAGAGCCGTACAAAACAAGAAAATTCTTCTGGGAAAGCCATGATAATAACTGGACTGCCGTATGTGCAGGCGCAGTAGGCGGCACACTTATTTATGAAGACCCGGATGCATTCTTTGAAAATCAAGAAAGATTACATAAATCAATGTATTGCTATCTTGATAGCTATAAGGATGACGGAATGTGCGTTGAGGGCGTAGGCTATTGGTATTTCGGATTTGGCTTCTTTGCAAGCTACGCTATGCTTGAGAAGGAAATCACAAATGGCAAGGTAAATTGGTTTGATATGCCAAAAATTAAGGAAATTTCTAAATTCCTACAAAAAACGTTTCTTTTAAAGGACGTTTTAATAACCTTTAGTGATAGCAGCGTAAAGCAAAGATATTTTATCGGCTTACATCAAATGCTTCGTACAGTTTACGGTGATGAAATTGAAAGACTTCCGTCAGAGCTTGGCAACGTAGTTTACGATAACACACACTTTAACTTCTCACTTCGCTCAGTAATTTATCATAACAAGGATAATTTTACCGACAAAATGAGAACAAATATCACGTACAGCGTGGATAATTCCTCGTATTTCTTCAAGCGTACCGACAATTACGGCTTCGCTTGTAAGGGCGGAAATAACGGCGAAAGCCATAACCACATTGACGTAGGCACGTTTATTATTGCGCGAAACGGCAAGCAAATTATTGCCGATATTGGCGCAGGACCATACGAAGAGGGCTACCACACAAGCAAGCGTTATACCTTCTTCCATCCAAGCGCATATTCGCACAATATTCCAATTCTTGACGGCATACCTGAGGACGATATTCGCCGTGATGACGTACACGTAATATACGATTGGGAAAAATCTATTGCATCAATGGATATTAAAAACGCATACGGCGTTGATTTTATAAATAAAGCTCAAAGAAGCTTTGCTTTTGAAAATGATAAAATCACGTTAACTGACAATTTTGACTTCACAAGGGAAGTTCAGGTAACCGAGCGCTTCGTTTCCTTAACCGAGCCAAAAATTACCGATACTGTGGCTGTAATTGATGATGTAACACTTACAAACAACAAAAATATAGCCCCACAAGTAACAGTAAAAGAGGTAAGCGCCCACATCCATGGCAAGCATAATGTCTATATCATTGACTACATCTTGCCAAAGGGCGACCACAATTTTACAATAGAATTTAAAATGTAATATCATAAAAAGAAGCGATTTTATATCGCTTCTTTTTTATGTGTACCGTTTTCGGTACACATCTTTATTGACAACACATGAAAAACAGTTTATCATATAGTCAGTAAAGGAGAGTGGCTATATGACAGACTTAAAAAGCACAAGCCAAGAAGCAAACCAAAATGCAGAAAATCAAAAGAGGAACGAAAATTGGAAAAACTATCCGGATTTTTTACTTACCAAAGAGGAAAAGCGCATTTTGAGAAAAGAAAAACATCAAATGACCTTAACGAATATATTTCTATTCATAATCAATCTACCGTTTCTTATCATTGTTGTACCTGTTTTTTCCTTGGGTTTCTTTTTTGAAAAGGGCTTTGAAGTGCCGTACTTAACATTCAAGGCATTTTTGTTTAGAGTTTTGTTTGTTTTAAACATTTTATTTATAATTGCAGGATTATTACTTTTAGCAATAGTTATGGATTAGTATTTGGAAAGGAAGAAAATGAAAAACTTAATTAAAGAATTAGTAAGCTTATACGAAAATGATAATTGCGATTATGTCCGTTGTGATGAATTGATTGATAAAATTGGCGGATGTACACAGATTATAGAAATACGGTTTGGATTTAAAACAACGCCATTACATTTGGCAGTAGAAAGTGGGCATTACGATTTTGCTATTGACCTTATTGAAAATCAAACCGCAGATTTTGATGTATCGGCAGACTGTGAGCCTTTGATGTGGGAATTGCAGTATTTAGATAGCAAAACAGAAAACGAACAAAGAATAGAAAGTGGCGGTAAATTAAAGGTGGCGCTTGCTCTTATTAGGGCGGGAGCAAATCCAAATCCTACGGTTGATGGAGAATCACTTTTAAATTATATCCGCTTTAAAATAAGTGAGGATGAAGAAGAATGGTTACAAGCATATCATTTGTGGGAAATGGAGCATATGATTGATAGTTGTACGAATAACAAAATGGAGTATTTTGTTGAAAAACTTAAATCTCACTTAATAAAAAGCATCATGATATCTGACCTAGGATATTGGTTGATGGATGATAATTTATGTGATTGCGACCATGTGATTTTTTGCTTTGACGATGATGAAAAAATCCTACTTTCAAGCAGTATGGTTAATGATGATGAGTGGGATTTTTATGCAGTGCCGATACAAGATAACTGGTTTTTATCAGATAAATATCGCAATGTTTTGCCAACAAATGAATTGATAAAATTTGTGTCATTATATAGTCATGAGGAAAATCCAACATTACACTGGCTTGACCTTTCATTAGATGATGCGTATTTGAGAATTCATGCAGATGAGCCAAATTTAATGGTAGGCGTTGTTAATCCTGATGAAAATTCTGATTGGAAAAAGGTTAAACGCCAAACCATTTTTATAGACAAATAAAAAACAACACCTTTGTTTTACCAAAGGTGTTATTTTTAGTAAAATATCATTCCCAAAACGCCTGAGATTACAATTAGTAAAATCGGCGAAATTGCTTTCTTTCGTAGCTTTGAATATAGCACGGATATAACTGCAAGTGTTCCTAAAATTATAATGCCAAGGTAGTCAATATCTACTGTACTTTCAACGAATTTCAATTTAATAATTTGACTTAAAAGCATAGTTATTGTAACTGACAAAATAAGACCCACAATGGCAGGACGCATAGCTGTAAGCGTAGCCTTAACTCCTGCATATTTTAAAAGATTATTAGCAACGGAAGCAATTATCAAAATGATTATAAACGACGGCAAAACAATACCAAGTGTGGCTAATAGCGCACCTAAAATTCCAGCCTGAGATGAACCGACAAATGTAGCCATGTTTACCGCAATAGGACCGGGAGTTGACTCCGCTATGGCTATCATGTTAAGTAATTCTTCCTCAGTTAGCCAGCCTGTTCCAACACAAACATCGTGTATTAAGGAAATCATTCCAAGGCCACCGCCAAAGGAAAGCGCCCCCACCTTTAAAAACTCTAAAAATAAGCGTAGATAAATCATTTCTTTTTATCCCCCTTATCCTTAAAATACTTAGTAAGATAGATGAAAAGTCCGCATAGTCCGCTTATTAAAATATAGAAAATGCTTGAAAAACTAACGGAAATCACGCTAAATAAAACGGAAATTAAAACGGTAAATGAAATTACCGTTACGTTAAAAGCGGTCTTTTTTATTTTTTTAAGCATTTTAAGTCCCGCCATAAAAATTATGAAAATAACGCCAACCTGTATTCCCTTAAAAGCGCTTGCAATTATCTCAATTTCCAAAAATCTATTTAAAAATAAAGAAATTACATAGATAATAGCAAATGACGGAATACACATTCCAACAGTTGCAAGAAGCGAGCCTAAAAATTTTCCTTGCTTATATCCAATATACGTTGCAAGATTTATAGCAATAGGACCGGGAGTTGACTCCGATATTGCAACTATATCCATAAATTCATCGTTTTCAAGATATTTTCTCTTGGCAACGAACTCATTTTCCATAAGCGCAATCATGGCATATCCACCGCCAAAGGTAAAAAGCCCAATCTTTAGCATGGTCAAAAATAAACTAAATATCTTTTTCATGTTTTTCCTCAAAATTCAATTATATCGCCGCTTGAAATATATTTTATATTTTGTGCAAATTCCTTCATAAATTCATATTGCTCTTTTCCCGTGCAATGGCAAGTGAAAAATTGACAGTCAAATGTGCCTAGATACGAAGCGCAAATCTCAAGTATTTTATCAATCTCCATCTTAAAAAAGTGAAAGCCACCGATTATATAGTCCGCTTCTATCCAATTTACAATATTTAAAATTCCCTTGTGTGAGCAGCCTGTAAACAAAATTCGTTTGCCACAAACATCAATCATTAAATATTGCTCGTGTCGGTAATCTTCCTCTGTAAACACTTCGTTTTCCAAAACAGTCTGCCCAAAGGTATCGATTTTATATTGAGCTTTTTTATCGTTACAGTTTAAAATACTTATACCTGTGTCAATATTCGTAGTCTTATCAACAAAAATAATTCTATCGCTTTGTATTGAAGTATCAAGCCCAATATATTTTTTATCCTTGTTGTAATGTGGCTCAAAACCATGCTTGCTTACGTAAACAGGAGCTTTTTTGTTTATCTCTAAAAACGCTTTAAGTCCTCCTCCGTGGTCAAAATGCCCGTGGGATAAAATGGCAAAATCAACCTGACTTAAATCTAAGCCCAATCTTTTAGCGTTCTTTATAAAAGCATCACTTTGTCCCATATCAAATAGGATTTTACGGGTACCTGTGTCAATAAAAAACGATAAACCGTGCTCACATACAAAATCATCACTTGATTTTGTATTCTCAATTAAACAGTAAATTTTCATTTTCCCTCTTATAAAAGCGTGAGCATTGCCCACGCTTTATAAATTATAAATTGTAATCAGTTAAATACTTTTTGGTGTTCTCAACCATTTCATCAAAGCACTTTCTTGCATCACTTAAATTACATGTAACAAGTGGATCAGATGTGAAAACATTGAAGATTGCTTCCATATCACGGTTTGCAACAGCCTCAGATATTGCTTCTTGCTCTGTGCAAATCTTAGAAACTAACGGATAAATTGAGTTAGGAATATTTCCTGCCATTACAGGCTTTAATTCGTTTGAACGGAAAATAGCATTTGTTTCAACAACCGCGCCAAGTGGAAGGTTAGGAATTTGACCTACGTTTGGAATATTAACGTTTGTAATCAAATCGCAAAGACCGAGTAGAGCGCGCATTTGCTTAACGCCCTCTTCGCCTGTTTTGTTGATTTTTAACTCTTCCTCGCCACTTAAAAGTCGCTTGCTTCTTTCAAGTCTGTTCTTTAAATCTTCCTTTCTCCATGAAACAGGAGTTAAGCCAAACTTCATTTCCTTTACTCTTTCAGGACTTTCAAGATACCACTTGCCGGGGCAGAACTCTGCAAGGTGTCTGTCTCCTGCCGCTGAAATATAGCCAAATCTCTTGAAAAGGTCAAAGGTTACCTTTGCTGCGCAAGCAAAGAAGTTATTCATCCAGTTATTGTCAGGCTTTGCAGGTAAGCCGTCAGCATATTTATCACAGTATTTATCGTAATATGGGAATAAGTCAATGCCCTCATACTCAGCGCTTGTAAGCCAAGTAAAGTGGTTTACCGCAACAGGATTTACCTTAATTTCATCTCTTGTAGCCTTCTTGCCAAGAAACTCCTCAACTACCCAAGTGAGTAGCTTTTGAGTTCCAAAAACCTCATGACAGCAACCGAACGCCTTAATTTCAGGGAATACTCTATATAATGTCTTAACACAAAGTGTCATTGGGTTTGTATAGTTAATTACCCAAGCGTTTGGACAGTATTCCTTAACGTAATTTGCAATTTCCTCAAACATAGGAATTGTACGCATAGCACGAACAATTCCACCGGGACCTGTTGTATCGCCTACCGGTTGGTAAATGCCGTACTTTTCAGGTGTATGTACATCGGATTCCATTTCATCAAATGTACCCGGAAGTATAGAAATAACAACAAAATCAGCATCTGTTAAAGCTTCCTTTGGTGTCTTTACCGCATGGTAATTCCATTCTGATTTTACACCCTCACAAAAATTATATTTGTTACCTATAATTTCATTAGCTTGTGCTGCCTCAAAATCTATATCATAAAGATAAACGTCGCCGCTCATATCATCGTTTGAAGCAAGGTCGCTCATAAGTCCCCACGCCCAACCACGGGAGCCACCGCCAATATAGGCAATTTTAACGTTTTCCGCTTTTTTGTTTAAAATTTTCATAAGAATCTCCTTAATGTGTTTTCAAGTAAAGTATAGCCCTAAAAAATCATTTTGTCAAGCCTAAACTATTGAATAATTATAAACTTTATGATATACTTAAATATATTATATTTTTACGTGAGGTACACAAAATGAAAAGATTATTTAACGAGCATGCTAAAAGAAAGGTTATTGACCTAAACGGCACGTGGTTATTCAAATTAGATAAGGATAAGGTAGGCGAAAGCCAAGGCTGGCAAAACGGTCTTACAGACGCTGAAATTACAACTGTACCATCCTGCTGGAATAATGAAATAGGTCTTCTTAACTACGAGGGCATGGCTTGGTATGAAAAGAAATTCTTAACAAACGGCGGTACACTCCGTCTTGAATTCGGTAGCGTAATGACAAAGGCTGATATTTGGCTTGATGGCAAATGGATTGGCGACCATTACGGTGCATTTACTCAGTTTGAGTTTATTGTAAATAACGTAGCAAGCGGCGAGCATACCTTGGTAGTTAGAGCAGATAGCACTATTGACGCTGACTCCTTCCCACAAAGATATACCGACTGGTTTAACTACGGCGGTATTGCAAGAGATGTTGAGGCTAATGAGCTTAACGGCATTTCGATTCTTTCAAACAGAGTTGAATACACTCTTTCAGAGGACCTAAAGAATGCAACAGTAAAATCCGTTCTTGAATTATACAATGCAAATAACGATGAGTGTACCTCTGGCGTATCCGTAAAAATCGGCGATACAGTTATCTATAACGGCATAGCTACCTTAGATGCATACGAAACAAAGACAGTTGAATCACCTGAGTTCACACTTGAAAACGTAACTCTATGGGACGTTTACAAGCCAAACCTTTATACAGTCGTAGCATCAACTGACACAGACGATTTAATTGACAAAATCGGCTTTAGAAAGATTGAGGTTAAGGACGTTAAGGTGCTTTTAAACAATAAGCAAATTGAATTCTTAGGCGTAAACAGACACGAGGAGCAATGTGACTGGGGCTTTGCTTTCCCTGCAAAGCTTATGAAGAAGGATATTGACCTTATCTTAGATATGGGCTGTAATACAATCCGTGGCTCCCACTATCCAAACTCACAAATTTTCGTTGATATGCTTGATGCAAGAGGCATCCTTTTCTGGAGCGAAATTCCAATGTGGGGCGTAGGCTTTAGCGAAGCATCAATTCTTAACGAGGACTTAATGGAGCGTGGCTTCAAGATGCATAGAGAAATGGTTAAGTACTACTACAACCACCCATCTATCGTTATTTGGGGTATGCATAACGAAATCCCTACCTACTCTCCAAATACATATCCTGTTTCTCAAAAGTGGAGCAAGTATTTAAGAGAAAACGGCGGTAACCGTTTAATCACTCACGCTTCCTGTCATCCAATGAAGGATAACGATATGGACTTTGATGACGTTATTTCTATCAACATCTACCACGGCTGGTATAGATACGGCGGTTACGACGGCACATGGCAAGACTGGGAAAAGATGATTGAGCAATTCACCGAGCGTAGAAAGGAAAAGGGCTGGGAAGAAAAGCCTGTCCTTATGAGTGAATTTGGCGCAGCAGCTCTTGCAGGCTACCATACTCCATTTGATACTGTAAAGTGGAGCGAGGAATACCAAAGAGACTTATTTGAATACACAATCGAGCTCTTCCATAAGGTTCCATATATGATTGGTACATATCCATGGCAATTTGCAAATATCCGCACTTCACCATCAATGGATATTAACCGTGTAAGATACTTTAATAACAAGGGTATCTTAGATGAACATAGAAATCCAAAATTAGCGTACTTTAAGATTAAAGAATTATACGAGAAGTATGCAAAAGAGGGCAAATAAATGAAAAAACTCAAGGTAATACAATTTGGAGAGGGCGGATTTTTACGCGGCTTCGTTGATTGGATGCTCCAAATTGTAAACGAAAAAACTGACTTTAACGGTGGCGTAACAGTAGTTCAACCAATTAAAAACGGTCTTTGCGATACACTTACACAGCAGGGATGTGTTTACACACATCTTTGCCGTGGCGTTGAAGGCGTTGACGTTAAAAAAATTGACGTTATTGATAGCTGTGTAAAGGTTTACGATGAATTTGATAAATATATGTCTCTTGCAGAAAATAAGGACTACCGCTTCATCGTTTCAAACACAACCGAGGCAGGAATTGCTTTTGATGCAAGCGATAAAATTACAGACGCTCCTGCAAATTCCTTCCCTGGCAAGCTTACACAGTTACTTGCAAAGAGATTTGAATTAGGTCTTGACGGATTTGTATTCCTTCCTTGCGAGCTTATTGACAAAAACGGCGAAAAGCTCAAGGAGTGCATTTTAAAGTATGCAGATTTATGGAGCTTAGGCGACAGCTTCAAAGGCTGGATAGAAAATGACAACATTTTCTGTAACACCTTAGTTGACCGTATCAACACAGGCTATCCAAGGGATGAAGCAATAGACGTTGGCTTTGATGATAAAATGCTTAACACCTCAGAGTATTTCCACCTTTGGGTAATCTCTGGCTACGCCGACTTATGCAAGGAAATCCCATTTGATAAATGCGGTCTTAATGTAATTGTAACTGAGGAGCTTGAAAGATACCGCACAAGAAAGGTGCGTATCCTAAACGGCTCACATACATCAATGATTCCGTATGCACTTTTATGCGGAGTTGAAACTGTTGGCGATTGCTTAAAGGATGAGACTATATCAAACCACCTTAAAAATTGTCAAGAGGAAATTGTAGCCTCCCTTGATATGAATAAGGAAGAAGCGTTATCTTACGCAAATGACGTTATGACACGCTTTGCAAACCCATATATTAAGCATATGTGTCAGTCAATCGCATTAAACTCTGTAAGCAAATTTAAGGTAAGAGTATTGCCTTCCATTTTAGAGTATGAAAAGAAATTTGGTTATGCACCAAAAACACTTCTTTTCTCATTTGCAAAGCTTATTGAGTTTTATAAAAAAGGCACTCCAAACGATAGCGAGGAAGCTACAAGCAAGCTCAAAAACTTCACGGTTAGAGAAATTTTAGCCGACGTATCATTATGGGGCGAGGACTTAACACGATTTGCTAACGAGGTTGAAGCAAATGCAAATTCATAAAAACGACAACGTTGAGGTTCGCGAAAACGGACACAAGTATGCACTAACTGATATAAAAGCAGGAGAAAACGTAATCAAATACGGCTCTCCAATCGGACACGCCACAGAGGATATCAAAAAAGGCGACCATGTGCATACACACAACGTAAAAACAAATTTAAACGGCAATCTTGAATATACCTATAATTATAAGGATTACGGTATTACTCATGTTGATACTGACCTTACCTTTGAGGGCTATGTCCGTGAAAATGGCGATATCGGTATAAGAAACGATATTTGGATTGTAAACACAGTTGGCTGTGTAAACAAGGTGGCTGAAAATCTTTCTAAGCTAACAGGTGCAAAGTCATTTCCGCATCCCTTCGGCTGCTCACAATTAGGCGATGACCAAGGAATAACACAAAAAATTCTTTGCGGTATGATTAAGCATCCAAATGCAGGTGGCGTTTTAGTCCTTGGCTTAGGATGTGAAAACAATAATATTGCAGAAATGAAAAAGGTTTTAGGCGACTATAACCCGAACCGTGTGAAATTCCTTAACTGCCAAGACCACGAGGATGAAATATCCGAGGGGGTATCGCTAATTAATGAGCTAAAAGAATACGCAAGCACCTTTAAAAAGGAAAAAATATCTATTTCCAAGCTTCGACTTGGCTTAAAGTGCGGCGGCAGCGACGGTTATAGCGGTATAAGCGCAAACCCGCTTGTTGGTAGCCTTTGCGATAAGCTTGTTTCCTATGGCGGAAGCATGGTTTTAACCGAGGTGCCTGAAATGTTTGGCGCAGAGCATTTACTTATGGAAAGATGCGTAAGCCGTGAAATTTTTGATAAAACAGTAAGCCTTATAAACAACTTTAAGGACTACTTTACAAGACATAATCAAGTAATTTACGAAAACCCATCTCCGGGAAATAAGGCAGGCGGCATTACCACCCTTGAGGAAAAATCCTTAGGATGTGTGCAAAAGGGCGGACTTTCCCCTGTTGTTGACGTGCTTGATTATGGTGATACACTTTCTAAAAACGGTCTTTCATTATTAAACGGACCGGGCAACGATATTGTGGCGGTAACTAATCTTATGGCGTGTGGTGTTCATATGATTTTATTTACCACAGGCAGAGGCACTCCTCTTGGCAGTGCTGTGCCAACTGTAAAAATTTCCACAAATAAGGACCTTGCTACTAAAAAATCAAACTGGATTGATTTTGATGCTTCGCCTGTTTTGGCGGGAGAGAGTATGGATAATTTAACAAATTCTCTTTTAGACTACGTTATAGAAGTAGCATCAGGCGCACAAGCTAAAAACGAAATAAACGGATTTGAAGAAATCTCAATTTTTAAGGACGGAGTAACGTTATAATGTATATTAAGGATAATTTTCTTTTAACAAACAAAACAGCAGAGAAGCTATATTTTGACTATGCAAAAAATATGCAAATCTTTGACTACCATTGCCACTTATCTGAATACCAAATTTTAGAAAATAAGCAATTTAACGATATTTTCGAGATTTGGCTAGCAGGCGACCACTACAAATGGCGTCTTATGAGAAACTTTGGTGTTGATGAGGAATATATAACAGGTAACGCCTCAAATAAGGAAAAGTTCATTACCTATTGCACCGCATTAGGCACAGCCTTTGGTAATCCTTTATATCACTGGTCGCAGGTTGAATTAAAGGAATACTTTAACTGCGAGCTTGAAATCAATGCACAAAATGCCGAAGCAATTTGGAATCAATGCAACGATTATATTGCAAAAAATGAGGTAACACCAAAATCACTTATTGAAGGCTCAAATGTTGCATGCTTGTTTACAACAAACGAGGTTTTTGACAACCTTGAGGTGTTTAAGAAAATCGCAGAAAAGGACTACAAGTTCAGAGTTATGCCTGCATTCCGCGCGGACAAGATTATGAATATTGAAGCAACACGCTATCTTGAATTTTTAGGACTTCTTGAAAAAGCAACACACAAAATTAACGGTATTGATGACCTTGAAAAAGCACTTGAATTAAGACTTCAAGCATTTATCGAGGTTGGTGCAAGAGCAAGTGATATTGCCGTTGAGTACGTTTGCGATGTGCCAACTAAGGAAGAAGCAAACGACGTGCTTGTAAAGGTATTAAACGGTGGAAAGCCAACTGTAAAGGATACCGATATTTTCAAGGGATATTTAACGTATTTCTTAATGAAAATGTACGCAAGATACAACATTTCAACAGAGCTTCACATAGGGGCAATGCGTAATAACAACGCAAAAATGATGGAAAAATTAGGTCTTGACACAGGCTTTGACTCCATCTCCGATACAAATAGCATTTCAAAGCTCTCACGCTTAATGGACAAATTAAATAGTGAAAATTCACTTCCAAAGCTCATAATTTTTAACCTCAATCCAAAGATGAATGCGGAAATTATGACACTTATGGGCTGCTTCCAATCAAGCGAGGCAAAAGGCAAAATCCAATACGGACCGGCTTGGTGGTTCTTAGATAACAAAATCGGTATGGAAAAGCACCTTGAGGACTTAACAGCCACAGGACACATCGGCGCATTTGTAGGTATGCTTACTGATAGCCGCTCACTCTTATCCTACCCACGCCACCACTATTTCCGCCGTATCCTTTGTAACTACTTAGGAACTCTTATCGAAAACGGCGAGATGACATCTAACCTCGACTTCGTAGGCGAAGTAATTAAGGATATCTGCTTTAATAACTCAGCAAAATACTTTAACCTATAAAAAATTAAGCCATACCGTGCGTATGGCTTTTTTGTTAATATTTAATCTATTGACATTGCGGCTAAAAATTGTTATACTTATAATATAAAAAAGAAAGAGGTATTTTATGATAACAGTTAAGCCTTTTAATGCTTTAAGACCAACTACCGAGCTAGTTGATAAATGTGCGGCACTGCCTTATGACGTTATGTCATCAAGCGAAGCACGCGAAATGGTAAAGGATAATCCATACTCATTTTTAAGAATAGACAGAGCAGAAATCAATCTTGATAAAAGTGTAAATATATATAGCGAGCAAGTTTATAATACTGCACGCGATATGTTAAAGCAGTTTGAAACTGATGGCATTTACATAAACGATAGCGAAAAAAGATACTATTTTTACCGCCAAATTATGAACGGCCATGCTCAAACGGGAATTGTGGGATGCGCTTCTATTGATGACTACTTAGAAAACAGAATCAAAAAGCACGAGTTTACCCGTGAGGACAAGGAAATTGACAGAATTAAGCATGTTGATACCGTTTCTGCTCACACAGGTCCTATCTTTTTAACATATAAGGATAGCACCACCCTTGATAATCTTATAATCTCACAAACAGAAAAAGAGCCTCTTTATGACTTCACAGCCGAGGATGGAGTACGCCACACCGTTTGGACTACCGATAATGCTTTTATTGATAGCCAAATTGAGGAAGCGTTTAAAAATCTAAATGCACTCTATATTGCCGATGGACACCATCGCTGCGCCTCTGCCGTTAAGGTTGGCGTAAAGCGTAGAAAGGAAAATGCAAATCATACGGGCAACGAGGAGTATAACTATTTCCTATCCGTAATTTTCCCATCAAAATCCCTTGCAATTTTAGACTATAATAGACTTTTAAAGGACCTAAATAACTACACACCAGCCGACTTTTTAAATGTTGTAGCAGAGAAAATCGGCACAGTTACAGAGTATTGCGAAAATAAACCCTACAAGCCACAAAGGAAGCACGAAATCGGTCTTTACCTTGAAAACAAATGGTACTGTGTAGAATTTTACAATAGCATTTGCCAAGCAGAAAAAGCGGTTGACCGCCTTGACTGTGCAATTTTACAAAAGCATCTTTTAAGTGCTATTTTAGGTATTGATGACCCAAGAACAGATAAAAGAATTGACTTTGCCGGCGGTATTCGTGGACTTAACTACCTTGAAGAGCGTTGCCAAAAGGATATGGTTATGGCAATTTCCATGTACCCAACGTCCCTTGATGATTTAATGGATGTTGCCGATAACGGCGACGTTATGCCACCAAAATCAACCTGGTTTGAGCCAAAATTAAGAAGCGGACTTTTAATTCACAAAATTTAAGGAGCAAAAATGGAAGAAAAGGATTTTGAAATTCAAGACTCCAACGCCACAAAAAAGCTTAAAGGCTTAGGCATAGATATGAATGAAAAAATTCATTCAGAGGAGGATGAAATAAAGAAGGGCAACCTTTGGGACAATATTTGGTATCGCTATAAATGGGCGATTATTATCGGCGCAATTTTACTTGTAATTGCAGTAGTTTTAATAGTGCAAATTGCCTCAAAAACTGAGGACGATATTAAAATCGTTTACGCTGGACCAACCTATATAGCCGACAACGAAACACGAAATAGTCTCCTTAGTGCATTTAACGTTATCGCAAAGGATTATAACGGAGACGGAGAAACGATTATAAATATTACCTCAAACGTAATTTTGAACTCACAGCAAATTACCGAAAAGGATGAAGAGGGCAGAAAGCCCAATGCTTCCCAGGTAGCGCAAAATCAAGAGCTTTTAACCACGTTCCAGCAACAAATGCAATCGGGCGATTTTACAATTTACTTGGTAGATAAAAAGCTTTACGAGGAAAGCCTAAAGGGCGTGTTTGTAAACCTTGAAGAGATAACAGACACTGAAATTGACGATACGCTAAAATATGACGAATTCTCAATATATTTAAAGAAAACCGATTTCGGTAAATATTATCGTGGCTTTGACAAGCTACCAAACGATACACTTGTTTTAGTCCTTCAAAAAACAGTTTTCGCAAATGAGGACGACTATAATAACAGCATCGAATTTTTAAAGGAAATGCTATCATTTAAAAAGCCAAACTAAACGCAAAAAAAACGGACAGAAAATCTGTCCGTTTTATTATTTAATGATATCTTACATATCCTTCCTTGAAGAATAGCTTAACAAATTTTCTGCTAAATTTTTGTGGATTTCTGCCCACAATAATTGAAAGAATAACAAAGATGTTCCACAAAGCAAGGAATACGACAGGGATAAAAACAAGTGTCTTATATTCATTTATATGTAGCTTTTTCGTTTCATCAAAGGAAAGAATATATTCATCTGAAACAGAAATTCCTTTAATGCTGAAATAGTCATCCTCATCATCCGGTGTTACTATTTGAGAATATACGCTACAAACGGTTTTACCATCGCAAATAGATTTTATTTTATCGGTGTCAAAATCATCCGTTAAAAATCTTATTCTGTAATCATAGCCATCGTTTGAGGCTAAGTACAATGTGTTATCCTTTTCTATGCATTCTGAAAATATCACTTGTGTGTTTTCCAAATTGTTTGTGGTGAAATTTCCATAGGTAGAATATAAAATAAAAGCCAAAAATCCTATCAAAACCACTTCAAAAATAGCATAGGCAACAACTAAACTGCCAGAATCCTTAATATTGCCTTTAAAAATATCGTGCTTTTTCAAAACAGTTGGAATATATTTTCCATTGTTATTTTGTCTGTATTTTCTTTGAGCAAGATTTAGAAATTCGTAACTACCAACGGAAAACTCATCAATCATGGCTCTATGCTTGCCCATATAGAGATAGGTTTCGTGCATTTCCTTTCTTAGACCTGTAATTTGGTCATATGTAAATGTTCTTTTTATGCCAATAAAATATTTAACCGTAAATTCCTCTTCATTATAGTAAATACGGCAGTTAAAATATGCAATTATAAGAATAGCGCCTAACAGAACGAAAAAGAAAAAGCAAATAGGAATCCAAATAGACTCATCAGAGTATAGCGTAATAAATGCAGGAACTAAGAAAAAAGCAGAGCAGATAGCGCCAATAATAGGCAAAAACTTGTTAAGATAAACAACGCATTCATTTTTAGACTCTTTATGCTTTGATTTTTTAAGCACCGAAATAATAGCGCCCACAATCAATGGAATAATGGCATAACATAATATCTTTAAAGCAATTCGCATAGTAACTCCTAAAATATTTTATAAATTTAATGTGTGTCGCTGTGGCATAATCATTTTTTAGATAACTTCAAGCTTCGCTTTAGCTTTTTAATTCTTTTTCTCTCGCCTCTTTTGTAAAGCACATATTTATCCTTTAAATAGCCTATATAAATAGCGCCAATTACAATAGCCATCATAATCCCAATAATCACTATGCCAAATCGAGTTGCGGTTGTTTGCTCATTAGTTAATTTAGTGTTATCAATAGTAATGTCATCAACATAAATTTCCACTATCCAATCATGATTATTCATTCGGCGGTACTCTATGCTTCTTCTCTCTAAAAGGACAGAAAGCTCATCTATATCATAACCGATAGATTTGTATAACCCACGGGCAAAATGAGGATATACCAAGTAAAAGCAGCTACCGTCCGACATTTCAAGTCCAACACCGCTGTGGCTTCCGACTGATATAAAAACATCGGTAACGGTGCCACTTGATATGTAAGTAGTGTCATCACTTACAAAAGTGTACTCACTAAACATAGCAACACAAAAGATTGAAGCGGCAATCAAAAATATCAAAGCTATTATTGATGATATTATAATGCACCTTCTAAATTCAGCTTTAGTCAAAATAGCACCCCCGATTATTTCATAATAAGTACCCAATTAGAGCATTTCCTAAAACACCTTGTTATGTTTTCGTAATTTAATTATAGCATACAATTTAACAAAAATAAATAACAAAAAATGCAAAATAACACGCTCTATTTTGCACTTTTTGAAAAATAAAAGGTGTTATTTCTCATTTTCCACATAAACAAAACGGACAGGAAATCTGTCCGTTTTACTATTTTATAAGACCTTTTTTGCGAGCAAGCTCAATGCATAGGAGTATTAGCGCATAAGCACCAAGATACATAGGAGCCATAACCCAAGCGGTTAAATTTGTACCCGATAAAAGTGGCTCTGCAATATGAAATGCATCGCTTAAATTAAATGTATGCATTAAGAATGCACCAACGGTTAAGTATGCGGTAAAGCCGAAAATAGTACAATACCACTTTTTGTAGGTTATGTCAATTTGCTTGAACATCAAAAGTGCAATAACAAGAGTAGCCGAGAAACTGTGATGTAAAAGCCCTGAAATTGTAGGCAAATAAAATATAGATGAACTTTGCCCAACAAATGTAGCATAAATTACAGTTGAAATACCGCCAAAAAGTCCAAGCAGCCAAGTAAAATGTAAAATCGCATTGTCCTTCTTGCCAAATAACACGCCGAGAGACAAAACAATACTTGTCATACCGCAAAAGCTGTCTGGAATAATTAGGTACCACCTAACAGTATCATATCTGAACACCTGTGAAAGCCTATTTAATATAATTGAAACAAACAAAGCGAAAGCTAACGCTTTTAATACAAGCTGTTGACTCTTTTCAGTCCCACAATGATTTTTAGCAAAAATAAGAATGGTGCCACAAATTATAGTAGAGACAATGATATATAGAATATGCTCAATACCAAACAATTCAGGATTCATAAGCTAACCTCTATTTTTTAAAAATGAATAAATTATTAACAAATTAACAATTTATATATAAATTCTACCACTAATATAATTATTTGTCAATAATAATTAAATAATTATGAATAAAATTAAAACTTTATTCATAATTAGTACGGTAAAATATTTTATTTAATTTCAAAAAGGTATTGCAATTTGAAAAAAGTTATGATATAATACATAGGCAAAAATGAAGGGGTGTAGTTCAGTCGGTAGAACACCAGTCTCCAAAACTGGGTGTCCAGGGTTCGAGTCCTTGCGCCCCTGCCAAAAAAAGAACGAAGCAGTCGCTTCGTTCTTTTTTTTATCCAATCCGCAGGCTTGGCATATCATCACGACGCAGTCGTGGATATCATCAGCCCCTGCGGGGCTGTATCTCATCACGCTTTAGCGTGCATCTTCCCTGCGGCTTGATGATATACAACACTTCGTGTTGATGATATACCGCAACAAGTTGCGGATGATATACAAGGCTACGCCTTGATTTTTTTGAAAAAATATGATATTATATTTTTGCAAAAAAGGAGGGGATACCATGAAGCTTTACGCACCGAAATATTATGAGGACTTTAAATGCATAGCAGACAAATGTACTCATAGCTGTTGTGTTGGTTGGGAAATAGACGTTGACAAAAGAGCATACGAAAAATACAAGAAATCAAAGTGCGACTATGCAAAAACAGTCCTAAATTCTATTGAAAACAGACACACCCCCCACTTTTCTTTAACAAAAGAGGATAGATGCCCACATCTTAACGAAAAGGGACTTTGCGAAATTATAATCAATATGGGCGAGGATTATCTATGCGATATTTGCCGTGAGCATCCACGCTTTTACAATTTTATGAACTACGGTCAAGAAATAGGCATCGGCATGTCCTGTCCTGAAGCCTGCCGCATTATTTTAAATAGCGATGAATATAACGATTTTGACGTAATCGCAAGAGGACCTGAAAGACCTGAGGTTATTGACTACGATGCGATCGTTGATAGAGAAAAAATCTACTCAATTTTAAAAACAGAAGCACCACTTAGCGACAAATTAAATTTAGTTTGCCAAGCATACGAAATTGACCTAAAAAGCGTTGGCACAAGCTTATATTTAGAATGTATAAATAACCTTGAATACCTAAATAATAGCCACATGTCGCTGTTTTCTAAGCTTTCATTGGATATAAACGCAAACGAAAATAATGAAAAATACCTTGAAAGAGCTTTTGCATATTTCGTTTACCGCCATACCACGGAAGCCACCGATATTGATGAATTTAAAATCTCACTGTCTTTCTGCCTGTTTTGTGAAAAGCTATTAGAATCATTAATCGAAAACAGTAGCGAGGCAGATGTATTTGAGTATGCAAGAATTATATCAGAGGAAATAGAATACAACACCGACAATATTGAAAAACTAAAGGAGCTATTTTACTAATGAAATATTGCGACCTACATAACCATACAAGCTATTCCGACGGAAGCGACTCACCATATGAGCTTTGCGCTCTTGCCAAGGAAAAGGGAATTAGCGCCCTTGCCATTACAGACCATAATACCGTTGAGGGCATTTTTGAATTTGAAAAATGCGCCAAGGAAGCAGACCTTGAATATGTCCTTGCCACCGAGCTAACCACACAGTATAACGGAATGGAATTACACCTTATTTGCATGTTCATAAACGAAAATAACGTACACAGAGTGAACGATTTTTGTATGGACTTTAGAAAAAGAAAAGACAAAATCAATAGGAAAATGGCAGAAGCATTATCAAAGGACGTTTGCGAAATTTCCTATGATGATATGAAAAAACGCTTCGGCACAAACATAAACCGCTCCCACTTTGCTAAAATCCTTATAGAAAAGGGACTTGTTGAAACAACCGACATGGCGTTTGACACTGTTTTAAAGGAAGGCAACGGCTACTATTTTGTAACCGATAGACCTTGCGTTTTAGATGCAATAAAAAAGGTAAATTCCTGGGGATGTGTGTCTGTTTTGGCTCATCCACTATTAAACTTCACAAAGGAACAGCTTGAGGAATTTATTCCCCACGCCAAGGAAGCAGGACTAATCGGTATGGAAGCATACTATTCTAAATACACCCCTGACCAGGTGGAATATCTACTTGACCTATGCGAAAAATATAAAATCATAGCAAGCGGCGGCAGTGATTACCACGGCGAAATAAAAAAATCCGTAGGTATGGGCTCTGCAAACGCCCCTTATTCCTGCTACGAAAATCTTAAAAGCACATTGGCAAAATAACTAAAAATCTTGGAGTAAAATCCAAGATTTTTCCTTTGCTTTTGTCTAAATTGTAAAAAAATGCAAAAAATAAAATCTTATCCACGCTAACCGTTGAAATTTTGTGTTTAATATGCTAAAATTATAGTACATAAATTTTGTTTATAAATTTATAAAGGAGAATAAAATGAAAAAGAAAATTTTACTAACACTTGCAATCATTTCAATGCTTGCTTGTTTATTTGTTTTTTCAGTAAGCGCGGATGAAATGAATCCTGATTATAATGAGCAATATGTAAAAGTAATGACACAGAACATGACAACAGTTGAGCTTGAAGACGGAACAAGCGTTAATCTATATGATGAGCAAGGCTATTCACTTTGCTATTATTGGGATGACGTTGCTTCTACATCAAGAAAGCTTATGTCAGTAAGAACAAAGGACTTAACCTTCAATTTTAACGGTACAAAGCTTTCATCAATCTATTACGGTGAAGAGCAGCTTGTTGGTACAGCACACAAGGGTAAAATTGTTGTAGTCAACCTAAGAGGTGTTAAAAATAGTAGCGGTCAAGATATTACCGACTTTAACGGCGACAACATGTTTAAAGAAAACAGCCCACTTCAATATATCTTTATGCCAGATACAATTGAGTACCTTACTGGCTATGCATTCGGTTTTAGAGATAGATCACTTTCCCATTTAAGAGGTTGCTATTTCTCTGAAAACTCAAAGTTAAAGGAAATTAAGTTCAGCACTTTTATGAACTGCGAACAATTAAGAGGCTTCTATATGCCAAAGGGAGTTACACAAATTGGCTCAAACGGCTTCCAAGGTTGCTTTAACACATTCTTTGTAAACGATTCATACGACTTTTTAACAAAACCAGATGTGTACTATTTCCCCGAAGGACTTTATAAGACAGAGGGAGAAACCTTTGATAGCTTAAAGTACAATCTTAATAAGGTTCTTGTTTTCTCAGCTAATAATATTGAAATTACTAACGCTTGGGCATTTGAGCTTGTTGCGTGTGATACTAACGGAACTAAACCAACAATCGTATTTAAAGGCAATGTATCAAGTATAAACATTGGCTCTTGGAACGTAGGTGCAATTTATTTCTGCCATGAAAACGACCTTGATGCTACATCAGCAGGTGTTAGCGGTAGCAAGACAATGCATTTCTGTAACGCCGAAGGTAACACAACACACTTAGCAGAAAAAACAGTTGATGTTCCTGCATCATGTGAGGTTAATGCAGGAAAAGTGTCATATTGCTTCTGTGGAAAAGATATGGGTGTAACTCCTATCGAAGGCACAGCTCTTTCACACGATTACGACTATTTAAATGGCAAAGCATCATTAGTTGCAGTAACTTACGCTGACTTATCAAAAGCAGGCACAAAGACAGTAGCATGCGGCCTTTGCAAAAAGAATGCAGATTATGACGCAGACGTTATTTTTACATACAAGGGCTATTCAAAGAATGGTAAGGGCGGCTTCTGTATGGGTTATATTATTGACCAAGCAGCCTTAAAGGACTACGAAGCTAAAAACGGCGAGGTAAATTACGGCTTTGTAGCTTCCGCTAACAATAACACCCCTCTTGATGAAAATGGAAATCGAAAGGACAATGTAGTTAAGGCAGACTTAACAGGAAGCACCTACAATGCAGTTGACTTTATCTTAACCTCAGAGGATTGGACCAGCGAAAATGTAGCTAACGCAGAAATTACACTTAATATATATGTAATTGCAAACGGTGTAGTTAACTATGTAACCCAAAACGGTTATAGTAAGACAGCCGAAGCATACAAATATTCAGACATTAAATAACTAAAAAATGCATCACGATTTCGTGATGCATTTTCTATTAGAAGTACTTTTTATCAAGAGTGCGAAGCTGAATAGCCTCAAGAATATGACTTGGCGCAATTTCCTCGCTTTTATTAAGGTCAGCAATAGTTCTTGCAAGTCTTAAAATTCTGTCATGACCTCTTGCAGATAAGCCAAGATTATTAAATGCCACCTCTAAAATTTTGGAGCATTGTTCATTTAAAACACAGTATTTGCGAATGTGCTTTGGCTCCATTTGCGCATTGCACGTAATAGGCTGTCCGTTTTCACGGATTTCGCCAACAAATCTCTTTTGCATAATCTGGCGAGCCTCATTTACTCTTGCACGAATACTTGCTGATGATTCCTCCTTGCTCTTTTGAGCCAGGTCGCTGAACTCTAAGGAAGGCACTTCAATTTGAATGTCAATTCTATCAAGAAGCGGATCGCTTATTTTTGATACGTACTTTTTAATATCGTTTGGCTTACAAGAACACGCCTTTGTAGGATGACCGTAATATCCGCACTTGCACGGATTCATAGCGCAAACAAGCATAAATGAAGATGGATAAGTAACTCTGAATGCAGTTCTTGTAACTGTAATTGAGCCGTCTTCAAGGGGTTGTCTTAAAACCTCAGTAACGTTACGTGGAAACTCAGGCAGTTCATCTAGGAATAACACGCCGTTATTTGCCATAGATGCTTCTCCCGGAACAGGAATTTTGCCGCCACCTGCCATAGCCGTAGCTGATGCAGTATGGTGTGGAGAACGGAACGGTCTTGATGAAATTAGCGATACTCCCTCTTTTAAATTACCCATAATTGAGTGTACCTTAGTGGTCTCAATAGCTTCATCAAATGTCATTTTCGGCAGAATAGACGGAATACGCTTGGCAATCATTGATTTACCTGTGCCCGGTGGACCAATAAGCAAAATGTTATGCCCTCCTGCCGCCGCAATTTCAGCAGCTCTTTTAACCTGCTTTTGTCCCATAACGTCGCAAAAGTCAGGCAAATTATCTTCATTTGCCGTATCTTGAAATTCATATTTCACAGGCTCAAGCTGTCTAATACCTTTGAAGAAATCCACAAGCTGAGTAGCGTTTTCAACTCCGTAAACGGTAACACCGCCAATAACGGACGCTTCCTTTGCATTTTCCGTCGGCACAAAAAGAGTAGTCTTTCCTGCATTCTTTGCAGCTGCCGCCATACATAGTACACCCTTAACAGGCTTAATCTCTCCGGATAGCGAAAGCTCTCCAATAAAGCATACGTTTTCAAAGGATACGTCTCTTTTTATTTCTCTGCTGCTTTTCAAAACGCTCATTAAAATAGCCAAATCGTAGGAAGAGCCTTCCTTTGGCATATTTGCAGGAGCAAGATTTACAACAATCTCATTATCAGGAAACTCCAGCTTTGAGTTAACACAGCATGCCTTAACTCTTTCCTTGGCTTCCTTTATGGCGTTATCAGGAAGACCGATTATTTCAAATCGCGATAGCTTTCCTGTTGAATGACATTCAACGGTAACTAAATATCCGTCAATGCCAAGCAATCCAGCGCTATACGTAATATTTATCATACGACACCTCACAAAACATCATATGAAAATTTTATCATAAAATATCGCAAATAGCAAGACAAAACCGCGAAAATATGATATTATATAAAAAGACAACGCGCAATACCGCAAATTAAGGAGTATAAAATGAAGAAAAATCAAATTTTAAAGGTACGCTTAAATGATGAAATGGCAAGAAAGCTTTCCGTTGTGTCAGAGAAGGAAAGACAAACAATCCAAAACGAAATTATCGCCATGATTCGCCAAAAAATCTCATACTTTGAAAGAGTAAAGGGCAATATTACCCGTGAAGAAATAAATAACGCCGACATGGAGCAGTTTGAGGAAGAATAAAATGCTTGCGTTTTATTCGAGCTATTAGCTGTTAGCGGTCAGCGGTTAGAATAACGATTACTTTCAAAATTTCCAATAGTCTAATCTGCTAACCATTCAATAACGAAGTTATCTTTGATAAACAATCCCGCTAACAACTAATGTCCGTGAGCGAAGCAAACATCTATTCTCGCTGACAGCTGACAGCTAACTGCTAACGGCTGTGAGCGCAGCGAACTATACAAAATGCACTAAAATCGCACGTTAAAATAGCGTTTTATAAATAATAGTAGAGAAAATGTTAAAATATCTTGAATTTTTAATTAAAAAGTGCTATTATATAGAGTGGAAAAAATAAAAAAATATATTGGAGGTTTTTGTTATGGCTTTAGTAACAAGAAAGAAACAATCAATGGACGGTAATACCGCCGCCGCTACTGTCAGCTATGCGTTTACAGAAGTTGCAGCGATTTATCCTATTACACCATCAAGTGTAATGGCAGAGCTTACTGACTCTTGGTCAGCTACTGGTCTTAAAAACATTTTCGGTGAAGAGGTAAAGGTAACTGAAATGCAGTCCGAAGCAGGTGCTGCTGGTACAGTTCACGGCTCACTTGCAGCTGGTGCGCTTACAACAACCTACACAGCTTCACAGGGTCTTCTTTTGATGATCCCAAATATGTACAAAATCGCAGGTGAATTATTACCAAACGTAATTCACGTATCAGCTCGTTGTGTTGCTTCACACGCGCTTAACATTTTCGGCGATCACTCTGACGTTTATGCTTGCCGTCAAACAGGTTATGCTATGATGGCTTGTACAAACCCACAAGAGGTTATGGACCTTGGCGCAGTTGCTCACTTAGCAACAATCAAGGGCAGAGTTCCTGTTCTTAACTTCTTCGATGGCTTCCGTACATCACACGAAATCCAAAAAATCGAAGTTTGGAACTATGATGACCTTGCAGAAATGGTTGACAAGGATGCTATCCAAGCTTTCCGTGAAAGATCAATCAACCCAATGCACCCAGTTCTCCGTGGTTCAGCTGAAAACGGCGACATCTTCTTCCAACACAGAGAAGCATGTAATACATACTACGATGCATTCCCAGCAATTGTTGAGGAATACATGGACAAGGTTAACGAAAAGATCGGTACAGACTATAAGCTCTTTAACTACTACGGCGCACCTGATGCTGAAAGAGTTATCGTTGCTATGGGTTCTGTATGTGACGTTTGTGAAGAGGTTATCGACTACTTAACAGCTATGGGCGAAAAGGTTGGTCTTGTTAAGGTAAGACTTTACCGTCCATTCCGTGCAGACAAGCTCGTTGAGGCTATCCCTGCAACAGCTAAGAAGATCGCAGTTCTTGACAGAACAAAGGAACCAGGCTCACTTGGCGAACCACTTTACCTTGACGTTGTTTCATCACTCGCTCTTAAGGGTGTTAAGGCTAAGGTTGTTGGCGGTCGTTACGGTCTTGGTTCAAAGGATACAACTCCTGCTTCTATCTTCGCTACGTTCGAAAACTTAAAGAAGAAGGCTCCAAAGAACAACTTCACAATCGGTATCGTTGACGACGTTACAGGTCTCTCACTTACAGAAAAGGCTGCTCCAGACACAAGCGCTGAGGGTACAATTTCTTGCAAGTTCTGGGGTCTTGGCGGTGACGGTACAGTTGGTGCTAACAAAAACTCCATTAAGATTATCGGTGACTACACAGATAAATATATTCAAGCATACTTCCAGTACGACTCAAAGAAGACTGGTGGCGTTACAATTTCTCACCTTCGTTTTGGTGACAAGACTATCAAGAGCCCATACTACATCACAAAGGCTGACTTCGTAGCTTGCCATAACCCATCATACATTCTTAAGGGCTACAAGATCGTTAACGATGTTAAGCCAGGCGGTACTTTCTTACTTAACTGCCAATGGAGCGTTGAGGAACTCGACAAGATGCTTCCAAACGACGTTAAGAAGTACATCGCTACAAACGATATCAAGTTCTATATCGTAAACGCTATTGACAAGGCAGTTGAAATCGGTATGGGTAAGAGAACAAACACAATTCTCCAATCCGCTTTCTTCGCACTTGCTAACATTATGCCAATCGACGAAGCTATCGAAAAGATGAAGTACATGGCTAAGAAGTCATACTTAAAGAAGGGCGAAGCTGTAGTTGAAATGAACTACAAGGCTATCGACGCTGGTAAGGATGCTCTCGTTAAGGTTGAAATTCCAGAAGCTTGGAAGAACGTTAAGGTTTCTAACAAGAAGGCTAAGGTTCAAGGCACAAGACCAGAGCTCGTTAAGTATGTTGAAAATGTACTTCTCCCAGTTGCTAACATGGAAGGCGACAAGCTCCCAGTTTCTGCATTCGTTGACTATGCTGACGGTACGTTCCCACAAGGTGCTGCTGCATACGAAAAGCGTGGTGTTGCAGTTATGGTTCCTGAATGGATTCCAGAAAACTGCTCACAATGTAATATGTGTTCATACGTATGTCCACATGCTACAATCCGTCCATTCGTTATGAATGCTGAGGAAGCTAAGAAGGCTCCAAAATCAACAAAGCTTACAGCTGTTAAGGCTATGAAGGGCTTTGAAGACTATAAATTCACAATGGCTATCAGCCCACTTGACTGTATGGGCTGCGGACTTTGCGTAAATCAATGTCCAGTTGTTAAGACAAAGCCAGAAAACGCTCCAATCAGAATGGTACCACAAGCTAGCCAAGCAGCTCAACAAGCAGCATTTGACTATGCAGTTGCTAACGTATCTAAGAAGGAGCTTCCAGTTAACGAAGTATCCGTTAAGGGAAGCCAATTCAACCAACCACTCCTCGAGTTCTCAGGCTCATGTGCAGGTTGTGCTGAAACATCATACGCTCGTTTAATCACTCAATTATTCGGTGAAAGAATGTACATCTCTAACGCAACAGGATGTTCATCAATTTGGGGTGGCTCAGCTCCTTCAACACCATATACAGTAAACAAGGACAGCGGCAGAGGTCCAGCTTGGGCTAACTCACTCTTCGAGGATAACGCAGAGCACGGTCTCGGTATGCACCTTGGTCAAAAGGCTATCCGTAACAAGTTAATCGCTAAGGTTGAAGAAATGGCTAATAGCGAAAAGGCTTCTGACGAATTCAAGGCAGCAGCTGCAGCTTACCTCGCATCTAAGGATGACGGTAAGGCAAACGAAGGCGCAACAAAGGCTCTTATCGTTGAACTTGAAAAGGCAGCTGAGGCAGGATGCCCAGTAGCTCCAGCAATCCTTGCTGAAAAGGATTACCTCTCCAAGAAGTCCGTATGGATCTTCGGTGGCGACGGTTGGGCTTACGATATCGGCTTCGGTGGTCTTGACCACGTACTTGCTTCAGGCGAAGACGTAAACATCATGGTATTTGATACAGAGGTTTACTCTAACACAGGTGGACAAGCTTCTAAGGCTTCTAACGTAGGTCAAGTAGCTCAGTTCGCAGCAGCAGGTAAGGCGGTAGGTAAGAAGAACCTTGCTGAAATCGCTATGTCTTACGGTTACGTATATGTAGCTCAAATCGCTATGGGTGCTAACCCAGCACAAACAATTAAGGCTATCGCTGAAGCTGAAGCATATCCAGGACCATCACTCATCATCGGTTATGCTCCATGTGAAATGCACGGTCTTAAGGGCGGTATGACAAACTGTCAAAACGAAATGAAGAAGGCAGTTGACGCAGGTTACTGGAACCTCTTCAGATTCAACCCAGCTCTCAAGGCTGAAGGTAAGAATCCATTTGCTCTTGACTCCAAGGAGCCAACAGGCGACTACCAAGCATTCCTTGCTAACGAAACTCGTTACGCTCGTCTTGCTCAACAGTTCCCAGAAAGAGCGAAGGCTCTCTTCGTAGAAAGCGAAGCACAAGCTAAGGCTAAGTACGAAAGACTTACAAAGTTTGTTGACCTTTACAACACAAACAAATAATTAAATAAAACAAAAGGCAACCGATTTCGGTTGTCTTTTGTTTTAGTGAGAACTTATCAAAACAAAAAGCACGGAAAAATCCGTGCTTTTTATATTTTTTATAAACTACGTTTCCAGTACAGGTTATAGTGTTCGTCTGATAAATTTTCAGCATTTAGTTTTGCATCTGTTACAGAAATTTCGGTTCCGGTGGCACCATCTGCTTTGCTTGTTGTGTACCAACCTTTTGTGCTTTCAAACGTTACGCTCTCAAGCTTTTGACAAAAGAAGAATGCGTATGTACCAATGGACGTAACAGCCTTTGGAATAGTAATGCTTTTTAGATTATCACAACGGTAGAATGCGTTATTTCCGATAGAGGTAACGTTCTTTGGAATTATAACACCGTCAAGATTATCACATTCATAGAATGCATAGCTTTCGATAGAAGTTACGCTTTCTGGAATAATAACGCTTTTAAGACTGCTATTTCCGTAAAACGCGCGTTCGTTTATAGCGGTTACTCCGTTAGGGAAAACAGCGTTGATTATGCCCTTCACATAGGAAAGAGTATAAGGATTTCCGTTTATTGACGTAGGCAAAGTAACCGTATCCTTTGTTCCGCAATAAGCAATCAAGCTGTATTTGTCATCTGCAAGCTTATATAAAAAGTCATCATCAGTTAAAATATACTCATAATCGGAATGTGCAAACGTGGTAACGCCTTTTTGCATAAGAGCAGTTGCGTATAACGTTACGTAGCCATAGGTTGAGCCACCTAATTGTAGCTTTAAGCTACTGTTGTTTTTTACCAATTTAATGTTGCAAGAGCCAAATGCATTATCGCCTATGGTTTTTAGATTAGTTCCTATTGTAAGAACAGTAATACTGTCGCAACCATAGAATGCAGATTTTCCAATGGTCGTAACACCGTTTCCAATATCTACACTTGCAAGGCCGGAGCAAGAATGAAATGCACTATCCCCAATGGTAACAACGCTATTGGGAATTGTAATGCGAGTAAGCCCAGAGCAGCTTGAAAATACACTGTAATCAAGAGAGGTTATACTGCTTGGAATAACAACGTTATCAAGTGAATGGCATAAACCGAAGGTGTTTTTACCAAGAGTCTTAACACCGTCTTCTATTGTAACGGATAAAAGATTTTCACAGGAAGCAAACACGCTGTTTCCCATAGATACAACGCTACCGGGAATTGTAACGGTTGTTAAATAATAGCAATAATTAAATGCATTATCTCCAAAGGATGTAACTCCCTTTGGAATTGTAACCTCTGTAATATTTTCACACGCATAGAATGCATATGGCCAAATTGATACAACACCGTCAGGTATTTTAAAGCTTGTGTCCTTTTTGCCCACGGCATACTGTACAAGCTCCTTGCCGCCCTTTGTATAAAGGTTTCCGTCTATTGACTCAAAATTAGGATTGTTTTTATCTACCGTAATATTTGTAAGAGATATGCAATAAGAAAACACAGGCTTTTCAATGGTTGTAACCGTGCTTGGAATAACAACACTTGTAATGGTTGAACAGTTATAAAATGCAGATTTAGAAATTTCCGTTACAGGCAAGCCCTCATACGTGGCGGGAATAATAACGTCTGTATCCGTGCACGTTCCTATTCTGTGGAGCTTATAATATGTACCGTCAGAGCTCAATATAAAGGTAAGTCCCTCGCTTGCTTCCTTTAATCCGCATACGGTACATACCTTGTTTGAGAAAATATGATTTTCCGTAGGTTCTTCGGATTCTTCCTTTTGACTGTTGCAAACAGAGCAGAGATAAAGCACCTTCTTTTCCTTACAGTTGGAAATAACGCCGTCCTCTTTCCAGTCGTGCATTTCGGTTGGCTCTGAATAATTATCCTTATAATAATATTCGCATAGCGTACATTCGTATAACGTATATCCCTGATCCCCGCAGGTTTGAGGGATAACGCTTGAATTATACTTGTGCTGACCGTTCTTTTCAATCACTCCGTAATCGGGAGTATTGCAGCTTAAACAAATTCTTATTTTAACGCCCTCACTGCTGCAATCAGCCTCTGTAAGCGGCTTCCACGCAGAAAAGGAGTGGTTGCAAACGGAGCTGTCAGTTATATTAGAATCAATTTGTGAATCCTGTATATTGGAATCACCGTCTTCCTGCTTACTTGAATCAACTAAAGAGCTTTGAGTATCCTGTACACCGCTATCGGATGAAACTTCGTCATTGCCACAGGATATTAAAATAAAGACAAAAATTAAGCAAAATAGTAGTAATAATATTTTTTTCATGTTCTCTCCTTGAAATAAAATTATCTAGTTTAATTATAACAAACATTGTAAATAAAATCAATAATCTAATGTTTTATAATTGTTACAATATTATAATACCATTAAAATATATAAAAATCTACTAACCGTAGGTTTACATTTGTCAACCGCAGGTTTACATCTGCCCGCAAGACAGGGGACGGGGGCGTGTCCGCGATACGTCTATTATATATAATGTAGAAAAAAGCGAAATTTTGTCATAAAATAACGGGTCTAATGGTGCTTAGCACTCTTGAAGCTTGTTTGCTAAAAAAGTTAAACTTTTTGGAAAAAACCTATTGACAAATATTTTATTTCATGGTATATTAAATTACGGAGTTTAGCAGACTAATAAAAAGAGTGCTAAAACCCAAAAACACAACAAATATCGCAGTTTTTAATGCAAAAACGCTATATTTTAACTAAAAAGGTGAATGGAGGAAGAAAAATGATTGAAGAAACGTTCGAGCTAAGCGACAGAAAAAAGCTTATACTAAAATCAATCGTTGAGGCTCATATCAAGCTTGGCGAGCCTGTTGGATCAAAATATCTTACACAGGAAGCAAAAATTCAGTATTCCTCAGCCACCATAAGAAACGAAATGGCGGAGCTTGAAGCATTAGGATATCTTGAACAGCCTCACACGTCATCAGGCAGAATTCCATCGGAGCTTGGCTATCGCTTCTACGTTGACACTCTTATAAGTCAGTATGACACAACTAAGAGAGAGGAAGCAGAGCTTGAAAATCTGTTGAACGTAAAGAGAAACGAGATTGACAAGATTTTAGACAAAGCCACCAAGGTTGCATCTGCAATTACAAATTATACGGCGCTTTCACTAAGACCAAGACCGTCAAGCATCACAATAAGACGCTATGAAACGGTTTACTTAGACAGTAGCAGCTTTATAATAGTAATGGTAGCTTCCTTGCATGACACTGTAAAAACTAAAAACATCAAGCACAATTTCAGCGTTTCACCGGAAATTATCACAAAACTGTCAAGAGTGCTAAATGACAATCTTGCAGGCGCGTCAATAGAGCAAATCAACGTTGCCGTAATGATGAAAATGGAAAGCGAGCTTTTTGAATGTCCTGAGCTTATTTCAGTAGTTGTAAAGAACATCTACGAAACAATGAATGAGCTTGGCTCAGAAATCAAGTTTGAGGGCGTAAACAGACTTTTACAGTATCCTGAATACTCCAATCTTGATAAGCTTCAAAAAATGATATCCACCATTGAGGAAAAGAACGATATCATAAAGGCAGTAAGCGCCATTGACCAAAGCGACGATGATACAAAAATCTTTATCGGCTCAGAAAACATGGTAAAGATTATGGATGACTCAACGCTTATTTACAAAAACCTAAAGCTTAACGGAAAAACCATAGGAGCTATCGGTATTATCGGTCCTTGCCGAATGGATTATTCCAAGGTTTTAGCAACCATTGATAAGCTATCATACGAAATCAGTCAGCTTTCCGATATCGGTCAGCTTCCTGAAGCGCTTGATATTGATTTAAAAATTGATGAAGAAGAATAGCCGTCAGCGGTCAGCGGTCAGCCATCAGCGAGATTTGATTAACGACTAAATTGCAAAGGCACCAACCGTTGTCAGCACAAAAGAATAGCGGTCGGTTATGAGTAAGCGGCATCGTTACTAACTCCCCTGTGAGCAAAGCGAACCCCTATACCCTATCTCCTGACCCCTATTTGCGACTGAAAGGAGCAAAAAACATAAATGGAAGAAAACAAGGATTTAGAGCAAAACCAGGAAGAAATCAACGAAGCAGCCGAAAATGCGTCCGAGGAAAATCCAAACAAGGAATACGAGGACAAAATTGAGGAGCTTGAAAAGAAAAACTACGACTTAAACGATAAGTATTTAAGAGTTGTAGCAGAGTATGATAACTTCCGCAAGCGTTCACTTAAGGAGCGCGACGGAATTTACGCAGACGCGTACATCGACGCTGTTAAGGAAATTTTACCTATTGTAGATAATATGGAAAGAGCCGAAGCGTATTTAAAAGATGACGCATCGAGCGAGGGCGTAAAAATGATCATGAACTCAATCCACCAAGCGCTAACTAAAATGGGCGTAAGCGAGATTGAAACGAAAACCTTCGACCCAAATTATCACAACGCAGTAATGCACGTTGACGATGAAAATTACGGCGAAAACGAAATTATTGAGGTGTTCCAAAAGGGATACAAAAAAGGCGATAAGGTAATTCGCTATGCTATGGTTAAGGTAGCAAACTAATAACAAATTAAGATTAAAATTATTTCTAACATAAAAGGAGTTAAATTAAAATGGGAAAAATTATCGGTATTGACTTAGGTACAACAAATTCATGTGTAGCAGTATTTGAAGGCGGCGAGCCAGTTGTAATTCCAAATCCGGAAGGAGCAAGAACAACACCATCTGTTGTAGCATTTACAAAGACAGGCGAAAGACTTGTAGGTCAAGTTGCAAAGCGTCAAGCTATCACAAATCCAGACAGAACAATCAGCTCAATCAAGCGTGAAATGGGTAGAGACTATAAGGTATCTATTGATGACAAATCATTAACACCACAAGAAATTTCAGCTATGATTCTTCAAAAATTAAAGAGCGATGCTGAAGCATACCTTGGCACAAAGGTAACAGAGGCTGTTATTACAGTTCCTGCATACTTTAGCGATGCTCAAAGACAAGCGACTAAGGACGCAGGTAAGATTGCAGGTCTTGAGGTTAAGAGAATTATTAACGAGCCAACAGCAGCAGCGCTTGCATTCGGTATGGATAAGGAAGAAGACCAAAAGGTAATGGTATTCGACCTTGGCGGCGGTACTTTTGACGTATCTATCCTTGAAATTTCCGGCGGCGTATTTGAGGTTCTTGCAACAAACGGTAACAACCGTCTTGGCGGCGACGACTTCGACAAGAAGATTATTGACTGGATTGCAGAGCAATTCAAGGCAGAAAACGGCATTGATTTAAGACAAGATAAGATGGCTCTCCAAAGACTTAAGGAAGCAGCTGAAAAGGCTAAAATCGAGCTTTCAGGCGTAACAACATCTAACATCAATCTTCCATTCATCACAGCTGATGCAACAGGTCCTAAGCACTTTGATGCTAACCTTTCAAGAGCTAAGTTTGATGAATTAACAGCAGATCTTGTTGAAGCTACAATGATTCCAACAAGAAAAGCATTATCCGATGCAGGCCTCTCAGTAAGCCAAATTGATAAGGTAATCTTAGTTGGTGGTTCTTCAAGAATTCCAGCGGTTCAAGAGGCTCTTAAGAGCTTTATCGGCAAGGAGCCATTCAAGGGCATCAACCCAGACGAATGCGTAGCTATGGGCGCAGCTATCCAAGGCGGCGTTTTAGGCGGCGACGTAAATGACCTTCTCTTACTTGACGTAACACCACTTTCATTAGGTATTGAAACACTTGGTGGCGTTTGCACAAAGATTATTGATAGAAACACAACAATTCCTGTTAAGAAGTCTCAAATCTTCTCAACAGCAGCAGATAGCCAAACGTCCGTTCAAATCCACGTTCTCCAAGGCGAAAGAGAAATGGCTGCGGGCAATACAACACTTGGCATGTTCACTCTTGACGGTATCGCACCGGCTCCAAGAGGAATTCCACAAATTGAGGTTACGTTCGATATTGACGCAAACGGTATTGTAAACGTATCTGCAACAGATAAGGGCACAGGCAAGGAACAGCACATCACAATTACTTCCTCAACAAATATGAGCAAGGAAGATATTGATAAGGCTGTAAACGAGGCTGCTAAGTACGCTGAGGAAGACAAGAAGGCTAAGGAAGCTGTTGAGGTTAAGAACAGAGCAGAAAGCATGATTTTCCAAAGCGAAAAATCACTTAACGAGCTTGGTGACAAGGTAACAGAGGACGAAAAGAAGCCTGTTCTTGATGCAATCGCAAAGCTTAAGGAAACAGTTAAGGGCAACGATACAGAAGCTATCAAGGCAGATACAGAGGCTCTTGAAAAGTCATTCTATGCAATCAGCGAAAAGCTTTATAAAGCCGCTCAAGAAGCGCAAGGCGCACAAGGTGCAGGACCAGAGCAAGGCGCTGACGGCACTTACTACAACACAGACTTTGAGGACAAAACAGATAAATAATCACCACAAGCACTACCCAAATGGGTAGTGCTTAGAGTGGTTATTAGGGAACAGAATATAGGGACCTTCCCGTGAGCGTACCCTATCCTCTGACCCTAAATACAAAGGAGCAAACATGTCAGATAAAAGAGACTATTACGAAACTCTGGGCGTTGATAAAAGTGCAAGCGCTGATGAAATTAAAAAAGCATACAGAAAGCTTGCAATGCAATATCATCCTGACAGAAACCCAGACAATAAAGAGGCAGAGCAAAAGTTTAAAGAGGTAAACGAAGCGTACGGCGTGCTATCAGATGCAGATAAAAAAGCAAAGTATGACCAATTCGGACATAGCGCATTTGACGGCTCAGGCGGCGGCTACGGTCAAGGCGGCGGATTTGGAGGCTTTGATTTTGGCGGCTTCGATATGGGAGATATTTTCTCCTCATTCTTTGGTGGCGGCTCTTCCCGAGGACAAAGCAGAGCAAACGCGCCAATTCAAGGCGACGATATAGGCGTTAGAGTAGTTCTTTCCTTTGAGGAAGCAGTATTCGGCTGTAAAAAGGAAGTTAAGTTTGCAAGAGTACAAAAATGTGATGATTGCGGCGGCACAGGCGCAGAAAAGGGCACACATGCAGAAACCTGCACCCAATGTGGCGGTAGCGGTCAAATCCGTGTTCAACAAAGAACTGCTTTTGGCATTATGCAATCAACCAAAGCGTGTCCGGGCTGTAACGGTAGCGGAAAAATTATCAAAAATCCTTGTAATAACTGCCGTGGTAAGGGCTACGTTAAGGTTAATAAGACACTTGAGGTATCAATCCCTGCCGGCATTGATGACGGACAAAGAATTGCGCTCCGTTCCCAAGGTAACGAGGGCAGAAACGGCGGTCCTGCAGGCGACCTTGTAATTCAAGTTAATGTACGCCCACATGCATTCTTTGAGCGCGATGGCATGGATATTTATTGCGATGTACCAATTACCTTCGTTGAAGCAGCGCTTGGTGCAACAATAAAAATTCCAACTCTTGAAGGCTCAATGGATTACGAAATTCCTGAAGGCACTCAAACAGGCACAACCTTTACAATTAGAGGCAAGGGCATAAGCGCAGTAAATGCAAGAGCTAAGGGTAACCTCTACGTAACCGTTGTTGTTGAAACACCAAAGAGTCTTTCCGAGGAGCAAAAGAAAATTCTCCGTTCCTTCGGCGAAAAATGCGGCGAAAAGAATTTTTCAAAGAAAACAAGCTTTTTCAGTAAGTTTAAAAAATAAATTCCAAGGGACGTAAAGGAGCATATGAAAACTATGGATTGGTTACAAATTAAAGTAACAGTAAAGAGCGAAATGCTTGACCCTGTGTGCGCAGTTATGAGTATGATTTCAAACGGACTTCAAATTGAGGACTATTCCGATATTGAAGATAGAATACTTGACGGCGTATATGGAGATTTAATTGACGAAAGCGTTTTAAATGCAGATAGAGAGCATGCAAGCGTGTCCGTTTACGTAAGCGCAGATAAGCCAACTGAGGACTATACAATGTTCATTAAGGAAAAACTTGATGCGTTAAAAATCGAACACTCCCTAGAGCTTATTTCTCTTTCCGAAGAGGATTGGGCAGACTCTTGGAAGCAATACTACAAGCCAATCAATATTGGCGAAAAGCTAGTTGTTGTACCGATGTGGGAAAAATACGATGCTCAGCCACACCAGGTAATTGTAAAAATGGACCCTGGCATGGCGTTTGGTACAGGCACACACGAAACAACACGTCTTTGTGCAACGTTACTTGAAAAGTACGTAACGTCAACGTCAAAAATGCTTGACGTAGGCTGCGGAAGCGGAATCTTAGCAATCTGCGCTTCTAAGCTAGGAGCTAAAGAATGCTACGCCTACGACATCGACCCTGTGGCTGTAAAGGTTGCAAGAGAGAACATAAAGGACAACGATTGCACCAATATTGAGTGCGAGGTTGCCGACCTATTAAAGGGCGTTAAGGAGCTTAAATTTGACGTTATCACAGCAAATATCGTAGCCGATATAATCATTCGCATGCTACCTGATATACATAACTTCATGCACAATGATACAGTTCTTGTTGTGTCAGGCATCATTGACGAAAGATGCGAGGATGTTTATAAATCAATAAAGGAAAATAATCTTGCAATCATAAACGAAATCCACGAAAACGGTTGGTGTGCGATTTCATTGAAGCTTCAATAATTCTAGCATGATTTTTAATACAAACACAATTTTAAGCCCACATATGTGGGCTTTTTTCTTGACAAATTTTACAAATCGTGATACTATATATTTGTATAATAAATTATAAGGAGAAAAGTATGAAAAAGATTTTTCTAATTATCGCAATGATAGCGGCTTTAGTGTGCTTATTTACAATTTCTGCATTTGCAACTGAAATCAACGGTGTTCATTACACTCTTGATAACGACGGCACAGCAACTGTAAATACAGATAACAAAACTGCCACAACCGTTGATGTTACAATTCCAAGTGAGGTAACATACGATGGCGTAACCTATAAGGTTGACACACTTGAGGCAAGAGCATTTTCGGGAAACAAAACCGTTCAAACAATTAGAATTTTAAGTGAGCATATCACCGTTATTCCAGATGGCTTATACACCAATACCTATGACGGAGCACTTGAAAAGGTATTTATAGACTTTTCAAAAATAACAAGCATTGGCGGTTATGGTCTTAATAACTCTGCCGAAAGAAATGACAGAACTCCTTCCTCATGTAAGGAAACATTTGCATTCTACGATGCAAAAGCGTATATAGCTGATGGTAGCGAGGTTAAAATCACAAATCCTGATTTTTCAAGCTGTACAAAGTTTGGTGATGCATGCTTCCAAGCATGTGCTAAGTTTGACAAGGTAGTTATTCCTGCGGCTGCAAGTCTTGAACAACAATGTTTTAGACAGTCAACAATGAAGGAACTTGAAATTTATGCCGAAAACATTACAATAATCAAAATGTACTCATTTGCACATTGTCCAAATCTTGAAACAATTAAAGTTTTTTCAAGAAAAATTACTGAATACGGCAACTGTGCATTTGCAGGTTGTCCAAAATTAACTTCAATCTATATTGACCTTTCAACATGCCAATACATTAGAGGAAGTTCATTCCAAGTTGGTTGTACAGGTTATGATCGCGGTAACACTCAAACACAATGGTACAATATTGACGGACAAAAAATCGTAGATTTAAGTAATGTAAAAGTTTTTGAGGGAAGTGCATTTGCTTCTTCAAATTTAGGTTCTGCTGAAATTATATGGCCTAAAGCAATAGAATCATTGGCTGACCAATCATTTAGAAGATGTAACATTAACTCAATGATTTATTTAAACGCAGCAGATGGTAAAAACATTACCGCTCCTTATTGGTGCTTTAACGGAAACGCACCATCACTCATTATTTACGGTGAAGGCGTAACTAAGGTAGAAAACACTTTTGAGGGTGAATGTACCGCTATATTTTTAGCAGACACAATTACTTTTGGAAATAGTGCAAAATTTGCAAAATCAAATAGCACACTATACTGTAAATCAACTGTTGATTCTTCAAAATATTCAAATGGCACAGTAATTAACTTTACATCAGGCACAGTAGATTATTTTGGCGGTTGCGGATTGATTGCAGAGCTTGCAACAGCGAGCGGCGATGTTGTCCTTGACAAAACAACACATAAGTATAACCTAGTAGATTACGATAACACATATTGCCCAATTAACGCAATGGGTAACTATGAGTGCGAAAAGTGTAAGGATACAAAGCAGGTAGCAAACGAGGGAACAAATCCGGTTAAGGACGGACACTCCTACGATACATTAAAGAGTGTAGTATATGAAAAAGGCTATCTTTCAAGCGGTGTTAAAGCATTAGCTTGCAAATGTACTCTTGAATTAACTGAAGCGGTAAATGCTATTTTTACATTTAACGGATATTCCACAAATAAGGAGCAAAATGCAATTTGCGTAGGCTTCTCAGTTGATAAAGTCGCATTAAAGGAATATAATGCAGTAAATCCTACGCTTCAATTCGGTGCAGTTGCATCCCTAAGCACAGAAAACATTCTTTCTGTTGATAATGGCAGCGTTGTAGGCACTACAAACACCGTTGTAGCTGAGGTAGCTGGCGATTATGCATCATTTGACTTCATTCTTTCAGGCTTCGGCGAAGCACAATATGAGCTTGCTCTTGTAGTTTGCGCATACGTGTATGACGGAAATGAAATTTCTTATCTTGCAAGTGAGTCAAGCGTAGCTCCAACAACAGTAACCTTAAAATCTGTGGTTGAAAACAAAACAAGCAAAGAAGAATAATAAACGTTAGTAAACAAAAAAGCGACGATCAGTCGCTTTTTTTGTTTACTTTTTTATATAAGTGTGCTACAATAAAAATAGAATAAATTTTTGAGAGGTTATCTTATGATTAAGCCTGAAAAACAGTTTTTTCTTTTTGGTATGGGCAACCGCGAAAAGCTCATATACAAAGAGGGTGGAGAGCTAATAAAATTCTCCACTAATGAGGTTATATTGAAATTAGACGTAATTACTGACCAATTTCTATTTGATAGATATATGGTTGTTATTTGGACGAAGAATGGTAAAATATACAAGCTTCACGAAAATAGCTACGGTGTATATCTTGACGACATAACAGACGCAGAATTAAACTCAAGCCAATGTCTAACAGGCGGAGAATACGTTAACCTTCCTGATTTTGAGGACTGTAAATATCCTGAACAATTAAGAATATTACATCACGAGATTTTAACCAGCTTTTTAGGCGATAACCCTGTACCAAATATTTTTGTTTATAAAAAGCCTTGGTATCGTGATGGCGCTATGATGGCTATGTGCCTTGAAAAAACTAAAAACCTACATCTTATGCGTAATTGGGCATTAAGCGTGAATGACCTTTACGACAAAAACAATAAGGGAAATAAAGAGCCTGATAACTTAGGTCAGCTTGCTTTCATTCTTTCATACTTCGTTGATAAAAATTATCCACTTATAAATGAAATAGAAAAAGAAGCAAATCGCATTATGGAAAACGGTCTCTTAACAGGCATTACCGATTATAGCCACCACGAAATATATTCCACATTGTGGCTAAAATTAGCATATGAAAGACTTGGTATAAGCACAGAGAGCATAAAAATTCCAAAGGAGTTTGACTCATACGCAAGAATGTTCTGGATGGATAAAAAGGATGTTGAAACCGAAACTCCATACGAAAACCCATATGATGAAAAATACCCATATCTTTCATGGGCAAGATACCACTTTAACAATGACCCAATTAATGAAGATTTACTTAAAATCAAGTACCCAATGAGCTGGGAAATTCAAGCATCTGAGGCGATTTATCCATACATTGCGCCACTTTCCCAAATCTACGCTGATAACAAATGCGCCGCCCCACACTCATGGCACGCCGCAGAAATGTTCCTTTATCTTATTGAGATAAAGTAGCGGTCAGCTGATAGCTGTCAGCAGTCAGCGAGATTTGATTATTGAATATATAAAATAACTTTTGCACGATTTTTTACTAAATAATATATTAAACAGCCGAAAGCAGATAGTTTTTAAAGTAAAGCACTTAGTAATATCGCTAATTGCTAACTGCTAACAGCTGGCGGCTAAAAATTTGACAAAGGAGAATTTATAAATGCCAGGCTACGGAGATTACAAAAGATTATATTTTGAAGAATTTAGAACAATGAAATGGGAGGGCTACAACGTTGACAAATACGTAAACGATAACGTAGACTCGCCAAAGTTTATGCCATCACTTGAAACAAGAGATAACTACCCGACAGGAGATGACTTTTGGAAAAAGCCCTACGAAAATCTTATTAATTTGATGGACACACCATTAAGGGCTGACTATCCATACTACGAGCCTAACGATTTTGATGAGATCATGAAGGAAGCAATAGATGCTCCCACACTTGAGCCACTTACCGACGAAGAATATAAAAAGAGAATATACGGTGCATTTTATGGTAGATGCGCATCAGTTATCTTAGGTAAGCCGCTTGAAATGGGACTTAGCAAGGAATTTATTAAAAAATACCTTGAAAGCGTTGATGCTTATCCGTTAAACGATTTCGTTCCCGAATATTCCGAAAAGCTTGATTTCAGACTTCGCGGCGACTGTATTCATAGTACCAAGGGACACGTAAGCTTCGCTCAGTCCGATGACGATATTCACTATACGTTATTAGGCTTGCTCTTAGTTGAATGCTACGGACTTGACTTTACTAAAGAAAATGTAGGCTGGAACTGGGCAAATAATATTCCATATCTTTGGTGCTGGTGCGCTTCAAGAGTAGCATACTACCATTTAGTAAACGGTACTGTACCAGCTGATAAAATCCCATATACAATAAACCCATGGAGAGAGTGTATTGATGGACAAATCAGAACCGATATTTGGGGATATATTTTCCCGGCAGACTATAAAAACGCCGCAAAATACGCCCACAGAGATACCTCATTCAGCTTAACAAAGAACGGTATTTATGGCGGTATGTTTGTAGCAGGTGCATTATCTGCAGCTCTATCCAAAAATCCAACAGTAGATAAAATTATCGACACAGGTCTTGCCTCAATCCCTAAAAAATCACGCCTTTATGAAGCAATTACCTTTGTTCGTGATACTTATAACGAAACAAAGGACTGGGACAAAACCGCCGATTTACTCCTTGAAAAATACAAGGAAATCCCATGCGAGGGCACAATAAACAATATGGCAGTAGTTGCCCTCGGTATTATCGCAGGCGAGCTTGACTACACAAAGAGCATAACTATTGCCACTATGTGCGGCCTTGACACCGACTGTAATGCAGGCACGGTAGGAAGCATTATCGGTGCTGCCGTTGGTATTGACAATATTGAAAAGCGTTGGTACGAACCACTTAACGATACAATTAAAAGCGTAGTTGCCGCATTCGGCACTTGCAAAATCTCAAATATCTGCGAAAGAATTATAGCTCAGAAGAATAGAGTAAATAAATAGAATATAAAAAGGAACTGTTTCGGTGTTTAGACGGTTCCTTTTTATACAGCAGACAGGGGACGGGGGAGTGTCCGTGGCTTTAAGTTATGAATTTGCTACGCAAATGTTATAAGCTTAACTGCGTTAAGCGTTATGAATTCACAAAGCGAAAGTTATGATATGATTGCCACATTTTACCTTAAACGCTGACAGACTCATAACGACAAAGTCTTATAACTTGCGAAGCAACCATAACTTGCCGATAGGCAATCATAACTGCAAAAAAACACTCTTGCGTTTGCAAGAGTGTTTTTTTTGCTAATATGCCAAGCTAAATTATTTAACTTCAACTTCAGCGCCAGCATCCTTAAGTTGCTTAGCGATGTCTTCAGCTGTTTCCTTAGAAACTGCTTCCTTAAGTGTCTTTGGAGCGCTCTCAACGAGTTCCTTAGCTTCCTTAAGTCCAAGACCTGTGAGCTCACGAACAACCTTGATAACGTTGAGCTTGCTTGCGCCAGCAGCCTTAAGAATTACGTCGAACTCTGTCTTCTCTTCAACAGGAGCAGCTGCAGCAGCAACGCCAGCAACAGCAACAGGAGCAGCAGATACGCCGAATTCCTCTTCAACAGCCTTTACTAAGTCTGCGAGTTCAAGAATAGTTAATGTTTTGATTTCTTCTACGATATTTGTAATCTTTTCGTTAGCCATGATTTAAATCCTCCGTATTTTAAATAAAAATTAATTAAATTATTTTTTACATTTTTCAGGCAAATGCAAGCCTTATTCTGCAGCCGCCTCGTTCTTTGAGTCGATAACTGCTTGGAGTGCACGAGCAAAGCCTGAAATAGGACCTTGGATGCTTCCCAAAAATCTTGCAAGAAGAATTTCCTTTGATGGAATATCTGCAAGTGCGTTTACTGTTGCAGCGTCGCATACAGCGTTGTCAATGAAGCCACCCTTAATTTCGAATGTAGCAACCTTGTCTGCATATTCCTTAGCGATCTTAGCTGGAGCTACTGGATCATCGTATGAAAGAGCGATAGCGCTCATACCGTTTAATTGATCCTTGATTGCACCGTAGCCTACTTCATCACAAGCACGACCGATAAGAGTATTTTTAATTACCATATAGTCGATACCTGCTTTACGGAAAGCAGCACGCATCTTTGTGTCGTTTTCAACAGTGATACCTTGGTATTGAACAAGTACGCCTGATTGAGCCTTCTTAATTTTTTCAACTAAATCAGCAACAACGGCTTTCTTTTGTTCAAGAATTGAATTACTTGGCATAGTATATCCTCCTATTATATTTCCGACAGTATAGACAAAAAGAAAAATCTTTTTTCGTAAGTAGCATAAATATACCATACCGAAAAAAGATTAATTATCATATTAAATATAAAATCTTTTCCTCGGTAGGGAGCTTTCGCAATTACTGTGACCTACTGTCTTTGGATTAGCGTAGAGATTATAACACATTAAAAGTGTTTTGTCAATAGCTTTTTGAAAATATTTTAAAAAAATTCGGGAAATATCAAAGAGCGATTTATATTGACAAATTTACTTTAGTGTGCTAAAATGAAGTTAGAAATCAAAGCATAGAATGTACTAACGCTCATTGATTTGTGAAGTACACTTTGAGGAAAGACCAAATAACATTTGTAAATCCATAGTGCGTAAGAGTACATATAATGTACTGATATTCTTGCGCACTATTTTTGTTTTTAAGAGGTGATACCGATGGTTTTTATTGAATCGATAGTGAAAATCCAAGAAAGAGAGGAACCGATATGAGAAAGAAATATATTCTTGTCTTAACAGTGCTTATTCTATGTCTGATTTTTAGCTTAACGGGATGCGAAAAGACCTATCAGGCAGGAGAATTTTCCCACAGAGATTTATTTAGAGAAGGTCCAAGAATAGGTATAAAAGCCGATACCGATACATTCGCAAAGGATAATGTCGCCTTTGATTTATACTGCGGCATATATAATGCAGACATACACAATTCCGGAAAGAAATCACATCCCAGAAGTCAATATAATGCTTGGGGGGAATACGAGCTTGTTTTTGCGATATATGCTCGCAAGCAAGGAGCTAATGAACCGTTTGGTACAGTAGATGATTATAAAAATATAAGCGGCTACTATTTTATCAAAGAAATAAGCGAAAAAGAAGCATTCAGTGAAAAATACGAATATACCTCTTACCCGGAAGACGGAGTTATTTATAATAGCATTGAAAGTATAACAATACCTGAAACTGTATTTTTTTCACAAAATGACAGATTTGAAATAAGGTTGATGGTATTTATGAAGGATCAAGAAAACAATACATATATAATAGTAGATGATGGAGCAAGCATTACTTTAAAATACGAATTTCTAAGCAAAGATGAAATAAAGATTTACTACTAGAAATGATTTGGTTTTATCAGTAAGCAGAGAAGCAACATAAAATAAATATTATAATAAACAAGCGGCGCTTCAACGGGGGGCTATCGAAGAATTTACACCTTGACAAAAGCGTGAGAATAGCATTTGAACGGTCGGATATAAGCCCCTTATAAAGACAGAAAGAGAGGAACTGATATGAGAAAGAGATATATTCTTGTCTTAACAGCACTTATTCTATGTCTGATTTTCAGCCTGACGGGATGCGGAAAGAAAACATATCAGGCGGGGACATTTTTCAGTATATATTCAGGCTTTGCGCCTATGATAGGCATAAAAGCCGATACTGATAAATTTACAACGGACAATGTTACATTTGATTTTTACTGTGGCTTATATGATATAAATAATAATGAAAGCCTTAAAGGTCAGCACGGCTTAGGGGCTAAACATTTGAACCTTGTTTTTGTTATTTATGCGCGCCGGGCGGAATCAGCTAATTTTTTGTCAGCAGAGGATATAGATGACTACAGAAATATAGACGGTTGGTATTATATCAAGGAAATAAGTGAAGAAGAAGCATCAGCTGAAAAATATGGATATACATCTGATAGAATCCGTCGTAAAAAAGGTATGAATTATAGCATAAATTATAACGGCAGTGAAAAAATAACAATACCTAAGGATGTTTTTGATACAAAAAATAACTCATTTGAAATAAGACTTGTTGGATATATAATAGATAATGATAATAACATCCTTCGCACAGCAAGATATGATGGATACATTGATTTGAATTATGAATTTCTAAGCAAGGATGAAATAAAGATTTACTATGAATGAGCTGTGAAAATTTTATAATAGCAGATTCTTAAAATGACAGAAGAGAGAGCAAATCGGTTTATAGCCGAAAAGCTCTCTCTTTTTCTGTTTTTTTATCCGCTTATTTTCTTTTTGCGAACATCCGTTCCCTCAAATTTCACGATAGTAAACTCGCCAAAGAGTCGGCTTGTAATTCTCTCGTGATACATTGATTTAATTTCCTTAGCACTCAGATTTGTGCTGATAATGATAGGAAGCTTTTTGTTAATTCTTGTATTGATTATATTATATAGGTAGGAAACTGTATTGTTGGTAACGATTTCTGTGCCTAAATCATCAATAATAAGTAAATCACAGTCAAAATACTTTTCTGAAAGTAATTCAGTGTCGCTAAATCTGTCTCTAAATCTGTCAGTATCAAAATCAGAGAAAATGTTTTGCGCAATTTCATAAACTACATCGTAGCCGTTTTCGATTAAATACTTAGCAACAGAGGTTGAAAGATGTGTCTTTCCTAAGCCTGTACCGCCAACAAGCAAGAAAAATTCCTTTTGTGTCTTGAAGTTTTCTGCAAATTTATGTAGCTTGTTAAAGTTACGCTTCATAATATCTTGGCACTCGGCAGGATAAACGTCAAATGAAAAGCTTTCAAAGCTCTGTGTAGATAAGAGATTTTTAATACCTGAGCTTTCATATCCCTTAAGAGTAAGTGCGGTTTTAAGACATTGACACATTTTAACGCCCTGATATCCTGTGTCCTGACATAAAGGACAGTTATATTTCATATCGGTGTAATCTGCACCGTATCCCAAGGAATCAAGAAGCTCTATTCTTCTTGCTTGTAAGCTCTCATTTTCCTCTTGAAGTAATCTTAATCTTTCGTCAAGACCGTCCTTACCCTGCATAGTAGCCCCAAAAATATTAAGACCTACACGGGAAAGAGCCATATCAATATCCTTAATTTCAGGACACTTATAGTAAACCTCGAAAAGTCTTTCGTTGCATGCAGCCTCGTTTTCGTCGCGTCTTTTTTCAAACTCCTCGTAAACTGCCGCTACATTTTTCTTAGAATAAGCCATTACTCATCCCCCTTGTCCTCATATGAACGCTTAAGCGCCGCCTCAAAGAAATCGTCTGCATCAAACGTTTCGGTCTTTTGCTTCGCCTTGTATTGTGATTGTGCATTTTCTGCATCCTCTACGGTCTTAATTCCGTTTGATAGCCAATTATCAATAATCTTATCTGCATATCTTGGAGAGGATTTTTGCGTTTTTTCAACGGTAATTTCATAAGCAAGATTTATAAGCTCAAAATCAATGCCTAGAGCAATCCATTTTTCAAAAACAGTTCTTTCAGTTTTAATAAACTCTCTTTCTCCAATGCCAAAAAGCTTTCTAATTTTATATTCAAGAGTTTTTTCGTTCTTTCTGTCAGCAAAATGCTTGTCTAATTTATTATATGTAGTAATTCCGTTATCGTAAAACTCAGTTGCAAGCTTTCTCACGTACGCCCAATTTGGCTTTCCAATATCAACGCAGTGAGCAAGAAGTAAAAGAATGTAAGCGCTACTGAATTTATACGTTTCCTTTAAGTATATAACGTTGTCGTAATCGTGCTTATTAAAGGTTTTACCAAGAACGCTTTGACATTCCGTGAAAAGCTCGCCCATTTTTTTGTTCTTTTCAATATAGGCTTGAATTTGATTTCCCGTGTAAGAGGGAACACCGTTTTGTGATGTCTCCGTTACCATTTTGCTTTCAAATTCCTTAATTCCGTCAACGCTTAAAACCCCGGCTTTAGCCCAAAACTGTATTGAAGCTTTAACGTCCTCACAACTAATAGTAAGCTTTTCAGCCAAAAGGGGAATAGCATTTTCAAAATTGCTGAAATACTCCATATATCCAAATAGGGAAATAATAACCTGTAAGTCCTCTTTACTTACAGTAGGTGCTAAATCAGCCACACGTGATGGCAAATTTAATATACTTCCCGTATATTTAATCTCTAATCTCATATTAGTCCTTTCTTGATGCGGCGACCTAATCGCCATCCATCAATCAGCTTGGATATGCGTTAAGTCCTTCATTAGCAATATTTCCGTTTAAATATTCATAATATCCCTGTGCGCCAATCATAGCAGCATTGTCTCCGCATAACGATAGCTCGGGAGCGTAAAAGTCAGCGTTAAATTTATTGCAAACCTCTTTAATTCCTGCACGAATATGAGTGTTTGCGCTAACACCACCGGCTAAAACAATATTTTTGTAACCGGTTTTTTTAAAGGCAAGCTCAACCTTAGACTTGATAGCCTCAACAACCGTATAGGTAAATGAGGCAGCCACGTCAGCCTTATTAAATTCTTCGTCCTTTTGATTTTTAGTATTCAAGTAGTTAATAACAGCAGTTTTAAGACCGCTAAATGAAAAGTCAAGCGTTTCTCCGTTAATTGCAGGGGAAGGAAATTTAATTGATAATCCGTCGCCCTGTGTGGCTAAAACGTCCATAGCGTGTCCGCCCGGATAGGGAAGACCCATAACGCGTCCAACCTTATCAAATGATTCTCCTGCCGCATCATCGCGCGTGGAAGCAATTTCCTCGTACTCCGTATATGACCTAACGTCAAAAAATGACGTGTGTCCGCCCGACACAACAAGCGCTAAAAACGGCGGCTTTAAATCCTGATATGTTAAGTAGTTTGCAGCCACGTGCCCCTTAATATGATTTACAGGCACAAGCGGAATATTGTTTGCATAAGCCAAGGACTTAGCAAAATTAACCGCAACTAAAAGTGCGCCGATAAGACCGGGACCGTTAGTTACACAAATTGCACCTATTTCATCAAGAGAAACTCCCGCCTTGTCAAGAGCCTCGTACGTAATGCTTGAAATCGCCTCAACGTGGGCTCTGCTTGCAATCTCAGGCACAACACCGCCATAAAGAGCGTGAATATCAACCTGAGAGGCAATAATATTTGATTTTATTATTCGTTTACCCTCATCCATTTCCAAAACCGCGCAAGCAGTTTCATCACATGAGGATTCAAAAGATAATATATACATAAGTAGTCAGCCGCCAGCCGTTAGCCGTCAGCAGATATCCTTTCTGTTTATTAAGCCGACATTTCTGTCAGCTATTAAAATTTTCGTTAAAATTGATTGTGTAGCCAGCTAATAGCTAACAGCTAACCGCTGACATTTTTAGAGCGTCATCGACATTCTTACGGCATCCTCTATAGGATCTTTATAATGGTTTTTTGACACCCCTGTGGCGATAAAACCGTATTTTTTATATAAAGAGATAGCCACGTTATTAGACCTTCTTACCTCTAAATGAACACGTGTCGCACTGTTTTTCTTAAGCACGTCAATCATAGCGTCCATTAGCATATTGCCAATACCAAGACCGCGAAATTCAGGCAAAATACCGATATTTATAATATCCGCTTCCCCTGCAATTAGCATATAACCAATATAGCCCACCGTTTTTTCGTCAATTTTCGCCACGTGAAAACAATAAATAGAGCTATCAATATAGCCTAAAAAATCATCTTCCTTAAAGCTACCGCCAAAAACAATTTCATCAATTTTCGCAAGAGACGATACGTCGTCTCTTGACATATTTGTTACGGTTATAGACATTTTAGTAGCCAAAAACTCCTGATAAGCTGTCGTCGTCGTTTATCCAGCTTGTAACGTCAATTTCTGTGTATTCAAGCTTGTTGTTTCTAATAACAACCTTTGAAATACCTGCGTTTATAACCTGGCGCTTACACATCATGCAACAGTTCATTCCACCAATAACCTCTCCGCTTTTTGGATCGGTGCAGCAGAGGTAAAGCGTGCTGCCGAGCATTTGCTCACGGGATGCGGAAATAATAGCGTTAGCCTCAGCGTGAATGCTGCGGCAAAGCTCATATCTTTCGCCTCTTGGAATACCAAGCTTATCTCTCATACAAACGCCAAGGTCGTTGCAGTTTTGTCTGCCTCTTGGCGCGCCATTATATCCGGTAGATACAATAACGTCATTTTTTACAATAATAGCGCCAAATCTTCTTCTTAAGCAGGTGCTTCTTTGTGAAACGGTCTCTGCAATATCTAAATAGTAATTAACTTTTGAAACTCTTTCCATAGATTAAACTCCTTTATCTAATAACCGTCAGCTGTCAGCAGATTTTTGCTATTTTGTAAAATCAAACACAACCTTTTTATTTTCGTCTAATTTTAGAACTGCATCAAAATTATTTCCCGCCTTTGATACAAATCCCTTTAATTTTTCCGTTTTACCGTTAGTTAAAATAGCAGTAGCCTCTTCCTTTGTAATTTCACGGCTGCAAATAGTGCCGCCAATGGCAAATTTACATCCGTCTTTATATTTATCGCAACCGTAGCCGAAGCGTGTGGTAACTACGTTTCCACCGCATTGTGGGCACTTGCCAACAGCTTCGCCGATAGGATTTGCGCTTTCACTTGCTTGATTTTCGTATTCAATATCCTCAAAAACGCATTTGCCGTCCTCTAGCTTAAGTATAGCAGAGAACTTGCTCTTGTTCTTAGTAAGGAAACCGTAAATTCTATCGGTTTTTCCGTTTTCCATAAGAGATTTCGCATGCATTACTGAAATTGGCCTACCGCTAATGGATTTCCAAACTGTAAATTTGCAACCGCTCTTATAGTTAGAGCAACCATATCCCTTAGTGCCAACGAAAACGTCGCCACCGCATAAAGGACATTTTCCAATAACGTCCCAAGCATTACCGGTGTCATTGTCAGCATTTAGAGCTACGTTGAATACACCTTGAATTTCATTCTTTGCCAAATCAACGCTATCGTTAATAGTACATTCCCCACGGAAAACCCTCTTTAAGGATTGGCCTAACTGACTTGTTTTATATTTATCCATAATAATACCAAGCTGCGAAAGAGACTCGATTAAGTATTCTCCCACCGGCATAATGTGGTAAACGTCCTTCTTTAGCTGAATGTATTCACTCTTGCACGCATTTTCAATAATTCCCGTTCTTGTAGCCTCAGTTCCAAGCTCAAGACCCTCAAAAATTGCCTTGTAGTCGTCATCATCGTTTTCTTCAGCCTGTGCCTTATCCTCTTTAAAAGGATTTTTTAGGTAATTATTTAACGTTTCAATGGTATAATGCTTAGGCGGAGATGTCATTTTTTCAACAGGCTTAAATAAAGTGTTAACCTTGTCGCCCTTTGATAGCTTAGGCAAAATCTTATCCTTTTGAGAAGGCTCCTCAAACTTTGTCCAGCCCTTTTCTAAAATAACCGTGCCCTTAAGCGTAAACTCCTCAAGCTCGCCTACGCTGATTTTTATTTCATTTTTTTCAACCTTACATTCCTCAGAGCAAAATACCGCCACAAATCTTCTGAAAATCGTGGTGTAAACTTGTCTTTCCTTTTCAGTAAGCTTTTTAGGGTCGGGAATCTTGTAAGTTGGCGTTAAAGCAGAGTGAGATTCAATTTTCGCGTCATCAAAGATTGACTTGGAAAAACGGAAAGCAACAGGATAATTCATTTTTGCAATATTAGCAATAATCGTTTTCATTTTTCCTTGCTCAGCTGTCGCCAAATATTCTGAGTTAGTACGAGGATAGGTTACGTAACCGTCCTCATAAAGCTTTTGTACAGTGTTAAGGGAATCATCCATTGACATTTTGTATTTTTTACCTAAGTAGCTCTGTAATTTGGAAAGAGAGAATAGCTTAGGTGGGAACATTGTATCCTTTTTAGTCTTTACAGAGGTTACAATGGCATCCTCACTGTTATACTTAGCGCAGGCAGCGTTAGCCTCACTAAGCTGATTTTCCTCAAACTTTAATTTTGAGTTAAGTTCAACAACTTCTCCGTTTGTTTCCTCATGGGAAGCTATCATATAATACTTTTGCGGAGTAAAATTGCGTATTTCCATATCTCTATCGTAAATAGCCTTTACAATAGGCACAATAACTCTACCAACACGAAGAAGCTTTCCTGTCTTAATAGAAGCAAATCTTGTAAGATTTACTCCGTAAAGCCAGTCAATATACGTTCTTGCAAGACCCTCGTTTGCAAGATTGTCATATTCCGTTTCATCCTTCATTTCAGTTAAGCCTGTGCTTATGGTTTCAGGCGTTTGGTCAGGCAACCAAAGTCTTACAAATGACTTACTGCCCTGTAAAGCATGCTCAACGCAAAGACGCACGATAATTTCTCCCTCGCGGTCAGAGTCTCCTGCGTTTACAACCGTGTCAACGTCCTGTCTGTTACACAAATACTTAATTGTGTTAAATTGCTTTTCAACGCTGCTGTCTATTTGCTTGTTAGCGTCCTTTTTTAGACCAAACTTAAATCTGTCGGGAAAGCAAGGAAGATTATCCATAGTCCACTTGGTGGAATTTGACGGAGAATAATCCTCGATATCTGCAAGAGAGAAAAGATGACCGAAAGCCCAGGTAACAATATAGTCGCCACCCTCAAAATAGCCGTTTTTCTTTTTCATTTCATCCTTTTGTAACCTACCAATGCCTTGAACAATATTTCTTGCTAGCGATGGCTTTTCGGCTATAATCAGCTTCATATTTCTATTTTCTCCTTTCCCTTAATTAGTAGCCCTAATAGAGCCGATACATAATTATCATATCACAAAATCCAAACTATTTCAAGACACAACTTTAAATATATTATAAAATGACAAAATCGGCAGAGAAGTCTGCCGATTTTTTTATTAAGTTAAAGCTCAATATAAGCGCAAACCGCATTATGGTCGGAGTAATACATACCATTTACAGGAACGTCCTCAACTAAATATGCATTATCGCATTTTCCGTCTGTGAAAATATAGTCAATCTTTATTCGCTTATCTCCTGTGCGTACGCCAAACTCATGAAACGTTGGCTCAAGCTCCGCTGAGCAGTCAATAGCGCCTCTGTATGCAAGAGCAGATGTGATTAGCTTAATTTCCTTTGTGTCAGGCAACGCGTTAAAATCGCCTGTTAATACAAACTTTTCATTGTATTGTGAAATAGCTTGAACTAACTGCACAGCACCAAGATATCTTGCATTTTCGCCCTCATGGTCTAAATGCGTATTGATAAATCTAAATGGCTTTTCAACGTCTCTGTGCTTCAAAAGAAGAGAGGTGTACATTCTTGGGCATCCGCTTTGGTCGCCGCCGTATCTTGAGCCCGGAACACTCGGAGTTAATGAAAGCCAAAAGCTCTCGCAGGAAATCATTTCAACTCTGTCAGCCTTAAAGCCGATAAGCATTGATTCTCCGTCCAAATTCCTACCCCTGCCACAGCTAACCATACAGTAGTCAGGTAAGGCAGCTCTTAATTTATCCCTCATAGAAGGAAGCACCTCTTGAAAGCCGATAATATCGGGGGATTCCTTGGAAATAACCTCTAAAACTCTGTCAAATCTATTTGAAAATGAATTTAGTCCGTCTCTTTCATTATCATAACGAAGATTGAAGGACATAACTTTAATTTTGCTCATAAAAATTCTCCTTAATTATTCCTTGCTTTATTTTATCATATGTAAGGGTAGAATGCAATATTATGTGGAAAAATAACGAATAAGTTGGAAAAAAGTATTTACAAGCCTTAAAACATGTGTTACTGTTAAAAGTAATAAGTAAATATATGCGGAGGGGATAATATGTTAAACGTTAGAAAAATGACAATTTTAAAGGCTAGAAATACTTTTGAAAAAGCGCTTAACGAGGACGCTTTTGAGAAAAACAGAATTGAGTATTTCAAGTCCATGGTAGATAAGGCCGTAGGAAACGGCTCTGTATCTGGAAACGTTGCTAACCTATACCGTAGCAAACGGTGGCGCAGCTATCTTAAACGGTGCAGAGGTTGATACCTTTGCAAGAAACGTCAGAAACTGGCTAAAGGACAGAAATTTACCTGCTTGCGTTAGAAATCTTGAAAGAAAAAAATATTTAGACCTTCTCCTATTTTTGGGAATACATAAAAGACACGGAAAGAAAAAGCTAGTCGGATTTAATAACGATATTGGCATGCTAGGCTTAGAAAAACTTTACGTTCTCGATTACTTCGATTTCTGTGTTGCAGTATCGCTTTTATTAGAGGACAAAAAAGGCATCAACGCTTATACCACGTTCCGCGCGCTATATAGCGATGAGACGCTTGAAAAGGTGTCAAGCTCCGGTGGAGCGGATTTAAACGGTCAATTTACTCAAGACATCGCTCGTGATTTTGAAAAAATAGAAACCCTCGGTAGCTCATTAGATATTCAAAACAGCACGGGTAACATAATGAGCGCATATAAATTCGTATCCACGTATGCTCACGAGTTTGGCAGATGCCATGTAAGCAGATATTTTGCTTACGCATCACTATTATGCGGAGTGTCAATAGACAATATTACACGAATTATCACTCAAAGAGAGCGCCAAAACACTATCGGTCTTTATGAAAGAAGAAACGGCGAGGTTTACGAGTATAAGCTAAACGATATTATACAGTTTGCCCTTACACGAAGAGACGTTCAGGTGGGATTATATCTTTTAAGTGAGCAGATGTTTGCCAACTGCGTAAGATATCTTCACAGCATTGATTATCAGGAATACAGAGAATACGTTCTTGACGGCAAGGCTCACGAGGATAACGTTCGCTACATTGAGGATGATGAGCTTGAAAAAGAGCTGGATATGATCCATAAGCAATTTGCTAAAATAGGCTCAGGCGAAATATTTGAAATACCTAACGCGGATTTTGGCAGAGTAATAAACAATCAAGAAAACGTGTCAAGAGAAATGATGCTTGCTACCATTTTAATAACATTAACCTCAAGCACCATAAAGGCGTACGAGGGCGAGTTTGCGATGGATTACAGCAAAGCAGGAGCAATCATGGAGAAGAAAATCAACAGATTGCTTGAAAGCTGCAGAATGCTTGAGCTTAACGCAGAGCTTAGCAAATATGATTTTCTCTTGCTTTACGCATTACATAACATTGACTACAAAGGAATTGTGGCTCACAAGGGCGCAAAGAAATATCCATGTAGAGATTTTGTTTTCTATGAATTCTTAAATAAGAATTTATACAAAGCAGCTTTTATTGACGTAACCGACCAAAAAGACGGCGGAGACGATAGCGAAACCGACAACGGAGATAACGAAGCTAAATAAAATTGCACCGTGTCATCGATACTACATTAAAAAAGCTGATTTTGTAGCACGCTATAACATTGTTAGAGGAGAGTAGCAATGACCGAAGCAACAGAAATCAAAAGAAACGATTCGAAAAGCGTAATAAATTTAGTGCCAACCCCATTAAACGCCGAAGAGCTAGCAGGGCTAGATAAAAATGAAAAAATTTCTGAGATGGAAAAGAAATTTCCTCATTTAAAAAATTGCATTTTTGCATGCGGCGGTACGTGCATCGTCTATTATGCAGATGAGCGAAAATATTTAGTTAAGCAGCTGTACAAAAGCACAAATAACAATAAAGCTTATTTGGCAAGAATGAAAAAAATAAACGATGAAATAGCATCTCATTACCAATCAAAGGGAGGCAACTATTTTTTAAGACAAATTTTGTCCGAGATTAAGGACGGCGTTTGCTATGAGGTTTTCGTAGCAACAAACGGATCTACTATCGGCGTTTCTAAATTGGAAAGCAGCAATGATTTTATTGCCTTATTCAAGGCATACAAGGGATTTTTAAAATCCTTAGAGGCATTACACGAAAAAGGATATATTCACTTTGACGTAAAGCCTGACAACATATTCAAATATAAGGCAAATGAAACTGATTCATATACAATGCAGCTCTTTGATTTTGGCTCTACCACGTCTCTTAATGAGGTTGTAAAGAATTTACAAAGCGAGGACGGAGAGGGCTTTGTTTATGGGGTTACACCGGGCTGGTATGAGACACGAGATATAAACAAGTACTGCGAAGCAGTTAAAAAGGATGATTCCTTTGCCAAAGTGCTCGATACAACGGCTGCCGTTAAGGTTCTTTTAGACTAAATTTGCGGAAATAAGGAAGGACTAAGCGACGGCTTTGATGCAAATATGATGCTGGTGGGCTTCGGTGGAGTTAAGCAGGAGCTTAGCAATATTTGGAGCAAAGCAATAAATGATGACGTTACAAAACGCTACGTCAACTGTCAAAATTTGATTGAAGACATAGATAACATCATAGGAAGCTTAGAAGGCAACGTTAAGAAACCTGAATCCCTGAGATTAATTGCTAAAAACACCTTAGGCGATAATGAGGACGATTTAACGTGCGTGGATAAATTTGTAGCAGATTCAAAGAAACCTATTACAAGGAGCACGGCAGAAAAGACGGCAATGAAAGCGTAGGCATTGAAAAAATGCTCGATGACATCAATATGAATATTTTACCCTTTATTAAGGCAGGAAATGATGAATATGCGTATTCTGCATCTAATGACTTGAAGGAAAAGCTCTTAAGAGAAAAAAGTCCGTTAGAAAATTATTTATCGCAGCATTACAGAGAGAGCAAGAACTTATTATTAGTTGGTAACGGCGGTGGCGGAAAAAGCACAACGCTAAAGCATTTATACCTAAAAAGCCAGCTATTTCAAAAGGGTAAATATGCCTATCTCTATTTGTCTGGCAAGGATTTCAAGGAAATGCCGGATAAAAAGACCGTATTATCAGTTTTAAATTACCGTTACCACAACTGTAATATTAAAAAGCTGATAGAAAATAAAAGATATAATTTGATTATTCTGTTTGATGCGTTGGATGAAATACCGTCCGATATTGAAAGCAGCATATATCATGAAATTGATGAGCTTAGCGGCTACAAAAACCTATTTGTTATGACGTCTCGCAAAAAGCCGAATTTTGCGTTGGGACTAACAAACGTTACTGAGGGCGAATTTCTTCCATTAAGTGATGACCAGGTAAGACAGGCTGCTCCTCACGTATATAACAAGAGAAATGATAAGCTGCTGGAGCTTTTGAAAAATCCAATGCTTATGTCTCTTTATCTTAAGCTTAATCGTCAAGCTAAAATCAAAAAAATTCAATGTGCCGAGCATTTGATTGATGAATATTTGAAAAAAATATACTATTCAGTCAACCCTAACGGAAACGACCTGCTATTCAGACGCGGAACGCTTGATATTTCCAGATATTGCGTGTATAAAATCACGGATAAGGACGAGCTTGCTGCGGCAAAGCTGCTTGTTCAAAACGGAAAATTGGAGCATATTATAAGATTTGAGGAATACGCAGAACCGGTAAAAAATAACGGTACTAATGACGAATTCCAAATCAAATATTATAAGGCAGTCTTTTCTCATAAGCTTTATGAGGACTTCTTTAAGGGCGTTTGGCTTCACGACTTTTTTACGCGAGCAATAAAGGAAGATATTACGGTGGATCGTTTCTATTTTGACAATCTCGTAAGGATTGAAAAAAATTTAACACCGTACTTTGCCAACAAAATCAAGAACGAGTTGATAAGCCTTAATAAATGCGAATCTGTGTCAGATGATGATCAAGCTAGCGTTTACTATGCTCTTAATAAGTTCATTTCACGCTTTGAAAAGGCAGACGTGAAAAGAAAGTTCAGCAACGAAAGAAAAAACCAAAAGCATCTTAAGGCAATCAAAAATTTTGTAAATCTAATAGTTTTATGCTGTAACGGTTGTATGGTGGATATAGAACGAAACAAGCCGTTAATCAATCTAGGCTGCTTTACGAAAAATTTCTTTGACGTTGTAAATTTTGAGAAGGTCAATTCTGCTTTTGTGCCTTGGTATGTTAACGTAAATGCACAGATGAAGACGCTGAGTAACACCGCAGCTAAGCCATCGTCTGCTTCACAGGAAAACGGAAAAACGGAAGACGACAGCGCCGAGCATGAGCCAAGCGTAAACTTTGACAGTATTCTTTACTCAAAGCATTTGGTGGTTAGTAAATGGAATTTAAGCTGCAAATCAAAAAAAGGCTCACTGTATAGCAAGTGGGGAAACAAGCTGATTTGCGCTACTCGTTCCAATACAATCCGCGATGGCGTAGAAAGCTATGAAATAGCAGAAAACGTAAGCGAAATCAGCGAAACCGCATTTAGATATTGTGTTTGCAAGGGATTTACCGCGCACGATAACAATAAGCATTTCTTTGCAAAAGACGGTGTTTTATACGAGAATAAAACGAATTCTTTAGTAAAATACCCTGCTGAAAAAGAGGTTCAAAGATTTGCATTGATTGATGCGGAAAACGTGTACCCTTACGCATTTGCTAATGCGAAAAATCTTAAAAACGTTGATTTATCATCATTAAAATCGAAAAAGCTTCCTACTTCACTGTTTGAAGGCTCAACCGTTGAAACGGTTGACTTGCCGGATAACGTTTTGGTAATAGGCGAAAAAGCATTCTATAACTGCAAAAAGCTAGTTTCAATAAACAGCACAGAGGGCGAATATTCCACTAATGCCACCGACGTTATGGATAAAGCGTTTTACGGTTGTACCTCGCTTAGTAAGTTTATTGCTCCAAACAGCAAGAATTACATAGGCAAGCTTTCATTTGCTGATACAAAATCGTTAAAGCAGGTGTTGATAAATCCGAAATGTAAGCGTATATCAGAGGATTCATTCAAAAATGGCATCGTAATTAAGCAGGAGCCTGCAAATAGCAATAGCTTGATGTTTAGCAGGGTAAATATAATGCGTTTCGATCTTCTTGATTCAAACGATGAAAGCAATAGACTTTACGGCTTCCCGCGTCATTTGAACAATGAAACGAAGCACCTGTTTAAATGTACACACTATTTCGACCACGGAGATTACGATAATTTCTTTAAATTAACAAAAAAATCCTACGAAACGCTTAAATCATACGCAAACGTATATAATTTAGCGGTATGCTACGAAAACGGTATAGGAACAGAGGTAAATCTCGAAAAAGCAATATCGTTATACAGTAGCCTAGAATCCACCGCAGGCGAAATTGAACTATAAAAACAAACAGCTCATGGCTTTTAGCCGTGAGCTGCTTTTATTTCGGAAAAAACACACACAGTTAAATTTTAAATAATAGTATAATTAGGGTGAAATAAAAAGAGAAGGAGAAAAAATATGGAAAACTTAGAAATCAAAATGGTATTTTTTAATTACTATGCAGCCACACTCGGAAGATTTTATTCCACGGCTCAGAAGGACAGACTTTTACGCTTGATGGCAGTAGCCAATAGCATTGATGCAAGCCAAGTAAACGAGCTTATTGAAGCGTCAAGATACGTTGAAAAAGAAGACATCGGCAACCCGGTAGGATGCAAAAACTTTTTACTTTGCGCAATTTTCAGAACTAATATTTCTCCGGTTTTACACGGAGCAGTATCTGCATTAAACGATATTTACAACACACAAAAATGCACGGTAGTTTATACCAACGAATTATTATGGCACAGATCAGTTAAAAAGGAAGGCAACCTATTAGAAATCGGCTATTACGAATATGCAAGAGGCAAGCTTGATAAGGCTATCGAAGCATTTGAGAAAGCAATGAGAACGGAAAAGACACTTCCATTAGTTGAATACCTTGCTATAATCTCAAACGAGGCTCACAAATATGAAAAAGCATACGAGTATGCTTTAAAGGCGCAATCTCTTGGCGATGATGAAAGACTTCAAATTGATTGGCTTATGGAAATTGAAAACGAAGCCAAATTATGTCTTACAGAAACCGAAAGAGAGAAGATTGAAAAATCCGTATTCAATCAGAAAAGCACCTCAAAAATCGGCTTCGGTCAATAAAAATTTAACGTTATATATATAATGAAAGGAGATAACTATGAATTTTAGCATCAAAAACATAGAAACACTTTTGCTTGAATCCAACGAAAGAGCCCACGAGGACTCAAAATGTATAGATTGTAAAGAAAACGGCGCTAAAGTAAAAGGCGGCAGATGGATTAAGCAAAGCGAAATTCCAACGCTAGATGAAATCGGACAGCCTGTTTATATGGATGATGAAAACGTGCTTCTTTATCCACTTTCACACGACCTTATAATCGGATCAACAGGCTCAGGAAAAACAACCGTTCTCTACGATAACCGCATTGACTTCTATTCTAAAATGAAGAAGGAAAAACGTCCTTCCTTCATGGTTATGGACCTTAAAGGCGAAATGTATATGCGCCATACCAAAAAGCTTGAGGACGCAGGCTATAAGGTAAGAGTTATAGATATGAGAAATCCGTTTTTCTCAGCAAGCTATAATCCGTTTTCCACAATCTTTGATTATCACGTGGAATGCTGCCAAATCCAAAAAGCCATAGAAAACGGTCAAATCGGTAAAACCTATAGAGGCGTTAAATACGAAAGCGTAGCGCAGGCAAACAGCGTTGCTCTTGCAAGATATTTTGAATTAAAGGATGCAATCGACAGATACGTAAACGAGCTTGCCGAAATCATAGTAGTAAACACCGACCCTAAAAACCTTAGCTGGACAGAGGGCGGAAGAAGCTGCCTTAAAGCAATAATCTATACAATGCTTCGTGATTATGAAAACAAGGACCTTGGCATGACTAAGGAAAAGTTTACTCTTAATAACGTTGCAAGAATATCCTTCACAACAGAGGACGGCTACGAGGTTTTAATCAAGTGGTTAAGAAGAGCAGACGATATTACGGTAGTTGCAGGCGCATTGGGAGCTTGCTACGATATTAAGGCGCAGGTTACCCGTGATGGCTATACCTCAAGCCTTAACGCTGAGCTTAATAAGTACTCATCAGTTTCAATTTCAGCATTAACTGCAAAGAGCGACGTTTTAGTGTCGGAAATTGCAGAATGTGAAGAGGATTATGCAATCTTCTTAATTACAGATAGCCGTTCACAAATCACAAATAATATCGCTATGATGTTTATGAACGACTTAATAAACACTCTTTCCGAAAAGGCTGACAAGAATCCAACACGTTGTCTTGATAAGGACTTTATTATCCTTGCCGACGAAATGGGCAATTTACCTCAGGTTCCGGGCATGAGTAACAAGATTTCAACGCTTCGTTCACGTAAGATCTGGATGCACATGTCAGTTCAATCACTTGAGCAGCTTGACCAGGTTTACGGCGAAAAGGTAGCCGCAACAATCCTTGATAACTGCGACGTTCATATGTTCCTTGGCTGTAATAACCAATTATCCAAGAAGAGATTCGCTGAATCCATGGGAGAAAAGGAAGGACTCATCATGTCCGCCAATATCGGTAACTCAGGCGTTGCACAAATGACAGTTCAAACCCACAGTATTCCTGTTGTAATAAAGAGCGATTTAGGCGAGCTTCAATTAGGCGAGTTTTACGTAAGATCAAGAGTATCATCAAATCTTAAATCCTCAATGACACCGTTCTTTAATAGAACCGACGTAAAGAGAGACGAAAAAGCTTACGAGCTTGAATATAACGGCTATGACCCGGAAGCAAACAGATATTATATAAAGGAAACGCTTGCGCTTGAAGGTTTAGATGACGACGATTTTTTTAGTAAGCCCGTAAGGGCAAAGAAGAAGTCATCGATAGTTGAAAGCTTCAAGAAAATTATGAGGCAATCCGCACAGGAAAATCCAAGCAAGCAAACCGTAGCAGAGGACTATATAGATGACGGCATTGAATTTATAACGGATATCGAAAGAGACGTACCTCAAAGAAGCTACTTGAACAGAATGTTCTCCGATTCAAATAAAATCGCGGCGCAAATCTATTACGATATTAAATTAAACGTCAGAAGAACAGAAAAGATTGAGGATAAGGTTCTTAACTTAATCGCGTTAGGCATCTTGCCAATAAAAATTCAACGCGGACTTTCTAATGACGAAAACAGAAAGGGCGTTCTCCAAAGTGAAATTGATAAATGGATTCCATTCTTCAAAAAGGACCTGCTCTTTGATATTCGCTTAAAGCAGCAGGAAGGCAAGCAAGCCACACTTAACGAGCTTGACCGAAGAATAGACGAGCTTAACGAGTTAGATTGCTTCTCTCCAAAATTCATCGAAGCATACCGCGACGTAAGAATGTGCATAAGCAAAATGACCGATATCGAATTTGCCAAGTATCGCAACAAAATAACGTCTCACTTCCAATGATATCGTAGCCCAGACTACAAAAAACACCCCAACCCACCCCGCCCTGCGGCGCTTCCCCCTTAAGCCCGCAGGGCTTTTTTACTTGGGTAATAAGTAAGAGAAAAAGTAATGAAAAAAGCACAAAACATACTAAAAATAAAAAAATAAAAATTTTTTAAAAAAATTAAAAAAAGGTATTGACAAATGAAAATCACTATGATATAATAACACACGTCGCAAGGCAAGAGACACAAAACGCGATGGTCAAACCGAAACAAAACGGATTTGGAAGCATAGCTCAGTTGGGAGAGCATCTGCCTTACAAGCAGAGGGTCATAGGTTCGAGCCCTATTGTTTCCACCAATGTCTAGTAAGCGAACACGAAAGTGTTCGCTTATCCATGGCGGTGTAGCTCAGTTGGTTAGAGCGCCAGCCTGTCACGCTGGAGGTCAGGGGTTCGAGCCCCCTTACCGTCGCCAATTTGCCTCTGTAGCTCAGTTGGTAGAGCAGGGGACTGAAAATCCCCGTGTCGTTGGTTCGATTCCGACCGGAGGCACTCAATATGCGGATTTAGCTCATTTGGTAGAGCGCAACCTTGCCAAGGTTGAGGTGGCGGGTTCGAGCCCCGTAATCCGCTCCAAATTGCAACATCCTCAATGATTTGAGGATGTTGTTTTATTCACAAAAGTGAATGCTCGACATAAAATTATAGTGTGGTGACGTAGCCAAGTGGTAAGGCCCCGGTCTGCAACACCGTTATCCGTCGGTTCAAATCCGACCGTCACCTCCAAAAAATTCCGAAAGCGAATGCTTTCGGAATTTTTTTATCCAAGCCGCAGGCTTGGTATATCATCGCCGCACGAAGTGCGGTGCATATCATCAGCCCTTCGGGCTGTATCTCATCACGCGTCAGCGTGTATTCTCCTGCGGCTTGATGATATACAAAGTGTACCGCTTTGATGATATACCGCAACAAGTTGCGGATGATATACACGCCTTCGGCGTGATGTGGATGCGTAAACGGATTGACAAACCGCCCCCTTTATGCTATACTGAAACCAACGGAACGAAAGGCGGGAGAGATATGAAAAACGTTACTACAAAAATACCGGCGATAATCGCTATGCTTATCGCTCTATTTAGTTTGGGCTTGTTGATTACTGCATTTATTGTATCAATTGATGAAATTGAGCCTGAGATGGGTGTTAGCAAATCATTTGCTTTTTGGGTGTATGCCGTTCTAACTTCAATATTGAGTTTAATCTTCTATTTTGTAGATGCGGTTATATCTGTCGTAAAGGCGTTTTTGAGAATCCACCCGATATTTAACATCGTGCTGGCAGTTATGCTTTTTGGTGCGATTCCTATGATGTTGTTTGTCGGTGCTAAACTTGGAATTAATATCTATATATACTTCTCATATTATTTAGCCATTTTTGTGCTTGAGATCGTTTCTATCATCAAACACATAAAATTATCTCGAATTGATAAAATTTCAAAGTTAGAACAACATATTGAGCCCCAATAAAACATGGCATCTTTTTTGTCAACACGTCTCAAAAAATCCTGAAAGCATTGCTTTCAGGATTTTTTCATTTGTGTCCGCAGGACACAACATCATTTGCGTGCAACGCACGCAACATCATTTAGCCAAAGGCTAACACCATTCCGCCGCAGGCGGACACAAATGAACGAGGTTGCCTACGGCAAATGATGAGCTTCGCAATGATGTGGGCTTCGCATCAATGATGTTGCGCTTTGCGCAAACGGATTGACAAACCGCCCCCTCTATGCTATACTGAAACCAACGAAACGAAAGGCGGTAAAGGTATGGGATGCTTGTTTTTTCCTTTGGAACTATTGGGCGATGCAATTATTGAAGGTTGGTTTTTCTTAATGGAATGGATCATTCCCGAACGATATTTTTCGCGTACCTTTCGAACTGTTTTAAAAATTCTTGTTTGGGTATTTTCTGCCTTCCTGTTGTTTGTAATGCTATTGGGCGTTTTTGCTCTTATTTCCGATGACATATATGTAAGACAAGTTGGAAAATATATGCTTTTTATTCCACTTGGTATAAGTGCTGTTCAAATTATCTTCGGAATTATCGTTCGCATTGTTTCAAAAAGAAAAAAATAAGGCGGCATCTTTTTTTGTCAACACGCCTCAAAAAATTAAGCAACCCAAACGGGTTGCTTAAATTTTTATCCAATCCAAATTTAACCTAATTTTCTTTTCCTCTTGCAAAACGCATAAAAAAATGCTACAATATATCTATAAATTTTAAAAAACAGAATGGGAGATACTAATGAAAAGATTTTTAACTCTTTTTATGGTGCTATGCTTGATTTTTGTTGCAATGTCAGTAGTATCCTGTGGCGGTAACACCGACACAAACACCGACACAAATAGCGATACAGATACAAGCGTAGATACATCAACTGATACCGGTAGTGCGGTAGTTGAAAAAACCTACACAATCACCTTAAAGGACCAAGAGGGAGATATTATTAAGGATGCAAAAATCTCTATCGTTGACAAGGATGATAAGGAAATTACAACAGTAACAACAGATGCAAACGGCAAGGCAACAGTAACCGTTAGTGGCGAATGCTATGCAGATGTAATCTCACTTCCAGAAGGCTTCCTTGACGTTGCTGGCTTAACAAAGCTTGAGGGCACAGAGGTTGCAATCGAGGTACAAAATAATATTCCAAACGGCACACCATCAAGACCATTCCCTGTTGAGGATGAAAACCAAATTGAATTAGAAGCAAACGGCACCGTTTACTATATTATCTATGGTGGCGGCAGAAACTTCCTCGTTGAAAATGCACAAGGCTTAGTAGTTACATACGGTCAGGATGACCCAAGAGAAGCAGATGAAGAGAACAAAATTTCCTTCAAAATGCCTTTAACTGAGGCTTCAAGCAGAGCGGTTATCATAAAATTTGAAAACAAATCAACCGAGAAAAAAACATACACCTTAAAGCTTTTCTCCGACAAGGGCGCACTTGATAATCCTTACGATTTAGTCCTTGGCGAAAATACTAAGGTTACCGTTGAAAAGGATGCTATCGCTTACTATAAGTGGATTGCCGATAAGGACTGTATGGTTGTTGTTAATTCCGAAACACCAAATAATAGCATCTACTTCTACAACACAACAAAATCAGTTGTATCAAATAGCACCGCAGGCTCAAATAGCACGTATATCTATGCAAACGAAGGCGATGAAATCATGGTATATGTGTCCTCAACTGCACAAAATAACTATAACAAGGTAGAATTTATCGTTAATGCATACGCAAGCACAGAGGATACTCCACTTCCTCTTTACAAAAACGAAAACTCATTTATGCTTCAACCAAGTCAAAGCCTAACCTTCACCGTAACACCTGACATAGCAAGCTCCATCGTTATTGAAGGTAATGTAACGGTTAACTTTAATGGTGAAGTCTTGGATGTTATTGACGGATATGTTGAATACGACGCTGACGCAAACGAAACGGTAGTGTTCACTGTAACAAGCACAAATGAAAATGAAAGAGAAGACGTATCAATCTCAATTTACGAAATCGACCACATTGAATCAGAATCATAACAAAGAAAAATTCACACCCGCGGGTGTGAATTTTTTTATAATATATATTGCACGCGCAAAGATATTGTGATAAAATAAATAATGGATGAAAATTTTCATTTATGAGGTGCAAAATGAGTATTAAAATTAAACAATTATCATCACTTGCAAAGGTATTCCCGGACAAAATCTTTGGAAAATCAAAAAAGCAAATAAGAGTAGCCAAGGGACAAACCTTTTCATATCAAATCGCATATAAGGGAGAGGGCGAATACTCCTATAAAATCAAGTCCCCTCTAAAAAAATATATAAAGGTATTTCAGCTCGGCTTTGTACCTTGTCAGCTTCCAACATACGAAAAATGTAACGACGGTATGTATCAACGCTTAGATACAGACGTGCTTTATCCTGACACGTTAACGCCAAAATCTAAAAATAAAATCATTGCCGAAAAATCCTACAACGCAATTTGGTTAAATATTGAGTTGCCAAAGGATATTGAAGCAGGCAAATATCCTATTTCCGTAATTTTTAGCGACGGACAGGAAGCTACGTTCACAGTAAAAATAGAAAACATTACCTTTGAGGAAAAGGAAATTATATTCACGCAATGGTTCCACACCGACTGCATTGCTAACTTCCATAAGGCAGAGGTTTATTCCGACAAGCATTGGGATTTAATCGCAAAATACATAAAAATGGCAACCGATCACGGCATTAACATGATTTTAATCCCTGTTTTAACCCCACCTCTTGACACAGCCGAGGGCGGAGAAAGAACAACTGTCCAATTAGTTGACGTTACGTACGAAAACGGCAAATACGAATTTGACTTTGCCAACCTTCGTAAGTTTATAAATATCGCAAGAGAAAACGGCACAAGATACTTTGAAATTAACCATATGTTTACCCAATGGGGCGCAAAGCACGCGCCAAAGGTAATTGCAACCGTAAACGGCGAGAAAAAGCGTATCTTCGGCTGGGAGACCGATGCCACAGGCGAGGAATACAAGAAATTTTTAGGATGCCTTATCCCTGCAATAATTAAAGAGCTTACGTCTATGGGCATTGATAAGGAGCATATCGTATTCCACGCGTCCGATGAGCCAAATATGGATTGCATTGAAAACTACCGTATGGCAACAGAGATTTTAAATCCGCTTCTTGACGGTTGCGTGCAAATGGACGCTCTTTCCGACCTTGAATTTTATAAAAGAAACCTTGTAAAAAGACCCGTTTGTAGCATAGACCATATTCATAAATTCCTTGAAGCAGGAGCTACAAATATGTGGGGCTACTACTGCTGCGGACAAACCTGGGAGGTATCAAACCGCTTCCTCTCAATGTCCTCTGAAAGAAACAGAATTATCGGCACACAAATTTATAAATTCGCATTACAGGGCTTCTTACAATGGGGATATAACTTCTATTACACACAATTTTCCAAAAAGAAAATCAACCCATATAAGATAACCCACTCCGGCGGAGCATTCCCATCAGGCGATGCATTTTCCGTATATCCATACAGAAACGGAGTTATCCCATCACTTCGCTTAAAGGTATTTAAGGAAGCGCTTGACGACGTTTCACTCCTCTATATGCTTGAAAGAAAAATCGGCAGAGAGGAAACAATCGCACTTCTTGACAAGGTGGCAGAAACAGATGTTACCTTTAAAAATTATCCAAGAAACGAAGAATTCTTTGATAAGCTATCAAATATGATATTTGATAATCTAAAATAAAACAGAAAAGAGGTATAGTCTATGCTTTTTGGAAAGCACATAAATAAATATTACTTGAAGCATATGCCTATGCTTCTTTTAGGACTTATCGCGCTTATAGTCGTTGACTACTTTCAGCTTTTAATACCTGAGCTTTACAGTATGGTAATAAACGGCATAAACGACGGCTACGTCGTAATAGATAACGTCCCACATCAATTTAATATGGATTTCTTGCTTGATAAAATTTGCTTACCGCTAATTTTCGTTATCATATTCTTAGTCGTAGGCAGATTTGTATGGCGTGTATGCTTCTTTGGTAGCGCCATTAAGGCAGAAACCGATCTTCGCGGAAAAATGTTTGATAAGTGCAAGGACCTACCACAATCCTTCTATCACAAAAACAAGGTAGGCAACCTAATGTCCCTTTTCACAAACGACCTTGAAACAATTCACGAATGTCTCAGCATGGGAGTTTTAAGCTTCCTTGATGCATCCGTCCTCGGCGTTTGGTCTCTTATAAGAATGTTCCAAATGAACAAAATGCTCACACTTCTATCACTAATTCCAATGACGCTTATGCTCATAATCGGCACAATTGTCCGCAAGGTTATGATGGAAAAGTGGAGACTTCGCCAAGAAGCGTTTTCAAGCATTTCCGACTTCGCCCAAGAAAATTATTCGGGTCTTGCAGTAGTTAAAGCATTTGTTAAGGAAGCAAAAGAGCTTCTTATGTTTAGATGGCTAAACCGCAAAAATGAGGAAGCCAACGTAAACCTTACAAAAGCATCTACACTCTTAAACGTTTTCGTAACTCTCTTTGTGGAAAGCGTAATTTGCGTTATCTTAGGCTACGGCGGATACTTAGTACACGAGGAAGTATTTAACGCAGGACAGTTTATTGAATTTATCGGCTACTTTAACTTAATTATATGGCCAATTACCGCCATTTCCAAGCTTATTGAAATGCAATCAAGAGGAAAAGCGTCTCTTGAGAGAATATCTAAGCTCCTTGACGGCGAAACAGAAATTAAGGATAGCGAAAGCGTAAGAGATATAACCGACCTAAAGGGCGAAATTGAATTTAAAAACCTTACCTTTAGATATCCAGACTCCGAATATGATGCACTTAAAAACGTATCATTTAAAATCAACCAAGGCGAAAACGTAGGCATTATAGGTAAAACAGGCGCTGGCAAAACAACGGTGGTTGACCTTATTTTACGCACCTATAACGTGGAAAACAACACGATTTTCTTAGACGGCATAGACATAAACGAAATTCCAATTAAATCAGTCCGTAAAAACTGTGCATACGTGCCACAGGACAACTTCCTGTTTTGCGACACTATCGCAAACAATATCGCATTTGCCTCTGACTCCTACGACGTATTCACAGTTGAGGAAGCCGCAAAAATTGCCGATATTCACTCAAATATAATCGAATTTACAAACGGCTACGATACAATTTTAGGCGAGCGAGGCGTTACCGTTTCAGGCGGTCAAAAGCAAAGAATTTCAATCGCACGAGCAATTATGAAAAACGCCCCGATTTTGATTTTAGACGACTCCGTGTCCGCCGTTGACACTAAAACGGAAAAAAGCATCCTAAGTGAGCTTAAACGAGTAAGAGAGAATAAAACCACAATTTTAATTGCCCACCGTATTTCCACCGTTGAAAATATGGATAAAATTATCTTTATTGAGGACGGCGAAATATCCGCAGTAGGCAAGCACGTTGACCTTTATAATACCAACGAAGCATATCACAACATGGTAGAGCTTCAAAGACTTGAAGAAGAAAGAGAGGGCAAGTAATGAGAGAATTTTACCCTCTTATAGTAATAGGAGCAATTATAGGCGTTCTATCTATCATTTTCGTAGTTGCCTTCGCTCTTATGAAGGACAAAAAAACAGCCATAGGCTTTGACAGAAATATGAAGGATTCTGAGCTTATAAAAAGACTTCTAAAATATGCAAAGCCACACGCTCTTAGCTTCCTTTTTGTGCTTTTCTTAATGATATTCTCAATTTCCTACGATATTATAGCACCTCTTATGGTTGGCTATATTGAGGGAATGATAAAGGAAGACTTTGAGCTAAATAAGCTCTACGTGTTAGTAATAGCATACGCAAGCATACTTGTAGTATCACTTATAAGCACCTACTTCCAGGCGGTAATACTGCAAAAAACAGGACAAAAAATCGTGTCTAAGCTTCGTGAGGACGTATTTACTCACATTGAAAGCCTTTCCCACGAGCAGCTAAACCACATTCCTGTTGGTACACTTGTTACAAGAACAGCCAATGACACAAACGCTCTTTCCCATATGTTTACACACCTTATTGTAGATTTAGTTAAGAACGTGTTTGTAGTTTTCGGCGTGCTTATTGCTATGCTTTGCCTTAATTATATGCTAACGCTTATGGTGCTTTGCTTCATTCCGTTTGTAATACTCTTTACAGTTATCTTTAGAAAGTTTTCAAGAAAAGCATTTAGAAGCGTAAGAGAAAAAATCACAAACGTAAACATCTACTTATCCGAAAACCTTTCGGGCATGAAAATTATTCAAATTTTCAACCGCGAAGCATACAAAAAAGCAGAATTCGATGCTAAAAACACAGATCTAGGCAACGCAAAAAGAAAGCAAATGTTTACGTTTGGTATTTTTAGACCAATCGTCTATATGCTTTATATCTCATCAGTTTTAGCACTTTTCTACCTTGGCGGTAAGGGATACATAAACGATACCGAATTTTTAGGACAAACTATAACTAGCGCAACAGTAGTTACGTTCTATATGTACACTAACAAATTCTTTACACCTATCCAAAGCTTAGCGGAGCAATTTAACCACCTTCAGCACGCATTTGCTTCCTCTGAAAAAATCTTTACAATTTTAGATATTGAGCCAACAATTAAGGATAGCGAGGACGCGATAGAGCTAACTGAAATTGAGGGCAACATTGAATTTAAAAACGTATGGTTTAGCTACATTGAAAACGAGTGGGTATTAAAGGACGTTTCCTTTACGGTAAAGGCGAATGAAACGGTAGCGTTCGTAGGCTCAACAGGCTCAGGCAAAACCACAATTTTATCATTAATTTGCCGTAACTACGATATTCAAAAGGGACAAATCCTAATTGACGGCATTGATATTAAGAAAATCAAAATATCATCACTTCGCCGCCACTTCGGACAAATGCTTCAGGACGTGTTCCTATTCTCAGGCACAATTAAATCAAATCTTACGTTAAGAGATGATTCCTTTACCGATAAGGAAATAATCGAAGCCTGTGAATACGTAAACGCCGATAGCTTCATAAATAAGCTTCATAACGGAATTTACAGCGAGGTAAGAGAAAGAGGTAACAATTTCTCACAAGGACAAAGACAGCTTCTTTCCTTCGCAAGAACAATCTTACATAAGCCGTCTGTTATGATTTTAGATGAAGCCACAGCAAACATTGATACCGAAACTGAGGTTTTAATTCAAAATTCCCTTGAAAAAATTATGAACGTAGGCACAATGCTTATGGTAGCCCACCGACTTTCCACAATTCAACATGCAGATAAAATTATAGTTTTATCCCATGGCGAAATTATTGAGGAAGGCAGCCATAACGAGCTTTTAAACAAAAAAGGCAAATACTATAATCTTTACACATTACAATATAATAAAGAGCTTCTAAAAAAGGGAGTGTAAAAATGATTGAAAATTTAATCGAAACCGTTGATATATCGCTTCTTGAAGAAATAAAATTAAATAACAACGAGCTTTTAACAATTGATGGTATAATCAAACAAAGAGCAGAAAAAGGCAAGTATGCACACACCGAGGTATAAGCACCACTTTATGACATTCTTTGTGTATATTACCTATATATCAAAACGGATAACGAAAAATACGGAATCTATGCAAGGGAAAAGCTTAATGCTTTAATAAAAGACCTTAACTATTTAAGATACGAATTTTTCATAAATCGTGATTTTGGTATTGAGCTTTTAAGTAATATTGACTTAAACGATATAACATATTTAAAGCAAAGAGCATTACTTCTTGGTGCATTAGATTTCCACAATAAAAATGTTGTTTTAGATTTACCAACAAAGCATACGCTTTTTGAGCTTGCCTCATACATAAGCGATGAGGAAAAATCCTTTTCAGGCACAGAGGAAGCTGCATACGCCGATGCTTTAGTTTGCTTAGCGTGGACTCTTGATAAGCTGTGGAGTGAAGCTTTACGTAATAACGATGAAAAAAGAAATGAAATTTACGAGGAAAAGAAAAAGCATATCCATTTAGCATACGATTCAGGTCATCCCCTCGCTGCACTGCATTTGTCAAAGGCGAATAAAAGCCCAACCGATAATAAAAAATGCCAAGATTATATAAAAGCTGCTTTAGGTACAGTAGATGGCATTAGATATTTAGATAGCAACAAGCATGACGTTTACGATTTTTGGGCGTATAAGGGACTTATGGAAATACGTCATGAGTTTTACGATGCATACGTAGAGAAAACAGAGGATTTCTATCTTCTCTCTAAATGCGCTAAGGTATCATTTACCGATGCTTACGCAGAAAAAATTTCCGCGCTCATTCTTTCAAACGATTTATCACTACTTTGGAATACCGATTTAGTTGATATTAAAAAAGGACTTTATTGGCGCAGAGACAAGTATAACGAAGCATACAAAAAGGTGCTTAACTACCTTTGCGAAAAGGGACATCAAAACTCTATATACGAAAAAATCCTTGATGAAATCGATGAAGGCATAAATATCGAGGAGAATTTTGAAAAACTCTATTCCTTTGAAACAGAGGAAGCAAGAACTCTTTACGATTATAAGAAAAACAAAAGATGGAACACCTACTACTTTGGAAGTAAATATAGCGACACCGCATTCCCAACATGTTATAGAGAATATCAAAAGGGCAGACCCAAGGATGTTGAGAGCTTCCCCGGTAGATCCCTTAGCAAATGGGCCTTGATGATATAAAAAAATAAGGAGTAAATTATGAAAAAAATTATAATCCCCATTATAATTTGCATATTACTATCATTGATATGCTTTGCATCCTGTGGAGATGAATTAGAAAACGGTTTAAAGGGAACATGCATAAGTGCAACCTCATTCCAATGGAATGGCGACACTGCAAGCATATCTGTTTCAAAATCTACTGAAGTATTTTCATTTAACGAAAAAATAACCGTAGCTGAAGATGCAAAGTATATTCTTGCAAGCGATATAGAATGTAAGAATGAAATAGTAAGCAAAGAGGTAAATTTATCAACCGGAGACAACACGTATTACGTATGTGTAACAAACGGCTCAGCTAAAAAGGTTTATACGTTTATAATACACAGAAAATCCACCTGCACAGTAACCTTCAACACCAACGGTGGAGAGGGTATAGGCTCTATGCGAGTTGAGGAAGGCACACCCATAAAAGCTGATCAAACGTCTAAGCCTGGCTATACCTTTGATGGCTGGAGCGTAAACGGAGAAACTGTTAGCTTCCCATACAAAGTAAATAGCGACGTTACGTTTGATGCTATATTTACACCAATCAAATACGAAATAGAGTACGTGCTAAACGGTGGAGTGAACAATAGCGAAAACCCAAGTGAATACACTATCGAGGATATAATTTATTTAAAGGAACCAACAAAAGCAGATTGCGGATTTGTTGGTTGGTACACAAGCGCTGATCTTTCAGGCGAAAGCACAAGAGGAATATCCCAAGGAACTACGGGAAAAATAACGTTTTATGCAAGCTGGAAAACATCATACAAAATAGAGTATGAGCTAAACGGCGGTGTAAATAACGAAGAAAATCCATTATTACGCGAGCCTAATCAAGAGGTTGTTTTGTTAGACCCTACAAGAGATGGCTACGAATTTTTAGGCTGGTACAGCGACAGCGCGTTTGAAAATGAGATTAAAAAAATCAGTGCAGACGCAACGGGAGCTAAAAAGGTTTACGCAAAATGGACTGCTTGCGAAAATGTTCTATATTATAACGCCAATGGCGGAAGCGGAATAATGACAAGCGTTACGCTATATACCGACGAGGAATTCAGATTAGATATTAACTTGTTTAAAAAGACTGAGTGCACCTTTGTAGGTTGGTCAACTACACCTAACGGCAATGTTGAGTATCTAAACGGTTCAAGCTTTAAAATGGGTCCAAGCGATATCACGTTATACGCCGTTTGGGAGGATAATGAGCCTGTTGACACGGATATCACAATTTTCAGCGGCAGCGTTTCCAATTACACAATAGTTTATCCTAAGGATAATGAAATAATTGAAAGCCAGGTTAAAGAGCTAGTATCTTATATTAAGTCAACCTACAACGTTCAAATGCAATATAAAGCAGTTGAAAAGAATATGGACGTAAGTCAAAAGGAAATTATTATTGGAGACGCAAGAAACAAGATAAGCTTTTCTACGTCGCAGATGTCTGACGTGAATGACTTTGTATTAGACGTTAGCGGAGACGACTTCGTTATTTACGCAGCCAACGATGCTCTTTATTCATACGCGATTCGTATTTTTAAGGATGTAGTGTTATCTGAGAAAATAGACAACAAATTAACAATCGACGCTGATTATACTTTTAGCTACAAGAGCAGCGCGTATAAGGACGTTACGTACGTAAACTACCTCAAAACTAATGTGGGTAACTATAATAAGACATTGCTTTGCGAGCTTTTTAACGGCTTATCATATACAGCAGAGGATGGCACTACGTTAGTTTATAGATTATACGTACCATCAAACTATGATGCAAGCAAGGACTATCCTGTTATTGTGTTCCTTCACGGAGCAGGCGAGCGCGGTACTGATAATATGGCGCAGCTAGGCGGTATGGTTCCATCAATGTTCAATCAACAAAATACAAAAATCGAGAACGCAATCGTTGTAGCGCCACAATGTCCGTGGAATAACCAATGGGTAGATACACCGTGGGCAAATGGAAATTATAGCATTGATAATGTTCCTGAATCAAACGAATTAAAGGCAGTAGTTGAGCTTCTTAATTCAATTAAGAACAAATATTCCACCGATGAAAATAAATACTATGCAATGGGACTCTCAATGGGCGGATTTGGTACGTGGGACTTAATTATGCGTCATACGGATATGTTTGCAGCAGCAGTTCCTGTTTGCGGCGGCGCTGATGTTTCCCAAGCAGAAAATCTAAAGTATATGCCAATATTTACGGCACACGCATCAAATGACGGCTCCGTTCCGTATGCAGGCACAGAAGCTATGGTTGAAGCGTTAAGAGATGCAGGAAGCACAGCCGTAATTTTCAAATGCCATAAGGACGGCTCTTTAAGCAGCGGCGGACATATAATTTGGGATGAAATAGGCGGCAACCCACAAATGCTTGAATGGCTATTCAGTCAAAGCAAAGAAAAGAAAAATATATTGCCCGAAGAAAATGAAACTCCATTTCTTCCCATAAACTGAAAAATAACATCCTACTTTAAAAGGTAGGATGTATTTTTTATCAACTGTTGTAATATAAGATTTTTTATGATAAAATATATATATATTAAATGAAAAGGAGTGTATATATGCTAATCGGCGGATTTCAAAAAATGACAATGCTTGACTACCCGGGCAAGGTAGCATGCACAATATTTACATACGGCTGTAATTTTAGATGCCCATTCTGCCACAACGCCACTCTTGTAATTGATGAAGCAAATCTATTTTCCGAGGATGAAATTCTTTCTTATTTAATTAAAAGGAAGGAAATTTTAGACGGAGTATGTATAACAGGCGGAGAGCCTCTTTTACAAAAGGATATTTTTGAATTTTTAGAAAAGGTTAGAAAGACAGGGCTTTTAGTAAAGCTTGATACAAACGGCTCATATCCCGAAAAGCTAAAAGAGGTAATTGACAGGGGACTTGTTGACTACGTAGCTATGGACATCAAGACCTCTAAGGAAAACTATTCCAAGGTAGCAGACGTGAACGTAAAAATTCAGGATATAGAAAAAAGTATTCAAATTTTACTTGAAAACAAGGTTGATTATGAGTTCCGAACAACCGTTGTAAAAGAGATGCACACAAAAGAGGATTTTGAGAAAATTTCATGGTGGATTAAGGGTGCAAAAAGGTACTTTTTACAGTGCTTTAAGGACAACGAAAACCTGATAGGAAATAACCTGTCAGCCTATACGCCACATGAACTTACGGGCTTTTTAGAGGTGCTGAAAAACAATATTGAAGAGGTTAATCTTCGAGGAGTATAACACAATATGTTGTGATTTTCTTTAAAAAGAAACACAAAATATTGTGTTTTTTTCTTGACAAAAACTATATATTGTGATAAAATTGTAGAGCAACCGAAAATTAAAATAACTATGAAAGAGAGAGACAAAAATGTACGACGTAATTAAACGTGACGGTAAAAAGGTTACCCTTGACCTTACAAAGATTTCAAAGGCTATCATAAAGGCATTTGAAGCATGTGAAAAAAGCTATCATCAGGATGTAATTGACTTTTTAGTATTAAAGGTTACAGCTGATTTTGAGCCAAAGGTTATTGATCATACAATCACAGTAGAAAATATTCAGGACAGCGTTGAAGCAGTTCTTTCCAGAGCTGGCTACGAGGATGTTGCTAAGGCATACATTCTTTACCGTAAGCAAAGAGAAAAGGTAAGAAATATCAGCGCAACAATGGTTGACTATAAGTCTATCGTTGATGACTATCTTAAAATTAATGACTGGAGAGTTAAGGAAAACTCAACAGTAACGTATTCAGTTGGCGGTCTTATCCTTTCCAACTCAGGCGCTATCACAGCTAACTATTGGCTTTCAGAGGTTTACGATGAGGAAATCGCAAACGCTCACAGAAGTGCAGATATTCACATTCACGACCTTTCAATGCTTACAGGCTACTGCGCAGGCTGGTCATTAAAGCAGCTTATCAAAGAGGGTCTTGGCGGTGTAGTTGGTAAGATTACCTCAAGTCCAGCAGGCCACTTATCCACACTTTGCAACCAAATGGTTAACTTCCTTGGTATCATGCAAAATGAATGGGCAGGCGCGCAAGCATTTTCATCATTTGACACATATTTAGCTCCATTCGTAAAGGTTGATAACCTTTCATATAAAGAGGTTAAGCAATGCATTCAATCCTTCGTATATGGCGTAAATACACCTTCAAGATGGGGTACACAAGCACCATTTAGCAATATTACTCTTGACTGGGTAGTTCCAGCAGACCTTGCTGAGCTTAACTGTATCGTTGGCGGTAAAGAGGTTGACTTCAAGTATAAGGATTGCGAAAAGGAAATGGCAATGGTAAACAAGGCGTTTATCGAAATCATGATCGAGGGCGATGCTAACGGCAGAGGCTTCCAATACCCAATTCCAACGTACTCAATCACGTCTAACTTTGACTGGAGCGAAACAGAAAACAACAAGCTCTTATTTGAAATGACAGCTAAGTATGGTACACCATACTTCTCAAACTACATCAACAGCGATATGGAGCCAAGCGACGTTCGTTCAATGTGCTGTCGTCTCCGTCTCGACCTTCGTGAGCTTCGTAAGAAGTCAGGCGGCTTCTTCGGTAGCGGCGAATCAACAGGTTCAGTTGGCGTTGTAACAATTAACATGCCAAGAATTGCATATCTTGCAAAGGACGAAAAGGACTTCTATAACAGACTTAACAAGCTTATGGATATCTCAGCTCGTTCACTAAAAATCAAGAGAACAGTTATTACACAGCTTCTTGATAACGGCTTATATCCATACACAAAGAGATACCTTGGTACATTCGCTAACCACTTTAGCACAATCGGCTTAGTTGGTATGAACGAGGCTTGCTTAAACGCTAAATGGGTAGGCGTTGACTTAACAAACGAAAAGGCTCAACAGTTCACAAAGGACGTCCTCAACCACATGAGAGAGCGCCTCTCTGACTACCAAGAAAAGTACGGCGACCTTTACAACCTTGAGGCAACTCCAGCAGAATCAACTTCATTCCGTCTTGCTAAGCACGACTTAAAGAAGTATCCTAATATTATTAACGCTGCAACAGGCAAGGGTGGATCACCATACTATACAAACTCCTCACACTTACCGGTAGGCTACACAGAGGATATCTTTACAGCTCTTGATATTCAAGACGAGCTCCAAACACTTTATACGTCAGGTACAGTATTCCACGCATTCTTAGGCGAGAAGCTTCCTGACTGGAAGGCAGCTGCAAACTTAGTAAGAAAGATTGCAGAAAACTACAAGCTTCCATACTACACAATGTCTCCAACATACTCCGTATGTAAGAACCACGGCTATATCGCAGGCGAGGAATATACGTGTCCTGAGTGTGGCGAAAAGACAGAGGTTTACAGCCGTATCACAGGTTACTACCGTCCTGTTCAAAACTGGAATGATGGTAAATCACAAGAGTATAAGGATAGAGCAGTATATAATATCGAAACGTCTGTTTGCAAGCGTAACGGCAAGCCAACAGAAAAGGCTGACGATTGCGCATCATGCGGCAAAATCGCAGACGGTATATACTTAGTAAAAACAGAAACTTGTCCAAACTGCAAAATAGCAATCGCTTTACTTGATAAGGCAGGCGTTAAATATGAAGCACTTATTGCTAACGACAACAAGGAATTTGTTGAAGCAGTAGGCATTAAGCAAGCACCAACACTTGTAGTTGTAAAGGACGGCAACGTTGAAAAATACACAGGCGTATCTGACATCAAAAAGTATTTAGCATAAATAATTAAAATAGCGTAGCTTTGACTACGCTATTTTAATCAAGATAACATAAACAACACAAACGAAAGAGCCTCAGAGAGCGAGGGACAAAGATGATATACGATATAATAGTAATAGGTGCAGGTCCTGCGGGACTTACCGCTGCACTTTATGCAAGAAGAGCAAATAAAACGGTTTTAGTAATGGAAAAGGGCGCATTTGGCGGACAAATTACCTATTCCCCAAAGGTTGAAAATATTCCAGGCTTTATCAGCTTAACAGGCAATGAATTTGCTGAAAAATTAGTTGAGCAGGTGCTTGAGCAGGGTGCAGACATTGAGCCATGTGAGGTTACCGAAATCAAGGACGGCAAAATTAAAACAGTTGTTACAGATAGCGGCGAATTTGAATGTAAATCAGTAATTATCGCCACAGGTGCAAAGCATCGCTTACCTGGCGTTGAAAAGGACATTGAATATATCGGCAACGGAATTTCCTTCTGTGCAGTATGCGATGGTGCATTTTACGAGGGAAAAACAGTTGCAGTTTTAGGTGGCGGCAACTCTGCATTACAGGAAGCAATCTTGCTTTCCGACCTTGCTAAAAAGGTTTACGTTATTCAAAATCTTGACTTCTTAACAGGCGAAAAGAAGCTTCAAGAAAGACTTAGTGAAAAGAATAACGTCGAAATTATAACAGGCGCAACACTTCACGCTTTACATGGCGAGGACGAGCTTGATAAAATCACAATAAATAAGGTTGCAACAGAGGAAAAGGTTACAATCGACCTTGACGGTCTTTTCGTTGCAATCGGTCTTATTCCACAAAACGAAGCATTCTCTAACGTGTTAGCCCTTGATAATTACGGATATGCAGACAGCGAGGAAAACTGCCTTACAAAAACAGAAGGCGTTTTCGTTGCAGGCGACTGCCGTAAAAAGAGAATAAGACAGGTAGCCACAGCGTGCGCAGACGGTGCGATAGCTGCCCTTGCTGCTTGTGATTATGTTGATTCAATTTAATTTGTTAAAATAAGAAATAAAAACCAAAATAGAACGGAAATTCCGTTCTATTTTTTATTAAGAAATATTGACACACAATATAGTTTGTGCTACAATAAAATGCATACAGAATATATACTTTAAGGAGAAAACAAAATGAGCGAAATGAATATAGTTTGCTTAGATTTAGAGGGCGTACTCGTGCCTGAAATATGGATTGCATTTGCAGAGGCAAGTGGCATTCCTGAATTAAAAAGAACAACAAGAGATGAGCCTGATTACGATAAGCTTATGAAGTACCGTATTGCAATTTTAAAGGAACACGGTCTTGGCTTAAAGGAAATTCAAGATACAATCGCAAAGATTGAGCCAATCGAGGGCGCTAAGGAATTTTTAGACAACCTTCGCGCAAAAACACAGGTTATCATTTTAAGCGATACCTTTACACAGTTTGCAGCCCCACTTATGAAAAAATTAGGCATGCCTACAATTTTCTGTAATACACTTGAGGTTAGCGAAAGCGGTGAAATCACAGGCTACAAAATGAGAGTTGAAAAGTCCAAATTCACAACAGTTAAGGCTCTCCAATCAATCGGCTACGACACAATCTGCGCAGGCGATAGCTACAACGACCTTGGCATGATTTTAAATTCCAAGGCAGGCTTCCTCTTTAAGAGCACAGATAAAATCAAGGCAGATTATCCAACCCTCCCTGCATTTGAGGAATACGACGACCTCTATAACGCAATTATCGCAGCACTTTAAAATAAAATCCCACTTCAAAAGAAGTGGGATTTTTGTTATTTAAGCTCTAAAATCTTATCAAGAATTCTTTGGCAGTTGTTTTTATCGTTAAATGCAAAGAATGAATTTATTCTTTCTCTGTATTTATCCTTTAATTCACAACCGTTTTCCATATACTGAATAAGCATATTTACAGTTTCCTCGTATTCGTAGCAAACCTCGCCGAAGCCATCGCGTTCAAATTCGAAATATCCTGTCTTTCCAACGTGGTTACCGCCATAGAAATCATCTTTATCAAATTGTGCATAAATTAAAGGCTTTCTAAGATATGCAAAGTCAAACACCGCAGATGAATAATCTGTTAATACAAGATTACTGCTTGCATAAACGTCTTTATATTCATCATCAACCGTGTAGAATTTAACGTCCTTATTTTTTGTAAACAAATCAATCTTAGTAATAATGTTTGGATGAGGCATAAACGCAATGGTATATCCATGCTTTTTGGCCACATCAAGCAATCTTTCATCATTTATAAGGTTATTATAGAACGTGAAATACTTGCTTTCAGTAAAGCCTGCCTTTTCTTGCCAAATACCAGTTTTAAGGTCCATGTGGCTCATTAAATACTTACGCCAAGTAGGCATAATAGTAATTTGCTTTTTCTCGTCGTGATATAAACGGTCAAATCTAGCAAGACCGGTTAACCAAACAACATCCTCACCGTAATAGTAATTACCGTCTAAAATTGATCTATATTCGCCATTTACTGTGCAGGTAAAGCCGGTTAAATTCTTGTTATACTTATTTAACCAATGCGATAAATCGCTTTCTATAATTCCGTGCTGTAGGAAAACGAATTTCTTGCTAGTTAAAATATCCTTATATGGATGTGAATAATAGGTAAACGGATTATATACCTGTAAATCCGCTTGGGCAGAAATTATCGTATCACATGCAAGATGCATAATCTTGTATTTAAGTGAATCGTAATTTATAACTCCACCTAACTTTTTCATTCTGTAATATGAAGGACATTTAGAAATAGCAAAGTAATATTTAGCGCCCTTAAATTTAATGTTCTTTAAATGTCTGAAGAACGCTTCGCCGTTATCTCCTGCCTTGTTAAGTCTATCGGAAATTAACCAAATTGGCTTACGGTGGAAGAATTTATAAATTTTCGCTAAAATTCTTGCAATAATGGCCTTTCTTTCTCCAAGCCTGTTTGACTTCCAAAGCTCTCTTAAAAGCTTTCTTTCATACTTGCATATTCGCTTTTCCTTTTTAACTAAAAGAGAAGCTTTTTTTAGCTGATACACGTATCCCCCATTATAGAAATACGCATTTTTGTATCTCTTTTCAATAGGAAAAAATGGACCTGATGAAATATTTGTATTTAAAATTTCAATTCCATCCTTTACAACGTAAAATTGAATTTCATTTATCTTGCTTAATAGCTTTTCCTTAGGAATTGAAATGTCAATTTGGCAATCTATCGACACATCATCGCCTAAAAATCTACCGTGGCTGATATATGAAAGGGTCTTGGACTTGAACACGTCATTGCCGATTTTCGCATAAGCATCGTCAATTTTACCAAATACGTTAAGAAGCGTCTTCCTTGCAGAAATAGTTACCTCTGTATCGCTAAATGTTAAAAATTCAAGCTTAAACGAGCTGCTTGAAAGTCTGGAATGCGTGGCTGAGTCAAAGCCCGCTAAAATATCATTTTTCTCATAGGATATAAAATCCTCGTTTTTGTACTTTTGAGAAATAAGCTCAATTCTAACGTCAGGACTGCAATGCTTCTGCTTCATAATGATATCATTATCAATCAAGCTAATGCATTTTTTTAAGCCGTCCTTGTAGCGAGCAAGCTCCTCGCTGTTAATTGCGCTTGGAACGTCTGCTTCGGTAAGTCTCCATTGCAAATTGCTCATTAAAGCGTTTTGAACAAATTTTGGAATATAACCGAATTTTTCCTTAGCATACTCCATTGACGGTAAAATAAACGTATAAATAAAATCGTTATACCAGCATGGCTTCAGACCCTTAGCAAGAGCAGAGCCAGCATGCTTTCTGTATCCGTAATGACAATCTCTAACAACACCTAAAAATGGCTTGTTAATTAAAACTCTAATCATCTGCTGAGCATCCTCAGCAACAGTTAAGCTTTCATCAAAGTGAATTGTCTGTGCAACCTCATTTTTTATAAACGCGCTTGATACAGATAGCTGAAAATAATTAACCTCTTTTTGAAGATTAATTACTCTTGTGCCTCTTGCAAATTTATCGTTGAGATAATGAGGCCCCTTAGTGTCGCCAAACATCATAATAGGAATACCTACAATATCACACGCATCGTAATTTTCTTCAAAGAAATTATATACAAGCTCAAGAGTGTTTTCCGTAAGTATATCGTCAGGGTCCATACAATTTACGTACTTACCCTTAATATGCTTAAGTCCCTCATTTCTTGCAGAGGAAACACCGCCGTTTTCCTTATGCACAACTACTATATTATCAGGATATTTTTCCCTTAGCTTATCACAAATTACGCCTGAATTGTCAGGTGTACCGTCATCAACTAAAATAACCTGTACGCTGTCAAATCCAATAGTCTGATTTACTAAGCTGTTAACGGATTTCTCTAAATAATCCTCAACGTTATATACAGCCATAATTACAGAAAATTTATATTTGTAATCCAAAAAGCTCACCTCCGAAAAAGATGTTATTTTAAACAGTATAACACAAAAGCTGCGCCAATTCAACGATTTGACACAATTTATTTATACTTGATTTATTCTTAAATATATGTTATTATATAAAGAGTATCAAAAGAAAAGGAAATATGAAATGATAACAGTTAACAATTTAAGCTTCAACTTTGGCGGCCAAACACTTTTTAAGGACGTAAATTTAAAGTTCACACCGGGCAACTGCTATGGCGTAATTGGAGCAAACGGAGCAGGAAAAAGTACGTTTTTACGCATTTTATGCAAGGAGCTTGAGCCGACAAAGGGCGACGTATCAATTCCGGACACAGTAAGAATGTCAGTTTTAAAGCAAAACCACTTTGCTTATGATGAATATTCTGTCCTTGACACAATTATAATGGGTAACGAAAGACTTTACACCGTTATGAAGGAAAAGGACGCCCTCTATCTCAAAGAGGATTTTACAGAAGAAGACGGCATTAAGGCGTCTGAGCTTGAGGGCGAATTTGCCGAGCTTAACGGCTGGGAAGCAGAAAGTGATGCCTCAAAGCTTATCCAAGGTCTTGGACTTAGTGAGGATTTACTCTATATGCAAATGGCAGATATTGCCGAAAGAGATAAGGTTAAGGTGCTTTTAGCGCAGGCTCTTTTCGGTAATCCTGACATTATATTGCTTGACGAGCCTACGAACGGTCTTGATATTGACGCTATCACATGGCTTGAGGACTTTTTAAGCGACTACTTCGGCACAGTTTTAGTAGTATCCCACGATAGACACTTCTTAAATGACGTATGTACAAATATCGTTGATATAGACTATACAGGCATTAAAATGTACGTTGGTAACTACGAATTTTGGTATGAATCCAGCCAGCTTATTCAAAGAATGATTAAGCAACAAAATAGAAAGAACGAGGAAAAAATCAAGGAGCTTCAAAGCTTCATTTCCCGTTTCAGCGCAAATAAATCAAAATCAAGACAAGCAACCTCAAGAAGAAAGCTTATTGATAAATTAACAGTTGAGGAGCTTCCTGCATCAAGCCGTAGATATCCATTTATCGGCTTTGATATGGACAGAGAAGCAGGCAAGGACATCTTAACGGTTACCGACCTTACCAAAAATGGCTTCTTTAAAAATATTTCCTTCACAGCCATGAAGGGCGACAAAATCGCACTCCTTGGCGATGAGCTTGCAATTACAAACTTCTTGAAGGTTCTTATGGAAGAAATTGAAGCAGACGGCGGCTCATTTAAGTGGGGTATAAGCATTACAAAATCATATTTCCCTAAGGACAACATTGAATATTTTGAGGGCTGCCACGATTCAATACTTAACTGGATGAGAAGATACTCCAAGGACCAAACAGAAACATACCTTCGCGGATTCCTTGGCAGAATGCTATTCTCAGGCGATGCAATCTTCAAAGAGGTAAACGTGCTTTCGGGTGGAGAAAAAGCAAGATGTATGTTCTCAAGAATGATGCTCTTCGGCTCAAACTTCCTACTTCTTGATCAACCTACAAACCACTTAGACCTCGAATCAATTACTGCTGTAAATAACGGGCTTCGCGAGTTTAAGGGCAATATCCTTTTCTATTCTCACGACTATGAAACAATAAACACAGTTGCTAATAGAATTATTGAAATCAAGGAAGACGGCATTTACGACTTCAGCGGAACCTACGAGGAATTTATAACCTATAAAAAGGAAAAAGGCTTACTATAATGAACTATGAGCAAAGAAAAATAGGAATTATAGGCGCAGGAGCAGCAGGCATGATGGCTGCTGTTTATGCATGCCAAAACGGCGCAGATGTAACAATCTTTGAGAAAAATGATCGCGTCGGCAGAAAGCTTGCCATAACAGGCAAGGGCAGATGTAATGTTACCAATGATTGCGACAACAATGAGTTTTTAAAAAACGTAATCTCAAATCCTAAATTCCTATACGCTTCAATCAACTATTTTTCCACCGAGGACACAAAATCGTTTTTTGAAAATGCAGGCGTACCCTTAAAAACCGAAAGAGGCAGAAGAGTATTCCCTGTGTCCGATAAAGCGCAGGATATAGTTCAGGCATTAAAGCAAACAATGCTTGATTACGGCGCGAAGCTGGTAAACGAGCGCGTAATCGGAGTTACCGCGCAAAGCAACAAAATCACAGGCTTGAAAACCGATAAAAATGCATATTTATTTGATGCGGTTATTATAGCCACAGGCGGCGCATCTTATCCTCTTACAGGATCGGACGGGGACGGCTACAAATTCGCCAAAAAGCACGGCATAGAGGTTACACCTCTCATTCCTTCATTAGTACCACTTGAAACGAATGAAAATCTAACAGAGATTATGGGTGTTTCTTTAAAAAACGTAACGTTAAAAATCAAAAATAACGATACAGGCAAGATCGTTTTTGAGGAAATGGGCGAGATGCTGTTTACTCACTTCGGTATAAGCGGACCTCTTGTGCTTTCCGCATCCTGCCATATGAATGATATGCGAGAACGCAAATATACCGCGCTTGTTGATTTTAAGCCGGCTCTTGATGTTAAGACACTTGATAAGCGCATTTTAAGCGACTTTTCAAAGCAACAAAATAAGGACTTTGCAAATGCTCTTGGCGGACTTTTGCCATCTAAAATCATACCTTATATGGTGCGCAAAAGCGGTATAAGTCCATGCGAAAAGGTAAATAACGTAACCAAGGAGCAAAGGGCAAAATTAGTTGAAATATTAAAGGGACTTTCCCTTGATATAAAATGCTTCCGTCCAATTAAGGAAGCAATAGTTACCTCGGGCGGCATTAAAACAACAGAAATCAATCCTTCAACAATGGAGTCTAAAAAAATCAGCGGACTTTATTTTGCAGGCGAGGTAATTGACGTTGACGCCTACACGGGTGGATACAATCTACAAATCGCATTTTCCACAGGCGCTCTTGCAGGCACACACGCCGCATGGAACGACTAGTAGCGCGGAGCGTTGAAAATAAAATACAAGCAGGTCGTTAATGCGAGATAAATTCTTAATCTAATCTTGCTACTTAACGACTAAAAGGAGTTAAAATGAGAATAGCATTAGACGGGCCAAGCGGCTCAGGTAAAAGCACAGTTGCAAAAGCACTTGCTAAAAGACTCGGCATAATCTATGTTGACACAGGAGCGTTATACCGTACAATCGGTCTTTACGTAAGAGATAACGGCTTTGCAAGAACCGATATACCAAATATAATCGCATGCCTTGATGAAATTAAATTAGGGATGGATTTTATTGACGGAAAGCAGATTATTACTTTAAACGGCAAGGAAATCGGCGATGAAATCAGAACAGGCGAAATCGCCATGTACGCTTCTGCCGTATCTGCAGTTCCTGAGGTAAGAGCGTTCCTTCTTGAAACCCAAAGAAAAATCGCAAGAGAAAACAGCGTTGTTATGGACGGACGCGACATCGGTACGGTTATTATTCCTGATGCCGAGGTTAAAATATTTATGGTAGCTTCCAATGAAGCAAGAGCCAAGAGAAGATTTTTGGAGCTTCAAGCAAAGGGCGAGGACTGCACCTACGAAGGCGTTCTTGCAGATATTATTGAAAGAGACAGAAATGACTCAACACGTAAGGCTGCCCCTTGTGTGCCTGCAGAGGATGCTATACATCTTGATAATTCAAATTTGAATATCGAAGAAACTGTTGAAAAGGTAATAGAGATAATTGAAAATGCCAAAAAATGAAATTGTAGCGATAGAAAAGAATGAAAATAAATTCTATACGAAAATGAAAAAGTTTTTTGCAGGGCTTTTTAGAAGACTACTAAGAATCAAGGTAGTAAATCTTGAAAACGAGCCGATTGATACGAACTATATAGTATGCTGTAACCACACGGCGCTTTTAGATGTAGTAGTAATTGCCGCGGGACTAAAAAGACAGGTTCGATTTATGGCAAAAAAGGAAGCGTTCAAGGTGCCGATTTTAAATTGGTTTATTAAATCCATGGGCGCATTTCCGGTTGACCGAAAAGGCGGAGACGTTGGCGCTATTAAGAAAACAATAGAAATATTAAACAGCGGAAGCTGTGTAGGTATTTTCCCACAGGGAACAAGATGCCCATATAAAAACCCAAGGGAAACTGAAATAAAGGACGGAATTGGAATGGTGGCAAAAAGAGCAAACGTAGGTGTTTTACCGGTTGCCATCAAAACAAAAAAAGGCAAGCTTAAGTTTTTCAGAAAAACAGAGCTTATAATCGGAGAGTATATTCCTCTTGAGAGCTTAACGCTTGACGGCTCAAATAAGGAGCAATACGATATAATTACAAAAACCGCCTTTAACGAAACCTGTAAATTGTTAGAAAGCGATACTAAGCTTTTAAAATGATTACAGTAGCTAAAAATGCAGGCTTTTGCTTCGGTGTTCGCAGGGCAACGGATACCGTTGAAAAGCTAATAAAGGAAAAAAATAAATCATCCGTTTATATTTTAGGCCAGCTTATTCATAACGAGGAATACATCAAATATTTGGAAGAAAACGGAGTTTTTGAAATATCCCCCGACCAAATTGATGAAATATACGAAAGAACTAAGAATGGCGAAAAAATAACGGTAGTTGTAAGGACACACGGAATTGAAAAGGAAATATACGAAAAGCTACAAAGCTGTGATGAAAAAGAGAAAAACTTCACGCTTGTTAACTGTACTTGTCCGTACGTTACTAAAATACATAAAATTGCAAATGAAAATTCCGACACAAAGGTAAAAAATGAAATTTTCATTTTAATTGGCAAAAACGATCATCCCGAGGTTTTATCCATAATGAGCCATGCCAAGGGAGACGGTTATGTATTTTCGAACGGTCAGGAGCTTGAAAAATTTCTTATAGAAATGAAAAAAAGAGAGGATTTTGACGATATTTACGTCAACATGGCTTCTCAAACTACCCAAAAATTACAAGAATGGGAAAAATGTCAAAAAATTTTAAAAAAATACTGTACAAATGCAAAAATTTTTGATACAATATGTAGTGTTACTGATATTAGACAAAGGGAAGCGGACGAGCTAAGCCGTAAATGCGATGTGATGATAGTCGTAGGCGGTTTAGCAAGCTCAAACACCTCAAAGCTTGCGCAGGTGTGCGAAAAAAATTGCAAAAATACCTATTGGGTACAAACAAGTCGCGATATTCCGTTGGACAAAATCGGTTACGCAAAAAATATAGGCATAACTGCAGGTGCATCCACGCCTGACAGTTTAATTCAGGAGGTAAAAGAAACTATGAGCGAAATCGTAGAAAAAATCGAAAACGAAGACTTTGGCAAAATGCTTGAAGAAATGGAGAGCGTGAAATTATATACAGGGGCAACAGTTACAGGAACTGTAATGGGAATCACAGACACTGAGATCCGTCTTGACCTTGGTGCAAAGCTTACAGGTATCATCACAAAAGATCAAATCACAGACTCTAACGACGTTAATCTTGCGGATCTCTTCAAAATCGGCGACGAGGTTGATGCAAAGGTTATTTCAAAGAGCGACAGAGACGGTATTGCTATTCTCTCAAAGAAGATGGTTGATAGCGTAAAGAACCTTGCTAAGATCGCTGAGTATGCAAGCACAAACGAAACAGTTGACGCTAAGGTTGTTGAAATTACAAAGGGTGGCGTTGTTTGCGACGTTGAAGGTGTAAGAGTATTCGTTCCTGCTTCAATGACAGGTGTTAAGAAGGGCGACGATATGGGCGTTCTTAAGGGCACAACACAACAAATCAAGATTGTTGAAATCAAGGATAACAAGAAGGAAGCTATCGGCTCAATCAGAGCTGTTATCAACGAGCAAAAGAAGGCTGAATACGAGCAAAAGCAAGCTGCAAAGGAAGCATTCTGGAACTCACTTGAAGTTGGTATGGAATTTGAAGGCCCTGTTAAGAACATCACAAACTACGGTGCATTCGTAGATCTTGGCGGCGTTGACGGCCTTGTACATAAGACAGAGCTTACATGGAACAACAAGATTGCTCCATCAAGCGTTGTAAAGACAGGCGAAATTATTAAGGTTTACATCAAGGCTATTGATAACGAAAACAAGAAGATCTCTCTTGGCTACAAGACAGAGGACTCAAAGCCATGGAACATCTTCAAGGCTCAATACAATGTAGGCGACGTTGTAATCGTTAAGATTAGAAACATCGAAACATACGGTGCATTCGCTGAAATCATTCCAGGCGTTGACGGCCTTATCCACATTAGCCAAATCGCCGACAGAAAGATTGAATCTGTTGCAAGCGTACTTACAAAGGGCGACTCTGTATCTGCACTCATTAAGGAAATCGACGACGAAAAGGAAAAGGTTTCACTTTCAATGAGAGCTTTACTCGAGGACAACTCCGAGGAAGAAGCTGCTGAGGAAGAGGTTGAGGTTGAAGTGATCGAAGAGGCTGCTGAAGAAGTAGCTGCTGACGAAACAGCTGAATAATTAAAAAAATAAAATGCACTCCAAGCGGAGTGCATTTTTTATGCTATTGGCAGACCAAACAGATTAAAGGTAACGCCTTAATATGTTAGATTTAACCGTTACAGCAGCAACAAAGAATGATAGCGGCAATTACAATTACCCAAAGGATTTCATTGTCAAAAAGATTACATAAGCAGTTCATATTATTACCGTATTCCATAAGAAGAATCTATGAAAAAGTCCTTTTTTAGATTTGAGAGAAAGTTTTTTTCTCTCTGTTATAATGATATGTAAGTATATACCTTGTGTTACAAGAAATTTATCTAATAAAATCAAAAAATGTGAAAGCTTTGTGAAAATTAACTGAAAATTACCTTAAATTCAACACGTGCTTAGTAAAATGTGCTAAACTATAATTGACAAAGTAAACAAATTAAAGGAGAAAGCATTATGAAAAAACATTTATCATTATTTTTAGTATTACTTATGTTACTAACTGTGCTTGTTTCCTGTAATAATGAAATACCAAGCACAGACACAAGTAGTCAAACAACCGACACAGAAACCCACACCATAGACACAAGCACAGACACAAGCACAGACACAGACAAGTCTGATACAAATAAGGACTACTATGATGATATCAACCGCTACAATGTAACAGTATCAGGTATGGACACAAAAGGAGACTATTACACAAGGTTAAATTATCACTATGTTAGCGCCCCTTTCCCGAATGATTTTTGTGAATGTGTAAGAATATTTGATTCCTTAGATGAGCTTAGTAAATATGCAGACACAAACGCAACCAAATCTTTATTTGATGATAACTATGTTGTGGCTGTTAAAAGCTCTTACACAATTGAAGGAGATCATTATGACATATCATTAGGCTATTACGATTGTAAAGCTCAAGACGGATACTATTATATTTCAAGAGATTACTCCTTATCAGCAAGCTCACATATGCAAAGGGAATATGCTAAGGAGATTAGAACAACCGATTATATAGTAGTTCCAAAAGCGGAAATAGAATATTTTGAGGGAACAAGGTCAATAATAGTTAACCATACACAAATAAATAAAAAAGATTTCTTCTATGCAACCACCGAAAATAAAAGACTGTTTTTAAATAGACCTACTGCGTTTATTGTAAACAGAGAAATTGCAAATGAAATCGGCTTAAAGGTAAGCGCCTACGAGGAAATGAGCTACTACAATAACGAGGTACTAATAGTCTATATTCCCGAGCCAAAATGCGATTTATCTATAATAGATTGGGAAGTACAAAACGGCGATTTTTATTTCTCCTGCGAAATGTACACATATAGCGAGGATGTAATTATTCCAAAGGAAGACACAGATGCAATATTCTATGAGTTTTATATAAATACTGAAAGCTTGTCAGAAGACTTTCAGGTATATGCAAATATAAACTATGTCTATCTTCCAAATCTTCCAAAGCCGGAAACAAAGTACGCTTCCAATATAGAAATAGACTATGTAGATTTTGACCACGCCTTATATTCCGAAATTCGCAGTTGGGAAACAACAGATGAGGAAAAATATTTCTTCCCAGAGGAAATAGGCTCATACTTTATGCTTATAAATTCCTACGAGCAAATGCTTCAATATTTTAATACCAATGAGGTAACGCCACAAACCTTTGAAAACAATTATATAATGGTGCTACACCGCCATTATTACGATACTTACTACGGAGAAATTGAAATAGCCTTTCGTAATTTAAAACACGAAAACGGTAAGTACACTATAACTCTTAATTGGTTTAATGAGCCGGAGGATATGGATTATCCTGATTGGGGGCAGGAATTTTTCAAGTATAACTACTTAATAATCCCTAAAGACACCATATCATATGTGGAGGGCATACAAAATATCACAGTAAATCATAGCAAAATCGAGCAAAAAAGAATTGATTGGCTTATTCACGATAAAGAAGCTCTTATACCTGTCGGAAATATATCGTGTATAGTAAACAGAGACTCAACCGAGGTAGAGGAATATGGCTTTAGCAAAAATTATTTTTCTAAAGAAAATAGCGTTTTACTATATCTTAATAATGTGCCTGACAGTAAATTTATCGTAACAGAAATAGAAGCCAAGGGTGGAAACCTCTATCTTACTTTTCATGAATATGACCACATAGTAAAGGATCCTAATATGTGCTTTTACAACGTAAGCGTTGACACAACTCAACTAAACGAATGCTTCACGGTTTATATAAGCATCTACGAGTGGATAATTTAAAATTTATATTGACATTTTAAACTTAATATTATAAACTATCATAGAAAGCTTATTAAGAAAGGAGCAAGTATATGAAAAGATACGTATTTATAATTTTAATACTTTTTATTTTACTTTTTATGCTTGCTTCATGCGGTAACGTTAGTGTTGACACCGATACGGAAACCGATAGCCAAATAATTGACACCGATACGGATATAGAGGAAGCGAAAATCGAAAAAATAACCGATTTTCCCGACCTTGCAGAGCTAAATCTAACAGCTGATAGAATAGATATAACAATTAACGCTAACGGTGCGTATCAGCAGTATTCAATCACAGACAAAGCAAACATCCTTGATATTATGGAATGTATCTATGACGTAACCTTTGTAAACGTAGGTAAGGAAATTCCTCTTGGTGCGCAATCCTATCGATTTGATATTTACGACGGAGATAACTCATTTGTAGTAACCGAATGTATGCTCTATAATGGCGATTATTACGAAATCCGCGGAAACGTGGAGCAAACCTTAAAAAGAATATTAAACCCCTTTGACGAATATTTGCAAACCGGCGTCCAAAACAACGTAAATCCTACCTTTATTGACGTAAAGAAATATTATGAAAAATTAAGCGTAGGCGACTATATAGGGGAGAATATACCGTCATATGCCAATGACAGTAGCAGCTTTGAGTACGGATATTATTACGAAATCATATCCGATTACGAAACGGCTCAAAAATGCCTATCAAATATAAGCGCCATAAAGAAAAGCTATTTTAACGATTACTATATTTTCGTAATAGGCATACGCTTAAGCTCAAGCTTACCATATGACCTATACGGCTTCTATTATTTAGATTATGATTGGGACAATAACGTTGCAAAAATAAGCTTTGACGGAAAAGCTGATTTGAACGTTTCAACAGCAGAGTCCGTTTACAACTTTTATTTTAAAGTGCCAAAGGATAAATACCTAGATAAGTATTGGCTTGGTAGAGAAACAGGCAAATTAGATTGGGATTTTAACGTAGAAGGCGAACACATTGAAAGCTATCACACCTACAAACCCGAAAAATCCGTAACCGTAAAGGAAGGTACGTCATGGTTTTTAGGCTCACAGCAGGAAATTAACAAATTCGGCAGATATTACGGCATATCGCAACTTTCATCATGGAAAAGAGAGGACTCATATCTTTTAGTAATCTACATGAAGAAGCCCTGCGCAAACTGCTTTCTTGGCTTTAAGGATATGCACACCGACGGCAAAAGCGTATATATAACCGCAGAGGAAACTGACTATAACCATAGCCATATAAATAATGACCGTGTTTTTGTGGTTATAGAGGTCTTTAAAAGTGAAACTCTCTATCCGCTAAAATCAATGACAAATCTTGTAGTTTTATATGAGCTAAACAAAAGAGAATATATACAATAAAACCACACAAAAAAGACAGAAATTTTAATTTCTGTCTTTTTTATTAAGCTAGCAAATTATTCCTCCGCCAAGAACTGTATCGTCATTATAAATAACAACGCTCTGTCCCTTGCAAACGGCTCTTTGAGGCTCATCAAAGATCACGTGCAATAGCCCGTTTTCCATAATAGCATACGCTTCCTTAGCCTCTTGATTGTAGCGAATTTTTGCCTTAACTCTTATAGGCTCAGTTATATCATCAATAGCCGATAAATTTACGTCAGTAGCATAAAGCTCCTTAGAAAATAAATCTTCATTAAAGCCAAGGATAACTTGATTTTTTTCTAAATCCTTAGACACAACGTACATTGACGCAGGAAGTGCAAGTCCTAAGCCCTTTCTTTGACCGATTGTATATCTGATAATACCCTTATGCTTTCCTAACACCTTACCCTGTAAATCTATAAAATCGCCGTGAGGATAGGATCTTTTTCTATAATTTTCTATAAAAGTCGCATAATCGCCGTCGGGAATAAAGCATATATCCTGACTATCCTTTTTAGAGCTTACGTCAAGACCCGCCTGTGCGGCAAGCTCTCTTGCCTCATCCTTAGAGAGAATATTGCCAAGAGGAAAAATAGTTTTTTCAAGCTTGTCCTTTGAAATGCGCCATAAAACGTAGCTTTGGTCTTTTTTATGGTCTAATCCCTTTTTAAGCACACGCCTGCCGTATTTTTCATCATATTCAATTCTTGCATAATGTCCCGTAACAATAAAGTCGCAGCCATTTTCCATTCCGTATTCATAAAGCTTATCAAACTTCAAGCGGAAATTACATTCAATACACGGGTTTGGCGTCGCTCCGTTTTCATATGCAGAAATAAAGTTTTCAATAACGTATTTGTCAAAATCGCTTGAAAAATCAACCACAGTGTAAGGTATTCCTAAATTTTCGCATACACCTCTTGCATCCTCAATGTCCTTAGACGTAAGGCAAGAGGACTCAGATGCAGAATGTAATCGCATAGTAACGCCCATACACTCATGACCTTGATTTTTCATTATTATCGCAGCGCAAGCGCTGTCAACGCCACCGCTTAAAGCAATTAATGATTTCATTAAAAAATATAACTACCCTTCTCAACCTCGTAAGTAACACCGTCAATAATAACAGTAGTGCTTACAGGGGTTGTAATTTCGTATCTGATTTTGCCGTCCTTGTGATACCATTTTGATGATACTACACCGCGTACTGTGTCAATAGAAGCGCTTAAATGCTCTAATTTATCGGTAGGCTGCGGCGCGATAATAATATGCTCAAAGCCAGGCATTTCTTCATCTACCTGAATACCGCAAGCAACACCGTAAACCCAATCCGCCACGCTTCCGTAACCATAGTGATTAAATGAATTCATATCCTTAGACCAAAACTCGCCCTTGTCGTTCATTCCATCCCAATGCTCCCAAATTGTGGTAGCACCTTGCTTTACTGAGTATAACCAGGATGGAAATTCCTCTTGTAAAAGCAAATCATAAGCGAGAGACGTATAGCCGTTTTGTGATAAAGCGTGTAGTAAATAGGGAGTGCCAACAAATCCTGTTTTTAATTTCTTGCCATTTGAAATAATCATATTAGCAAGCTTGTCAGCTACTGCTTTTTTATCATCAGTTAAATTAAAGTAAAGTGTTACAACACACTCTGTCTGTGTGTTAAATTCTGTAAACGTCTTTTTGAATTTTTCTACAATTCTATCGTATAGCTTTTCATACTTAGATACGTTCTTGCCAAGCACCTTGCCTGCCTTTACAACAAGACTTGTTGAGTAAGCATAAAACGCAGATGCAATAATATCATCATTGCTTGCCCCCTTGTAGCTTCCCGCAGGCGCATCAAGTCCTAACCAATCTCCAAAATGCCAGCAACCGTACCAAAGGTCCTTTTTCTTTGTTATTCTGCCTATTTCATCAACATAGTCGCACATAGACTTGAACTGTCTTTTTAGAATTTTAGTATTACCGTACGTTAAATAAATTTGATAAGGACAAACAGTAGCCGCATCACTCCACGCCGCAGTTGAGCTTCCGGGCTTTTCATGCACCTGTGGAACACAGAAAGGAATTAACCCCTCACGCTTTTGCTCAAGTCTTAAATCCTCAAGCCACTTATCAAAAAATTTTTCAACGTTATAGTTATATGACGCAGTTCTTATAAATACCTGAGCATCTCCTGTCCATCCAAGTCTTTCGTCTCTTTGAGGGCAGTCGGTAGGCACGTCAAGGAAGTTGCCCTTTTGACCCCAAATGATATTTGAGAATAACTTATTTAGAAGCTCACTTGACGAATTGAGATAACCGGTTCTCTTTAAATCGGAGTGAAGCACAATCGCCTTAACGTTCTTTTCCGTAATTTCACAAGGAAATTCATCAACTCTTATATATCTAAAGCCCCAAAAGCATAGCTTAGGCTTATATACCTGATATCCATCAGCACAAATATACTCAAATTTAGCTTTTGCACTACGGTAATTTTCAGTATAGAAATTTCCGTTTTTGTCAAGCACCTCGGCAACAGAAAATGAAACTCTGTCGCCTTTTTTCGCGTCAAGCGCAATTTCAAAATATCCCGTCATGTTTTGACCAAAGTCAATAACAGTTTCTCCTAAAGGTGTTTTGAAAATTCGCTGTGAATAAATAGTTTCCTGCTCACGAATAATTTCGCCCTGCTGCTTAACTATCTTAAAGCCGTCGTAGCTTTCAACCTTAACAGGAACAAATTTTTCCTCATAGTTAGCGTCATAGTATTCGCCGTCGTAAATGTCGGAAAACGTAATCCTGCTTAAAGCACATTCCCATGTCTTATCGGAGCAGATATATTCCTTTTTGCCATTCTTATATAAAATTTCGATTTCACAAATCAAGGAAGGACAAATGTCAGGTAGCTCAAGTCTTGTTCTTATGTTAATTCTGCCGTTAAACCATCCTTGAGAAAGTGTAACTCTGATTTCGTTTTCCTCTTTTATTAGCGTTGTTATATCATATTCCTGCATCTGCGCACGCTTATAATACGTCCAGCCTGGAGCTAAAATGAAATCGCCAATTCTCTCATCATTCAGTGTGGCATAGTAGCAGCCAAGAGAAGTGATTTTAAGCGTAGCCTTCTTAATATCTCCTGCTTTATCAAAGCATTTTTTAAAAACAGGACAGCTATATTCCTCTTTTGTTGGATATGTAATCCACATAGATTTATCTAACATAATAATCCTCGTGATAAAATAAAATATATTATAATCTCATTTTACCATAAAATATAAAAAAATCAATAATTTTATTACAAACTGTATTGACAATCTAAAAACTTTATACTATAATACATATGAACAAATGTTCAAATGTTCTAAAAACCAAAAAGTGAGGGAATAAACATGGATTCAAATACAATCGCAAGAATTCAAACAATCATTACAAAAAACAGCGAGCTTTTTGAGGAGCTTGCACAGCTTTACAAGCTTTTTGCAGATAGCTCACGCGTAAAAATATTATGCGCACTTACACAAAGTGAAATGTGTGTTGGCGAAATTTCCGAATTTTTGGAAATTACCCAATCTGCCGTATCACATCAGCTTCGCATCTTAAAGTCAAGCAACCTAGTTAAGTCAAGAAGACAGGGTAAAAACATAGTATATTCATTAACCGATGACCACGTAAAAACAATCATTGATTGCGGAATGGAGCATATTTCCGAATAACGGCAGGTGAGAATTAAATGAAAAGGTTTATAAAGGAAAATCTCATCGCTCTGCTCAGAATAATTTCTGCATCACTTTTAGTAGCTTGCGGATACTACGCAAAAATCCTTAGCGATCTTTTGCCCTTAGGATTATTTATAGCAGCATACGCAATTCTTTGCTACGATATAGCAATAGGAGCTATCAAGGAGCTAATTAAAGAAAAAAGCATAAGCGACAAAATGCTAATGCTTCTTGCGTCCCTAGGCGCTATGGTAATAGGCGAATTTTTTGAAGCTAACGTAATTTTAATTTTATACATGGTAGGCGAGCTATTTGAGGATACCGCCAGGGAAAGCTCTAAAAAATCTATTGAAATTCTTGCAGGACTTCAAACAGATAGAGTAAGACTCAAAAATGGCTCAATCATGCAAGCAAAGGACGTAACCGTCGGTGAGGTAATAGAGGTATTACCGGGAGAGCGAATTGCTCTTGACGGAATTGTAGTTGGAGGCTTAGGCTCTGTTAATACGTCTGTAATTACAGGCGAAAGCGCACCAAAGCATATAAAGCACGGAAGCCGCGTTTTAGCAGGATATATGAATAATGAATCTCCAATTACAGTTAAGGTAACGCGCCCCCTTTCAAGCAGCGCGGCACAGAGAATAGTTGATATTGCAGAAAAATCCTTTGAGAAGAAAACAAAGAGCGAAAAGTTTATCAAAAAATTTGCAAGAATATATACCCCTATTGCAATAGGCATATCATTATTAGTTGCGATCGTACCGCCTATTATTGATATGATTACACCTGTATTCGGTAATTTAGGCTTCACGTTCTGGACTTATAAGGCACTGGGCGTGCTTGCAATATCATGCCCATGCGCAATGGTAATTTCAGTTCCGCTTTCTTACTTCTGTGGCGTAGGCTACGCTTCTAAAAAAGGCATTTTAATCAAAGGCTCATCAACCATTGAAGCGTTAAGAGACGTTGAAATTATTGCATTTGACAAAACAGGAACGCTAACACGAAGCGAGCTTGTTGTAAATAGCCTTGATACTTACAAAAGCAAGGTTGACAAAATTAAGCTCCTTGAGCTTGTTGCAATAGTTGAAAGCAAATCAACACACCCAATAGCAAAAGCAATAACAGAGCTTGCCCGTAAGTTCAACGTATCAATTCCCGAGGGAGAAAACTACATTGAAACAGTAGGCAGCGGCGTTGAATGTGATTCGATGTACGGTCATATTAAGGCAGGTACAAAATCATTTGTTGATGCCCCATCAGGCATTATTGCATCTGTGTACGTATCAGTTGACGGAGAATTCGTAGGCTCAATAGGAATCGGCGACCAGTTAAAGTATAATAGCAAGAGAGTATTTGAAAAATTAAGAAAGCTCGGCGTTAAAAAGAAAATCATTTTAAGCGGCGACAAAAAAATCAAGGTTGACCAAATTGTAAAAAATATTCTTGCTGAGGGCGCTTATTCAAACTTAAAGCCCGCTGATAAGGTACACGCTATTGAGGATATTAAAAACAACAACAGAAACTTAAAGAAAATAGCTTACTGTGGCGACGGTATAAACGACGTTCCTGCGCTTATGAGAGCAGACGTAGGTATTGCAATGGGAGCAACAGGCTCAGATAGCGCCGTTGAAGCATCAGACGTTGTAATAATGGACGATAATCTTGAAAACGTTGCAAACGCAATAAAAATTGCAAAGAAAACACATAGAAGAGCAGTATTTAACATCGTATTTTCATTAACGGTAAAAGCTGCAGTTTTAGTGCTTCTTTCAATCCCATTCTTTAATTTCAAGATGATGTATGCAGTTCTTGCAGACGTAGGCTTGCTTATTTTCACAATAATCAACGCTTTACTAGCAGGAAGATAATAAAAAAGACAGCTTAGCTGTCTTTTTTGTTTATTTAACTGTAATGGAGTAAGAGTTATTATAAGTATAACCAACAGGTAAATGTATCATTTCCTCTTTAGTTAAAAGGTTGTCAATAACGCCGTCATTTGCTGGGATAGATGTCCAAGGCTCAATGCAAACGTAAGGCGCGTCTGTCTTTGGCATGTGCCATAGACCAAGATACTTCATTCTGTCATATTTCATAGTAACGCTATACTTATGAGAATCGGATTTTAATGTAACAGTCTTATCAACGTTGTAAAGGAAAATCGCATCGTCATCAAATAGATCATGCTTTAAATCAATACGCTTTATAGTACCCTGTGTGTATAATTTATCATCTTTAGTACAGAAGCATGTAGGAGAAAAGTCAACTCTTAATGGGCTGCACTCTGAGCCAAACTCTACGTAGTAGTCCTCAAATGCGCCTTCTTCATTAAGTGGTACGTTAAATGCAGGATGTCCACCAACTGCAAAAATAAGCTCCTTAGTATCCTTGTTTATAACCGTATAGGTAACCGTAAGCGTCTTGTTTACAATTTTATACGTAACGTTAAAGATAAAATCAAACGGATAGCTTTCCTTAGTTTTATCATCAGCTACTAATGAAAGAGTAATTTCATTATCAGTTTGTTTTAATAATGAAAATTCGCTGCTTCTTGCAATGCCGTGGTTAGGCATAGTGTATTCCTTGCAAAGATAGGTATATTTACCCTCAAAAAGTCTTCCGCAAATAGGGAACATAATAGGCGCTTGACCGTTCCAATACGCTTCATCCCCTTGCCATAAATATTCAACGCCACTATCCTTATTAAAAATTGAGGTTAGCTCAGCACCAAGGCTCGAAACCTTTACGAATAGATAATCGTTTTCAATAAAATAAATCATAGAAGTCCACCTCTCTCTTTTTTTATATTCTAACACAGATTATGAAAAAAATCAATTGATATTTTACTGTCGATATGTTAAAATGAATTATAGTATGAAAACAGACGTTTATAGGCTGCTTCTAAAACATAAAAACGGAGAAAGATAATGGCGAATATAGCGCTTCTTAACAGATGTAATTTAAAATGCAAATACTGCTTTGCCGATAACTATACAGGTAAAGAAAGAGAGGATATTACCCTTGAAGTCTTTAATAAATTGCTGGCGTTTGCTTCGCCTGATAGAGAGATTGGCATAATCGGCGGAGAGCCGCTTTTACATAAAAATATAGACACATTCCTTGAGATTTTAAAAAACGATATGCGTTTTGTGCGCGCAACCGTATTTACGAACGGCATTTGTATTGATAAGCACCTGTCATCACTTATCCACCCTAAATTCATTATTTTAATCAACGTTAATTCTGCAAGCGATATGGGTAAAAACGCATTTGATAAGCTAGATGAAAATATAGAATTGCTAATAGAAAGCGGCATGAAGCATAACGTAACGTTAGGCATAAACGTATATGAGGAAAACCAGGATTTTACCGACTTTTTATATCTTGTAAGAAAATATGATTTTAACAAAATCAGAGTAAGCGTAGTAATCCCTCAGGAAAAAAGTGAGGGAGGTATCAATTATTTCTATAAAATGAAGAACACACTCTTTACGCTCTATAAAGAGTTAAGAGAGCTGGGTGTTAGCCCGTGCTATGACTGTAACGCCATTCCGGAGTGTGTTTACACGGAAGAGGAAAAAGCGTTTTTACAGACACTCCCCTTCGCAAATGACTATGAAAGAGCAATTTTTATGGGAGAAAGAAGCGTATGCTCTCCTGTAATTGATTTGTACCCAGACCTAACAGCAACGCGTTGCTTCGGCTGTTATAGTAATTTAAAGTTAAGCATTGAGGACTTTAAAAATATAAACGACTTAAAAAACCATTTCTTTATGGAAATAGATTCCCGTTTAGTCCATAACTATTCACGCCCAAAATGTAAGGATTGCTATAAATACAAAACGTTTGCATGCTTCGGCGGATGCTTATGCTATAAATAGAGGACAGGAGACAGGGGATAGGGAAAAGGATATTTCCGCATTGTATATTCCATATATTTATGTTAAAATAGAACTGAAGAGGTGATTACCGTGAAAGCATATTCAATTTTTGAAAAGCCTATTAAGGTTTTCGGAATACCAAACTTTGAAAGAGATAAAAAATTAACACGCTTACCCGATGACGTGATTGAAAAAGTACCAACCCTTGACTTTTTAGGCAGAAGATGTCCAGGCGGAAGAATCGGCTTTAGAACCAACTCAAAAACTATCGGTATTCGCGCAAAATATAAAACGCTATCCCCCGATATTGGCATGTCAATCTACTCATGTCAAAGCTTCCACGCTTATGAGGGAAGCAAGCAAAACTCAAAATTTTTAGGTCTTATGCCACCATATAGCTATGATGAGCGCGAATTTGAGCGCAAGCTAGGCAGAGAAGGCGTAATGGATGATATTCTTATCTTTTTACCGCGTAATGAAATTATTGAAAACGTTGAGGTTTTACTTGATGACGATGCGGAAATTTTACCGCCAACCGAGTATAAGTATTCCAAGCCAATTCTATATTACGGCTCATCAATTACCGAGGGCGGCATTTCCTGCAACCCTGCAAATGGATATAACGCTATCATTTCACGCCACCTTGATACAGATTATATAAATCTAGGCTTTTCCGGTAACGCCAAGGGCGAAATTCCTATGGCAGAATATATAAACACTCTTGATTTTTCAATTTTCGTTTACGATTATGACCATAACGCCCCAACCGTTGAGCATTTAAAAAATACACACGAGCCATTTTTTAAAAAAATCAGAGAGGCGCATCCAACTGTGCCTGTAATTATGATCACAAGACCCCGTGCAAATCACGGATATGATGAGAATGCAAGAAGAGCTATTGTAAAAGCAACCTATGAAAACGCAGTAGCTAATGGCGACAAAAACGTGTATTTCATTGACGGCGAGCTATTCTTTAAGGACTTTAAGGATAAGGAACTCTGCTTCATAGATACCATTCATCCAAACGATTTAGGATTTCATAAAATGGCTGAGGTTATTGAGCCAATAATTAAGGATGTGTTAGAAAAATGAAGGTAACAAACAAAATGAAATCTAAGTGTGTAAATTCTATAATTGAGTTTATGAAAACACACACAGCCTCTACTAAAAACGATATTATAGAGGGAGCGCTTCTAATCTACGGATTAACAAAAGACGAAATATTACAAACCGCTCCAAGAAGCAAGGGTGGAATTTTAAGAAGCTACATGTCAACAGCCTTTAATGACCTGCTTAATAAAAAGGACGTAAAAAGACTTGATGACGGATACGTGCTTAATAAGGAAGAGCTTGTAATCGTAACTGAGGAGCAGTGCGAAGCGCAAATACTTAAAATGCTTCAAACAAAATCATATTCAAAAAGCGAGATTTACTCAGCACTTGATAAGCATTTCGGCACAAAGCAAACCGTGTCAATAAAGGATGATAATATACTTCATTCCATAGCAGGCAACGTTCTTATTGACTTGATCCAATCAAACCAAATTGAGTTTAAAAACGGCGTGTATCAAAAGAAGTGCTGTAATGATATTGATGAATTAGACAACGTCCCACTTCCTGAGGATGAGTTCAAAGCCAAGCTATATAAACGATTGTGGATGCTTGGCGGCAAGAACTTTGAAAGCTTTTGCGCAAGCGTCTTAGAAAAATATCTTACCATGACAGGACAGTTTGTTATGTTCTGCGACGTTACAGGCGGAAGCGATGACGGTGGTATAGATATTGTAATAGAAACCGTTGACGGCTTAGGCTTCTACGAAAAAATCATGGCGCAAACAAAATGCAGAGACCGCGCCCACGTAACTGAAAAAGAGGTACGCGAGTTTTACGGCGCTTTGAACGTTTTAGGCGGCACACGAGGACTTTATATAACCTCAACAGTTTTCCACCAAGGTGCATTAAAGCTGCTTGACTCTCTTGACAATACCGTAGGCATTGACGGAGATAAGCTCTTTGAGCTAATTAAGAAAACAGAGTACGGAATTTGTAAAACCAAAAACGGATACGTTCTTGACCCTGCAATATTTAAGAAATAAAATTAGGAGAAATATATGAAAAACGTTATCAATTACGAAAACTTAAGAAGCTTTGCTTACTCAAACGATAAGCTTATTGAAGGTAAAATCAAAGGCGTAGCCATTGACTTTTTCGGTCTTGGCTGTCAAGCAATGTATAATAACGAGGATACAAAATTAGCCAAGTTCCTTGCTGAAAATAATATCCTGTTTTTTGTTCCATACTCAAATCCATGGGGCTGGATGAATAAGCAGGAAATCAACCTAACCGACACAATTATGGATATCCTTTTTGAAAAATACGATTTAGACGAAAACACACCAATTATCTCAACAGGCGGTAGCATGGGCGGTCTTTGCTCTTTAGTTTATCCATACTACGCAAAGAGAACACCGGTAGCGGTAGTTTCAAATTGCCCTGTTTGTGATTTAGTATTCCACTTTACAGAAAGAGTAGATTTGCCAAGAACAATTTATAGCGCATTCTGGGATGAAGAGGGCGAAAAAGACGAAATTTTAGCAAGATATTCTCCATACCACCTAGCGAAGGATATGCCAAAAATCAAATATACTCTTTTCCATTGCGACAAGGACGGCGCTGTTAATATTGAAAAGCATAGCGATAAATTTGTAAACGAAATGAAGAAATACGGCTATGACGTTACGTACCATATAGTACCGGACAGAGACCATTGCGACTTAGGTGGCGAAGCAACAGAGCGCTACTACAAAGCAATAGTTGACTACGTAAATGAGTTCGCTAAATGAGATACTATTACGATAGATGTGTAGCTGAAACTGTTGACCAATTTATTGAATTGGTAAAAGAGGGACACATGCTTGCTCTTCCGGACGATATAGCTAATTTTAAAAACCTTTTTGAAGAGCTTGAAAATAGACAAAATGAGCATGATAATATAAAATACGAATACGTCTCCATGCTTTTTGCACGCGATGAGGAAAAAGCTCTTAATATGCTAAAGGAGCTAGCAGAGAGGGAGCATGAGCCTTCAATGTACATTTACGGTATTATGCTTTTAAGAGGCGAAAAGGTAGAGCCAAACGAAATAATGGGCAGAGAGCTTATAGAAAAAAGCGCTAATGCAAATTATGCACTAGCAACGTATGAAAAATCCTTACGCTTATTTGATGGAATTTTCGGCTACGAAAAGGATCTTATAAAAGCTCTTGACCTTGCATTAAAATCCGTGGAGCAAGGATATGAGCTTGGCTATTTCCTAGCAGGCAGAATATATTCAAACATGGAGAGCTGTCTTGAAAACATGCAAAAAGCCATAGAGTGTTTTGAAAAAATAGATAAGGAAGATGCTGCCGACGTTATGCTAAAGCAGCTATGCAACGCCTATGAGCGCCTTGGCGACGCCTACGTAAACGGCAAATACGGAATAAAAGTGGATGCAGTAATCGGCAACGAATATTACGAAAAATCCAATGAGCTTTACGAATATATGCGCAACAGATAAATAAAAAAATCTTGTGGGAAACCACAAGATTTTTTATTATTATACGTTTGCGCCAAAAGGAACGGCAGCAAGAGCAGCAAGCTTAAAGCATTGCTTGCCAAACGGAATACCAATAATTGTAATGCACCAGAAAAGACCTACAAACACATAGCCGATAGCCAATTCAAGACCGCCAAAAATAAGCCAAATGATATTTGCAATAGGATGCTTGCCAAAATCAGATCTTACAGTTTTACCAAATGGGAAAAGTGATAGCTTTGCAAGCTTAAAGCATTGCTTGCCAAACGGGATACCGATAATTGTAATGCACCAAATTAAACCAAGGAAAAACCATGATAAAGCTGAGAAAAGTCCTGTAAATAAGAACCAAAGAATGTTGCCAAGTGTTTTCATATAAAATCTCCTTAAAAATATTAACCTAACGGTCAATTTTATGTTATCACATAATTTTATATTTGTCAACAAAAAAGCCCCATTGAAATCAATGAGGCTCATTTTTAGAATATCATAGCGAATAATATGCAGGTAGCAAGTATAATCCATAAAGCGCACAACGCAAGTATTACGTACCAACGCTTAGGATTTTGTGTCTTACCTTTAGTTATTCTAACCGCACCGATTATTGCAGGCACAAGAGGAATAACATATCCAAATATAACGGTAACTATAACGAATACCGCTACAAAGAAGCCTTTACCAAATTCACCGTTTGAGAATTGGTCGCTTTCATATATAGTTTTGTATGAAACTCTGTTTGAGCTAAAGCCATCCATATCGCTTTCTTGTACAGCGTTTAGCTTATATGCATTAACTGTGCCACCCCGGTATGAAAAATCGCCGTAGGAATCAAAGTAATTGTTAGGTAGCTTATCGTAATTTATAAAGTAATAGCTTCCATTCACATTATAAATAGCGCCAACAGTATGTGCCATAGTCCCTGTTTTATCATATCCAAGCACATAGTAGCGCTCAACTGATTGTAAATCTCTTACGTCAAAGCATTCAACAGTACCGCCGTCAAGGCCGTTTACCCAGCTTGATGTGATATTCATATAGTAGTAATATGTTTTTGATGCAATTTTGTATTGACTATATTTACCATCTACAAAATCGTCAAGATAACCTTTACCATCGTTAGATACGTAAATATCTCCATCGAAATAGAAAATATCAAGGTTATCATTGTTTCTTTCTAATTGAGCACGAATATAGCCCTCTTCATAAACGAATGAGGTTTCAGGTAAAAACATATCCGAGCTATACATATACCCTTCGTACAATGTGTATGATTCATCATCAACAATAAGTGTTTTCCCGTCGTTGCTTACAGTCCATTCTACGTAATCATCAGCACACGCAACAATACATAGAGCAAAAATTAAGGACAAGGCAAATAAAATAGTAATTATTTTCTTTTTCATGTTTTTGTCCCCCCTTATGCTAAATTAAGCTTTCGCTCAAGTATGTGTAGCGTAACCATTGCAAGAGATACCGTAATAGTAAGTAAAACAACGATAGCAAGCGCAAGAAGTAAGAATACAAAGAACGGTGCGTTTGTTATGGAAATATTTATTGATGTAATGGCTGATGTTACGTATAACGCCCCTAATGCAGTGAGCAAATAAGAAAGAAACGTAAGCACCATACCGGAAGCGTAAACAATACCGATAGTTGCAAGCACCTTGTTTTTTCTAACTATATTAGCACCGATTGTGATTACTAAATACATTGAAATTACACTGGTAAACGCGTAAATTATCAAAAGCGCAAGCACCTCAAGCACACACATCAGTATCCAAAATATTCCCTTAATAGGCTCACTGTCGGATGGTATAGATGAGCTGTCGCCTGTATAAGGAATGAAAAGCAGCATTATAATAACGCTTATAAAAACTACAACGTATGAAGCAACTTGATAAATAGCGCCGTTAAGCACCTTAGATGTATATAAGGTTCTTCTCTTAACAGGGAGAGTAAATGTTAAATATCCCTCATCAGAGAAAAAGTGCTTATAGTATCTTACGTATATCAAAATTGAGCCAAGCAGTAAAAATGCCGCAATGGCAAAATAATAAAGAATTAAAACTAGAATTTCCCAATTAAAACGATTTGAAATTTCTTCCACGTGCAAAATTTGACTTCTTAAAGCAAGACCTGCAGGGAATGATAAAACAAGCATAGTGATAGCGCCAAAAATCCAATAGGTGAAAACAGATTTCAAATCATATTTTAAGCATTTTCTTAACATCTGAACACCTCCTTAAATAGCATATCAATGCTTTTTCCTGTTTTTTCTCTTATTTCATCACAGTTACCTTGGAAAATAATCTTGCCACCGCCCATAAATGCAAATTCATCAAGAGCCGGCTCAATATCGTTAATTAAGTGTGTTGTAATAATAACGGACGCCTCAGGATTGTAGTTGCCTATAATAGTGTTTAAAATATACTCTCTTGCAGCAGGGTCAACACCGCCAATAGGCTCATCAAGTAAATATAGCTTAGCACGTCTTGCCATTACTAAAACAAGCTGCACCTTTTCCTTTGTACCCTTTGAAAGCGTTCTTAACTGTGCATTTGGGTCAATTCTTAAATCACTAACCATTTTATAAGCTAATTGAACGTCAAAATCAGCATAAAAATCGCTAAAATATTCAAATAACTCAGTAACCTTCATTCTCATGCTAAAATACGGTCTTTCAGGTAAATATGAAATTAATGCATTTGATGCTTCGCTTCTGTATTCGCCGCAAATCTTAATTCCGCCACTAGTAGGCACAAGAATACCTGCAATAAGCTTAATTAGAGTTGATTTGCCGCAACCGTTAGGACCTAAAAGTCCAAAAATTTTACCGCTTGGTATAGTTAAATTAAGCTCATTTAATACAGGACGGCCTGAAGAATAGCATTTAACTACATTTTCACATTCTAAAACAGGAATGCTCATATATTGTCCTTCCTTTCATAGTACTTGTTTGTAAGACTTGCAAATTTTTCTTGGGATAAACCAAGGCTAACGCCTTCATTTACAACTCTTTTAATAAAATTCTCTTGTAGCCTTTCAAGAGTAGATTCGATAATGGAAATATCCTCAGTAACAATGCGACCGGCTGTTCCCTGTGTAATAAGCAGCCCTTCACTTTCTAAAATTGAGAGGGATTTTTGCATAGTGTTAGGATTGACAGACGCTTCGCTGGCAAGCTGTCTTACAGTAGGAAATTGCTCTCCGGCTTTGTATTTTCCTCTGACAATATCCAGTCTTAAAATACTTGCGATTTGTAAGGACACAGGGCTTTTTGAATCAAAGCTCCACGCCACAAAATCACCACCTTTTCGTAAATTGTACTATTGTACTAATACAATGATACAATATTTTTAGAAAAATGTCAATACTATATAGACAAAAAGCAAAATTTGTGGTACAATAACCTAAGAAAAAAGTCAAAAGAAAGCGAAATTTCAATGAAGAATATATATAAAATTTTAGTGTTGGCGGTAATATGTGTAATCATTAGTGTTATGCTATTTGGCTGCACAAGAACGCCAAATAAACCACCTGTTAGCTCTACAACATATACAGCAACGTTTATGGTTGACGGAAAAATAAGTAGCAATAGCATAGTAAACGGTGGCGGAGCAGTAGTAAAGCCACTTAAGAACCCAGAAAAATCATGCCATAGATTTATCGGATGGAGTACGGAAAGATATGAGTATGTTCCATACGATTTTTCAAAAGAGGTAACAGGCAACGTTACACTTCATGCTTATTTTGAATTTGATGAGGCTGAGCTCACACTTGCTGTTGAATCGCTTGAAAGCAGTATAGTAAAGGTTACTCACAACTACGTTGAAAACCAAGAGCAAAAAACAGTAGAGGGCGTTGGCATTATATATCACATTCAAAACGGATATTGCTATATATTAACTAACTACCATACAATATACGCTAACGAAAATCAATTAGAGCCAAAAATTACCGTTACCGATAAGGAAGGAAATAAATTTTTAGCAAGAGTATTCAAGAGCCAAAACAAAGAGCTTCCCGCCATGGATAAGAAATATGACCTTGCGGTTATTTGCTTCGCATATAGCGGAAAGGTTATGCAGCCAATTAAAACGGTAGGCGGTATTGACTATTTAGGCGAAACCGTTTTTTCAATAGGCGGATCCAAGGATTTTGTTAAAACAGGCTTTATAGCTGCATATGAAAAAGCATCGGTAAATATTGATAAGGACCTTTCAAGCGTAGATTTTGAAGTGTACCATCATAACGCTATTCCAAATTCCACAGCAAAGGAAAGCCTACTATTCAATTTAGATAAGCATTTCTTAGGTATAACATATTATTCAGAGGATGGCAAGGGCTATACAATACCATGCGAGGATATCGGCACGTTTTTAGACATATACCTATACGGATAAAATTAAGGGAACGAATTTTTCGTTCCCTATTTTCATTTTACACCCTTGCTTTTTAAAAACGATATAAGCGTTTCAGTTGTACCCTTTGTTAAATTTCTTTTATCAATAATATACATTTGTTTCGCTTTTGAGTTAAGAATAATGTAATTCTTAGTTTCATCCATTCGTCTAAATGAAGAAAACGCAATCTCGCTTTTTGTCCCAATGGAAGACATAAAAAGTATGTAATTTTCAGTAACTTCTACCGTAACAACTTCGTCTTTACCCTGTGCCAACTCATTTTTTCTTTTGTGCTGTAAAACAGTAAAAGTATAATAAGTAACAAAAACAAGCAAAGCATATAAACCAATTAAAGTATACGAAAAGAAAATAGTCATTTTATTTTCATAGAAACCTGAAATATGAGCAAATAGGAAAAAAGGAATAAAAATTAAAATAATTATATGACAAAACACAAGCGGCTTTCTTCTAAATAAAACAAAATTTGCCGTCTCTTTAAATAACTCTTTATTCATAGTATGCGTACTTTCAAATAAAATTTCTTCCATAATAACCTCTTAAAATAATTTAATAAACCCAATAATTAAAAATACAATGCTGGTAATACATACAATAAAGTCAAGAATTATAAGCTCTAATTCGCCTTCCTTCTTGCGTTTATTATTTTCTATTAATTAACTTTTTTATTGCAGAAATAATTCCCCAAATTGTAAGAGTAACTAAAATGATTAAAGACACAATAAAAGTCCATTTTCCCGCTTTAGCCAATGTTGCATTATCATTGCACCATAAAATGATGCCGATAAAAATACAGAAGTAAAGAAAATATACAAAAAAATCGACCAAAAGCTCCAGTCTATGCAACGCTTTTTCGCTTAACTTATGACTTGGCAATAATGCTTCTATAAAAGCAGGAATAATATCGTCCAAAACTATTTCAGGGAAATATATAAATAGTTTAAATAAACAACCCATACTTAATTTTCCTCTGTATCGCTTTCGCTATTAATTTTATCTAAATGTTCCTTAGCAAGTACGCCTAAAGCTGTCTTTGAAGCAACATCGCAAACACTCATAAATCTGTATGTGCATTCCGCCTTGTCTTTTAATTCAAATGCGCTAAGCCCCTTTAAATAGTTAATAAAAACGGTAGAAATAACCGTTTTGTCAAAGGGCTCAAGCAAGCTTGAAAATTCCTTGATTTTTTCTAAATCCTTATTTGAAATTGCAAGTAAAAGATTTATTACTCTATGACACTTTAAAAACTTTTGGCGTTGCTTATCGTTTAACTTTGTCTTTTTAGTTAATGATTGAAATTCAAAAGCGGTATTTCTAAAATCATCTATTCTTTCCACAAAAAACTCATTCGTAGCTTTACCGTAAAGAGCATGCAATTTAGCAATTTTTGATTTGTTTTCGTATGCTTTTTTATCATAATAAATAGCTGTATCAAAATCTCCAATATATGCATAAGCATTTGCTAATGCAGGATATGTGAACTTTTCATTTTCCAGTGTCTTTAATAAAAATAAATGCTTTCTTGCATCACATTCTTGAAAAAGCGAATTATAAATGGGAGTACTGAAAATTAAATACATAAAAAACGAAATTAAAGCACCTAAAATGCCACGAATCGCCAAAGTAACAGCACCGTTAACATCAATAGATGTAGCTCCATAATCATTTACCTCTAAATTTAAAGGAACAGAAAAAACAATAAGCAAAACAAAAGCGATAATACATATAAGAGCAATTATTCTTTTTATTTTAATTTTTTTTGCAAGCATGTTAAACTCGGTTGTGTTAATATCCATAAATGCACCCCTTAAAATTTCTTTACTAAATTATACCAGCATTTATATTAAAATGCAACTAACCTACGGTTGCTTTTTGTGATATTTTGTCAACCTGCGGTTTACAAAACAAAAAATAGCGACATGTGTCGCTATTTTAATATTCCGTTATACTGATTATTTCCCCATTTTCGTTTAAACGACATTCTATATTAGCGTTAGCGTTTTTTATAATTATCTCACTTGGCGTTCTTTCTATATGCTCATCAAGAAAATAATTTATGGCGCTTATACATTCGTTAAAGCTATTTAGGGTGTATTCCTTATAGCTGTCGCCACAGTATCCGCCAATATAAACATGGAATTTTCCATCCTCTTTAAGCTTTTTGATTAAGGACTCATTTAACATAATATCACCTCTTTACTATATCATACCATAAACTCGCCCGAAATTGTTGACATAAACTTAAAAAAATGATAAAATATTGCTATCAAATATTTTAGGAGTAAAATATGAAAATCGTAAATAAAGGCAACGGCGTTTTTACCGTAGAAATGGAAAATGAAAACGATACAACCGTACCCAAAAGTCTATTTTACAAAAGCGATGCTGAGGAAATAATCTTTCCCGAGGGAATAAAGGTTATAGATGATGAAGCTATGTGCTTTTGTTATAGCTTAAAAAAGGTGCGTTTACCATCAACCGTTGAAAAAATAAAATACGGCATTTTTTATGGTGTTTCAAACCACGTGGTAACAATTTATTTTGACGGTAGCGTAACACGCTTTAAGAAAATTTCAAGGCCGTATAAGGAAATTATAACCGTAAACATCCCAGGTCCATACGATGGCTATCCATATTATAGCACCGAGGGCTCATATAACGAGGAAAGAGAAGAAATGCGACATTTTGATGATTTCTGCTCTGAAATAGAGGTAGTAACAAACGACGGCAAAAAGCTATATTACGGATTTTCAAATCACGATAAAAAGAACTAATCAAGGAGCAAAATATGAACTTTCAAATCCAAGGCAACAAATTTATAAAGAACGGCAAGGAAATTAAATTAATTTCAGGCGCAGTTCACTATTTTAGAAATATGAAGGACACGTGGCGTGATATTTTCAAGAAAATGAAAGCAATGGGCTTAAACTGTGTAGAAACATATTGCGCATGGAATATGCACGAAAAACAGCCTGACGTGTTTGATTTTACAGGGAATTACGATATTAAGGAATATGTAAAAATCGCCGAAGAGGAAGGACTTATGGTTATAGTAAGACCAGGTCCATACATCTGCGCAGAATGGGAATTCGGCGGACTTCCATGGTGGCTTCAAACAATGGATGATATGGAAATCCGTTGCTCAAATCCTACATATATGAACCGCTTTAAAATATACCTTAGCCACCTTTTTGATGAAATTCGCCCACTTCTTTTCACAAACGGCGGACCTATTATTATGCTCCAATGCGAAAATGAATACGGCTACTACGGCGACGATAAGGAATACTTAAAATCACTATACAACATCTACCGTGAGCTTGGCATCGACGTACCTCTCTTTACCTCTGACGGCACCGACGTAAACTCACTTCTTGACGGCACAATAGACGGCTGTCTCCCAACTCTTAACTTCGGCTCAAGAGTAGAGGAAAACTTTAAGGCTCACGATATGCTTTTCCCTGATGCACCAAAAATGTGCATGGAAATGTGGAACGGTTGGTTTGATGCATGGGGCGACGGATTCCACCATACCACCTCAGCTGAAAACTACGCACAGGTAGTTGACGATATGCTAAAGCGTGGCAGCCTTAATATGTATATGCTTATCGGCGGCACAAACTTCGGCTTTACAAGTGGCGCAAACCACTACGAATTATTTAAGCCGGACGTAACAAGCTACGACTATGATGCACCGCTTACAGAGTGCGGCGATATTACTCCAAAGTATATGGCGCTCCGTGAGGTAATCAAAAAATATGTAGATTACGAGCTTCCACCTGTGCCACAAAATAGAGAAAAAAGAGCATACGGCAAATTCATGTTAACTGAAAAAGCAAGTCTTTTTGACAACCTTGATAACCTTTCAGCTCCAATTTTCTCAAATGTTCCAAAATGTATGGAAGCATACGGCCAAGGCTATGGCTACATAGCATACACAACCAAGCTAAACCGCGACTATAATGAAGCAGAATTATATATTGAAAGCTTAGGCGACAGAGCGCAAATCTATGTAAATAGAGATTTACAAGGCGTAATGTACGTAAACGATGGCGAGCTTAAAATGAAGCTATCCGCTAAAAAAGGAGATACGTTAACAATCCTAGTTGAAAATATGGGCAGAGCAAACTTCGGTCCAAAAATGATGCGCAAAAAGGGAATTGCAGGCAGATGTCTCCTTGACGGCGGAAGAATCCATTTTAATTGGAATGCATACCCACTCCCAATGGATAACCTTGATAAGCTGGTATATACAGACACAGTTACCGAGCCATCATGCTTTTATCGTGGCGCATTCACAGTAGATAAGGTAGCCGACACGTTTATCTACCTTGATAACTTCAAAAAAGGCTTTGTCCTAATAAACGGCTTCAATATCGGCAGATATTGGGAAATCGGACCACAAAAGAGCCTCTATGTCCCTGCCTCACTCTTAAACGAGGGCGAAAACGAAATCATCGTATTCGAGGGCGACGGACTAAAAGGCGACGCTAGCGTTGCGTTTTTAGACTATCCAACATTGCAATAACAGGGAACAGAGGACAGAGAACAGGGGCGACTATGTCGCAGAGAAAGTAACTTTAAGCATTTTCCCTGTGAGCAAAGCGAACCCCTATCCCCTATCCCTTATCCCCTTGCGACTGAAAGGAGCACCAATGTCAATAGAAAAAGTAAAACAGTATTTTTCAACCTTAGGTATTGAAAACCGTATTCAAGAGTTTCCCGTATCAAGTGCCACAGTTGATTTAGCCGCACAGGCACTTAACTGTGAGCCTTGCCGAATAGCCAAAACAATATCATTTATGCTTGATGATAACGCCGTTTTAGTTGTGGCAGCAGGAGATGCCAAGGTTGATAACGCGAAATATAAAGCATATTTTGGCAAAAAAGCTAAAATGCTCACCCCTGATGAAGCACTTGACTTAATCGGTCATGCAGTAGGTGGCATTTGCCCATTTGCAGTAAACGATACCGCTAAAATCTATCTTGACGTGTCGCTAAAACGCTTTCAAACCGTCTTTCCAGCCTGTGGCAGTAGCAATAGTGCAATAGAGCTAACTATTGCCGAACTTGAAAACTACTCAAACTACATTTCGTGGATAGATGTCTGCAAAAACTATCAATAAAAAATCCCTACAAGTGTTTAATTCACACTTGTAGGGCTATTTTTATTTGTTTGCATACTCATTTATAAGCGCTTGTACCATCTCAAACTTTTCCTTGTCAAATTCGTATGCTTGTCTTTCCTTTACGAAATTACCGCTTCCGCGCTTTTCAAAATCGTATCTTGGAATTAACTGAATATGATAGTGATTTGCAGGGCCGTCGCACATTGTGCACATGTAAACTCTTACACATCCATAAACGTCTCTGATTATATTCATAAACGCCTTTGCAAAGCGAATAATCTTTTCGTTAATATAATCAGGTGCCTCACTCATATCGTGATAATGTTCGATAGTGGAAATGCACATATGCCCCTTCGCTCTTGGATTTTTAGCAAAAAAGCATTCAATATCCTTGTCCTTGTAAATTACAATGTCGCTGTCATCTCCGTAAATTGCCCCATTATGAGACCTGTTAAAGCAGGTAGGGCAAATTCCCATATCCGTAAGCTCCGCGGGAGTACATTTTAAAAGCTCGTTTTCTGTCATAGCTTCACCTCATTTTTTAAAACCTTAATAACCGCCATTGCCATTGAATAAAATCCTAAATCATTAGGATGACAGGAGTCCACCGTACCTTCATCATGGCATATCCTCATAAGTGATTTGCCATCAATAAAGTACACGTCATTATCCCCGTTATTTTTAGCATTTTCATAAGTGCGTTTTATAATCTCACGCCTATTTTTTTCTTCCTTTGTCAAGTCATACTTAGGACGCGTCATTATAATTATCGGTAAGTTTGGCTTTGCCTCTCTTATTTCCTTAAACATTCTTTCGTGAGTTGCTTCAAGATGCTCAAGGTTTGGCGCATTGTGGTCATAATCAAATACAAATGCACTCATATCAAGTGAGCATATGTAGTCTGAAATTTCCTTTTCCGCCTTGGCATTACCTGAAAAGCCAAGATTTATGTGGTTGATGCCAAGCTTTTGTGTAACAATCGCTTGATATGAATTTCCAGGTCTTGAAGCACAACCACCCTGTGTAATTGATGAGCCGTAATATACAATAGGCTTTTCCACCCTGTATTCGCTCGCTTTTTCAACGGTTGCTTTTTCACTTAACCCAATATAAAGCTCATTTACATCACTGTAAAGAGGGAAGTTTATTGTAATTTCACGCATTTTTTTAGAGCTAAACTCAATTATTCCCTCATATCCATCTGTAATATCAAATGGTGGCACAAAGGATTTATAATATCTTTCGTTAATATATAAATCAAATCCAGCCGAGCCTGTAAGAGCAAAATGCGGCATCTTACCAATGTTAGACATCTTAGTATAAATCGCAACGTATTTGCTATCAGTCTTAAACCTAACTCTGCCACCTGCCGTATTAGTGTGTAAATAATGCACCCAATCGCTTACGCTTTTAGCCACATCCTCATCCATTCTTCTAAATTTGCCGTTTTTATAAAATACGCCGTAAATTGTAAATGGCTCAAATCTTGCATTGTAAAATGCAATATCCTTTTTATTTAATTTGCTTTCAACCTTAAAGTTTTTATCAACGCTTGAAATATCCATATTATCACCTCATAAACATTATAAAATATTTCCCCTAAAATTGCAACAAAAAACTGTGTGCCGAAGCACACAGCTTAAATATTTTATGATATTGTTTTATTGATGATTTTTATCGTTTTCAATATTTTCTAATTTTTTACGAATGGTTTGTACGTTATACATAATATTTGAAATTGCCATGCATGATAAAAAGTCAAGAAATGCAATCACAGTGCAAGGAATAAACCACGCTATAAAATCAAGTATTCCATCATCTTGCCCGCCAAGACCGATATCCCAAAATGAGTATGTAGCATCAGCCAAGCCGCCAACAATACCAAATGCAAACGTTAGTATTGATAAAGAAATAAAAACAACTTTGAATAAAATTCGCCAAAAATCCTTTTTATCGTTAAACATAAAATTCCTCCAAAAAGACGTTTCTTCAAAAAAAGTATAACATGGGAAGGTAAAAAAGTCAACAAAAAACTGTGTGCCGAAGCACACAGCTTTATTTGTTATTTAGTTGCTTGCTTTTTGTTAAGATACTTAATTAAGAATATCGCACCAACAAAGATAGCAATTGTAGCTACCCACATAATAAGCGCACTAAGAACTCCGCCAAGGGAAGCGCAAGCGCCTGCGATTAAGTAGGAAACAACCGCAATACCTGCAACAAGTCCCGCATATGGAAGCTGAGTATTTACGTGCTCAACGTGGTTGCACTGTGCACCTGCTGAAGCAAGAATTGTTGTATCTGAAATTGGGGAAATGTGGTCGCCGAATACAGCACCGCCAAGAGTTGCGGAAACAGTAATAAGCATAAGTGTTGTTACGTTTGCACTGCCACCTAAAAGTGTAACTGCAATTGGAACAAGAACACCGAATGTTCCCCATGATGTACCTGTTGAGAAAGCAATAAGACCTGCTAAAATAAAGAATATTGCAGGGAAAATAAATTGTGGGAAGCTGCTGCCCTCAAGATTGTTTTGAACGAATGCTTGAGCATCAAGGTAACCGCCTCTTGCACCCATAATGCCTGAAATTGTCCAAGCAAATGTAAGGATAAGAATAGCAGGAACCATAGCCTTAAAGCCATCTGTAAAGCTGCCCATAATATCCTTAAAGGAAACAACCTTAGTTACAATGTAGTAAATAGCAATGATAAATAGAGCAATAATTGAACCAATAGCAAGGGACATACCTGCATCACAGTTAGAGAATGCCTCAATTACGTTTGCAGATTGAAGCTCTGTGTCAATAAGACCTGTATCCCAGTTGTAGAAGAAGCCTGTGTAAATCATACCACCGATACAGCAGAGAATAAGAATAATTACAGGAATTAAAAGATGCTTAACAGTTCCGCGTGGATTTGCTTGAATTTCCTCGCCCTTTGAGCCGTCAGACTCAACGCCTGAGTGAACGTCGCCTGTTTCTTCAGTGATATCATCATTTTTCTTCATTTTACCGAAGTCAAACTTGAAGAAGCAAAGAGTAAATACCATTGCGATAGTTAAAAGCGCGTAAACGTTAAATGGGATAGTCTTAATAAACATAACAAGACCGTTACCTTCAAGCTCGCCTGTAACTGCAGCCGCCCAGCTTGAAATTGGAGCGATAATACAGATAGGAGCTGCGGTAGCGTCAATAATGTAAGCAAGCTTACTTCTTGATACCTTGAACTTGTCTGTTACAGGACGCATAACTGAACCAACAGTTAAGCAGTTAAAATAGTCATCAACGAAGATAAGACAACCAAGACCTGCAGTAGCAGCAAGCGCGCCACCCTTAGTTTTGATTTTCTTTCCTGCCCAATCGCCGTAGGCTCTTGCGCCACCTGATTTTTGCATAAGAACAACTAATATTCCAAGAACTACAAGGAATACGATAATAGGAACGTTAGCTCCTACCTTTTCACTCATTACGTTAAAGAGAGTGAATAACGCCTTAAGTGGATTACCACCGGCGTACATCATAGCGCCTACAAAAATACCAAAGAACAGGGAAATATAAACCTGCTTAGATATAAGTGCAAGAACTATGGCTACAATAGCGGGCAAAAACGCCCAAAATGTACCTTCCATGATTTCCTCCTTAAATTTATTTTATTTTCATAATGGAAGCATAAAAAATCACGGTACTATCAAATACCGTGATTAAAAAATCATAATATCCAATAGCACTCCGCATAACCATGCGACAGTTATTGCGATATTCTCGCAATACCCAGATGCGAATTTTCGGGCAAAATCCATACCTTCGGCAAGTATTCCTTTACCACAAGAGCTAAATCCCCACTCTTGCTTGTCATAATACTCGCAACCTCTATTTTTTATGTCAAAAGTATAACATATGAATATTATTTTGTCAACTATTATATTTTAAATATTTTAGCAAATCCCTCAAATTTCTCCGTAGGATAAGATTTGCACACGGAAATGTAAACATTTCTGCTTGTATTTTTTAATCTTTCAAGGTAAGGCGCAATATTGATGCTTTCCTCAATTTTGTCAAAAACTCCATAGATAAAAGCTGAAGCTTTAATTTTACTGCTTTCTATAAGAGCAATAAATTCATTAAGATTTTTTAACATCAAATCTCCCTCGCTAAGATAACCATCGTTTTTTATCCTAGAAGAGGATAATGAAAAATAATCGCTTTTTTCCGTGTTTATGATTTTGTCAAGCTCCTTATCGCTGTCATATCCTTGATAAACGGAAATATTATATTCATTCATCTAAAAGCACCTCGCCGTTTGTACCATAGAAAATATCATCATGTCCCGATAATTTCTTGCATACCTCTTCAAATTTCTCCCAAGAAATATATTCCGCATCCATTTCGTAGGAATGTCCCCAAATGTAAAGTAGAGAAGGCTCATCGCGGTCAAGTGCTAAAAATCTGTCAACCACCTCATCAAGACAACTTTCAATATAGTAAACAGTAGGCTTAAATCTATATAAATTGTCCTGTAAATCAAAATTATAGGTTGACTCAAGCCCTCTTGCAAATTTAACGCCTGTGTTTTCCTTTATAATCTCAGCCACACGGTCATCGTTGTTTTCTCCACCGCAAGGATACGCCATGGTCTTAACCTCATAACCGCAAATCTCACTTAAATTAAGTCGGTCTGTCTCAACCTGCCTTATTATTTCATCCTTTTCAAGGGAAGGCAAAAACGGATGTGTTAGCGTATGCACCGCCACCTCGTGATTACCGTAAACCTCTTTGATTTTGTCCTTTGCAATCTTATCGTGGCGAACAGTTCTGCCGTTTCTGTCAAGCGTACCGTCAAGACCCAAAAACTCAGAGTTTAAGTTAAACGTACACTTTAAACCGTATTTGTCTAAAATTTCAATAAGTCTTATATCCTGTGTAACACCGTCATCAAAGCTAAACGTCACCGCCTTTTTCTTTCCGTTCCACATTATTTTACATTCTCCTTAATTGATTTTATCACACATTCCGCAATCATTCTCATTCCGTCCTCATCGGGATGCAATCCGTCTGTCGTATTGTTGTAATAATTGTCATTTGCAAAATCGCTGCTAAACAAATCACATACGAAAAACTTATCCCCAGCCACCTTAACCGCATTTTCAATAATCTCATTAAATTTTATGGTTCTTTCCTTTACAGATGGATGTCTGTTTGGCATATTGATACAGCATACAGTAGCATTTGGATGCTTTTCCTTTATAGTCAAAAGCGTTTTTTCATAATCACTTGCAAAAATATCATAGTCAATCATGCGCCCTAAATCATTAAGACCCATAAATACAATTATAAAATCAGGCTCTGTGCCATCATCTCTTGATAAGTAGTTAGCACGGTTAACGCCCGCCGCTTCAATATCTCTGCCACTTAAATTGCCACCCGACCAAGAATTGTTTACACATAATTCAAGTCCAAATTCCTTCATAACCAAGGACCAATAAGTTTTTTCAAGCGAAAACGGCTCATCATAATAACACCTGTTTCCCCAAATAGTAAAATTAGCATTTTTATCGTTTGAAACGCCCCAATACGTAGAGACGCTATCTCCTAAAATGGATAACCCTTTTCCCTTTAACATAAAATCACTCCTTATAAAATAAGCTCTAGTTTAATTATACAATCATGCGCGTAAATTATCAATATAATTTTCCAAAAACAGAAAAAAGCTAAGTCTGAATTTCTTGATGACTAAATATACAACCGTTGAAGAGTCTTACACTAAAAACAAAAAGTGAGCAAAAATTGCTCACTTTTTTATTAGAACGTAACCTTAACTGTTTCGCCAACCTTAATAAATACCTTCTTAAAGTCAACTAATTCCTTGTGTGTCTCAGTTTTGAACTTAAGCACGGAATAGTCTGTGTCCATTCCACCGTGGTTGGTAATTTCAACCTCATTTTCATTTAACCAATTTTCAGTAACCTGACCGTAGGTTAAACCGTGTCCGAATGGATAGAGTGGGCTACCCTTAAAGAATTTATATGTACGGTTTTTCATGCTGTAATCTCTGAAAGGTGGTAAATCCTCAGTTGAACGGTAGAACGTAACAGGAAGTCTGCCGCTTGGGGAAGCCTTACCAAATAAAATGTTTGCAAGAGCAACGCCGCCAAGTGCGCCCGGATAGAAGCATTGAACAACTGCATCGCATTTTTCATCCTGGTCGCAAAGAGCAACACAGCTACCGCTAATATTTACAAAAACAGTTGGCTTGCCAAGGCTTATAACCTCATCAAAGAGCTTTCTTTGTGAAGCCGGAAGCTCAATATCCTTCTTATCGCCTGCAACGTCGCCATTGTATGCATCGCCCTCTTCGCCCTCAATACCGGGATTTAAGCCCATGCACATAATAACAAGGTCAGCCTTCTCAGCGCAAATTAACGCCTCACGGAATGGGAAACCGCCCCACATTGAAGAGCCAATATCAGTAGGATGACAGCCTGCCGCAAAAAGCACCTTGCCCTCAAACTCGTCTTGAATACCGCGAAGTGGGGATACGTATCTTGAAGGATTTCCGTTATAGTTACCGATAAGTGTGCTAAATCTGTCGCTGTTTGGACCGATAACCGCAATAGTTTTATATTTGCTTCTGTCAAGAGGTAAAATGCCGTTATTCTTTAAAAGAACGATACTCTCCTCAGTCATTTTTAGATTTATCGCCTGATGCTCATCACATTCAACAACGTCGTATGGGATTTTGTCGTATTCGCAATCATCATCAAACATACCAAGGCGGAAACGTGCTTCAAATAGCTTTGTTACCGCTTCATCAATGGTTTCCTCAGTGATTAAATCCTGCTCCCAAGCCTCATAAAGACTAAAGTAAGCATCACCGCAGTTTAATTGACAGCCGTTATTTACTGCAAGGGCCGCGCCCTCAGCGTCTGTGTCTGTAATATGGTGTCCTGTTGTAATATCACGAATAGCACCACAGTCAGAAACTACGTATCCGTCAAAGCCCCATTCTCCGTATAAAATATCTCCAAGAAGCGTCTTACTTGCACAGCAAGCCTCTCCGTTTACACGGTTATATGCGCCCATTACCGCAGATGGCTTTGCATTGTCAATACAGTACTTAAATGCGGCTAAATACGTTTCACGCAAATCCTTTTCGGAAACAACTGCATTAAAGCCGTGTCTTTCATATTCAGGACCGCTATGTACTGCAAAATGCTTAATTGTAGCATCAAGCTTTCTGTATTTTCCTTCGCCTTGAAGTCCCTTAATGAACTCAACACCCATCATACCGGTTAGCGTTGGGTCCTCTCCGTAGGTTTCGTGGCCGCGTCCCCATCTTGGGTCTCTGAAAATATTGATGTTTGGAGACCAGTATGTAAGACCTTGATATTGCTCTGTGCTGCCAAATTTTTTAAATTCATTATATTTAGCTCTTGCCTCATCGGAAATTACAGTTGCAACCTTATGCATAAGCTCCTTATTGTAGCTTGATGCAAGACCGATAGCCTGTGGGAAAACAGTAGCGCAGCCCTGTCTTGCAACTCCGTGCAAGCATTCATTCCACCAGTTATAGGCAGGAACGCCAAGTCTTTCAATGGCGGGAGCATCATAGCGCATTTGCGCCATTTTTTCCTGAATAGTCATTTTTGAAACCAATTCCTTGGCTCTTTCGTAAAACGTCATGTTTTTTCTCCTGTGTTATATAACGTCATTATATGATACGTAGTCTGCGGTATCGGACGTTTCTTGATAGTTAATATATTTAACGGTATTTCCGTCGATTATATAGCCGGCCATATAAAATTCAACCTTTTTAACGTCAGTTTCGGGAACGCCGTTGCCGTCAAGGTCAACCATAATATCCCAGTTACCTACAATTTTAAAGTCCGCGCTGATATATCTTGGAATTTTATTATTATCTTCACCATTTTGTGTCCATGTTAAAAGAGTTGCCTTGATTACGTCGCTTGTTGAAGCGTTTCCACTTTCATCAAGTGGCATCTTATCTCCAAGAAAGGATTTTACAGCAACAACAAAGCCAAGCTCAACGCTATTTCCGTTTGTCTTTACGTATTCGTCAAGAGTATCATAATTTACGCTATATCCAAATGTAAGTCCGTCGCCGTTTATCTTTGTTGAAATGCCCTTGAACTCAGTAATAAGCGCATCTGTGTAGCTAACGTATGGGTTTTCGCTATATTGGCAGTTAGCGTTTGAGCAAATTTGCTTTCTTACGCCGCTTGCTAGATAATTTTCGTATTCAATAGAGGTTGTGAAAATATGATCTTGATTTTGCTTTTGCGCTATTTCATTGCAAACAGTACATACGCCTGCGCAACCGTTTGCGCTTTCGTCAAATGTGTGAACGCCCTTATAAAGAGTTTCGCAAATATTAGTATCGGAAATTACGTATCTGCCCTCAGTATAGGCGCTTGTATTTGTCTTGTATTCGTTATAGGTAATAACCGCAGTAGCGCCGATAGCTTCCTTAATACTATTTAAGTATTCCATATCAGTTGTTGCAAAGAAGAAATACTTACCGATAGCGCGAAAATCGTGAGTTGTGTTGGCAGACGCCTCATAGCACTCAACAAAGTTGTCATAAAATGATTGAGCGCTTTGAGTCGGTTTATCACCTAAAATATATATGTTAGTAAGCTTTGTACAGTCTAAAAAGTTACGCTGACCAAGGTTGGTTGTGTTACCTAAAATGTAAATGCTTTCAAGCTTTGAATTGTCCTTAAAGTTGTCAATGCCAAGGCTTGTGATGTTTGCAGGAAATATAATTTCCACCATTCCGGTGTTTGCAAAACGTAGATTGTTATTTTGTGAGCATGTGAGCGCGTAACTTACACTTGGAGCAAATCTGATTGTGTGAAGATTTGTACAGTTAATGAAATTTCTTGTCCCACCGAAGCCGCCTGTCATATTAGTGCAAACAGTTAGGTCAACTAATCTTAAATTAGTGCTGTTTTGAAAGAACTTACAGCAGTCCTTGAGTTGTTCGTGAAAATAAATGTATTGAATGTAGCTGCATTTAAAGCCGCTATGTAGATAAATAAAGCCCGTAAGACCTCTCATATTGAATACAACCACCTGAAGATTGTCCTCAGTATATGCTACATATTTGCCTGTTGATTCATCGTAAAGATTGAAATTGATGTTTGTAAGCTGGTTTCCGCTTGCATTTGTGTAAGTAACGTAGTCGTCATTATTTGTATTTTGTGAGTTACGGTTATTTGGCACTGAAGCGTAAATGTTTTTACCGTTTGCATCAACTCCGGTTACGTACCAAATAAGTGGATTTTGATTTTCATCATAGATAGGAACGATAGTTCCGTCAGCCAAAGTTGCCTTTTCATTATAATCAACAGCGGCAAAGGATGAAATTGCAAGCAAAATTGCAAAAATTAAAACGCCAAGAGACATAATTAAAATTTTTCTTTTCATTTTGCGTTCTCCCATAAAATATTATAATTTAAGTATATACTAATGTTAAATAATTGTCAACATAAAACACTGTTTTTTGCAAACTATTTTCTTGACATACTTTTGAAAATATGATACACTCTATTAGTATGATTTTAAAATAAAGGATTTACTATGGAAAGAGAAAAGTTAGGAAGCCGTTTAGGCTTTATTTTACTTAGCGCAGGATGTGCTATCGGTATTGGCAACGTGTGGAAATTCCCATACGTTACAGGTGCAAACGGTGGCGGATTTTTCGTTTTAATTTATTTACTGTTTTTAGTCATTATGGGCATTCCTGTAATGTCAATGGAATTTTCTATGGGAAGAAAAGCCCAAAAAAGCCCTGTAAAAATGTATCAAGAGCTAAAGCCGGATAAAAAGGCATGGAGAACACACGGATATTTAATGCTTATCGGTAATACCATTCTTATGATGTTCTATACGTCCGTAACAGGCTGGATGCTTCAATATTTCGTATATATGCTAACAGGTAAGTTTAGCAACGTATCAAGTGAAACTATACAAAAGGACTACGTATCAGGCGTATTCTCCGATATGCTATCAAGCCCGGGAATGCTAATTTTATTTATGGGCATTGTAGTTGCAGTTGGATTTGTCGTATGTTCCTTTAACATGCAAAAGGGACTTGAAAAGGTAACTAAGATAATGATGATTGCATTACTCGGTCTTATTATCGTTCTTGCAATTCATAGCATCACGCTTAAGGGCGCAAAGGAAGGTCTTTCATTCTATCTTTTACCAAGTGTTGACAGAGTAAAGGAAGCAGGACTTGCAAACGTAATCGTAGCCGCAATGAATCAAGCATTCTTTACGTTAAGCTTAGGTATAGGAGCTATGGCTATTTTCGGTAGCTTTATCGGTAAGGAAAGATCACTTTTAGGCGAAAGCATAAGCGTAGCATCACTTGATACCTTCGTTGCAATCACATCAGGACTTATAATTTTCCCTGCTTGCTTTACCTATGACGTAAGCGTTGATGCAGGACCAAATCTTATTTTTGTAACACTCCCTCACGTGTTCATGAACATGGCAGGGGGCAGAATTTGGGGAACACTTTTCTTCCTCTTTATGTCCTTTGCGGCTCTATCCACAATCTTTGCAGTTTTCCAAAATATCCTATCCTGTGTGCAGGAATTAACAGGATTTTCAAAAATTAAAACCTGTATTCTTTGCGGAATAGGAATTTTCATTCTTTCAATCCCTTGTGTTTTAGGCTTCAACGTGTGGTCTGATTTTGCACCACTTGGTAGTGGCACAGGCATCCTTGATTTAGAGGACTATATAGTAAGCAACGTGCTACTCCCACTTGGCTCACTTGCTATAACAATATTCTGTACACAAAAATTCGGCTGGGGCTTCAAAAATTATATGGAAGAAGCCAACTGTGGTAAGGGTGCCAAGGTCCAAAAATGGATGCGCTTCTATATGAGCTACGTTCTCCCAATCATTATCGGCATTATTGCAGTTATCAGTATTATCAGCCCATTTGTTAAAAAGTAATAGAACTAGAAAAGGAAGGCAGACGCCTTCCTTTTTTATTTAGTCATTTAGTAACTGCTCAAGCTCTTCCTTGCTAAAAAGAATATTTATAGCTTGAAGCATAGCGTTAGGACTCATATTAAGCGGGAAATTTAGCTTTTTAAGTATCTTTTCTCGTAGCGCTTTACTGTCCTCGCGTCCGCTAAGACCAAGTGCATAAAAGTCCGCCTTAGTTATTTCCCCAAGAGATTTTTCCTGTCCCTCATCGCTGTAAGGACGGAGCATGTCTCTTAGCTTAGCAGCATCAATTCCTTCAACACCAAGAACGCCTTCCTTTGACGGAGCGTCTTTTCTTTTTTCCTTGCCCTCTATTCTTGGAATGTATAGATTTATTAGCTTATCACGTGGAATTGCAGTCTTAATGTGGGATCTGATTAAATGCCCACCGCCGTCTGAATCTGTAAGCAAAATAATTTTGTCCTTTTTTGCAAGCTGTCTTATAAGGTTTAATTTTTCCTTGTTATTGAAAATTCCAAAGCCATCTGTGGTTATAATCTTAGCGCTTAAAATACTGTCAAGCTTGATTTTATCGTATTTCCCCTCAACGATAATCGGATACTTAATAACCATATCTCACCTACAAAATAGCACACAAAGTGATGAAATTAAATTTTCAACCGCAATGTATGATGTTAAATTAGAGCAGGACTTTGATTTAACGTCTGCCTCTTGACATAACTCTACCGCGCGTACAAGCTTTTTAGGATTTACACCGGAAATTGCTGAAATATACTTGCCCACCTTAAATTCGTGAATGTTAAGTGCTTTTGAAATCTGTGCTTTATTCATTCCTGACTCAAAATGCACGCTTACTAAGTACATTTCCATATAAAGCCTTATAACTGATGATAAAATGCCAAACGGTGGCTCGTGTGAAGCCTTTTGACGGCGTAACGTTTCAAAAACTAATTCTTTATTTTTGTCAAGCAATGCATTAGTTAGTCTAAAATCATCATACTCCACGGTTTTACAGCATACGTTGTCAATATCGCCAAGAGAAACAGAGGATAAATTATTCATTTTAGCATAAGCGCAGAGCTTTTCAATCTCGTTGGTAAGCGCCCACATATCATGACCGCAAATTTCAACCATCTTGTCGCAAAGAGAAGCATCAATTTCAATATTATTGCTTGAAAAATGCTTTAAAATCCAAGAGCGAAGCCTTGCAGGCGCAGGGAAGTCAAACTGTACCATCGTAAGATACTTTGACATCATTTTGTAAAGCTCACTAGGTGCTTTTGGCAGTCTGCCTGCGTTAAAATAATTTGAGTCGGCTCTTATAAGAAGTACAGTATGGGAAGCATTTTCCTCCATAGTAGCAAGTGATTCCTCAAGCTCCTTAATTTCATCCTTTTTTAAAGAATTAAAGTTTACTCCTCTTACCTCAATCAGCTTTTTTTCTGACATCATAGGCAGAGTAGCAATAGCGCTCATAAGCCCAAGGGGAGTAAAGTCCTCACCGTAAATAACAATATGATTAAACTCATCAAACATACCGTCAAGAACGTATTTCCTTGCTTCCTTAGAGTAACTGAACTTTAAATAGTCTTCTTCCCCATAAAGCACGTAACCGCCGTTAAGACTCTTTAGCTCCTGTCTAAACTCAGCCTCTGTCATACTTTTCAGCTTCCATTCTTAATATAGTCTTTTGAGCGCATGCGCCCTTAATTTCAATAATATAAACAATTTCAAGATAGCCGTCCTCAATTAAACGGTTATCAACTGAGCGTGTGAAAACGCAAATTTCAAATGGCATAATGCCTGTATTATAGACACAGATGTCGCGTTTTCCCTCATTAAAGTACATCGTAGAGGAGACCTCTCCGCTTCTTGCAAGGCTAATTTCCTTAGGAGTAGATTCCTTGAATGCAAGCTCAGTCTTAACTCCGTCCATACCGCTTGCCTCACTTTCCTCATAGGAAAGAGTATAAACGCCGTCAGTTAAATCAATTTTGCCTGTAAGCACAGTTTCAATCATTCCGCTTTCATCCATATCGGAAAAGGTGTCGGTAATGCAAAGCTCCTCCGCCATTCTTTCAAAAATAGATTTTCCCTTATAGTCTGTCTGTATTGTTGTTATCTTGATTTTTGATTTCATAAATTCGTCCTTATTTAATGATTAATTCAGGCTTTTTAACGCTTACTCTAGCCCCTGCCTCAACGCTCTCTGTAATAAATGAGTTACCGCCAATTACAGCGCCTTCGCCAATTACAGTTTCGCCGCCTAAAATTGAAGCACCTGAGTATATAGTTACGTTATCGCATACAGTAGGATGTCTCTTTACTCCTGCAAGGCTCTGTCCCTTTCTTGGAGATAGCGCGCCAAGAGTAACACCTTGATAAATTTTTACATGGTTACCGATAACGGTAGTTTCACCAATAACAATGCCTGTACCGTGGTCAATAAAGAAGTACTCTCCAATAGTCGCGCCGGGATTTATATCAATACCTGTCTTGCCGTGAGCATACTCTGTCATAATTCTTGGCACAAACGGAACACCCATTTTATAAAGCACGTTTGCAATTCTATATACAAAAATTGCAAAAAATCCGGGATAAGAGAAAATAATTTCTTCCTTGCTTTGTGCAGCAGGGTCTCCCTCAAAGTTGGCGTGAACGTCCTTTATAAGTAATTTGTGTACGTTAGGTAGCTCCTCAACAAACTTATCGGTAATTTCCTTAGCTCTGTCAGAAACCTTTGATTTTGTTTTAAACGTTAAAGCAAGCTCAATTTGCTTCTTTAGCTTAAAGTAAATGGAGCTTAAATATTTTTCACAAAACTCCTCTGCCTCATAGCTTTTGTTAGCCACGTCAAAGTAAGCAGGGAAAAATAAGTGCTTAATTTCCTTGATTACAGAAATAACCTCATTCTTATCTGGAAGAACCAAGGATGAAGAAAAAAGAGTAACGTCCGACTCCTTATATGAATTTGCAAATTCCTTTGCAATGCTCTCAAAATTAGCCATAGTGAAAAACCTCCGGTATAGGCGACACAGTCGCCAGCTATGATTGCCTTGCGGCAAGTTATGATTACTGCGTAAGTTATGATACGCTTTGCGTAGTTATGAGACTTTGTCGTTTAAGATTAGAGGCAATCATATCATAACGTTTGCACAGCAAATCTATAACGCTTGACAAAGTCAAGTTCATAACGTTTTGCACAGCAAAATCCATAACTCAAAACAGATGTTCCAAAAACCTACTTTTTTATTTTATGATGGAAACTTAAAAAAGTTATAAATAAATAATAGCACAAATAATTGAAAATATCAATATTATATGATATAATTTTATCATATTAAAAAGAAAAGAGACTTAAAATGGAAATTAAATTACAAGGAGCAAGAAACGTTAGGGATTTATGCGACATTCCCTGCATAGACGGCAGAAAAATAAAGCAAGGCAGAATTGTCCGTTCATCTAACCTTTCTAATATAACTGAAAGCGACAAAATTATATTAAAGGACTACGGATTAAAGCATATAGTTGACTTCCGTACTGAAGCCGAGGTAAAAAAAGCACCTGATAAGGAAATTGAAAATGTTAAATGGACATTTAACCCAATTATAAGAGCATTAACCTTGGGAATTACCAAAAACGATACATATGTAAGAACCCTTGCGGAAATCTTTCTTGATTTTACAATAGAGCTTGGTAAGGATGCCCCCGAGTGGCTTGCAGATTTGTATATTCCTCTTGTTAGCGACGACTTTTCTTTGACACATTATCGACACTTCCTTGACATTTTAAAGGAAAATAAGGAAGGATGTATCCTTTACCATTGTAGCGCAGGCAAGGATAGAGTAGGCGTTGGCACAATGCTTACGCTTCTTCTTTTAGGCGCGAAATATGAGGATATCTTATCCGATTACCTTATTACAAACAAAAGCTATCAAGACATAATTGATGATGCAGTGGCTCTTGGCAAGGAAAGAAATGTAGACCCCGAAATTTTAGATGCAGTAAGTGGAGTAAACGGCGTTGATAAACGCTTTCTTAATAAAGCATACGAAATAATCATGTCCCACGGTAGCGCCCAAGCATTCTTTAAAAACGCTCTTGATATTGATGAAAAATACATAGAGGAATTTAGAAATAACTATCTTGCATAAATAAAAACTCGCACACAGGTGCGAGTTTTTTGTTATTTAGAATAAATTATTGTTGGCCCCAAACTACGTCTCTGCCGCCATTCCAATTTTCGCCCCAAGCTTGCTCGCTTGAATGCTCACAGTGTATAGTTAACTCGTTACACGCTTCAAACGCATTGTTTTCAACGTAGGTAACTGATGTTGGTATAAATATTGTTTTTAAAGCAACACAACCCACAAAAGCTTGCTTACAGATTCTTTCTAAACCATTTCCTATCGAAATTGTTTCCAATGAGCGACAGCCAAGAAATGCAATTTCCTCAATCGTTTTTACACTGTTTGGTATCTTAACGGATTTTAAGTTAACACAAGCGCCGAATGCATAGGCAGACACAACCTCAACGCCCTCTGCAATTACTAGGCTTTCCATTGTATGACATTGGAAAAAAGCCATTTCTTCAATGCGCTTAACAGGCTTACCGTTATATTGGTTTGGAATATATACCTCTTTATCGGTACACTGACCTGCCTTGTAAACTATGTAGTAGCTTTCATCGTAGCTTAGCATATATTCAATGCCTTCGCTACCCTTACCTTCGCCACAAACAGAGCAAAATCTACCGTCGTACGTATGCTCTTTAAATTGAAGCGCTTCAGTTTCTGAGTGTCCGCATTCACACACTCTTTTCTTTTCGCCTGCCACGGAGCATGTTGATTCTCTTACTGTTTCCCAATTTCTAAAGCTATGAGTATGGGAAAGGTCAGGAACTCTATTGTCTTCGGCGGAGTTGTTGCTATCTGTGTTAACATCTGTGTTAGTATCTGTATTAGTGTCGGTATTTGATGATTTGTTTCCGCACGCTACAAGGCTAACACAAAGAAGCAAGCACGTTACAATTAAAACATAAAATAGTATTTTTTTCATTTTTTCTCTCTCTAATTATAATTTATATTACAGGTATATGGTATCATTTTTTTGCTTTTTTGTCAAGATAAATTACAAATTATATTTTCTATTAAGCTGAAAACGATATTTTTGCCTTTTTCACATTTGTTTTTGTGTGTAATTTGCTCACATTTATTTTATGTACTTCAATAATATTTTTGCGAAAATATTATTTTGCATTATATTCGCCATCGGTTACAGCATCCTTAATTCCTTCACCCTCGCCCTTTGGTATAGGTAAATTCCACTTAAATATAATTGCAAGCACACGGAATGCAATAATAATTCCAATTGAAATAAGAAGCGATGCTAAATTATCAATATGCTTATATGTAAGTGTGTAGAAAACAGAGCCACATAGCGTTGGTATTAAGTAAATGTGCTTTCTAAAAATAAACGGAATTTCCGCAGAGCAAATATCACGGAGCATACCACCACCAACACCTGTAATACAACCGCAGAAAATAAGTAAAATCGGATTAGTATGACCAAGCGTAATAGCCGCATCAACACCAAAAACACAAAAAACGCTAAGGCCGATAGCATCGGTAAACTCAATTACAAAATCGTGGGAATGCTTTGAAATAAAATCTGCGGTTTTAGGAATAAATGCAAGTGTAAAGCAAATAAACGATACTATAATGCAAGTGAGCGCCAAAAAGTAATAGCTTGTATCTGTTAAAATCTTAGGCACAATACCAAGTGCAATATCGCGTATCATACCACCGCCGAAGCATGTTAAAAGAGCAAAGAACAATGCTCCCACAGAGTCGGTTTTTTTGTTTATGGCGATTGCCGTGCCAGATATAGCAAAGGAAATAACGCCTATGTATTCAACTATATTTAAAATTATATCGACCATATATTCTCCTATTCGCTATCAATTATGCTCTTTGCTTCCTCGGGGGAAAGTGAGCCAATTTCCTTTAACTTCTTTTGCATCTGCCTTGTTCTTGTGCCTACAAGATTTTCAATTTCATTTCCGGCAAGGTCAATCTTTTTCTGGGCGTTTGAAAGAGCCTCTGCAAATTTTTCGAACTCCGTTTTAACAGCGCCTAAAAGCTTAAATACCTCTGTGCTTCTCTTCTGAATTTCAAGGGAGTTAAAGCCTAAACGAAGCGCATTTATAATAGCGGAAAGCGTGGTAGGACCGGAAATATTTACTCTATATTCTCTTTGACATTCCTCAAAAAGTCCCATTTCAATAGCTTCAATATAAAGGCTTTCCGTAGGCAAGAACATTATAGCAAAATCGGTGGTGTTTGGCACGTCAATGTACTTTGAAGCAATGGTTTTAGCTTCATTTTTAATCTGTCTTGCTAAATCCTTTCTTGCACTTTCAATAAGAGCTTTATCGGCTGAGTCGGTAGCGTCTTTTAACTTATTGTATGCTTCAAGTGGGAATTTTGAGTCAACAGGCAAGTAAATATATGAGTCCCCACTTGGAATTTTTATAGCAAACTCAACCACGTCGCGTGAGCCAACCTTTGTTGCATAGTTAGTTTCATATTGGTCGGGAGATAAAATTTCCCCGATAATACTGCCTAAAATAACCTCTCCCGCAATACCCTTTGTCTTAACGTTTGAAAGAATATTTTTAAGTGAACCAACGTCATCTGCAATGCTTCGTATTTCGCCAATAGCCTTGTTTACGTTACCTATCTGTGTAACTACACTCTCAAATGAGGACTTTATTCTTTCATCAAGTGTCTTTTGTAGCTTTTCGTCAACAGCCTTTTGTATTTCGTTTAGCTTTTCGCTGTTTTCGCGTCTTATATCGCTAAGGGATTTGCTAATGCTTGCGTCAATATTATCAAGTCTTTCCTTAGTGGATTTCGCTTGCCCCTCAAGCTTCTCATTTACAAGCTCAATAAAATGCTTATTTTGATTTTCAATTCCGTTTGTAATAATTGTGCTTACTTTGCTTATTTCCTTTGATGAAGCATCGCGCACCCTGTCAACGTCATTGTCTGTAAGTGCTGAATTACTGCTACTCTTAATCATAATTAAAATAATTATACTGACAATCAGTGAAAGCCCACTTAAAATAACTGCTAAAATTTCCATTTTTCCTCCACGAAATAGCATTTTCTATATTCTACCATGATGTGGGCACCAATTTCAACTCACAGAGAAAAAATAATTGATTTTTTTAAAATATATGTTATACTATAATATGAACTAACCAAGGATAAATAAAATTTTGGTGTGTATATATCCAAAGTTTAGTCCAATTTCTATAAAGAACAAAGGAGCAAAAATGGCTAAATACAGACAAAACAGAGTTAACGACGCAGTAAAGCAGGAAATGGCTCAAATTTTAAGAGACGTTAAGGACCCAAGAATTGCAGGGGCATTAGTTTCAATCACAGGCGCGCAGGTTACAAAGGACTTAAAGTTTGCAAAAATCTACTTTTCCGTTTTAGGCGACGATAAAAACGAGGTATTAAAAGCGCTCAAAAATGCAACAGGCTTCTTCAGAAGCGAGCTTGCAAAGCGTATCAATTTAAGAATTACACCCGAGCTTATGTTTGAATACGATAGCTCAATCGAATACGGCGCAAATATCTCAAAAATTTTAAGCACTCTTGAAATCTCACCAGAGGAAGATCCATATCAAGACGATGAAGAAGCTTAATTTAATTGAATTGCAAAATGAGGTTAAAATACCCAAATACACCCTCATTTTGTGCCACAGAAATCCTGACCCGGACACTCTCGGCAGCGCATTCGGACTAAAAGCAATTTTAGAGCATTACGGCTCAAAAACTAAGGTTGCATGCTGTGATAAAACCACACGTCTGTGCTTTATTACCAAGGGAGAAAGCCTTGATTATAGTGAGGACAATTACGAAAGAATTATCGCGGTTGACGTAGCGTCTCCTATGCAGCTTGGAGAACTTTCATTCCTTGCAGAAAAGACAGATTTTATAATTGACCACCACGCAATGAATACACGATTTGCCGACTACTACGAGGACTTTTGCGGAGCGTGCTGCGAAATTATATACCAGCTCGGTAAGGAGCTAAATATTCTAAATGACTTGCCAATTCACTTTTTTGAAAGCGTATATGCAGGCATTTCGGGAGACACAGGGTGCTTTAAGTATTCCAATACCACAAAAAGAACAATGGAATACGGCGCAGAAATTATTTCTCACGGCATTGATTTTTCAGAAATCAACCGCCTTATTTTCGACACAAAAACAATGGGCGAAATTAAAGGTCAAGAGCTTGCATATAAGAATGTAAAATTGCTTTGCAATGGCGCTCTTGCGGTAGTAATGTTTACAAAAGCAATGCGCGAGGAAAATGATATTACCGATGAGGACATTGGCGACATAGTAAACTGTATTCGCAGTATTGAAGGCGTTAAGGTGGCCGTATCAATTAAGCAAACCACCAACGATGAAAATAAATACTCAATTTCATCAAGATCAAATTGCGATATTGACGTATCAAGTGCATGCGCAAAAATCGGCGGCGGCGGACACGTACGCGCTGCAGGAGCAACGCTGTATGCAAATTCTTCTGAGGAATCATTTGCAAAAATTGTTGAGCTATTCGCCAACAATTTTTAGTGGTTAGTAAATAGTAGTTAAAATTTTCCAACAAAGAGTTAAGTAAGGAAAAACAATATGGAAAAAGAACCATGCGGGGTCATTCTTGTAAATAAGCACAAGGGTGTAACCTCTCACGACATTGTATTTAAAATAAGAAAGCTTTACGGCACAAAGAAGGTAGGACATACAGGCACACTTGACCCTCTTGCCACAGGTGTACTTCCTGTTTTAATCGGCAGAGGAGCAAAAGCGGCAGAATATTTACTATCTGAAAATAAAGGCTATAAAGCAGAAATAAAGCTTGGAATAACCACAGATACAGAGGATATTACAGGCAAAATTTTAACAAAGAGCGACACTCTCCCCACAAAAGAGCAGTTTTTTGAGGCGGTTAATCACTTTATCGGCGAGATAGAGCAGGTGCCACCAATGTATAGCGCATTAAAGGTAGATGGCAAAAAATTAGTTGACCTTGCCCGTGAGGGAATAGTGATTGAAAGACAAGCAAGAAAAATCACAATTTATTCTATAAAAGCAGAGTGCATAAACGAAAAAGAGGGCATCTACACGTTAGACGTTGATTGCTCCAAGGGAACGTACATAAGAACTCTTTGCGCCGATATAGGTGCATACCTTGGATGTGGAGCTGTAATGAGCGAGCTAAACCGTACAAAAAGCGGTAATTTTGTGCTTGATTATGCACACACCATCGCCCAAATTGAAGAAATGTCAATGGAAGAAAGGCTAAGCCTTGTAAAACCCGTTGAGGAGCTTTTTTTAGAAGCACCAAGCGTAATTTTGCCTGACTTCTACGCCAAGCTTTGCCGTAGCGGCTGCGAAATCTACCAAAAAAAGATAAAAACATCCTACGACGCAGGCACATTTGTCCGCATTTGCGATAAAGACGGCTTCTTTGCATTAGGTCAAGTAAACGACTACGACGAAGGCACCGCAATTAAAGCAATAAAGCTATTTAGACTATGAAAATGAGAGACTTTTACAGCGTAAAGGTCTCTTTTTTTATATTTTGTAAACCTAAGGTTTACAAATAAAAGCAGGGCTAACCTTGAAATTAAGCTCAAAATATGATAAACTTTAACCACAAAGACAAAGGTGGTTAGAAATGAAGTTTTCAAAAAAGTTGGAATACATGAGAAAAAAACGCAATATTTCTCAAACGCAGGTTGCCAAGAAACTAGGCGTTTCAAGACAAACGGTTTACAAATGGGAGGCGGATATTAACAAGCCCGAGTTTGACAAAATTGAAAAACTAGCGGAATTGTTTGAAATATCCTATAATCTGTTGTTGGATGATAGCATAGATTTACCGAAATATTTTGGCGATGATTTAAGCACCGAAGAGCATTTGCCCGAGCGTGATATACTTGACGAAAATATTTCTATGGAAAATAAAATCATCGACAAAAGACTTCCCTTCATATTAGGCATAATTGCCATTATCGTTTTAGCATTGATTGCAATATCAGTAGGCTTTATTGTTAATTATGTCTCAAACGACGGTAATGACACAAGCACTAAAGCAGACACAACGATCGATACCGCGATTATTTTAGAGATAACGTTTAATGCAGGTGAAGGTGAGCTGATAGGTGAAAAAAACGCAAGCATTGCATATGGAAGCGTAATGAACAATATCCCTGCCGCAACGAAAAGTAAATACGTATTTTTAGGTTGGTATGACGAAAATGACGTTAAGCTTGATGCAACAACAAAGCATTATCAAAATAAAATTTATACTGCAAAATACGCCGAAAAAACGGTAACTGTGTATTTTAATCCGGGGGAAGGCACCGTTTCAGAGCAGGAAAGAACGGTACCCATTGGTACAAAAATAGGCGAGCTACCTATTCCTGTCCGTGAAGGCTACGCATTTGTTTGTTGGAGGGCAAACAAGAGAATAATTAATAGTGATACCATAATTGATATTGACGTAGTAGTAAATGCAGTTTGGTCAGATCAAAATGAAACCGTAAAGATAACGCTAGATTCAAACGGTGGCAATTTAATAGAAAGCGTATTGTGGGTATTGAAGGATGAATATTTAATAGATTATCTGCCAACCCCCACGCATCCTGATAACTGCAATTTGCGGGATGGTTTACGGAAAAGGGTGTTTTGGTAACACGAAGCACAAAATTTAGTGAGGACGTTACGTTGACGGCTCAGTTCGGCGCTATAAACGTTTGTCCCGTAAGCGGAGAAAATCACAATTGGTCAGATTGGGATGAGAAAAACAGCGCGCCTACCTGCACTGATAACGGAACGCGTACACGCTATTGCTACGATTGCCTTTATAAATTTACCGAAACAACAAACGAGGCGTTAAATCACAGCTATGGAGAATGGTCATATGGCAGAATGAAACAGGAAAGACAGTGTCAAAGGTGCTTTTTAGTATCAACGGTACAGTATGTGAATTTGTATGAGCAAATCGAAAAAATACAAATAACAGGCGAAGTGTTTGCTTCGGATAACTGGACGTGCCTGTATGACGGAGATTGGGAACAGGAGTATCCTGTGTTCTGCGGAAAAAATAATCCCGTTACCGTGGATATTGCTTTGAAAGGAGAAATCTTTGTAGATTGCATATTCGTAAAGGGCGCAAGCGATTGCACATATACTATTTCGGTACTGTATGCAGAAGATAACGATTATACCGTAATATCCACAGAGGGAAAATTTGGCGAAAAAGAAATGCGATTTGATATAAACGGACAAATCACAGACGTAAAAGTTTACATGGAAAATGCAACTCCGGAAGGATATTGGCAGGAAATAGCCATAGCAAAAATACCCGAGGTAGAGCAATGAAGAAATATGTAGTATTGATAATTGCGCTATTATGCTTTTTTATTTCCTGTGGCAACGATAATAAAGGAAAAGACACGGACGGTATTTATAAGGATAATGTAAGCTATATAGTAACCTTCGATATAAGCGGAGTGGAATCAATAAAAACGCAGACGGTCGAAAGAGGCAGATTTGCTAAAGAACCCTCCACCCCTGTAAGAGAGGGCTATGTGTTTGACGGTTGGTATTATAACGGTAAAATTTGGGTTTTTAGTGAAGAAACGGTAAACAGCGATATTTCCTTAGAGGGAAGATGGATACCGGACTGCTTAACATTCGTTGAGGGCAAGGAAAGCGCATCTGTTGAATTATGTTCAAACGTAAACGGAACGGTTATCGTTCCGGAATACTACAAAGGAAAGCGCGTTGTTGCAATATACGATAATGCATTTAATGGATGCGATAAAATAACACAGGTCATTTTGCCCGATTCTATTACTACAATTGGTGCGTGCGCATTTGAAAAATGCACATCGTTAAGAAAAATCAACATTCCGTTATCCTTAACAAAAATCGGAAACCGCGCATTTATGGATTGCTATTTACTAAACGAGGTGTATTACGGCGCTCGGAGCTTAGAGGATTTAAAGGAATATAATATGGTATTCTATGATTGCGGCGTAAAAGGCGCAGGTATTAAAGTTACTGTTTCTAAAAACGTTAAAAGAATTCCGAGCCGACTGTTTGATGCGGATTGTAATTCGTCGTATTACGATATGTTGGAATATAAAAACGACACGCGAATACCCAAAGTGAAAACGGTGGCTTTTGAAGAAAACGGCATATGTACGGAAATAGGTCGAAATGCATTTTATAAGTTAAAAGCCTTAACTACTCTAACCTTAATTGACTCGCTGGAAATCATAGGCGATAGCGCGTTTACTTACTGTGAGGGAATAGAATCTGTAATGCTGCCAAAAAGCATATGTGAGATTGGAAACGGCGCGTTTTTTAATTGCAAAGCCTTAAAAAAAGTGGAGTTTCCGAACTTAACGCTATCAAGTCCCGAAATTGTAATAGGCGACAGAGCATTTTATGATTGCGATAGCTTAATAAACGTTGACTTCAAAAATAATATTATATCCTTTGGCAAAGAGGTGTTTTACTATTGCTCGTCCCTTGAAAGCGTAGATTTAGGGGATAATGTTAAAATAATACCGCCCCGTATGTTTTATGAGTGCAAAAGTCTTAAAACGGTAAATTTAGGCAAGGAAATTGAAATGATAGGGGAGTATGCATTCTTTTACTGTGAAAGTCTTGAGAGCGTTGAATTTCCAAGCACCATAACCGTTATAGGAAACAGCGCCTTTTCCCGCTGCAAAAAGCTTGAAAAAATAATTATTCCAAATAGTGTTACAAGCTTAGGCGGAGCGGTATTTGAAAATTGCACTAATTTACAAAGAGTACATATAGGCAGAGGCGTAACCAAGCTAGGCTTATCTGCTTTTAGCAACTGCTACTCCTTGGAATACGCTTTCATTCCAAAAAACGTTGATGTGATAGAAGCATCGTCATTTCAAAAATGCTCAAGCTTGACTGCCGTTTGCGAAGCAGAAGAAAAGAAAACAGGCTGGCACGAAAACTGGGCAAAGGACATAAAGGAAGTAAAATGGGGACAATGAAAAAGAGAGCAACTTGCGCGTTGCTCTCCTTTTATATATGATGCTTTGAATGAAATTTAGTTATCTTGATGCAACTAATTTGTATGTTGCGCCGTTTACGATTGTAATACCGTCAATACCGGTTGATGCGTAATTATCGCCCTCATAAATTGCCCAATATGTTTTATCGGTATTGTAATCGTGAGTTACGCCGTTTACCGTATCTATGTAAAGACCGTATGTATCATCGTGTCCTACTAAAAGACCGATTTCCACAAGTGCATCGGACAAAATCGCTTTGTCTGTGTTTATTGTAAAGGTAACCTTTTTATCGTTTACATGCTCAACGATAAGAGTAAAATGCGTGTTGCCTGTGCCAAGAGTAGTGTCCTCAGTGTAAATCATTTCTCCTGAGCCACCGCCGTTTCTATCCACACAGGATACAACGAAAATTGATAATGTGAGCATTAAAGCCACTAAAGTGAGTGATAAAAGTCTTTTCATTTCTTTTTCTCCTATTTTATATATTTTAACAAGATAAAATACGAGAGAATAAACACGCCAAAGCATAAAAAGCGCATCATTCGGTCTTTTCCTCTTCAATTGTCCAAGAGTATTTTACCATAGCATATGCTAAACACAAAACAGGCATTCGGACTTTAACCGTAGTGGCTGCTGCGACGGATTTTCACCATTCTTTCCCTCTTTTGCGCTTGTATATTTTGTTATAACTGCCGTTAATCTAATCTCGCTAGCTGCTAACGGCTGACGGCTAACAGCTAAATTTTTTAAAGCTTTAAAAAATTTCGTAGTTCCTTCATAAATGTTTCAACATCCTGGAAATCACGGTAAATTGAAGCAAAGCGCACATATGCAACCGCATCCGCAGCCTTTAGCTCCTTCATAATCATTTCGCCAATCTCTTGTGATTTAATTTCCTGCTTCATGGAGTTTAAAATGTCGCTTTCAACCTTATTCGCAATAGCTACCGAGTCAACAGGACGCTTTTGACACGCCTTAACAATACCTGAAAGCATTTTAGCCTTGTCAAAGTATTCGCGGCTACCGTCCTTTTTAATTACCATAATTTGAATAGTTTCAACTGTTTCAAATGTGTTAAATCTTGCTTGACATTTAATACATTCACGGCGACGGCGAATGCTTGAATTTTCCTCAATGGAGCGTGAGTCAATAACCTTACTGTCAGGGCTTCCGCAATATGGACATTTCATAAAATCACCTCATTATTTCTTGATTTTTTTAATAAGTAAAAGCATTCCTTTAACAACGAAAAACGGAACAAGTAAATAAAGTAAAATAGCAAAGACCGTATATAGCCACGGAGCGCTATCCGCTATTTTATTTACCATATCAATAGGAATGTTAACGGGATTTTTTATAATCATAAAGTTTTGATTTAATGCAATATTCAAAACAAGTGAAAGGAGCAAAAAGCTACCTACAAAGGATGAATAATAGCAATAATCTGTCTTATTTAAAGTCAATTTGTGCTTGTAAATATACATTATTCCAAGATACACCATTGAGGAATGGAATAGCATGGAATGGATGCTTAAAAAGTGATAAACAGGAAAATCCATAAGGGAAGTAGCAGGTATAATCAAATAAGAAAGACCGCTGATTATACAACCGCCCGAAACGAATGCTTCTCCTAATTTATAGACACGTCCCTTGCCAAATGATAAAAACGCAAGAGCGTAAATGAATAAAGAACAAAAATAAAGCGGCATCCAATGGTCAAGGTATGTATCGCCAATAATAAATTTAAAGATAATCTTGGCAATTTCCCATACGATAAACACGGCGCACATTATTCTGGTTATTAAAAATAATGATTTTTCGCTTATTTTTCTTGATAGATAAACAAAAAGAACAATAAGCGCAATACATATAATTAAGCTGACTATATGAGGTAGAGTGAACATACCGCATGCAGTTTCCTTATTTGGAGCGTTAAACATAAAATCACCTCTTCTAGCATTTTAACATATATAAAGTAAATTTGCAACAAATATTTAATTTTAAATATAATATATAAAGGTATTGACAAAATAACCTAAAAATTGTATAATTCAAGCATAAGTTTAGATTAGAATTTCAACAAAGGAGTAGCGTATGAGTGATATTTCAAAAATCTTTGGCTCAATGGTGTTTAATGATGACGTAATGAAGGAAAGGCTTCCAAAAGAGGTTTACGACTCCATTCAAAATACCATCAAAAATGGTAAGCACCTTGATCTATCATCTGCAAATATCGTAGCAGAGGCAATGAAGAATTGGGCTATTGAAAAGGGCGCAACCCATTATACACACTGGTTCCAGCCAATGACAGGCATTACTGCTGAAAAGCACGATAGCTTTATTACTCCTGTTGATAACTCCAACGTTATTATGGTTTTAAAGGGCAAGGAGCTTGTAAAGGGAGAAAGCGACGCTTCCTCATTCCCATCAGGCGGACTTCGCGCTACCTTTGAGGCAAGAGGCTATACCGCATGGGACCCAACCTCCTACGCTTTTATTAAGAACTCAACACTTTGTATTCCAACTGCATTCTGCTCATACGGCGGCGAGGCTCTTGATAAGAAAACTCCGCTTCTTCGTTCTCTTGAGGTGCTTGAAAAGGCTGCAATCAAGATTGTTAAGCTCTTTGGCAACGAGGACGTTAAATCCGTTAAAACAACGGTAGGACCTGAGCAGGAATATTTCTTAATTGACAAAGAATTATATAATAAAAGACCTGACCTTGTATATACAGGTAGAACGTTATTTGGCGCAAGACCTCCAAAGGGTCAAGAGCTTGATGACCACTATTACGGCTCAATCAAGCCACAAATCAAGGCATTTATGCTAGAGCTTGACGAGGAGCTTTGGAAGCTTGGCGTGCTTGCTAAAACAGAGCATAACGAGGTAGCTCCATGTCAGCATGAGCTTGCTCCTATCTTCACTACAACTAACTTAGCCACCGACCATAACCAGCTTACAATGGAGCTTATGCAAAGAGTTGCAAAGAAGCACGGTATGATGTGCTTGCTCCACGAAAAGCCATTTGATGGCGTAAACGGTAGCGGTAAGCACAATAACTGGTCATTATCAACAAATACAGGCATTAACCTTTTAGAGCCCGGCGAAACACCATTTGAAAATGCACAATTCTTGTTATTCCTCTGCGCAGTAATTAAAGCTGTTGATGAATATCAGGACATTCTTCGTATTTCAGTTGCATCTGCAGGCAATGACCACCGTCTTGGCGCAAACGAAGCCCCACCTGCCGTTGTTTCAATCTTCTTGGGCGATGAGCTTACAGCAGTTTTAGACGCTATTGAAAAGGACGAAAAATACGAGGGCAAGGAAAAGGAGCAAATGCGTGTAGGCGTTCATATCCTTCCAAAGTTCCCTAAGGATACCACCGATAGAAACAGAACGTCCCCGTTTGCATTTACAGGTAATAAGTTTGAGTTCCGTATGCTTGGCTCAAGTGCTTCTATCGCTGATACAAATACAGTAATCAATACCGCCGTAACGCAGGTATTAATCGAATTTTACGAAATTTTAAAGGATGCCGACAACTTTACCGAAAAGCTTCACGACCTTATCAAGGACACAATCAAGAAGCATAAGAGAATACTCTTTAACGGTAACGGCTATGATGATGCATGGCTGAAAGAAGCAGAAAAACGCGGTCTTTCCAACTTTAAGTCAACACCTGAGGCAGTTTCTCACTACCTTGACAGCAAGAATATCGAGCTTTTCGTAAACAATAAGATTTTCAGCGAAAAGGAAATGAGAGCAAGATATGATATCATGCTTGAAAACTATTCCAAGGTAATAAACATTGAAGCTCTTACAATGGTTGATATGGCAAAGAAGAGAATTATCCCGGCCGTATCAAAATATACAAAGGAGCTTGCCAATACAATCAAGGTAAAGGAAGAATTGTATCTTGACACAAGATACGAAAAAGAGATTGCAAGAAAGCTTTCAATTTTAAATTCCGACGCATACGAAACCACAGTAGCTCTTGAAAATGCAGTAGTAAAGGCAAATACAATCGTTGATTTACAGGAAAACGCTGACGCTCATGAAAGAGACGTGCTTTCTCTTATGGAAAAGCTAAGAAGCACAGTAGATACAATGGAAACAATTACCGCCAAGGAATATTGGCCTTTCCCAAATTACAGCGAGCTTCTGTTTGGTGTCAAGTGATTGACACCAAACACCTAAATTTGCATTCGCAAATTTAATTTACCTATTTTGCAGAGCAAAATAATTTACCTACGAAACGAAGTGGAGTAATTTACCTGTTTTGCAAAGCAAAACAATTTACCTTAATACAAATGCCATCTACATTAAACCGTAGGTGGCTTTGTGCTAAAAAGTCCCTAAAATATAACAGTTGCCAAATTCAACAAAATATGGTACAATATAAATACAAGGAGGTGCTATTATGACAAAAAATGAAAAAACTCTTAAACTTTTAAAAACCATAGGCTTAATAGTTTATTTGTTAGTAACCGCATTTTTAGTATTTATGATGCTATTATTTATTAGTAGCCTAGGTGGATCTCAAAATGATGATTGGTGGAAGCTTAGCGGAGCAGTTTGTTTAGTTCTAACTCTTTTTGCATCTCTCTTATACATAATACCTCTTACGCTTGGTATAGTCGGCATAGTAATGTCAAGTAAAATTAAAAACAAAAAAAGCATAAGAAACTCTATAATAATGACAGTAGCACCACCAGCTACCACGCTTATAAACTTTTTAATATACATGCTTATTCTTAAATGATAAGGGGGTGCTATAATGAAAAAAGTTAAAAATTTAATGATAGTATTTGAAATCTTTACGCTTCTTTCATATATAATTGTTACATTGGCTCATATCATAAACAGCTTACAATCATCTGAAAATACAAATACTCAATTTGGCTTTTTAGCAATAATAGGCTACTTTTATGTGAATATATTAAATTTAATTCATTATGGTATTATTTCCGCAGTAGGTGGCGTAGGTATTGGAATTGCCCATATATATGAGGACAAAAAAAGAAAAATCTATTTTATCTGCATAACTGCACTCTCAATTTTAACGTTAATTGTCCGTTGCCTGCTGCTATAAATCGCATCATAATAACTTAAAACCGTCTCAAAATGAGGCGGTTTTCTTTGTTGTAAAAGACATAAAAGAATATAATCTTCATATATTTAAAATAAGCAGAAAATTTGATAAAATTTTCAAATATAAGAAAGTATAATCTATAAGAAATCTTGCTGACTGCTAGCAGCTAACGGCTGATAGCTAAAGCAACCAAAGGGAGCGTAATAATGATTTTGAATATTAAAGATTTAGTTAAGACCAACAAAAATTTCGACAGTAGCCTGTGGCAAGGAGAGAAAATGCAAATTAACCTAATAAGCATAATGCCACGGCAAGACATAGGACTAAAAATCAACCACGAAGCGGAGCAGCTTATTAAAATTGAAAACGGCAAATGCGCCGTCTATTTAGGCAAGGATGAAAACTGCTCCGACCTGCGCGAAAAAGCAGAGGGCGGTCAAATGCTCATAATCCCCAAGTCCACCTACTACAATATTATAAATATAGGCTCATTCCCATTGAAAGCCTACATAATATCTGCATAACAAAAACCCTGCCAAAGCAGGGTTTTGTTGTATTGTTTAACGTAAATAGAAATCAATGTAAGAATGTCATCAAAAGAGAGCACGCCTCTGCCAACGAGAACCTTTAGGTATGGACCGTTAAATGCAATAAATTGCTCATAGGTTACGTAATCCTTAAAGTCGTCGTATGTGTATAGACCGTACTTTTCAATGTCCTCTTGCATCTTTGCTTCATCATACTTCATACCGTCGCCGATTTCAAAGTAATCAAACCAACCTTCAAAAGGTGGGAAAGTTAATGAAAGCATGTTTTCAACAACGAAGTTGATGTATTGAGCGGTTTGAATTGAATAGCTACCTGTAAATTCTTTAGTAACTGTATAATCCATCAATTTAACAGATGTGAAAGAGCTGCCATTAACCTTTACGAAACTATGACCGATATAGTTCTCAATGTTGTAAATATCAATAAATACAAATTCATTTGCCTCTACATCAAAGAAACCGTGATTGTTAATAACCTTAACAGATGTTCCGTCTTCAAAATTTAAAGTAAGAATATCGTAATTATCATCACCGTGATAGAAAATTACAGAAGCAGGAACATAAGCATATTCGCCATCAAAGAAGTTCCAAACAAGAAGAATGTCCTCGTATGTTACCTCATCAATTCTCTTTTGTGTTCCGTCTGCGAGATAAACAAGTGTGTCTCCTGTTACACATGTATTGCCATTGCTAGATTTGATAGTAAATGTTTTTGAAGTTCCGTTACAGAAATCAGAGTAATCATATGCGGTAGCTTTATCTGCACATTCAATGCTCCAAGTATGAGAAAATGTTAATTCTGTGCCACTGTTATTATCTTTAAAGCTATACGTTACAGGGATTGTTCTTGCACTATTGCCATAGTTAACCAACCCATTGCTGCTAGCAGCTACAAAGTAAAGTTTGCCACCGCATACAACTGGCATTGCATCAACCTGGTTGCCTGAGTGAACCTGTCCACCGGTAATAGTTAATGTAAAATCTTTATTTGCGGGGGTATATGTCCATGTTTTGTTAGTTCCATTTTGCTTACCCGCTGTTGTTGGAGTGTAATCAGAAAGCTTAATGGTTTTATATTGCTTTTCTGCAACGCTCCAATATTTAATTTGGATGCCTTCAAGAACAGGAGCAGCGCCATGCCATGTGTCTTTATTCAAAGTGCTTCCAGCTTCGCCAACGAGAAGGGTGGATGCATAGCTTGAACTTACTAAAGATGGAGATTACTTTGTGGTTTCTGTTCCAATAACTTTGAAGTTAGCCGTATATTCTTTGCCATCAATAGTTGCTGTTAATACATATGTTGTACCACCTGCAACGACAGCAACAGGGAAAGCAGGCTTCGCATTTCCGTTTACCGTATAATCTGTAACAACAGTACTATTAATAACCATTGTAAGTTTGTTAAAGTCAATAGCATAACCGTTTAATTTATCCAAATCAACGTTAAGCTCATATACCCAACCGTTTGCGCCAAATGATTTGCCACTTTCAAGACCGTCGGCCGTGTCGGAGTAGTTAACTATGATGATATCGCCATATTTTGATGAAACATAGTTTGGTGTATTAATATAAGAAGCCGGAATAACTTCGTTTGTACTGTATTTGTAAGAATAAACGCATGCATTATTTACGTTAATAAAATCATACGGGATGTTACTTGTGTTGGTGATTGTAAGATCTTCGAGTTTTGAACTTGTGGACTCTGGCATATATGCAAAGCCGAGATTAAGAGATTCTCTAGTGCCGTCGCCGTCAATGTCGTGAAGGAAGTCTGTCTTTTTTAGTATTGAACTGATTAGTGATTGACCGGCACTTGGAACGTATGAACTGTCACTTTCGTCTACCCAAGCGTTTTGTACAAACGTTCCCTCTATAGTTAATGGTGTAGCATTACCTTCAGAGTTACACATAAATAGAACGCTAAAGCCCATTAATATTTTGCTTGGATCGTATGTTGAAGCAGTAGGCTTTTGTACTAAAGTAACATCTCTTAATGTGAGGTTGTTTGCAGCACCTACGAGAATGTTAGCAACTGCGCCAAGCTCAATTTGTGAATTGTCAATAACCAAGTTACCGCCTGCAACGTTAACTGCTGCACGAGCGCCGGAAATTCTTGAGTTAAGAATTTGGCTGTTGCCCGATACCATAACGCCGCTCTTTACGTTGTAGTAACGAGTTTTTCCGCTGCTATCGGTTTCACTTCTGTTTCCATCTGTCATGTTTGACTTATAGAGAACAGCAAGGTCAAAGTTAGGACATACAATTTGTACGTTATCAAGTGTGCCGTTATCAAGTGTTACGAAAGAATAACCCATATCAAGGGCTACGCTATCACTACCGCAAGTCATTGTAAAGCCGTTACCGTAAAGTGTATAACCGCCTGATACAGTAAGTGAATTAAAACCACAATCGTTAAGTAAAACAATGTTGTCTGCTGTTGCACTTGTAGCGCCTGTAGCATTAGTAGCCTCAATAACCTCTAAGTAAAGCACTGTTGGTGTACAGAAATTATAGTCTTGGATTGTTACCTTAACCACGCCTGTACCATCAAACTTAATTGTACCTTGTGTCCAATCTGTTGTGTTTTGAGTAAATGTGCCTGAAACATTTGAGTTTTCATCAACTGCTTCAATTGATACCCAAACGCCGGAGTTGTTAATTGTAATGCCATCTTTTGCTGCGAATAATGAGCCGATTGAAACATTGTTTAAATTACCTACACGGTATAAGAAATCGCCTGTGAACTTAGTTTCAAACTTAACAACAGATTCCTGTTGATCGCCCAAGTCAATGTCGAGGTCAGTTTTGATGCCGCTATAATTTTTTAAACCGACACTACTAACACCCCAGCTATAGCCTGTAAAGAGCTGTTGGAATGGAAGATATACGGCTCTCTTGTCCTCTGCAACTGTATGTGTATGTGTACAGCCGATTGCATTGCCGTTTTCGTCAAAGATAATTTCGCTCTCATCAACACGGCTGAATTGGTAGTCCTCGGAGTAAGATGCCATTGTGTTCTTTTCAAATTCACAATAGTAGTAGTTGTTCCATGTACCAAAGTTTACTGTACAGCCGGAAGCTGAAATGCCTTTCATGTTTGGAATAGTTTTGCCTTCAGCGTTTGTGGTGTTATGTCTAACAGAACCGATAATCATACCTGCATAACGGTATGCATAGTATTGATAGTTAGCGCAAAAGTCATTATAAACGTCAATTTGCGCAGAAACGTGGCAGTTTTCAAAACTAATTGTATCGCCTGTTGCTTCGCCATTTCCATCAACATTACCACGGTACATACCTACAAGACCGCCGCAAGCAACGTCCCATGAGCCCCAAAGAGCAGAGATTTTGTTTGAGTTATCAACTGTAATGTTTTTTAAAGTGATTGATTCGGTTGCTTCGTTTTCTCTGCCTGCAATACCGATAATACCACCATTACCTGTATTGTAAACTCTTGGGTTACAATTTGTAATAGCAATATTTTCAAATGTGGAGTTAACAGCATAAGCCGCAATAACACCTGTTGGTGTGTATTCGCCGTCGGATGAGAAGTTATCAACAGTTAAGTTCTTAACAGTACCATTAACTACATAGCCAAAAAGACCCATAGCGTCCTTGTAGTCGTTTCCGTCGTAATCGCCCTTGATTTCCCAAGTATTTTGGTAGAAATTAGAGATTGTATGACCGTTACCGTTAAACGTTCCCTCAAATGAGTAAACTGCGCTATATGGAGCAGAGCTATCACCGTTATAGTAGTAACCGATTGGATGGAAAATTAAATCTGGATTATTTTCGCTTTCTTTGTCGCCAAGGTTGATATCAGCGATTAGCTTAACTGTCTTTCCAGCAAAGCTATCTTGTGCAATGTTTTCAGCCATACCGCCAACGATTGCGCCAAATGCTGCAAGCTGGTCAGCGTTTGCAATAGTAAGCTCTGTCTTGCTTGCATCGTACCAACTATGGTCGAACTTACCTTCCCAAGCCTTTGTTGTATCAGCAACTAATGCAACCTCAGAGAATGAAGCAAGATAAAGTGTAACATCGCCTGTTACCGCATCATACTCAAAACTGTTATGTGTAGCTTCGCCGTCAACAACCGTCATTTCAACCGTCGCGCCATTTTCTACGTGGTAAAGTGAATAGTTACCAATGTTAAGACCGGCAGGTAACATTTCCTTAACGTAAACCTTGATAGGAGCTGTATTGTCGCTTGCAACACCCTCTACGTGGATATCGTAAGAAACAGTTTCCTCATTAGCCTCAAGCTCAATATTAGCTTGGCTGTTTTTGATTTCCTTAACTGTAAGAGTAATGTTGTTAACACCATCATTAAGCTTTGTGCCTTGTGGAATAACTGCTAAAACGCTATCATTATTCGTTTTTAGCATAACCTCACTAATGGTTAAACCATTTTCAGTAGTTACAGGAGCTGAAACGCTACCGTTAGAAGGACCAACAACGGGTAAGTTGTTATCTTCATCAATAACTACCTTTTTGCCTTGCTCGTTTACGTAAACGGTATAGCCAACTGCAATGGCTGTACCAATCATTAAAACGCACAAGACAACCGCAAGAATACTGCGAAGTAAGTGTTTTTTCTTCATTGTCTTTTCTCCTTAAAGGATAAAAAATTTTTTTGTATCATATTATAAAATAAATTGCAAGAAAAAATCGTAAGATGTAAACTATGTTTACATATGGTAAAAAAATGTCATTAACAAAATTACAGTTGAAAAGGTAAGAAAAATATGTTAAAATCAAGGTATAATTAAACTAAAAACGAGGTCGAAATGAACAAAGTAGATTTTAGCAACGTAAAAATCACAGGCGGCTTTTGGAAACAGCGCCAGGATTTAGTACGAAACGTAACAACTCAAGCGGTATATGACCGATTTTATGATACAGGCAGAATTGATGCCTTTAAATTTGACAAAAATTCAGAGATAAAGCCACACATTTTCTGGGATAGCGACGTAGCAAAATGGATGGAGGGCGTTGCATACCTAGTAGCAGAAAAACGCGAGCCACATCTTGAAGCAATTATGGAGAATTTAATCGACTTAATTGAAAAAAACCAGGACGAGTGTGGATATTTCAACATTTTCTTTACGGTAATTGAGCCGGAAAACCGATTCAAAAACCGCGATTGTCACGAGCTTTATTGCGCAGGACACCTAATGGAAGCTGCTGTTGCTTACTATCAAGCAACAGGTAAGCGTAAGTTCCTTGACTTAATGTGCAAATACGCCGACTATATTGAAAAACGCTTCAAAATTGACAAGGATACAGATTTTGTAACACCTGGACATGAGGAAATTGAGCTTGCTCTTGTGAAAATGTATGAAGCAACAGGAGAAAACAGATACTTGGAGCTTTCAAAATTCTTTGTTGACGAAAGAGGCAAAAGAGCTGAATTCAAATATGAGTGGTGCAAGGAAAGCTACCACCAATCCCACAAACCAGTAAGAGAACAGAACGAGGCAGTAGGCCATGCAGTTAGAGCCGTATATCTTTATAGCGCAATGGCTGATTTAGCGTTACGCTACAAGGATAAAGGACTTCAAGATGCCTGTGAGAAAATTTTTGACGATATCGTAAACCACAAAATGTACGTAACAGGCGGCATTGGCTCATCAAAGGCGGGCGAGGCGTTTACAATTCCTTACGATTTGCCAAACCTTATCGCTTACACAGAAAGCTGCGCTGCAATCGGTCTTATTTTCTTCGCACAAAGAATGTTACTTTTAACAAATGACGTTAAGTATTCCCACGTAATCGAAAGAGCAATGTATAACGGCTTTTTGTCATCCTTCTCGCTTGACGGAAAATCCTTCTTTTACTGTAACCCACTTGAAATTTTACCTTTCCTTAAGGACCGTGATGGCGAGCTAACCGAAAAAACAATCAGCATGCCAATAACTCAGCGAGTTGAGGTTTTTGAATGCTCCTGCTGTCCGCCAAATATTGTCCGCTTCGTGCCATCAATAGGTAATTATCTATACACCTACGACCAAAATGGAATTTTTGTTCATCAATTTATGGAAAGCACCGCACAAATTAACGGCTTAACAGTTGAGCAAAAAACCGCTTACCCACTCAATGGCAAAATTGAAATTACAGTTAAGGGCGGTAGCACCAAGCTTTATGTACGTATCCCTGAATACGTTCAAAATTATGAAGGAAGCACCGAAAACGGCTACGCGGTATTTGATGTAAATGACGGCGAAGCAGTTACCCTCAATTTTGAAATGAAGCCAACGTTTATCGAGGCAAATCCACTTGTAACATTCGATAGCGGCAAGGTAGCCATCCAACGCGGACCTGTTGTTTACTGCCTTGAAGAGGTGGATAATGGCAAAAACCTCCGTGACATCCGCCTTGATAAAAATACAGAATTTACTGAATTTATCGACACATCCCTAAATGCATTATGCTTAGAAGCCAATGCATTCAGAAGAAAACCAACCACATCCCTCTATGCACCGCTTTCTAACGAAAGAATTAAAATCAAGGCTAAGCTAATACCATACTACACCTTCGCTAACCGCGGAGAAAGCGAAATGCTTGTTTGGTGCTTAGCGGAGTAGCGGAGCATACTCCGCAACTATGATTGCCTTGCGGCAAACTATGAGGCTTCGCCGTTATGAACCTAATGGTGTTATGAACCTGACGGCGATTAAGGTTAGTTATTGGCAATCATATCATAACATTTGCATAGCAAATTCATAACGTTTTGCGAAAGCAAAATTTATAACACTTAACAAAGTTAAGTTCATAACTTACATAATCCCACGTAAAAAAATGAACAGGAGTCAATCCTGTTCATTTTTTTACGTATATGCATTCGCAATTTTCAAGACAAAAGCAGCCTAAAATTCCATTTTGCCAAGCACCTGTATCAAGGTGGATTTTATAAAAATCCTTAATGCTATTGGTTGTTACATTTTCTCTTTTATAAGCGGTAATTTTGCCGTTTTGCGTCACTGTGTGTCCGTAAAACACACATTTTTTGCTGTTATGGATAACATTCTCATCTTTAAATCGTCTGTCAAAAATCAAATGCTCCTCACTAATTGTATCAAGTGGCACAATGCTTTTGCTTTCATCAAGCTCAACACCTGCATGCACACAAATAAAATCATCTGCTTCAATGTAATACGGCAACGCCTCAAGATAGTCAACCATATCCCAGGTAAGAAGCTCCTTATCCTCAAAAAAGAACTCACGAAGGCAGTTAAGCACCACGTCAAAATCGCTAGGCGACTTTTCCATAATTGCATGATGAAATTTTATAAAATTCCTATCGTGATTACCCATAACACAATGAATATTTTTCATGGAGCTAATAAGCGCAAGCAGCTTTAAAGAGCCGTCTCCCTTTTCTAAAATATCTCCGCACACGTACATAGTGTCATTTTCACTAAAATGTATTTTGTCAATCAAAGAGCAAAAAAGCTCATATTCTCCATGTAAATCAGATACAAAGTAAGTCAAAATATCACCTCAACAAAAGTATATCATAAAAGAATAATGTTTTCAATTAAATGTTGACGGCTTTGTAAAATTATGTTAAAATTAAGCTGTGAATCTTATTTGAAGGAGAGAAAAATATGCTTTTAGCAGAAAACCAAAGGAATTAGTAATTGAAAACGGAGTATTGGTTGAATACAATGAGCAAAATTCATTGTACGCTCCAAATATCGTGATACCCGCAGGAGTGAGAGAAATAGGCAGCTGTGTATTCCAATCACAGTCAATTGATGGCGTAACCTTTCCTTACGGACTTGAAAAAATCGGAAGCTCAGCGTTTTACGACGTATGGGGCTTGACCTCTGTTAGCATCCCTGCAACTGTCAGAGTGGTTGGAGACAGCGCGTTCAATGAGTGCAGAGACTTAACCACCGTTGTTTTCTCCGGTAGCAATACTCAAATCGGATATGCCGCATTTGAAGGATGTGAAAACTTAAAAAACATCAGCTTGCCACAAAATCTAAAAACAATCGCACCATCACTATTCCGTTACTGTTATAGCTTAACATCTGTAACAATTCCTTCAACAGTTGAGGATATCGGCGGATTTGCATTTACCCATACGGGACTTAGAAGCTTAGTAATTCCAACTAGCGTAAGGCGTATTGCATGCGAGGATCTTTTTGCAGGAAGTGATAAGCTTGAAAGATTAGTTTTACCATCTGGATTTAAGTGCTATCAGCATAAAATGTGCATAAATAGCAGATGCATAGTAACTTATCATTGAAACAAAAATGCAAGGCACACGCCTTGCATTTTTTGCAGTAATCAAATATTTTCTAATCGTTTTACTAGATATGGAATAGTGTTTTCAAACATTGTTCCATACTTATGCTCATTTGCACAAGGTACTGTGTCCTTAATGCACTTTACTGTAAAGTCAACTGCAAGCTGAAGTGCTTTTTCATGTCCTAAGCCACGAACTAAACCACCCACAAACACGCTTGCAAAGGTGTCGCCTGTGCCGTGGAAGCTCATGCTTATATTCTCGTTAAAATAAGAATAATACGTATCGCTTTCGCTATCGTAGTAAACTGCGCCTTGCTTATCATTTTCAAAGGAAATACCTGTTAAAACAGCTTTTTTACAGCCTAAGCCACAAAGCTTTTTAAGCATATCTTTAATGTAGGTTTCATCATAGCTTTCAGTATATGGAACACCAAGCATAAATGAAGCCTCAGTAATATTCGGCACAATGATATCAGCCTTAGCGCAAAGACGTGCCATATGTGATGGAAAATCACCATCAAATCCCGTGTATAGCTTACCCTTATCCGCCATGGCAGGGTCAACGAAAACAATAGTGTTTTCCTTTTTGAAATCACCAATAAAATCAATAACGGAATTTATTTGGTCAACAGAGCCTAAATATCCCGTGTAAATTGCATCAAAATCAATATTGTACTTTTTCCAATGGTCTGCAATTTTAGAAATATCATCACTTAAATCGCGGAACGTAAATCCTGTAAAGCCACCTGTGTGAGTTGACAAAATTGAGGTAGGAATTATAGCGCACTCAACGCCCATTGATGAAATAAGCGGAAGAGCAACCGTTATTGAACACTTGCCAAAGCAAGAAATATCCTGAATAGTTACAATACGTTTCATAATATCACGCTTTCTTGAAAATTTATGCATTGATTATACAATTATATGAAAAAAAAGTCAAGTATCTGCTAAAATTTTCCCAAAAAACTTGACATATATAAATTATAGTGCTAAAATATATGCAATATTTTATATTATATTTTAAGGCAGGTAAAAAGATGAAAAAGACATTATTTGAAGGCGTAGCAACCGCCCTTGTAACTCCAATGAATAAGGATTGCAGTATAGATTATAAAGCACTTGATGCATTAGTAGATTGGCAAATTGAACAAGGAATTAATGGTCTTGTAGCTTGTGGTACAACAGGCGAGGCTTCAACTCTTACCGATGATGAGCATAGAAAGGTAATTCAAAGAGTAGTTGAAAGAGCAAACAAGAGAGTTCCTGTTATTGCCGGCACAGGTAGTAATGACCTTGATTACGCTTTATCACTTACAAAGCACGCATGTGACGTTGGAGCAGATGCGGTTTTAACTGTAACTCCATACTATAATAAGGCTACCCAAGCAGGTCTTATTCATATGTTTAATGCACTTGCAGATAATAGCACGGCTCCTGTAATTCTTTATAATGTACCAACAAGAACAGGCGTAAACATTGAGCCTGCAACTTATAAAGCGCTTATGAACCACGAGAACATTATCGCTATCAAGGAAGCAAACGGTAACATCAGCAAAATCGTTGAAACAATGTCATACGTTCACGAAAACCTTGATATTTATAGCGGTAATGATGACCAAATCGTGCCAATTATGTCTCTTGGCGGCAAGGGCGTTATCTCGGTTGTATCTAACCTTTTACCAAAGAAAACAGTTGAAATGTGCAAGCTCGCATTAGACGGCAACTATCCTGCCGCTGCAAAAATGCAATATGACTTACACGCACTTATTGACAGCTTATTCTGTGAGGTAAACCCAATTCCTGTTAAGGCTGCAATGGCTAAAATGGGCTATGGCACAGACACACTTCGTTTACCACTTACGTCTATGACCGAGGCAAACCGTGAAAAGATGTTCAAGCTTATGAGAGAGCAAGGTATAAACATATAATGATTAAGGTATTAGTACACGGATCAAACGGAAAAATGGGAGGCCACGTTTTAGAAGCAATTTCTAAAAGCGACTCCTGTGAGCTTTTCTGCGGCGTTGACAAAATGTCAAACGGTAACGAAAGCTATCCCTATTATTCCGATTTTGACAAAATTAAGGACAAGCCAGACGTTATAATTGACTTCTCATTCCACACAGTAGTTAAAGATGTGCTTGACTATGCTGTAAAGGCTAACGTACCTGTGGTAGTAGCCACAACGGGACTTAATGATGAGGAAAAGTCATATGTAGCTAAGGCTGCAAGCAAAATTCCCGTATTCCTATCAGGCAATATGTCAATAGGAATTGCAACTCTTTGCGAAACTGCAAAAAGAGTAGCAAGCGCATTCCCAAATGCAGAAATTGAAATTGTTGAAACACATCACATAAGAAAAGCAGACGCTCCAAGCGGAACTGCTCTTATGCTTGCCGATAGCATAAAAGAGGTAAGACCAAACGCTAAATACGTGTTTGGCAGAAGCGGAATGAGCAAGCGCGAAAAGAACGAAATCGGTATTCATGCACTTCGTATGGCTAATATCGTTGGTATTCACGAGGTGTATGTAACAACAGATTCAGAGCAAATTATGCTAAAGCATACCGCATTCGATAGAGCCCTCTTTGCCGATGGCGCAATCAAAGCCGCAGAATTTTTAGTAGGCAAGGACGCGGGAATTTATACCATGAAAAACATTTTTAATGATTAAAAATGTTAGGAAATAGGAGATAGGATATAGGGGACAGGGCAATTAGCTAACCGCTGATCACTGACCACTAACCACTGACCACTAATATGAGAGAACTATTACACGAAAATCTTGGGATAAGTGGCGATAATTTAACCTTTGCAGGCTATGACACGGTTGAGCTTGCAAAGAAATACGGAACACCGCTTATGCTCCTTGACGAAAATAAAATTAGAAATACAATAAGAACCTATAAAACCGCAATGAAAAAGTATTTCGGCGAAAAATCCTGTCCGTTGTTTGCATCAAAGGCACTTTCCTTTGTGGGAATTTACCAAATTGCAAAGGAAGAGGGCATTTGTACCGACATTGTTTCAATCGGAGAGCTTTATACTGCCATTAAAGCGGGCTTCCCACTTGAAAATGCATTTTTCCACGGAAACTGTAAAACAGATAGCGATATTAAATTCGCCATTGAGCAGGGAATAGGCTTCTTTATCGTTGATACCTATGACGAGCTTTACGCGATTGATAAAATCGCAGGGGAGCTTAACGTAAAGCAAAAAATTCTATTTAGAATTACACCGGGCATTGACCCACATACACACCAAGCAATTTCAACAGGCAAGGTTGACAGTAAATTTGGTACTGCCATTGAAACAGGACAAGCATTTGAAATTACAAAAACCGCTTTAACTTTAAAGAATATTGACCTTCGCGGCTTCCATTGCCATATCGGCTCACAGATTTTTGAAATTGAGCCATTTTGCGATGCTGCTGATATTATGATTTCATTCATAGGCGATATCAGAGAAAAATTAGGCTATACAGCAGAGTATTTAAACCTTGGCGGTGGCTTCGGCGTAAGATACGTAGAAAGCGATCCACGTATAGATTATTCCGATAACATTCGCCGTATTTCAGAGCATATTGATAGCTATTGCACCACAAATAATTTGCCACACCCCGTTATTTTAATGGAGCCCGGCAGAAGCATTGTTGCCGATAGCGGTATGACAATTTACACAGTAGGCTCTGTTAAGGAAATCACAGGATATAAAAACTACGTTGCCATTGACGGCGGTATGAGTGATAACCCAAGATACGCGTTGTATCAGTCCGCCTACACAGTTCTTTGCGCAAACAAAATGAACGAAAAAGCCGACTATGTATGCACAATCGCAGGCCGTCTTTGCGAAAGCGGCGACCTTATCCAAGAGGACGTAACAATTCCAAAGGTGCAAAGAGGAGATAATATCGCAGTTTTAGTAACAGGCGCATATAACTACTCAATGGCATCAAATTACAATAGACTTCCACGTCCTGCCGTTATACTACTTGGAGAAACCGATAGAGTGGTGATCAAGCGCGAAAGCTTTGATGACGTTTCAAGACTAGATGTCTTGCTTTGATAGAAAATCTTAGTACTTGACATCAATTCCAAATTGTGCTATAATACTGCACGGAAAAATTTTGATTAATAATTTGAAATGGAGATAAACACAATGAACAACAAGGTAATCGTTGAAACAAGCGCAAGACACGTACATCTTGCAAAGGAACACGTTGACATTCTCTTCGGCGAGGGTCATGCTCTTACTTTTAAGAAGGATTTAAGCCAACCGGGTCAATTTGCTTGCGAGGAAAGAGTAAGCATCGTAGGTCCTAAGAACACAATTAAGAACGTAATCGTTCTCGGTCCAGAAAGAAAAGCATCACAGGTTGAGGTTTCCTTAACAGACGCTAGAACTCTTGGCGTAACAGCTCCAGTTAGAGAGAGTGGCGACGTTGCAAACTCAGGCGCTTGCAAATTAGTTGGTCCATGCGGCGAGGTTGAGCTTAGCGAGGGCGTTATCGTTGCAAAGCGTCATATCCACTTTACACCAGACGAGGCTGCTGAAGCTAACGTAAGCGACAAGGAAATCGTTATGGTTAAGGTTGCATCTGAAGGCAGAACAACAATTTATGACGACGTAGTAGTAAGAGTACATCCAAACTTCGCAGCTGCTATGCACATTGATACAGACGAATCAAACGCTGCAATGGCATTCGGTCAAATCTACGGCGAAATCATTAAGAAATAATTCTAAAAATGCAACCATTTAGGTTGCATTTTTATTTAGCTGTCAGCTGTTAGCCGTTATCAGCCAGCAGTTAGCAAATTTGATGATAGCAGTTATTTTAAAAATGAATAAAAATTCAAATATTTTGTCAAAATTTACTGTTATATTGTTGAAATTTTGGAAATAATATGATAAAATATATTCAAGCATAGTTTAAGCTATGCTACATATTTTTTAGGAGGAATTATGAAAAAATTCTTGGATCTTCTTGGCTTTGATGCCGAAAAGAAGCAAACCTCTGTTAAAACAGAAATCGTTGCCGGTATCGTAACGTTCCTTGCAATGGCTTACATTTTAACAGTAAACCCTGCACAAATTTTAGTAGGTGCAAATCAGGCTTATTGGCCATCCGTGTTTATCGCAACAGCTCTTGGAGCGGTAATCGGAACAATGTTAATGGCATTCGTTGCTAAAATGCCACTTGCTCAAGCTTCAGGTATGGGTCTTAACTCATTACTTGGCGGTCTTATTGCTATTTGGGCAGCAGGAACATACGGCGTTGTGTTCACAATCGGACAAGCATTCGCAATGGTTCTTATTTCAGGCTTAATCTTCTTAGCTCTTTCACTTATTAAGATTAAGGGTAAGACGTTCCGTGAACTTGTATTTGACGGTATGCCTGTTGCAGTAAGAAGTGCAATTTCAGTTGGTATCGGTCTTTTTATCGCATACATCGGCTTCCAAAATGCAGGTGTTATCGTTCAAAATGACTATACACAGGTTGGCTTTGTTGACTTCACAAATTGGGGCGAGCAAATCGTCAATGACGGTAACCCACCAAGCTTCGCTGCAAAGACAGCAGTTGTTGCTTTAGTTGGCTTATTCTTAATCGCTATCCTTGACAAGCTTAAGGTTAAGGGCTCAATTATTTTCGGTATTATCGGCGCTACAATCGTTGGTATTCCTCTCGGCGTTACTGACTTATCTGTTCTTGCAGGTAACGGTGGCGTTTCATGGAAGTTCTGGGAAAACTTCGCTAACTTTTTCGGTGGCGAAAACTCAGTATTCCTTTCATTTACATCAGTATTTAAAGAAGGCTTCCCAGCAGGCTCAGTATTTACTGTAATCATGGTTATTATCACAATGTGCATGATCGATATGTTCGACACAATGGGTACAATCGTTGGATGCTGTGGCGGTAACAGAATTCTTTCTGATGAAAACAACAAGCCACACAACTACGGCAAGATCATGATTTGCGATGCTGTTGCAACAGTATCAGGCGCATTACTCGGTACGTCAACAGTTACAACTTTCGTTGAGTCCGGCGCAGGCGTATCTGCAGGCGGTAGAACAGGTCTTACAGCGTTTACAACCGCTTGTATGTTTTTCCTTGCTATGTTTGCTATGCCACTCTTCGCAGTTATTCCATCTGCAGCAACAGCAGCGGCTCTTATCTACGTTGGCGTTCTTATGATGAAGAATAACGTTAAGAACATTGACTTCTCAACAGCTATCAATGCAACATCTGCATTCTTAACAGTTGTAGTTATGGTTCTTTCATACTCAATCACTAAGGGTATCGGTATCGGTCTTCTTGCTTACACAATTATGTCTGCTATCACATACTTAGTAGAGCTTATTATCGCTTCTGTAAAGAAGACAGAAAAGCCAAAGTGGGAAGTTTCAGTAGTTACAATAGTAGTTTCATTACTATTTGCACTCTACTTCTTCGTACCAGTTGCTTAATTTACAATAAACATAAAAAACACAGTCCTCGGACTGTGTTTTTTGCTATGCAAAAAAGCGTATTTGCTTTTGCAAATACGCCGATTTTTAGTCAACTATTAAGTTTATTGCCTTTGGAATAATGCCGATTTCAACCTCGTTTTCATCGAAAACCTCACCGTCAGCACATACACTTCCACAGCCTATAACCTTAAGTCCTACGCACTTTTTGTAAAGAACGTATTTCTTAAATTTCTCTACAACCTCTCCTGTGGCAGAGTTTACAAAGGAGCCTTTTTTGTAGTCTGCTACAAGTCCTACAAAGGTGGGTACAGACACGTCCTTAACTATTGCTACGTCAATTAAGCCGTCGTTATATTTAGCCGCAGGAGCAGCCTTAAAGCCACCGCCGTAATAACAGCAGTTGCCTGCTGCGATAAGTAGGAATTTATCTTGAATAATTTCCTGTGAGCCGTCAGCATACAAAATGGTAACGGTAGCGTCCATTGGCTTTTTGTTGAAAATTTCTCCTGCCACACCAAAGGTATAAGCAAGCTTGCCCGGAATGAGAGGGTTCTTTTTAATTTTTGTTGTACGCTTAACAACAGAGCAGTCAAAGCCCATGTTGATTACGTTTGCAGCATATCTGCCATTAAAAGTAAGCACGTCAATTTCAGTTTCGCCCTTGAATCCGTCAAAGGTTCTTACAAAATCGTTTCCGCTTCCGATAGGCACAACCTTAAGTGAAGCCTTATCAGCACAGCCGCTATCCATAAGAGCGTTTACAGCCTTAAATACAGTGCCGTCTCCGCCATATACGGTAAAGCACGTATCAGGATTTTCCTGACATGATTTTTTTATAAATTCGCCTGCATCAATCGGGGATTCTGACATGTACACGTAATCGCTTCCCGAAAGACTTTCCTTAACCTTTTTAGCAGTACCCTTGCCAGCAAATGGGTTAAGTATATGCATTACCTTTTTGATTTTTCTTTTTATGGTCTTCTTTTCTTCCATAATATACCCTTCCTTAATGTAGGAAATTAGCTAATTAGCCATTCAATTAAGTCAGTTTCCTCGAAAGCTCTGTCCCAACAGTTGTGGGATAAATCGTCGTAAATTGTAAACTCAACGTTTCCGCCTTGAAGCTTAACGGAGTTAACCATAGCCTCACTTTGTGAAATAGGAACAATATCGTCCCTTCTTCCGTGATAAACTCTAATTGGAATATCCTTAACGTACCAAGCGCGCCAATTCATTCCGCCACCGCAAAGAGGCGCAATCTTATGGAAACGGTGTGATTCAGTTAAAGCAAGCTCCCAAGTGCCAAATCCGCCCATCGAAATACCGCATAAGGAAACAAGACTCTTATCAATGGGATATTTTTCGCAAATTTCATCGATTAAGTCGTAAACCTCATTTTTGAAATCAATCCATGTTCTTTCCTGTGGGCATTGAGGGGAAACGGTAAATACCTTTAAGCCGTGATATTCGTTATCCTTTGTAAAAAGCTTAGGCACGCAGTAGCATTTAAGTAAATCTAAATTGTCGCCACGCTCGCCTGCGCCGTGTAAGAAAACGATAAGAGGATACTTCTCGTTTTCATTTATACTATTAGGAGTAGTCAAAATATAACCAAGCTGACTTGATTGTCTTGCCTTTGACTCGCTCTTACAATAATTTGTCATAATATACCTCGAGTATTATATTCTCTTGGTATTTTACCATATTTTTTATGTTTTGTCAATAACGGGTTCGCTGTGCCTATTGTGGCAACAAAAAAGCCCTGCATTTAGCAAGGCTTAGGCGTTACTTAATTACAATAGTATTTATACTTTGCTTAGGTAATAGATAATTTTTGCCCATAATTGTGATGGTTTCATCAAACTCATATGGGTTATAGCATTCAACTATATAGCTGCCGTCCGGGTTTTTGAACGCTGAGCAGTTTGAGGAATACTCGCCTTTTATCTCAACGTATTTTGCACCACGCTTAATATAGTGTGAGAAATGCTTCATAAGGTAGTATTCGGGAGTGAATACACCCTTACCGTCATTTACGTTAATAAGTGAGTTTTGTGTCCAACCCCATGTTGAAGCTCCGTCGCCCTCAAGAGCAATATTCCAATAAACGTAAGCAGAAGCACCGAAACGGAAATAATGACGCATAAGTCTGAAGATGTACATGGCTCTTTCCCAAGTGTTCTTGCCATCGCCACATTCACTTTCAGTTTGGATAAGCTCAAGGTCTGGATAATCATCTCTTGTTTGAGGCAATGCAAATTTACCAGCCCATTGATAGCCAACGCCCTTGATGTACTTTCTTGCCTCCTTATTTTGCATAGCTAAGCCAAGATAATGGAAGTACTGTGTCCACCCATATCTGTGGTCGTTTTCAGGACCGTTTATTGTGCCGTAGAAAATATCAACGTTTTCGTTTTCAAGTGCAGGACCAAGATATCCGCCAATAAAATCAGCAAGCTCATCGCCACGCCATACACAGGATGGGAATACCTGATTTGAGCAAGGCTCATTCTGCGGATGAATATGAATAATAGGCACGCCTGCCTTGTGATATGCTTGAACGTACTTCTTAAAGTAAAGAGCGTACGCCTTTAAATTTTCCTCTGTTTTATTGAAAACACCGTTGCTGTACGTATTATACGTCTTAAACCAAAGTGGTGGGCACCAAGGGGAAGCAAACATTTGCATATCCTTTTGACGCTTAACACCCTCTAAAATAAGAGGTAAAAGATTTTCTTCATCTCTTGCAATAGAGAAATTCTTCATTTCATAATCGCCTGGAGTTTCATTATAGCTATAAAAGCTTGTAGCAAAATCACTTGCTCCGATAGGTGTACGGCAATAGTTAAAGTTTGCTCCGCTTTCTGAAAACATTTCATCTAAAAATGCTTTTTTCTCTTCCTTGTCTATCTTGTTTAATGCAATCGCACCAAGCTCGCTAAAGCAAGTACCAAAGCCACGAATTGTCTGTACCTCATTACCAAAGTTAAGCACGTGTCCTTGATTTTCTACTTCCTTACCATCTTGCCAATATGAATTTTCTGTACTTGTAATAATCATTTTTTGTACTCCTGTGTAGTAAAAATTCTAACAAGATTATTTTACTATAAATTTACTGTAATTTCAATATGTAATATAAAATTATATTGCATTTGGAAACTTTAAATGATATAATCAAAATATAGTAATGCAAAAATCTATAAGGAGAGATATATGAAAAGAATAATTACTGTATTTATAATGGCAATCGCATTGCTTACAGTGTTTACCGTTGTAGCGTCAGCTAAGGAAATTAGCGCAGGCGATACGTTTACGCTAAAATATGATACAGGCGATAAGAAAGCAGGAGACACTCTTGCACTTATGCAGGACGGAGAAGGACTTATTTGGTATGTAAACAGCGAAAATAAGCTTGTTTCCGTAAAAGCATCAGAGGTAACGTTAGTTTTTGAAGCACAAAATCAGCCATACACACAGGTAGGTAAGCTTCCTGCCCATAACGGAGCAGAGTGTTTAAAAGCAATCAAAGTAGGCGACACTGTAATCCAAGATATAGGCGGAGTAAAAAACATTGTTTGCGCAAACATGCAAGGTCTTTCATTTGGATATCTTTATTCAAGCAATAAATCATCACTATTTTCCGCAAATAGCAATCTTCAATGCTTATATTTACCAAATACTCTAAAGCGTATTGCTGAATACGGCTTTTATAACTGTGATAAGCTTTCAGAGTTTGATATGGGTACTAGCGTTGAAATTATTTGGGAGGGCGCATTTTCAGGACTTAAGTCACTTGAAAAAATCAGTCTTTCTAATACTGCACTTTACGTCGGTAACTTTGCATTTAAAGGCTCAACGTCGCTTAAGGAAATCCGCTTAGGCGCAAGCATGCTATATATTGCCGATAGAATGTTAGATAGCACGGGCGAAAATCTTATTGACCTATACGTGCCTATAACTGTAACAACATTTGCAGCACCGTATAATAACCATATAACGATTTTCTTTACAGGCACTCTAGAGCAAGCGCAAAGCAAGCTCCCTACTTTTAACGTTGTTAAGTACACCTATAAATCATACAGCGATTTTGACGGCACAAGAACAACGGAAGCTTTAAAGTGGTATGCATATTATGACGTAACCGTTTGCGATGCATTCTATGGCGGAGTACATAATATAGAGGATGATGGCGATTGCACAACGGCGGTAATATGCTCAAGATGTGAAAAGACAATAATTGAAGCAAAGAAAAACCACGATCTATCAACAGCCATTACGTATTCAAGCTTTATGCTAGAGGGCGAAAAAGCAGAAAACTGCGCAGTATGTGATTATAAAGTATCATCTTCATTATCTCCAATCTTTACAACAAAGGGATACTCAGTACCTGAAAACGGCAGAGGAGAGCTTACAATTTGTTTTGCGGTTAATAAGGAAGCGCTTAATGAATATGAAGCAATAAACGGCGACACGCTTCAGTACGGCGCATTTGCAATAGCCTATAAAAACATCGCAGAAAGCGAAATTATCCACACAGATAAGGCTGTAATTGCAGGTGTTGACATAAGCTATGCATCGTTTGAAATGAAAATTACAGGCTTTGAAACAGAGACACAAAAGCAAGCTGCAATTTCGTTTGGCGCATACGTTATAGACAAAAACGGTAGTGTAACCTACCTACAACCAAATGCACCTGTTGCGGGAGGCAAGTACGCGTATATTTCATACAACGATATTGCTAACCGATAATATACACAATACACAAAAAGCACTCGTTTTACGGGTGCTTTTTTCTCGTCTGATTTGTTTATAATAACGAAATTATAATACGATTATAAAAAAGTGGCAATTCACAATAATTTATGATAGTATTATAATGCTGAGGTATTATATTAAGGAGACTATATATGAAAAGAATAGCTTTAATATCATTTATGATGATTTTGCTTTGCATGCTTGCATTTAGCGTAAGCGCAGAGGAAATACCAAGCTTTACAGAGATTGAAATTGTAACGGTTGACACCTCAAATCTTGGTGCAGTGGCACAAAACGATAATACATCAAGAGTTCTATTGAGAGATTCAGAGGGCAATTACGCAACGTACCTAACTAAGTATATTACACAGTACAAGGGTGGCGGCGGAGATCCATATCAATTTTTCCCATACTTTGATGCTTTAAATAGCGCCACGGGCAAAAGCTATGACGCTACCTCAATTATTGCCATTGAGATTCCGGAGGGAACACAAAGAATAAGCAACACGTACTCTAAAACGTCAACTTGGACTAACGTAATGTACGTAAAAGCTCCGTCAACTCTTGTGTATCAACAGGGAAAAAGCTATAATTATTGCACAAATCTTAAGGTTATAGATTACTCTCAAGCATCAATAACCTCTCTTGAACAGGAGTTTATTACAAACAACAGTAGCGTTGAGGTTGTATATTTTCCAAAGGGCGTTACAGCAATAGGGAAATGGGCAATTCACGGTCTTCCATCGCTCAAAAGCGTGTACGTTTCAGGAACTTTAGAATCTGCTGACGGCATGACAAATAATAGCACAGGCTCAGGCAAGTTCGTATTTTTCTACACAAGAGATGTTAATGCAGAAACAGGCCATACTGACCTATATACTATTTTAGGTAACGCAAACGTAATTGAAGCTAAGTGGGACGCTGCAAGGTCAGATAGCAGTTATATTGAGACTGCAAAGACTGAAGGGAAAATTTATATTGTTTACGGATATAGCCAGTGCAACGCATTCAATAACGGCGTGCATGATAATAAGCAGATAAATAACTGCGTAAACGCATGTACAGTGTGTGGCGTTGGTACAGTTAGCCACGTTGACCAAAAATCAGAAAAGACAACGGTAGCATATGAAAATGGATTTATGCAAGCAGGCATCAAGCACACAGCATGTTCAAATGAGGGCTGTGGATATAGCGTAACAGATGAAGCGCCGATTATATTCTTTACAGAGGGTTACTCAATCCCAGAGGACGGCAGGGGTGCTATTGCAATTTCCTTCGCGGTTAATAAGGACGCGTTAGCTGACTATGAGTATTATAATAGCGAATCACTTGAATATGGCGCATTTGCAATAGCCTATAAAAACATCGCAGAAAGCGAAATTATCGACACAGAATCCGCTGTAATTGCTAAGGTAGATAGAGAATATGCTTCATTTGAAATGAAAATCACAGGATTTGTAACAGGAGCTCAAAAGACAGCAGCAATTTCATTCGGCGCATACGTTATAGATAAAAACGGTAAGGTAACCTATCTACAACCTAACGTGCCAAATGTAGGCGATAAATACGCTTATATTACTTACAGCACGATTGCCAATGCATAATTGACAAAATACACAAAAAGCACTCCCTTGCGGAGTGCTTTTTTACTGATAATTTAAGCAACATGACAAAAAACGTTAAAAAAGCAAAAAGCTTTTGCTTTTTGCGTGTTTGTGTGCTATCATTTATAATATAAATTTATAATTTCAAGGAGCAAAAAATGAAAAGAATAGTATTATTTTCTTTAATGATTATCGTGCTTGTATGTGCGCTTGCAGTTGCTGTTAGTGCTACGGAAACAACTATCAACGATGATGATTTTGTAGATGGAAAGATATACAAAAGCACAACAAATGAGTTTGGTACTGTAAATAACGTATCAGATACGTCAAAGGTGTATTATTACAGCGGCACACTTGATACAACCTCAAGAGTAGTGCTAAAAAATGCAGACGGCACGTATTCAACCTACCCAACAATTTATATCATGTACAGCCCAACGGACGCGCAGGGACCAAAATGGGGATTTGATAAGCTTAACGAAGTTACAGGGGAGGCTTACGAAATTACCTCTGTTGCACGAATTGAATTTCCTGAGGGAACAAATCACGTAAGAGGCAGTAGCTTTAAGAATAGCACAGAGATTGTATATGTAAAAATTGCAGCTACCGTAAAGGAAATAAAGGGAAACGCGTTTGAAAACTGTTCAAATCTTGCAAAGGTAGAATTCAGACTTGACTTTGAAAAGTACCCTGAGTTTGGTTCTAACGTTCAATCTATCAATAACGGTGCTGTATTTAATAAATGCGTATCACTTACTGAGCTTATTTTACCTAACAGCGTAACGTCAGTTAATTCAAGTGCAATTTCAGGCTGTACAAACCTTAAAGTGTTCAATCCAGGTGCGTCATTTACAAAAACCAATAACCAGCCGATAGGTGCACCAACTGAAAGCTTTATTTTATCAGATACATACCAAGGTAACTGTATGTTATTTAGCTATGATAGAATAAGCAAGCCAAACAGACCTACAACACTTGTATTCTACTATACAGGCACACTTGCACAAGCACAAAATCTCCAAGAAATTGAAACACAATGCTATGAAATCAAGTACGGCACTCTCGTTTCCTATGATGAATTTACTTCATCTACATTTGTAAGAGATACATCACTCCACTATTTTGTTTACGGATATAATTATTGCGATGCATTCTTTGGTGGCAACCATCAAATGGAGAAAGTAAATAATTGCGTAACAAAATGCACGGTTTGTAAGGACAGCTTCAACACACACATTGACCAAAACGCAGAAAAGGTAACTGTTACATATTCAAACGGTCTTATGAGCGTGGGCGTTAAGCAAACGTCATGCTCAAATGCAGATTGTGGATATACTGTCAAGGAAGAAAAGTCTGCTGTATTCTTTACAGACGGATACTCCGTTCCTGAAGACGGCAGAGGTGCTGTTGCAATTTCCTTCGCGGTTAATAAGGACGCGTTAGCTGACTATGAGTATTATAATAGCGAATCACTTGAATATGGCGCATTTGCAATAGCTTATAAAAATGTCACAGAAAATGAAATTATCGACACAGAATCCGCTGTAATTGCTAAGGTAGATAGAGAATATGCTTCATTTGAAATGAAAATCACAGGCTTTGTAACAGAAGCTCAAAAGACAGCAGCAATTTCATTCGGCGCATATGTTATAGACAAAAATGGGAAAGTATCATATCTCCAAGCGGGAGAGCCAACTGACGGCAATAAGTTTTCATATGTTACATATAATTTAATTGCCAACAAATAATATGCACAATTTACAAAAAAGCACTCGCAAATCGAGTGCTTTTTTACTTCTTATTTGGTTAAATTGATAATTTTTCCAAGCTGTGTAAAAAAGCTTTGACTTTCTTAGTTTTTATGATATAATTATAATGTATAACTATACAATAAATTTAAAGGAGTAAAAAATGAAAAAAAGATTTTTAATTGCAATGTTTGTTGTAATATGTATGTCCATTTTAGTGGTTGTAGCATCTGCCGCAGCGCCAATTCCACAAAAGCCAACTCTTGATGTTGATTTCGGCACAGTTACAACAATCGATGGCTTTACACCGCCATCACAGCTCTATGTGAACACTACACAAAGAGTTTTATTAGTAGATGAAGATGGTAAATATGTTACATATCCAACCTACTATGTAACAAAGGATAGCACAACGTTTGATGTGAACTTCAATAGCCTCAATTCTGCAACAGGTGCTAATTATTCAAAAGCCTCAATTGCTATGATTGAAATTCCTAATGGTGTAACAACAATTTCAAACAACACATTCAGCGGAACGGGTTATACAGTATGTCAATATGTACAGTTCCCAGGCACAATTACCACATTCGGAAACAACGTATTTAATACAAACAAGGCTTGCAGAGTGGTAGAATTTATTGACGGCACAGAACCACTTGCAATCGGCGACGGTATGTTTAGCGGTGCATGGAATGGCGGAACTGTTGCAGAATATGTAAAATTTCCTAACAATGCGGTATCAATCGGTAATAACACTTTTGGTAAAACCTTAACAAATAAGACAATTATTTTCGGTGAAAATCTTGAGTCAATCGGTACAGGATTCTTTGGCGAAACAACACCAAGAGATAAGGATACTTTTATTTACATGCCTGAAAAATTCTTTGCAGATACGTCAAAGGTATTTGCTAATCTTTTTGGTAATCATGGACCCTATCATAATAATCACTTAAGACTTACAATTTTCTATACAGGATCACAAGAAAATGCGAAAAAACTTGCCGATGCCTGTGCGGCACTTCAAGAAGGATATGTGTTTAATAATGCAACGTTTGTAAGTGCAAACGAATATGTGTATGAAACCCATAAACCTGCAAAGGACTTAAGTGCTACAATCGTATACGATTACGGAAAATGCGATGCATTCTATAACGGCGTACATAACACAGTTAAGCAAAACGCTTGTGTTGAAGCTTGTACAAACTGCGGCGTTGGTACAATTAAGCATGCTGATGCTAATGCAGAAAACGTTACACTTTCATACGCTGACGGCTTTTTAAACGTAGGTGCAAAGAAAACAGTTTGCTCAAACAAGGGCTGCGGCTATGATGTAACAGTAGATGCTCCAATTATTTTCCAAACAAATGGCTATTCAATTCCAGAGAATGGCAGAGGCGGACTTGCAATCAACTTTGCAGTTAATAAGGACGCATTAGCTGATTATGAAGCAATAAACCAAGAGAAGCTTGAGTACGGCGCATTTGCGGTAGCGTATAACAATATCGGCGAAAACAATATTCTAGAAATGGAAAAAGCGGTATGCGTAGAGATTGACAGAAGCTACGCCTCATTTGAAATGAAGCTAACAGGCTTTGTAACAGAAGCGCAAATGACTGCTGAAATTTCAATGGGTATGTACGTAATTGACAAAAACGGCAACGTAATTTACTTACAGCCTAATTTACCAAATGAAGGCGAAAAATACGCCCACATTTCATACAACACAATTTATAATAAAGCAGCATAATTTAAAGCTCTCAACCGTTTGGTTGAGAGCTTTTTATATACAAATTCATATCTAATTTAATAATGTCTGATAATGCCGCAAAGCTCGCCACATTCCTTGCGAGTGGCAAGTCTGATAATGCCGTTTTTTACTAATATAAAAAGTGAATATGCTGAGAAGATATCCTCACCGTAGCAAAATGGCTCGTAAACGTTATAGCCGTCCCATTTAATTGATTTTCTTATACTATCATATCCGTGAGTTTGCGCAAACTTTTTAACCTTTTCTTCCATTTTTAAAATTCCTTTCTCTGTTTTTAAATATGTAATTCAGTTTGTTTTTCTGATGTGATTATACCATTAAGTGTAGTTTATATCAATAGATAAGTGTACCTAAAATAGTACACCATATGCGTGTTTAAAATCTACATCACTCTTTACTAGCTGTACTAATTATAGTACACGTGTTGATTGACTCTAAAAACAAAAAGTGATAGTATATGAGTGTAATCAAAAACTTAAATAAAGAGGATATGAAAATGAAAAGAACAAGAAATTTAAGCTATGAAAAGGTAACGGGATGCTCACTTAAGGGTGGCGACTATTTTGAAATTTTTTATTACAATAATGACAATGAAGCATGTCCTAAGAAGGACGCTACACGTTGTATAATTTACGAGAAAATGAATAACGGCTCATTGGTGCACACCATTTACTCGGCTTTATAAAAGTCTTGATTTTAGTACAGCACTATGCTATAATATAATTAACAAAATATTAAAGCGAGGTGCTGGTTATGAATCCGGAGCATTCAAGAAAAATTAAGCTGTTAAAATTATGGGAGCTTTTAAATCAAGAAACAGATGAAAAGCATCCTATGGGAACTCAGACTATTATAAAAAAATTAGGCGAACAGGGCATCGAGGTTGACAGAAAAATTTTATATAGAGATATTGAGCTGTTAAATGAAAACGGCTATGAGGTGCTTTGCAACCGTTCTACCAGCAATCGGTATTACGTAATGGATAGATCCTTTGACACGGCTGAGGTGCGTGTTCTTATGGATGCAGTACAGGCGGCAGCGTTTGTAACCGAGAAAAAAACAGAAGTTTTGCTTGATAAGGTGTCTAATCTTGCAGGAAGCAAGCGTGGCGAGGTTTTAAAGGGGAATATTACAAAGTTCAGCACCGTAAAAAGCACCAATGAAAACATTTACTATTTGATAGACAGTATTATTGATGCAATAGAGGATGGCAAGAAAATTCGTTTTAACTATTTCGATTATGGACTAAAAAGAGAAAAGATATTCAGAAAATACAAAAAAGATGAAACTAAGGATAGATATTACACCGTAAATCCTGTGGAAACAGTATTTAACAGCGACCAATACTATCTTATATGCTACGATGATTTTCATAGAAATCTTATCAATTACCGAATTGACCGTATGGAAAATATAATAAAGCTGGACGATGATATCAATGAATGTGATTGGCTCAAGGGATATGATATCTCAAAATACAAGCGCCAACAGTTCAATATGTTTTCAGGCGAGGTTAAAAACGTAACGTTTATTGCTGACAGAGGTCTTATTGACGTTATATTTGATAAATTCGGCTCACAGATTGAAATGAGCGAAACCAATGACGGCAAATTAAAATGCACCGTTGAAGTGCAGGTGGGAGCTATGTTTATTGCGTGGCTATGCTCATTTGGAAGCAGCCTTAAGGTTGTTTCTCCGCCAACAGTAGTGAATAAGGTTAGGGAGCATTTAAAAAACACCTTGGAGCAATACGAGGATTAAGGAGTACAAAATGGCAAATAAATTAGACGGAAAATTAGTTGTAGGTATTTCCTCTAGAGCACTTTTTGACTTGGAGGAGGAAAACAAAATATTCGAGGAGCAGGGACTTGAAGCGTATATAAAGTATCAAGAGGAGCATGAAAACGATATTTTAAAGCCTGGACCTGCATTCCCCCTAGTAAAGGCATTGCACAAATTAAATTGTGAAGAAAAGAAATTGACAGAAATCATAATCATGTCAAAAAACAATACGTCCACAAGCATGCGTATTTTCAATTCAATTAAGCATTACGGACTTGATATTACAAGAGCTGCGTTAGTTAGCGGCATGTCAATCGCTCCGTACCTTAACGCATTTAAAACAGACCTATTTTTATCAGCAAGCGAGGAAGACGTACAGGAGGCTATAAACGCGAATATTGCCGCAGGTATTATATGCGTAAACGAGGGGCTACCTATTGATGCAAATGAGGAAATTTCCCAAATCAAAATTGCATTTGATGGAGATGCTGTTATTTTCTCTGATGAATCAGAAAAAATATACCAGGAGCAGGGCTTAACTGCTTTTGAGGAGCACGAGGAGCTAAATGCAAAAAATCTTCTTGCCGAAGGACCGTTCGCTAAGCTTTTAAAAACAATTTCATACGTTCAATCACAGTTTAAATGTGCAGATCTAATGCCTATAAGAACAGCGCTAGTAACTGCAAGAAACGCTCCTGCTCACGAAAGAGTAATAAGAACACTTCGTGCTTGGAATATCCGTATTGATGAAGCGTTCTTTATGGGTGGAGTTGAAAAGAGCCAGATTTTAAAGGCGTTCGGCGCACACATTTTCTTTGATGACCAAACTGTACATACAGAAAGAGCGTCTAAATTGGTTCCATCTGCAAGAGTCCCATATAAAACAAACGGTAATAAGGGGGAATAATTATGAAAAAAATCAATTTTAATAAATCATGGCTTTTTAGCTTAAATGACGGAGAGAAAAAAGAGATAAACCTTCCTCACGATTTTTCAATTTGTCAACCAAGAAAAGCAGATGCCAAATCAAGCCAGCACGGCGGATTCTTCCAAGGCGGTATTGGCACATACGAAAAAACCTTTAAAGCAAAGAAAAACAAAAAATATTTCTTCATGTGCGACGGCTCGTTCGGTCTTACCGAAATTTACCTAAACGCTAACTCTGTGTTTATAAATAAGTATCCATATAACACCTTTTACGTTGACTTAACCGACTTTTTAAGATACGATAAGGACAACGAAATTAAGGTGGTGGTAAATAACTCCCATCAACCAAACGCCCGTTGGTACACAGGCGCAGGTATCTATCGCGATACTTATCTTTTGGAGTGCGACAGCGCATATTTCAGCCCTCTTGGACTTTTTGTAAAAACCGAGGCTATTCAAAACGATACTGCATATATGTCGGTTGAATGCGACGTGTTTTTGGACAAAAAAGGCGAGGGAGTGTTAGAATTTCAGGTTTTTGAGGACGGAATGAAGGCTCCTGTTGCTACGTTTAGTAAGTACGTTTACGCTGAACAAGGACAAAATACAATCGTAACCAAGTTTCAAATCGATAACCCAAAAATTTGGGATACTGATACTCCAAATATGTATTCAATTAAGTCAAAGCTTGATTTTGACGGAATTACAGACACACATGAGAGCGTTTTTGGTGTTAGAACAGTATATGTTGACTCTAAAAAAGGATTTATCCTAAACGGAAAGTCAATCAAGCTTCGCGGGGGCTGTGTGCATCATGACCAAGGCGCAGTTGGCTCACGTACCTACGCTGAGGTAGAATATCGCCGTATTGCAAAATTAAAGGAAGCCGGCTTCAACGCCCTTCGTTGCTCACATAACCCGCAATCACAGCATTTTTACGATGCCTGCGACCGTCTTGGAGTTTTAGTTATGGATGAGCTTTTTGACTATTGGACAGAGGGTAAGCAGCTAAACGACTATCACTCATATTTTGAAGATAATTATGAAAAATGGATTGAGCTTATCGTTAAGCGTAACAGAGTCCACCCGTCTATCGTAATGTACTCAACAGGTAACGAAATTCCACAAAAGGCAGGCAGAGGCTACGGCTACCGTATAGCAAGAAGCATTGCCGATAATATAAGAAAATACGACACGTCCCGCCCCCTTTCCCACGCATTATGCAGTCTTTGGGATAATAGCGAGGCTTATGAAATAGAAAAATCCGAGAATGATTTTCCTGCTTCAAAAATGGACTATTTTGCGAAAAAAACAAGCTTCACAGCCGACACGGTTGACATAGTTGGCTATAACTATCTTGAATACCGTATTGAAAAGGACCTTGAAAGATTTCCCAACAGAGTAATTCTCAACACGGAAACGTTCCCACGATGTGCATACACAACAATAAACCAATTAAAGAAAAATCCAAGAATTGCAGGAGATTTCGTTTGGACTGCCTATGACTATTTTGGCGAAACTGCCATCGGACACGTTCAGCACACCGATAGCGAGGAGGGCCCGTTTATGCTTGACTATCCTTATCACATTGCCGATTGCGGCGACATTGATATTATCGGCGTAAGAAAGCCTCAATCCTACTACCGTGAAATTGCATGGGATTTAAGAAAAGAGCCTTATATCGCTCCACGTCCGGCAAAATATGCAGGCGTTAAGTACAGAATAAGCGGCTGGGGATTTTACGAATGTGAAAGCAGCTGGAATTACGAGGGCTATGAGGGTAAGCCTATTGAGGTTTACGTTTTTGCCGAATGTGATGAATTGATTTTATACGTGAATGGCAAAGAGGTAGACAGACAAAGCCGTACGGAAAACGGTGTTTACTTGTTTAATACTGTTTACGAAAGCGGAGAAATTTCAGCAAAGGCAATTTTAGACGGCAAGGAATACACCTCGAAAATTACAACCGAGGGAAAGCCAAGCAAAATTTCCCTTGTAAAAGAGAAGTCATATCTAACAAAGCATACTAAAAAGCAAGAGGATAAAATCGTCTTTGTGTCCGTTGAAATTCAAGACGAAAACGGCAAATTATGCACACAGGACGACAGATTTGTAAGCTATAAGGCAGATGGCGCTGAAATTTTAGGCGTTGCAAGCGGCGATTTAACAACCGAGGCTATATACAGCGAGCCGAACAAAGAGGTATATCGCGGCAGAGCATTAGTTGTTCTTAAAAAGCTTCAAGATAACGCAACTTTAATAGCATCAGGCGAAGGCTTAAGCGAAGCTAAAATTCATATCTAAATATAGACGGAGAGTACTGTACTCTCTGTCTTTTTTTGCCTGAAAATTTTGATTTACGTCGATTTTTTAGTCCCGTTAAAAACGTTGACTTTTGCAAATAAACGTGAAAATTATGTGTTTTTAATATGTTTGTAATGTGTAAACAAAGTGAAAATTATTCGAAAAAATCATTGACATGCGCGTATTGTTCAGTTATAATATTTTATTATTATAAATATATGCGAAAGGAAAAACTATGAACGAGAATTTTTTATCGTTAAAAAGGAAAATTCTGGTTGGAATAATCATTAAGGCAGTTCTCTTAGGTTTAGCGCTTGGTTCAATAGTACCTGCAACGATTGCGTTGGTGCAGAAGCTTGTGTATGACTCTATTGATATTAAGCTTTGTATAATTTGCGGCTCATCTATTTTTGTTGGTGTTGCACTTGTTTACTTCTTGATTTGTGTTCCAACAAATAAACATATCGCAAAAAGACTTGATAATTCTCTTTCTCTTAATGAGAAGGTACAAACAATGCTTGCGTATAAGGATACTGACGGTGCTATTTTTGAGCTTCAGCGTAACGATACGGACAACTCCTTAGCCGGAGCAAAAATCAAAACAATAGGACTAAAAATTATTATTCCGTGCTTGATCTGTATTTTGATCGCAGTAGGCATGGTAGTGTATATCTCTAAGATACCCGAAAAAATCATACCACTGCCTGAGCCGGAGCCTGAGGTTCCATTTGAAATCACTCAGCTTCAGATAGCTGCTATTGAGGAGCTTATAGCATATGTAAACGCCTCCGAAATGGACAGCCCATACAGAGAAAATATCGCTGAGGATTTGACAATAATGCTTGAAAAACTAAAAGCAGCAACCACCGAAAAGGGACGTGATGATGCTCTTGAAAAGGCGGTAACTGCCATCTACGATGAAACCGACTATTCATCAACGGCAGTTGAAATTCTTAACGAGCTTTGGAAAACAAACACGGATAGCTCAAAGAAGCTTGCAAAGGCACTTAACTATTACGATTGGCCAAAGATTGACGAATGGGAAAAGTTTGTCGCTAAAATGACAGAGTTCCGTGCAACCTTCAATTTAGTTCTTGATGAAGAACAGGAGAATCCCGAGGCTGCAAGATTGGAGCAAACAAAGATTTTATTTGCTTTAATCAGCGAAAATATAATTACGTCGCTTAATAAGTCCGGAGCTGATGAAAATAGTGAGATTTACGTTCAGCTTATGCGCTTAGCTAAGGCAAACGAGATAAACGAGGAGTTCGGCACCAGAGTTTACGGCTTATTTACACTTTACGAAAAAATTGATGAAATGGGATATAAGGACACTCAAAGAGAATTTGATGCAACCTTAACCGCATTAAACAATGAATTTTACAGAGTAATGTCTCAGCATGCTATCAACACCAATACGGGAGAGTATGCAATGACACGAATTTCAACGCTGTTTGGCTACACGTTACCGAAGTTCAAGCGTCCAAGCTTAGTTGATATGTCAACGGACGATAGCGGAAGCTCAGGCGGTGATGAGGGCGGAGTAAGCGGCGGTATCGGCGACGGAACGGTTTACGGTAGCGACGACCTAGTTTACGACCCATACACAAATACTTACGTTGAATACGGTACAATCCTTGATAAGTACTACGCGCTAATGTTTGGTAAGCTTCAAAACGGAACGTTTACCGATGAAGAAAAATTAGCTATGGAAAAATATTTCGACATTCTTTATAGCGGCTTCGATGAAATGGGCGAAACAGAGAATGAGGAAGAAACTCAGCAATAAATCTTGAAAATTAAAAGTGAGGAAATAAAAATGAGCAATTTAGAAAATAAAGTAGAAGCAGAAGAGGTAGTTGAGGCTGCAGAAATCGCCGTTACAGGTAATGAGGCTGAAATCGAAAGAGTAAAGATGTTCAGCGAAAAGGTAACAAAGGTAAAGAGCGAGCTTGCAAAGGACGTAGTAGGTCAAGAGGAAATTATTGATAACGTTATTATCGCTATCGTAGCAGGCGGTAACGTTCTTCTTGAGGGTATCCCGGGCGTTGGTAAAACACGTCTTGTTCGTTCGCTTGGTAGAGTTCTTTCTCTCCCATTCTCTAGAATTCAGTTCACACCGGACTTAATGCCATCTGACGTAACAGGTACAAATATCGTTGAAAAGGACGAAAACGGCAAGCTTAATACAAAGTTCCGTAAGGGTCCTATCTTCGCTAACCTAGTTCTTGCGGACGAAATTAACCGTGCTACACCAAAAACACAGTCTGCCATGCTTGAGGTAATGCAGGAGCATAAGGTAACTGTTGCTAACGTGTCATACAAGATTGAAGAGCCATTCTTCGTTCTTGCTACTGAAAACCCAATCGAGCAAGACGGTACGTATCCACTTCCAGAGGCTCAGATGGACCGCTTCATGTTCAAGCTTATAGTTAACTTCCCATCTGATGAGGAGCTTATCAACATCGTTAAAATGACACAGATTACAATGGCAGAAACTGCTGAGGCTGTTGTTACAGGCGATGAGATTCTTGAAATGAGAGCGCTTGCGTCAAGCGTTCCTGTAATTGACGAAATCATTTCTTACGCTGTAAGACTTGTATCAAATACACACCCAGAGCTTCCAAACAGCTGCCCATCAACAAAGAAGTACGTTAAGTACGGCGCATCTCCACGTGCTGCTCAGGGCTTAATTACCGCTGCTAAGGTAAGAGCGCTTATGCAAGGCAGATTTAACGTTTCATACGAGGATATCGACGCGCTTGCTTGCAACGTATTAAGACACAGAATGAAGGTTAATTACACAGCCATCAACGAAAAGTACATCGTTGACGACGTAATTAAGATGATCATAAAGGAAACCAAGAAATAAACCGAAAATTGTAATCCAAAATAAACGAAAGAGGAAATCAAAGGCTACTAAATGAAAACTACGGTAATAGATGAGGCTTTCCTTTCTGAAATCGAAGCATTACAATCGGTACTTAAAAACAACATAGCAGGTATGTTTGGCGGAAACCACCAATCAAAGAACTTCGGTTCGTCCTGCGAGTTTGCAGACTATCGTGATTATATGCCGGGCGATGATATTTCAAAAATCGACTGGAACGTATATGCAAGATTTGATAAGCTTTACCAAAAGCTTTACCTTGACGAAAGGCAAATGCACACAAGAATTTACATAGACGCAAGCCGTTCAATGCAGCACGGAAGCTTAGAAAAGTCCGAGCAGGCAATAAGACTTGCGGCAGCATTTGCATACCTGTCTATCAATGAAATGGATAAGGTATCAATATATGCTATTCACGGCAACCAAATTGACGAGGTTATCTCAGGTATGGTTGGCAAGGATTCCTATTTAAACTGTGTCAACAAGCTCAACGAAATTGATTTTGACGGAGAGGCGTTAATCAGTGAGGCTATTGTGTCCTCAAAAATAGGAATGGGCGACGGATATTCAATCTTAATATCCGACTTCCTAACCGACCAAGACTATAACGGTGCGATTGATAAGTTCACCGAAAAGAGAAGAGACGTGCTTTGTGTACAGGTTTTAGCCCGTGATGAATTAAATCCTCAGATTAGAGGAAAAATGCACCTTTTTGACTCCGAGGACGTATCCGACTTTTTCCGTAAGAAAATCGACAAGGAAAGAGTAAGAGCGTATAAGGAAGCTCTAAAATTTGTAATTGAAAGAATCAAAAACTACTGCGAAAGCCGTGGCGGAAGCTATTTACTAGTTCCTGCTCACGAAAAGATGTTTGACGTATTCTTCGGAAATCTTGTAGATTTGGGGGTACTTAAGTAATGTCGTTTACGTTCCCCTTAGGATTACTTGGACTTATCGGCGTTCCTGTAATCATCATTATCTACATCATTCAAAGTAAATACACCGAGCAAACGGTAAACTCTAACTACCTTTGGCACTTAAGTGATAAGTTTATGAAGCGTAAAAACCCACTTAGCGGTATTACAGGCATAATCAGCCTTATTTTACAGCTTCTTATGGTAGTTGCAATTTCACTTATTATCTCAAGACCAATCATCACGCTTCCAAACGCCGCTAAGGACTATTGCTTCGTTGTTGACGCATCAAGCAGTATGACTATGGTTGAGGGAGAGGAAACACGTTTTGATATTGCTAAGGAAGAAATTGAAAGAGTAATTAAAAAATCTAAAAACGGCAGCAGCTTCTCATTAGTTACCGTGTCCGATGATACGGTTCGTGAGTTTGACCGCGTAACAAATAAGAAAACTGCTATTGAGCTTCTTGAAAAGGTTCAACCAAGCCAAGCAAACGTTCAATATAACGATTTATTATCAACTGCCCAAAGCATTTTTGATAATAACACCTCAGCTCTTATCTACTTAGTAACCGACAAGGATTACAACAATCACGAAAATATTGAGATTATTGACGTAGGTAATGAAGCAACCGATAACTATGGTATTTTTGACGCTACCTACTCACTTACAGGCGGTAGATTAAAGGTAAATGCAGGAGCAATTTCCTACGTAACCGACGCTGACCTTAACATCAAGCTAACGGTTGACGGCAAAAAGGCTGATGAAAAAGCGTTTAGCGTTAAAGCAGGCGAAATTACCGAAATCGCTTTTGACGTGCCATGCACAGCATTTAGTGAGTTTAAATTAGAGGTAATGAACTCTGACGGCTATATGCTTGATAACACGCTTAGCACCTACAACCAAAAGAGCGATAAGTCATATAGCGTTCTTATCGTAAGCGAAACAGGCTTCTTCTTTAAGGCTGTAATTGACGCTCTTGTTGACTCAACTATTGATATTGTTTCTCCGCTTGAATACGAAACGATTACCGATAAATACGGTCTTTATATCTTCGACTCCTACACGCCAAGTGTATTGCCAAACGGCGCAGTATGGCTTATCAACTCCGATAAGAGCGTTGAGGATTCGGGCTTTGGTGTAAGAGGTAAGGTTGAGCTTACACCGTCAGGCACTATTGCTAAATCAACGTCCACAGCAACTAATGTGCGTAAGCTCTTAGAGGGCGTTGGCGATAGCGAGATTTACATTACAAACTACGTAAAGTATAGCGGCATGTATTTAGGATTCCATACGTTATACTCCTACGATTCCAATCCGCTTATTTTTGCAGGCGCAAACGGACTTGGCAACCGTCAGGTGGTATTCGCATTCGATTTACATAAATCCGACTTTGCATTGTCAACAGATTTCGTTATTTTACTTAGCAATCTTCTTGAATATTCATTCCCTAACGTTGTTGATGAAACTGCATACACAGTAGGGGATGAGGCTATTGTAAATATCCTTAAAAACTCTGAAAACCTAAAGGCTCAGTCTCCATCTGGCAAGGATATTTATCTTGAAACAGACGGTGCAACAGCCACCATGCGTCTTGACGAGGTTGGTACTTATACAGTTAGCCTAACTCTTGGCGGAGAGGAAATGCAGTATAAGCTATTCTCAAGCGCCCATTCAAATGAAAGTGAGCCAGCCTTAACTGAGGAGGATTTCTCATTAAGCGGCGAAAAAACAGAAGCAAACATTGACGGAAAATACGATCCTATGATGGTACTTTTCATTTGTCTTGCCGTACTATTTATTGCGGATTGGGGGGTATATTGCTATGAAAAATATCAGCTTCGATAATCCCTACCTACTGCTTCTAATAATCCCTGCGTTGCTTGCTGTAATTATTCCGTTCTTTATTGCAAAGAACAAGGATAATAAATCTGCAACGTGGTTAATTTCACTTTGTATTCACGCAGTGATTATAGTAATGGTAGCGTTAGCCGCAGCAGGCTTATCATCAGTAAGCGTGCTTACTGAAACCACAGTTTACGTGGTTGCCGACATATCATATTCATCAGAGCAAAACCTTGATAAAATTGATGAGTATATTGCTCAAATCAAGGAAGAGCTTCCTGAAAAAACTAAGATGGGCGTTGTGTGCTTCGGTAAGGAAAGCATCATTTTAACTCCCGTTGGAAGAAAGCTTACCAGCGTAAAGGAAGCGAATATTGATAATACCGCAACGGATATTGCAGGCGCGCTTAACTATACCGAAACGCTGTTTAAGGGAGACTCCTTAAAGAGAATTATCCTTATTACAGACGGTAACGATACCGTAAGCAATTCCTCAACCTCAATCGCATCAACAGTACAACGCTTAACTGAAAACGGCGTTAAGATTGATGCAATATTCCTTGACAACGCAGTTAAGGAAAACGAAACAGAGCTTCAGCTCCTAGACGTAGAATATTCAAAGTCCATATACGTAGGACATGAAAATAAGGTTAAATTCCTTATTCAATCCTCAATTCAAACAAACGCAGTTGTTGAGCTTTATTCAAGACTTGCCGATGATGAAAACGCAGTGCTTGAAAAGGTTGGTCAAACGATTTTAACGGTTGATGCGGGCTTAACAACGGTTAATATGGATTTGCCTTCCAATATTGAGGGTAAATATGAGTATCAGGTGAAAATCGTTAATGAGGACGATTTATCATCCTACAATAACACACGCTCGTTCCTTCAAACCATTGTTGGCAGAGAAAAAATTCTTGTTATTACAGGTCAGCAGCAGGACGTTGCGTTATTTGAGCTTTACTATGGCGAAAATGCTGAAATCGACTCCTACGTTGTAACCTCATCAGGCACAAGAGTTCCATTTACACTTGAAGCGCTTGTTACCTATGATGAAATCGTAATTTCAAATATGGATATAAGAAATATCCGTAACGTAAATGCGTTTATTGACTCACTTGATATGGTAGTTTCCCAATACGGAAAGAGCCTTATCACAATGGGCAATTTACAGCTTCACACCAATTCCGACGATCCTATTTTCCAAAAGTTTTCTGAGCTTTTACCTGTAACCTTCGGTAGCACCAAGCGCGACGGTAAGCTTTACACAATCGTTCTTGACGTATCTCACAGTATGTTCATGGCGTCCAAGTTTACTATCGCTAAGGAAGCGGCAAAGAACCTTATTTCAGTTCTTGATGAAGAGGACTACGTATGTCTTGTAACCTTCTCGGGCGAAATTAAGGTGGAAACACCAAGAAAGGTTAAGGATTGCAAGGATCAATTAATTAAATTTATCAACTCACTTACCACGGGCCACGGTACCGATATCGGTATGGGTCTTGAGGAAGCTCTTAAAACAATTAAGGCATTAAACCTCACAGAAAATCAAGTAATGGTTATTTCCGACGGCTTCAGCTTTGAAAGCGAAAGGGAAGCAAAGGACGTAGCTAAGGAGCTGTACGATGCAGGTGCAACCGTATCAGCTATTACAACCTATATCCCGTCTGACGGTAATGGCGGCGCAAGAACAATGCGCGACATTGTAAACGCAGGCGTAATCGGTAACTATTACGAAATTTCACGTCCTGAGGACGTTGTTAAGGTAGTATTCGGTACTATTGCCGATAACTTCTCTGAGGTTATTATTGAAAAGGACGCTCAGATTACTATTGCAAAGCATAAGGACGATATCGTAAAGGATATTACCTCATTCCCTGTAATCTCAGGCTACGTTCTTTCACTTGAAAAGTATGATGCCATAGTGCCTCTTACTATCACGTACCAAAAGAATAACGGATATCAGGAAACAATTCCTTTCTATGCTTACAGAAACCACGGTAACGGAAGAATTGCTTCAATTACAAGCTCATTAACAGGCTCTTGGTCAAATAAGTGGTCAAGCGAGGTAAAGGATGTGTTCGTTCAAAACCTCTTTATAAGCAACACTCCGAGCGAAAGAGTAGATTATCCGTTCTCAATCAACGTTGATAAGAATGAAAGCACAGCGTACCTTGAAATTATACCAAGTATCTTAGACCCAGAAGCAAAGACGGTAATCGAAATTACGTTGCCAACAGGTAAGGTAACAAAGAGAATCTTGAACTTCGACTCAAAGAAGTACGTTTACACATTTACAACAGGTAAGGTTGGTACGTACAGAATTAAAATCAACTATTCCTATGAGGGCCAAAGCTACAATGCGGAAACGTCATTTGAAATTCCGTATCTTTCCGAATATAACGCGTTTGCAACCTTTGATAAATTCAAGGTTTATGAGTTTATGCGTGGAAACGGGGATGTGTTTGTAGATGATATTCCAAGCATGGAATACGAAAAGGATAAGATAACCACGTATAAGGTAAGCTACGTAATTCCGTTACTTATTGCGGCAGTATCTATCTTTGTGGTTGATGTATTTATAAGAAAGCTCCGCGTTAAGAAAAAAGCAAGAAAAAAGTAAAGGAGAGATAAGATGAAATTATTTAAGCAAATTGTTGTCTTTATATTGTTATTTATAATGATGTTCTCCTTGGTTGCTTGCGACGGAGAATATCAATACGGTCAAGGTGTAGGCAGCAATACTAATACTGACACCGATACAGACACAGACACAGACGTTGACTCAGGATATGAACAGCCCGATTTAAACGATGACCCAACGGATGACTTTACTGTAACTCTTTTAGCAGACGGTCAGCCATATACACCTAGAATAGAAATGTTCGTTTATTGGAATGACGGCTTCAGTATCCATTCAGCTCCCGTTGATAAAACAGGTGTAGCTAGAATTGATGGACTTGATGGAGACTATCGCGTATCACTTTCCGCAGTTCCAAATGAATATACGTACGATCCAAACTCAAATATCGCAACTAACGATAATAGAAACATCATATTGAATTTATATACACTCAATATGCTTGCAGGCAGCGGCACAGGTCTTTACGATTGTTATAGCTTCAGTAAAACAGGTGTTTACTGTGCGGTTATTAACGGTCCCGAGGACGGAATTTACTTCCAATATGCTCCGGACGGAAGCGGAACGTATTCCATTGAAAGCTGGATTGATATTACAGAGGACAATATAAATCCTTACGTTGACGTATATTACGGTAGCTCACAATGGAAGGCTTACGAAAAAACCATTGACGATGGCGGCGCTATGGGAAGCTATACTATTAACTTTATCCATAACGTTCAAATTGCTCAAGAAAACATCAGCCCAGGTGGCGGTCAAGCAACATATACCTTTGTTGTTAAGGCGGACGTTAAGAATAACAAATATCCCGTTACAATTACCTTTGCGGTAAAGCGTGACGGCGAATTTGAGCTTATAAGACCGGGTAGCGCAGGTGCTGCAGCGTCAGGCATGGCTGTACCAAAGCATGACTTCTCAGACTTTAACAAGGAAGACCATGAGTATGACAGTAGCTATACCTTAATGAACCCTGAATATCTTTTAAGCGGAAACACTTACGTATTTGATAAAAACCGCTTTAAGATTTGGGAAAAATCCAAGGGCGGCGATGGCTTCTATCACGTATATGATACGGAGAAGTATCCTGAAACCAACGGATACGGACCAATCCTATACGCATACATTACCTCAGCATGTAGATTTATTGACGTAGCGTTTACAAAGATAGAATATAATGCAAAAGGCGAGGTTATTAACTCAGCATTATCCGTTGAGAGTGGTAACTATAAGCACTTTATTGAGGGATATACTCAGCTTACAACCTTCGGTAATATAAACGGCGGCTCTTACTATTGCTCAAGCAACTGTACATGTCACCCGGATACAAATGAGGGATGGGCTTGTACCTCAGATTGTACTAATTGTAGAAGCGATTGCCGTAGAATTCCAAAGGAGCTTATAGGAAACGAGGGTTACCAAGCATACGCTAACTCAGACGGATTAGTTCCCGTAACCGAAGAACTTCAAATGTTCTTACAAGGATATTCAAATAAACAGATATTCTTCTATGATGGCAAAGGCACTCTTGAAAGCTCTTTGATAAACGGTAAAAGATATCAGGCAACAGGCGGTTCAGGCTGGCTATTTGCTTGCGCATATTACGAGCAACAGTAATATGTGAATATTTATTCATTCTGTTTTTGATATTTGTGAATATTTATGCAAAAATTTTTGAGAAAAAATGAAAAAAGTATTGCAATTTCAAAAACGGTGTGATATAATGTCGATATGTTTTAACTCTATATTATATATATGTATATACATATAAGGGTATCATATAAAAAGTTGTTAAGAAAACAACAAAAAATTTTAGGGAGGACTCTATTTATGAAGAGAGTATTAGCGGTTTTATTGTGTTTACTTTGCGCTATGCTTTTACTTGTAGCCTGTGGCGATAATAACACAGATACAGATAATCAAGGCAACAATAACACAAATAACCAAGGACACGTTCATACCTTTAAGACAAATGAGGACTGGTCAAAGGACTCTCAAGGACACTGGTATGATGCAACATGTGATTGCGAGGACGTTGTAATCACAAAATTAAATCACACAGACGATAACAATGACGGAGCATGCGACGTATGTAAAATTGCTATCGGCGGTCATGAGCATGAGTATTCAGAGGATTGGACAGCTGACTGTACAAACCACTGGAATGCAGCAGACTGCGGACACACAGTAGCCGGAATAAACGTAGCAGCACACGAGGACAAAAATGGCGACGGCGAATGTGACGTATGTAAATACGTTATCGAAGACCTTCACAAGCATATTTATGCAACTGAGTGGACAAGTGCTGACAGTTATCACTGGCATGCAGCCCTTTGTGAGCATGGTGTTGAGGTAGCAGATAAAGCACCTTGTACAGTAAACGATGCTGGATTCTGTACTGTATGTAATGCAAAAATCAAGGAAATTGACAAAACAGATATCCTTGCTATTTTAAAGGCAGCATTAGCAAACAACAATAAAGTAATTAGTGGTACTGTTTATGCTAAGGAAATGGCTTACGAGGGTAAAACCGTAGAGGCAGGCAAAACAGAAGAGGTATTCTTCGTTTTAGGTAACGGAGAATCATACATTAAATGGGGCTCATACAACAAGAACGACGTATTCCAAGGCGTTGACCAATATTGGTTTGAATTACTTGAGGATGAAAGTATTTTTGGCGTGCAAATGCCTTATTATAACCCAAGCTCAGGCGGCCGAAATAACAATTTAGAGCTTTTTCCTGTATCAGGCGAAACTGAAAAGTTAAACGGTTATACATATATGCCAGGTAGCTCATTAGCAGCATATGAAGATACAACAACACTTGCTCAAACATTATATAACTTCTATGATATTATGGTGCTTGGTGTAAACGTATCAGATGCTACATCAAGCTATGATGCAAAAACAGGCAAATATACATTCTCATATAACTTCTTTACAGTAAGCGAAACAGTAGGTAACACAGCACAGGACGGCACAGGAGATGAAATCATTTCATACTACGTTGAGTATTACGAGGTTGAAGTATTATTCACAGTTAATGCTGATTTAGTAGTTAACTTTGCTGAATTTTATGTTAAGTCATACAGAGGCTTAGAGGGTGTTGACGAGGACCTTACATACGATCCGGAAACTAACACAGTTACTTTAACTGCTAATGCAGATCCAACATCATATGAGTATAGCGTATCACAAACATCAGGCGAAAGAGTTTATACCTCAATTTACTCCAAGGAATCACTTTTACCTGTTGACTTTGAGCTTTCACTTGTAACAAAAACAGATTACTCATCAACAGGCTCAATGTATATAGCTGCAGAAACACCCCTTGTTGACGTTGACGGCGACGGCATTGTTGACCTAGCAGTTGATAAGGAAATATTTGTAAGACTTCACTTAGGTAATATTCTTCCAAAGTCTGCAAATGCAAGCTTCATGGATACAGGCGACTTTATGGCTACATATGTAAATATTGAGGGTAACGGCTCACCTTGGGGTAGTCCTGAATTCTATCAAGCGCCTTACTTCGATTCATACATGAACTGTATTGCATTTAGAACACAAAACTCAGGTAAGTATTTAGTAACAATTAAGTTCGGTCAAGTTGTAAAGCAAATCAGCTTTACAGTATCAGGTGAAGCAGAAATTATTGCACCAGACGACACAGATGATACAAAGTATGTAATCGTAACTGAAACCAATAGCTGGGTTGATGAATATACATTCACAGCTAAGGAATCAGGAAAGTACACATTTACGTTACCTGCAGGCTTAGGCTTCTTATTTGAGGGCGCAGATCTTCCGGAGTTTGACCCATTTGATCCGGACAATGCATTTGATAACGATCAACACGTAGTAGAATTTGAGCTCGCTAAGGGCAAGAGCGTAACGTTTACTGTAAGCGCTACAACTAAGGGGCTTTACGAAATCGCAGTGTTCTTCGTAGCAGGCGAGGTAGAGGGCGACGATGACCAAGGCGGAGACGAACCACCTGCTGAAGACATTAACATCATCGGTACTTATACAAGCAGCAAATTAACATTAGTTATTGATGAAACAACTGCAACATTTACATTAGGTCAGAATACAACATCTGTAACATATGAAATTATTGACGGTCAGGTTGTTCTTTACAATGCAGACGGAAACGAATGGAGCACAAGCGTTCTTGCTATTAAGCTTACCGGTGGTAAGGTAACAAGCGCTGTTTATAGCGGCAATACATATACAGTTGCAAACATTGAAGACGAAGAGGAAGAAGAGGAAACAACAGGCACAGGTACTGAGACAGATCCATTCGTTATTACAGTAGGCGACTATGTTGCAGATTATAATGGTAACAGCTTAATTTATTACACGTTTACAGCAGAAAAGGACGGCTTTATCACAGTAACAGGCAAGTTTGACGGTCAAATTTGGTTAATGCTTGGCAGTTTAACAAATGAAGGAGAGGGCGACTCTCTTGCAACTTATGTTCCTGCCGGCGGAAAAATCAAAATTGCAGTTGGCGATTGGGATGATCAACCAAACAACGTACCTTTCACAGTATCATTTGAGGAAAAGACAACAGAAGATTTCAGCGCTCTTTGCGGTACATGGTATGGAAAGAGCGAGGATATATGGACAATCCTTTATACACTTACAATCAACACAAACGGAAGCGGTAAATTCTCATTTGATATGGGCTATGGCGCAACTGAATATAATCTAACATACGTATTCAAGGACGGAGAGACAGTGCTTTTAGGTTATGCACAGGGCACACTTGTATGTACCTTTGACGGCACAACCTTTGCTTGCTCAAAGGGCATTATGCAGGATGCATTTGTATTCCAAACAACTCCAATTGAGGATGGTGGAGACGAAGGCGGAGATGAAGGCGGAGATGAAGGCGACGACGGAGATGATCCTAATGTAGAAACCGATCCAATTAAGCAAGCGCTTGTAGGTACTCATCAAATCAATGATGTTTATTCTATATGGATCTTTGAAGAGATGGCAGAGGTTTACACCGAAGATTATAGCGTTGACATTTACGTTTATTATGATGTAATAGATAATTTTGACGGTACATATATGGTAAAAATTACTTCTTGCTTTAGCATCATTGAAGGCGCAGACAAGGTTGATGAAATTTTAGCGCTTGATATTATCGTTACACCACATGCGGGTGATGATGAGGATGAAAATAATGGCCCATTAGAATCATTACTTAATAAGGAGTTTGGCTTTAACGGCTACAACGCAGTTCTTAGCAATGAGGAAGGAATTTACTATCTTAACGTTTACGGCGGCGGGGATGACCTTTATTATATCTGTAATTTAACAGAGAATGATGACGGCTCAATTACACTTGTACTTGATTTTGACGAAAATTATTGGGCGTATTGGGGCGCAGTAAAAACAGACATTTACGAGCTTGACGGTAAAACAGTTGTAGCTTCACAAGACGGCGACACATGGGTATACACAGTTGAAGAAAGCAACGATGATTCCGGCAACGGAGGAACAGGCGATATTGTAACACCGGACGAAGAGCTCTAATAAAGTTTTAGCTTGAAATAATAAATCACTCCAAATCCTTGGGTTTGGAGTGATTTGTTTATGTTGTACTTAAAGAATGAAGCCCTCTATTTTAGAGGGCTTTTACGTTATTCAACTTCAATTGTAAAGCTGTTTGACTTGGACTGTGTCTTTAATTTAAGATCAATTAAGTAAATTATTTGACCCTTCTTTATGCTACCGTCAACCTCACATTCAAGGGCGTGAGTGTCAGTAGAATATGACGCTTCAAATACGTTTTTATCAAACTTAACGTGCGCCTTGCCAACGATAACCTCATTTTCCTTAATTGTAGGCTCCTTGTAGCATACAAGTCTTTCGGTAAGAGTAAAGTCACCGCTAATATCAAGAGTGTCAGTTACGGTAACAGACGTGTCTGTAAATGCGTAATCTCTTGTTAAGCTATTTAATGCATCAATACCGTAAACAGAGCCAAATTCAACGCTGAATACGCCGTTTTCATAAGAAGTAGTTGAGCCTGTGTTTCTTATGTTCTTTTGGTATTCGCCGTTAATAATAGGTAGGTTATGACCTCTTGACGATGTTTCAAGGAACGTATATCTTACGCCATCCTCAAAATACTGTCTTGTATATGGACGTCCGCCCATATCAATAAGCACCTGCTCATTATCAATAGCAAGAATAAATGAGCCAACGTCGTTGTGGTTGTGGCTTTCGCCGTTTGAGCCACCTCTTGCACCGAAGCCGTATTTCTCACATCTCTTTACAAACCAACCGTAGTCGCCCATGTAGTACGTGGCTTCCTTGGAAATTTCCGCATTCGTAAAGCTTGTATCAAAGTCGGTAAATGCACGAAGCATAGCAGGGAAGTAATGCACGTCATATGTAAGTCTTTCTTGTGGTGGAATGTCAACCTCGTTACCGTAAACGGATCTTAAACCGTACATAAAGCCCGCCGGAACAGTTACGTTAGAGCCACAGTCGCCATAGTTTACAATTACGTCTCTGTCAAGGAATAATCTTTGTAAAAACATAGAAATGTTTTTAACCTTTTTAGTATCTACAAGATTGTATCTGCCTTTTGTAAATTCCTTTTGCATTCTTGCATATTCCATATAGTAGCCAAAGCCGTATGACCAATAGCCTGCACCCTCAACACATACACCGTCATCATAATATGAACGGAGATAGTCAGCCATATTTTCGTTAATTCTATCACGAACTAACTCAAAAAGCTCTGGACGGTTAAGCATAAATACACATCCTGTTGCGCCTGAGCAAACGGCAGTCCAGTTGTTAGCACGGTATTCCCAATGCCATCTTTTAGCCATAAATGGCTTTATAATTCTTCTGTCAATTTCGTAGTCAATTCTTGATTTAATAAGAGGATGAAGTCTGTCGCCTAATACTTCCTTTGCAATAGCAAATACCATTGCCATTGTGGTGGCGTCGAGGTCCATTTCACAGTTATCGTTTACCTCAATGTTGTCAATGTGTGCAGGAAGCGCCCATACGTATTGGTCGCAAATTTCCCAAATAGTATCTTGAAGTAGCTCTAAATACTTTTCATTTTCAGGATAGAGAAGGCACATAAAAATCATAGCATAAGCTCTATGCTGACGGTGAAAAAACGTTTGCTGATATGCGTTTCTGTCGCCTATATCCTTAAATAAACGGAACTTTGAAAACTTAGTTGTTTCAACCTCTCCAATACAGAACTTTTCATATTCTGACAAAACAGCATCAACCATTGGCTTGTATGCTTCATTGTTCTTTAAATCTGCCCAAAACTGTGGGTCTGCAGCTTTTCCAAGTAAGTTCATAATTTTCCCTTTCGCAAAGCTCAAGGAAAGCCGCCAGCCGACAGCAGATAGCCGATAGCTGAATAGACTTTGTGCCAAGAGCTAAAATAGCAAATAAATTTGTAATAAAAATCGATAAGAAATCAGCTGACCGCTAACCGCTAACGGCTAACAGCTTACTTCGTTGCCAATTCAATTATCTTTTTAAGTGAGGAAGCCTCATTTGGTAGCGAAGCAATTTCTCCATCAGGCATAAACTCAAGTAGGAAAACTCTTTCATCCGCGTTTTCATCGTTTAGTACCTTAATGTATTCTGTCCACTCGCGAACGCCCTTTTCATCGCCAAGAGGAAACTTTTCGCCTTTTTCGTTCCAGTTAAATACGTGAACGTTGTTTACGTATGGGCGTAGCGCCTTAAGAGCCTCTAAATTGTACTCAAAGCTCTTTGCGTGGTTAGGCTGCCAATTAAGTCTTAAATTATCCTTGTTAACGTCATTTAAGAAGCGTAACGTGTCCTTATAATCATCGGAAAGAGTCATAAAGTGGCATTCAATAGACAACGTTAAGCCGTACTTTTCAGCCTCATCACAAAGCTTCTTTGTTACAGCTACGTTTTTCTTATAGTGCTTGTTGCAAAGGAATACCTTGCAGCCCTTTTTACAGCCGCAATAAGGCCAACCAAGCCAAACTCTGATAGTCTTAGCACCAAGTGCCTTAGCAGTTTTTATAACCTTTTTAAATGGTAAAGGAAAATGCTCATCACAGTGGTAAATAAGTCCAAAATATGAGCCGTATGTACAGCATTTTAGTGAGCTGCCGTGCATTTGCCTTCTTATTTGTCCCGCAAGCTTCATTTTGCCCATTGGCACGTGTACGTCGCCGCCCCATTCAATGCAGTCAAGACCACATTCCTTAGAAGCCTTAATTAACTCTTTTATTGATTTTTTTCTAAATGAAATTGAAACTAAACCTGTTTTCATATTTATCTCTTTCGCGTAGCTTAAGAGCAGTGGCTAGTGGTTAGTGATCAGTGGTCAGCAAATTTCCTAACAATCTTAACCAAAAACAACCAAAGCATATCTCTTGCACGCTATTTTAAATTTTAAATAAATCAATAGTCTATCCAGCTGGTCACTGACCACTGACATTTGACCACTAGAAAATATTCTTATTTTCTCTATATTCTCTCCACACGTTCTCAAAGAATCCGCCACCCTCTGGTAAAGGTCTTACGCTTCTTGTGTTGTGTGTGAAATTGCCGTTATTGTACGTTATTTCAAGCACCGTTGCATCGTTTGAGCCATCATCAAGCTCAAAACGGAATACATCTTCCATTTTAGCAGGCGCTTGACCATTTGCTGAGGAGTAAATTGCGCTACCTCTTGACTTACCGCCAAGCTTTACGTATTCATCCATAGCAACCATATACGTTGATTGCGCAATTAAAGCATCTCTTAATCTGTATGCCTTATATAATTGACTTTCTCTTGCAATCTTAACGATTGAGGTAAAGTTATTTATAGCGTCAACCGCATCGGAAATAGCATCCTTTAAAAGTGATGCGTTTCTGATTGGACCTGCAACCTCACTCATTTTCTTTGTGTATTTTTCGAAAACGCTATCTAAATTATCGTCATTACCTAAAATTCCTCTTGTAATCGCTAAATGCTTATTAACAGCAGCCTCTGCATACTTATCAAAATCACTTGCTTTGTCGTTTTCATTGTGCTTTGAAATATATTGAGCGCATCTCATAGAGCCAACCTGACCTGCATTAAGCGCACTTCCGCCCGGACGGTATATACCGTGGCTTCCTGCCACCTCTCCGCATGCAAATAAGTGAGGCACGTTTGTCTGCCACCACAGGTCAACGTCAAGACCGCCGTTATTATGCTGAGCGCAAAGAGCAATTTCAAGCATTTCAGTAGCCAAATCAACGCCCTTAGATAAGTAAAGGTCATATGCAGGCATATTCATAAATTGTAATCTCTCAAGTGGATTACCAAAGCAAGCATGTGCATTTTCAAGATACTCTCTTGCTTCATTGTCTAATTTATCATATGGTAAATTTTCAAGCCCATATGGATTTTTTCTAAAATCAAGGTAAACCTTTCTGCCTTTTAATACGCACTCACGGAATACAAGTAGGTCAATAATAGATGAGCCATTAAGCACCTTCTTACAGTCAAATGGCCATTCGTAGCCCTTTCTAAATATCTTAGATAAGCAAGTGCCAATATCGTCAAAATATTCATTTAAAAATTCGTATTCGTTGCCCTCACTGTCCACAGAAACAAATCTTGGAAGCACCTGCATGTACGTACCGGAAACGTTCCAACGTGGAGCAGTAGAAGCTAAGCCATATTGCCACTCGGTAAGATTTTTGCCTATAACCCCGGCTTCAAACGCAACACCACTTGCGCCATGATGTCCAAGAGGGAATACAGTATCATTATACATTCCCGCAGGGCCACCTGTGGCTGTAATTACGTTTTTAGCATTGATTAAAACAAATCTGTCATTCTCGCTTGTTGAAGCCTTGTTTAAGCAAAGCATACCAACACAAGCACCATCATTTTTAATAAACTCAATTACTTGTAGCTTATCGTAAATTTTAATGCCGCGCTTGTTAGCTTCCTTTTCAAGACATTCTGTCATCATTTTTGATGTGAGAGGACCAACGCTTGTAGCTCTTGCTCTTGGGTCGTGGTCTGTCTTGTAGCCAACGTATTCGCCATATCTGTTTACAGGGAACTCAACGCCTAATTCACACAAATGTAAAAAGCAGTTTACAGATAAAGCCGCCTCACAGTAAGCATTATCGCCATCAACGCATTTGCCGTTAAAGAAATCCTGTGCCATAGCCTTTGGGGAGTCTGGATAGTCTGCGCAAAGGTTCATTTTATAATATGTTTGCTTGTCTGAGCCTGTATTACGGGATGTGCCCATATAAATACCCTCAGTTACAATAGCAATATCGTTAATTCCGTAATCAGTTAAGCGAAGCGCCGCATTGTATCCTGCCGCACCTGTGCCGATAATTGCACAGTCAAGAGTTACCTTTTTAACGCTTACGCCGTTAATCTTTAAAATATTTTCAGTCATAAAATCCTCTTATAATCTTTGAATGTGCATACCGCCGTCAACGATAACGGATTGACCTGTTGTATAGCCAAGCATGCCTGAGCATAAAGCGTAAAGTGCATTAGCACAGTCCGTAGGTGTGCCCCATCTTCCAAGTGGAACAAGACCGCCTGCAATAAGATTGTCGTACTTTTCTTTAACCTTTTCGGTCATACCTGTTGCAATAATGCCGGGGCAAATTTCATTTACAGTAATACCCTCAGAGGAGAGTCTGTCTGCAAAAAGCTTTGTCATCATAGTAGCGCCAGCCTTTGACATACAGTATTCGCCACGGCTTGTGGATGATGTATAAGCAGAGCAGGATGAAACGCTTGCAATGTATCCCTTAATGCCGTTTTCACTTTCTTGCTTAATCATTTGGTTAGCAACTAACTGTGTTAAGAAGAACGTGCCCTTTAAGTTAATATCCATAACGAAATCATAGCTTTCCTCTGTCATTTCAAGAATATCATTTCTTACCTTTGGTGCAACGCCTGCAACGTTTACAAGCACGTCAATTCTGCCGTAGTTGTCCATAGCTGTCTTAACTAAATTAGCTCTGTCCTCGCCTGATGCAAGATTTCCCTTTACGTAAACAATATTCTCCATACCTGCAAATTTCTCATTTGCTACCTCATTTGGAGCAATATCCATAGCTACAACGCCGTAGCCCTCTTTGTTAAATTTTTCTACTGTTGCGTAGCCAATTCCACCAACAGCTCCTGTAATTATAGCAATTTTCATTTTGTATCCTTTCACTTCGTTCAAGGACAGCCGTTAGCGGTTAGCTGTTAGCTGTCAGCGAAATTACTAAACGCCGATTTTACCGCTTCGCTAAATCCTTGCGAAATTTTATTCTTTTTCAATAAATTTTGAAATATCAATCGTTATGTAGCTTGCTAACCGCTGGCGGCTAACTGCTAACTGCTTGCACTACTTTCCAAGCACAAGCTGCTTGTAAAGTGGTGCATATACCTCGTTATCACGAATTACACATCCCGGTGTGCCACCCGGCTTACGCATAATCTCTGTACACTTTGAACAGCAAATGCAAAGCTTCTTAGGGTCAAGATTTTTGCCTGACGTAATATCGTTTGCACAGTTAGGATATGCAAGTGTCTCTCTGCCATAGCCTGCAAAGTCAAACTTACCCTCATTTATATAGCCTGCACATACGTTAGCACTCTCAGAGCCTAAGAATGAAATTCCTGATGAAATAACAGGGATGTTAATTTCCTTTTTAACCTCTGAAATACCCTCAAGCATTCTATGTACGCCATACATTGGATGCTCAGGCGCAACGTAGCCACCCATTGAATATGGACGGTTTACGTGTGGATTGAAATATGGGTTACCCATTGTAAAGTCAAGAATATCAATTCCTGCATTTTCAAGGTTTTTCGCAAGCTTCTTAGCCTCAGTAAAGTCAGGAGTAATTCCTTGTCCCTCATTTACGCCAAAGCCGTATGGATACTCAAATCCATCATAAATATTAAGACGGGAAGTGATAATAAAATCACTGCCTGTTAAAATCTTGGATTCCTTAACCGCCTCAGTTAAAAGTCTTGTACGGTTTTCAAAGCTTCCACCGTATCTGCCCTCACGGTTGTATGCTGAAAGAAGCTCACTTAAAAGGTATCTGTGGCAGCTCTTAATATCAGCGCCGTCAAATCCTAATTTTTTAGCTTCTCCCGCTCCCCAAATAAGAGCTTCCTTTAAGCTATCAAGATATTCATCAGTTACAATTCTTGATTTATCAATAGGATTATCCTTTTCAAAAATAGGATTGTTGTAAGCGATAAGCGGAGCAGGAACACCCTCAGGCTTAGAATATCTGCCGGAGTGTGTTAACTGTACAAATACAAGTGGCTCAAAGCCGTTTGTCTTTACACATTCTTCCTTAATATCGTTTACTATTCTTGCAAAATCATCTTTTGTCTTGTCCGTTAAGTACATTTGGCGTGGATTTGCACGACCCTCGCCCTTAACGGCAGTAGCCTCAAACCAAATAATACCTGCGCCACCTCTTGCAAAGCGTAAATACCTTCTTTTTGTAAGCTCATCAGGTGCGCCGTCATATGTACCGTCGCATCCCTCCATAGCTTGATATACAATTCTGTTAGGGGCAACCTTAGAGCCGATTTTCATTTCCTTTGAAAGACAGGAAATATCCTCAGAGTAAGGGAATTTAACGTTTGCCTCATCACAGAGCTTTAAAAACGCATCCTTATTTGATGGAACATTATAAGCCATAATTTTCTCCGTTTCTATAATATCATAATTATACAGTTTAATATTAACATAATATAAAAAAATTGTCAAGCAAATTACCTTATTTTACTTGACAAATTGAACATTTTGTGCCACAATAGTTGATAGTGAGAAATCACAAAAACAAAACCACGGAGAAACATAATGAAGGCGATTTTTTTACTTAACAATAAAGGCAACGTTGATTACGTGTATTCCAAGGAATCACAAGAGAGAATTAAGAATTTAATTGACATTGACTTAAGCGATATTTACTGTCAAGAGGAGCTTGAAGCAAATCCTGAAAAATTCAAGGACGTTGAATATATCTTTTCAACATGGTCAATGCCTGGCGGCACTGAGCCAAAGGACGATTTTGGCAGATTTATGCCTAACCTTAAGGCAATTTTCTATGCCGCAGGCTCAGTTAGATACTTTGCAGAAAGCTACTTTAAGAGAAACGTAAGAATTTTCAGTGCTTACGCCGCAAACGCTATCCCTGTTGCTGAATATTCAGTAGCGCAAATCCTACTTGCAAATAAAGGCTTCTACCAATCATCAGTTTTAGCAAAAGCAGGCAACTATGAGGAAGCTCATAAGGTTTCACTTGCTCACTGTGGTAACTATGATGCCAAGGTAGGCATTATCGGCGCTGGTATGATAGGTAAAAAGGTAATTGAATTATTAAAGCCATATAAATTAAACATCTTGGTTTACGATATCTTTATGTCTGAGGAACAGGCTAAGGAAATGGGCGTTACTAAGGTTGACCTTGATACACTCTTTAGCGAGTGCGACGTTGTTTCAAACCACTTAGCTAACGTACCTGCAACTGTTGGCATTTTAACAAAGGAATTATTTGCAAAAATGAAGCAAAATAGCACGTTTATCAACACAGGTCGCGGTCAACAGACTGACGAGGACGGTATGCTTGATGTGTTTGAAGCAAGAAAGGATATCTCTGCTGTGCTTGACGTTACAATCACAGAGCCACCTGTGGCTGGAAGCAAATTCTTCACTCTTCCTAACGTATTCTTAACGCCTCATATTGCAGGAAGCCAAGCAAACGAGGTTCAAAGAATGAGTGAGCTTATCGTTGATGAATTAGAGCGTTATTTAAAGAATGAAAAATGCCTCTACGAAATTACACCTGAAAAGCTAAAAACAATGGCATAACATAAAAAACAACCACTCCTGTGGTTGTTTTTTTAGTGGTCAGCGATGACAGGGGACGGGGGCTTGTCACCAAACTGCGGAAATATAGTATGCATTCCATTTAACCAAGCAAAACGTCAAAAATAAGCATAATACAAAAGCCTACAAGTAAAGCATAGGTTGCACCTCTTTGCTCTCCGTGAGCGTGGGTTTCTGGTATCATTTCATCGCTTATTACATAAAGCATAGTACCCCCTGCAAATGCAAGAGCAAAAGGTAAAATCACGTATGAAGCGCTAACTGCAAAATAGCCGATAAGTGTACCCACAACCTCAACTAAGCCTGTGCCCATAGCAATTAAAAACGTCTTTTTGCGGCTTATTCCGCTTGCAAGCATAGGACCGATAATTACCATTCCCTCAGGAATATTTTGTAGTGCAATACCGCCTGCAATTATAAGAGCCTGTGCGGTGTTTCCTGAGCCAAAGCCAACTCCTGCCGCAATACCCTCAGGAAGGTTGTGTATTGCAATCGCCATAACGAAAAGGAGTACCTTGTTTAGCTTTTGGTTGTTGTGGCTTTCAGAATCGTCTCCCACCATTTTGTGTAAGTGAGGTACTAATTTGTCAATTAAGTTAAGACATAAAGCGCCTACAAAAACTCCCAAAACAGTATATAAAAGCGCAAGATATTTTCCGCTAAGCTCAATACCGTATTCAATGGACGGTAAAATCAAGCCGATTACCGCGGCGGATAGCATAACGCCTGCCGCAAAGGATAAAACAATATCGGAAAATTTGTGAGATATATTTTTAAATGCAAATCCAATTATCGCACCGATAATTGTTGCTCCGCCTACACCTAAGGCGGTAAGTAAAACCATTGTCATAAAAAATCATTCCTTGTTTTTTTCTTAATTATATCATTGATTTTTCATTTTTTCAATGGTATAATGTTAACATTACAAAAAAGAGGATATATGTATGAATATAAAAAACGTAATTTTTGATTTCGGACAAGTGATAATTCACTTTGTGCCGGAAATTATGGTTAGCCCCTACGTAATCGATGAAGAAGATAAAAAGCTAATATGCGAGGTTCTTTTTGACCGTCTTTATTGGGACAAATTAGATAAGGGTACAATAACAAATGAAGAGGTGCTGGAGCAGTGCCGCACAAGACTCCCTGAAAGACTTTGGGACATAACCGATAAAATTTATTATAATTGGATTTATAACGTGCCTGAAATTGACGGCATGCGTGAGCTTATAATTAAATTAAAGGAAAAATACGGAGTGGGCATATACCTACTTTCTAATATTTCCAACTATTTCGTTGAGCATAAGGATGAATTTTCAATCTTTACGTATTTTGATAAATGTATCTATTCAGCTACAATCGGCATTGTTAAGCCAAGCCATGAGATTTTTGACTATCTTTGCAAAACCTGTAATATAAATCCAGCTGAATCAATTTTCATAGACGATAACAAAAACAACATAGACTCCGCCATCAAATTCGGTCTTAACGCCTATTTTTTTGACGGAGATGCAAAGAAATTAGAAGCATACTTAGACACAATCCTATAAACAAAAAAAGACGCAAAATGCGTCTTTTTTATGTATCAAATTAAGCCTTGAAATAGCCGATATTTCTTTTCTTGCTTGGATCAAATGTAAGGTTGCAGATTGAAGCAACGAGACCGTAGATACCAAATGTAATCATTGTAAGGAAAATGTAAGCGAGTGTTCTTGACTTAAATCCTTCTGGCTTTAAGGATGTATGATTGATGATTAAGCTACCAATCCAACCTAAGAAGAATGTAAGTAAGAAACGAATGAGATTGTTGTTATCCATCGTAATGTCCTCCTTTCATAGATTCTATTTGTAGTATATCACAAATTCATAAATTAGTCAACAAAATTTAACAAATATAATAAGTTTTCTAAATTTGTTTTTGAAATTATAGCTTCTTGCACCAAATTAAAAGCCACAACCCTTTTTAAGATTGCGATAAAAGCGCAGAAAGTTAAATTTAATTATAACCATCATCATGAATCGAAGCAATCTGCTTTGAGGTCATCTTGGGAGTTCAGGAGTTCATCATCCACGTATCCTTCAACTACTTTCTTTACGTTTGGCGCGTGAATTCTCATAGTTAATCCGTTATGGTCTTTTATTTCAACAACTCCATAGTCATAGTGAGAGGTAAAAAACAATGAGTTGTGTGGATGGAAACAATCAGTCGTTTTATATAAAATGCTGAATCCGCTAATATATGATGATTGTTCATTTAATGACAGTCCATGCGACCCTGTAAAAATAGGTTCTGTCAGTGAGGTCATAATTTCAACAGAAACAATCTCGCGTCCAATTATATCATCAAAAAGAGCGTTAGGATGAAAATTAGGGTAATTAATTCCGGCACCAAGAGTTTTTGGAATTGTATTTAATTCCATTCTAACACTACTTCCTTCGCTGTAGTCGATTGCAAGAATATCACCATCTTCAAACTCAATTAGAAATGGCTCATCGATTACAGCCCAACGATAAATATATACTCCCTCAGGTAGAAACGCCCTAAAATTAGGTAACGCATCTCTTTGTTCAGGTGTCATAGAATCCAATTCATTATATATTACATCGCCAATATCATCTTCTCGCCAATTATATGCCATTCCTATGCAATATACGTTTTTTACAACACGACCTTCAAGCTGTAATTCGTGAAACTTATTTACAACTTCATCATGAGTTTGAAGAATGGGAGCCGACCATTCCCAAAATGAAAACGTATTGTTTTTAAATTGATTTTTTCCATATGATTGAATCATAGCAACACCTCACTTTTTTAATTATACCACACCAAAATAAAAACTGCAATATAAATTAAAAGAGGTAGGTCAAGCCTACCTCTTTATTTTACGGAGAAGGTGGGATTTGAACCCACGCGACGCTTTCACGCCCTACGAGATTTCGAGTCACGCTTCTTCAACCACTTGAGTACTTCTCCATACAGATAATTAGTATATCACAAATAATAAATCATTTCAAGTGAATGGTTGAAAAAACTTTTCTTTTGTGATACAATGTAGTTGATTTTGAGAAAAAAGGGGGAGCGAAAATGGATATAGCAGATAAAAAGTATATAAAAATGACGGAAACGCCTATACCTAAGCTTGTAATTACCCTTGGTATTCCTACCACTATTAGTATGCTTATTACTAATATTTATAACATGGCGGATTCGTATTTCGTTAGCCAAATTTCTCAGAGTGCTGGCGGAGCTACCAGCGTTGTATTTGGAATCATGACTATTCTGCAAGCCTTTGGCTTTATGTTCGGACACGGAGCAGGCAGCCACATCAGCCGTCTTTTAGGTAAAAAGGATAGCGCAAGTGCAAGCAAATACGCTTCAACCAGCTTCTTTTATTCGCTCCTTTGCGGACTTATCATTTTAGCAGGTGGACTGATTTTTCTAGAACCACTTATGTATGCATTAGGCAGTACTGACACAATTTTGCCTTACGCCAAGGACTACGGAATGTGGATTTTAATTGCTGCCCCCGCCATGACTGTAAGCTGTGTTTTAAATAACATTTTACGCTATGAGGGAATGGCAACTCTTGCCATGATAGGACTTACAACAGGCGGTATTTTGAACATTATACTTGACCCTGTGTTTATTATTTTCTTTGATATGGGAATTAGCGGAGCAGGACTTGCTACTGCCGTATCCCAGTATATTTCCTTAGGCATTTTACTCTATATGTTCCTTGCACAAAGGACACAAAGTAAGATATCTCTAAAATACGTTGACAAAAAAATCGGAACAATCGGCAACATTTTAAAGGACGGACTTCCAAGCTTTGCAAGACAGGGCTTAAATAGCGTTTCAACTGTGGTTTTAAACGCACAGGCTAAGCCGTTTGGGGATATTGCCATTGCCGCAATGGGTTACGTTTCCAAAACCGCAGGACTTATTTTCAGCGTGGGTCTTGGTATAGGACAAGGCTTCCAGCCTGTTGCCAGCTTCAATTACGGCGCGCAAAAGTATCAAAGAGTAAGAAAAGCATCAATTTTCACCTTCTTATTCAGTATGGCTTTTTTAGGAGTAATTTCCTTTGGCTGTTATATCTATGCAGACGAAATTATGTATATCTTTGGAAAAAGCGCTGAGGTTGTAGATATTGGCGGCGTTGCACTTAAAATGTTCTGTATAAGCATGCTGTTTTTCCCTGTATCGGTAGTAGCTACAATGCTATTCCAATCAATCGGCAAAAGCGCTGAGGCTCTTATTTTATCCTGCTTGCAAAACGGACTTTTGCTTATCCCAATATACTATATTTTACCAATCTACGTTGATATAATAGGCATACAGGTTGCGCGTCCTCTTGCTTATATCCTTTCAGCATTCGTTTCAGCTCCAATGCTTATTGTCTTTTTAAGAAAGCTGAAAACAAAATTACCTGAATAACAAAAAATAGGACTACTTTTTCAAGTAGTCCGTATTTTTTTATAAAATACCCACCGAGCCGTGTAGAGCAATCATTTGAACCTTGTCCTAAACAAGGCGGGGCTCTCATAATATCTTTACTGCTTCCAACATCTATATATTCTAGTCCGACCGAAGTCCATTAAGAGAGAATACATAGGAGGCCTGCAAACCAATATTGGATATTGAGCTCCTTTTAATAAAATGTAGGACGAATACATCGCTCTATCACGCACTAAGCAGGATTTAAACCAATAGTATTATATGCAAGTAATTTAGAATAATACGCTTTTATTAATTTTCATCGTGGTTGATAACGTTAATACGCTTATCGAATACCTCACAAGCACTTTCTAATTCCTTGCCCTCAACCGGCTGGTAAATATCTTCCTTTTTGCCTGTTTTTACTTTTTTAAGCACGTAATATTCAGTAGGAGTAATGGCAACGTAGGTTGCTCCGTTTAAAACACACTCATCAATTACCTCGTAGGTTGTTTGACTTCCGTCATCCTCGGTAAACGTGAGAAAATTCTTATTTTTTTCCATGATTAACACCTCATTTACATACTTATTTTATCATAATTACAGGCTGATGTCAAGATTTTTTAATTAGCCCTCAATTATGTTATCGCCAAATTGCTTAACAACCACAATCTCTTTTGTTTCATAAGCTCTATTTACAAGCTCATCAAAATTGAGTCTGTTTTGCTGTTCAATTACGGAATCAAGCTCCGGTCTTGTTTTAGGATGCTTTGGAGTAAATACCGTACAGCAATCCTCATATGGCAATACAGAGGTATCAAACGTACCGATTTTTCTTGAAATTTCAATAATTTCATTTTTATCCATACCGATAAGCGGACGGTAGATTGGAATATCTGCCATTTCGTTTACAACGTGAATAGCCTTCATTGTTTGGGAAGCAACCTGACCGAGACTTTCGCCTGTAATAAGGGCATCGCAATTTAATTCGTGAGCAAGTCTTAATGAAAGCGCCATCATATAACGGCGGAGAAGCAACGTAAAGTAGTCCTCATCACAGCTATCTCTTAACGCTTCTTGAATTTCAGTAAGAGAAATTACGTGAACTCTAACTCTCATTGTATAGTCGCAAAGGATTTTCGCAAGCTCAAGTACCTTTTCCTTAGCTCTTTCAGAGGTGTAAGGGAAGCTTTCAAAGTGAACACATTCAAGTGAAACACCACGCTTAGCCATCATATATCCTGCAACAGGGGAGTCGATACCGCCTGAAAGAAGAAGCAAGCCATGACCGCTGGTTCCGTATGGAATACCGCCGGCACCCTTTTCCTGTCCTGCATGTATAAACGCTTCGTTTTCACGAATTTCGCATCTTACGATAATCTCAGGATTTTTAACGTCAACCTTAATACCGCGAACACAGGAGAGAATAGCACCGCCAACCTCATTTGAAATTTCAGGAGAGGTCATAGGGAAGCGCTTGTCAGCTCTCTTTGATTCAACCTTAAAGGTTTTGTATCCCTTTAATTTTTCAGGTAAGTATTCCTTAACGATATTTAAAATTGTGTCAATGTTCTTTTCGCAAGCGATAGCCTTTGATACGCCAACAAAGCCGAATACGTGCTTTGCCTGCTCAAGCATATCGTCTATCCTTTCAATAGCACCGTTATCTAATGGCTCAACGTAAACTGTGCTTTGGGAGTAGTAAATTTTGTAATTGCCAATACGCTTAGCTCTAAGTCTTAATTGCTTAAGCATCTTAGCCTCAAAGTCGCTTCTGTTAGCTCCCTTTAAAATAACCTCGCCATATTTACATAAAATAACTTCTTTATTTATACATGTACTCATCTTATTTGTCCATCACCCTTAATTATATATTTTTCAGTAGTCAACGCGCCAAGTCCCATAGGACCTCTTACGTGTAGCTTTTGTGTGGAAATACCGATTTCCGCGCCTAAGCCAAACTCTCCGCCGTCTGTAAATCTTGTGGACGCATTTACGTAAAGTGCGCAGGAGTCAATGCTTTTTACAAATAGGTCAGCGTTTCGTCCGTTTTCTGTAATGATTGATTCACTATGTCCTGTTGAATACTTCCTTATGTGGTCAATAGCTTTCTCTACGTTATCAACCACCTTGCAGCTAATAACGTAATCATCATACTCCGTATCGTAGTCAATCTCAGTTGCCTTAGTAATTCCCTCTAAAATCTCACAGCACTTATCGCAGCCTCTGAATTCAAGGCTAAATTTTCTTGTGCTTTCGTAAAACTTAGTTAAAAATTCCGAAGCAACGCTCTTATGAACTAATAACGTTTCAATGGCGTTGCAAACTGATGGTCGCTGACATTTTGCATTTAATGCAACGTTAAGCGCCATATCAATATTCGCGCTTTCATCTACGTATAAATGGCAGTTGCCCGCGCCTGTTTCAATTACAGGAACAGAAGCGTTTTCCACAACGCTCTTAATAAGTCCCTTGCCACCGCGTGGAATTAAAACGTCAACGCCGCCACGCATCTTCATTAAAAGATTTGCGCTTTCGCGTGTTGTGTCCTCAATTAACGTAACTGCATTTTCATCGTAGCCACATTCCTTGATTGCTTCTCTTATAACCTTAACAATCGCCTTGTTTGAGCAAATCGCCTCTTTGCCACCACGGAGAATAACAGCGTTTCCGCTCTTAATGCAAAGGGAAGCCGCGTCAGGAGTAACGTTAGGTCTTGCCTCATAAATCATAGCAACAACACCAAGCGGTACTCTCATTTTATGAATTTCAAGTCCGTTAGGTCTTGTGAAAATTTCGCCTGTGCCGATAGGGTCGCCAAGTCCTGCCACAAAGCAAATAGCATCGCTGATAGCATAAATTCTGTCCTTGTTAAGCATTAAACGGTCAAGCATAGCGTCCTTAATTCCGTTTTCCTTAGCATTTGCAAGGTCAATTTTGTTGGCTTCAATTATATCCTCATAAGCATTACGGATTTTTTCAGCCATAGCTAAAAGAATTTTATTTCTGTCCTTACCGCTTGCGTTTGCAAGGGAGCGTGAAGCGTTTCTTGCGCCTTGACAGATATTATAAATTACGTCGTACAATTCCATATTAAACTCTCTTTCTTGCAAAGTAGGTGCCAACGTGCTTTCCGTCAAGCACGTCATAAAGAATAAACGGGTCCTCGCCATTGATAATCAGCATAGGAATACCTGCATTTGTTGCAATCTCTGCCGCATTGATTTTTGCAATCATCCCGCCTGTACCGCGGGAAGAGCCTGCGCCGCCTGCATAGGACTTGATTTCATCATTGATTTCCTCAACCCTGTCAATAAGCTCAGCATCATCATATTTTCTTGGGTCCTTATTGTAAAGACCGTTTATATCACTTAAATTGATAACTATATCGGCATTGGACGCAATTCCAACGTAAGCGGAAAGAGTATCGTTACCGCCAAACTTGATTCCCTCACAGGAAACGGAGTCGTTTTCATTTACGATTGGAATACAACCCATTTTAATTAGAGTGTGGAACGTATTTCTTACAAGCTCAAGACGGTGGCTGTCATCAACAACGTCCTTAGTCATAAGAATTTGAGCAACCGTATGACCGTACATTGAGAAAAAGCTTTCGTACATTTTCATAAGCTGGCTTTGACCAACTGCCGCGCAAGCCTGCTTTTCCTCTAAGGTTTTTGGATATTCATTAAGAGCCATTTTTGCATAACCTGCCGCAACTGCGCCTGAGCTTACAATAACAACCTCATGTCCTGCATTTTTAAAATCTGCAACCGTGCGAACGAATGCTTCAATTCTTCTTAAATTAAGTGAGCCGTTTGCGTAGGTTAGCGTGGAAGTACCCACCTTGATTACAATTCTTTTACAATTTTTGATAACATTCATAAAAAAACCTCAAATTTGTCTTGAATAAATTATGTAAATATTATATAATATCTATGTATGTGTACTATTATATAACTAAAATCTCTAAATTTCAAGTACTAAGAGAGGAAAAATGCAATGAAAGAAAAGATTTATGTAGAAATTGCAGGAATTAGATTAGGAATTGTAACTGAAGAGGGCGCATCCTACGTTAAGGAAATTGCATCCTCTGTCGAGAACGATATATCAAAAATGATAAAATCACAAAGAAATTGCTCCCTGGTTGAAGCTGCGCTTTTTTCTTCCATGACATATTACAGCAGAGCCACAGAGGCTGAAAAGAAGGTTAAAAACCTTGAAACCCAGGTAGCGCTTTACCAAGCAAACGTAAACAGACTAAAAAAGGAAAATGAGGAGCTTAAATTAAAGCTTTTAAATAATGGAAAATAAAAAATTACCGAAAATTTTAGCCCCCTGCGGCGATATGGACGCTCTAAAAGCAGCCATCGCTAATGGTGCGGATGCTCTTTATTTAGGTCTTGATTTATTTAATGCAAGAATAAGAGCGAAGAATTTCACTCTTGACAATATTGAGGAAGCAATCCGCTTAGCCCATGCAAACTTCGTTTGCGTTTACGTAACACTTAATATTGGTATTTACGATAAGGAAATAGATAGCGTTCTTGACTACGTTAATAAAATCTATCTAGCAGGAGCAGATGCTCTTATCGTTTCAGATTTAGGCATAGCATCTCTAATTAAGAAATACTATCCCGATTTTGAAATTCATGCAAGCACGCAGTGTACTGCTCACAACCTAGACGGAGCTAACTTCCTATACGAAAAGATGGGAGCAAGCCAAGTTGTCCTTGCAAGAGAGCTGCCTAAAAAGGAAATTGAATATATAACCAAGAATACCGATGCGAAAATAGAAATTTTCGTTCACGGCGCTCATTGCATGTCCGTGTCCGGTCAATGCTTAATGTCCTACGCCATGGGCGGCAGAAGCGGAAACCGTGGCGAGTGCGCTCAGCCTTGCCGTTTACCTTATAAAATGTGTCAAAAAAGCGCGTATCCATTAAGCTTAAAGGATATGTCCTTAAACAACCATATAACCGAAATTATAGACACAGGTGTGAACACTCTCAAAATTGAGGGCAGAATGAAAAGCGCCGACTACGTAGGCGGAACCGTGTCAGTTTGGCGTAAGCTGATAGACGAAAAAAGAAACGCTCAAAATGGAGAAAAAGCCACACTTGAAGCACTTTTTTCACGTCAAGGCTTTACAGACGGTTATTTCACAAACAATATTTCCTCAAAAATGTTAGGCGTGCGCACCGATGAAAATAAGGAAGCCACCAAATTATATGAGGCTACAAAAAATGAGCTCGCGAGGGTAAAAATCAACCTTTATGGCAAATTTATGCTAGGCAAAAATGCAGAGCTAACTGTAACACTAGGAGAAAAAAGCGTAACCGCATATGGCGATATTGTAGAAAAAGCAATAAACGCTCCTATTTCAGCTGAGGATATTGCAAAAAGCCTTTCAAAATTAGGTAATACCCCCTTTGAAATCGGCAATATTCAAATTGAAAAGGATGATAGCATAATGGTGCGCGTTTCCTCACTTAACGCGTTAAGAAGAAAAGCAATAGACTTACTTTTCTATATGGGTAGAGAGGAAAGAGAACATACGTATATACCTAAAAAATGCACACAGGATAGCGTAAAATCAAGAACTGCGCTATTTTCAACGCTAGCGCAAATACCTGAAAACCATAGCTATTTTGATATAATATTTCTTTACGCCGACAGGTATGAAAATGACAACCGTGTAAACGGCATTTGCTTGCCACCTGTTATTTTAGATAGCGAATGGAAGGAAATTGAAGCAAAGCTAAATGAAGCCAAAAATAACGGCGTTGAATACGCTCTTATTACAAATATCGGTCAAATTAACCGTGTTAAGGAATATGGCTTTAAAATGATTTTTGACTATCGCTTTAATGTATTTAACGCACCCTGTGTTGATTTTTTACATATAAACGGAGCAGATAGCGTAATTTTATCCCCTGAGCTGACTATGCCTCAAATTAACGACCTTAAGGGAAACAGAGTAATAGCCTACGGCAAAATTCCAATTATGACAATGCACAAATGTATCTTAAAGGATACCTACGGTTGCGATAAATGCAAGGGATATTTGCAGGATAGACAAAATGCATCATTCTACGTTGAAGGCATTTTCGGTCATAGAAATATCATATACAACAGCGTGCCAATTTATATGGCAGACAGAATGGATAAGCTAAAGGACTTTAGCCACCATTTTATATTCACAAACGAAACGAAAAAGGAATGCTTTGACGTAATTGAAGCGTACAAGCATAATCGACAACCAAAAGGAAACGTAAAAAGAATAAAATGAAAAATTACAAAATTGTGCTAGCATCAAAATCTCCAAGAAGAAAAGAAATACTGTCAATGGTAACGTCCGATTTTGAAATTAGAGTAAGCGATGCTGACGAAACTATTGATGAGAGCATTGATATATTTGACGTGCCAAAGAACCTTGCCAAGATAAAGGCTGAGGCTGTAAGCTACAATGAAGATGAGCTTATTATCGGTTGTGATACTATCGTTATATCTCCCGATAAGGAAATTATGGGTAAGCCAAAGGACAAAAACGATGCTATCCGTATGCTTAAAAAGCTGTCCGGCACAACACATTACGTTGTAAGCGGAATTGCAATAAGAGACGGAAAAAGAGTTGTAAGCGATAAGGTAATAACAAAGGTACTAATGCGCGATTTAACCGAAAGCGAAATTTCCTCGTACGTAAACCGTTTTAATCCTACTGACAAGGCAGGCGCGTATGGTATTCAGGAAATGGCAGGTGCATTTGTTAGCGGTATTGAGGGCGACTTCTATAATGTGGTTGGACTACCCCTGTGTCGCTTATGTGAGCTTTTACGTAACGAATTTAAAGTAGATTTATTAAGCTGATATGACAAAAAAAGAGAAAAAAGAGCGAATAGCCAAAATTGTAAAGGAGCTTAAAAAGCTTTATCCTGTGGCTCTATGCTCATTAGAATACGAGGGCGAGGGCTGGAAGCTTCTTATCATGGGAAGGCTAAGCGCTCAATGCACCGATGAAAGAGTAAATATAGTCTGCAAGGACCTGTTTAAGAAGTTCCCAACTGCTAAGGATTTAGCCGACGGAGATTTAACGGAGATTGAAAACACAATCAAGTCCTGCGGTCTATACAAAATGAAAGCCAAAAACATTAAAAGCGAGTGCCAAAGGCTTGTTTATGAGTGTGGTGGCGTAATTCCCGACACAATGGACGAGCTTTTAAAATTTGAGGGAGTAGGCAGAAAAATTGCTAACCTTATATTGGGCGACCTGTACGGAAAGCCTGCCATCGTTGCCGATACACATTGTATGCGCATTTGTGGCAGATTTGGTATGTATAAGGAAGGACAAAAGGACCCTCTTAAAACTGAAAAAATACTAAGCGAGCTAATTGAGCCAAGCGAGCAAAGCGACTTCTGTCATAGAATGGTGCTTTTCGGCAGAGAATATTGCTCTGCACGAAGCCCACGATGTGATGAATGTCCTATCAAAATGCTTTGTAAGCATTTTGAAGTGGTTAGTGGTCAGTGATCAGTGGTCAGCGATTAGTTTATTGCATGGTTGAAAAGGTAAAACAATGATTGAAGTAATTAAACTCCCAAAAGAGAGATACAAGGAAGCCTGCGACCTTATTTGGCAGGTGTTCCAAATATATGAGGTTCCCGATTTCCCGCCTGAGGGTGTAATTGAATACAAAAGAATAATTGATGAAACTGAAAAATTAAAGAACATAATTTTCTATGCAGCCGTGGAAAACGATATCGTAATCGGCGTTTTAGGCATGAGAGAAAATAACCATATCGGCTACTTCTACGTAAGCGAAAAGCACCATAGACGCGGTATTGGCAAAATGCTCTTTAATGAAATGATAAAGGATTATAACACAGATATAACGGTTAACGCTTGTCCCTATGGCGTGCCTGTATATAAAAAATTAGGCTTTGAAGAAACTGACATACAAAAAAACGTAAACGGAATAATTTTCACACCTATGAAAAGGAGAAAACAATGAAAAAATTCATTCTTTTATTTGTTGTACTATTTGTTTTATCCTGTATGCTAATTGGCTGTGGCGGAAGTGTAGATACTGATACCGATACAGGCAAGAATACAGATACAACGGTTGATACATCAAAGGACACAATCGACACATCGGATACCGACACAGATAAGGACACCTCATCCGATACATCAACAGATACTTCAACAGATACCTCAACAGACACAGATACAGACACGGATACAGGCTCAGACACTCAACCTGACGTATGTAAGCATGAATACGGTGATTGGCAAATCGTAACTGCGCCAACCTGTACAGAAAAGGGCTTTGAAAAGAGAAACTGTAATTTATGCGGATTTACCAGCTCAAGAAGCGTTGACGCAAAGGGACACAACGTTATAGTTGATGAAGCTATTGAGGGCGACTGTACAAAGGACGGCTATACACAAGGCGCTCATTGCGACGTGTGCGATACTGTATTAAAGGCTCAACAGCTAGTTCCAAAGGACACACTTCATAAGTACATAAACCTAGTAAGAGTTGATAAGGAGCCAACAACCTCAAGCGAGGGTAAGGCAACCTTTAGATGCTCAACGTGTGACGGTACAAGAGAAGAAACGTTATCAAAGCTTACCTCACAAAAGCTTAACAAGAATGACGTTTACGAAATCACAACAGACGAGTTTAACCCTGCCATTGATAACATTTGGAAGGTAGTTGACGGTAACACCTCAACGGGCGGTATTTACGGTCCGGGTAACGACTGGTTCGGTAACGTTGGCGATAAGTTAATAATCACGTTAGCTCAAGAGGTTACCTTAAATGAGCTTAGCCTATACGTTTGCGGTAACTTTACCTCGGGTAGCGTTAAGGTTAAGGACGCGAAGGGCAACGTTACAAAAAGCGGAAGCATAAGCGTTAATAACACCAATACGGAAAAGAAAACGGTTATTTCAAACGGCAACATTAAGGCATACACAATTGAAATTACAGTTACATCATTAAAGTGGGAAAGCTATCTAACCTTTAAGGTTGCCGAGGTTGAAATGAAGGCAACTAAGAAGGACGTACGTCTCCCACACGATCACGTTTACAGAGAATACGTTAAGGATACAGTTAAGGCAACCTGTCTTGACACCGGTAAGGCAGAATACGCATGCTACTGTGGATTAACTAAGGAAAAATCAACACCTACAATCGACCATAACTTCTCAGTATTATATTCTAAGAAGGATGCAACCTGTACTGAAAACGGCAGATATACCTATAAGTGCGAAACCTGTAACGATAAGCGCGAAAAGCAAATAATCGCAAAGGGACACATTTTTGAAAAGCTTGTAAATTACGTTACAATGCCAACACTTTCCCAAAACGGTAAAGCAGTATTTAAGTGTATCGGCTGTGATTTAACAGACAACAAAATAATTATTCCTTTAACACTTGGCGACGTTGAGCATTTAAGAGTAAGCTCAGTGCTAAGCAACATGGTAACGCTTAAGTTTAACGTTTACGGCGAAAGCGGAAACTATGAGGTTCGTTACAGCACAAGCGAAATCACAAGTGAAAATTACGATAGAGCGCAAATCCTTGATGCAACAATTACAGGCGACAAGGAATACACAGCAAAATTAAATCTCAGCATAGGTCTTAATAGCTGCTACTATGTGGCAATTAGACCGTATATTGGCGAAAACTACGGCAATATTACAACTATCCGTTTAGGCGGTAATAAGCTAATTCCTATTGACTACGAGAAAAACGCAAACGTATATAGCGGAGAGGTGCTTAACTCCTTTGCCAAAATGTTTGATGAGCAAGCAGCTGAAAAAACAAAGAACCCTACAACGGTTTTAAGTAAGATATTTACAGATACAAACGACCTAGAGCTTTACGGCATGAAGCTTCGTCCTATCGTGGACCTTCAAGCAATGCACTACGTAAGCAGTGTATATCTATTCTACATGGATCCGGGTGTAAGCATAACTGTAAGATGGAGCGATACTCCTGTTGACGCATACGCTGAGGACTCCAAGTGGGACGGCGTAAAGAAGCTTACAACAGTTCCCGGCTGGAATGAAATTCAAATCAATAGCGCAACAAGATATATTCAAGTTGAATTTAAGGACGGAAGCGCTCCTTATGAAATGCTTATTTACGGCTTCCAAAACGGAGACGGCGATGAAATAGCAACTGAAATCGGCTCACTTCCAACCATGGGCGAAATGATGGGTATGTGCGGATTCGTTGCGAGCGGCGGCGGTAACACACCTATTGACTCCGTAATTTGTACAACAGTATTAAGAGAATATCATAACTTCGGCTGGTCATATACAGTTGAAAACTATCCAAACAAGGCTACCTTCTTTAGCGGCAGCTGGATGGGTGACTTTGATGAGCAATACAGAAAATATTCACAAGCAGGCATCAACGTAATTCCATGTATTCAATGGGATTTAGTAAATATTCCTCAATCATATAAGGTAGATTCAAACAACCTACCAAGAAAGTCAAACGGTAGCTTTATTAAGGGCGACTTCTATGATAAGATGAACCCACACACCTACTTTGCATATGCAGACAATATGTTCTCATTTGCAGCGCGCTTCGGTACTAATACGGCAATCGGCGACTTATTATTCCTACATGCATCAGGCACAAAGCAATCAGGCTTTGGCACAATTAAGTGGATTGAGCTTGGTAATGAGCCTGAGGGAGCATGGAACGGCGTTCATAACTACTATTCAGCATATCAATTAGCAGCTTTAACCTCAGCAGCATATGACGGACATTGCCGTACAATGACCTCAACTGTAATTGATAAGGGCTACCACCTTGGCGTAAAGAATGGCGACCCTAACATGAAGGCTGCAATGGCAGGCGTATCTGCTGTAAGTAACGAATATATTACCTCAATGTGCTACTGGATGAAGGCTAACCGTGCAGACGGTAAGACTGCATTTGATGCGTTCAACGTTCACTGCTATATGACAAAATCAATCACTTTAGCAAACGGTAGCTCAGTTTCCGTTGGTGCATCTCCAGAGGAAGCAAACGTTGTTAAAACACTTTCTAACCTTATCGCGTTAAGAGATAAGTACTATCCTGAAAAGGAAGTATGGATTACTGAATTCGGTTGGGATACCAACCAAAGCTACGCAACAGCAACGTCAGCACACGGCTATGAAAATAAGGAAACAGGCGTTTCCTACTCAGGCAGAGAGGTTCAAGCTATGTGGCTAACACGTACGTATTTACTCCTTTCCGCAATAGGAATTGATAAGGCTACTATGTACATGTGCGAGGACTGTGGCGTTGAAGAGGAATCCGTTGGTAAGTATGGTACAGCAGGCGTAATCGGCTTCAAGTACGATGAAAGCGGAAAAACCGTAGAGTTCAAGAAGGAATCCTACTATTACCTCTACACCTTAAAGAATACTCTTGGCGATTATACATTCAATCAAAAGATTGAAGCATATGAAGACAATGTAATGATTTACCAATACAAGACAGCTGAGGGCAAGGTAGCGTACGCAGTATGGTGTCCAACCTCAGACGGTACGGTTGTTAAGGGTTATCAATTAGGTATCGGTGGCTCAAGCGCAACGTTAGTTCAAAACGAAAACGGCGACATTGACGGCGTACAATCAACACTTAAAGCTGACAATCTTGGCTACGTAACAATCGACATTAGCGAAAAACCAATCTACATTGTAGTTGACTAATAAAAAATAGACGCTTCGGCGTCTATTTTCTTATTTCCTTGGCTATTACTAACATACAAAAAACACAACTGAATTTTGTGCAATATGCTATATTTGAGCTTGCGAATGCTTATACTATTGACAATTTGTACAAAAAGAACTATAATATATTATAGATTGGTATGGGCTTCAAGGAATGAATCATATCAGCCTAAAATACGGTATAAATATCGGTTTACCTAAAAGCAAGGAGTGTAAATATAGATATGAAAAAATATATTTCGCCTGTATACGTCAAAGCAGCGACAGGCAATCTTTTTAATGATTTTATAGGACTAAGTCTTGAGATTATTCCTGAGGACAACTCCGTAATTATAACGCAGGACGCGGAACAAATTTTTGGTTAAGGAGTGAGAGGGATATGAAGCAAGGAAAGAAAATATTATTACTAGTGTCAGCTATATTTATAGCGTGCATGCTTGCTCTTTTAGTTAGCGCAAGCGACCATATAGTAACCGAAGCATTTACGTATGAAAACGGCTTTAACTCCGAGGGTACATATTCAAGCTTTTGCATGTGCGGAGACAGCGCGTGTGAAAATAATGCATCACTTCAAAAAGCGCCTCTTTTTGAGATTCTCGGTTATTCAACCCCTGAAAAGAGCGATGAAACCAGAGGTCTTTCATTCAGCTATTCAGCTAACGTTAATTTGATTGAGGAATATGAAAGAATAAATGATTGCAAAATTACCTACGGCTTCCTATTAGCAGGTGCAAATAATTATGTACAAAATCCAAGCAAGGTATCAACAGGTGAATTTGATACTCACTATACTAAAATAGACGTTCGTATCAACTACGGAAAGCCAGATGAAAACGGAAAAACAAAATACGATAAGTATGATGCAATTTTTGCCGGCAGAGTAACCGTAGAATATTCAAACGGCGAAAAATCAACCTCATACTTCCAGCTTAATGTGCCGACAACCGATTATGAAAACAAGCTTTACGGAGCCATGAAGGGTATCAATTTTGATGCGGTTACAGGAAAGCAAAATCAGCTAAACAAATGGCAAAACAGCCAAAGCATCAATACTGAAAACGGACAAACGGTAAGCGCGGTGTCATCATATACCGTTACCGAAAATTATATTAAGGTAAAAAACGGCGATACAATCGGCATTTCATCAAGCTCCGAAGCGGAATTTACGCTATACTGCTATAACTATATAGGCGGCAAGTATGAATATCGTGGCTATGTTAACGCAGAGGAAGGTAAATATACCTTTAATCAAGACTCACAGTCATCAAACGGCGAAAAGCTTGACCTTAATGACCTTTACATAAGACTTGTGTGCAAGTCAAAGGATAATAGTCCGCTTTCATATACCGATATTGAAAATGACATCATTTTTAATATTACAGAAGAAAAGGACAGCGTAGTTGTAACCTTTAAGGACGGGGACAAGACCTACCATAAAAACTGCTACGTAGGTCAAAAGCTTGGCATAACACCAAAGGTTGAAAGCGGAAACGACGTATTTGTGGGCTGGTATGATGAAAGCAATATGCAATTAATCTATACTGAAAACACAATAATTGAAAGCTCAGTAACGTTAGTTCCTGTATTTAGAAAATATGTAACAGACGTTGAAAATTACATAGAATGGTCACAAAGCTATATGCTTGACCAAACAGGCTCATATCTAGCGTCTGACGCTTCAAGATACGTAATCACATCATTTATTAAGGTAAATGAGGGCGACTCAATTAGCTTACCTTCAAGCATAGGTCATAAATTTGTAATTTACTGTTACAGTGATATGTACGGTACGTACGTAGCTAATAGCATAATTGACTGTAACCCAAGCGACTCCACGTCAAATTACGAAAATTGGGGATATTCCTACACCTTTAAAAACGGCGATATTCTTGAAAACGGAAACGTCTTAAATTGCGATAATCTTTATATTAGAATTGCATTTAAGAGAGATAGCGGCTCGGTAGATATTGCATCAGTAAAGAGCAATATTAAGTTTAATATTTCAGCCGATAACTATCATTTATACGTTGAGAAAAACGGCGGAGAAGCAAACTGCAATCACAAGTTTGATGAGTGGACTACACTTCAAGAAAGAACGTGCTTAATTGACGGTATTGATGCAAGAGACTGCCTACTTTGCTTAAAGCGTGAGGTAAGATATACTCAGGCGACAGGACATAAGCCTGTAACAATTCCGGCGATAGCGGCTGATTGCGGTACTGACGGATATACAGAGGGACTATGCTGTAGCGTATGTAACTACGTAATCAAGGAGCAACAGATAATCTCCAAGGACGGACAGCACCAATACTACGAATTAGTAAAATTAACAACAGCTCCAACCGCCTCAAGCACGGGTAAGGGTACGTTTAAATGTATCGTTTGCGGTGCAACACGTGAGGAAACAATTGCAAAAAAAGTAACAACTACAATTAACTCAAACTATATTAAAGACATTACAACAGATGAGTTTAACCCTGCTAAGGATAATGCATGGAATGTTATAGATGGAAAAATTTATACTCCCGGTATTTATAGCACAGGCGATGACTGGTTCGGCAATGTAGGTGATAAGCTTGTCATTACTTTTACTCAAGAGATTGCATTATCGGATATCAAGATATACACGGCAGGCAACTGGACGTTTGCTGATGTGGTTGTTAAGAGCATAAGCGGAGCGGAGCTTCTTAGAAAAAGCGTTAGAGCAAACGACGTTGCATACGGTGGCGACGGCGCAGAGGCTATCGTTCTATCAGGCGGAAATCTAAACGCTTACACCGTTGAAATTGAAATCAAATCAATAAAGGGCGATGCAAAAACCTTTAAGGTGTCTGAAATTAAAATGACAGGCACGATTACAGACCCAAGATTACCTCATACACATCAGTACAAGGAATTTATAAAAACAATTCAAGAAGCAACATGTCAAGAGGCGGGCAAGGAGCAATACAGATGTTACTGCGGTATGGTAACTGAAAAAGCAACATCAAAGGTTGATCATAGCTACGAGATTTTATCATCAGTTAACGAGCCTACCTGCACAGTAAATGGTAGCGAGGTCTATAAGTGTAAGTATTGCTCAAGCGTTACACAAACACCTATTGAAAAGGTGGGACACAACTACTCAAAGCTTGTAAGCTATATAACCGACCCAACATATAATGCTGACGGTAGCGCTATTTTTAAATGTATTCACTGTGATAAAACAGAAACAAAGACAATTAAAGCATTAGAGCTTGGCAATGTTGAACACTTAAGAGTTGAAAGTATTGAAAATGGAATTGTAACGCTTCTATTTAACGTTTACGGAGAGGAAGCGAATTACGAAATCCGTTACAGCACGAGCCAAATCACAAACAGTAATTTTGATAGTGCCACAATACTTGATGCAACAGTTATAGGCAGCAAGGAATACACCGCTACGTTTAATCTTAATGCAAGCCTAAATAATGGGTACTACGTGGCAATAAGACCTTATATTGGCTCAAATTACGGAGAAGTATCAACTATAAGAGTCGGTGGAAATAAGCTCATTGAAATTGATTACCATAATGCAAACGTATATAGCGGCGAGCTTATTAACTCCTTTGCAAAGCTCTTTGATGAGCAGCTTGCTGAAAAAGCAACACCAACGTCTCAGCTACCAAGACTTATAGGCGATAAAAACGATACAGTTCTTTACAACATGGATCTAAGCCCAATCGTTGACCTTGAATATATGCACTATGTAACAAGCACATATCTATACTTTGATACACAGGGCATAGATATTAAGGTAAGATGGAGCGATACACCTACCGATGCGTATGCAGAGGACTCAAAATGGGACGGCGTAATTTCAACTAAATCAACAGTTGGCTGGAACGAATTTAAGATAAACAGCGACACACGTTATATCCAAATTATCTTTAAGGACGGAAGCGCTCCGTACGAAATGCTTATTTACGGCTTCCAAAACGGAGAGGGCGATGAAATAGCAACTGAAATCGGCTCACTTCCAACCATTGGAGAAATGATGGGTATGTGCGGATTCGTTGCGAGCGGCGGCGGTAATACACCGATTGACTCTGTTTCCTGCACAACAGTATTAAGAGAATACCACAACTTCGGTTGGTCATACTCATTAACAGCATATCCGGGTAAAGCAGCGTTCTTTAATAATAGCTGGATGTGTAACTTCGATAGCCAATACAGAGATTATAAAAATGCAGGAATAAACGTTATCCCTTGTGTACAATGGGATTTAGTAAATATTCCTCAATCAAATCAGGTTGATGCAAACAATCTTCCAATCAAGTCAAACGGAAGCTTCGTTAAGGGCGGCTTCTATGACAAAATGAATCCACACACCTACTTTATGTATGCTGATAGCATGTTCGCATTCTCAGCGCGCTACGGTACAAATTCATCAAGTGAGCTATTAAATACCTTGGCACTCCACGTTTCCGACTCAAATAAGGTTGGTCTTAACTACCTTAGCTGGATTGAGCTTGGCAATGAGCCTGACGGTAGCTGGAACGGTATTCACAACTACTATTCAGCATATCAATTAGCGGCGCTAACATCCGCCGCATATGACGGACACTGCCGCACAATGGTTTCAACAGAAACATCTAAGGGCTACCACCTTGGCTTAAAGAATGCCGACCCTAATATGAAGGCGGCGATGGCAGGTGTTTCCGCAGTAAGCAACGAATATATTACAGCGCTTTGCTATTGGATGAAGGCTAACAGAAATGACGGCAAGGTAGCGTTTGATGCATTTAACGTTCACTGCTACATGACAAAAACAATCACTTTAGCAAACGGTAGTACAACGGTTACAGGTGCATGCCCTGAGGAAGCAGGAATTTTAAACACACTTTCACAGCTCATTAAAATTAGAGATAAATACTATCCTGAAAAGGAAGTGTGGATTACCGAGTTTGGTTGGGATACTAACCAAAGCTATGCAACGTCAACCTCATCACATGCATACTCCAATGAAAAGACAGGAGTTTCCTATACAGGTAGAGAGGTTCAAGCTATGTGGCTAACACGTACCTACTTGCTCCTTTCATCCAGCGGTATAGACGTGGCAACTATGTATATGTGTGAGGACGGCGGTGTTGATGAAGAAACAGTTGGTAAGTACGGTACAGCAGGTGTAATCGGTTATAGATACGATGAAAACGGCAAAACCGTAGAATTTAAAAAGGACTCCTACTACTACCTCTACACACTTAAAAACACATTAGGCGACTACACATTTGCAAAACAGATTGAAGCATACGACAGTAACGTGTATATTTATCAGTACAAGACGGCTGAGGGCAAAACAGCATACGCTGTATGGTGCGGTACATCCGACGGAACCGTATCAAATAACTACCAATTAAGAATTGATAGCGAAAGCGCAACAATCGTTGAAAACGAAAACGGCAACGTTTACGGCAAAAAGACAGACGTTAAGTCCGATAGCCTTGGCTATATCTCAGTAAACGTAACCGAAAAACCTGTTTACATCTTAGTTGACTAATAAAAAAGACGCTTCGGCGTCTTTTTTATTATCTGGCTGGGGGATTATAATATTTTTGTTATTTTTTGTTAATAATATGGAAAAATGAAAATTTTTATTGTATAATATAAGAGTAAAAAACATTTAAGGAGAAATAAAAATGAAAAAGAAAATACTTTTAACGTGCCTTATGATATCACTTCTTGTTATTGTATTCGCTGTTTCTGCTTTCGCTGAGGAAATTATCGTTTCCAAAACGGAAAGTGAGGAGTACGGCACAGTAATTCAGCTATCAGCCGACCCAGGTCTTGATAACGCAAAAAATTACGTATCCACACTAAACAAAATTAACAATAGTAGTACTGATAATAATGCACTATGTATCTTAACCGACGGCACGTACTTCTACGTTTTCCCATCATCCTACGTTGTGTTTGAAAACACAGACGGTAAATTCGAGGTTTATGCCGGTACAGATTCACAACCGGGTCTTGTACAAGCGTTAGTAGAATTTAATACTGCAATGGGCACAAGCTACTACACAAGCTACACTATGAATAAAACATACGCGGCAAGACGCCTTGATGCGTTAGTTCGATTTGAATTTCCTTCCGACGTAAAATATGCGAATCCGGACTATTGCTGTATGCGTGAATACCCAAGCTTAAAGGAAATTAGAATTCTCTATCCAATTGACTTATCAGCCGATAAAATGTTCTATAGTAACGGAGCTTTAACAACCTTTGTTGGCTTAGAAAATGCGACAGCGGTTGGAACAAGATTGTTTATGTACTGTAGAGTTTTACAAAGCGTAAATCTTCCAACAAATATTGTAAAAATTCCTGATTCAATGTTCTTTGGTTGTGGAACAAAAGCCGCTACGGTGTTTACGATTCCTAACATATTAGAGTGTAAAGAGCTAACTACTATCGGTGCAGATGCATTTAGAGACTCCGGCAGAATTGAAATAGCAATTCCTGACTCAGTTACAACAATTGAAGCTCGTGCATTCCAAGCAGGATGTAATACAGGTAATATTACAATTAGCGAAGGCTCCAAACTTCAAACAATCGGCGAAAGTGCCTTTAACAGCTGTAAAGCATTAAAGACACTTTACATTCCATCCTCAGTAACAAGCATTGGCTCATATGCATTTAACGGCTGCTCAATAACTTCTTTTGAAAACTTTGAAAATTGTCAAATTACAATTATAAAATCAGGCACATTTGAGCAAGCAACAGGCTTAAAGAGCCTCAAAATTCCTGAAACTGTAACAACTATCGAAAACGCTTTCTTAGGTAACAAAAATCTTACAAAGGTTTATATCCCAAAATCAGTTACATCTATTGCTGACACGTTTGTAAAAAGCTCTTGGGAAAATCCATCTGCTAATGCGGTATATATCTACACAGGTACCGATGTAAGCGTGCTTTCAACCTGCGCAAGACTTAGCGGAGCTAATATAATTAAAGCAAGCGAGTATAATGCAGAAACATCATATACAGGCATTAACTTAGTTGTCGGATATAGCCATTGCGATGCATACTATGGCGGCGTACACAAAGAAAACGTAATCACACTTGATATTAAATCCTTCCTTAAGGAAATTCAAAAATATAGCACCTGCGTAGAATGTGGCTACGGAAGAGACGCAGGCGAGATTCCGGCACTCTTTACGTGCGACGGCTACTCAACTCCTGAAGACGGCAGAATAGAGCTTACCGTTGGCTTCTCAATAAATAACGAAGCAATCAAGGAATACGAAGCATTATCAAAGAAAAAGGTTGAATTCGGTGCATTTGCTGCAGCACAGACAATACTTGGTAACGGTTATATCTTTGATGAAAACGGAAACGTAATGGAAAATACAGTAGCTGCAAAAATTGAGGGCTACGGCTACGGAATGTTTGAGCTTAAGATTTCAGGCTTTAAGGACACTCAAAAGAACGTTAAGCTTGCATTGGGCGCATACGTTATTACGTCAGACGGCGAAACAACTGAGTATTCATATTTACAAGCAGGCACACCTAACGCAAATGAAAATTACTCATTCATTTCATATAACGACGTAGTCGGCGCACAAAGCGGCGAGGACGTAACCGAATAAAATTAAGAGCTATACGGAAAACCGTGTAGCTCTTTTTTGTAAAAAGTTGAATTTTGTCCACGTAATATATAATATTATACTTGAAATTATTACTATTGTATAGTAAAATAGAAATGATAGATTATTATCGACGAGGTACTTTATGAGTCTATTTAGAAAAGAAGAAAATGCGCTAGTCCGCTTTTTCAATTCAGAAATAGTTAGAATTGAGCCGTGGGGCAAAAATTCCCTTCGTGTAAGAGCTACACCTGAGGGCAAGCTTTCAGGCAAAAACCGCGCTTTACTTGATATTGAAAAGGGAAAAGCAGAGATTGAAATAAAAACAAGCTACGAAATAAAAGACGGCGAGCAAAGAGAGTATGAAACTGCCTATATTGTCAACGGTAACGCGAAAGCGGAAATAGACAGAAACGGCAAAATCACAATATATAACCAAAGAAACGAAAAAATTCTTGAAGAACAGCTTCGGCTCCAGCCTTTAAAAACACCTGCAAGATTTTTTAAAGCCAACCTTTTAGGCAAATATCAGCTTACTATGAGCTTTGAAAGCGACCCAAATGAAAAAATATTCGGTATGGGACAGTATCAAATGCCATATCTTAACTTAAAGGGCTGTACACTTGAAATGGCGCACAGAAACTCACAAGCGTCCGTGCCATTTTTCCTATCAAGCAGCGGCTACGGCTTCCTTTGGAATTTACCTGCCATAGGCGAGGCTACCTTTGGTAAAAACGTAACGAAAATTAAAGCGGAATCAACCGATGAGCTTGACTACGTTATTATCGTTGCGGACACTCCAAAGGAAATTATTGAAACCTATATGGAAGCAATCGGCAGAGCTCCTATGATGCCTGAGTACGCTATGGGCTTTTGGCAATCAAAGCTACGCTATCGTACGCAGGACGAGCTAATGACCGTTGCAAGAAAGTACAGAGAACTAAAAATTCCACTTTCCGTTATCGTTTGCGACTTTTTCCATTGGCCGCACCAAGGCGATTTCCGATTTGACTACGATTATTGGCAAAACCCCGAGGCTATGACTAAGGAGCTAAAGGAAATGGGTACTGAGCTTATGGTGTCCGTATGGCCAACTATTGAATTTAAGAGCGAAAACTACCAAGAAATGCTTGAAAAGGGACTGCTTATCCGTAATGATAGAGGACCAAGAAACCATACGGAGTTTGTGCATCCTGCCACATATTACGATACAACAAATCCCGAGGCAAGAAAATTCGTTTGGGAAAAAGCGAAGCAAAATTATTACGATAAGGGCATTCGCTTATTCTGGCTTGATGAGGCAGAGCCTGAATACATAATGTACGATTTTGATAACCATAGATACTACGAGGGAAACTGTGCCGAGGTAGGCAACATCTATCCCGTTGACTATGCAAAGGGCTTTTATGAGGGACTTAAATCCGTTGGAGAAACGGAAATATTAAGCCTTGTAAGATGCGCATGGATAGGTAGCGCAAAATATGGCGCGCTTGTTTGGAGTGGCGACATTATGCCAACCTTTGAAGCGCTTAGGTGCCAAGTTCGCGCAGGTCTTAGCATGGCAATAGCAGGTATTCCGTGGTGGACTACTGACGTAGGCGGCTTTGATACAGGCGACCCATCACTCCCCGAATACCGTGAGCTTACTGTAAGATGGTTTCAGTATGCCACATTCTGTCCTGTGCTTCGTTTACACGGCTACCGCAATCCGTACCTTCCTGCTGATGAAGATGCAAAGGGCGGCGGTCAATGCTTCTCGGGCGGAGATAACGAAATTTGGAGCTATGGCGAGGACAACTTTGAAATAATGAAGGACTTTATTTTCCTTCGTGAAAGAATGAAGCCATATATTAAGCGTATAATGGAAATTGCCCATAAGGAAGGCACTCCACCTATGCGACCAATATTCTACGACTATCCAAATGATGAAAAATCATGGGATATTGATAGCGAATATATGTTTGGCGACAGTCTTTTAGTATGTCCTATTATGGAGCTTAACCAAAGACAAAGAGAGGTATATTTACCACTTGGCGACACTTGGATTGACCCATATACAGATAAAGAATATAAGGGTGGCATCACAATTTCAGCCGATGCACCTATTGAAAGAATTCCTGTTTTCGTAAAGAAAGACGGAAGAATTAACACGGAAATTTTTAAAAATATTTAATAAAGAGGTATATAAAAATGAGCATTTTCAATGTAGAAAAAATCAAGTACGAGGGCGTTAAGTCCACAAATCCACTTTCCTTTAAGTACTATAATCCAGATGAGGTTGTAGGTGGTAAGACAATGAGAGAGCAGCTCCGCTTCGCTATGTCATACTGGCACACTCTTTGCGGCGACGGTACTGATATGTTCGGTATCGGTACAGTTGATAAGTCATTTGGCGGTCTTTCACCAATGGACGTTGCTAAAAAGAAGGTTGAAGCAGGCTTTGAGCTTATGGATAAGCTTGGCATTGACTACTTCTGCTTCCACGATAAGGATATAGCCCCTGAGGGAGCTTCCTTAAAGGAATTCCAAGACAACCTTGACGTTATCGTTCCAATTATCAAGGAAAACATGAAGAAGTATAATAAAAAGCTTCTTTGGGGTACAGCTAACCTCTTTAACAATCCAAGATTCGTTCACGGCGCAGGCACAGCTCCAAACGCTGACGTTTACGCATATGCAGCAGCACAGGTAAAGAAGGCTCTTGATATCACAATCGAATTAGGTGGCGAGGGCTACGTATTCTGGGGCGGACGTGAAGGCTACGAAACACTTCTTAACACAGATATGGGCTTAGAGCTTGACAACCTTGCAAGACTCTTAAAGATGTCAGTTGAATATGCTCGTGCAAAGGGCTTCACAGGAGATTTCTATATTGAGCCAAAGCCAAAGGAGCCAACAAAGCACCAATACGATTTTGATACAGCAACAGTTCTTGCATTCCTTCGTAAGTACGGTCTTGATAAGGACTTTAAGATGAACATTGAGGCTAACCATGCAACACTTGCAGGCCACACATTCCAACACGAGCTTGCAACTGCAAGAATTAACGGTGCATTCGGTTCAATTGACGCTAACCAAGGCGACTACTTACTCGGTTGGGACACAGACCAATTCCCAACAGACGTATATAACGCTACATACTGTATGCTTGAGGTTCTCAAGGCAGGCGGCTTTACAAACGGCGGTCTTAACTTTGACTCTAAGCCAAGACGTGGCTCAATGACACACGAGGATATCTTCCTTGCATACATTTCAGGTATGGATAGCTTTGCTCTCGGTCTTAAGATTGCATATAAGATTATTGAGGATGGCAGAATTGATGCTTTCGTTAAGGAAAGATATGCTTCCTATAATACAGGCATCGGCGCTGATATTGTTAGTGGTAAAGCAACACTTGAAAGCCTTAGCGAGTATGCTTTAAAGCTTAACGTAGTTGAGGAAAAGAAATCAGGCGCTCAAGAATACCTTGAAAGCATCGTAAACCAAATTATGTTCGGTGGCGCTCTATGAGATATTTAATAGGCGTTGATATTGGAACGTCTGGCACAAAGACAGTTCTTTTTGACGAAAACGGCAACAAAATCCGTTCAAAAACAGTAGAATACCCAATGTACCAACCAAAAAACGGTTGGGCAGAGCAAGACCCAGAGGATTGGTACAATGCGGTTTATGAAACACTTAAGGAAGTAAGTGAGGGTATTGACGGTATTTGCGGTATCGGTCTTAGCGGACAAATGCACGGTCTTGTTATGCTTGACAGAAACGGCAAGGTAATTCGCCCATCAATTATTTGGTGCGACCAGCGTACAGGCAAGGAATGCGATGAGATCACGTCTCTTGTCGGCAAGGAAAGACTTATTGAAATTACCGCTAACCCAGCTCTTACCGGCTTTACAGCATCAAAAATTCTTTGGGTAAGAAATAACGAGCCTGAAAATTACGCAAAATGCGCTAAAATCCTTTTACCAAAGGACTATATCCGTTATAGATTAACAGGAGAGTTTGCAACAGAGGTTTCTGATGCAAGCGGAATGCAGCTTCTTGACGTACCAAACAGATGCTGGAGCGATGAGGTTCTTGAAAAATTAAATATTGATAAAAGCCTACTTGCCCCTGTATATGAAAGCGTTGAGGTAACAGGCAAGGTAACAGGCATTGGCATTTTAGAGGGCGTGCCGGTAGTAGGCGGCGCAGGCGATAATGCGGCAGCGGCAGTTGGCTCAGGCGTAGTTGAAGGCGGAAAAGCATTTACAACAATAGGAACTAGCGGAGTAGTTTATGCTCATACAGATAAGCCTGTAATTGATAAGGGTGGCAGAGTGCATACCTTCTGTTGCGCAGTACCAAATAAATGGCACGTAATGGGCGTAACCCAGGGCGCAGGACTATCCCTTAAATGGTTTAGAACAAACTTTGCTCACGAGCTTAACTATAAGGAAATTGACGACCTTGCAGCTTCAGTAAAAATCGGTGCAGAAAGCCTTTTATACCTACCATATTTAATGGGCGAAAGAACACCACACCTTGACCCTGATGCAAGAGGAGTATTTTTCGGTATTAGCGCAATGCACGAAAAGAAGCATTTTCTCCGTGCAGTTTTAGAGGGCGTAACCTACTCACTTCGTGATTGCTTAGAGGTATTAAAGGAAATGGATATTCCGCTTTCCGATATGGTAGCAGTAGGCGGTGGAGGCACAAGCGCACTTTGGCGTGAAATGCTCTGTGGCACGTTTAACTTACCAGTTAAAACAATCGAAGCAGGGGAAGGCCCGGCACTTGGCGTTGCCATCCTTGCAGGCGTAGGCACAGGCGTATATCCAAGCGTTGAGGAAGCGTGCCGTAAGCTCATTAAGTTTACAAGCCCACATCAGCCAAAGGACGTTGAAGAATACGAAAAATACTACCGTATTTTCGCATCTATCTATCCACAATTAAAAACTATTTATAAATCTATATAAAAATAATCCTCAACCGAAAATGGTTGAGGATTATTTTTAGCCACAAGCAGTTAGCAGTCAGGGTATAGGATGTAGGGGAGGGGCTTGCTCCTCCCGTTTCTATTCCATAAACAACCCTTTAACAATTTTACCGGCAAAATGTACACCACCTGTAAAGGCATCTAATTTCTCTAAATCTAATATATCAAAAAAGGTACTGACAAAATCATCAAATAGCTTTTCGCATTTTTCGTCTAACAAATCACGAAGCTTTTCCTCATAATTATCAAGAAACAATTGCTTTTTGCGTATTTCCTCATTATATACAAAGTATCCCTCTGCCGGTCTAAATTCCTCATACCACATTTTTTCAATTAATTTGTTCATAATAGTCCTCCTTTTTATTGATTTTATCATAAATATTAACAAGTTTCTCAAAAAAGCACCATGCGGAGTTTTTTGTTATTTAACAACAGATTTTTTGTACTATGTCTAAATAAAGATAATGGTAAAAAGTTATATAGGGGAGAAGTTTTCCATCCCGAAAATATAAGTCTCTTGACAAATCAATCACTTTGTGATAAAATAACGCCTGATATATAACATTTGATATATAAAGGAGCAAATATGCCGCCAAAGGTTAAAATAACAAAAGAGGACATAATAAATGCAGGAATTGAAATTATAAGAAAAGAGGGAGAGGTGTCTATAAATGCAAGAAGCATTGCATCATATCTTAACTGCTCAACACAGCCAATCTTTTCAAATTTCAGTTCAATGGAAGAGCTACAAAACGAAATTATAATGTGCGCTCACAAAATTTATCTATCATTTTTAGAGGAAGAAGCGAAAAGCGGAAAATATCCACAGTATAAAGCATTCGGTATGGCGTACATTCGCTTTGCCAAGGAAGAAACTAATCTTTTTAAAATGCTTTTTATGTGCGATAGAAAAGGTAAGGAGCTTCCCACAACATCCGATTTTGAAAAATCAGTTGAAATAATTATGGAAGCAAACAGAGTTAGCCACGAAACCGCAACCCTTATGCACCTTGAAATATGGACGTTTGTTCACGGTATTGCTTCAATGATAGCAACCTCATTTTTAGAGCTTGATATGGAGCTTATAAGTAAAATGATGACCGATGCATACCAAGGTATAAGAAAGCACCATGTAGGAGAGTAAAATGGAAGCAATAAAAATTGAAAATCTAACTAAAAAATATAGGGACGTTACCGCCGTTGACAATCTTTCCTTAACAATAAACGAGGGAGAGCTATTTTCCCTTTTAGGTGTTAACGGAGCAGGCAAGACCACCACAATTAAAATGCTTTCTTGCCTAACTAAACCAACAAGCGGAAACGCCTATCTGCTTGGTAAATCCATTACCACAGAGGATAGCGAAATTAAAACCTTTATAGGCGTATCCCCACAGGAAACGGCAATAGCACAGGGACTTACCGTTAAAGAAAACCTTGATTTAATTTGCGGTATTTACGGCTACACCAAGGAGCAAAAAAATGCAAAAATCAATGAATTATTGACACTCCTTAGCCTTAATTCCGTAGAAAACAAAAAAGCAAGCAAGCTTTCAGGCGGCTATCAAAGAAGATTAAGTATTGCAATAGCATTAGTTAGTGATCCTAAAATTCTATTTCTTGATGAGCCAACCTTAGGACTTGACGTAATAGCAAGAAGCGAGCTATGGGACATTATAAAATCACTTAAAACCAAGTCCACAATAATTTTAACAACCCACTATATGGAAGAAGCAGAGGAGCTTTCCGACCGTGTAGCAATTATGAAGGACGGTAAGCTCTTAGAGTGCGACACTGTGTCAGCTATTAAAGAAAAAGCAAACGCCACCACCCTTGAAGGTGCATTTATAAAAATAATAAAGGGGGATACAAAATGAGAGCGTTATCATTTGGAAAAAGAACCTTTAAAGAAATTATAAGAGACCCTCTTAATCTTTCCTTTGGCGTAGCATTCCCCGTTGTGCTTATGCTACTTTTGAGCGCAATACAAAAAAGCGTGCCTGTGCCACTTTTTGAAATTCAAAGCCTAACTCCGGGAATTGCCGTATTCGGTCTTGCGTTTATGACGCTTTTTACCGCAACGCTTATTTCAAAGGACAGAAGCACGTCATTTTTACAACGATTATACACAACACCACTTGCACCACTTGATTTTATTCTTGGCTACACGTTGCCAATTATTCCAATAGCTATCATTCAAAGCGTTGTTTGCTACCTATTTGCCGTAATTTTAGGGCTTGATGTGTCTGTAAACATACTTTTAGCCATACTTTTAATGATACCAACGTCTGTGCTTTTTATCTCCCTTGGCTTACTATTTGGTAGCATCTTAAACGATAAGCAGGTGGGCGGTATCTGTGGCGCGCTGCTTACTAACCTTACCGCATGGCTCTCAGGCGCTTGGTTTGACCTAAATTTAGTAGGCGGAGCATTTAAAAAAATCGCATACGCCTTGCCGTTTGTCCACGCCGTTGATATGGGAAAAGCGGCGCTTGTGTGCAATTATGCTGAAATTTTACCACACCTACTTGTAGTCTTAGCCTATGCAGTAGTATCTTTAATTTTAGCAGTTATCCTATTTCTAAAGCAAATGAAAAAATAACAAAAAAGACTAACGAAAACCGTTAGTCTTTTCTCTTTATTAGAACTTTTTCTTAATTCTGTTTAATTTCTTATTCATTTTAAGAAGCTCTTCCTTTGTGAAGGAAATGTTTACCATTCCCAGCATGCTTGATAAACGAAGCACAGTGAAGCTTCCCATCATTTGCATAAGACCGCCATCAGCCTTTAAGTCAATGTCAAAGCCGCTTGATTTCTTTTCCTTTGACTTGTTTTTGCCCTTCTTGTTAGCGTCCATCTTTTTCTTAATTCTAAGACCAACTAAAATGAGCCAGAGCTTACCTCTCTTTGACTTTACAATGTCGCTGATTTTATCATTAAGTGAGTAGCGTCCCTCAGGTGCAGTTACGTCAAACCAGTTAAGCACAGCACCCTTTTCAACAAGCACATAATCCATATTCATTGTGTCAACCTTGTTGATTGTGCCTTCGTCGGTTAAATCTCCTGCTTTAGCAACGATTTTGCTTGTGCCAACGTTTGGCACGTCAAAATAGAAGAAGTGATCAGCAGCTGTCTTTTTGCCAATGCTTTCGCCATTTACAAAAAGCTCAACCTCAGGTAAGTTAGAGTAAACAGTAACCTTTGTTACATCCTCAACTCTGTCAATATATCTCTTACCGCAAAGATGAACAAATGGGTCAACCTCAGGGGAAACAAGCCATGATTTATAAGCGTAGAAGGCATCCTTTTTGTACTTTCTATCCATTGTAACAAGACCCTTATGGTTTTGACCGTTTTCGCCGCCCTCGTTTCTTGCATCTGCGCCAAAGTCAAACATATTCCATACGTGTGTTGCCCACATATACTTTCTTGTGAATAATTGCTTAATCAATTCCTCATGGTAATATGCTTGATATTCCTCTGTGTAATCTCCTTGCTTAGGGTCGCTTGTGTGCCAATTTAAAGCCTCACAGCCGTATTCGGAGCAACCGATTGGAATATTAGGATGAGTTGCATGGAATTTATCAAACCAAGGACCGTTCATAGATGTTTCGCCACCGTACCAGCCAAAATAGTGGTTGTAGGAAACAACGTCAGGAATTAAAAGATATGGGTCATCCATTTTACACATTGAAACTGCCGCAATAGTAGTAAGTCTTGTCTTGTCCATTTCATGAACAAGGTCATTTAAAATACGATGATTTTCAAGTAAATCCTCATCAGAGCCACCGATTGAAATTTCATTGGAAAGACCCCAAACAACAATAGATGGATGGTTGTAGTTTTGTGAAATCAATTCCTTCATTTGTGAAATTGTATTTTCACGGCCTGTTGGCATATGCTTTGAAATGTATGGAATTTCTGCCCAAATTACAAGACCCTTTTCATCGCAAAGATCGTAGAAATATTGATCGTGCTGATAGTGTGCAAGTCTAATTGTAGTTGCGCCAACCTCACAAATTAAGTCAATATCCTCTCTGTGATGCTCAGGTAAAAGAGCATTACCAAATCCCCATCTGTCTTGATGGCGGGAAACACCTCTTAAAGGATACTCCTCGCCGTTTAAGATAAAGCCGTTATCTGGGTCAATCTTAAATGAGCGACAGCCAAAGCGTGAGCATACGTTGTCAATAACCTCTCCGTTTTCAACAATTTCCGCCTCACAGCAGTATAAGTATGGGTCCTTTCTTCCGTGCCATAAATGTACGTTTTCAATATTGAACGTAACGTTCTTTTCCTTAGATTCAATTCTGTAAAGCTCATTTTCATCCTTATCGTAGATTGTATAAGCAATTACTTGATTTTCAGTTAAATCGGTAGTATATACGGTAACGTCAACCTTGCAATCATTTCCTGTAACCTCTGGTGTGATTTTAATACCAGGTGCGCCGTAGTAGTCAAGGTCAAAGTGTGAATTGCTTACGCAAATTAAGTTAACGTCTCTATATAAGCCACCATAGAATGTAAAGTCCGCCATTTGTGGGTAAACCATATCGGTGTATGCGTTATCAACCACAATAGCAATTTCGGTATTATCTGTAACCTCATCTGTAATGTTTACTCTAAATGTAGAGTAGCCACCATCGTGATGCGCAAGATTTTTGCCATTTACATATACGTCGGCAGAGGAGTTTGCACCCTTAATTTCAAGATAGTAAAGGTCAGTATTTGGTAAATCAGCTTTTGAAAGAGATTTTACATATAAGCAAGAGCCACGGAAATAATCGTTTCCGCCGTCATAGCCGTCCTCATTATTCCAAGTGTGAGGTAAATTTACAGTGTTACCCTCACGAGCTGTTATATCGCTTGTATCCTTTACAAAAAGCCAATTTTCATTGATGTTTATAATGCTTCTCATTTTTTTCTCCTACTATTCGTTAGCAGCGTTTTTTCTTTCGGCAAGCTCCTTATTCATCTGAGCAAGAGTTTTCTTGTCAAGATTATAAATAAATGCAAGACCGATAAATTGAAGAACTGCGCTAAACATATATAATGCAGCAACAAGCCAACACATATTATGTGCAGTTTGCGCGCTTTGACCGATTGTGCCGTACTTGGAAACGTAACCAAGTGCGCCCATGATTAAAAGAACAACTGAAGGACCAACGCCCTGTGCAAGCTTACGGAAGAAGGAGTGTAATGAATAAACCGTGCCTTCCTCTCTTGTGCCGAATTTCCATTCGTTATAGTCGATAGCATCGCCCATCATAGCCCATGATACGCAAGTATATACGCCCATACCAACGCCGTAAACTGTAAGACCTAAAAGGTAAACAGCTAATGAACCGTTAGTATTCTTAATAAGTGGGAAAATGAACATAATTAAGCCGCCAACAAGTGAGCAAGCAGTACCAAATACAGAGGACTCCTTCTTGCCGTACTTTTTAACAATCTTAGTAATAAACGGCATAAAGAAGAACATAGGAAGGAAGCCAATCATTTGAACAACACCGGAAAGAGATGCCATATTAAAGTATGTTGCAAACATAATTGTTGTAGCAGTCATAGCCGCATTCATACCAAGGAACATACCCATTGCCGCAAGAGTTGCGCCAACTGCCGGACGGTTTTTCATGAACTTACCAAATGCGCTGATAATGTTGATTTTGCCTGGATTTTCGTTTGTCTTAACTGTACTTTCATCAACACGTACGGTAATAAGCTTAAGCATAAGAATAAATGCAACAAAGCCGATAATACCCATAATAAGAGCCGCAAAGAATACTCTTTCGCCAATAAGGATTTCAAGCTGATTACCGGTAAGTGGGCTTAAAACCTTATCGCCAATTTCGTAAGGAAGCTTTGTTGTAGGGTTAACGTGGAAGTTTTCAGGATTGAAAAGCTCCTCTGAGCCCTCTGGAATTTCAATTTTATTAAGGAAGTCTGTTTTGCCATCGTAGGTAACCTTTTTCCAAATAAGCATAGGAAGAATAATGCTTGGAAGTAAATTACCGATAATAGAGCCGATTGAACGCCAAGTGGAAAGCTGAGCTCTTTCGCCGTCGTCCTCGGAAATAAGTGAAAGCATTGAGCCGTAAGGCACGTTTGCGATTGTGTAGAATGCGTCCCAAACAATGTAGCCAAGAACGAATAAAACAGCCTTAACAACCACAGGTGCATCAGGGAATGGAAGGAATACTGCCGCACCGCCTACTAAAAGACCGCATGCGCCAATAAAAATGTAGGTTTTGAATTTGCCGTGCTTGTACTTTCTTCTGTCATTGTCAATAATTGAGCCGATAAGCGGATCGTTTACCGCATCCCAAATTTGAACGAGAAGAAGGAGTAAGGATAATAAACCGGTTTCAAGCATCATAAATACGAGCCAGAAGGTTTGTACTGTGCTTTTTAGTGAAAAGCTCATGTTACAACCAATGTCGCCGGCAGCATATGCGATCTTATCGCGAATGCCAAATTTGCGATGCCCCTTGGCATCAAGCTGGATTTCTTTTTTCATTTGTAGTTCACTCCTTTGTCGAATTTTTTGCAAATAATTAGAACTATCTATATTATACATATAAAATGCAAGAAATTGGTAGTAAAATCTTAATGTGTTTTTGTAATATTTTAATATTTGATAAAGAAAAACTGTTGCAATTATATTCCTTATGTGGTACAATATAAACGGAGTAATGCTCCCAAAAATAATAAAGGATGTGTGGTATAATGAAGCTTGAATATGAGTTGGAATTCTTACGCGACGTACTGAAAAAATGCCACATAGGTACCTTTATTCTTTCCCCAAACGATACAACAGATACGCTTTCAGATTCATGGATAAATTCCATCACAGGTGTAGATAAAAGCACAGCTTATACAATTCAAGGCTTAATTGGAAAAATTGAAAATAATACAAGATATAAGCTAATTGATGACTTAAATCTTCAATATATTATTTTAAAGCTTCCAATTCAAAGCGAAAAAAACATTTTCGTTATCGGTCCATACCTAACAAGCGCCATTTCAAATAGCGAAATTTTAAAGGTAGGTGAGCGCCTTGGCTTGTCCCCAAATATGAAGTATAATCTTACTGAATATTATGCTACTGTGCCTGTAATTTTAGAAAATGACCGCATTATTGTATCAATAGACACATTTTGCGAAAGACTGTGGCAGGGAAAATCATTTCATATTGTTGAAATAAATAATAAGCATAATCTAACCATAACACCAAGAGCATCAACCTACGGCGATGACGGAGGCGAAATTCTTGCCAATATGGAAAGACTTGAAGCAAGGTATAGGTTTGAAAATGAGCTTCTTCAAGCGGTTACATTAGGTCAAATTCATAAGGAAAAGCTTCTTTTAAACGCCATAAGCGAGGAGCTTTTTGAAAAGCGAGCCGAGGATACTGTCCGTAACGGAAAAAACTACTGTATCATTATGAATACGCTTTTAAGAAAAGCCGCAGAGCAGGGAGGCGTGCATCCTATTTATATTGACAGAATGTCATCATCCTACGCCTCAAAAATTGAGCTTCTAACAGATATGAAGCAAATTCGCGGTATTATGAGGGATATGTTTTCATCCTACTGTAAGCTTGTACAAAAGCATTCTACTAAAAAGTATTCCCCCGTAGTGCAAAAAGCTATACTTATGATTGACTCTGATATTTCAGCAGAGCTGTCTCTGCATACCTTAGCAGAAAAGCAAGGCATAACCTCGGGCTATTTAGCCACCGTATTTAAAAAAGAGGTTGGCAAAACCGTATCGGAATATTTAAGAGATAAGCGTGTGCAGTATGCTATGCACCTTTTAGGCTCAACCAGTCTGCAAATTCAAACAATCGCAACCCATTGCGGAATAATTGACGTACAGTATTTTTCCAAGATATTTAAAAAGCAAACGGGAAAAACACCGAATGAATTTAGAAAATATTTAAAAAACAAATAAAAGGAGAAACAAAATGCAAATGACCTTTAGATGGTACGGAGAGGGAAACGACCGTATCAAGTTATCAGACATTAAGCAAATACCGGGCGTTAGCGGTATCGTGTGGGCATTACACCATAAAATGCCGGGCGAAATCTGGTATGAAGATGAAATCGCTGAGGTAAAAAAGCAGCTTGATGAGTACGGCTTTAATATGGACGTTGTTGAATCTGTAAACGTTCACGATGATATTAAAATCGGCTTACCTACAAGAGATAAATATATCGAAAATTATAAGGAAACAATCCGTAACTTATCAAAGTTTGGAGTAAAGGTAATTTGCTATAACTTTATGCCAATCTTTGACTGGACACGAAGCAACCTTTTCCACGAGGTGGGCGACGGCTCAACTGCGCTTTTCTATGAAAAGAATATGATTCAGGACGATTATAACGCCATGGCAAAATATATTCTTGATTTTACAGAAAAGTACGGTATGTCCTTCCCGGGCTGGGAGCCTGAAAGAATGGCAAAGCTTGATGAGCTTTTCAAAGCATACGAGGGCGTTGACCACGAAAAATTGTGGGGCAACCTAAAATACTTCCTTGAAGCAATTATGCCAACCTGCCGTGAGTGTGATATCAAAATGGCAATCCATATGGATGATCCACCGTGGGACATTTTCGGCTTACCAAGACTTTTAATTGATGAGCCAAGCATTAACCGCTTCTTAAGAATGGTTGATGATGAGTATAACTGCTTAACGCTTTGCTCAGGCAGTCTTAATGCAAATCCTAACACCAACGTTGCAGACATTGTAAGAAAGCATTGTGATAGAATTGCATTTGCTCACATAAGAAACGTAAAGCATTTCCCTAACGGAGATTTCTCTGAGGCAAGCCACCGTGATTGCGATGGAGATACAGGCATTATTGAAATCTTAAAGGCTTACCACGATTGCGGCTTTAAGGGATATATCCGCCCTGACCACGGCAGACACTTGTGGGATGAAAAGCCGGGAACAGTACGCCCAGGCTACGGTCTATACGATAGAGCCCTTGGCATTATGTATATGCTTGGAGTATGGGACACTTTAGATAAAAATGCACAGTAGTGCATTTTTAGTGATGTTACTTCGTAGTGATGTAGCTTCGCAGTGATGTTACTTCGTAGTGATGTAGCTTCGCAAAATAAACAATATTCTAAAATAAATCAATTATCTAACTTCGCTAACTGCTAACCGCTAACGGCTAACAGCTTGCGACTGAAAGGAGCAAAAAATGATAAACTTACCAATTAACATTGACTTTAAGGACAAGGTAGTAATAGTAACAGGAGCAGGCGGACTTATTTGTAGCGAAATGGCAAGAGCATTTGCACAAAGCGGCGCTAAGGTTGCAGCTCTTGACTTAAATGAGGACGCGGTAAAAAATCTTGCTAACGAATTAAAAGCAGAGGGCTTTATTTGTGAGGGCTACAAGGCTAACGTACTTGACGTTGAAAATCTTGAGGCGGTACATAATGCTATTATAAACGACCTTGGCAAATGCGATATTTTAGTAAACGGTGCAGGCGGAAACAATCCAAGAGCAACAACCGATAACGAATATCAGCACGAGGCTGAAGAGGGCAAAAAATCATTCTTTGATTTACAGCCTGAGGGCGTTGACTTTGTATTTAAGCTTAATTTCCAAGGCACACTATTACCAACACAGGTTTTCGCTAAGGATATGGTAGAAAAAAATAAGGGCTGTATTCTTAACATTTCCTCAATGAACGCATACACACCACTTACAAAAATCCCTGCATATTCAGCGGCAAAGGCAGGCATTTCCAACTTTACACAGTGGCTTGCAACACACTTTGCAGGCACAGGCATTCGTTGTAATGCAATCGCCCCGGGATTTTTAGTATCCGCACAAAATTATAGCCTACTCTTTAATGAAAACGGCGAACCAACAAAGAGAAGTGCAAAGATTTTAAACGGCACACCTATGAATAGATACGTAAACGCAAGCGAGCTTTTAGGCGCAACCTTATTCCTCTGCGATGATAAGTCCGCATCTGCAATTACAGGCGTTGTGCTTCCTATCGACTGTGGCTTCTCAGCATATTCAGGAGTATAATATGAAAATTACAAACGATATAAAATATGTAGGCGTAAATGACCATAAAATAGACTTATTTGAGGGACAGTACGTAGTACCAAACGGTATGGCGTATAACTCCTATGTCATTTTAGATGACAAAATTGCGGTAATGGATACAGTTGATGCATCCTTTACTCACGAGTGGCTTGATAATTTACAAAACGCTTTAAACGGCAAAAGCCCTGATTATTTAATAGTACAGCATATGGAGCCTGACCACTCTGCAAATATTGCCAACTTCGTAAAAGCATATCCAAATGCGAAAATCGTTTCATCTGTAAAAGCATTTGCTATGATGAAGCAATTTTTCGGCACAGACTTTGAGGATAAGCAAATAGTAGTAAAAGAGGGAGACACACTTACTCTTGGCAAGCACACTCTTGCATTTGTAGGCGCTCCAATGGTACATTGGCCTGAGGTTATCGTAACCTACGATACCTATGATAAGGTGCTTTTCTCAGCCGATGGCTTCGGTAAATTCGGCGCACTTGACGTAAACGAGGATTGGGCTTGCGAGGCAAGAAGATATTATATCGGCATTGTAGGTAAGTATGGCGCACAGGTGCAAGCATTGCTTAAAAAAGCAGCTACACTTGATATCCAAATTATCTGCCCACTTCACGGACCGATTTTAACTGAAAATCTTGGCTACTATATTAACCTTTATAATATTTGGTCATCCTATCAGCCTGAGAGCGAGGGCATTGTAATCGCATACACATCCGTTTACGGCAATACTAAAAAGGCGGTAATCTTGCTTGAAGAAAAGCTTCGCTCAATGGGTTGTCCTAAGGTAGTTGTACATGACCTTGCAAGATGCGATATGGCAGAAGCCGTTGAGGATGCATTCCGCTACGATAAATTAGTCCTTGCCACCACAACCTATAATGCGGAAATTTTCCCATTTATGCGTGAGTTTATTAACCACTTAACCGAGAGAAACTTCGCAAACCGCACAGTTGCATTTATTGAAAACGGTAGCTGGGCACCTTTAGCTCATAAGGTAATGAAATCAATGCTTGAAAAATCAAAGAATATTACCTACACCGAAAACAATGTTAAAATTCTCTCCGCCTTAAATGATGAAAGCACCTCTCAGCTTGATAATATGGCAAGGGAATTATGTAAGGATTACCTTGCAAGACAGGACGATACCGCAAACAAAAATGACCTTAGCGCATTATTTAATATCGGCTACGGTCTATATGTTGTTACCTCAAACGATGGTAAAAAGGATAACGGCTTAATCGTAAACACAGTAACACAGGTAACCAATTCTCCAAACAGAATTGCCGTTGCAATCAGTAAGGAAAACTATTCCCACCATGTAATTAAGCAAACAGGAAAAATGAACATAAATTGCTTAACCACAGATGCACCATTTAAGGTGTTTGAAGCATTCGGTTTTAGAAGTGGCAGAAACGTTGATAAATTCGCAGATTGTGAGCCGCTCCGCTCCGATAACGGACTTGTTTTCCTACCAAGATATATAAACTCCTTTATGTCCTTAAATGTGGAAAGCTATGTTGATTTAGACACACACGGTCTCTTTATTTGCTCAGTAAGTGAAGCAAGAGTAGTGTCCGATAAGCCATCAATGACCTACGCCTACTACCACGAAAACGTTAAGCCAAAGCCAGAAACTGATGGCAAAGTCGGCTACGTCTGCAAAATCTGTGGCTACATCCACGAGGGCGAAATTGATGAATCCATCATCTGCCCACTCTGCAAGCATGGCTATGCAGATTTTGAGAAAATTGTGTAGCAATTTTCTCAAAATCAACTAAATTTGCATGTGCAAATTTAATTTCGCTATGTCGCTTGCGACATAATTTCGCTATTTTGCACACGCAAAATTATATCGCTACAAGGCTAAGCCTTGTAATTTCGCAAATATGCAAAATCCCCGTGGCTAACCTGCGGGGATTTTTCTTTTGCCCACTTGACTACCATTCCCACCTGTGCTACAATAAAATTATAACCACGCGAAATTTACAAACCCTATTATGAAAAATTTTAGGAGGATAATAAAATGAACGAAAATGAAAAGAAAAATGCAATAGTCAAGGCAATGACAGAGGTTGAGTGTATTCCTGTATTTGAGGAAAGAGAGCAGGTTGAAACAATGAATAAATTACCGTTAGAAAATCTTGCACTATTGGGCGCATCACTATCAGCACTATTTCCTCTTGAGCAAAATGCAGGAGTGAATGTTGGAGAAACACTTTATAGAATGGTTGTTCCTAATGGAGCAAGTGGTGTTGTAAATTCTGTTGGTAATATTGTTAATGAAAAAGGAAAGATTGTTGCAAGAGCAAGATACATACCTATTGAAAATACAGCAAAAACAGTTGCATCAATAGACCCTACTGTAATGTTGATTACACTCGCAATATCAACAATAACAAGCAAACTTGATGAAATTCAAGAAACACAAAAGGAAATACTTGAATTTTTACAACTAAAAGAAAAAGCAAAATTAAAGGGAAATTTATCGGTTTTGCAAGAAATTCTTGATGAATATAAGTATAATTGGAACAACGAAAAGTTCAAGAACAACAAACATATACAAGTTCAAGAAATTAAACGAGACAGTGAACAAAGTGTTGTATTTTGCCGTGAAATGATTGAGAAAAAGGCAAGTAAAAATGTAGGTTTTATTCATAGCGACGGAAGTGTTAAAAGTAAAATTCAAAAGATTCAAAGTGAGTTTAAAGACTATGAGTTGGCGCTATATTTATATGCGTTTTCATCATTTTTAGAGGTTATGCTTCTTGAAAATTTTGATAATGGATATTTAAACAGTGTATCAAGCAAAATTGAGCTTTATGCGAACCAATGCAATGACTTATATAAAATTGCACTTGAAAAGGTTGAAAAAGACCTTAAAACATCAGTTCAAGCAGGTGTATTAAAGGGAGTTGCAGGCTTAAATAAAGCAATTGGTGGAACAATAGCGAAAATTCCAAAAATCAGAGACGGTCAAGTTGATGAAAACTTAATCGAAGCAGGCGAAAAAGTAGATAAATTTAATGAACAAAGAACAGAAAATATCGTTGAAAGCTTATCAAGAGACTTTACAATTTGTGTTTTACCGTTTGTTGATAACATAAACGCAGTGAACAAAATTTACAATGAGCCTTTGGAAGTTCTTTTTGATAGTGAAAATCTATATTTTAAGCTAACCGACTAACATAAAATCCCAACCAAATTGGTTGGGATTTTTGTTATTATCTTTCAATTTGCAAAAAAGTATGCTATAATGGTAATATCACATAAACGAGGTGTATTATGAGCTTTAAAATTGACAACTTAAATTTTAATGTTGAAACTGAAAACAAAATTAAAAATCAGACACTTACCAAGATAAAAGGTGGCGAGGTGTGTGAATATTTACTAAAAATTGAATTTGAAAACGCTGTGTCTCCATCGGTTTACTCTCTTATTTGGGAGGAGGACCAAATTGATATGATTGGCTTTTGGTCATCAAAGACAAGCCTAACTAACAACATAAGACCTGATTGGGATATGCGCACAGAAATAAGCAAATCCGCGTCAGGAATGCCACTTATGGCAATTTACAACAAGCAAAATATGAATAGAGAGCTAATCGCACTTAGCGATGCGGCAAATCCAACAAAGCTTCAAGCAGGCGTTGTAGAGGAAAATGCTAACGTACGCTTTAAAATCGACCTTTTTGATGCAATTTGCCCTCAAATGACAGAATATTCCGTGGTTATTCGCGTTGATAAGAGAAATATCCCACTTGCAAAGGCTATTATGGAAGCTAAGGAATGGTGGGGCGGTGAAGCATATATTCCAAATAGCGCAAAAATGCCAATGTATTCATGCTGGTATAGCTTCCATCAGCACACAATTCCAAGTGAGATTTTAGAGGAATGTAAAATTGCAAAAGCAATGGGAATGGATACCGTAATCGTTGATGACGGATGGCAAACTGACGATAACTCCCGTGGCTATGCATTCTGTGGCGACTGGAAAATAAGCCAAACAAAAATTCCTGATATGCAAAAATTCGTTGATGATATTCACGCGCTTAACATGAAAATTATGTTTTGGTTTTCCGTTCCATTTGTGGGATTTGAAAGCGAAAACTACGAAAGATTTAAGGGCAAATACCTTTACGATAACCACCGCATGAAAGCGTCAATTCTTGATATCCGCTTTAAAGAGGTTAGAGACTTTTTAGTAGGCATTTACGTTGACTACGTTAAAAAATACGGTTGGGATGGCTTAAAGCTTGACTTTATTGACTCCTTTAGACTTACTGAAAACAGCCCAACAGATTACGAAAATATGGATACTGTGTCCGTAGAAGTGGCTCTTGAAAGACTTCTTATTGAGGTAACAACAAAATTAAAGGAAATCAACCCTGAAATTTTAATTGAATTCCGTCAATCCTATGTTGGACCTATCGTTTCAAAATACGGCAACCTTTTAAGAGTAACCGACTGTCCAAACGATGCAATTTTAAATAGAGTGCATAGCCTACATCTACGCTTAACCTCAGGCAAGGCGGCAGTGCATAGCGATATGCTTATGTGGCATAAGGACGACACCAACGAAAGCGTAATGTATCAGCTTTTAGCTATAATGTTCTGTGTACCTCAAATTTCAATCCGCTTTGATAATATAAGCGCTGACCACAAAATTCTCCTTGCTAATTTCCTCTCATTTTGGAGAGAAAAACGCAATATTTTACTTGACGGAGAGCTTACCGTGTCCGACTTTGATGCTAATTTCACAGTGGCAAAAAGCAAAAAGGACGGGGAATGTGTCGCTGTTTTATATCAAAACGTTCCGCTTGAGCTTGAAAATGACGTAACGTATGTGTTTAACTCCACAGGCAAGGACTATATCTACCTTGAATCCAACACCGAAAGACAGTACGTAATCTATGATTACTTCGGCAACGAAACCGCAAGCGGAGAACTATACGAAGGCGTAAACAAAATTGCAGTAAATAACTGTTTTAGTATTAAAATTATTTAACACTAAAAACGAAACACCAACCGAAAAGCAAAATGAAAAACGAAAAAAGTCTGCAAACCCAAATAACACGGGAGCTTGCAGGCTTTTCTATTTCGAAAGTGAAAAAGAAAATGAAACCCAAAACGAAAAACGACTGAAAAACGACTGAAAAACGAGTGATACGATAGTGCTAAAAAAGTGACCAACGAAATGACACACGAAATGACCAACGAAAAAAGTGCTGAAAAGCCTTATGGTATAAGGCTTTGTAGTGTGTCATGAAAAGGGAAATGACCAACGAAGTGACCAACGAAATGACCCACGAGTGACCCACGAAGCAAAGAAAAGGAAAGAAAAAGAACAAAAGAAAGCAAGAAAAACGAAAAGAGAAAGGAAAAGAGAGAGAAAAGAAGCAAAAGAGAGAAAAAAGAAAAGAGAAAAGATAAAAGAACTAAAGAAAACAAGAAATAAAGAAAGCAAAAGAAAAAGAACAAGAATGGAAGAATGAAAGAATAACCCCCTTATATCCCCCTTAGGGGGAAAAGACGACGTGATTTTTTAAATTTTCTCCGAAAATAATTTTTTTAAAAATCACAAAACTATACCGGTCAGTCCCGGTTTTTTTATGTTAATATATCATTGTAAAGCAAACAGCTGCCGCCATGATAATCTTAGTCCTATTCAGCCAAAAAAGAAAAAGAATGTATAAACTCCCCCCTATATCCCCCCCTCTTTAGCCAAAGGCGAAATCACACCGAAGGTGTGCTTCATGGAGCGAAGTTCCGTTTCATTTTTCATGCACCGAAGGTGCATATCGCTCCGCCTATGGCGGAATATCGCGCTTAAACACAGTTTAAGCATATCGCGCGCTTGTCGCATATCGCGTAGCAAAGCAAAAAAGCCCTGCTTTTTAGCAAGGCTTAGTTCTTTGAAAATTGAATATTATTGGTCTGGATTGATGACAAGCACGTTGACCTTTCCGGATTTGTAGGTCAGCGCGTCTATTGCAATCATACCTTTGCCGTAAAAGGGCTCATAGCAGTCTGGCTCTCTCGTTTCGTCAAACATTCTGCCAAGTGAAGCGCTACGGTGTCCGCACACAATTATTTTGTCCTCAAAGGTTGCGCCTGCATCGTAGAACTGCTGCCATTCGTACCATCTGGTATCTCCCCATTCGTGGTCGGTGGCGTAACGGTACTTTTCGTTGGCTGTTGGCTTTTCTTCATCAAAATTTACAGGCACCCAACCGTGAACGAAAATGTACTTTCCGTTTTCATAGTAGTTACGCATATAGTCAATAAACGACATAAGCTCATAAATCTTCGCTTTATTATCAATCTTATTGATGTAACCATGCGAATTGATAGCGTTGCCGCCTAAAAATTCAAGAATAGTAATATCCGTGCCGTTATAAACGTCAGTTTTTGTGAGGTAGCCACGCTCTAATGCGCTATACAGCAAATCCTCATGGTTACCCTTAATTAAAAACTTTCGTCTAAGTCCTTTTACAAACTCATAAACCCTGACGTTTTCCGTGCCGCGGTCAAATAAATCTCCACAGCTTACAAAATAGTGGGAAGGATTATCCTTGTCAAATCCCGCCTTGTTTAATGCTTCAATAAGCTCTGTGTAATGTCCGTGTACGTCGGAAACGACAAATAAAGTTATTCCCATATTTTGCTCCCTTCCATACGCTATCGCGCATTAAAATATATATTTTAGCTGAGTGCTTGGACCATGTCCCGGGAAAATCTCAATTTCCTCATCCATTTTTGCAATCTGCAAAAGAGACGCTCTCATAAGTGAGCTATCTCCGTATAAAAAGTCAGTTCTGCCGTATCCTTGGGCAAAAATAACGTCTCCTGTAAGCATTACCTTGCTTTTTTCGTTTAAAAGGCAAATGCAACCGGGAGTATGTCCGGGAAAGTTAAGCACCTTAAATTCGCTGTCGCCAACGGTCAACGAGTCGCCATTGTGAACTAGCGTATAATCGTAATTATAAGTGCATGGGTCTGACACCAAATAGGAAACGTTTGCGATTTTGTCGGTTAAAACCTTGATTTCATCAGTATGGCAAATTATCCTTGCATTTGGATATGCTTCTATATACTTGCCAACGTAGTGTGCATGATCATAATGACCATGAGTCAACACTAAATACTTAACGGTTAAATTTTTATCCTTTATAAATTCCTCTAAGTATTTAGGCTCAACGCCAAGGTCAACAATCATACATTCATTTTTGTCCCATACAACGTATGCGTTTGAGGACAAAAGCCCCATAGGGAATACTTTTATTTGCATAAATAACCTCATTTTAGTTTTTTAGTTATGAGCTTAACTATGTTAAGCGTTATGAATTTACTCCGTAAATGTTATGATATGATTGATTTTTAAACTGCGAAGCATCATAACTACGCAAGGCGTATCATAACTTGCGTAGCAATCATAACTTGCCAAAGGCAACCATAGTTGCATACAGTAATCACACCGTGATTACTGTATGCTTCCCCCATGGGGGTACAACATCATCGTTATTGATAACCCATAAAACAGGTATGCCGTGTGCTGTTCTTTCCAGCGGGAACGGAGCATAGCCGTCAGTTAAAATTACAATGCTTGACGGTGGATTGTCCTTCATTTCCTTTTTTACATAATCAAATATAATGTCAAAGCGTGTGCCACCGCCACCGTATAGGCGTATAATATCAAGCTCCTCAACAGTTGAAAAGGGAACAGGCGGAACAACCACCGCATCAAAAAAGCCGAGATACCCCTCTAATCTTCCGCCGAACTGTCCAATAGCTCCGCGAATTTCTTGAAACGCCTGTGCTATCATATCATCACTCATAGAGCCGGATGTGTCAATCATGAAAAGAACGTTCTTTACAGTTTCGGTTGGCTCATTAAGGTCGGGAAGCATAAAGTCAGAGTCGGAAAAGCGTCTATCGGGAGGATTAAAGGAGTAATCGTTAATATCGTCTTGCACGAAATTGTCTAAAACCTCACGCCAGTTGGTTTGAGCTTTTTGGCGAAGCTTTAGAATTCTTTCAGCAAATGCAGGAAGTGAGCCCCATGTGTTCGATGGGTCCTCAATAGACACTATTTTACAAGCGTCCTCAAAATGCTTATCCCAAGCGTCTATATCTTGAATATTCTCATCATTTGTCCAAAATGAATGGTCGTCAAACACGAAATATCCGCTCTTACCTTTTGCTTTATCGATTAGCTGACCTTGCTCCACGGCTGAGCCGTATTCGCCTTTCTTGCCGTCCTTTTGACCTTTGTCCGAGCCGCCGCTTTGATCTCCCGGCTTTTTTTCGGAACGGTTATTACCATTACTGCTACTGCTTTGAGATTTGCTTTGCTTCACTTTCATAGATTTAGGAAGCATATCATATAACTCCTCAGCGGTGTACATATGACTCGGATTGCCGTTAGGCGCTAAATGCATAAGAGGCTCTCCGCCAATGGAAATACGCCTATAATTGTCCCCAAAGGACTTTAAAATATTTGAGTTTACAACAATATCGCATGCGATATTAAATGCCTCTTGGTTATAGTCATGCCCTCTTAGACAATGCTTTAATGCAATGTGTAAAATTTCATGCATTAAAACGAATTCCGTTTCCTCATCGCTAAGGCTCTCCAAAAACTCGGGAGAGAATGCAATTCTTTTACCATCAGTATAAGCTGTTTGGCACTTTTCGTCAAGAGCAAATTTTGTATGAGCTAAAAGAAGCCCGTAAAAGCTGTGGGAGGCAAGCAGCCTCATGCGGCACGTAAGAAGCTTGCTTGCATATTCCTTTGCTTTAGTTTGGTCTATTGCCATCTAATCACCTCAACCGTTAAGTAGCTTGCCCTTTGTATGTAGGAACTTTACAAAGGAAGGGGAGTTTATTAGCTTTTCTCTTAATCCGAGAGCTAGGTAGTTCTTAACTAGCACGAACGCATAGTCGGACGGTAGCTTAAAGGCGTAGTCAATAGAGGACTCAAGCTCTCTTATGTTACCGCTATTTTCTCTTGCATATGCAGTCATTGAGGAAACTAATGCGTATAGCGCGTCAGTACCGCTTGGTACAATGCAGCATTTACCCTTAAATATATCCTCAATTTTTGGAAGAGTAGAGAAGATTCTGCACCAAGATGCAAATTCAACTGCAACACCCTTGCCCACAAGACTGCAAATTAGTGAGTATGATTTTTCAACGTCATCGTTGTTGAGCTTTAAAATATTGCTTACTTAATTTGATTGCGTAACGCGTCATCAGTCAGATAGATAGAGTCAAATTCGGCATTTTTGATAAGAGATTCTTGATTTGTAATCTTAGCAGGTAAGGAAGATATCGCGCCATTGACCAACTAACCTCTTTTAACGTCTTGCCTGTAATTTGAGCAATATACTCAATATCAACTCTTGCAAGATTAGAAAGTGAAATAACTAAGCCATCGTTAATGCTTTCAGTATGAATACCTGTTGCACGCTCGTCCATGGCGTAAAGATTTTCAAAATCAGTAGGTAAATCCATTGAGGTAATTTCCTCAATTCTTTTATCCTCAATCATTTGAGCCTCAATGTTCTTTTCAGCTTGAATGTCAGAACGTCTTTTCTGCACGTAAGCAGCTAAGTCATCTGTATCATCACAGGAAAAATCAGCTAATGCCTTTTCAGTATCGTTAAGGGGAGTAACTTTTTGCTTCTTGTCGTTCTTTGAATTATTGCCTAAGCCAAATAGGTCAAAAATGTCTTTAAATGTTTTCATTTCTTTTCTCCAATCCTTAATTATTTTGATAGCATTTAGCTCTTATCTCTATTTTAACATAAAATTGATAAAAGTAAATGACTATCTTGTAAATAGCGAAGGTATCGCTCATGCACGCTATTATTATATAGCACACTAATGTACCATATATGACATTTTTCCAATCCTTACCGTGAACTAAAAATGTAAAAGCTAGGCGCGTAAAAATCAAATAGCCACGCTATCATTATGCCCGTTAATGTGATACTCACACTAACGGGCATATGTTTGCCATAGGCAACCTCGTTTGAGGCGTAGCCTCAACTTCATTCGCGTAGCGACTTCATTTGTCCTTTAGGACAACTTCATTTGCGTAGCAACCTCGTTTTACCTTCAAATTGCATCAATCATACTGCCTGTTGAAAAAACAACTATAATATGGTAAAATCAAATTAGAAATCATGGCTGATACTGTATTTTTAGAAAATTTTTCAAAAATTTGTAACCTTTTACACTAAAAAACTGTCATTTATAGTGAAATGCTTGTATAAGCTTTATTTTATGTAATCAAAATCTTTAAGGAGGAAAAAATTATGAAAAAATCAAAATTCAGTCTTGCAATCATCAGCTTGTTGCTTTTATGTACATTTGCGTTCAATATGGTTGGTTGCAATGCTGAGGTCAAGGCGGTTAATCTTATGGATGGAGTTACACCGAGATTTGTAGCGGTATCGGAAAATCTTGACACACACAATGATAATGCAACCGATTTCGCAATTCGCTTATTCAAAACCGCCAACGAAAACGGTAAAAATACCCTTATTTCTCCCCTGTCTGTTTTGTATGCATTAGCAATGACCTCAAACGGCGCAGAAGGACAGACGCTTGCGCAGATGGAAGAGGTATTCGGGCTAAGTATCGAGGAACTTAATCTTTATTTGTATTCCTATATGAACACCTTGCCGCAGGGCGACAAGTACAAATTAAGCTTAGCAAACTCAATTTGGTTTACCGATGATGAACGCTTTACGGTAAATCAGGAATTTCTGCAATCTAACGCAGACTATTACGGCGCAGAAATTTACAAAGCTCCATTTGACAACCAAACAGTAAAGGATATCAATAATTGGGTTAATAAGGAAACTGACGAAATGATTCCAAAAATAGTAGAGGAAATTCCCAAAGAAGCAATTATGTACCTAATAAACGCCCTCGCATTTGAGGCAGAATGGTTAGAGCCTTACGAAAAAGGTCAAGTGCGTGATAAAATCTTTACTAAGGAAGACGGTACAAAGCAGAATGTAGCATTTATGCATAACGCCGAGAGAAAATATCTCGAGGACGAAAACGCCACAGGCTTCGTTAAATACTATAAGGGCGGAAAATACGCTTTTGTAGCGCTTCTGCCAAATGAAGGTACTACCGTTTCCGAATATGTTAATTCTCTTGAAGGCGATACGCTTAAATCACTTCTTGAAAATGCTCAGTATAGAACAGTATATACAATGGTCCCAAAATTTGAAACTGAATATGATACCGAAATGTCCGAGGTATTAAAAACCATGGGAATAACAAACGCATTTGACGGAAACAATGCGGAATTTGGAAAAATAGGACAGTGGAGCGAAGGAAATATTTATATAAGCAAGGTGCTTCATAAAACCTATATTCAAGTTGGCGAAAAGGGAACAAAAGCAGGCGCGGTTACCGCGGTTCAAATGGATGGAAATGCAGCAGCTGACCCAACCGAAGTAAAGGAAGTTTATCTTGATAGACCCTTTGTATATATGATTATTGACTGCGAAAACAATATTCCGTTCTTTATCGGAACAATGATGGACGCAGAGTAGCCTCGGACAAGGGACGGGGGCGTGTCCGCGAGTAATAAAGAAAGCCAACACGAAATGTGTTGGCTTTCTTAGTTAAGAAAACATTATTGTATGTGTAGTTAAGTTGTCCTCTCCGATTAAATCAAGGACTGTAAGACCTTTTTCGATAGCTTCACTTGCCAAAACTCTCTTTACAAGCTCAAAATTAGCTCTGCTACGGTCTATTTTAATTATATCAATATATGAACAACTGTAAATATATTCACTCATTGCAAACGGTTTGCATAGCTTTTCCACCGTAAAGTCCTTACTTGCTACAAAAGCGTGGTCGTTAAGTGGTAATTTAAAGGACATATAAAACTGAAATGGATTTTCTATTTCCTTAACAGCGTCCATTTCTATCATATGATGTCCCCAGCCGCCCTCAACATGTAAAAATTCATTTTTCTTAAAATATGCAAGACAAAGACCGCCTGATAGATTTTCACTTGATAGCGTATTATCGGTATTTGTTACTACATGATAATTTTTCATATCGTAAACGGTAATTATATCATAGCCGTTTTTAGCTTCCCAGCCATACTTTTTATAAAGCTCTCTAATTAGCTCCTTTATGGTTGCGCTATCGTTGATTGAAATTTCAACCTTTTGATGTGGCTTGAAAAATCCGTACGTTTTTATCATAATATCATCTCCTTACGTTATGCTACAATTATTCTACCACACCGAAATTTTTTATGATGCGCTTTTTTCCTTGAATATGGAAGGAAAATGTGCTACAATAAGAATATCATTTATTTATAAAGAGGTAAAAATGAAAAAAATATTATTCCCATACGGAAAGGAAAAATTAGAATATACATTTGGAGATGAGCTAAAAGCTGTACTTGAATCTAAAATTGAGGAGTATGACCCACAAAAAAGTGAGCAGGATTTAGTTTTAGATGCCATGAAAAGTCCCGTTGGCTCAAAAACCTTAAGAGAGCTTAGCGTTGGCAAAAATAACGTTGTTATCATCGCTTCCGACCATACGCGCCCTGTGCCAAGCAAGTACATTATTCCGCCAATGCTTAAGGAAATTAGAGAAGGCAATCCAAACGCTAATATAACAATCCTAATTGCAACAGGTTGCCACCGCTTCACTACCAAAGAGGAGCTTGTTTCAAAGTTCGGCAAGGAAATTGTAGAAAACGAAAATATTTATATCCACGATTGCGATGAAAAGGACAAAATGGTAAATATCGGCACTCTTCCATCAGGGGGAGATTGCATTGTAAATAAAATTGCCATTGAAGCTGACCTGTTAGTTAGCGAGGGCTTTATTGAGCCACACTTCTTTGCGGGATACTCAGGCGGAAGAAAAAGCGTTTTACCGGGAGTATGCGCAAGAAATACAGTTTTAGCTAACCATTGCTCCGAGTTTATTGCAAACGATTATGCAAGAACAGGCGTTTTAGAAAATAATCCTATCCATGTAGATATGGTATGGGCGGCTAAAAAAGCAAACTTAGCTTACATAGTAAACGTAGTTTTAAACGGAGATAAAAAGGTAATTTACGCCACCGCGGGCGACTGCGTTGAAGCTCACAAAAAGGGAACAGACTTCCTATCCTCACTTTGCGGAGCAAAAGCATATGAAAGCGACGTGGTAATTACCACAAACGGCGGCTACCCACTTGACCAAAATATGTACCAAGCCGTAAAGGGAATGACTGCGGCTGAAGCTACCGTTAAGGAAAATGGCGTAATTATTATGCTTGCTAAGTCAAATGACGGTATTGGCGGCGACCACTTCTATCATCAATTAGCCGATGAAAGAGATATAAACAAAACAATGAAGATTTTCCTAGATAGAGGCAGAAACGAAACAGTTCCCGACCAATGGCAAACGCAAATTATGCTTCGTGTGCTTATGCGCGCAAGAGTAATTTACGTTTCCGAAATGGAAAATGAAATTGTAGAAAAAATGCATATGACACCTGCAAAAACTATTGATGAAGCAATTAGAATTGCAAAGCAAATTCTAAACAAAAACGATATTACGATAACAGCAATTCCTGACGGCGTGTCCGTAATTGTACAAAAATAAACCCAAGACTAATGAATAAGCTAAAATCATTTTTAGGCTACTTCACAAGATTTGAAAAAATACTGTGGAGTGTGTCTGTAATTCTTATTTTATCAGCGTTTATTTTTCTTGAAAACAACGGCATCTTAACGCTAATTGCAACACTTATCGGCATAACGGCATTATTATTCAATGCAAAGGGAAATCCCATAGGACCGCTTCTTATAATCGTATTCAGTATTCTTTACGGCATAATATCCTTTACGTTCAGATATTATGGCGAAATGGTAACGTATATGGGAATGTCCTTGCCAATGGCAGCTTTGTCCCTTATAACTTGGCTGAAAAATCCCTATAAAGGCAAAAAATCTCAAGTTACAGTAAACGAAATTAAGAAAAAAGAGCTGATATTCCTATCAATTTTATCAGTTGTGGTTACAGTTATATTCTATTTTATTCTAAAACACTTCGGTACTGCCAACCTGATAATAAGCTCACTTTCAATTTTCACATCATTTATTGCCGCATATCTAACGTTTAGAAGAAGTCCGTTTTTCGCACTAGCCTACGCAATAAACGATTTAGTCTTAATTGTAATGTGGATACTTGCCTCACTTAAAAGCCTAGGATACGTGTCTGTAATTATCTGCTTTGCAATCTTTTTAGTAAACGATTCCTATACGTTTGTCAGCTGGATAAAAATGCAGAAAAAGCAAGCGGAGTAGTGGTCAGAGGTCAGTGGTCAGCCACTTTCGTAACAATTTCATTTAACAAAGATTTAACGTAATAAAAGAAATCCGTGAGAATTTTCTCACGGATTTTATTATTATAAATCAAAAAACTGCGCTCTTTCAAGGTCAGCGGTGTTTGGACTATGTAAGGAAATCATTTTCTTTCCCTCAAGATTTTCAAAAATCATTCCGTGTCCGCCACAGAAATCGTATTGACTGCCAAGGTGTGTCCATTTACCCTTAATTGAATCACTTTCAGCAATAAGCACCACGTATCTGCCTTCATTAAAGCTTGACCACATCATACGGAGCTTGCCGTTTTCACGGTACATAAAAGGTCCATCTGTAATATATGCACCCTTGATATTACCGTATTCAGTAACGTCCTTAGCCTCACTTGCGTTAAATAGCTTGAATGGCTCTCCCACCGTGCTTTTTAAATCCTCAGTAAGCTGAACAGCCCACATTTGACCGTCTAAAACCTCAATCCACTCTCTTGAAAAAACCATGTAAGGCACGCCGTCTTCAAGATAGAACGTTCCGTCAAGGCATATCCAATTTTCAGGAGTTCTTGCTTCGCTTGATAGAGGAACAAACTCTCCGTCAGGAGTATCGCAAACGAAAATCTGTGTGCATCTGCACTTGCCCTCGGCTATACAGCTACCGAATAAATAGTATTTTCCGTTATAGAAATGAACCTCAGGCGCCCAGAAATCTCTGTCTGCCCAAAAGCCTAATTTCTTTCCGTCAACAACTACCTTTCCGTCCTCAAAGCTCTCTAGGTCATAGCTCTTAAATACTGAAAATGTATTTCTAGCCTGTAAGGAATGCTCCTCTAAATCGGTAGTGCCGTACATATAATAGCAGCCGTTTTCCTTATCCGTTAAAATAAATGGGTCTCTTATTCTTAAATCCTGTCTTTTTATCATAATTTCCACCTACGTATTATTTTTTAGCGTTGAATATATTCTATCATACGAAAACAGTTAAATCAACAAATTATTTTAAAAATCTTATACGGTCAACACCAAATTTCTTATTTTCCGTTGACGGCGTTCCTCTCCAACCACATGTGATAACGTTTTTGTCCCAATAATCAACGTTACCAAAAATCGGCGCAAGAGAAGAATACTGTACTATTTTCAAATTAACGCTTTTTCCTTGATATTTTTTATCAATATCAAAAATATAAGGTGTAAACGCTTTCATACCGCAGCTTATATTTTCAACGTAGCACTCAGTTAGCATGTCCGCTCCCACAACCTCAAATTTTGTGGAGCTTGACGGAATATCAACGCAGCATTCAAGCGTAACCACACCAAAATCTGCGATTTTATCCACACATTCAAGGACTTTTTTGCGCTTTTTAAGACATAGAGTGCAAATATTACCGTTTTCAATTTCATAGGTAAAATCCCCTATTAAAATCACGCTTGGTAAATATTTGAAATCATTTTCGGCTTTTATAATGCTGCCCCCCTCTTTAAGCGTAAGCTTTTTTGAATATCCGTATAGATTTTTCATGCCCTGTGGCAAAGCATTGCTACTTGAATTGCAAATTATCCTCTCCCCATTTAAAAACGCTTCCACATCATTTCTTATTGCAAAGGTTATTTCGGTATCATGCTCACATATTACCTTAGCTTCGTTTACGTCGTTTAGATACGTTACGCGTATAGCGTTTTCATTTTTATAAGTTACGTTAAGTGCGGGACGTGTGTCGCAAATTACGGTATTGTCAACGCAACTATCGAAAAAATACACTTGGCATTTTTTTAGGAATACGGCATTTTTGTCGATAAAATATTCCTTTTCCTCGCCAAATAAATTTATAGCTAAAAAAGTACCGTCAACAAATTTTCTTACAAAAATCCCTTGAGGTGTGTTTTTATTTTCATCTGTTACAATCACATCATGGCTGATTTTATCCTTTAATTCGGTTAAATCAACGTCATTTCCGTTCAAAGTGAATTTGCCGTCTCCTAAATACTCAATTACGCTTGAGGAAACGCATTCATCGTTTATAAATTTCCATTGTATTTGGTTATACGTAAGAGTATTTATAAGCTCAAAAAATGGGGACATATCTATCCAGCTTGATAGGTTTTTAGAGCAAAGCTCAAAAGGATATCTTACGTAAACGTCGGGGTTAAAGTCCTTTTTTGCAATTAGCGAAGCGTTTTCTGATTCCTTAGATAAAAGCTTCATGCCCGAAAAATCCGGCTGAGAGGAGCTAAAATTGTTAAAATAGTCCTTTATGTACGCATTTCCACTCATATCAAGGTGGGAAATTGCAAGAAAGTAATGGTTAATTTTAAACGAAGCGCAAAGATAAAGCATAGCGCGTTTTTTATCGTAAGACATATCAACAGGTCCAAGAGCAAAAAGCTCTGCCATAGCGCCGTTTTCATTGCTTGCATACTCACACGTGCCAAGAAGGGACATTTCACATCCGTCAGAAAAATCTGTGTAAATTTCATCAATACCGGGCAAGGAAAGTGTAGCAAGATTTTTAAGGAAGTCTCCGCCATGCTGTACCCCATAAAGTGGGTTGTTGTCATTCATTAAATGACCCGTCATTAGTATTCCGTGATTTTCGCACCAGCTTGATAGCTTAGATAGATAGCAGTCTCTAAATCTGTTTGAAATTATAACCGTGGCGTTTGAGTAAAAATCCTCATATTTCGCACACATATCCCCACTAAAATCACGTCCATAGTAGTCAAAATAGTCCTTTTCCATTCCGTCATAGTAGGGAATACAATCGTCCTTGCACGCATAACCGACTGATGGTTCATCAGTGAAAATTCCCTTGATTGTTGTACCAAAATGCTCCGAAAAACGCTTGTAATATTCCTCGTGTGTGCATCTTATAAAGTAGTCAACACACTCATATGATAACAAATTAGGAAAGAACTTTTCTCCAAAAAGTCCCGAGTTGTGTGTGGATTTATAGCTTATTTCTCCAATGCTTTCACCTTTTGTTTTTATGGATTTAAGCCTGTACTCCGGAATTTTTGTAACTCTGCCGCCTGCATCTCCGCTTGGCCAGTTAAAATCGTCATAAAGCCAAATTGACATTTCAAGCTCTTTTGCACATTCAATAAAGTGGGAAATTGTCAAAAACCATTCCTCACTTAAATATTCAAGCTCACATCCCGAGCGAGGATAGAGCATAACCTGTTCAATAGAGTTATCTTTTAACGATTTCAAATAATCGAATATTTCGTTTTTCGTAGGCTTTCCCGTTATTGCCGACATGGTAATTAAAGGACGCTTCATATATCCACCTCACAACGTTTCTTAAATCTATTTTAGCATTTATCTACTCATGTGTCAATGCTATACTTGACAATAACGGCTGCATATGATAATATAAAATTGTAATCAATATTTTTAAGGAGAAAACCAATGAAAAAACTATTATTAGCTTTAACAATGATTTTTGTTCTTTCCTGCTTATTTGTAGTATCAGCAAGCGCCGCAGTTACAACCTACGATGATGCACCTGTAAGAACAAAATACCAATGTATCGATGATGAAATCATTGAATTCAATGACGGATTTACATGCCCTGTAAGCTATGTATTTACCGACACGTCAACCGTAGGTACAGGAGATTATAATACTAGATTTGAGTATTTTATGGATTTTACTTATATTAACGATAAGCTTGGAAAAACCGAGGCAGACGGTAATCTTTACACGTATGCAGATGTAAAGGGCTTTGATATTCCAACAGGAATTACTCATGTTGCTAAGTATGCAGGATTGGACGGAAAAACGTTAAAATGGATAACATTCCCCAGTTCCATAACAAGTCTTTCAAATGCTATTTTCCAAAACGCGTCAGCGCTTGAGGAGTGTACTCTTAAGTTTACCGAAGACAACCCAATGAGGGTATTCCCATCATATATGTTCTTTGGTTGTAAAAATCTTAAAGCGTTCTCAATGCCTGATTGTTTTACATCCTTGTATGACGTTGCTCATTTCTCCGGTTGCACAAACTTAGGTGCAGTACACCTTTCAGAATCACTTGTATCTTGGTCAAGCGGAGGCGGTGGATCAAGAAATGCTACCTTTGATGACTGTGTTAATATGTACTTCGTAAATGAAACCTTTACATATGATGCAATCCCTGAAAAGCCAACAGTTTATTATTTTCCAAAAAACCTTACAACTATTTCAAACAATAGTGTGTGCAGAGAATGTAAAAATCTAAATGACGTGTTGGTATTCGGCGAAAACCTTACAACAATGCCAAATGAATATTTCTTCCAAAACGGACCTGAAAACAAGATTGTATTCCTTGGTGATATGACAACTGTTTCAACAAAATATTGGGGCAAAACCACACACGTATATTTTGCAAATCCAAACGACGTTGACTTAAATAGCGTAACGTTCTCAGGCGGAAAAACAGCGGTATTCTGTAACGCTCCAGATAACACAACCCACTTGGCAGAAAAAACACTTGACGTTCCAGCTAAGTGCGAGGTTGATGCAGGCTTATATACGTACTGCTTCTGTGGCTTTGTAATGGATCAGGACGCTATCGAGGGAACAGCCCTTGAGCATAACCTTGACTATGTAAACGGCGAGGCAACGCTCATCTCCGTAACATACGCTGACCTTTCCAAGGACGGCACAAAGGTAGTAAAATGTAGTCTTTGTAGTGCAGACAAGGAAGTAACAGCAAGCAAGGTGTTTGGTTATAAGGGCTACTCAAAGAATGATAAGGGCGGCTTCTGCATGGGATATATTATAGACCAAAACGCTCTTAAGGACTACGAAGCTAAAAACGGCAAGGTAACATACGGCTTTGTTGCTTCTGCCAACAATAATACTCCGCTTTATGAAAATGGAAATCAAAAGGAAAACGTAGTAAAGGCAGACCTTACAGGCGAAGGCTACTCAGCAGTTGATTTTGTTTTAACCTCAAGCGATTGGACAAATGAAAGCGTTAAAAACGCTGAAATTACAATCAACATGTACGTTATTGTAAATAACGCGATAAAATACGTAACAGCCAACGGATATAGCGACGTTGCTGAGGCTAAAAAGTATTCCGACGTTCCATAAAACTAAATAATAATGAACAGACAGTATTGACGTTTAAAAACAGGACAATACTGCCTGTTCTTTTATTTATAAATGTTGACATACGGAAAGTATTGTTGTAAAATAAAAATATATTTACTTTACGGAGAATAACTATGAAGATTAGCGTTTGGTCAAGCTACTATTTTGATTTATCCCCAGAGGATGCGCTTCGCGAGTTTAAAAAGCACGGCTTTAACTGCTGCGAAATTTCCTTTGAGCATGCGTATATGCTTATGGATAGAGGAGATATAAAAAGCGAGGGCGAAAAATTCAAGGAATTTGCAAAGGAAATAGGTGTTGAAATTTCACAGGGACACCTTTCCTACGAAGCAAAGCTTTGTCAAGATAGTGGCAAGGAATTTTTAAAGAAGCAAATTGATTTATTTCAAGCGATGGGAGTGAAAAATGCCGTTTTGCATTGCGATTCACTTTTATGGAAAAACGACCCTACAATTACAAAAGAGCAGCAAATTGAGGAAAATTGCAAAGCGCTTTCCGAGCTTTTAGATTACGTTAAGGGAACGGATATGGTTATCTGCTTAGAGAACCTAATCAGCGCAGATTTTGCAAATAACGTTGACGGACTTATGTACTTTATAAATAAGTTCAAAAGCAAAAATCTTGGTATTTGCCTTGATACAGGACATTTACACCTAAGAGACAAGGATCAGGTTAATTTTATCAAAAAAGCAGGCAAGCACATAAAGGCGCTTCACTTAGCCGATAACCAAGGGGAGCATGACCAGCACCTAATGCCATACGGTTGTGGCACGGTTGATTTCGTTTCCGTTATTTGCGAAATGAAATTACTTAAATATAACGGCTTATACAACCTTGAAATTCCGGGAGAGCGCAGAGCGCCCCTTGAAGTTTTAGGCTATAAGCTTGACTACGTAAAAAAGATGTGCGACTACCTTGACAAAATTACCGATGAAAGGATATCAAGCATGAAAAATACACCCATTCCAAGACCGGAGCATCCAAACCCACAGTTTGAAAGAAAAAATTGGGTTAACCTAAACGGCACTTGGGAATTTGAGCTTGACAGAGGAATAAGTGGCAGAGACAGAAAATTCTACGAAAGAACCTCGCTTGACTCAAAAATCACAGTTCCATTTTGCCCTGAAAGTAAGCTATCAGGCATTGGAAATACTGACTACCTTAACTGCGTTTGGTACTTAAAGAAGATAAATATCAAAAAAACCAACAAAAGAGTAATTTTACATTTCGGCGCAGTTGACTACGAAAGCTATATTTATGTAAATCACAAAGAGGTATATCACAATATCGGCGGATACGTAGGCTTTGATATTGATATTACCGACCACGTAAAATTTGATGAGGAAAATATTATCACAGTTTGCGCCATAGATACTCATCCAAACGGAAAAGCATCTGGCAAGCAATGCGAAAACTACTATTCCATTGAATGCTGCTATACACGTACAACAGGCATTTGGCAAACGGTTTGGCTTGAATACGTTGACAAAAATTATATAAAGAACGTAAGATATTACACCTCAATAGAGCAAAAGAGCGTTCAAATTGAGGTTGAAGCAGTTGGCAGCGCTGAGTTTAAGGCAGTAGCCTCATATAAGGGCAAAAACGTAGGAGAGGTGTCTGCAAAGCTAAATGGCGGCATTAGCCATATAACCTTAAATCTTAGCGAGCTTCACTTATGGGAAGCAGGCAACGGCAGACTTTACGACCTTGATTTAACCTACGGCAAGGATAAGGTAAAGAGCTATTTCGGTATCCGTTCAACAAAATTTGACAATAAAAATTACCTTTTAAACGGCAAAAAGACATTCCTTCGCACAGTCCTTGACCAAGGCTTCTATAAAAACGGCATATACACAGCCGAAACCGACGAGGAGCTTTTAAATGATATTAAGCTCTCACTTGAAGCAGGCTTTAACGGCGCAAGATTACACCAAAAGGTGTTTGAGCCAAGATTTTTATATCACTGCGATAAAATGGGCTACCTAGTATTTGGCGAAACTGCCAACGCCCACCTTGACTATTCAAAAATGGAGCAGCTAACTCCGTTCCTTTTAGAATACCAAAGAGAAATAAAAAGAGATTTCAACCACCCGTCAATTATCGGCTGGTGTCCTCTTAACGAAACCTGGGACTGGGATAACAGACACCAAAACGATGACTTTATAAGAGCCGCATATTATGCCACAAAATCAATGGATACAACGCGTCCATGTATAGGCACAAGCGGTAACTACCAGGTTGTATCCGATATCTATGACCTTCACGATTATATTCAGGATACAGAGGACTTTAAAAAAATCTACCTTGCAAAAACTCAGAATGAAATGCTTGAAAATTACGATAATCACCCATGGCATAGCGGTATTTCAAAATACCAAAAGTCAACCAACTATAAGGATATGGCGCTTTACCTTAGCGAGTACGGCGGCATAAGATGGGACGTTGACGGTGTTGAGGGCGGCTGGGGCTACGGCAACGCGCCAAAAACTGAGGAAGAATTTTTATCAAGATTTGAATCCTTAACCACAACGTTAATTGACTGCCCATATATTTGCGGCTTCTGCTATACTCAGCTCTACGATATTGAGCAAGAGGTCAACGGTCTTTATACCTACGAAAGAAAGCCGAAATTTGATATGAATAAAATCAGAGAGATTGTGCAAAAGGAAAGGAAGTGAGAAAATGATAACAAATAAATTCGGCGAAAAATATTATAAGCTGGCGCTTCACTTACACACAACTCTTTCCGATGGCTCAAAATCTCCCGAGGACGTGGCTAAGGAATACAAAAACGATGGATTTGATGCCATAGCGTTTACAGACCATTGGGTGTACGGAGAGGGCGGCACGTTAGAAGGACTTCTTATTATCCCTGGCTGCGAATATAACGTAGGCACAAACGATACAATGAAGGGCGTTTCCCACATTCTATCACTTTTTGCAAAAGCAAATCCAAGCCCAAATAGAAACGCAACACCTCAAGAGGTAGCAGACGCTATTAAAAAGCAGGATGGCTTCGTTGTCCTTGCGCACCCTGCGTGGTCGTTAAATACACCGTCCGACCTTATAGACTTAAAGGGCGTTGATGCTACTGAAATCTATAATGCCGTATCCGATGCAGGTCAAAGCCTTCGCCCGTATTCAGACTATTACGTTGATATTTGCGCAAACTCAGGCGCATATCCTCTTATCCTTGCCACCGATGATGCGCATGCGTATGACGGCAACGATAACCGTCTTGGCTGGATTATGGTAAAAGCGGATGAGCTTACCAATGAAGCGCTTTTGAAGGCTATCAAGCAAGGCGATTTCTATGCCACGGAAGGACCTGATTTAAGGGTAGAGCGCCAAGGCAATAAGCTAATTATTGACACGTCTCCTTGCCAAATTATAGGAACTCACTCAAATCTTTCATGGGAATGGGGACGTACCCAGCGCGGCGAGGACTTAACTCACTTTGAATACGAAATTCGCAATACGGAAAAGTGGGTAAGAGTAGAAGCAAGAGACAAAAACGGCAAAAAAGCATGGAGCAACATTTTCGTTGCATAAGTAATATAAAAAGGAGTATATCATGTACACAAAGCATAAATGGGAAAGTGAGCATCACTTTAATTTCGGATATGCAAAATACTTGCCTAAGGATTTTGACGAAAACAAAAAATATCCGTTAGTTTTATTTTTACACGGCGCAGGCGAATGGGGAGACGACCTTGATACAGCATGTCGCCACGGCTTTATGAAGCACGTAAGAGAAAGCGGAAAGGAATATCCGTTTATATGCGTAGCGCCTCAAATTCCAAAGGATAGATATTGGGGCTGCTATACCGAGTCATTAGTAGCATTTCTTGACTATATTTGCGAAACACTTCCCGTTGACTTGGACAGAGTATATCTTACAGGACTTTCAATGGGTGGCACAGGCACTTGGATGTTTGCCATGGCAGAAAGAGACAGATTTGCCGCAATAGCTCCAATCTGCGGAAGCGGAATTTATTGGTTTGGCGAAGCGCTTATCAATACACCTGTAATGGTATATCACGGCGACTGCGATGAGGTTGTGCCTATTGAAAACAGTATCGAAATGGTAAGATCCATAAACAAACGCGGCGGCAACGCAAAAATCAAGGTGCTTCAAGGCGTTTGGCATAACGCTTGGGACGCAGCCTACGAGGGCGACGAGCTTTATACTTGGCTTCTTTCACACACCTTAAATAAGACAAAATAAACGTAAATAACTAAAAAGGAACGGTTTTCCGTTCCTTTTTTAGCTTTAAATTGACTAAACACGCAAAACTAAACGCTACGTTTATTTGTTCTTGCATTTTGCGTTCTTTTAATGATATAATAAATGTGATAAGATAAAATTACAACATAACGTTTAGTAAGTAGGTGGATTATGACAAAAACTATTGGCGAAATCATCAAAGAACTAAGAAAGCAAAGAAAAATCACACAGCAGGACCTTGCAGAAAAAATTGGGGTAACTCCACAGGCAATTTCAAGATGGGAAAGAGAGGTTGGCTACCCCGATATAACTCAAATTGCACCGCTATCTAAATGCCTTGGTGTGTCAACAGACGAGCTTTTAGGCGTAACCATTAATAATGATGAAGGACTCATAAAAGAATATATTGAGCTATCCTCAAAGGCTGCCGATAGCGGCAATTTTGAAAAATCTATTGAAATTTTAAAGGAAGCAGAAGCAAAATTCCCAAGATCTCACCTTATTAAAATCAAGCTTGATAACGCCACGTCCTCATATGGTTCAAAAAATACGTTGCAGGCAGGCTTTGGCAGAGTTAATATAAACTCAATGATGGGCATTTGCCTTCGAGGCAACGGACTTATTCGCCCAATGGACGGAGTGCTTGACGATTTGGAAATTAACGCAATAGCAGTTTCCGACGGCGAAAAAACCGCGCTTTTAATTTCCCTTGATAGCTGCGCCATTGAATGGGAGTGTGCCGTGGAGTTTAAAAAATCAATTTCCGCTGCCACCTCAATTCCAAGCGATGCAATCTATATACACGCAATACACACACATACCGCGCCGTTTTTGAAAAAAACTACAAACGAACCACTTGAAAAAGAGTATTTTCAGTTTGTAAACCGCAAAATGGCAGACGTGTCTTTGATGGCACTAGCAGATATGAAAAACGCTAAAATGGGATTTAACGTAGGTACTGCTCCGGAAATAGCGTTTGTCCGTAGATTTTTAATGAAGGACGGTACAACGAGAACCAATCCGGGAATAAATGATCCCGAAGTAGTACGCCCTATTGGAGAAGCTGACAACCGTGTAAACGTGCTTCGCTTTGATAGAGAAGGAAAAGAATCAATAGTCCTTGTAAATTACGGCAACCACCCTGACGTAATCGGTGGCTGTAAGCTTTCAGCCGACTGGCCGGGAGCAACACGAAAAGAGGTTGAAAGAATTATACCAAACACCAAGTGCATTTTCTTTAACGGCGCACTTGGGGACGTAAACCATATAAATATTTTCCCAAAAATCAGAGGCGAGGAAAGAATGAGCCCAAGCGCATTTGGACACGGCTACGAATATTCACAGTTTATGGGCAGATGTGTCGCTTGTTCCGTTGCTCAGGTGTACGATTTTGCAAAATACAGAGAGGTTTCAAGCATAGATTTTTTACAAAAAATGATATCCGTGCCTACAAATATGCCTACCAAGGAAGAGCTACCGAAGGCGTATGAAATATTAAAGCTATATCGTGAAAAGGGACTTAACGCCTTGCCGGGCGATGAAATGGAGCAAAACACACTTTACTATGAAGCCAAGCGCATGATTGACTTTGAAAACGGTCCCGAAAAAATAGACGTTCAAATAAGTGCAGTTAAAATCGGTCCCGTTGTCTTAATTGGCGCGCCGGGAGAATCCTTTGTTGATATCGGCTTAGAGCTTAAAAAAGCAAAGGGTTATGATTTAGTGCTTCCCACCTCAATCACAAACGGATATTATTCCTATCTACCAACTAAGGAAGCATTTGACGAGGGCGGATTTGAAGCAAGAACGTCAGAATTTAAAAAGGGTGTAGCGGAAATTATCATAGAGGAAAGCAAAAAAATGCTAAAGGAGCTTTTATAATGGAAAAGAAAATAAATATAGCTGTAATCGGTTGTAGCGGTATGGCAGAGGGGCATATGTATGGCGTTACAGATAATAGCGACAAAGCAAATTTATACGGCATATGCGACGTTGATAACGAAAGACTTATGCTCCGCAAGGAAAAATTTAACTTAGACGTGGCTGTAAACGACTATAAAGAGCTAGTAAACGATCCAAACGTTGACGCAGTTGTAATCGTTACCCCCGACCAGCTCCACCTTGAAATGACAGTCGCATTTTTAAGAGCAGGCAAGGACGTTCTCTGTGAAAAGCCAATGGCTCTATCCGTTAGCGAATGTGAGGAAATGATGCGAGTAGAAAAGGAGACAGGCAGAAAGCTAATGATAGGACAGGTATGCCGTTGCACCCCCGCTTTCGTTCAAGCAAAGGAGCTAATTGACAAGGGCGTAATAGGAGAATTATTCTTTGTTGAAAGCGAATACGCTCACGATTATTCAAGAATAGGCGGACATAATAATTGGCGTATCACTCCTGAAAGACACGGATTTATAGGCGGTGGCTGCCACGCCGTCGACTTACTTCGCTGGATTGCAGGAGACCCTACCGAGGTTAGTGCATACAGTAACCATAAATGCTTAAAGGATTGGCCTACTGACGATGCCACAATAGCAATTTATAAATTTCCAAACAACGTTGTAGGCAAGGTGTTTGCATCAATCGGCTGTAAGCGTGGCTACACAATGCGTAGCGCATTCTACGGCACTAAGGGTACAATTATTTGCGATAACACATCCCCTACAATGCAGCTTTTCGAAAACGCCGACCCGGAAAGCGATAGCGACTTTACAACTCCAAAGGAGCTAGACGTAAACGTAAATAGCCACAACGTAAGCCAAGAAATCAAGGTGTTTATTGAAGCACTTCAAAGTGGCGGCAAAATGCCTGTAAGCTCAATGGAAGGCGCGTCCACCATAGCCGTTGCCTGCGCAACAGTAGAATCCGCCAAAAAAGGCACCCCTGTAAAAATTAAATACCCCGAAATATAAGAAAAGGAACGGAAAACCGTTCCTTTTAATTTTTGGTTAGCGTGGGTGTTAAACTGACTTGTGCTGAAATCGAACGAAGCCCGCGTCCAACACCCTGAATTGCCATAAATGCTTTGAAAAAGCGGTGATTTTGGCGTTTTTTTGCTTGTTTTTAAGGCGTGATTAAACCACTAGAGCTTAATTTCGTACCCACTTCCGCGTATTTTCACGAGTATAGTGCCAACCATTAAAATACCAATGTAATAATGTATGGGCGAAAATGGGAATTTTTCAAAGTTTCCTTGAATTGCGCGCGTTTTTATGCTATTATATTAATATATTGACTTGCATATTTTTGGAGGGCAAAATGGCAGATTTGAAGAAAGAACAAGAACGCGAGGAGCTACACAAAGCCATTTGGAACATGGCAAACGACCTTCGCGGAAGCGTTGACGGTTGGGATTTTAAGCAATATGTGCTTGGAATTATGTTTTACCGCTACATTTCTGAAAACATCACAAATTACATAAATGCAGGAGAGTGTGACGCTGGAAATACTGATTTTGATTATTCTAAGATGTCCGACGCCGAAGCAGAAGAAGCACGCGAAACAATGGTTGAAACAAAAGGCTTCTTCATTTTACCGAGCCAACTTTTCTGCAACGTACGCAAAAAAGCGGCTGATGATGAGAACTTAAATGAAACACTTGAAAAAGCGTTTAGAGCCATTGAAGACTCTGCAAAAGGTACAGTCAGCGAAGACGATTTTAAGGGCTTGTTTGATGATATTGACGTAAACAGCAACAAGCTCGGCGCAACTGTTGCAAAGAGAAATGAAAAGCTCGTTAAGCTTCTTAACGATATTGGCGAAATGAAGCTTGGCGATTACCAAGATAACACCATTGACGCTTTCGGCGACGCTTACGAATTCTTAATGGGTATGTACGCTTCCAACGCAGGTAAAAGCGGTGGCGAATACTTTACACCACAAGAGGTTTCTGAGCTTCTTGCGAAATTGACTGTCGTTGGCAAAAAGCAAGTAAATAAGGTTTATGACCCTGCTTGTGGCTCTGGCTCGTTGCTTTTAAAGTATGCTAAGGTGCTTGGCAAGGAAAACGTAAGACAAGGCTTTTACGGTCAGGAAATCAACTTGACAACATACAACCTTTGCCGTATAAATATGTTCTTGCACGATATAGATTTTGACAAGTTTAATATTGCTTGTGAAGATACCTTGATTTCTCCACAGCATTGGAATGAAGAACCATTTGAAGCAATCGTTTCTAACCCGCCTTATTCTATTAAGTGGGCTGGCGATGATAACCCGCTTTTAATAAATGACACACGCTTTGCCCCTGCTGGCGTTTTAGCACCAAAATCCAAGGCTGACCTTGCTTTTGTTATGCACTCTCTTTCTTGGCTTGCGACAAATGGAACTGCGGCTATCGTTTGTTTCCCTGGTGTGTTCTACCGTGGCGGAGCTGAGCAGAAAATAAGAAAATACTTGGTTAACAACAACTTTATTGACTGTATTATTCAGTTGCCAGACAACCTTTTCTTTGGCACGTCTATTTCTACCTGCATTATGGTTTTGAAGAAATCCAAGAACGATAACGGAATCTTGTTTATTGACGCAACTGCTGAATGCGAAAAGGTTACCAACAATAATAAAATGCGTCAGCACCATATAGATAGCATTTTGAAGCTCTTTACTGACAGGACAGACGTTGAGCATAAAGCAAAGCTTGTTTCTAATGATGTAATCGGCAACCCTGAAAACAACTATAACCTTTCAGTTAGCACATACGTTGAGAAAGAAAATACAAAAGAAGCTATTGACATTATTAAGCTCAATGCACAAATAAAGGAAATAGTAGCCCGCGAGAATGTATTGAGAGAAGAAATTGACAAGATAATAGCGGAGATTGAAAATGCTTAGTGTTGATATGTCCTCTTTGTGGAGTGACGAAACAAAGCAGATTGCCAAAGGCGTTAAGGAAGCAACAGACCATATAAAGTCTTACTACAAGGCTACAAATACCACAAAAGATATGCTTTTAGCTCTTGGCGAAGATATAGAGGAAATTTGTGACTTTTGGACAGGAAAAACTTATGTAGGACGCAAAAAAGACAAAAAAGTAGAAAAATCTTATCAATGCTTTTTTGAAACTCTTATGAAGCTTTTGCTGAAAATGAAAGATAGCGAGAAAACTTTTGAAAAAAGAGTTGCGAATTCTATACTATATAGAGGTACTGTGTATAGATATTTAGGTAGAACAGACCCTGTGAAAAAAGCAATCGCTCCTAAATACAACAAAATATATGTTTCGTGGAGCAAAAAACCTGAAAACAGTTACTTGGAAAGCAAACTTTGTGGAACAATGACTTGGATGTCGTGCAATATTTCAGTACCTTATTATGGTATTGATTTAGAAGCTATTGGTAGTTCCAGAGGAAACGAAGCCGAGGTTGTTTTCCCGACAATAAAAAAATGTATCACCGAGATTAAGTATATTTCGGAGGAAGACGATGATTAAGATTGAAAAATTACTACAAGAATTGTGCCCGAATGGTGTTGATTTCTACCGTATTGGTGAAATCTGCAATATTACTCGTGGTAGAGTAATGTCGAAAGATTACATCAGGGACAATGTTGGTGAATTCCCTGTATATTCTTCGCAAACAGAAAATAACGGAGAACTTGGAAAAATATCCACTTATGATTTTGACGGCGAATACCTTACGTGGACTACCGACGGAGCAAATGCTGGTACGATTTTTTATAGAACAGGAAAATTTAGCGTTACTAATGTATGTGGGTTATTGAAAGTAAATAACGAGAAAGTTTTAACGAAATTTCTTTATTATACGTTAGCTATTGAAGCACCGAAATACGTTAATTCTGGAATGGGAAATCCAAAATTGATGAGTAATGTAATGGCTACTATAAAAGTTCCTGTGCCACCTTTGGTGGCTCAGCGTGAAATAGTCCAAGTGTTGGATAAGTTCACGCTGCTTACAGCAGAGCTTACAGCAGAGCTTACAGCTCGCAGACAGCAGTACGAATTTTACAGGGATGACCTTTTGACTTTTGAAAGCGGAATTAAACAAATTCCTCTTGGAGAAATAGCAAAATTTACTTATGGATTTACAGATGTTGCCAAGGATGAAGGAAATGCTCGTTATATTCGTATAACAGATATAACAGACGGCGGAAATTTACAGCCCGAAAATTGCAAGTACATAACGCTCAATGAAGAAAGCGAAAAATACTTGCTTAAAAAAGGTGATTTACTAATGGCAAGAACAGGCGCTACATATGGAAAAACATTGTATGTGCCTAATGATGAGTCCGCTGTTTACGCTTCTTTTCTAATAAAAATAGACCTTGACAACACAGTATTATTGAATAGATACTATTGGCATTTTTCTAAGTCTAATTTGTATTGGAAACAAGCAGAAAAATATGTTTCTAAGGCAGGGCAACAACAATTTAACTCTAATGCTATTTCAAGAGTTGTTGTGCCTGTGCCACCAATAGAAACACAGAAGAAAATAATATATGTTTTAGACAACTTTGACGCAATTTGTTCTGACCTGCAAATTGGCTTGCCAGCAGAGATTGAAGCAAGACAAAAACAATATGAATATTATCGCGATAAGCTATTGACATTCAATGACAAGAGTGCGATAATCCTTACAGACAGACAGACAGACAGACAGACAGACAGACAGACAGACAGACAGACAGACAGACAGACAGACAGACAGACAGACAGACAGACAGACAGAC